>JAZLGR010000032.1:0-50141 GCA_045616445.1 Candidatus Fimousia sp. | reverse complement strand
GTAGCAACGCGTAATAAAAAGAAAAAAATGGTCATGGATCCACATAAATGCGTCTCCATGACCATTTGTTTTCTTTTTGCTTCGCTAGGCGCTATCCGCGATAATAGTTGATCAGACAACCCTTAAGAATGATTGTTCTTTCGTCATCTGTGAGTTCGCCCATCTTCAAGGTGAATTCTTTCATTTCGCCGTCTTTTACTACGTATGCTGGGATTTCTGTTAATTTATCTTCGATTGCTTTCTTAATCTGTGGGATGAATAAGTAATCGCCATTTGTGAATGGTAAGTCTTCGCCATCAATTAAGAATGGAAGCATACCCCAATTGATTAAGTTGGAGCGGTAACGCTTTGTTGCATATTCGTTGGCAATATTTGCCCATCCGCCTAATACCTTCTGGCAGGATGCAGCCTGTTCACGGGCAGATCCATCACCTGGTTTTACAGCGAAGATTGTGGAACCAAAGCCAAGAACTTTACGGTTTACATCAAAGTTTGCTTTGATAGTATCCATGATTGGTTTTAATTCTGGAAGTACAGAAACCGGACATGTGTCAGCTTCTACTGCTCTCTGTGCTTTCTGGACTTCTTTTGCACGTCCAACGTATGCTGGGTCTTTTCTGGATAAAGCAAATTCAGCAAGACCAAGTGGGTTGGAACGGTAGGAAGATGTCTCACCAGATGGAATTAATTCGTCTGTTGTTGTAACAGGATCATGGATTTCGGAAACCACTTTTAATACCATATTTTCTGGAAGTGCAGACATTTCTGGCCAGTCTTTGATATTAGGACCGAACTTGATTTCTACGGATTCATCTGCAACGCCCTTGGAGTCGAATACTCTGTTGTCGTAGATTGTCTTGTCGAAATAGTATTTAGGTTTTGTATAGTCAACATCAACCATATCTGTAGCAGGTGTTAAATAACCTTTGTTTGCTGCAGTTGCTGCGATGGAACGAGCATCCATTAATGCTACAGAAGAAATCTGTCCACTCTGTAACTTGGAACCTTCACGGTTAGGGAAGTTACGTGTTGTATGACGGATAGATAATGCATTGTTGGCAGGTGTATCACCAGCACCGAAACATGGACCACAGAATGCAGTCTTCACAACAGCACCTGTTCCTAATAAATCTGCAATAACACCATTCTTAGCAAGTTCCATGAAGATTGGTGTGGAAGCCGGGTATACAGAAAGTGTGAATTCGTCTGCACCGATATTCGCACCCTTTAAGATGTCTCTTGCATCACAGATATTTTCAAATCCACCACCGGCACATCCTGCGATGATACCCTGTTCTACGTATAAACGTCCATTGCGAACTTTATCCATAAGGGAGTAATCTACGGCGCCATCTAAGGAAACCAATGCTCTCTTTTCAACATCAGATAAGATGTCTCCAAGATTTGCATTCACTTCTTCGATTGTGTATGTGTTGCTTGGATGGAATGGCATAGCAATCATTGGTTTGATTGCGCTTAAGTCTACTTCTACCACTCCGTCATAGTAAGCAACAGCGCCAGGATTTAATTCTTTGTATTCTTCCGGTCTTCTGTGGATATCATAGAATTCCTTGATGGTATCATCTGTCTTCCAGATAGAAGATAAACATGTAGTTTCTGTTGTCATAACATCAACGCCGATACGGAAATCTGCGCTTAAGTTTGCGACACCAGGTCCTACGAATTCCATTACTTTGTTGTTTACATAGCCATTGCCGAAGACTTTACCGATGATTGCAAGCGCAACGTCCTGTGGACCTACGCCCTTTTCAGGTTTGCCCTTTAAGTAAATTGCAACTACGCCTGGCATATTGATATCATAAGTTCTGGATAATAACTGTTTTACTAATTCAGGACCACCTTCACCCATAGCCATGGTACCTAACGCACCGTAACGTGTGTGGGAGTCAGATCCTAAGATCATCTTACCGCCGCCAGCAAGCATTTCACGGGCAAACTGGTGAATAACTGCCTGATGAGGTGGTACGTACATGCCGCCGTAACGCTTTGCAGCTGTTAAGCCATATACGTGGTCATCTTCATTGATTGTTCCGCCTACTGCACATAAAGAGTTGTGGCAGTTTGTGAGAACGTAAGGGATTGGGAATTTTTCAATTCCGGATGCACGACAGGTCTGGATGATACCTACAAATGTAATGTCGTGGGATGTTAATTTGTCAAACTTGATTTTTAATTTGCTCATGTTATCAGAAGTATTGTGTGCTTCTAAAATGCCATAAGCGATTGTATTCTTTGCTGCTGCTTCTTTGGATACTACTTCTCCTGCAGCCTGTTTTAATAAAGCTTCCTGATCAGCACCGTCTGGAATTAACTGTGTGCCATTCACAAGATAAGCTCCACCTGGATATAATGTAATCATATCGCGGATCCTCCTCTATAAATTTCATTTTTTCCTTTATTTTACGCAAATTATGAAGGAATTATAACACAATCCTTCAATTTTGTAAACAAATAAAATGATATTATCATCCTGCAAACATCACAAAAAGGATGTGAAAGTCATGAAACCTTCACATCCTCATTCTCGTTCGTTATAACCATCTTCCATTTTCTTTTGATAACAGTGACAAAGCTTCTTCATCACCGCAGACAATTACATTGCCATGATCTCTTAGTACTGTCACCGGATCTTCAGCAAGTACATTCACCTGTAATGCATCTCTTATGGTCTTTGCATTCTCTTTGCCCGTTGCAATTGCCAGAATCTTATCAGAATTCTTGAATGCCTGATAGATTTCATATTTGCGTGGACGCTTGTAACCCTTGCCAATTCCATAAATCATTAAATCCACTTTTGTATTCGCTGATTCCCTGGAGTGATATTCCAACAATGAGGCTTCGTCAAATGAAACATGACCTTCATCCACCCATCGTGTAATAATCTCTGTAATCTGTTCATCCTTGTCAAATGTGCCAGCCGTCCCCAATATACTATCTGGCTTAAACATGACCTGAGATGCAATTACGTTCGATACAAGTTTGTAAAGCTCCAGAGCATCTGCTCTGCAATAAAATGTCATTGTTCCTCCTTTCATTATATAGTACACCCTTCATTTTATATACTAATTATACCATGTGCGTGCCTTACGGTCAAATAATATGAAGAAATTTATACATTTTTATAATTGTCTCGAAACAAAAAGAAGAATATTATGCAAACCCCATGCATAATATTCTTCTGAAACTTTCATTATTTGGATACGATATCCCGCTTCCATGTCCCACATTTGGCATAAATCCAACCAACAGGACAGGAAATAAAGGTTGCTGCCATACACGCAACGTAAATTCCAGTAAGTCCCCAGAAATGTTCGAATATATAACAAAGTACAATACGAACAACAATACAGTTGAGGAAGGAGTTGAACATTGCAAACTCTGATTGTCCGGCTCCGATGGACAAAGAGTTGTATATAAGAAACACTGCGTAGAACAGCTGTCCAAAAATTTCGATTTTTAAGTTTAATGTACCTGCTGCCACTGCTGCCGGGTTATCGGAGAAGAATGCAACCATAGGTCCACCGAAGATCTGGCAGAGAATGATCGTTGCTGTTGCCAAAAGCAGGTTGATCTTGATGGCTGTATTGACAATTTCCATGACACGGTCGTACTTCTTCGCTCCAAGGTTCTGTGCAACCATGGTTGAGGTTGCAAGGTTTAATGCCTGTAACAGAAGCTGGCACATATCTTTGATCTTAATAGAGATTCCGTTACCTGCTGACGCATCCACTCCGTATTTGTTGATCATATAAGTGACAAATAGCCAGGAGAAGCCAGCAATGGTCATCTGAATCGCTGATGGAATACCGAGACGGAATATTTTCTTGGTTTCGGCACCCTTCACACGCATGGTTGGCAGATCAAAGCTAAAGGATGACTTGTTGGCAACGAGGAAGCCAAATGCTACCAGGCAGGAGATGATCTGTGAGATCATGGTTGCCCATGCTGCACCTGCTGTTCCCATTCCCCACATTCCGACAAAGATATAGTCGAGAATGATATTGATGATGGAAGAGATCATAACGCAGCGCATTGGAAGTTTGGAGTTACCCATTGCGCGTAAAATGCCCGAAAATGCATTGTACATCCAGACAAATAGAAGACCGATGGCACAAATCTGAAGATAGGTTTTAGCCTCAGCTAAAGCTGGTGCACCAAGCTTGATCAGGATTGGTTCTGCACCAAAATAGAACACTGCCATACTGACAAGCCCAAGAAAGAAGGAAAGAATGGTAATTGTACCAATGGCGTGTCTCTTTCGTTCTTCTTCGCCGGCTCCAAAGTACTGGCCGATGATGATATTACCGCCCTGGGTAATACCAATGGCAATCTTTGTAATGATGACAATGACCTGTGAAGAATTGTTGATCGCGGAGATTCCATTGCTTCCAATGAACTTGCCGGCAATCATAATATCCACCAGGCTGTACAAAGACTGGAACATATTTGAAATCAGAAGCGGGAATGCAAAAATGATCAGCATCTTTGCCACATTGCCCTCTGTCAGATTTCTCTGTTTTGATTTACTCATTTTAAAACATTCTCCATGGGTGTTGTAAAAAAACGCGCAGGCAATAATCTGCCTGCGCCATTTAGACCCTTTATTACAAACGACTATTTTGCAACGATGTTAACAATCTTTCCAGGAACGTAGATTTCTTTACGGATTGTTGCTGTAATCTTGGAAGCAACTGCTTCTTTTGCTGTTGCTAAGATTTCATCTTTGGATGCATCTGCAGCTACAGTGATTGTTGCACGTGTTTTACCGTTGATCTGTACTGGAATTGTGATTTCGTCGTCTTTCATCTTGGATTCATCATATGTTGGCCAAGCCTGGTGGAATACGCTTCCTTCTCCACCTAACTGTTCCCACATTTCTTCACCGATATGTGGTGCAAATGGAGCAAGTAATAAAGTAAGGGCTTTTAATGTTTCTTTATCTACGCCGCCCTTCTTTGTAAGGTCAACAAATTTGTTGTTGTATTCCATGAAACCGGATACAACTGTATTCAAACTGAAGGATTCTAAACGAGTTGTAATATCGTAGATCATCTTGTTACGAAGTTTTACAAGCTCTTTTGTTTCTTTTACGTCTTTGTCTTTGTTTTCAGAGAACATATTCCATACACGGTTTAAGAAACGGTAGATACCTTCCATACCACGGTCATCCCAGATAGAATCAAGTTCTGGTGGTCCGATGAATAATTCATACATACGTAAGGAGTCACAGCCGTAGTCATTTACCATATCGTCAGGAGATACGATGTTACCAAGGGATTTACTCATCTTGGTAGCTGCACCTGTTTCGCGGTCACGACCACAAACCATACCCTGGTTGAATAACTTCTTGAATGGTTCTTCGAAGTCTACAACACCGATATCATATAAGAATTTTGTATAGAATCTGGAATATAATAAGTGAAGAACGGCATGTTCTACACCACCGATATACATATCTACTGGTAAGTATTTTTCAGCTTTTTCTTTGGAAACTAAAGCTTCGCTGTTCTTAGGATCTACATATCTTAAGAAATACCAGGAAGAACCAGCCCACTGAGGCATAGTGTTAGTTTCACGTTTACCAGGGCCTCCACAGCAAGGACATGTTGTATTAACCCAGGAATCGATTGCTGCAAGTGGAGATTCACCAGTACCAGTTGGTTCGTACTTTTCTACGTCTGGTAATAATACTGGTAATTCTTCTTCAGGTACAGGAACTGCTCCACATTTTTCACAGTGGATGATTGGGATTGGTTCCCCCCAGTAACGCTGACGGGAGAATACCCAGTCACGTAATTTGTAGTTCACTGTCTTCTTACCAAAGCCCATCTCTTCAATCATTAATGGAGCTTCTACTTTTAATACAGAAGATTCCATACCATTCCAGTCACCGGAGTTGATCATAGTTCCGGATGCTTCTGTGTATGCTTCTGTCATATTCTCAATTTCAACGCCGTCTTTTGCGATAACCTGGATGATAGGGATATCAAATTTTGTTGCGAATTCAAAGTCACGGTCATCATGAGCAGGTACACACATGATTGCGCCAGTACCGTAATCTGCTAATACATAATCAGATAACCAGATTGGTACTTTCGCACCATTAAGTGGGTTGATTGCATAGCTTCCTGTGAATACACCTGTCTTTTCTTTATCAGACATACGGTCTACGGAAGATCTCATGGAAGATTTGAAGATGTAATCGTCAACTGCTTCTTTTGTTTCTTCTGTTGCAAGTTCAGCTGCGAGTGCATGTTCTGGTGCTAATACCATGAATGTTGCACCATGTAATGTATCTGGTCTTGTTGTGTAAACAGTGATTGCTTCGTCTCTTCCATCAACCTGGAAATCAACTTCTGCACCATAGGATTTACCAATCCAGTCTGTCTGCATCTTTTTAACTTTTTCAGGCCAGTCTAATTTGTCAAGGTCTGCTAATAATCTTTCAGCATATGCTGTGATCTTAAGCATCCACTGACGAAGGTTTTTCTTAGTAACTTCAGAATGACATCTTTCACATTTGCCATCTACTACTTCTTCGTTGGCAAGACCTGTCTTACAGGATGGACACCAGTTGATTGGCATCTGTTTTTCGTAAGCTAAGCCTTCTTTGAACATCTTAACGAAGATCCACTGAGTCCATTTATAGAATTCAGGATCTGTTGTGTTCACTTCACGATCCCAGTCATAAATAGCTGCGATTTCATTGATCTGACGTTTGATATTTTTAACGTTAGCTGCTGTAGAGATTGCAGGATGAACGCCATTTTTGATTGCGTAGTTTTCTGCTGGAAGACCGAATGCATCCCATCCCATTGGATGAATTAAGTAGTATCCATGCATCATTTTGTAACGGCTCCATACATCAGAGATTACATAACCTCTCCAATGACCAACATGAAGACCATTACCGGATGGATATGGGAACATATCCAGACAGTAGTATTTTTCTTTTGTTCCATCGTCAACGTTGATTGGGTTTGCTGCCCAGTTATCACGCCACTTTGCTTCGATGGCCTTATGATTATAAGGTGTTGCCATATATCTATTCCTCCTAAAGAATTTATTTCGTATAGAATTTAACTAATATATTGTACTACTATAAAAAAAGGAAGTCAAATTAAAAAGGAGATTCTTTATCAGAATCTCCTTTAAACTTTACTTATTAAGCCGGATGTTATTCCTGTGCTGTTTCTGCTACAGTTTCTGTTGTTGCAGATGGAGTCACTTCAGGTTCTGCTGGATCCACTGGATCTACCGGATCAACAGGATCAACAGGGTCAACTGGATCAGTTTCTGTGGAAGCTGGTTTTACTTTTACAGTTACCACATCAGATTTTGTCTTCACAGTTGTATCCTTAGGATTTGCAGCAAGGTAGTAGATGGAGTATGTTCCATCCTTGTCAAATACATATGCCTGTGCTTCCTTGTATGTGAACTTCTTGTAGGAATCTGCGCCTGGTGCCTTGATGTATACCTTAACTTTGGTTGTCAGGTCAGTTCCAGAGACGGATGCAGATGCTAACCATCTTGTTGCATCCTTCTTATTGATCTTCAGTTTATCAGATGTTGTGGTTACCTTTACTTTAGGTTTTGCTGGTTTCGCTGGTTTTGTAACCTTCACTGTAAATGTCTTTGTCAGTGATACGCCGGAGGAACCAGTCAACTTGTACTTAATCTTATAGGTACCTGCGGAAGTATTGCTATATTTGGCAGATACATACTTCTTGCCTTTTAATTTTGTAACGCTTGCTGTTAAGCTCTTATACTTTTTGCCATTCTTCTGTGTTGCTTTTACAAGGGATTTTGCTGTTGCATAAGTCTTGTCGCCACCCTTAACAGTCTTTACTTTCTGAGAAAGACTTGGAAGTCCCTGGTAATATTTGTTAGATGCACTTGCGTCTGTTGGGTCCCAGTTTCTGGAGCCTGCGGATGCTGGCATCTTATAAGCAGCTGGTTTGCCAAGTGGGCCTGGATTTGTGCTGGAATAGATGGTAACCTTGGTTCCTACTTTACAGTGGTCATAGATCCACTTGGAATCTGCAACGGATAAACGAACACATCCGTGGGATGCAGTTTTGCCGAGCTTGTTGAATTCCTTTACAGCCTGGGAAGTTTTGCTTCCATTGTTATAGTACCATACGGAATGGAATAAGATACCATTGACAATACGTGTACAGTACTGGCCGTAGCTAGGTCCCATTAATGTATGCCAGCGATATTTTGCCTTTGTGTTATAAGTACCGGAAGGTGTATTACCACCGCCACAGGAGCAAAGCATCGCTTTGATTGGTTTACCACCCTGGTAAACAGTTACAACATTCGCTTTTTTGTTAACTTTGATTGTGTAAGCACCGGCAGCCTGGGTTTTAACAGGTGCCACGATACTGATCATGCCAAATGCCATGACGAAAATCAGAAGAAAACAAGCGGCCTTTTTCATCATTGTCTTCATTTCTTTCCTCTCTTTTCTTATGATCTTATGGAATTAGTAATGTAAATTTTCCTTATTTTGCAGGTACGATTTCAAGCCAGTAACCATCTGGGTCTGTGATAAAGTAGATTCCCATGGATGGATTCTCGAATGCGATACAGCCCATCTCTTCATGCTTTTTATATGCTGCATCAAAATCGTCTACATGGAATGCAAGATGGAATTCTTCATCCCCTAAGTTATATGGTTCTTCACGGTCACGGAGCCAGGTAAGCTCTAATGTAAAGTCTGTTACTCCATCACCAAGATATTTTAAGATAAAGCTGTCATCGGATGCGACTTTTTCGCGTACAACAGAAAGTCCGAGTGCTTCATCATAAAACTTCAGGCTTCGTTCTAAGTCTAATACGTTAATGTTAAAGTGGTTAAATGTAAACATGATATTCCCTCCAAATTAAAATAATCTTAAAATAAAAAACTATTGTTATTCTATCACAAAAAAGAAAATCCTGCCAATAAAATTGACAGGATTTTCATGAGGATAAAATATTATAGAAATAAATAAAATATAAAATCAAATTCAATCAGAATGTATGTCTTTCTGATATGGACATATTAACACGTTTAGCTTAAAAAAACAAGCTTTTACGCCTTCGTTTTTTGTCGTTTTTTTGATTTTTTTTAAAGTTTTCCTATTTTGTCCGTAACACACGGACTAGCATTTCCGCAAAACGGACATGTCCTGCTTCTGTAAAATGAACCCGGTCAAAACCCGTCTCGATTCCCCATGTTTCACAGTCTGCATATGCCATCTGATACTTTTTCGCTGCCGCTTCATATATTCCCGGAACCGCTTTACAGGTTTCATCGATGTAAGGCTCTAGCCCTGGCATCGCCGGTGGTGCTAACAACAATACGGGCAGATCTCTCGTTCTCTCCTTCAGCATCCCCAGGAATCCATCTAACCTATTGGCAACCTTCTCGGCTCCTCTGATAGGACAGTTCAGGATATCATTGCTGCCAAGCAGAATGATCAGTACATCTGCCGGCTGCTCCTTCCTGATACGCTTGATCAGATACTCCATCACATAGGCACTGTGGGGAATCTCTCTTCCATTCTCTCCAAAGTTTACCGCCTCGATCCCATATTCATCCTGGAGAATACGTGGCCATGGCCGCTCGATCGGTTCTCCCCAGAAAGATCTTGGATCATAACCGTAGGTATTGGAATCACCGAGACAAATTACCTTCATCTATATTCCTCCCGTTCTAGTTCATGCCAAGAATCTGACGAGCACGGTCTAATTCCTTCTCTTTAACGTAAATCAGGAATGTATCATAATTCTTCTTTGGTTTTAACAGATCATCTGAACAGCCGGAGCCAAGCTTTTCTTTAAATGTGGCATTCTCGCCACAGCCGCCCGCTGCTGCACAGCTTCCGCACTGACCAGTACACTTTGGAACCTGTTGGTTCTTCTTGAAACTCTGTACATAGATGCCTGCGTCTTTTAACTTTTCAATATTCTTTTCGCAGGTTTCCTCGCTGGTTCCTTCCCAGAGTTTTTCTTTTACTGCAAAAATATCTCCAATAAAACTCATCTCTTACTCCTTCTTCTAAAACTCCTTTCATTATAACGAGTTCGGTGTTAATTGTCCATCGTAAATGGTTGCGAAATTGCTCCAGCTGTACCAGAGATTAAAGGTATAATCGCAATCCCATTCAATGGTCAGTGTATTAACACCATTGACATCCACATGGAATGGAGTAGGACCACTTTCCGGTCCTGATGGATTGGATGTATAAAGGAGGTTGCCGTCACCATAGATGCGTACAGTCACATCTGAAGTATTAAAGGATGAGGTTGCACCTTCCGGACATGCGATGGTTCCGTCAAATGCTGCATATCTGCCTTCTAAATTCCAGGATACATCGCCCTGATAATCGATGGATAAGCTGCTATTATAGCTGTTCCCCTGATTGTCTCGGAGTGTATCATTCTTATTAATATTATCCTCTCCGTTCTGGTAGGAATCTCCGTATCCTGCAACTGGCAGATCATTGAGATTTACCGGCTTTAAATTCTCATATTTTTCACGGAGAGAAATCAATGTCTCATCATTCTCCAACATCTCAAGTCCCTGATCAATAATCTTCACTGCACTCTCATATCCGCCAGCGTAATAGGAATCTTCCGCATTCTTTACAATCTGTTCGCGGAGGGTATCCATGGTTTCGTCCAGTTCCTTGACGGCCTGATCATATTTTTCCCAGCTTTCTGTTATCTGTGCTTCCTTCGCTGAAATCAAAGTCTGGAACCAGTAACAAATTCCCATGGCACAAAGCAGAAGGCTGCCGCATATAAAAATAAAAACTAATTTTCCTTTGTATTTGTAAGTCATCTTCCACTGTCACTCCTTCCTCTCTAAACGAACAGTCATTTTTACACTTTTAATATAGAATATGTTTTTCAAATATAAAAGGATACAAAAAAGCAAAATAAACTACCATAAATTATATTTAAACACACTTTCTTTTTTCTTATTTTAAGAGTACAATAGTTGGACGAGGTGATAACAATGAATATTCTGCTTAACATTAACAATTTTAGTGAACCATTTGCCTACGATGCCCTTCGTTCCATCATCAATCCGAACATGAAGGTGCTCATCGTTCCCTGGTCTTACCATGAGGATTTCATAACCAACGCCGAAGAATTCGACCGTGAATTCGGCAAGGGTGGTCCTCAGTACGAAGAAATCGCCAGAGAATTCATGAACTACGGCATCAAGAGGAAGAATATCCGTGTTCTACATTATTATAAAGATTCCAGAGCGAAGATGCGCATGAAGTTCTTCTTTGCTGACATCGTCTTCTTCACTGGCGGATATCCGGACCGCTTCTTATATCGCATCGATCAGCGCAATATAAGACCATTTATTCAGAAGTTTAAGGGTATTTATATGGGTACCAGTGCCGGCGCCATGATCCAGTTTGACCGGTTTCATGTAACGCCTGAGGAGGAAGGTCAGGATTATGATTATATGGAAGGGCTTGGACTCTTATCCGGATTTGATATCGAAGTCCACTATGAAGATTCCTTCGACCATCTGGCGAGTCTGCTCATTGACTTAAAGCTTCATAGCATTCCGATCTTTGCCCTGCCAAATACCGGCGGTATGATTGTGGAGGGCGATGATTATATGCTCCTTGGCGATGCATTCGAGATCGTTCCGGAAGATATTCCTGAATTGCAGGAAGCAATCGACGAGATTGTGTGGGAAACCGAAAGTATGCAGTAGTCGCGCATAAAAAGAAAAAAAGGCTGTCTGATTATGAATCAGACAGCCTTTGTTATTTCATATAATTAACGAATGACTGGTGTAAAATCATCGGTGTCGCCACAGATGAATCCACCGTGTTTTGCAAGGATTTTTTTCAGTGCCGGAAGACATGCTTCATAGGCATCCGGTTTGAAAGAAAGATAAAATAAGGATTTTACATGATGGGCCTCAAGATAATCATTGCTGTATTCATCCTCAAGATCCACTTCACAGTGTTCCACATCGATATAATTCTTCTCGCCAACACAGATTTCAAGAATTCCAAGATCGCGCCAAATATCTGTCTCAAAACTGTCGTCTGCAAATGCATCCTGAAGGTCTGCAACAAACAGTTCTTTGTCTGCCATATAAAACCATCCGGATGGAAGATTCACTTGTTGTTTATTTGCTTTCTTTCCCCATTTTGCCATGATTATAAAACCTGCTTCTCCGCTTCTTCTCTGAAAAACTTATTGAGTGCGTCAAAGGACTTCACCCATGTGATCAATTCTTCTTCTGTAACACTGGAAATTAGTGCATCTGTCATTCTCTTATGGAAGTTTTCATGATGCTTGAATGCTTTCACACCCTTTTCCAAAAGGTAGATGTTCACAACACGTCGGTCTTCTTCTGTTCTTCTTCTTTCCACATAGCCTTTTTTCACAAGACCGTTCATGGACGTCGTCAGAGAACCAACTGTGATATTCAACTTATTCGCAATGAGGGTCATACGATTGCCCTCGAGGCCGATTGCTTCAATAATATGCATATCATTGTTGCTGATATCCTTGAATTCTTCAGTGATAATCGCACGCTCTTCCAGTCCCATAATCTCATTGAAATATGAAACAAGCATTGTATTAATAGTTTCGTAGAGGTTTTTGTCCATGTATATTACTCCTATATATCATTATCATTATATTATTATACTAGAAGTAGCTATTTCTTTTCAATACTTGTTTTGAATTAAAGCATTATTCGAACCAAATAATATAACTTTTTACATCATTCGAAACCGCTGATAACGCTCTTCCATAACTTCTTCTCTGGTCATTCCTTCTTTACTTTTTAAAAATGTGACTATGCCAGCCTCCATGGCTGCAATCACTTCGTCCATAGTTTCTTCCACATATACGTCAGGTTCTTCAATGACTTTTTCCACAAAGCCGGCTTCATAGAGATCACTGGCTGTCATCTTCATCACTTCTGCCGCCTTCTCGCGAAGCTTTGCATCCTTCCATAAGATGGAGGCAAATCCTTCCGGAGAAAGAATGGAGTAGGCACTATTTTCTAACATCCAGATCTCATTGGCAACTGCAAGGGCAAGTGCTCCGCCACTACCGCCTTCTCCAATAAAAATGGATAAAACCGGCACCTTAAGATCTGCCATCTCATAAAGATTTCTTGCGATGGCTTCTCCCTGACCACGTTCTTCTGCTTCTAAACCACAGTATGCACCTGGTGTATCCACAAAGCAGATGATCGGACGGCCGAATCGATCTGCCTGTTTCATAAGACGCAGTGCCTTACGATAGCCTTCTGGATTTGGCATGCCGAAATTGTATGCCACATTCTCCTTTGTATTGCGTCCCTTCATCTGGGCGATGACGGTGACTGGCATACCATGAAATTCGGCAATGCCCCCGCAAATTGCAGGATCATCTGCAAAATAGCGGTCTCCCTTCATCTCCACAAAGGATGGGAATAATTTTTCAATATAGTGAATGCCTACCGGCCGGTCCTTTTCACGGGATTTCTGCACGCGCTCCCAGGCTGAAAGAATACCTTTTTCCGGTTCTTTGACAGCTGTTTCTTCTATATAATTGTGCACTGGATTCGTATTCTTTGCTTCATTGGATATCAGAATCGCACTTTCTGCAGTATGAAGCTTTAACAGATTACCAAGCTCATCTCTTAGATCTTGACGCTTTACAATACGATCCACAAATCCATGGGCTTCCAGAAATTCAGAACGCTGAAATCCCTTTGGCAGCTTCTGACCAATGGTCTGCTCGATAACACGAGGGCCTGCAAAGCCAACTAAGGCATCCGGTTCCGCCAGGATAATATCTCCAAGCATGGCAAAGCTTGCTGTTACACCACCGGTGGTCGGATTGGTCAGTACTGTGATATAGAGAAGCCCTGCATCGGCATGGCGTTTGAATGCTGCAGATGTTTTGGCCATCTGCATCAGTGAGGATATACCTTCCTGCATTCTGGCACCGCCGGAAGCAGTGAAGATAATCACTGGCAGTCTAAGCTTTGTGGCACGTTCCACGCCGCGGGTAATCTTCTCACCAACCACGTATCCCATACTGGCTGTCAAAAATCTGCAATCCATGATCATAATGACCGTTTCTCTGCCGCAAATGGTTGCTTTCCCTGTCAGAACGGCTTCATCAAGACCTGTTTTTTCTTTTAAGTCGGCTACTTTTTCAGGATAGTTCTTCATTCCTAAAGGATTCTCATTAGTCAGTCCTATATCCCACTCTTCGAAGGAACCCTCATCGACGATAGCCTTTAATCTGGCCTGGGCAGGCATCCTTAAGTATCCACCGCATTTTGGGCAAATGTATCCATTGGCTACGGTCTCTTCTACAAAGATTGCCTTCTTGCACAGGTTGCATTTTCTCATTATATTTTCTGGTATTTCTGCACTCTTATCGGTATGTTCTTTTCTTAAACGAATTCTAGCTGTCTTTTTAAATTCCATTATGCTTCACCATACATATCTTCTAAGACATGTTCCATATAATCAACGGTCAGATAGTCATGCTGATAATCCTCACGCTGCATAATATCATAAAGAAAGTCCACATTGGTTGTTACGCCGTCGATGATGACTTCACCGAGGGCACTCTGCATCTTACGAATGGCTTCTCCACGGTTTTTGGCAAATACAATGAGTTTTGCCATCATGGAATCGTAAAATGGAGAAATCTGATATCCGGCATAGATGGAGGAATCCACACGAATTCCCTTCCCTCCCGGAAGATATAAATTCTTAATTTTAGCAGGACATGGACGGAAGTTTCTGGATGGATCCTCCGCATTGATGCGGCATTCGATGGCGTAGCCCTGAATGTGGATATCATCCTGGGTATAAGAAAGCTGCTTGCCCTCTGCGATTCGGATCATCTCTTTGATCAGATCCACACCGGTAATCCACTCTGTAACCGGATGCTCCACCTGAATACGGGTATTCATCTCCATAAAGTAGAAAGTGCCGTCTGCTTCTAATAAAAATTCAATGGTTCCTGCATTCTCATAGCCTGCCGCTTTGGCTGCACGCACTGCCACTGCGCCCATTTTTTCACGAAGTGCTTCACTAAGTGCTGTGGAAGGTGCTTCTTCAATGATTTTCTGATGATTTCGCTGAATGGAGCAGTCACGTTCGCCTAAATGAATGGTATTGCCATAGGAATCGGCTAAAATCTGAAATTCAATATGCTTTGGATTTACCACATAGTGTTCGATATACATGTGTCCATCTCCAAATGCTGCCTCAGATTCCTTTCTTGCGGTGAGAAACAGGCTCTCAAACTCTGTTTCGTCATGTACGACACGCATACCCTTGCCGCCACCTCCAAGGACTGCTTTGATGATGACGGGGAATCCTACTTCTTTTGCAATCTCTAATCCTCTTTTTTCATCGCTTACCATCTCTTCACTGCCTGGAATAACCGGAACACCTGCTTCGATCATGGTTCTTCTCGCTTCCGCCTTATTGCCAAGCTTTGCAATTGTGTCAGAATCCGGTCCGATGAAGGTGATTGAGCAGCTTTCGCACAGCTTTGCAAATGCTGCATTCTCGGATAAAAATCCGAAGCCCGGGTGAATCGCATCCGCACCGGTCAGTATGGTTGCACTGATGATCTGTTCCATATTCAGATAGCTTTCCTTCGCACTGGCAGGTCCAATGCACACACTTTCATCCGCAAGCATTACATGAAGGGATTCCCTGTCCGCTTCTGAGTAAACTGCGACAGTCTCAATTCCCATCTCTCGGCATGCGCGGATGATTCTGATCGCAATTTCGCCTCGGTTTGCGACTAATACTTTCCGAATCATCTTCTACTCCTTAATTTACAGCAAACATAAGCTCTGCTTTTACTACTGTTTTCCCATCCACGGAAGCGATTGCTTCGCCCACGCCGATGGCGCCTTTATTCTTAATGATCTTTGTTTCTAATTTTACTTTGTCGCCAGGGCCGATTTTGCCTTTGAAACGACATTTGTTGATGCCTGCAAAATATGCAGTTTTTCCTTTGTTTTCTTCTAAAGAGAGGATGGCTACTGCGCCAACCTGAGCAAGTGCTTCAATTGTTAAAACACCTGGCATCACCGGTTCCTGTGGAAAATGTCCACGGAAGAAATCTTCGCGGAAGGTAACACATTTGTATCCTGTTGCCCACTGGCCCGGTTCAAAATCTTCAATATAATCAATCAACAGAAATGGATGTCTGTGTGGAATGATTGCCTCGATTTCCTTAATTCCTAATTTCATAATCGCGATAACTCCTCAAACTATTCTTCGATTTCAAATAATGGCTGACCATATTCAACCATCTGTCCATTTTTCACTAAAATCTTCTTAATTGTTCCGTTATATTCACATTCGATTTCGTTCATTAGCTTCATGGCTTCCACAATGGCAAGGGTCTGCCCCTTTGTCACAGCATCTCCCACCTTTACAAAGCTTTCTGCACCTTCTTCCGGCGCAGCATAGAAGGTACCAACCAGTGGGGAAGTGACTATTGTGCCAGTGCTTTCCTGGGCTACCATAACATCTGCTGCTGGAACCGCTACAGGTGCAGGTGCTGCCACAGAAACTGGAACTGCTGCCACAGGCACTGCTTTGGCTTCCGGACAACTGATGGAAATCTGTACTTCGCCTTCTTTGTATTCAAAATTAGAAAGTCCAGCCTTTGATACTTCACGAACCAATTCTAAAATCTGATTGTATTCCATGTTTATCCCTCGTATTTCTTCATTAACAGAGATGCATTGTGTCCGCCAAATCCTAAAGAGTTGGAGATTGCATATGTTACGTCCATTTCTACTGGTTTTCCAATACAGTAATCAAGATTGCATTCTTCGTCTGGTATAGTTGTACCAACTGTCTGATGGATGAATCCTTCTTCGATGGATTTGACACAGACGATGGCTTCCACAGCGCCTGCTGCACCGAGAAGATGTCCGATCATGGATTTTGTGGAGTTGATCTTCACATTCTTTGCAGCATCGCCAAGTGCAAGATTGATCGCTCTTGTTTCAAATAAGTCATTGTGATGTGTGCTTGTTCCATGGGCATTGATATAAGTGATTTCTTCTGGTTTTACATCTGCTTCTGCCATGGCAAGTTCCATCGCTTTTGCTGCACCGCTTCCGTCTTCTGCTGGGGAAGTGATATGGAACGCGTCACAGGTAGCACCGTATCCTACGATTTCTGCATAGATGTGTGCGCCTCTTGCTTTTGCATGCTCTAATTCTTCAAGAACAAGGATACCAGCACCTTCACCCATTACGAATCCGCTTCTGTTTTTGTCAAATGGCATGGACGCTTTCAGTGGGTCTGTCTCCTTTGTCAGTGCTGTCATGTTGGAAAATCCTGCCACAGCCAGCTTTGTGATAGCACATTCTGTACCGCCGCATACCATAATATCTGCCATTCCATATGCAACTTCACGGAAGGAATCGCCGATACAGTGGCTTCCAGTCGCACATGCTGTTACGACATTGGTACATTTGCCCTTGCAGCCTAAGTCGATTGCCACGTTACCTGCTGCCATGTTCGCGATGAAGTTTGGAATCATCATTGGGCTGACACGCTTAGGGCCTTTATTTAATAACTTTTCATATTCGGATTCCATGGTAGGAAGGCCGCCGATACCAGAGCCGATGATGACACCCACGCGGAATGGATCTTCTGCTGCCATATCCACACCTGCGTCTGCCATAGCTTCTCTGGCTGCTGCAACTGCATACTGGGAAAATCCTTCCATACGGCGTGCTGCCTTACGATCGATTCTTGCCTTGGGATCAAAATCCTTTACTTCTGCAGCAACTTTGGCAACATAGTCCGTTGTATCGAACTTTGTAATCTCGCCGATTCCTACTTTTCCTGCTTTAATTCCATCCCAGAATTCCGGCACTGTATTCCCGATTGGAGTAACCGCACCCATTCCGGTAATTACTACTCTCTTTTTCATGATCTCCCTCCTACATAACCATTCCGCCATCAACGACTAATGTCTGGCCTGTAATATATGACGCTTCATCAGAAGCTAAGAATGCAACTGCACCCGCAATATCTTCCGGTTCCCCGATTCTTGCAAGAGGAATCTGGCTCTTGATTGCTGCTTTTACATCATCTGATAACACATCTGTCATTTCTGTCTTAATAAAACCTGGTGCGATGGCATTGCAGGTTACGTTACGTGCAGAAAGCTCACGCGCCACGGATTTAGTAAGGCCGATGATTCCTGCTTTGGATGCACAGTAATTGGCCTGTCCCGCATTGCCCTGTACGCCGCTGACGGAGGAGATATTGATGATTCTGCCCTTGCGCTGCTTCATCATGATACGCGCGCTGTGTCTGATACATGCAAATGCACCCTTCAGATTGGTGTTGATGACATCATCAAAGTCTTTTTCAGACATACGTGCCACTAATCCGTCTCTTGTAATTCCTGCATTATTTACTAAAATATCAATGCTGCCGAAGGTTTTCTTCACAGCCTTGATCAGCTGTTCGCATTCTGCGAAGTCAGCGATGTTGCATCGGAATACTTCTGCTACTCCGCCGAAGCTTTCGATTTCTTCTTTTATACTCAATGCTTTTGCTTCATTCCCATTAAAATGAATGGCTACCTGAGCACCATCTTTGGCAAGACGAAGTGCAATGGCACGGCCGATACCGCCGGATGCGCCGGTAACTAAAGCTGTTTTTTTCTGTTCCATAGTTTAAGCCTCCTTTAACGCTTCACAGACTTTGTTCATATCTTCCATGGTCTCAATACGATACATGTTGGCTTTTCTGTCAATCTTCTTCATGAAACCGGTTAATGTCTTGCCTGGTCCGATCTCAATGAAGGTGTCCACGCCAGCTGCGATCATATTGCGCACGCTTTGTTCCCACATAACAGAGGAGGATACCTGTTTTTCCAGTAAATCCGGAGTTTTGCTGATATCATCAATGATTTCTGCTGTTACGTTGGTCACATATGGAATAGCTAAGGAACTCCACTGTGTTTCATCCAGAGTCTCCCTTAATTTGCTTCCAGCCTCTCTAAGATATGGAGAGTGGAACGGTCCACTTACGACAAGTGGGATTACTCTCTTGGCACCAGCATCCTTAATGGCTGGTGTTGCTTCTTCAATTGCTTTGTTGTTCCCTGTAATGACAATCTGTCCAGGACAGTTGTAATTTGCCACAAATACCTGATCGTTGCCTTCTAATACGGCTTTGATGGCATCTGCCTTTAATCCTAATACAGCGGCCATACCACAGGAGCCGTCTGGAACGGCACTGTGCATGAGCTGGCCCCTTGTTTTGATCATGGAAACTGCTTCCTCCACACTACAGCCTCCTGCAGTGTGGATTGCAGCATATTCGCCAAGGCTCAAGCCCGCTGTCATATCTGGTTTTAAACCATGTGCCATAATCTCTTTTGTCATGGCAATACATGTGGTAAGCAGTGCAATCTGAGTATAGTCGGTACGATTTAAGAGATCATTTTCTTCAAAACAAAGTGCTGGAACGTCGATGCCAGTAACTTTGGTTGCGATGTCATATATTTCCTTTGCCTGTTCGCTCTCATTGTAGAAATCCTGACCCATTCCACATTTTTGCGCACCCTGTCCAGGATAAAGAAATGCTATCTTACTCATATTCTAGAAACCTCCTAATAACTGCTCTGCCTGTGCATTGATGGATTCGATGATATCCTTACAGCTTCGAACTTCTTTCACAAGACCTGCAATCTGGCCTGCCATAACAGAACCTGTTATGATATCGCCTTCTACTACGGCTTTACGAAGTCCGCCAAGTGTTAACTTTTCTAATTCTTCGAAAGAAGCACCTTCTGCCTCTAATTTCAGATACTTTAATGTCTGCTGATTTCGGATGGTACGAACCGGATGTCCTGTGGATCTGCCGGTTACTTTGGTATCGATATCCTTCGCCTTTACTAATTTGGCTTTATACTTTTCATGTACAATGGATTCTTCAGATGCCACAAATACAGTTCCCATCTGAACTGCCTTTGCTCCTAACATGAATGCTGCAGCCATGCCACGTCCGTCTGCAATACCGCCTGCGGCGATGACTGGAACGTCAACGGCATCTACTACCTGTGGCACAAGGGCCATAGTTGTGGTTTCTCCGATGTGACCGCCAGATTCTGTACCTTCTGCAATGACTGCATCTGCGCCACATTTGACCATGCGCTTAGCAAGTCCTACGCTGGCAACAACCGGGATTACCTTAACACCTGCTTCTTTCCACATATCCATGTATTTTTCAGGGTTTCCTGCACCTGTCGTTACAACTTTTACACCTTCTTTTGCAATCACTTCGGCAATCTGGTCTGCTTCAGGATTCATCAGCATTAAGTTCACACCAAATGGTTTGTCTGTTTTTTCTTTCATTTTATGAATCTGATCTTCCACCCAGGATGCAGGTGCACCGCCGGCACCGATGATACCAAGTCCGCCTGCTTCTGATACTGCAGAAGCCAGTTCATAAGTTCCTACCCAGGCCATACCACCCTGAATAATTGGATATTGAATACCTAATAATTTTGTAATTGCTGTTTCCATTGTCTCAACCTTTTCTCTTTGTTATTGTTCTAATCTGTGATTCTTATGCACATTTGCTTTCTAAGTAAGCTACTAACTTACCAACTGTTGTGATGTCAGCTAAATCTTCAGAAGGGATTTCGATTTCGAATTCATCTTCTAATGTCATAACCATTTCAAATAAGTCTAAGGAATCTACTTCTAAATCATCTTTGAAAGAAGCTTCCATTGTTACAACATCTTCTTCAACACCCATTTCTTCTACGATTAAATCTCTTACTTTTTCAAACATCTTGTTTTCCTCCATAAATTTAAAAATTAGTTAATAATATAAATTAAATTACCATTCCAGGTACATGCCACCCCAGGTAAGGCCTGCGCCGAATCCTGCAAAGATAAGCTTCATACCAGGACGTAATTTATTGGCTTTGTTTAATTCATCCAGTAATACCGGAATACTTGCTGATGACATATTCCCGTTGTACATCATATCCATTGGGAATTTGGCGATATCCTGCTTTAATTTCTTAGCGACGCCTTCCACAATTCGCTTATTGGCCTGATGTAAGATGAACAGATCAATGTCATCTAATTCTTTGTCTGTCAGTGCAATAATCTCTCTGATTACTTCCGGAACCTTGCGGACTGCAAACTGGAATACTGCTTTGCCATCCATGGCAATAGGCTGGATATATGGTGCTTTCTCCTGACCGATACCAGAGCATGCAGTAAGAACGTGTCCTTTTGAACCATCAGCATGTAAGATGACTGGAATTTCCAATGCATCGGCATCTTCACAGGTTAAGATTGCTGCGCCTGCACCGTCTCCAAATAAGATACAGGTACCACGATCCTCAAAATCCATCATGTTGGATAAGGATTCCACGCCAATAAGCATGGCTTTCTTGATCATTCCTGCCTTCATCATAGCCACAGCCTGCTGATATGCAGTAATAAAACCGGTACACGCTACATTCAGATCAAAACAGATGGCATTCACTGCACCAATCTGGTTCTGCACCTCACATGCAATACAAGGAACCATCTGTTCAGCGGAACAGGTACATACAATGAGAAGCTCAATCTCTTCTGCCCTCATCCCTGCATCTGCAAGGGCGCCCTCTGCGGCCTGACCTGCCATATAAGCAACCGTCTGGGTTTTTGCAATGTGACGCTGCGCCACACCTGTTCGGCTTCGAATCCATTCATCGGAAGTATCAACGGTCTCAGCTAACATATCATTGGTCATCACAAACTCAGGTAGATAAGATCCCGTCCCTTTTATATTTGCAAACATGTCAATCTCCTTTTAAAATTTATATGTTTTAATTTAGGTTTATTTTATTTCCAAACCTATTGTGACTATATTATCACGTTATATTTGAAAGTCAAGCTTTTTTTATAAATTTATTTGACTTTAAAAGCATTGTATCAAAAAAAGTACAAACCACGGATTTTTCCATGATTTGTACTTTCATTGGTTCAATATGTATAAAATTCAATAAAAATGAGGGATTGTCTACTTCACTAATCTTCTTACGCAGTTAACAGAACGATAATTCCATGTGGAAATCTTCACACCAGTTTTGGCGCTGGATGCATGTACCACCTGATTGTTGCCGATATAGACACCGACATGATAATTGCCATTCTTCTTATCATAGCAGATTAAGTCACCAGGTTTACGATTATTGGCAGATACAGAGTATCCACTGCTTCTCTGGCTAAGTGCACTGTGTGGTAAGGAATAGCCAAAATGCTTGTAAATCTGCTGGGTAAATCCAGAACAGTCCACACCTTTGGATAAGCTTGCGCCACCCCAGATGTAACGAAGTCCTACGAACTTCTTCGCATAGGAAGCAACAAGGCTTCCAGATACGCTGGAGCTTGAGCCACTGTAGATCTCATTCTGCTTCTTGGCGCTTAAATAGGATGTGAACATATATCCATAACCGTCATCGCACTTCACCTTTGTCCAGTCACCCTTTGTTCCATAACAGGTCACTGCATCGCCGCGGTAGTAAACCGCTAAGATCGCACTCTTAGAAGTTGCTTCTTCACGCACATTCAAATCAGAACAATCCACGTACATCACATAAGTTGCCACATTGTTCTGTGGTTTTGCTGTGCTTGCAATTGCATTCTCAGTCGGTGAAGTCTTGGATAAATAGGTTGTATATACATATGCTGTCTTGCCCGCATATAATACCTTCGTCCAGCTTCCGTCTGTTCCATAGCAGGTAATCTTCTCACCATACTGATAGGAACCTAATTTTTTCGCACTTGTGGATGTGCTCTTGCGAATATTCAAGTTATCTGCAATAACGTAGCGTGTATAGCTGTTGTCTGTTGTTGCTGCCACTGCTCCTGGCTTTGTTGTCTGTAAGTAGCCATTGTAGACATATCCGTTGAGTCCATCGATCTTAACCATCACCCAGTTGCCCTTTTCTCCGTAGCATGTGATCTTTTCTCCATAGTCAAATGCTCCCAAAGCTTTGGATGATGCTGAATTAGACTGTCTTACTGTCAGGAAATCTGCATTCACATAACGTTCATAGGTTTTCGCCCCTGTCTCAACCGTACATGTTAAGCTGATCATCATGGATGCAAGTAAGACGATTATACTCAGCAGACTGCGTAACTGTCTGCCATTCTTCATCAACTGCATAGTTTCCCCATCTCTCTTTCCTTTTAAATTTTGCCGTTCTTATATTGTATCACAAAAAATACAATTCCACCATCTTTTTTAGAATTCTGCTTCGATCCAATGGGCATTTGTTTTCTCTTTTAAGTGGTCTGTCACTTTCGCAAGGGTTACTTCGTCCTCACACATGCTCTTTGGAATAAGAATGGCCGCTGTCGGACTGGTATATACATAAAAAGCGGTGCCTGTTTCATAGATGACCTTGATCTCATCATAAGGCATGTTCACGGTCTGCTTGGCGTCATCCTGCTTTTCCACAACGCCGTCCTCTGTAAAATGCATCTCTCCGCTTCTATTGTATGTCAGTCTGCCCTTCTTGTTATTGCGTTCAAGATTCTTCTCTATGGTTTTCATCACACTGTCAAAACGTCTCACATACATAACCAGACAGATCACGATCATCAATACTGCTTCAATGACGAGAAGCATCGGTTTGGTTCCCATGATAAAAAGCATCACAAAAAGTACCACTGCAAAGATCGGTCCCATCAAGAACTGTCTGCGAAGCTGCTTCTGTCCTGCCTCGGATGTGATCAGATAATGTCGATTAAATGCGAGAAAGTCCTCATCTGTTAATCTGTATTTGAATGTCATATTCGTTCCTCCTTTTTTCTGCCTACTATTATAACACCGATTCATTGTTTTTGCCCAGTTTTTATGGTACATTTTATATATGAAAAACGTGAAATAATTAAGAGGAGGCACGAAATTATGATCAGAAAAGCAGACGCATGCAACGTGGAATTCAGAGAACATATGCGAGATGGTGACGGCACCGTTCAGATTACACATTTCTCCACAGCAGACGAATTAAACAACAAAGGACGTCTTTTCGGTAAGATTACCTTAAATCCTGGCTGTGGTATCGGCTACCACGTACATGAAAAAGACGCAGAATTATTCTATATCTTAAAGGGTACTGCAGAATACAGCGACAACGGCACACCAGTCACAGTTACAGCCGGCGATGTAACCATTTGCCCAACAGGCACAGGACACAGCATCACCAACAAGACAGACGAAGTAGTAGAACTTGTTGCAGTCATCGTACATGCATAATCATTCTGCACAGGCTGCATAGCCATCAGATCAAGTAAATGAAGACATAAAATAAGGGGTGTTGATCACAAAATCAACACCCCATTTTCATGCAATTATTATTTTTTCATCAGCATCTCGAAGGCACTGCCTAAGATATTGGAGATCATCTCCTCTGTCTCGTTGCTCTCGCCCTTTAACAGCTTCATACATGCCTTTTTGGTATTGCTGTCTGCTGCGCGGTAAAGCTCAACCAGCTTCTTCTCTGTTGCAGTAAGCTTCACAGAAGTTGTGGATGCGGAGGATGTGGATGATGTGCTGCTGCCGGAAGCTGTGCTTCCTGATGTCTTCACATATCCAGCTGCTTCTAAGAGGGATTTCTGGGTCACGCCTGTTAACTTGGCGATTGCTTTTAATTCATCCTGGGTAAGCAGCTTCTCTCCACGTTCTGCTTTGCTGATATCGGAGGAAGACAGGTTCATAATATTAGCTGCAAGCTCTGCCTGGGTAAATCCTGCCTTGGTTCTTGCTTCTTTGATTAATGGTCCAACCTTTTTTGCACTCATACGCCCCTCCAATTAGTATAAAAGCTTGTGAATCTTTCTTGCTCTCTTCAGCTGTGTGATGACGGCATTGATCTTCGCCATATTGCTTCGTTCTAATTCCGTGCCTTCCATCTCCATCTCTTCCACCCAGCTTTCCAAACGCTTGATGTTCTGTGTGTAACCCTTGTTGCGGATGACACCAGAGAGCTCTAACCCTCTTCTTGTTCCATCGTGGGAAGGAACCTGAAGTACAGTCTGTCTGTAATTCATCTTGTATACAATCTCTTCCATACCTGGTCTGCTGGTCAGGATGTGAAGATAGAAATTATAATGCCAGAATACGTCGCCGTAACGCTCTGGAGCGAGTTTTTCTGTGCCACGGTCTTTCTTTTTCTGTTTTCTTTCTTCGGTCCAGTACTGATCTGCATGTAAATACACATCAATAACTTCACGAAAATCGATGACGGTTGGCTTGCGGTCACGGAAGGTTTCTTCTGGTCCTTCCACTACAACAAAACGTCTGTGATCTTCATCATAAATAAACTGCATTGCCTCTGGATACTTCTTGATGCCAAGCGCCCTGGTTGGGACAAATGCTTCCAATTTCTTCTCGTTCATCTCTGCTTCAGAAACAGTTTCTACTGCTTCCTCTTTTTTAAAAAAGATTCCCATCGTCATTCTCCTTCATGATTGTCTATAATCTTACCTTATATTTTATCATCATTTGAATTATCTGACAAATTCTTTTGCTTCATTCAGAGAGCTTTCGTTGGCACCGCCTGCAAAATCAGGATCTTCCTTCTGTACCAGATCATCTTCCCAGCCACAAACCGGGCAGATTTCATAGGAAGCTTCCGCTTCTGATAAGGTATGACAGCCGCAGCATGGGCATGGGTACTTGCCTTTTACTTCGTTGTCGAATAATACGAAGACGCCTTCCCCTGCTTTGGCAATCGGTCCCGGCATCACGCCATTCTTTCTCTTTCTTCCCAGGTAGTCCTTTGTGAATGTAATCGGGCTTCCATCTGGTTTTTCAAATTTTTGTTCCGGTTCAAATGCTTTGCCCAGTGTCTCAGTTGTAATGAGTTCACATGCCACATCCGCAGCCTTGGCAAATGCATCTGTAGCAAATAACATCTTCTGATCTTCTTCTGTCAGGGACCAGCTGATTTCCCCGTCTTTTACAGCAGCTGTTTCCTTACTGCAAGGAACTGCGCCATTCAAATATACATTTCCTTCATACCAGACTGGCAGATGATCATAATAACGGTCGCGGTCAATGCCGGATAATGGAGTGGTTGCCGCAAAACGTGCTTTGTATTCTTCTTCTGTTGGATAGCTCTCATATGGCATGGTTCCGCAGATATACTGCTGTTCGCCGTTGCTCTTTTCCACTGCAAAGGTATTGAGATCTTCACGGATTTCCTGCTGAACGAAGATATTGTTGTAAAAACGCATATCCCCATGGAGGAAGGTCATAAATCCAGCAATCTTTGTGTCATGCGGCACATGGTAAGGGGTATATCGATTGGATGGGAAATTCACTGTTCCATTATCTGTTCCCTTACCGACGCAGGTGAAGGAGCCTGCGATGAAGTTGTGCACGATTGCCACGCCCTGGGTTGGCAGACGAAGGGCTGCTCTTGATAAGAGGAAGTTATTGTCGATCAATGTCGGTCCATGGGATACTTCCACGAAGATATCTTCCCCGATGGCAAGAACATCATTGCCAAACTTTGTGCCAAGTGGCGGTGTATTGTCATGGAATAAATTCCCTGTCACGCGGGTACCCTGTGCCTGCCAGTCAAGCCAGATACCGCGGGTACAGTGGTGAATGTGATTGTTTTTATAGGTACAGTCAATGGCTGCGTGCATCTTGATACCGCCGATCTCAGCGCCAGCCAAATCCTGTTTGTTGTTGATGTTATGAATGTGATTGTTTTCGATGGTGGAGAAGACACCGCCAAGGTGTCCCACGATACCAGTCTGTCCACAGTGATGGATATGACAGTCTCTTACGGTATGGGAACCAATGGTTTCCTTGCTCCAGCCTTCATTGACTGCCTGGCAGATGTTATCTCTCTCTGTCTGGGTACCATCTTTAAAACCCCAGGTAGACCACTTGTTGTCATTCTCCGGCTGGAGATATTTGCCAAGGGAGATACCGCTGCACTTAGAATGGGATACTTCACAGTTTTCGATGACCCATCCCTTGGACCAGTGTGGTCCAACCATACCATCCTGGAATGCGGTAGGAGGTGCCCACTGGGTCGCTGCCTTTTCAAAGGCAATACCGGAGATTGTGATGTAATTCATACCTTCCTTCTCTGGGAAGAAGCATCTTCTTCTCACATTGATTTCTACACATTCTTCATTTGGATCGGCGCCCTGGAAGTTTGCATAAATGATGGTTTCATTCTTTTCTTCGTCCTGCTCGGTATACCAGGTATATAATGTCTGTTCCGGTTCCCAGGAATAGCCATAAATCTGCGGTTCAAGGACTTCTTCCAATGTTTGTTTTTCGTAGAAAGACTTATTGTTGAGATATATCTCACCTGCATGTACCGGATTACTCTCAGAGATCCAGTCACCGCGGATAATTGTGGTATAAGGATTGTAATCTCCGAAGAGTTCATTGTCCACGCGAAGTACATATACATCGCCTTCATAAGGTTCCCAGCCTGTTGCTTTCATGGCACCAGTGATGGTGACAGTTCCCGGTTCGTAGGCACGGAAGGTGATCGGATGATCTTCATCGGATCCGCCGCGAATCGGATCTACCCATTCTTCATACACACCCGGCATGATGATCACGGTGTCTCCTTCACGAGCTTTCTGCACTGCTTCAAAAATGGTCAGGAATGGCTGTTCCTTTGTGCCGTTGCCAGCTCCTGCTGCCTTCTGATCTACATAAATTAACATAATCTTCTCCTGTTCTATCTGATAAATGTGGTCAGCTGTTTTGGTGTCATCCCAAGATCGCCGTCTGTCATTAAGGTTTCTTCTGCTTCGATCTTCATCACGTCATCTTCAAATCGGAGGATCATGCGCACACCGCTCATGGCATCCATTCTTCGTATCTCGATTTCAAGGGCGCGAAGGCTTCTCCATCTTGCTGTGGCTGCCACAACCACAGGATCTCCGTCGATGACTACTTCACTTTTGGCAAATGTATGTGCCATGGATCCACGAATCTGATATTCCTTCTCTCCGTCTTCTATAATAGAAAGAATCAGATCATCTTCTGTGAATGCAAATCCCATTGCTGTGATATGATGGCCTTCTTCAAACTGACGAAGCCCTGCGCCGCCAATTAAGGTTGCAAAACCGGAGCAGGCATCTGCATCTTCCGGATAGTAGACAGTTCCATCCAGTACCTCTTCAAATCTTGGATTCTTACAGGACATAAGTGCCGGAACATGAAGCTCTCGTAATACGCGGGTTAATCGCTTTCTCTTGTCATGTGCCTCCGGTAATACAGTATCACCACATGCCGGAAGGAGGCATTCATTGATAGAGTCCATCATCATCTGTGTCATCTCCGTTGCCGCATTGATGACTACAATAAGATCAAGGGTCGGATAAATGTGTGCAAACTGGCCAAATGCACCGTCCGCACGATAAGATCCTGGCAGCTTATTCATCCAGCACTGATATCCGTATCCATATGCCCAGTCTTTGATATGGCCTTCGCTGTCTCCTGCCGTCTCGATCTGCTTGATTCCTGCCTGCTCATACCAGCCTGGAAGGATGCTTTTCCCTTCCCAGGAGCCCTTATTCATCATAAAGTAAGCGAATCTTGCCATGTCTTCCAAGCGAAGGCGCATACCGCCACCGCCCATCTGACTGGAGAATTCATCGGCAAGCTCATAGCACTTCACTTCTCCCATGCCGATTTCGTCAAATAATCTTGGTTTTAAGTACTCTGTTACGGACTGACCGGTTGTTTTAGCTATAATTGCAGCCAGCAGGTTGGTTCCGGCAGAGTTGTATTTGTAAAAGGTACCCGGTTCGTGTAAGAATGGGTGTCTGAAAAAGCTGTGAATCCAGTTTGGGCCATCGTCTGTGATTTCTGTTTCATGGCCGCAGCTCATGGTCAACAGATGACGGATCGTCACTTTGTGAAGATTGGCTGCACTGGTTTCATCAATATCATCCGGTACATAATCAGGCAGCAGATCTACGATCTTATCCTCTAAATGCAGGGTTCCTTCCTGAATGGCAAATCCAATGGCCGTTGCGGTGATGGATTTGGAAAAGGAATAGGCTGGGTGGAAATCCTGCTCATCGTATGGCGCATAGCATCCCTTGGCGATGCATCTGCCATGACGGATGATCATCAGTCTGTGAAGCTCTAATCCCTTACGGTCAAAGTCCTGGATCAATGCTACGATCGCGTCGCTGTCCACGCCCTGAGAATCCGGCGTTGTATATTCAAAATATGACATATCTTATCCTCCTGTTTTATATGCAAACAATTTGCAAACTATTACTAATATTGTACTATAAAAATGGGCGCAAAAAAAGCATTGGGAACGCCAATAACCAATGCTTTTTTGCTTCTCATTAATTAAATGCTTGTGTGTGTAAACGCCTTTTTAAGAGAAATGTTTTAAAATGTAAATACCCTATGCCAACAAGTAGTTCCTTGTGACAAGAATTATTATAGACTAACATTATTAAAATAACAAGTTGAATATATAGATATTATTGTACAAAATGATATACAAAATCTATATAATTTGTTAAGATGATATGTGAAAAGATTTATTTAAAGGAGAATCACTATGGCAATCACTACTGCTTTAGCCATGTATGAATATGCGAACGATCATCGTTATGCGTTTGGTTTCACCAAGAAGATGGCACTGAAACATTTTGCAATTATCGAGAAAAACTTAGAACCGGATGAATTCTGTGAACTTGCCTTTATCGGGATGAATAATTATCGCGGTCGCCGCACCCAGAATGACTATACTGCATTCGCAGTGACCAACAAGAGAATCTTCATTGCCCAGAAGAAACGTTTTACTGATTATCAGGTTTCCATCTACTGGTACCACTTAAATCGTGTATATCACGAAGACAATCCACTGCTTGATGTGATGATACTTGATTCCGTATCTGGCGTGTTCCATATCGGTCTTCGAAAGGATCGCTGCCAGGAGATCATCGATCAGACAAAAGCGATCTGGGAATCCCATGACCAGCGTAACCAGACTCAGATTCAGTTAAAGCCTCAGCCAGAAGCTGCTCCAAAGGCTGCAGAAGAACCTGCACCAGTAAGCAACGTGGATCAGATTCTTCAATACAAAGAGCTTCTTGACCAGGGCGTACTCACAGAAGAAGAATTCGCAGCTGTGAAGAAGAAAATCTTAGGAATCTAGTATTCTGTGTTTGTTTAATCATTATGACCATATACAACCACCCGACCAGTTGATGGCCGGGTGGTTTTGTTTCTATTATATTTTTCTTTTGTACCATCGACTTTTTTGTTGCATTTTTACAACTTTGTAATAAAATATAGTTTGTAACTTCAATCATCTTCGACAATAATCTATGAAAAAGAGGTTTTATATATATGAACGCGAAAGAATTCAATTTGACGGTTGGCAAACCTGCCTCTGTAATCCTGCGATTTGCCATACCGATCCTTATGACCAATTTACTTCAGAATTTATATACGACCATCGATACCATTATCGTTGGTCGTTTTGTTGGCAAACAGGCCTTGGCCGGTGTTGGCTCCACTGGCGCCATTAATTTCCTGATCATCGGCTTTTGCATGGGTCTTTGCTCCGGTTTTGTCATTCCGGTTGCCCAGTCCTTCGGTGCCAATGATTATAAGCGCCTTCGAAGCATGATCGCAAACTGCTTCTGGGTGGGCATTGTCATGGCATTTGCCATTGCGATTACCGTATGTACCTTCAGCACTCAGATTCTGACCTTAATGAAGACACCGGAGAGCATCTTTGATTATGCCCACTCCTATATCTTCATTATATTTGCAGGCATCCCGATTACTATTGCATACAATCTTCTCGCCGGTATCCTTCGTTCCGTGGGCGATTCCAAAACCCCAATGGTATTCCTGATGATGGGTTCCGTGATCAATATCGGATTTGACCTATTCTCTGTGCTGGTACTTCATTTAGGTGTGCGCGGACCTGCACTGGCTACCATCTTATCCCAGCTCTTTTCTGCTGTGATGTGTTTCTACGTATTAAAGACTCGCTATACCTTATTAAAATTCGAGGAAGACGAATGGCAGTTTCGTCCATCCCACGCAGCCATCCTCTGTGGCATGGGTGTGCCGATGGGCCTCCAGTATTCCATCACTGCCATCGGTTCCGTACTTTTACAGACCGGTATCAATACTTTAGGTGCCGATCCTGTTGCTGCCGTAGCAGCCGCAGGACGATTGAATCTATTCATCGGCTGCCCGTATGACGCACTGGGATCTAGTATGGCAACATTTGCCGGACAGAATGTGGGAGCCAAAAAAATAGACCGCATCCGCGAAGGGCTTTTCGCCTCCGTGAAAATCGGTCTATGTTATTACATTGTAACATTCATCATTATGTTGTTTGCAGCACCATATCTGATCATGCTCTTTGTCAAGCCAACGGAAACTACAGTCATTGCCTTGGCTTCACTGTTCATCAAGATTAATGTCGGTTTCATGCCTCTGTTGATCTGCATCAACACCTTCCGTTATACCATTCAGGGCATGGGCTATTCCACATTTGCCATCTCTGCAGGTGTTTTTGAGATGGTTGCCCGCACATTAGTTGGCGTGTGGCTTATTCCGGTATTCGGTTTCTTAAGCTCCTGCTTCGCCAATCCACTTGCATGGCTTTTCGGTGATTTCTTCCTGATTCCGGCCTTCTTCTTCTGCCTGAAGAGAACGAAGCAAAGACTGGCTGTGGACTAAAGCAGATTAATGTTTCTCCGGCCAATCATCAAACTTTGCCTCTTCGATGGCATGCATCAGTCGGTCCTTGACACCGCGGTTTTCTTCGCTCAAGGTCTTAACCAGGTTTTTGGCATAGGCTCTCTTGGTGGATCCGTCCACAGGACAGACATTATGGACCACGGGAAGCTGATTCTCTCTGGCGAATGCTTCCACCGACGCTTCCGGCACATACATCATCGGGCGAATGACGGTAATACCTGATCGGTCAAGGGCAGTCGCCGGCGGAAAGGAATAGAATCTCCCCTCAAAAATAAGTGACATAAATACAGTTTCAATAAAATCGTCTTTGTGGTGTGCATAGGCGATTTTTTTGTACCCAAGATCATTCAATCGGTCGTACATGGCTCCTTTTCGAAGCTTGGCGCACAGGGAACATGGCCGTTCATCCTTGTTATGTTCGAATACGATCTTGGCGATGTCTGTTTTTACCACTTCGTAGGGAATGCCAAGCTCCTGTATCCATTCCTTCACAGGAGTAAAATCCATCCCTTCAAATCCCACATCGCAGGTGATAGCCATCAGTTCAAAACGCTTTGGGTAAAACTTCTGAAGGCCTGCCATAATCTGTAACAGGGTCAGGGAATCCTTCCCTCCGGATATCCCTACAGCGATACGATCGCCCTCTTCGATTAGATTATAATTTTCAATGGCCTGACGGGTCAGGCTGTATAATTTCTGTATTTTCATTATTGTCTTCTATTTATAACTTTATAACTGTTCTTTCAGGAATGCAGCGAATTTCGGTGTCCACCACTCTACATAACCTGCTCTAAGTGGATGTACCGGATCATACATAAATCTGGCATAGTCAGCCTCGCTTACCTGATTCATCTGTACGTCATTCCAGAGATCTAGCACTGGCACGTCCCATTTGGCACTGATTTTATAAAGAAGTTCGATCATCTCCTCATAGAGGTCAGAATCGAATCTGGTTCCTGTGTAGAAATAAACCGGGCAGTTCCAGGTCTTTCTCGCATAGGCGATGACATATTCCATGGCTCCAGTGATGGTTTTTGTATCAAACTCTTCCATATTCATGCTGTCAGAGAGGACTCCCACAGGAAGACCTCTGGATGCATCATTGGTGGAAAGCTGGCACATGAATCCATCTACAGCGATATCCTGATTGATTCGCTTCATGCGGGTGATATAGGATTCCCCATTCTCATTGGCCTCATCCACCAAAGTGGTGCCACTGACTGCTTCTTTGATGAAATTAATTCCTTCTTTGTCTGCAAGCTCATCTACAAAGGACCACTCTCCGGATTCGGAGCCTAATGTTACCGAGCTTCCAAGAAAGAGATAGGTACGGTCTTTTAATAAATCTTTGAATGGAATAAAGTCCTTCGCCGGCACAGTATGCTCGCCGATCATCTTCTCCATCCAGATCATGTCGTACCATTTGTCGAATTTGTATGCACAATTGTGAAAAGTTCCAACCAATTGATAGCCCATAGACTCATGAAACTTTGGACTTGTATTGGTCAGATGTTCATCTTCCACATCTGTGTAAGCAATGCAGGCGTTGAGATTCGTCACATTCTGAAGAGCCAGATAGTGTTCAAGCGCTTCATAAAGCATGCGTCCATAGCCACGACCTTTTAAATTGTTGTCAATATAGACGGTGGTTTCCACGCTTGGGTCATAGGCACGTCTGCCCTTGAAGACTCCTGCGTAGGCATAGCCAAGGATCTTGTCCCCATCTTCTAACACCAGATATGGATATCTGGCAGAGATATTGGCGATGCGTTCCTGGAATTCGTCCACAGACGGCACCTCATATTCGAAGGTAATTGCCGTCTCTTTCACATAAATCTCATAAATCTTAAGCAGCTTCACTGCGTCTTTTGTTGTTGCAAATCTGATTCTCATATTCTTCTCCTCATGTATGATTTCCACTAAATCAGTACGAATTCCACTGCCAGTACCACAAAGCAGCAAATGGATGCCACCATAACCATGCTGGTGTTACGCCATGCTAAAATCACGCCAACAGCAAGGGCTGCTATGCCCGCAAGGGGTGCTGTGGTGGCTTCCACAATGGCCGGGAATGTCATGGCAGCAAGTGTAACATAAGGTACATAATATAAAAAGGATTTGATAAATCGATTCTCTATTGGTTTTCTGATCAAAGTTAACGGAAGCACACGAATGAGATAGGTAACTCCCGCCATAATGATAATATAAATCCAGGTTTTACTCATCGCTTTATTCCTCCTCGTCTTCTACCGGGAATAAAACAGCTGCAATGGCTGCAATGATCACGGTAATAATGATGGTTCTGGTACCGCCGGAAAGTCCGGAGATTACTGGCAGCTTCTCGAAGGCGAAGCTTGTGGCAAATGCAGCCAGCACCAGCGCGCGGATAATCTTATTATCCCTTGCCGATGGCACGATAATGGCAAGGAACATGCCATATAAAGCCACACTTAATGCGCTAACTAATCGGTCCGGCAGGAGATTGCCTGCAATCAGGCCGAGGGAGGTTCCCAGTGCCCACATCGGCGCGGCAAATGTAATTGCGCCGTAGTTATAAAACGGGCTTAAGATGCCCTTTCTTCCAATAGAAATACCAAAAATCTCATCGGTTACCCCAAGGGCAACCCCAAAACGATGGCCAAGTCCTGTCTCTGGAGATAATTTCTGACTCAGAGCACAGCTCATGAGGAAATATCTTGCGTTTGTAACCGCAATGGCCACCGCCATCTCCACATAAGTCGCATGTGCTGCCATCATACTAAATCCGACATATTCTCCTGCAGACGCAAGGGTAACCAGACTGGCAAGAAAGCCCTGAATGGCATTCATTCCGATGTCTCTGGCAAAAATCCCAAGTGAGAATGCAACTGCAAAATACCCCAGTCCAATGGGGATGCCGTCACGAAAGCCCTCCTTAAACTGCTGTGCTTTCGTTAATTCCACTGTTTCTTTCATTATAAGTTCCTCTGTTTCATCTACATTTCTTCTATATAATTATAATTCTATATTTCTATTTTATATTTTATTCTATATTCTATATATTATTTTATTCTCCAGCGATATCTTTCTGAAAATGCTGATAGTCCTTACTATGGGTCCAGTCTCCACCCCACTCATATCCATGCTGGGTAAACAACTGATAACATAGATCAGAATGATCGATCTTATAAGGGAAATCTCTGGTGCGATCCAGATATGGTTCCCCATTAACTGGCGTAAACTCAATCTCTGTGATATATGGGTTATACAGCGGATTGATATCGATAGCCAGTCCTCTGCCATGATAGGACAGAATGTCTGTATTGGCAATGACCCGGAAACAGAAAGCCGAGCTGTTATTATCCCCCATGGATCTTAGATCGTCAGCATCGTAATCGTCGATGAGACGCATCTTCTCGATGGGATAATCTGCCTCATACAGTGTCTTTATAATAGAAAGTATCTCCCCCGCGATACTTTCATGTACCACAAGCTCGCCCTTCTTGATCTTGCCATCAAATCCTCTGTGAAGAAGATTCAGGTAGCGAAGCTCATCTCTGCTAAGAGTACAGTCATCTGCAAAGGATTTGCCTTTCATCCGTGAAAATACATCGTCCGGTATTCTATTTACTGAAAAGAGATTTTGAAGCTTCTCATTCAGTTTTGGATACACACGAGCCACAAACCAGGGCTCTGTGGATGCCTTGATGGCACCTTCCGGGCTAAACCAGCCGATGTTGCTGTTCTCATCGGGCTTAATTCGTATCAGATCTTCCTCATCTGCCTCAAAAAGATAGGTGATATTAAGATGTAAGTGGGAAGGCACATACTCGCCCCTCTTCTCATGGCCGTTCACTGTCAGCACCTCGACCGAGAAAATGTCTCCCGTCACCGGTTCGATCCTGGTAAGCCCGCTCTCCTCTGCCACCTCTTTCATGGCAACCTTAAGAAGATCCTCCTCGCCATCTGCATGGCCCCCAAGCCATGCCCAGGAATTGTACAGATTGTGGTGGATCATCAGAATACGGTCGTGTGTTTTGTTGGTCACCCAGGCGGATGCTGTCATATGGGCATTGAGATTAGACCGATGGAAGATATCCTCCTCATTCATCAGATGATGAAGAATCACTTCCCTGTCTTTTGCCTCCTGCTCATTATATGGAAGAAACTCCTTCAGCGCCGTGATCAAATCTGCTCTATTCATCGATTTTCTCCAGCTGTTCTTCCTTTATTAAGTCGGCGATGGTTACGCCGTCTGCATATTCATAGATGACATCGCGAAGTCCTTCCCAGAAGCCGATGGTCTTACACTGGTTACATCTTGGACATTCATTTTTCTCGCTGTCTAAGCATGCAATTGGCGCCAAGCTTCCCTCTGCTGCACGAAGGATCATCCCTGTAGTCATCTCTTCAGCCGGCATGTTGAGGGCATAGCCACCATTGTTGCCACGATAGCTCTTAACAAGCCCTGCTTTTGTAAGCAAAGGCATAATCTGTTCCATATATTTGATCGTGATCAGCTGTCTCTCAGAAATGTCCTTCAGCGGGATGCATTTCTCCTCTGTATGGGTGGCGAGATCGAGCACGATACGCAATGCATAGCGTCCTTTTGTTGAAATTTTCATAGTTCACCTCACGTTTTTAATTCCTACTATTTCTATATTATATATGTTTTTCGGGTCAAAATGCAAGAAAAGTGCCGTTTCAATTCCGTGATTAAAAAAGGAATTAATAACCTTGACTTAATTAATGAAAGTTTATTCCCAAAATTTTTTAATAAATTAGTTGCGAAATTAAAAACTTTATATATAATATAAATTGTATGATTTTGAATAATTTTATAAAGGAGATAACAATATGCCAAAAAGAACAGATATTCATAAGGTTCTGATCATCGGCTCCGGTCCAATCGTCATCGGACAGGCTTGTGAGTTTGACTACTCCGGTACTCAGGCTTGTAAAGCATTAAAGAGCTTAGGTTATGAAATCGTATTAGTAAACTCTAACCCTGCTACAATCATGACAGACCCTGAAACAGCTGATGTAACTTACATCGAACCTTTAAATGTTGAACGTCTCGAACAGATTATCGCAAAGGAACGTCCAGATGCAGTACTTCCAAACTTAGGTGGACAGTCTGGATTAAACTTATGTGCAGAACTTTCCAAGGAAGGTATCTTAGATAAATATAATGTACAGGTTATCGGTGTTCAGATCGATGCCATCGAACGTGGGGAAGACCGTATCGAATTCAAAAACACAATGGACAAACTTGGTATCGAAATGGCAAGATCCCAGGTTGCTTACTCCGTTGAAGAAGGTTTAGAAATCGCTGATAAATTAGGCTACCCAGTTGTACTTCGTCCAGCATACACCATGGGTGGTGCCGGTGGCGGTCTCGTATATAATAAAGAAGAATTAAAAACTGTTATCGCTCGTGGTCTTCAGGCTTCCTTAGTAGGACAGGTTCTCGTAGAAGAATCCATCTTAGGCTGGGAAGAATTAGAACTTGAAGTAGTTCGTGATGCTGAAGGTAACATGATTACAGTATGTTTCATCGAAAACATTGACCCTATGGGTGTTCACACAGGTGACTCCTTCTGTTCCGCTCCTATGCTTACAATTTCCCAGGAAATTCAGGATCGTTTACAGGAAGCAGCTTACAAAGTAGTTGACGCTGTACAGGTAATTGGTGGATGTAACTGTCAGTTCGCTCATGATCCAGTATCTGACCGTATCATCATCATCGAAATCAACCCTCGTACTTCCCGTTCTTCTGCTCTTGCATCTAAAGCTACAGGTTTCCCAATCGCTTTAGTATCCGCTAAGTTAGCTACAGGTCTTACATTAAAAGATCTTCCATGTGGTAAGTACGGTACACTTGACAAGTACGTTCCAGACGGAGATTATGTTGTAATTAAGTTCGCTCGTTGGGCATTTGAAAAGTTCAAAGGCGTTGAAGATAAACTTGGTACTCAGATGAGAGCCGTTGGTGAAGTTATGAGTATCGGTAAAACATATAAAGAAGCATTCCAGAAAGCAATCCGTTCCCTCGAAACAGGTCGTTATGGTCTTGGACATGCGAAGGATTTTGATACAAGATCCAAAGAAGATTTACTTAAGATGTTAATCACTCCAAGCTCCGAACGTCACTTCGTAATGTACGAAGCACTTCGTGCAGGCGCTACTGTTGATGAAATCTACAACCTTACAAAGGTTAAAAAGTGGTTCATCGAACAGATGAAGGAATTAGTTGACGAAGAGAATGCAATGCTTGCATGCAAAGGATCCTTACCAGCTGACGAATTATTAATCGCTGCTAAGAAAGATGGCTTCTCTGACAAGTACATTTCCCAGATCTGCGAAGTATCTGAAGATGATGTACGTAACAAGAGAGTCGAACTTGGTGTGGAAGAAGCTTGGGAAGGCGTACACGTATCCGGTACAGAAGATGCTGCATACTACTACTCCACATACAACGCAGAAGACAAGAGCGTTGCTTCCGATAACAACAAGATCATGATCTTAGGTGGTGGTCCTAACCGTATCGGTCAGGGTATCGAATTTGACTACTGCTGTGTACATGCTGCAAAAGCATTAAAGAAATTAGGATTTGAAACAATCATCGTAAACTGTAACCCTGAAACAGTATCTACAGACTACGATACATCCGATAAATTATACTTCGAACCTCTTACATTAGAAGATGTTTTAAGTATCTACAATAAAGAAAAACCACTCGGCGTAATCGCTCAGTTCGGTGGCCAGACACCACTTAACTTAGCATCCCAGTTAGAAGCAAACGGCGTGAAGATCCTTGGTACTTCTCCTGCTGTTATCGACCTTGCAGAAGACCGTGACTTATTCCGTGCAATGATGGATAAATTAGAAATCCCAATGCCAGAATCCGGAATGGCTGTTAACGTTGACGAAGCTTTAGCAATCGCTGAAGAAATCGGTTACCCAGTTATGGTTCGTCCATCCTACGTACTTGGTGGTCGTGGTATGGAAGTTGTATACGACGCAGACGCTATGGTTGGATACATGGAAGCTGCTGTTGGTGTTACACCTGACAGACCAATCTTAATTGACCGTTTCTTAGGACACGCTATGGAATGTGAAGCTGACGCGATTTCCGATGGCACACATGCATTCGTTCCTGCTGTTATGGAACATATCGAACTTGCAGGTGTTCACTCTGGTGACTCCGCTTGTGTACTTCCATCTGTTCACATTTCTCCAAAGAATGTTGCAACAATCAAAGAATACACAAGAAAGATCGCTGAAGAGATGGGCGTTCGTGGTCTTATGAACATGCAGTACGCAATCGAAAACGATAAAGTATATGTATTAGAAGCAAACCCACGTGCATCCCGTACAGTACCATTAGTATCTAAAGTATGTAACATCCGTATGGTACCACTTGCTACAGAAATCATCACTTCCGAAATTACAGGAAAACCATCTCCAGTTCCTGCACTGAACGAACAGAATATTCCACACTACGGTGTGAAAGAATCTGTATTCCCATTCAATATGTTCCAGGAAGTTGACCCTGTACTTGGACCTGAAATGAGATCTACTGGTGAAGTATTAGGTCTTTCTGCTACTTATCACGAAGCATTCTGCAAAGCTCAGGAAGCTGCTTCCATGAAATTACCTACAGAAGGCACAGTACTCATCTCTGTAAATAGAAAAGACAAACCAGAAATCGTTGAACTTGCTCAGATTTTCGCTGACAACGGATTCAAGATCGTTGCTACAGAAGGTAACTGCAAAGTACTTAATGAAGCTGGTATCCCTGCAGAAAAAGTCAACAAACTCTATGAAGGTCGTCCAAACACATACGATCTTATTACAAATGGTTCTGTATCCATCGTTGTAAACTCTCCAGTTGGTAAAGACTCTGCGAATGATGACTCTTACTTACGTAAAGCTGCCATCAAAGCTAAAGTTCCTTACTTCACAACAATCGCTGCTGCTCTCGCAGCTGCTAAGGGTATCCAGTCCATTAGAAGACATGGTGATTCTGCAATCAAGTCTCTTCAGGAATTACATTCTGAAATTCATGACAAATAAGCTTTTATGATCACAAAAAGATAAGCATCCCATCCGGGATGCTTATCTTGGTATATAATATAACTTAATATCTTTAAGTTAACAACATTTGTTCTTTATGGAACAGACAAGGAGGATATATTATGGGAGGATTTTTTGGTGCTATCTCTAATCGCGAAGATGTAGTATTCGACATTTTCTTCGGCACAGACTACCATTCTCATTTAGGAACTCGTCGAGCAGGTATGGTTTCATATGATGATGAAATCGGTTTTGACCGTGCAATCCATAACATTGAGAACAGCCCATTCCGTACAAAATTCGACAGAGACATGAACAAGATGAAAGGTTACATGGGTCTTGGTTGTATCTCTGACTATGAACCACAGCCACTTACCATTCGTTCCCACCACGGAACATATTCCATCGTTTCCGTTGGTAAGATCAACAACGAACAGGAAATCGTTGACGAAATCTTCAAAAATCGCAACACTCACTTTATGGAGATGAGCGGCGGTATGATCAACACAACTGAACTCGTTGCAGCGATCATCAACACCAAAGACAACTTAATCGAAGGTATTCAGTATGCACAGGAAATCATCGATGGTTCTATGACATTTGCCCTCATGACACCAGTGGGAATCTACGTTGCCCGTGATAAGATGGGCCGTACACCAGTATCCATCGGTCACAAAGACGGTTCCTGGTGCTTCGCATTCGAAAGCTATTCCTACTTAAACCTTGGATACAAGTACTTCCGTGAACTTGGTCCTGGCGAAGTTGTTGTATTCACAAAGGAAGGTCCTAAGACTTTAGTAAACCCAGGTTCCAAGATGAAGATCTGTACATTCTTATGGGTATACTATGGCTATCCTTCTGCTTCCTACGAAGGTATCTCCGTAGAACGTATGCGTTACAACTGTGGTAAATACCTTGCAAGCCGTGACAATGTTCAGGCTGACTTAGTAGCCGGCGTACCTGACTCCGGTACTGCACATGCAGTTGGTTACTCCATGGAATCCGGAATTCCATTCCAGAGACCATTTATCAAATACACCCCTACATGGCCACGTTCCTTCATGCCTACTACACAGAATAAGCGTGACATGATCGCTAAGATGAAGATTCTTCCTGTAGAAGACTTAATCAAGGGCAAGAGCATGGTTATCATTGATGACTCCATCGTTCGTGGAACACAGCTTCGTGAAACAACAGAATACTTATTCAAGAACGGTGCCAGAGAAGTACACGTTCGTCCAGCATGTCCACCAATCATGTTCGGATGTAAATACTTAAACTTCTCACGTTCCAAATCTGATATGGATTTAATTGCAAGACGTGTCATCTGTGAACTGAATGTTGGCAAATCCAATATCGATTTAGAACCTTACTGTAATCCAGATACAGAAGAATACAAGAACATGGTTGAAAAGATCTGTGAAAAGATGGGATTCACTTCCTTAAGATATCATAGATTGGATGATATGTTGGCTTCTGTTGAGATTGATCCTGAGAAGTTATGTACATACTGTTGGGACGGTAAAGAGTAAGATAATTTCACATGACTCACAGATGTAGTTGGACAAGGTAAGTACTACGACTAAGTGATTCTTTTTATTGCTCATTCCATATGTCTTTTTAAGCACTGTACATCAGCAAAAACAGCCGTAACAGGCGTACATGTAACATGTTCGCCTGCTACGGCTTTATTTTTTGATGTTCATTGCTAAAAAGACACATGCCGCTAAAAAGAAATCACTTATGTAGTACTAACCTTGCCCGCCAATACATCTGGTGAGCCATATGAAATTAGTTATTCTTTATCGTCCTAACTTTATATCATTATATTAGTCTGGGCAAAGCCCAATATAAATTATTAATTATATTATACTTCTTCTGTTCGTGAACCTCTGGAATCGCTTCTACTGCTTCGCTGTCTGTTCTTTTGAGATGTATTTGAGAAGAAGATGAGACAACGAAGCTGTAGAAGCTATCCCATATATTCTCCACGTGTAATCCCATAATAATACGTATCACTAAAACTTCCATCCTTCTCCTTAAAAGTCTCCCTCGCATTCCCTTCATAGGTCATGCCACATTTTTCAAGGACTTTCATGGAAGCCTGATTCTCAACATGTACGGAAGCGCAGACCTTATGGATCTGGATGGTTTCGAAGAGGTATCGAAGCACTGCCTTTGTGGACTCGGTTGCATACCCTTTGCCCCAGTAATCAGAGCTTACGTTATATCCGATCTCGCAGCTCTCATTCTCTGTGTCCATGTTGTAGCAGCCGATGGACCCGATGATCTGGTCATCCACTGTGATGGCCCAGCCAAAGAAAGACTGATCGTGCTGATACTGATACATATTCATCTCAATGAATTCTTTTGCACCAGGAAGGGTCGCACAAGGCTTGAAGGTAATGTAGCGGAACATCTCCGGACGCTTGCTAAAGGTATACAATGCCAGAGCATCTTCTGCCTTATATCTTCTTAATTCCAAATGTTCGGTTCGAAGCGGAACTGTTCCAAATAATCGCATAGCGGTTGTCTCCTTCTATTTGAATAATTCATCCAATTTATACATCTAGTCCGATAGATTTCTTTCGATAGAACATGAGCATTGCAATGACCATAAAGCATAATGGTGGCACGGCAAATAAACACCTCATGGCTTTTAATGTCATAATCGTCTGTTCCAAAGCGTGAACCTTCAGTCCTACAGCATCAATTCCGGTACCGGCAACGAATACTGCCAAGGCGGAGCTGAACTTGATCATCAGGGTCTGGAGGGATGAGATGATACTATCATTTCTTTTTCCACTCTGGGCTTCCCCGTAGTCGATGGCCCCCGCAACGAAAATCGTTGTCTGAACGTAGCCAATTCCATTTGCATAAGAGATGCAGATGCCAGGAATGAGCAGAGACCAGATGGTCAGCTTGTGGACGAATATAATGCCCGTCACGATCACATAGCCAAGAACAGCAACCAGACAGGCGCTGAAAAAGATGCTTCGGTTGTTGAAGCGCTTTCTCGCTATTGGGTAGATGATCGTCATGGCAAGCAGCTGCATAGCGCCGATGATCATCATGAATACAGAGTACAATCCCGGATCGCCAATGTCATACTGGAACATATAAAGGGCCAGATTCAGGGTCATCTGAATGGCCGCATTGAAGCAAATAATGATGACGGCCAGGTTCATGGCCTGGTCATTGGTAACTAATGCGCCCAGCAGCTCCTTCACCGAGGAATCCTGGGGTTCTGACAGCTCACCATTTGGCAAGTGCAGGAAGGTGATGATCGTGGTAACGGCATAGAGGACGGAAATCACCAGTACCAGCCTTGAAAATCCCAGGCGGTATGCTTCTCTCGTCTCGCCGCGGCCGAAGAATGTCACCAACGTCATGGTAATGATGGTCGGCAGAGCTGCTCCAATTCCGGAAAATGTTCTTGCCAGAACAGTAAGGCTCTCTCTGCCCTTTCCATGTCGCGTGATGGCAGGGATGATGGACCAGTAAGGAATATCCGATAACGTGTATGTGATACCGCAAAGGAAATAGGTGATCGTCACATACATCTTAAGTCCTGTGCCAGAAAGTGCATGGGGCACGGTAAACATGGCATACATGATAATCGCATTGGTCAGAGCGCCAGTTAAGATCCATGGCTTGTAGCGCCCGTATTTGGATCTGGTTTTGGCAACGACCACACCCATTAGTGGATCGTTGAAGGCGTCGAAGATTCGCGCCACCATCAAAAGCATGGCAACGAAGGACGCACTGATGCCCAGAACGGAGTTGTAATAGTAAAGCGTATAGGACGCCACAACACCGTAGGCGATATTTTTGCCAAATCCGCCTAAGCCATATGAAATTTTATCTCCAAATGATAGTTCCATAAATTTTATCCCTTAGTGATTTATACTTTATTTTCTATATTATCTCTATATAATTATCTCTATATACGATCGATTTCATTCCATCGTCTAAAATTGGCAACTTACAAAATGAAGATCAGCAGCCCGGAAAGCACGCCGACCACATATCCCACCGTCACATCGGATGGGTAATGCACGCCTCCAACCACACGGATCACTGCTTCTAAGGCACTTAACATGAGACAGATCACACCTACCGGCCACCACAGATAGCAAAATGCCATGGAGATAATGGTGGAGGAGAATACATGTCTGCTCGGCATAGACTGCCCCCTGGTATCCTTCTTTATCAGGTTATCGATTTCCCATGCTTCATAAGGTCGTCTGCGGTTGATTTTCTTACGTACTACTGATACCAGCACGAAGAATACGCCGGGAACGGCAATGATCTTCACCACATCCGGATTTCTTGTATACAAAAGCCAAGCCACTACAATAGGATAGGCCATGTACATGAATGCGGTGATCAGCTTGTTGACCCGCTTGATCATGGTCATCAGCTCCGGCTTCATGCCAAGCTTTTCGATCAGTCCATCATAAAATTCTTTGTAATGTTGCTCTACTAAAAATATCATGTTTGTTCTACTACTATTTATTATAAATCTTCTTCCGTCATCACCGGAATGTCATTCTCTTTCAAATACTGGGTTGTCACGCCGTCTCCATCACACAGCACCTTGGCAAATGTTCCGTCGTAGATTTTCCCGCATCCGCAGGAAGGACTTTTGGCTTTCAAGATTGCGCCGTCCACTTGATAAAGCTTCGCAAGCTTCAATGCTTCTTCTGCCCCACGACGATACTGCTCGGTTACATCGATGCCCTCGGCATTGACGACTAAGTCGCCACATCGTTCTGATGGAACACGGGGTGTAGGAAGTCCGCCAAGCTGTTCCGGACAGACCGGAATCAAGGTCAGATTCTTATTTTCTAATAAAGTAAGCACCTTGTCATTGGCTTTTGGGATGCCGTTGTATCGGCAGTTGACGCCTAACAGGCAGGCACTGACTAACATGGTGCGTGGATTTAGCATTGTGAGAGGATTTGTGTCACAATCTGGTGATTTCACCTCACCAATCTTCTCCAGGCACTTTGCTTTCTCACGATCATAAAACTGTGTCACATAACGATCGCCCTTGGTATCAAACCAGTACTTGGCAAGACCTGAGACAGCGCGCTGATAAGCAGCGTCTGCTTCTTCCCTTGTGTTGGCATGCATCATCTCTTCATAGGCACCGGTTGTCACCTTCTTATAGCAATCTCCGCAGATGATCTCGTCACCTTCGGATTCCGGCAGGCGCATGGCCTGATCGCCGACAAGATGAATGCGATTATGACAACAAATACAGTACTTTGTTTTTGCAAAAAATCCCATGATTTTTCTCCTAAAATATTATATCACACTTACTGCTTCTTGAAATATCCGCTCAATTTCGCGAAAAATCCCTTTGCGCGATGATCATTTTTCGATGCGCATTTGAATGGTTTTGAAAGGATGTCAATGGCGGTGTCAGCGTGTGCCCGGTCTAAGGCCGGCCCTAAAAAATCGGTTTCCACCCAATATTCTGCAAGGCCGTGCTTCTCCCAGTAGAAATCATTGTCATCGATGATCACGATGTGTTCCACTTCTTCTTGATATAAAGAAGGGCAGTTTCTGATCCATTCCAGAACCTCTAAGGATCTGCCTTCTCTTGTGTAGAAGTCAGATGCGCCAGTTTTGTCGAAAATCTGAAGGTTTTCGGCTGCCAAAGCACGATTTAAGATGGCACCGTCTTCTCCGCATTCCTCTGGATTCTTCTCCCATCCGCCTCTCCAGGAGGAGATGAGCACGATGTTAGCGCCGGTTGCAGCCACAACGTGGGCAAGCTCAGTAACATTTGCCGGGTTAACTGCCTCCTCGAAGACATCGGTCACGTTCTGGTAATAGCTCATGGAATTAAGCACGCCGTCCACGTCAAGAAAAATGACTTTCATGACATCACCCGCCTATTCTTTCGTGTAGGAAGTGCGGCGCTTTGCCTCTTCAAGGTATTCGGCGGTGATCAGCTTGGTGCGGTTCTTCGCCGCCATGGTTGCGGCCTCATTGATGATGGTTTCGATGGCCGCACAGGATAATCCGGCAAATGATGCCACCAGATCATCCATATCCACCTGAGAATCGATTGCCTTCCCGATAGTGTAATACTCGATGAGCTCGCGGATGGTATCGTCATCCGGATTTCCGATATGATATTTCAGATCAAAACGGCCAGGACGCACCAGGGCGCGGTCTAATGAATGGTAGGAATTGGTTGCCGCGATGACTAAGACACCCTCATTGTCCTCAAATCCATCCATCATATTCAGCATGGTCGTGATGATACGGTTATTTTCTTTGTCGATGCCAGTGCCCGCATAATTTCTGCGTTCGCCGATGCTGTCAAATTCGTCAATAAATATGATACAAGGTCGCTGTCTCTTGGCCTTCATAAAGAGGCTCTTGGTTTTGGCAGCGCCCATGCTCATGATGGCGCTCTGGAAATCGGCGCCCTTGGCTGCGATAAAATTCACGTGGCATTCTGTTGCCAGTGCCTTGGCAAAGAGGGTTTTTCCGTTGCCCGGAGGCCCCTCAAGGATGATGCCCTTGATTGGACGGATGCCCATCGCGGCAAATCGGTCTGGATATTTCAGGATTTCAACGGCACTCATCATCTCTTCCTTCACGTCGTCCATACCGCAAACGTCCTCGAAGGTCACATCGGTATACTTCACCACTTTGAAGGTGTTTTTACCGGTCAGTCCAAGGAACTGATAGAGTAAAAATCCGATAAATGCGAAGAACAGCAGGTTAAAGATGATGTCAGTCACATCAGCAATGGTTGCGGCCAGAGTTTTGCCTGGTTCTTCCACTCTCACGCCATTGACAAGCAGAAACTGCTTGAATTTATCATAATCCGGGTTGTCGGTATAAAGCTCTGCGCCGGACTTCATGGTGAATTTCACGTAGCGGTCGTCCACTTTGGCAGCTACCACTTTGCCGTCCTTTACCTTACTCACGAATCTAGGGTAGGCCATGTAGTCCTCTTCATCCGGCTGGCCAGTCACATAGCCGTACCAGATAATTCCGGCGGCAATGACAATGATCAGCAGCAGGAACAGGAGTCGTTCCTTCTTGCTCATAGGACGTTTCTTCTTCTTAACTTCTTTTACCATGGTTGAAAAACTTCTTTTCATCTCTCACACTCCTCTAAAACATGGCTCCGGTGTACTCGGCAGACGGAAGCAGGTCAAAATCGTAGGTTGCAAGCTGGTCAAATGTGATGTTGGCGTGGCTGCCCACATGGACCATTAAGTTAGAATTCTCTCCAAGCTGAACAACAACCACTGGCTTGTGGATGCCGTAGGCATAGCCACACTCCCAGGCTGTCCCAGAATCGCTGTAGTTGCCGTGGTACAGCATGACCACTAAGTCGCTGCTGTCGATGAATTTGCGGTCCTCATTGAAAATGCCCAGCGCCCAGGTAGGGGTACCGGCATCTGCGCCGCGGTATTCATGTTCCCTCGGACTGTATACAGAATACCCTCTGCTTCTTAAGATTTCTTCTGCTTTTGAAACATATGTAAGCTCCACTTCATTAAAAAATGGACTTGCAAGATATATCTTCTTCATTGTTTTCTCCAATAACTGGTAGGTTTAATGGGTGCATTTGCCTAAAATAGCATCATGATCAGATGCACGGCTAAAGCTACGACCCAGGCAACGGCACACTGCCAGATGATCAGGATCATTGCCCAGTAGGTGCCCAGCTCTCTCTTAATAGAAGCAATGGCAGCAACGCATGGTGTATACAATAAACTGAATACTAAAAGCGTAGCCGCAGTTGCAGATGACATCACGGATGTGACGCCCTTTGCATATAAAATCTGAAGAGTGGAAACCACGCTTTCTTTAGCGATGAATCCACTGATCAGGGAAGTACAGATTCTCCAGTCTCCAAGACCGATTGGCTTAAATATTGGTACTATCACACTTGCGATCATGGCGAGCAAGCTGTCTTTGGAGTCTGCCACCAGGTTTAAATGCAGGTTGAAGCTCTGTAAGAACCAGATGACGATGGTTGCCAGCAGGATTACGGTAAATGCTCTTGTGACGAAATCCTTGGCCTTCTCCCAAAGCAGCTGGATGACATTCTTCGCACCTGGCAAGCGATAATTTGGTAATTCTAATACAAATGGGACTGCTTCTCCCTTGAATAACGTCTGTTTGAATAGGAATGCCACCAAAATTCCGGTCACGATGCCTAATAGGTAAAGTCCCACCATGATGAAGCCGCCTCTGCCCGGGAAGAATGCATTTACAAAAAATGCGTAGATTGGCAGTTTCGCGGTACAGCTCATGAACGGCGTCAGCAGGATCGTCATGCGTCGGTCTCGCTCAGATGGCAGGGTTCGTGTGGACATGACCGCAGGAACGGTACAACCAAATCCGATGAGCAGCGGCACGATGCTTCGGCCGGACAGCCCGATCTTTCTAAGCATCTTATCCATGACAAATGCTACCCTGGCCATATATCCACTGTCCTCTAAAATGGACAGGAAGAAGAACAGGGTCACGATGATCGGCAGGAAGCTTAAGACGCTTCCAACCCCGGCAAATATGCCGTCCACCACAAGGCCCTGCACGGCGTGATTGACGTGTGCTGCTGTCATGGCTGCGTCTGCTGTATTGATCACATAATCAATGGCAGTTTCGAAAAGGCCCTGAAGCCATGCTCCGATGACATTGAATGTCAAGTAGAATACGAGGAACATGATGCCGATAAATGTCGGGATCGCGGTGTATTTGCCAGTTAGGATGTTGTCGATTTTCTGGCTTCGGATGGATTCTCTGCTTTCTTTTGGTTTGATGACGGTCTGGTTGCAGACCTTCTGGATGAAGGAGAAACGCATGTCTGCGATGGATGCGCTTCGGTCAAGGCCACGCTCGTTCTCCATCTGCTTGATGACATGCTCAAGCATCATTTTTTCGCTTTCTTCAAGCTTGAGCATCTCAAGGATTGTCTCATCCCCTTCCACTAGCTTGCTTGCTGCAAAACGGACAGGCACATCTTCGCGCTCACAATGATCCTGAATTAAGTGAATCACTGCATGGATGCATCGATGTACGGCACCGCCATTCTCATCTTCATCACAAAAATCCTGTCGTAATGGTTTTTCCTGGAAATGAGCGATATGAATGGCATGAGCTACAAGCTCATCCACGCCCTGATTCTTGGATGCGGAAATCGGCACAACCGGAACGCCAAGCATCTCTTCCATCTCATTGATGTCGATGGATCCGCCATTGCCAAGGACTTCGTCCATCATATTAAGGGCGATGACCATTGGCACATTCATCTCAAGAAGCTGCATGGTAAGGTACATATTCCTCTCGATGTTGGTCGCGTCGATGATATTAATAATCGCTTTTGGTTTCTGATTTAATACGAAATCACGGGACACCAGCTCCTCATTGGTATATGGAGACATGGAGTAGATGCCCGGTAAATCAGTGATATTGGTATTCGGATAGCCCCTTATCACACCGTCTTTGCGGTCAACGGTAACCCCAGGGAAGTTCCCAACATGCTGGTTGGAGCCGGTCAGCTGATTGAATAATGTGGTCTTCCCACAATTCTGATTACCCACCAGCGCATAAGTAAGTAAAGTTCCTTCCGGAAGGGCTTCCTCCGCTTCTTTATCATGATACTTTCCACCTTCTCCAAATCCCGGATGTGGAATGTGTTTATTCACTCGCTCCGGTTTGGGTGGAACTTCTTCTGTTGTTTCTCTTACGATGATCTTGTCAGCATCTGCAAGTCGCAATGTCAGCTCATACCCATGGATACGCAGCTGCATCGGATCTCCCATCGGCGCAAGCTTCACTACTTTCACTCTCGCCCCCGGAATCACACCCATATCCAGGAAATGCTGTCTCAGGGAGCCTTCGCCACCAACTTCCTGAATAATGGCAGACTTGCCAATTGCTAATTCTTTTAATGTCATATATTTTCTTCCTTTTTCTTGTATACTTGTTTTCTGGCTTGGTTTGGAAGGGGTGGTTGATCGAAAGTTTCTGCAAAACCGTAAAACCCTTCTGTAACCTGGCAGAAATCTGCCTTAATGCGTAAAAACTCATTACATATTATACAACAAATAGGGGGAAATTGATAGAGTTTTTCAAAATTGAAGTGGTAAACTAATTTTGGACACAGAGGGGGGTGTTTTTGGACACAGATACGTTATAATACGTACATGAAGTAATAATCTGTGGACAGTAACAACTTCCATGTGAACAGGAGGTTTACCATGAAATACACTAAAG
>JAZLGR010000031.1:0-23587 GCA_045616445.1 Candidatus Fimousia sp. | reverse complement strand
GGGTTTCTCGAATTCGCGCAAGCATCAGTTGGTGAATGAGTTCCTCCTTCGTCATGGACTCAAATTCTTCCATGCCGACGGGAGCCGTATCTGCAGATGATATATGATTCGTATTCCTTCCATGGTGTTTCGGCGGTAATTGATTCGTTGACCGATAGAGCCGCATATAATCCCGTGCTGTCTGGTCACTGATGCCGTATTCTTCTGCTGCCTGATAGCGCGTGATTTCTCCGTCATATATCCGACGGCCGATGTCCAATCTTTCTTCTTTGGTGTACTTCATGGTAAGTCTCCTGTTCACTTTGGGGCTGTCCTTGTCCAGCTGTGCTTTGGATCTGTCTCTCATTATATACCAGCTGTCCAATAATTACCCCCTCTGTGTCCAAAATTAGTTTACCACTTCAATCAGCAAAAAGAAAGTGAGGTAAGAAAGTGAGAAAAAGAATAGCAGTTGTATTATTAAGTTGTATGTTTGTGTTAGGGATGCCTCATATCTCAAATGCGACTCAAATCACAAGAGGACTTGATACTATGAGTGATAATGGGGTTCCAGGGTTATTAGATCGAGATGATTTTGAAAATGATGATGATTATTTTGACTATGTTGATGAACATCCAGAAGCTGATGAAGGGATTTCACGATATGACAATGTTGTAGATGCATCACCAACGAATCCAGGTATAACAGCACCGGCAACTCGACGTTATCAATTGTTGGGATTACCTAACAACCTTCCTGTACAAAAGGCATATGTTGGAACAACATATATTTATGCGTTACAGAGATGTGGAAATGCAGAATCAGGAAATCCCAACTGTACCTTGGCTCGATGCTTGATTAATGGAAATACTGCTACATGTGTTGATTACATGAATTTGAATAACTTTGGACATGGACAGTCTTTAGAATGGTTTGAACATAATAATGAAGCATATTTTATGGTTGCTTGTAAAGCTAATAGTGCATATCAATCTCGATGGGCATTACAAGTTGGAAGAATTCAGTATTCACCTGGTGCGAATGTTGATTATACAGATATCCCAAGATTGTCAAATATTAATCGAGCAAATGGGACTGGAACAATGCATGGAAGTTCAAAACGTGTAGATGCGGCATTAAGTAGTGATAAAAGTAAATTGATTATTTGGATGAAAAATACAGACAATGAGATTCAATATTCAATTTATAATATGAATACTTTAAATGGCTTATTTGATCAAAAAGAAAATCAAAATTCAAAATATATTGAGTGCAACAGCTCATCAGTAAAGAATGCCTGTCTTGGCTTTTTTAGACAGACTACGGATGCGACAAAAGTTCAACCAAATGACTCGTTCCAGGGAATAGAATTAGCGGATGGAGGATCTATTTATATTTCAGGAGGGAAATCTGGAGATAGTCCGAAAATCGCAAAAATGACGGGGAGTGGTTCATCGTATAATTATACCTATTGTATGACTATTACTCACAATGATTTTAATCATCAAAGTTCTGGAGGGACTGAAATTGAAGGAATTCAGTTAAAAGGTGATTATGTGTATTTTGTAATTAAAAATACACATTCAACGGAACTTCCGATGAATTGTATATATACTGTTGAAAAAGATGATTTTACATCAAATCAGAAGAAATAGAAAGGAGTATAAAGGATGAAAAGAATAATCAAATTAAGTATGTTCATGTTACTGTTGCTTTCCTGTATGATTTTTAGCAATTCGACAGATGTATCAGCTGCTGTAAAGTACTCTGTGAATAAGGCAGGAACACTGACTGTTTCCGGCAAAGGCGCAGTGACAAGTAAAGAATATCGAAAAAAACATAAGGAAATTAAAAAAATTGTTATCAAATCAGGCGTAACATCCATTAAAACATTAAACGCTTTTAAAGGGTGTACTAACTGTACAGAAGTCGATGTTGCAACTTCTGTAAAATCTATTGCGCAAGGTACTTTTGATATAGCGAAGCTTAAAAAAATAACAATTCCAGGAACTTTTAAAGTGATCTTAAGCAGTGAACGAGATGAGCAGATAGAATGCATCACAGATCCTTTTTTAGATAATTCTTTGGAGGATGTAGTATTCAATACTAATTTAGATATTAAAGTGTGCACATACTTTACAACAAAGAATTTTGTTACTTATTCAAAAGATAAAAATTATAAAAGCTATTCCGGTATCGTATATACCAAGGATGGAACAGAACTGGTAAGAGTTCCATATAAAAGAGAATCTCTTGTAATACGAGAAGGGTGTACAGATTTCGATTTATGGGCGGTAACCTATGCGCTTAATGCGGGTGACTGGCTGGAGGTTAGTTCCAGAATAAAAGAAATCACGATTCCTTCAACTATGATCCGAATTAATGATACAAAAAATAAAGGACAGGGACGTGCATATTATGATGAGTTTACAGCACAGGTATGTGAGAAATTTACTATCAAGTCAAAACAATTGACAGGCAAAAGTATCAGTGTTTTGCTGGAGAAATTTAAGAGATTAGATATCGATGAACTTCTTAACCAGATTCCAGAAAGTATTACCGTAGATGACCGTGGCTTCTATATTACAAAAGATCAGGTGATGCTTTTCTATAATGAGAAAGAATCCGTAATGAATATTCCTAATGGAGTAAAGGTTATTGGTCTTAGAGTACTTGGTGATACAGCAAAGAAGAATGTAAAACAGGTAATCATGCCGGATAGCGTAACTGAAGTTATGAGACTGGCATTTTCGCAGACTCCTACTTGTCCTGTATCCATTAATGATGTGAAACTATCTGCTGGTTTAGAAAAAATAGGAGCATCAGCATTTGCTAACTGTCCAATTACAGAAATTTCATTCCCAAATTCTCTGAAACAAATCGATGATGCAGCATTCAAAGACTGTCCGTTAAAGCACGTGAATTTTGGGACTGGTATTACAAAAATAGGCCCAAAGGCATTTTCTTCGAATTCTGTGGAAACTTTAGTACTTCCAAAGAACCTGACAACCGTAGGTGCAGGAGCTTTCGGATATAATAGAGAATTAAAATCGGTGACGATTAATAGTTCTTCTACAAAGGGTTTTGCCAGTGATGTATTTTGTTACGACGACAATGCTACGATTAAATATGGCTCTAATGTTGCCAAAACTCAGTATCTGACCAGTTTGAGATGGACATCTCTTCATAATGTAAAACCATATCAAACAGTATCATTAAAATGGATTAAAAATGCGAACGTTACTGGATATCAGATTCAGTTGAGTACGAAAAATAGTTTTTCTTCTTCTACAACAGTAAGTTCAAAGGTTACCTCTGCAAGCACTGTATCCACAAATGTAAAATACAAGAAGAACAAGATTGCTAAATATGCCAGAATCAGACCATACACTACAAAGTCGGGTAAAACTACCTATGGTAAATGGAGCGCAATTACATTATAATTAAAGTGTATGAAAAGCTGTGGTCATCATTTTGATGATCGCAGCTTTTTTACTTTTATCTAAAATCGGCGTGCAAAATATCCTTTCCTAATTCGCTCAGATAGTGGCATAAAAGTGTCATATCTTAATATAGAATTCACATATTTTACAGATAAATTGTGCTATAATAAGGACAGTATAAAAAGAACAAGCAGGAGGATGCTTATGATAGAGAGCAAAGCCAATCAGCAGATCAAGAATGTGCTGAAGCTCAAGACGAAAGCTCGTGAACGCAAAAAACAAAAGGTTTTCCTGATCGAAGGAATCCGCATGTTTATGGAAACACCTGCTGAACGTGTAGTAAAAGCCTATGCGACAGCAGATTTTTATCATCAGCATAAGGAACTTTTTCAGGGAATGGAATATGAACTGGTGACGGATGGGATTTTCAAAGAGATATCCGATACTGTAACACCACAGGGTGTACTGGCAATCATCCGTCAGCCGGAATGGAAGTTAAAAGACATTCTCACCATGGACGAGAATCCCTGCCTGATTCTTCTCGAGAATCTGCAGGATCCAGGTAATCTGGGAACCATCATACGAACCTCAGAAGGTGCCGGCGTTACCGGCATTATTATGAGCAAGGATACAGTGGATATCTATAATCCGAAGGTTATTCGATCTACAATGGGTTCCATCTACAGGGTACCATTTGTCTATGTGGAAAACTTAAAAGCAGTGGTAGAAGAATTGAATTCCCTTGGCATTCATTCCTACGCAGCACGACTGGATGGAGAGAATGTATATGACAGTGATTTTCGTGATGGAACAGCATTCCTGATCGGTAATGAAGGCAATGGACTTACAGATGAGATCAGTGAGGTGGCAGAACGATATATCAGGATTCCAATGCATGGTAAGGTGGAATCACTGAATGCAGCCATTGCATCCACTGTATTGATGTATGAAGCCATGAGACAGAGGTTATAATTGAGAAAATATGTATAGGAGGAAGCGATATTATGATGTCAGTATACTGGTTACTTGCCGGTGCAGTGTTATGCATACTAGAGATGATTACCATTTCACTTACCTGTATCTGGTTTGCAGGAGGAGCAGTTGTGGCGGCAATCGCAGCAGCAGTTGGACTTCCACTGATTGTACAGCTTTTATTATTTGCAATCGCATCAGTGCTTCTTATATTCCTGACCAGACCAATGGCTGTTCGTTATGTGAATCAGAAGACGAAGAAGACCAATGTGGATGCCCTCGTTGGACAGCATCACAGAGTGGCAGAAACCATTGATCCATCCATTGGACAGGGTAAGATCATCATCGGCGATGTGGAATGGGGCGTGAAGCCTGCAGATGGCAGCAGTGTCATTGAGGAAGGCAGTCTGGTTGAGATTGTTGAGATTTCCGGCGTGAAGCTGATCGTTGAACCGATGGAAGAAGAATACGAAGAAGTAGTTGAAGAAACCATCGAAGACAACGAAATCGAGGGTAACGAAATCGAAGACAACGAAAGCAAAAATAATACATAATATATAAATCAAAAGGAGGAACATTATGCCAATCATTATTTTCATTATCTTTTTAATTTTAATTCTTGCTTCCTGTGTAAAGATTGTTCCGCAGGCACATACATACGTAATCGAACGTCTGGGAACTTATAACAGCACATGGACAGCTGGTCTTCATGTGAAGGTGCCATTTATTGATCGTATTGCAAGAAAGGTTACTTTAAAAGAACAGGTTGTTGATTTTGCGCCACAGCCAGTAATCACAAAGGATAACGTTACAATGCGTATCGATACTGTTGTATTCTATCAGATTACAGATCCTAAGCTTTTTGTATACGGTGTTGAAAGTCCGATCATGGCGATTGAGAACTTAACTGCAACAACTCTTCGTAACATCATCGGTGATCTTGAATTAGATGAAACATTAACATCCCGTGAAACAATCAACACAAAGATGAGAGCTACTCTGGACGAAGCAACAGATCCTTGGGGTATCAAGGTTAACCGAGTAGAACTTAAGAATATCATTCCACCAAGTGCAATCCAGGATGCCATGGAAAAACAGATGAAGGCAGAACGTGAACGTCGTGAACAGATTCTCATCGCTGAAGGTGAAAAGAAATCCGCAATCCTTCGTGCAGAAGGTCATAAGGAATCCAAGATCCTTGAAGCGGAAGCTGATAAGACAGCTGCAATCCTTAAAGCTGAAGCTGCAAAAGAAGCAAAAATTCGTGAAGCAGAAGGTGAAGCACAGGCAATCCTTTCCATCAAACAGGCAGAAGCAGATGGTATTAAGTTTTTAAAGGAAGCTGGTGCAGACGCAAGCGTAATCCAGTTAAAGAGCTTAGATGCATTTGCTAAGGCAGCAGACGGCAAAGCAACCAAGATCATCATCCCATCCGACATTCAGGGGATGGCTGGTGCAGTAAAATCCTTAGTGGAAGTTGCGAAAGAAGATTAATTGTTGCATTATTATTTGGCTATAATATTATATTTAATAAGGAGTGGCGAAAGCTGCTCCTTTTTTGTTATAATGGTAGTTGAAGAAGGAGAGAAATAAAATATAGAAGAGAGTGGACACATGAATTTTTTTAAAGAAGAGAATCGACTGGCATCGATCCTGCGCATCATTGAAACTAATAACAATATTGATGTGGAAAAGCTGGCAGAGAAATTGTCGGTTTCAGGAAAAACAGTAAAGAATGATTTGAAGGAATTGAATGTTTTGTTCAGTGGTTATGCGACCATCAGTGCCAATAAAGGAATCTGTAAGCTGATTGTATTTGACCAGGCAGGATATGATGAGATTCGAACGAAGATTATGGAACAGAATATCCTGTTTAATTCGGTTCAAACAAGAATGGCATATCTGTTCTGGCAGCTCATGGAAGCAGAAGAACCACTGCTGATCGATGATCTGGCTGAACAGATGAAGGTTGGACGAACAACAACCGTTATGGATTTGAATAAACTTCGTAAAATTATAAAGGAATATGATCTTAAGATTGAAGGGAAAGCCAATACAGGATTACAACTTGTCGGTGATGAACTAAAGATTCGATTTTTCATTTTAGAAAATATCTATGAATATTTATTTCTCAATTATCCACTGGGTGCGGAAATCCGTGAATTATTAGAGGGAACCCAGGAGGAACTGTCTCTGGATGCGTTAAGTGTTGGGTTCTTCCATCGTTTCTTTGTCATTATGATTCATCGTATGGAAACAGGACATAAAATCAGTCATCTGGATGATAAATATATGGAATTATATGCGACAGATGCCTATAATATCGTGGATGAATTCCTCTGCGATGTGGAGATGATGAAAGACTATCTGATTCCAAAAGAAGAGAGAATCTATCTTTGTGTCTCCGTAATCGGTATGAGAACTCCGGTTAATACAAGAGAGATTGAACAGAGAATTAATATTTCAGAAGATGTAGCAGATACTATTATTGATATCCTGAATAAAATCAAAGACGAACTGGAAGTTACCATTGTAACCAATGAGTTATTTGATGATTTTGTGTATCATATGTTTTTTATGATCAATCGATTAAAGTATGGATTCCATATCCATAATCCGATGGTGGATGAATTCAAGGATCATCATACACTGGCCTATAAGATGGCAGAAATTGCGAAGGATGTTGTGGAACAGCAGGAGGATATTAAGATGACTGAGGATGAGATGGCGTTTATGGCAGCTTATTTCAGTGTGTTCTTAATCGAACAGGAACCTGCACAGAAGAAGGTGAAAATTGCTATTATCTGCGGAACCGGTAAGATTATTGCGCGACTGATCCAGAATCAGGTGAAGAGACTATTTGATCAGGAACCGGAGTTTACATTCTTCTATAATAATGAATTTTCGGAAGAAGATGCGAAAGGATTCCATTATATTATCAGTACGACAGACATCAGGCTGAATAGTGATGTGCCGGTAATATATATGGAGGAAGTATTTGACCGGGAATATATCCGCAAAAAAGTAGAAAATATGAAATATCTGATGGAAGCAGGACGCAGTATCAGAAGAGGAATTGATTCCCTGTTCTTAAACCTACTGGATGAAAACAGATTTTTTGTACTGGATGCTTCCCTTCCGTATCAGAATAACCTGGATTTTATGATCAAGATTTTGAGAAGTCAGGGGGATTTAGATGATGGATTTGCAGAACGTCTTAGGGAAAGAGAGAAAACCTCTTCTATGATCCTTCAGCAGCACGTGGCATTTCCACATGCCATGAATCATATTTCCAAGCTGACGCTGGCTCTTGGCGTATATCCGGAACCGATGACAGAAGAAAAATATAAGGATATCAAGCTGGTAATCCTGCTTGGAATTCCGGAAGAGATGGAAGATGATACAGTAATCATCCATTTGTATGATGAGATTCTTACAATTTTGCAGGATTATAAAGTGATCAAGAAGATTCAGCATACCAATAGCTATCAGGAGCTGTTGATGTATTTGACAGAAGAGAATAGAATTTTTTAACATGAATTAGAAAAAGCCAAAGATTAGTGGCCAAGCAACGATGGAAGGAGAGAGGTCATCTGTTGCAACTAATCTTTGACTTTTCTTTTTTGTAACTTGTAACTATTATATTGTATTTAAGAAAGAATGTATGATTGAAATCTATGCTTATTTATTATTTGCCAGCATATAAGCCAATGGATCCAACGTAACCTAACAGTACTCGAGGAATACCTGTTAAGAAACGGGAGTATAATACGGAAGGTACACCAACTTCTACAGTTTCAGGATCAGCTTCTGCTAAACCTAAACCTACAGGAACGAAGTCACATGCACACTGTGTATTGATTGCGAATAAAGCTGGTAAGGAAAGGGATGGGTCAATGTTACCTTTACCGATTTCCACACCGATTAATGTACCAACGATCTGAGCGATAACAGCACCAGGTCCTAATAAACAGCTAAGGAATGGGATGGAACAGATGAAACCTAAGATTAATAAACCAATGATGTTACCACATAATGGCTGTAATAACTTAGCGAACCAGTCACCGAATCCGGAACCCTGGATGATACCGATTAATAAGGATACGAAGCCCATGAATGGGATGATTGTGTTGATACATGTCTGAACAGCGTCTTTTGCAGCTGTGTTGAATGTAGCTACGACTTTACCAGCACCCATACCGATTTTCTGGATGAAGCTGGATTTTGCATTGCTTCCCATTGTTTCGGAAACTTTTTTGTCTGCGCTGTATTTGAATTCTTTTTCTTCTTTTGCAGGAGCTGCTTCTGCTTTGATTGGAGCAGCGCTGCCGTCAGCTGGCTGGATCTGTGCATTTGTTACACCAGATACGTAGATATCTTCTGTGATGTATTTTGCTAAAGGACCAGATTTACCAACTGGGTTGATGTTGATTGTAGGGATTCTCTTCTGTGGGTAGATACCACAACGTAATGTTCCACCACAGTCGATGATACATAAGAATACTTCTTCATCAGGTACTGCTGTTTTGAAACCATTTACTGCTTCACAGCCTGTTAATTCGATGATCTTAGCTGCGATATCAGGTTCTGCACCACCAGCAGTGATGTAAATTAATTTATCTTTTCCTGGTTCTGGTTTTACTGTTAAAGGACCACCAAAACCGCCGTTTCCTTTACTGATTGTAATTGCTCTATAATCTGCCATAAGTTTTTCCTCCTAATTCAATCTGCCTGACTACTGTGGCATTTCGTTGCTTAATTCGATTCCCTGCTGCTTCATAACGATTTTTGTTGTGAAGTCTGTTGCCCAACCGGACATGAAGTTAGCGATGAAACCGATTAACATGTAACGAAGACCTAATTCAGTCATGTCTAAACCTAATGTCTGGATACCAGATGCAATACCTAAGTAAATGAAGATTTCACCTGGGTTAATGTGGTTGAAGATACCACTGTTTGTGTGGCAGTGATAAGATGCTGCTGCATAGTAAGAAGGTTTCATTCTTTCTGGTAAGAATTTACCCATGGAAAGTGCCATTGGGTTACCTAACATAAATGCTGCTAAGAATGGTAAAATACCATATGCTAAGATTACGTTACCGGAACAAACTTTAGCGAATTTATTGATTCTTTCCTGTCCGATTAATGCGATGATGGAATTCATTAAGATTAAGAGTAATAATACCTTAGGTACGATTCCTGTTACCCAGCCGATAAATGTAGCTGCTCCTACGTCAAATAATCCCATAAAACCGGATGCTAAATTAATTACTACGTTCATAAAAATCTCCTTTCAATTAGGCTTTCTGCTTGCGTGAAGTACCGTATAATACCCCGCCAACCTTCTGGATGGCGCCTGTGATCAGTCCCGGTCTTTCCTCCACTTCGCCGCCCATCATAATGATATTATAGCTTTTAGAAGCGTCAAGAGAAGCTCTTCTTAATGGAACTGGCAATGGTTTGCAATCTTCTTCGGTAAGCGCGCCTACATCGTATCCGAGGAAATGGTTCCAGTCTTTAAATTTTGCCAGCATTGTAAATCCCTTCATATAAGCACTGTCAATGATGATTCCATCCTCATCGATAGCAAACATGACAATTGCTCCAGCGTAGAAAAATCCACGGGATTTACCGATCGCAACTCTGCCCTGTCGGCGGAGCCTGCCGTAACAAATGTTAAAGCTTTTCATCTGATACATCTGAAATAAAAATTGTAAACAACTTGCGAATAGAAAACCTATTGCAACAATCCAAAAGTAACTCATCTTTTTCTCTCCTTCTAAATGCTACTTTCTACCTGTTTCGTGATGATTAACCTCTTGTTTTACCACCAGCTACGTTGATTGTTACACCATGTACGTAGGAAGAACGTTCGCTTGCAAGATATACACACATATCAGCAACTTCAGATAATTTACCGGAACGTCCAAGAGGTGTAGTGGATGTTTTTGCATAACCTGCTCTTAAGTCATCGATTGTGATGCCTCTTGTGTAAGCAAGTGCAGATTCGTAAGCAATGGTACGAAGACCAGTTGCTTCCATGATACCAGGTGCAACGCCAACTACTCGTACGCCCTGTTTGCCAAGTTCTTTAGCCCAGGATCTTGTTAAGGATACAACAGCTGCTTTAGTTGCTGCGTATACGCTCTGTCCTTCAGAACCTTCAAGACCACTTTCAGAAGCCATGTTGATGATTACACCAGATCCCTGGTTTACTAATACACGACCTACTGCCTGAGCACATAAAAATACTCCCTTTAAGTTTACTGCACAAACTTTATCCCATACAGCTTCGTCTAATTCGTACTGACCTTTTGGATCTTTTGGATCTACTAAAAGACGTGGGATGTTGATGCCTGCATTGTTAACTAATGCGTCTACAGTGCCAAATGTTTCGCATGCTTTTGCAACCATTGCTTCAACATTTGCAGCGTCACATACATTTGTCTGTACATAAAGCAATTTGCCAGGAGCTTCTTCCATTTCTGGAGCAGTTGGAGCCATGTCAGCGATTACGACATTAGCACCTACATTTAAAAAGCCCTGAGAAACTGCTTTACCAATGCCTGATGCGCCACCAGTTACGATTACAGTTTTTCCTTCAAGGTTTAACCAAGAATTGCTCATTTTTTAATCCTCCTTTGATTTGTTTGTCTCATTAAAAAAATGATATGAGTTTGTTTGGTTTGTGGTTTTAGTATAGTTTTGAGGATTAAAAAGTTTAATATTGACTATTTCTCCTGATTAGAAAAGGGTTAAATCGATTTACTTTATTTCTATCATAAAGAAAAAGGGTGAATTGATGCGCATATTTTCCACGATTGGGAAATTCTATGAACGAATGGGATGTTATCTGTATAATATAGAAGAATTAAGGAGATTACAAGCGAGCAGAAATGAATGGAAAAATGAATAAAAACGTTCAAAAACGTGCAAAAAACGGAATGGAGTGATGAAAGTGGCTGTTTATGAATGGAAATAATCAAATAAACCCGAAATAATTGAGCAAAAGTGATTGAAAATGCTTGACATTGCTCAAAAACAAGCATATAATACAATCATAGATGAAAAACAAATAAACATTTATACACATTATTTATTTTTTAGGAGGATCGCTATGCGTATTACAGATTTATTGAAGGCTAACGGTTTAGCACTTCAGACAAAAGCTTCTTCTAAAGAGGAAGTGTTTGAATTATTATTCGACTTACATGATAAGTGCGGTAATATCTCAAGCAAAGAAGGTTACAAAAAAGGCATCATGGCTCGTGAAGCTCAGGGTCCTACAGCAATCGCTGATGGTATCTGTATCCCACATACAAAATGTGATGCAGTAAAAAAACCTGGTTTATGTGCTGCTACAGTACCTGGTGGTGTTGATTGTGACGCTCTTGACGGAAACCCATCTGATTTATTCTTCATGATCGCTGCTCCAGCAACAGGAAGCGACGTTCACTTAGAAGTATTATCCAGATTATCTACAATCCTTATGGATGCAGACTTCCGTGCAAAATTATTAGCAACATCTGACCCACAGGAATTCTTAAGCATCATCGATGCAAAAGAAGATGAAAAATTTGGTGAAGAAGTGAAAGAAGCAGCTCCAGCACCTACAAAAGGTGGTTACAGAGTATTATGTGTAACAGCTTGTCCAACAGGTATCGCTCACACATACATGGCTGCTGAATCCTTAGAAGAAAAAGGTAAAGAAATGGGTATCGCAGTTAAAGCTGAAACAAACGGCTCTGGCGGTGCTAAGAACATCTTAACTAAAGAAGAAATCGCTAACTGCGACGGTATCATCATCGCAGCAGACAAAAACGTTGAAATGGCTCGTTTCGATGGCAAACCAGTCATCAAAACAAAGGTTCAGGATGGTATCCACAAACCTCAGGAATTAATCGAAAAAATCGTTAACGGAGAAGCTCCTATCTACCATCATGCAGGTGGCGCAGCTACAGAAGATGAAGCTGGTGAAGGTCTTCAGTTATACAAACACTTAATGAACGGTGTATCCCACATGTTACCATTCGTAATCGGTGGTGGTATCCTTATCGCAATCGCATTCTTACTTGATGACTACAGCATCAACCCAGGCAACTTCGGTATGAACACACCAATCGCTGCATTCTTCAAACAGTGTGGTGGCGCAGCATTCGGTTTCATGCTTCCAATCTTAGCAGGTTACATCGCAATGTCCATCGCAGACCGTCCTGGTTTAATGGTTGGTTTCGTAGGTGGTTCCCTTGCAGCAACCGGTATGACATTCGCTTCTGCATTCAACAGTGAAATCGCAGTAGTATCCGGTGGTTTCCTTGGTGCATTATTCGCAGGTTTCGCAGCTGGTTACATCGTAAGCGGACTTAAGAAACTTACAGACAAGATGCCACAGTCCATGGATGGTTTAAGACCAATGTTAATCTATCCTGTAATTGGTCTCTTCTGTATCTCCGTAGTAATGTTAGCATTAAACCCAGTATTCGGTATGATCAACACAGGCCTTAACAACTTCTTAAATGGTCTTGGTGGTGCTAACGCAGTATTACTTGGTGCAATCGTTGGTGGTATGATGTCCATCGATATGGGTGGCCCATTCAACAAAGCTGCTTACGTATTCGGTACAGGTGCTTTAGCTGCTCAGACAGCTGCTGGTTTCCAGGTAATGGCAGCAGTAATGGTTGGTGGTATGGTTCCTCCAATCGCTATCGCAATCGCATCTTTAGTATTCAGAAATAAATTCACAGACAACGATCGTAACGGTGCTCCAGTTAACGCTATCATGGGTCTCTGCTTCATCTCCGAAGCTGCTATCCCATTCGCAGCTGCTGACCCAACAAGAGTTATTCCTTCTTGTGTAGTTGGTTCCGCAGTAGCAGGTGCTTTATCTGAATTATTCGGCTGTACATTAATGGCTCCTCACGGTGGTGTATTCGTATTCGCTACAGTTGGTAACCCAATCATGTACATCGTAGCATTACTCGTAGGTTCTGTTGTAGGTGCAGTACTTCTCGGAGTACTTAAAAAGCCAGTAACCAAATAATATTGGTAAGACAATAAAAACGCCATAATAATATATACATATTATAAATCTCTCAAAACTACAAACACATGAACGGAGGCTCTGCTGCAGACGCAGCAGGGCTTTCGTTTTTTATAATCAAAACGCTTACCACTGGTAAATAAATGTTGACTGCAAGGTTTACATGTGGTATAGTTTTTGCATAGGAATATTATATTACTTATTTACCGCATATTTTTACAGGGAGAAACTTATTATGGAAAAAGCACAGTATCAGGCAAAGATTAACGAAATTAAATGTTTTATTTTAGATATGGACGGAACAATCTACTTAGGTAATGATCTGTTCCCATTCACACCAGCATTCTTAGACAAATGTAAGGAAACAGGAAGAGAGATGTACTACTTCACTAACAACTCTTCCAAGAGCCAGCAGGCATACATCGACAAGTTAAACAACATGGGTATTCCAATTGGCAAAAAACAGATGATGATCTCTTCCCACGTAATCATCAAATACTTATTAGAAAATCATCCAGGTGAAACAGTATACGTTGTAGGTACTCCATCTCTGATCAATGAATTTGAATCCTTCAACATTCCTTTAGTAGATGAAGATCCAGACATCGTAGTATTAGGTTTCGACCTTACATTAACATATGAAAAGATTTCCAAAGCTTGCCACTATGTTCGTCACGGCGCAACATATTACGGCATCAACCAGGACTGGAACTGCCCAATTGAAGGTGGCGAATTCATTCCAGACTGTGGTTCCATGGCGAAATTAGTAGAAGGTTCCACAGGCAGATGGCCAGAATTCTTTGGAAAACCAACCAAACATACATTAGACTATATTATTAAAGAAACAGGCTGTGATCCAAGCGAAATCGCAATCGTAGGTGACCGTCTCTACACAGACATCGCAGTAGCAGATGGCAGTGATGTAACATCCATCATGGTTCTTACTGGTGAAGCTACTTTAGAAGATGTAGCAAACAGCGATATCAAACCAGATATGATCGTAAATTCCTTAGAAGATATCACAGCAATGTTATAAAATCGAAAAACGCGATAAAAATTACAGTGTAATCTCCTTTTACTATAACACTTTGTAATAGATTTATGCCGATTTTGCAAGTTGAGCGCTCCAACTGTTTTGGGGCGCTTTTTTGTGTTAAGCTAATTAACAATTAGAGTATAAAAAGAGTTGAAAGGAGAATAAGTAATTGAAAAATATGAGTATCGATAAAAAGCGTTGGATCATTCTGGCCGCAGCCTATATCACCAATCTGTGTCTGGGATCCATCTATGCGTGGAGCGTGTTTGCGTCTTCCATGACAGAATATTTTAACAGCAATCTGGGCATGGCAGTGACCGTTGCTGACCTGGCAATTGTTTATACCGTTGCCAACTCCGTTGGTCCGATCACCATGATTTCCGGCGGCTGGTTCAATGACCGTCTGGGTCCGAAAAAAGTCATCATGATCGGCGGCATCATGTTCGGTGTTGGTATGATCTTGTCCGGCTTTGCCAAAAGCATCGGCTTTCTGATCGTATCCTACGGCTTACTTGCAGGGCTTGGTCTTGGCATGGCATACGGCAGCACCATCTCCACCAGCGTCAAATATTTCCCTGACAAACGAGGTCTGACTGGCGGACTTACCACAGCAGCTTATGGTTTTTCTTCCGTATTATTACCACCGGTTGTTACCATGATTGTTGGTAAGACTGATGCAACATTCGCCTTTAAAGCAGTTGGTGCAGTATTCATGGTCATCATCATTGTCTGTACCTTATTCCTGGAACAGTGTCCGGATGGCTACGTTCCAGCTGGCTACACCCCTCCGGCCAATGTTACCGGAAGCAGCAACGACAAAGACTGGAAGGGCATGCTGTCCACTCCTGTTTTCTATATTATGTTAATTTTATTAACCTCTGGCGCATTCTCCGGTATGATGGTCATCTCCCAGGCATCCGGTATTGCACAGAATATGATCGGAATGACACCGGCAGCCGCAGCTTCCGCCGTATCGATTCTGGCATTGTTTAATACAGCGGGACGCATTTGCGCGGGCACCCTTTCTGATAAAATTGGCCGTATCAATACCTTAACCCTTGGCTGTGCCTGCTCCATCGTTGGTATGCTTTGTCTCTACATCTCTGGTACAGGAACAGTGGGAACCTTCTATGCAGGGGTTGCCGTTGTGGGTGTTGCCTTTGGTTCCTTCATGGGTGTGTTCCCTGGATTTACAGCAGACCAGTTCGGATCTAAGAATAATAGTGTAAACTACGGCATCATGTTCATTGGATTTGCCTTATCCGGATTCTTTGGACCGCAGGTTATGAGCCGTCTTTACGCGGCAAGCGGTGCTTATCAGCAGGCTTTCTTAGTAGCCTGTGCACTGAGTGTGGTTGGTATCTTACTGACCCTTGCCTACCGAAAACTGAATAAATAGTAGCGCATTTATTATAGGATAGAGGGCTGTCACCTTGTGTGGCGGCCCTTTTTCGGTTCCTAATTCTTGATTTTGTGAAATTGCTATTATATAATAAAATGATATCAAATGGAGGAGACAACTATGAAAACAGCCATTCTGTCCTGTCTGAAAAAGAGAAATGGATTTATTTCCGGGGAGCAGTTAAGCAACGAACTGGGAGTCAGTCGTACTGCTGTGTGGAAGGTGATCAATCAGCTTCGGGAAGAAGGCTATGAAATCGAATCCGTGACCAGAAAGGGGTACCGTCTCACCTGCGATGCTGACCGCATCACGGCGGAGGAGATTGGTCTATATAATAAGAGTGTGTGGGCTGGCAGAGAGGTCGAATATTTTGAGGTAACTGATTCCACCAACGTGCGCATTCATGAGTTTGCCAGACAGGGCCGTAAGAATGGACTGCTGGCAGTCTGTGAAGAGCAGACCTTAGGACGAGGACGTAGAGGCCGTACGTGGATTTCTCCACCGGGAACCGGCATCTGGATGTCCCTGTTATTAAGACCAAGAATTGAACCCCAGAAAGCGTCCATGGTTACCATAGTCACAGCTTTAGCCCTTGCGAGAGCCATCGATGAGATGACAGACTTACATCCACAGATTAAGTGGCCCAATGATGTCATTGTAGGCGGCAGGAAGGTGTCCGGCATTCTGACGGAGATGAGCGCAGACATGGATGAGGTGCATTATATTGTTGTCGGCATTGGTATTAATGCAAACACAGAGGTGTTTGACCCGGCCATCGAGGAGATGGCTACTTCTTTGTATTTAGCAGGTGGGAAGAAAATCGAACGGGCGAGACTGATTGCCGCATTTTGCGAGCAGTTTGAACGTCTTTACGAAGCATTTTTGATCTCCGGCGATCTGTGGAAGATCAAGAAGGAGTATGAATCTTACCTGGTCAATATCGGCAGAGAAGTTAAGATTATCAAAAATAGAGAGGAAAAAATCCGTACAGCCCTCGGCATCAACGAAGTAGGAGAGCTGATTGTGGAGGATCGTGCGGGCAAAAAAGAAACAGTAATGTCCGGAGAGGTTTCTGTCCGGGGATTATATGGATATGTTTAGGAATGGGACTTATATGTGCCGTAGGAAGCCTTATAAGCCTCAATGGAGGTAGTTATGTATCAGGATCAAGTTGTATTGTGTGGCGCAAGTGCCTACGAGAAAAAATTTTATCTGAATCCGGATTTTAATTCCCTGCCACAGCAGGTAAAGGATGAGTTAAAAATTGCCTGTGTTTTATATACAGCAGAAGTAGGAGGAGTCATCACATTGGAATTTGACGAAGATGGTAACCTGAATATGGTTGCTTCCTCCAAAGAGAATGATTTGTTATTTGATGAGATAGGCAGTGCTCTTAAGATCAAGGATATGCAGATGAAGAAGAGAGATTTATGGGAAACCTTAGAACTCTATTACCGCGTATTTTTCTTAGGAGAAGAACTGGAGCAGGAGAATTAATTATGTTATTAGCAGTTGATGTAGGAAACACAAATATCACAATGGGGATCATGGATGGACAGAAAATCCTTGGAACCTTCCGTATGACAACAAAGGAAAGTCGTACATCTGATGAATATGGTGTACTTGTTTATGATATGGTTCGTCGTAAAGGATTTGATCCAAAGGATATTGAGGACACGATCATCTCTTCCGTTGTACCAAAGATGATGTATTCCTTTACAAATGCAATTTATAAATATTTTGGCAAAAGACCGATTATTGTTGGCCCTGGAATCAAGACAGGGATCAGTATCAAGACATCCAATCCAAAGCAGTTAGGCGCAGACCGTATTGTAGATGCAGTGGCAGCCTATGAAATCTATGGCGGACCAGCAGTAGTCATCGATTACGGAACAGCAACAACCTATGATTATATCAATGAAAAGGGCGAGTTTATCGGCGGACTCATCGTCCCTGGTATTCAGTCCTCTGCAAATGTATTGTGGAAAGAAGCAGCGAAGCTTCCTGAAATCGAAATCAAGAAGAAGCGCTCTGTACTTGCCAAAGATACTGTAACAGGCATGCAGGCTGGTGTATATTTCAGCTGTATTGGAGAAACCAAATATATTGTAGAGAGATTTCGTGAAGAAACAGGCCATAAAGATTTGAGAGTAATTGCTACTGGCGGACTTGGCAAGGTAGTAACCAATGAAAAAGGACTCATCGATATTTATGACCAGAACCTTACCTTAAAAGGTCTGGAGATTCTCTACAAAAAGAATAAAGAAAAATAGTATGGAATTAAAAATTGGTGAGAAAGTAATCAAGAATAACTTTGTTCTCGGACCAATGGCAGGTGTGACAGACTGGCCCTTTCGATTGTTATGCAAGGAGATGGGCTGTGGCATGCTCTACACAGAGATGATCAGCGCCAAGGCATTGTTCTATGAGAATAAGAATACATTACCACTGTTAAAAACCAGCGAGGAGGAACATCCCATCGCGGTACAGCTGTTTGGCTCTGACCCAGAGCTGATGGCAGATATGGCAGTGAAGATCGAAGATGCGGGCTTTGACTTTATTGATATCAATATGGGCTGTCCGGTTCCAAAGATCGTAAATAACGGTGAGGGCTCTGCGTTGATGAAAGATCCAGAGCTGATCGGAAAGATTGTGAAGGCAATCTCTTCAAAGACAAAGCTTCCGGTCACCGTAAAAATCCGTAAGGGATTTGAAATTGATGATGAAACTGCTCCTGAAATTGCCCGCATCATCGAGGACAATGGAGCAAGCGCCATCGCAGTACATGGGAGAACCCGCTATCAGTATTATTCCGGTCATGCAGACTGGGGTACCATTCGCAAGGTGAAGGAAGCGGTGAAGATACCGGTCATTGGCAACGGTGATATTGTCGTTCCTCAGGATGCCAAGCGGATGTATGAGGAGACAGGCTGTGATGCATTCATGATCGGGCGCGCTGCGAAAGGGAATCCATGGATTTTCAAGCAGATGAACCATTATATGGAGACAGGAGAATTGCTGCCAAAGCCTGCTTTTCAGGAAGTCATTGACATGATTCTTCGTCATGGCGAGATGATGCTGGATTTTAAAGGCGAATATACCGGTATGAGAGAGATGCGCAAGCATGTAGCCTGGTATACCTATGGCTATCCCAACTCTTCCCGTCTGCGCGGCAAGATCAATGAAGTGGAAACCATGGCTGATTTTAAGACCCTGTTAGGGGAATATGAACGTTCATTAAAAGGAATGGAGTAAATTATGAAGAGAGATATCGCAATTGGCATTTTATATATTGTCTGTACCCTGATGTTTGTAGTACAGGATTATTCCTTGTTATCAAATGGTGCGACAGTGAAAGAAGCAAAAACATTCATTTTATTAACTGTATTTTTTGCAATTGTGACGGTAGTTTATTTCTGGAGATATTTTATCAAAAGAGATGACAAAGAAGACAAGTAAATAGAATGACAAAATAGCCTCGCAGGTAGTCTGCGAGGCTTTTTTTGTCTTTTTTAAGTTTTTAGGATACTCCTTAAATTGTGTGATAGAATGCGGCCAGGTTGTCGCCCATCTCTTCTTCTAAGCCAAGGTCCCAAAGAAGCTGAAGCAGACCGTAACGGTTTCTTACTTCCTTGGCAACGACGATGCTGTCAGAAACCAGCTTGTCATCGATGCCCACCTGAGATGGTTTGTATGGGGCGCCAAGGCTTTGCAAAATACCAAGCACATGGTCAACGGTTGGAAGAGCGTCTTTTATCATGGCGCGGATTTCTTCCCATTTTTCTTCAATGATAGCGATACGCGCTGCGTGTCCTTCGGCGCCGTTCTTCTGTACTTCTTTTTCTAAGTCAATGACGCCGGGAGCGGATACGAGATAAAGCTCCTTCATCTTTTCTTCCCAAAGTGCCTCATCATAGGCAGCAGCATGGGCCTTCGCCTTGTCAAAATCCACATCCATCTTCATCAGTTCTTCATATAAATGGACGATGCCCACGGTTCCGATTTCTACCTGGATGCCGTGGAGGGCAGATGTTTTGCCGGCCATGAGATATTTCATTTCCCAATAGTGGGAGATATGGTGCTCGCTTCCGGATGCAGGTCGGGAATTGCCCACAAAGCTCATGGCAATGCCAGTTCCGATGAGGGCCTCTGTGATGGCTGCGATGGCTGCGATGGCTTCCGGGCTTCTGGTATTCACCTGATCGGCCGTATCCACTACTTTTTTAATATATCCTTCCACCATATCCACGATGTGCTGGCAATAGTACTCATCGTTGATGATGTGAGACAGTTTCCAGTCGGTGAGACAGGTGTATTTGCCAAGGATATCGCCGAGACCTGCGTGAATCATGTTCATCGGTGCTCTGCGAAGAACGTCCACATCGGCAAATATCGCCATCGGAACGTGACAATCCAGCGTGGTTTTCAGGTTGTTGATCATCAGGGGTGCGCCAACGGATGCGTAGCCATCCATGGATGGAGCGGTGGCGCAGATGATATAGTTCATCTTTAAGCGCCAGGAGACGAACTTGCACATGTCGTTGATAGTGCCACTTCCCACGCCGATGATGAGGTCGTAGTCCTTCTTCATGGCGATCATGATGCCGAGGACCACGCGCTCGTCGGGAACGACTTCCCCTTCGCCAGGAATCACATAGAGATCCGTGTCGATGCTGCTATTCGTGAGATTCTGAACAAGAAGCTCCCCAGCAGCCTTGTAGGTGTGCTTGTCCGCAACCACGAAGACAGACTGGATACCCTTCTCATGCAGATAGGCAGGAATATGGCCCACTGCCCCTAAGGAAATGTCTACGTGATCCATGACCGTGTCATGAATCTGACCGCATGGACAGTCGAACACTTTCATTTCATTGATATTCATTATATAGTTACCTCTTTTAAAATATGTTAGTAGTATTATTATACATCAATCATAATGGAATGTGGGACTTTTGTTGACATGTGAAAATTGCTAGGGTATAATATCCTAGTTAAAATAGCACATATTATGTAGACATTTATATAGAAAGGATTTTGGATCATGGCAGAAGTTAAGAAAAATCTTATGACCATCGATGGTTTAAGAGCATTAGAAGCTGAATTAGAAAATTTAAAAGTTGTTCGCAGAAAAGACGTTGCACAGAAATTAAAAGAAGCACGTGCACAGGGCGACTTATCTGAAAATGCAGAATACGATGCAGCAAAAGATGAACAGCGTGACATCGAAGCACGTATTGAAGAATTAGAACAGATCTTAAAATATGCAGAAGTAATCGACGAAGATAACTACGAACAGGGTAAAGTAAACGTAGGTTGTATGGTAACCATTTTCGATTATGATTTCGAAGAAGAAGCTACATACAAAATTGTTGGTTCCACAGAAGCAGACATCTTAAATAACAAGATTTCCAATGAATCCGCTATGGGTGCAGCTTTAATCGGCTCCACAATCGGCGATGAAGTGGAATACGAAGCTCCAGACGGAGTATTATATAAGATCAAAGTATTAGACATTCAGAGATAATTGGAGGATATACATGGCAAAGCAGAATCAGAATCAGCCACAGAAGCAGGATGTAAACCAGCTTCAGAAGGTTCGTAGAGAAAAGTTAGCAGCACTTCAGCAGGCTGGCAATGACCCATTCCAGATTACAAAGTATGATCAGACTCACCATACAGCAGAAGCAAAAGCAATTTATGAAGCACACGAAGCTAAGATTATCGGTGAAATCGTTCCTGTTAACACAGAAGGAATGGATGAAAAAGAAGCAAGACAGGCTGTCAATGAAGAATACAACAACAGAAGAGCAATCATGGACGCTCAGCCAATCTATGTGAATGTTGCTGGACGTATGATGTTCAAACGTGTTATGGGTAAAGCATCCTTTGCAAATATCCAGGATTTACAGGGCAAAATCCAGTTATACGTTGCAAGAGACGTCATCGGAACAGACGATTATGCAACATTTAAAAAGTCTGATATCGGTGATATCTACGGCGTAAAAGGTTACTTATTCCGTACAAAGACAGGTGAAATCTCCATCCATGCAGAAGAGATGACACTTCTTTCCAAGAGCTTAAATCCACTTCCAGAAAAATTCCATGGATTAACAGATACAGACGCAAAATATCGTCAGCGTTACATCGACCTGATCATGAACGAAGAATCCAAGAATGTATTCGTTAAGCGTTCCCAGATCGTCAAAGAAATCCGTAACTTCTTAGCAGAACGCGACTTCATGGAAGTTGAAACACCAATGTTAGTTTCCAACGCTGGTGGAGCTGCCGCAAGACCATTTGAAACACACTACAACGCGTTAAATGAAGATGTAAAACTTCGTATCTCCTTAGAATTATACTTAAAGAGATTAATCGTTGGTGGTTTAGAAAGAGTATTCGAAATCGGTCGTGTATTCCGTAACGAAGGGGTTGACACACGTCACAACCCAGAATTCACATTAATGGAATTATATCAGGCATACACAGATTACAACGGCATGATGGATTTGACAGAATCCATGTTCCGTTATTTAGCTGAAAAGGTTTGCGGAACAGCAGTCATCTCCTACAACGGAATCGAAATCGACTTAAGCAAACCATTCGAACGTATCACAATGACAGATGCAGTTAAGAAGTATGCTGGCGTTGACTTTGATGCAATCACTGAAGAAGAAGCAAAAGCACTTGCAAAAGAACGCGAAATCGAAATTGAAGCTCACCACAAGAAGGGTGACATCTTAAACTTATTCTTTGAAGAATATGTGGAAGAAAACTTAATTCAGCCTACATTCGTAATGGATCATCCAATCGAGATTTCTCCATTAACAAAGAAAAAACCAGAAGATCCTTCCAAGGTAGAACGTTTCGAATTATTCATCAACACATGGGAAATGTGTAATGCTTACTCCGAGCTTAACGACCCAATCGATCAGAGAGAACGTTTCGCTCAGCAGGATGCTAACGCAGCAGCAGGCGATGACGAAGCAGAACACACAGATGAAGATTTCTTAAATGCATTAGAAATCGGTATGCCACCTACAGGCGGTATCGGTTACGGTATTGACCGTTTGGTTATGTTATTAACTGACAGCCAGGCAATCCGTGATGTATTACTGTTCCCAACAATGAAGTCTGTAAAAGAGTAAGATTCAGTATTATCAAGTATTGTCAGGTAATATAAACCCTTGAAAAAGGGGAAAAATCGTAGTTTGACCACAAATTGACTACAAAATCAGTGTCGATAATACGCCATAATAGGTGTAAATACTGTCGATAATCAATTTCATTAGAAAAATTACGTACTAGAGAGGTCACTTTCTAAGATTAAATTCTTAGAAGGTGGCCTTTTTTTGTTGATTTAGCCACTGTAATTCGTAATCCTCACAAAACTATACGAAAACGATCCCAATGTACTACGAATTTTATACGAAGCAAAGGAGAATCGTCATGAACAACGAGATAAAACCACAATCCAAACTGGCCAGGGAGTACCAGTCAGCGAAGCAAGAAAGCCAAGCTCGCTTTCTCAGATATCGGGAAGGTGCAGCTGTCTATGGTATGAGACAAAGCTCTTTTGAGAAGTTGGCGAAGGAAGCCGGTGCGGTATACAAGGTTGGAAAGATGGCGCTTGTAAGGGTTGAGATTCTGGATGCTTATTTGGAGCAGTTCCATATCTAAATCTTATTTACAGCGAGAAAGGAGAAACACAGCGTTA
>JAZLGR010000030.1:0-129197 GCA_045616445.1 Candidatus Fimousia sp. | reverse complement strand
TATTGCGACAAAAATTGATATTTCTTTTGTCTAAAATATTTGAAGAATGTGAATGATTCAAATTTTTGGCGTCACTTTTTTGATGTCTTTGTTCAAAAAGTGTTCAACGTTTGTCCAATAACTGTTCAGTGAAGGGGCACTGGGTGCCGATGGTGGTGATTGTGAGGAGCCTGTCTGGGCTTGTGGCGGTGGGATGTCACCTATTGATGAAAAATGAATGGATAGTGGTAGTGAAAAAAGGGGAAATAGCACCTCTCAGCCTTTCGCAGCCAATAGGTGCTATCGAAATTTTGGAGCGTATCACAATTAGCTTGCCGGCCTGCCTTAAGTGATACCCTTTCGCCCTCACGGACCGGTATTGTCGGCGAAAAGCTGAGAAAAAGCAAGTCCAGCTCGCTATTTGGACCCTGGCGCTATCACATCCTGGATTTTCTGGTCGGAAAGTGATATTGCGACAAAAATGGATATTTCTTTTGTCCAAAAAATGTGATGAATGTGAATGATTAAAATTTTAGGTGTCACTGTTTGGATGTCCTTGTCCAAGAAGTGATATTGGATAAATTGCTTTAAGGTTAACTTAATGTTCTTCATGTTTTACGGAAAGAAACCCTTGCTATTATAAAACCATAGAAAACAACAACACAGCAAAATGAACTAAGTGAAGCAGTAACGGTTGGGGAAGATGATCGAGTCGGTCCTGGACGTGAAAAGTAACAAGACATTTTGAAGAAGAACAACAACAAACACAACAAACAATTCAAATCAACAGACAAGAAAAGGAGAACAAACCATGACAACATTATTCAACAAGATCAAGAACTACATCAGCAATTACAACGAAGCAAGCAGAACAGAAAACGGATTTGACAACGTCGTAGCAATGTCCGCATTAACAATCCGCTACTTCTAATCAGGAAACTTAGAAAACAAAAACAACGATAGAAAAAACTACAACAAAAAATAACAAACACCAAAGGAGATCAACATCATGAAAAAAACAGCAGAACTTAAATTATCTTACGCAACACTTTATACAGTACTTACAGCATGCTTCATCATCAGCGGAACAGTTTTAACAGGAGCTTGCATCTAATAAATAAAAATAGAAATATTAAAGAGGAGGAAAACAAGATGAATGAAATGGCATATGTATATGATCAGATTAGAATCTTTTCACTTATCTAATAAAGACGAGAGTTAGAAAGGCACTTTTCTTAATAAAGAGAAGTGCTTTTTTGTTGTGTGTGGAGAGGTTCAGGAAGTTTCACATATCAGTCAAATAAAACTTGCATGTCACATTCTCAAGCTTTTATCCATTTAGTGATTACCAAAAAAGAGGCAATATCACATCTCAGCTTATCGCAGCCAATAGTGCTATGGAAATTTTGAAGAGTATCACAAAAGCTTGCCGGCTTGCTTTAAGTGATACGCTTTCGCCTGCGTTGGCCGGTATTCTCGGCGAAAAGCTATGAAAAAGCAAGTCCAGCTCGCTTTTTAGAGCCTTTCGCTATCACATCCTGGATTTTCTAGAAAATTTGTGATACCGCGAAAAAAATTGATATTTCTTTTTGAAAAAATAGAAAAAATTGTGATTATGCCAAAAATTTCGATATCACTATATCAATATTTTCAATCAAGATGTGATATAGAAGGCCGCCATAGTGCCAAATCAAGCCGCCACGGCGCCTCTACGATCTCTGCCACGTCAAGCAACGATCACTTAATCGATGATATCTACAAGAAAGTGACAATCAAGCAGGCGGCCTGACCGCTAGAAAGTGCCTTTTGGCACCAAACCAGTGCCGCCAGGCACAAAATTAGCACCATTAGGTGCCAAATCAAGCCAGCAAGAACCAAATCAAGCCAGCAAGAACCAAATCAAGCCAGCAAGGTGCCAAATCAAGCCAGCAAGGTGCCAAATCAAGCCAGCACGTCTCAAGCAACGACGCAAAAAAAGCAGGATGTCCTCCTGATTCGAACCTCAACAGAGCTTCGACTCAGGAAGACATCCTGCATATTAATTTTAAGAGTGTAGCTACTCCTTACAGATCTTTACCTGTAATTAATTTATAACCTTCAAGATATTTCGCAATTGTCTTATCAGCGATTTCCTGTGGTAATGTCCAGTCATGGTCATTGGATTTTAACCAGTCACGTGCGAACTGTTTGTCGAAGGATGGCTGGCCGTGACCAACTTCATATGTATCTGCTGGCCAGAAACGGGAGCTGTCTGGTGTTAACATTTCGTCGCCGATGATGATTTCGCCGTCTTCATTTAAACCAAATTCAAATTTTGTATCTGCGATGATGATGCCGCGTTCTGCAGCGTAGTCTGCGCATTTTTTGTAAAGTGCAAGTGTGTAGTCACGTAATTTTGCAGCGTATTCTTCACCTTTGCCTGGGAACTGTTTTTCGAGTACTTCGATGGATTTTTCGTAGGAAATGTTTTCATCGTGGTCACCGATTTCAGCTTTTGTGGATGGTGTGTAGATTGGTTCAGGAAGCTTGGAGCATTCTTCTAAGCCTTCTGGAAGTTTGATGCCGCAAACTGTGCCATCTTCCTGGTAGGAAGCCCAGCCGGAACCTGTGATGTAGCCACGAACGATACATTCGATTGGAAGCATCTCTAATTTTTTACACATCATGGAGTTTCCGTCGTATGCTGGCTGCTGGAAGAATTCAGGCATGTCTTTTACGTCTACGGAAATCATGTGGTTAGGTACGATATCCTGTGTTAAGTCAAACCAGAATTTGGACATCTGTGCAAGAACAGTACCTTTCTTTGTGATGATGTTATTTAAAATTACGTCGAAGCAGCTGATTCTGTCTGTAGCTACCATGATTAAGCTGTCGCCGTTGTCATAAATTTCTCTTACTTTACCTTCTTTGATTGGTTTCATGAACTAATACCTCACTTAATTTACTGTATTTACTAATAGTCTAAAATAAAAAATTGAAATATAATTTCATCTTATATTAAACAGATTTTTCAAAAAAATGCAATAGTATTTTCCAAGTATCTGAAAAAATGCAAAAATGACCAGAAAAAATGGTTTTGCCACTGGTTCTATGATAGAATATTGCTGACACATAAATTGACAGAAGAAGACAGGGGAGAGTAACATGGCATCTCAGAAACAGAAACAAAAATTGTTGTGTACCATGGAGATATTATTGGATCGTTCCGATGAAGAGCATATCTTATCAGCGGCAGATCTGATTCGTATTCTGGAGAATGAATATGACCTTCCGGCAGAGCGTAAGAGCATCTATCAGGATGTGGAGGCACTGCAGGACTTTGGGCTTGATATCATCAAGGTCCGAGGCAAGAAGGCCGGATACTACGTGGCATCAAGACAGTTTGAGCTGGCGGAATTAAAGCTGCTGGTGGACGTGGTTCAGTCCTCCAAGTTTATCACTGAGAAGAAGTCCATGGAGCTGATCAAGAAATTAGAAACCCTGGCCAGCAGATCTGAGGCAAAGCAGCTTGGCCGACAGGTGGTGGTTCGTAACAGACCAAAGACAGGCAATGAAACCATCTATTATAATGTGGATGCCCTTCATATGGCCATCTCTTCCGATGTGCAGATTCAGTTCCAGTACTTTGAATGGACAACGAAGAAACAGCTGAAAGCCAAGAAGGATGGTGCACTGTATACAGTAAGCCCATGGTCCCTGACCTGGGATGATGAGAATTATTATCTGATCGCTTACGAAGAAGCAACCAACAAGATCAAGCATTATCGTGTCGACAAGATGCAGAGTATCACTCCGCAGCAGGATAAACGTATCGGGAAAGAGAAATTTGAACAGTTTAATCTGGCAGAGTTTGCGAAGAAGACCTTTGGCATGTACGGCGGAACCGATGAATATGTGACACTTCGCTGCAAGAGCTTTCTTGCAGGGGTCATCATCGACCGTTTTGGCCAGGATGTGATGATGATTCCGGAGAGCGATGACTATTTCCATGTGAATGTATTGGTGGCAGTCAGCCAGCAGTTTTTCGGCTGGGTGACTGGTATCGGAGAGCATATGGAGATTACCGCTCCAGCCAGTGTCAGAGAACAGTATCAGGAACATTTGCAAAAACTACTGGGTAAATATAAAGGAGAATAAGATGAGCGTAATTACAATTATCGGATCCGGTCAGATGGGATCCGCGTTAACATTTCCAGCCATTGAGAATGGCAATGAAGTACGTCTGGTTGGTACCCATATTGACCGAGACATTATTAATCGATTAAGAGAAGACAATTATCATATGACACTGAAGGCAACTCTTTATGATAGCTGCAAGTACTATCAGTTAGAAGAGTTAGAAGAAGCATTGGAGGACACAGATGTGGTAATCGGCGGTGTCAGCAGCTTTGGTGTGGACTGGTTTGGAACTGAAATCCTGCCGAAGCTTCCAGACGGCATGGAAGTCATCACTGTTACCAAGGGTATGATCAATGAACCGGACGGTACACTGGTGCCGTATCCATATTACTGGCAGCGTATGCTTCCGGAAGGCAAGAAATTATCACTCAATGCCATCGGCGGCCCATGTATCGCATTAAAGCTTGCCAACCATGACCAGACCCACGTGGCATTCTGTGGGGAAGACATGGAAGTTCTTCGCAAGTTCAAGAATATGCTGACAACTGACTACTATCACATCAGCTTATCCACTGACATCACCGGCGTAGAGTGTTCTGTAGCATTAAAGAATGGATATGCCATGGCCACAGCGACTGCAATCGGCATGGAAGAGCTTCGCGGCGATGATTTCAAATTATTTGACGCGCAGGCTATGTTATTCGGCCAGTCCATGAAGGAAATGATGCGTCTCCTCGATGTGGTTGGTGGCGAACCAATCAACTTGATCCACGGCGTAGGTGACCTTTATGTAACCGTATTTAATGGAAGAAGCCGTCGTATGGGTATCTTACTTGGCAAGGGTATCCCTTATGTAGAAGCCAAGGAAATGCTTGCCGGCGAAACGGTAGAAGCTGTTGTCATTGCGCAGAGAACTGCTCAGGCTGTTCGTGACATGGCAAAACGCGGCGTATTAAAAGAAGAGGATTATCCACTCCTTCTGCACATTGATGATGTCATCACAAGAGGTGTGAAAATTGACATTCCTTGGGATGCATTTGCTGAAGAACAGTAAAATATCTGACAAATTATAATGATATTGCGAAAAGAACAAAATATTATTATAAAAAATCGTTGCGTGAATACTATGGTGTAGGTATAATAATTTTAGAAAACGTAACGTATGCGTCATAACGTACTAGTGTGAAAAATGGATAATTACAAAGGAGATAGAATAGTTATGTTTGAAAAAATCGCAGAAATGATCGCTGAAACACTTGGTGTAAACGTAAGTGAAATTACAGAAGATACATCTTTTAAAGATGATCTTGATGCAGATTCCTTAGACTTATTAGACTTAGTTATGGCTATGGAAGATGAATATGGAATTGAAATTTCTACAGATGATGTTGAAATGTTAAAAACAATCGGCGATGTAATCAACTTCTTAAACAGCAAAGGTGTTGAAGACTAATTATAAAGTAAGTGATGAGGACAGCAGCGAGAGTTGCTGTCCTTTTTTCTATATAGGAGTGGTAAGCTGACTCCTATGTAATATAAAGACTAAGACAAAAGGAGGATAAAATGAAAAAGAAAGTATTGGCCCTGTTCTTATCATTGCTGCTGGTATTAACCATGATTCCAACAGACATCAGAGCAGAAGAAAACGGAGACAGCTACAGCGCTGTATCTGTAAAACCAAAGGAAGCTGAAATCACCGATGTAGAGGATATTACCTATCAGGAACTGGCAGATGTATCTTCCGCTGTTCAGAGCGGCAAGGTGGAATCCCAGTTTAGCGGTGTGGGCGCTTATTTTTATCAGGCTCTTGCAAATACAAAGTTTACGTCCACAAGCAATGGTGTTCATGTTTCCTACAATTTCAAATCCAAGGATGAAGTAATCACATCCAGTGAGCTGACGGATCTTTATTATCCGATCATGATGTATTATTATCTGACCCATCTTGAAAACTTCAACTGGGTAACCAATCAATGCGGTATTCGTAACTATTCTGCGGATTCGACCGGATGTGACTTTACAGCATATTATGTTTCTTCTCCATATTATAATGCGGAAATGGATCAGCAGATTAATCAGGTTGTCTCTGGTGTCCTTACTAAGATGACAGCTACCACCCGTTATGATCAGTTAAAATATATCTTTGAATGGATCTGTAATTATGGCACTTATGACTATGCGTCATTAGAATCAGGGGTTAGTGAGGAGAAAAAGTATTATGCGCATTCGCAAGTGGGTATTCTGCTTAAAAAAACCGGTGTATGTGAAAGCTACGCTAAGACATTTGCCATTTTCTGCCAGCGTTTGAATATTCCATGCCTGCCAATCTACGGCAACGGCCATGAGTGGGACTACGTGCAGATGGAAGACGGCAAATGGTATATGGTGGATGCAACCTGGGCAGATCAGGATCACTCCACACCATATATCAATTATAACTATTTTCTTGCATCCAACCTTCCAGCGCAGGATTTGAGTCATACAGCAGACATGGGAATTACAATGCCGAATACCTCCATGTTCGCCTATGACAAATCAGGAACACACAGTTATAAAGAAGTCATCAATAGAGAAGCGGGATGCGAAACCACTGGTCTGGTAACAGGGACCTGCAGCATCTGTGGTGACATAAAGACTAAGACACTTCCTGCAACAGGACATGTATTTGTGGTGACACGAGATGAAAATGGCGAATTCGTGAAAAGCTGTAAAAACTGCACCGGACCGTTCTCAACCATCACAAACTGCAGCCATAACTGGAAAACATTAGATGATGAATTCAACGCAGATTATACAATCTATACCGTGAATACCTACTGTTCATCCTGTGGGAAGGTGGATTCTAATTCTGCTGAAATACAGAATCGAAGCTATACACCGGCAACCTGTGGCAAGTTAGGTTCTATTAGTGGGGAAGTTACGATCACAATCAAGGATGGCAGTTCAACTACCACAAGAAATTCAATCTTTACCAAACCTGTACCGAAGGATCCAAATAATCATACCGGCGGTACCGTTCTCTTAAATAAGAAAGATGCAACAGAATATGCGGATGGTTATACCGGCGACACCTGTTGTGCTTCCTGCAAAGCAGTTTTTGAAAAAGGACAGATAATTCCAGCCCTTGGACATACTCATGTATACAAATCCACGGTCGTGAATCCAACCTGTACAATCAAAGGCTACACAGCCCACACCTGTACCGGATGCGGCGACTACTACACAGATCAGGAAAAGCCTGCCCTTGGACATAGCTACGGGACAGCTACCATCATAAAAGAAGCAACCTGCAGCGTGACAGGAGAAAAGGTTTCCTACTGCGTGCGCTGTAATGCGAAAAAAGCAGAGACCATCGCAAAAGATGCCAGTGTTCATAAGCATCAGGCAATTGTCAACGACAAGACAGCAACCTTAAAAGAAGAAGGGTATACCGGCGATAAAATCTGCACTGATTGTGGCAAAGTGCTCGAGAAGGGTACAGTCATCGAAAAGAAAGTGTGCAATCATACGTGGGAGAAGCTCGCAGAGTATACAATTGCACCAACCTGTGAAAAAGATGGCAAAGAAGTCATTCGTTGTACCTACTGCAGTCTTGTGCAGGAAAATACAGTGAAAAAGTTAGGTCACCAGTTTGACGGAAAGATTGAGGCCGACCGCTACAAACGTTCTGAACCGACCTGCACCTCCTACGGCAAATATTACTATTCCTGCAGCAGAACCGGCTGTGGTAAAGCAGGCACCAATACATTTGACGGAAGTTACAAGCTAGAACATGTCATCGTAAGCACCCTGACACCGGCGGACAGCAATGCCTGCACCGTAGGCTCTATCCACAACCAGTGTAAGACCTGTACCCTTCAGTCCAATGTGATCATTCCATATGCAGAGAAAGTGAAGCTCTCTGCCACAAAAGCAACCTACAAAGGTTCAGCAATCAAACCAACAGTCACTGTCCTTGATACAGCAGGTAAGACTGTTGATGCCAAATACTATACCGTCGCTTATGCTTCCAACACCAATGTAGGCAAGGCTGATGTTACCGTAACGTTAAAGGATAACTACTGTGGCACGCTGACAGCGACATTTGTCATCAATCCAAAGGGAACATCCATCTCCAAGCTCACTGCTGCCAAGAAAGCATTTACAGCAAAATGGAGCAAGGTGACAACCCAGACAACGGGCTACGAGCTTCAGTACTCCACAAGCGCTTCCTTCAGCGGCGCGAAAACTGTGACAATCACAAAGAACAGCACCGTGAGTAAGAAAATCAGCAAGCTGAAAGCCAAGAAGAAATATTATGTTCGCGCAAGAACCTATAAGACAGTAGGAAAGGTGAAGTATTATTCTTCCTGGAGTAGTGCAAAGAGCGTGAAGACGAAATAAACGCCTATCCACGCTCAAATCTTAATAATTTGTGAAGATGCAAATTTTGAATTGAAATTTCTAAATTTTTCGTTATAATAATAAACGTGTACGAATGTATACACGTAATTTATGAGAACTGCCCAGTCTATCTGGGATTTAAGAAACAAAGATAGATGATTTCAGAAAGGAGATAGCTATGGCATCAGGCACAGATATCGGAATTGATTTAGGTACCGCAAGTGTACTTGTTTATGTAAAAGGCAAGGGAGTAGTTTTAAGAGAACCTTCCGTAGTTGCATTTGACCGCAACACAAACAAAATTAAAGCAATCGGGGAAGAAGCAAGATTAATGCTTGGTAGAACACCAGGTAACATTGTTGCAGTTCGTCCATTACGTCAGGGTGTAATCTCTGATTATACAGTAACAGAAAAGATGTTAAAGTACTTCATCGGCAAAACTACAGGTAAATCTTTATTCGGAAGAAAACCTCGTATCAGCGTATGTGTTCCATCCGGAGCTACAGAAGTTGAAAAGAAAGCAGTTGAAGATGCTACTTACGCAGCAGGTGCTCGTACAGTAGAGATCATCGAAGAACCAGTTGCAGCAGCAATCGGCGCTGGCATCGACATCTCTAAACCAATCGGTAACATGATCGTTGATATCGGTGGTGGTACAGCAGACATCGCTGTTATTTCCTTAGGTGGTGTTGTAGTAAGCACATCCATCAAGGTTGCAGGTGATGATTTCGACGAAGCAATCGTTCGTTACATGCGTAAAAAACACAACTTATTAATCGGTGAAAGAACAGCAGAAGAGATCAAGATCAACATCGGTACTGCTTACAGACGTCCAGAAAGCGTAACTATGGATGTTCGTGGACGTAACTTAGTAACAGGTCTTCCAAAAACTGTTACTGTAACTTCTGAAGAAACAGAAGAAGCGTTAAAAGAACCAGCATACCAGATTGTAGATGCTGTACACAGCGTATTAGAAAGAACTCCACCAGAATTAGCAGCAGATATCTCTGACCGTGGTATCGTATTAACAGGTGGCGGTGCTTTACTGAACGGTTTAGAAGAATTAATCGAAGAAAACACAGGTATCAATACTATGACTGCAGAAGAACCATTAACAGCAGTTGCAGTTGGTACTGGTAAGTATGTAGAATTCTTAGCAGGCGTAAGAGATCCTGAATAGGAATCATATATTTGAAGTTATGCCGGGAGTGCTTTGCGCTTCCGGCTTTCGTTCATTATTAGGCAGAATATTACATTTGACAAAATGTGAATAAAATGTGGCAGAAGGTGACAAATATGGGAAGAATTGAAGGCTATGTGGAGCATATCCGCTTTCGCAATCCGGATAATGGATATACAGTCTTAACCCTTTCTATGGGCAATGAGGATGAGACCCTGGTTGGGAGATTTAATTACATAAATGAAGGGGAATATATTGGCGCAGACGGCGAATATGTGGATCATCCAGTCCATGGACCTCAGTTCCAGGTGACATGCTATGAGATTTTGGAGCCGGATGACATTGACAGCATGGAGCGATATTTAGGCTCCGGTGCCATCAAGGGCGTAGGTCCTGCTCTGGCCAAACGAATTACGAAGAAATTTAAGGCAGATACCTTCCGCATCATCGAGGAGGAACCGGAACGCTTAGCAGAGGTGAAGGGGATTTCTGAGAAGAAGGCCAGAGATATTGCCATTACATTCATAGAGAAACAGGAGATGCGAAATACCATGATGTTCCTCACCAAGTACGGGGTTGGAACCAATTTCGCAGCCAAGATTTATAAAGAATACGGGAATCGACTCTTTGAAGTTATTGAGAATAATCCTTACCAGCTGGCGGAAGATATATCCGGTATCGGATTTCGATTGGCCGACGAGATTGCAGAGAAGGTCGGCATCGGCAAATCCTCTGAGTTTCGTATCCATTCAGGCATCCTATACACCCTTCAGCAGGCGGTGGTTGCAGGCCATATCTACCTGCCAAAGCAGATGCTTGTATACAAAGCAGCTGAGATTTTGAGTCTGTCACCGGAGATGATAGAGACCCAGCTGATGAATATGATGATCGATCAGAAGATTATCATGAAGGAGACCGAAGAGGGGGATATCATCTATCTTTCCCGCTACTATTATATGGAACTCAATACAGCCAAGATGCTGTATGACTTAAATATTAAGTACGATGTGAGCCGTGAGGACTTAGATCGTACTATTAAGAAGATCGAGGAGCGCTCTGAGGTTGCCCTTGATGAGATGCAGAAGCATGCCATCGCGGCAGCAGCGGGCAATGGCATCGTAGTCATCACCGGGGGACCGGGAACAGGTAAAACAACAACCGTTGATGCCCTGATTCAGTATTTTGAATCAGAAGGGTTAGAGATCTTCCTCTGCGCCCCTACGGGACGTGCCGCAAAGCGCATGACAGAGGCCACCGGCTATGACGCGTCCACCATCCACCGTATGTTAGAACTCAATGGAGGTGCCGAAGATGGCGATACCATGCGATTTGAGCGAAACCGGGAGTATCCCTTAGAGACCGACGTGATCATCGTGGATGAGATGTCCATGGTGGATTTGATGCTCTTTCATGCTTTGTTAAATGCTACCATTCCGGGCACACGTCTCGTCATGGTGGGAGACGTGGATCAGCTTCCTAGTGTCGGAGCGGGCAATGTCCTGAAGGACATCATTGCCTCCCGGAAATTTGCAGTGGTAGAGCTGACGAAGATCTTCAGACAGGCAGAGGACAGCCATATCGTCCTCAATGCCCATCATATCAATAAAGGAGAGCAGATTGCCCTCGATAATAAGAGCAGGGATTTCTTCTTCCTGCGACGCATGACCATCAACGACATCATAGGTGTTGTCATCTACCTGATGCGGGATAAGCTGCCAGATTATGTGGATGCAACCCCATTTGACATACAGGTGCTGACACCGATGCGAAAGGGAGAGCTTGGAGTAGAACGACTGAATGTGGTACTCCAGCGATATATCAACCCGCCTTCCCCTGAAAAAGAGGAGAAGGAGACGTCTAAAGGACTCCTTCGTGAAGGGGATAAAGTCATGCAGATTCGTAATAATTACAACTTAGAGTGGACCATAAAGGGCCGTAGGGGCTATATTGTGGATTCTGGCACAGGTGTATTTAACGGGGATATGGGTGTGGTGCAGCAGATCAACACCTTCAATGAGACCGTGACAGTGGTATTCGATGAGAACAAGTACGTGGAATACACCTACGCCATGCTTGACGAGTTAGAGCTTGCCTATGCGGTAACCATTCACAAGTCCCAGGGAAGCGAGTATCCGGCAGTAATCATGCCGCTGCTGACAGGGCCGCAGGTGCTGATGAACCGAAATCTGCTCTACACAGCTGTAACCCGTGCGAAACGATGCCTCACAATCGTGGGAAGCGACCAGACGGTATATGGCATGATCGAGAATACATCAGAGATGAAGCGCTATTCCACTTTGGATCAGCGTATTCAGGAGTTTTGGATATAAATTTGAGGAATCAATATGAATAGAATGATATGTGCATTGATTCTGGCACTGAGCCTTCTCTTGTCAGGTGTGACGACTTGTCAGTCATGGGCTGGGAATATGGAGGAGACAGCCAGGAGAACGGAAGCAGCCGAGACTGCGGAAATTGCAGATCATGAACTGATCGTTGTCTATGAGGAGGAACCCCTTACCAGGAAGGAACTCCTTGATGACGGCGTAATCAGTCAGGAGATGTTATTAGAAACAGATGATGAGGGACCTACAGTAAGTGTTGTCACCATCGGGGAAGATACCAGCCTGAAAAAGGCCATGAAGGAGCTTTCTAAGGAAGATGGCATCGAAGCAGTTCAGGAAAACTTCACTTATCAGCTGCAGGATCATCCATATTATTATGAACAGACCGATCTTACCAGAGCGTTAAAGGAGCTTGGGAAGGAAAAGAGCGGCGGCACTGTGGCAGTGTTAGATACAGGCATCAGTTATGCTAAAAACAGACGTCATCAGACACTTACCGATGTGACAGATGGCGGGAATATATATTATGAATATGGCTATAATGCCGAAACGGACAAGCTGTTTCAGGAAAGCGGCTGGAATGAGGATCCTTATTATGAGGATTATATCGGCCATGGAACTGGCATTGCTTCCCTGATCCTTGGGAATGTCCTTCCGGTGAATGTGTTTAAAGAGCCACAGCCGGACAAATATGTGGATAGCAAATATCAAAACTATAATGCAGAGGCCACCACAAGCACCCTGATCCGTGCCTATGGCTATGTGATGGAGCATGCGAAGGAGCTTGACATCCATGTCATTAATCTCTCCCTTGCAGGAACCGGCATCGGCGATCAGGCGTTGGAGTCAGTCATCAACGAAGCCTATGAGAAAGGGATCCTGACCGTTGCGGCAGCTGGCAATTCCGGCAGCAGTCAGAAGCTCTATCCGGCAGCATTTGCCAAGGTGGTAAGTGTGGGATCTGTGACAAAGAAGCATACCTGGTCACTGTTCTCCCAGCACAATGGGGAAGTGGATTTGTGTGCGCCGGGTGAGGACATATCCGTAGCCCTTGCAGGAAAGCTCAGATATTATGATGAGGCCAGTAAGACCTTTCAATATAGAAATTATGACACGAAACAGATGGTAACCAGAGCGGGAACCAGCTACTCTGTTCCGATCGTGGCATCTGTGGCTGCCATGATCTGTGACGCAGGAGGGAATCTGTCCTGCGATCAGATGCGCAGCATACTACTTAATTCCTGTGAAGATTTGGGCCCGAAGGGCAGGGATGATTACTTTGGCGCGGGAGAGCTCAATGCCTATTATGCAATCAGAAGTGCCATGGGCAAATCAGTGACACGGGATGTAACAATTCCAAAACTTACCTTAAAAAGTGATGGCGTCACCTTAAAGAATACCTCCTACACCTATGACGGCAAGGCGAAAAAGCCGGCAGTGGATGTGACGGCAGGCGGTATCACCCTTGCCAAGGGAGAAACTGCATCCGGGGGAAATGTAACCCTGACCTATGCAAGCGGCAGAAAGAATGTGGGAACCTACAGCGTGACGGTCAAGGGGCTTGGATGCGTAACTGGCAGTGTGAAGAAAACATTTGTCATCAATCCACAGAAGAGCAAGATTACGACCCTCACCGGCAAGTCCAAATCATTTTTGGTGAAGTGGAAGAAGATCACAGCCCAGGCTTCCGGCTACCAGATCCGTTATGGAACGGATGCGGCCATGAAGCAAGCCACCCAAAAGACAGTCAGCGGATATAAGAATACATCATTGACAGTGAAGAAGTTGAAAGCGAAGAAGTATTATTATGTACAGGTTCGAACCTACAAGACGGTAGACAAGAAGAAGTACTACTCCGCCTGGTCTGAGGCGAAGAAAGTGAAGACGAAGTAAGTGGATGTAGTATAGTAAGTGGATATAGTAGATAGAAATCATAGTAACAGATAGTAAGAAGAATCAGATTGGAGAATGCGATAGATGAAGAAGAGATGGATGACCCTGGCGGTTGCACTTTGTACTGTGCTTACCACCCTCGTAACACCGGCACAGGTGGCGGCCAAAGATCAGCATTATGGAAGAATCCCTTCCAAAGTGGAAATTGAATATGACAAAAAAGAAGATAAGCTTGTGGATGAGGCCCTTCCTGAACGCATGATTCCCCGAAGTGCAGGACTTGCAGAAAGCTATAAGGGCAGAGTCTCCTCTGTGAAACAGCAGAATCCTTTGAGCAACTGCTGGGCTTTTGCAACCATCGCCAGCATGGAATCCTCCATGATGACAGCAAAGAACAAGACCAATCCGGATACCTATGATTTCTCAGAATATCATATGTATCAGTCTGCCAACAGATATGACGGCAATCAGTATGGGTACGACCAGACAGAGAGTGGCGGGTTCTTCTTTATGGCCAATGCATATCTCACCAGAGGTGTCATGAACGGGCCTGTTACGGAGAAGAATGACCCATATCAGCCATATACTTATCGTAAACTTGCTGAGACAAAGAGCAAGAAAGTGGATTCTACTTATGTTTCCAAGACGATCATGCTTGGGGACTTAGGTAATAATCACACCCAGAGCCAGTGGAATGATTATATCGCCCGCATCAAATCTCTGATCAAGGATTACAGTGGAATCTATGCGGCTTTTTATATGGACACAAGCTACGTGAACCGCAGTGCAAAGGGCGGAACGGCATACTTTAGCGACATCAGAAATCGATTCCCGACAACCAACTGGTATGTCAAATGTAACCATGCCGTTACCTTAGTTGGTTGGGACGATTACTACTCCAGAAACAATTTTTCCACAAAACCTGCCCACGACGGGGCATTCCTTGTAAAAAACAGCTGGGGAACATCCTGGGGTGATGAGGGATTCTTCTGGATTTCCTACGATGACTATTTCTGTGAGGTTTCGGTTGTGGCAGATACCGAAACACGTGGCGATCTCTATGACCGTCTCTACGAATATGATCCCCTTGGATGTACAGACTATCTCTATTCCGGTATGGTTTCCGGAGAGGGTTCCTTGGTCTATGCCAATAAATTCAAGCGCAATGCAGACAAACCGGAGGTATTAACCGGCATCTCCACCTACTTTTTGAATGCTTCCGATAACTACGAGGTCTATGTCAGCGCCACCGGTAAGACAAAGGATTTCAAGAAAGTGGATGTAAAAGAAGGAAGTAGTGCGAAGACGGCAGGATTCCAGGTGCTCCACCTGAACACTCCTTTGAAGCTGACGGGATCAAGCTATTATGTGGCAGTGGTATTAAAAAACAGCAAAGACACGATCAAGCTTCCTTTGGAACAGCCGGTTAACGGAGTGTCCACCCAGGCGACAGCCGAGGAAGGACAGAGTTTCTACACAACTGCTTCCATGAAGAGTATCGTGGAAGGCAAGAGTACACTCAAGGATATCACTCAGAAGGTACACCGATATAGCAACGTATGCTTAAAGGCTTATACCAAATATATTCCGAAGAAGGCGAAGGTTAGCAAAGTAACAGCCAAGAAGAAGGCCCTTCTTGTGGCATGGAGTAAAGTAAGTTATGCAACCGGCTACGAAGTATCCTACAGCACCAAAAAGAGCAGTGGATATAAAGTGGCGAAGAAGGTATCAGCAGATACCACATCCTATACCATCAGTGGACTGAAGAAGAAAAAGAACTATTATGTGCGTGTGCGCGCATACAGAAAAGTGAGTGGAAAGACCTGTTACGGTTCTTATTCCACACCAGTGAAAAAGACGACAAAATAGCATTTATGTATAAAGATATCTGGAATTATATCTACCCAAGAAGATGTCCCATCTGTATGGACATCTTAGATGACCAGAAAGGGCTGATCCATTGGAGCTGTTATCAGAAGATTCAGTCGGTGAAGCAGCCATATTGTTATCGATGCGGGAAACCCATCGAGCGGCCAGAGCAGGAATTCTGCTTTGACTGCAGCAGGAGGGCACATGTATTTGACCGGGGATTCTCCCTGGTGGAGTATGACGCTCTGACATCGCCATCGATTATGGCGATCAAATATAAGAATAAAAGAGAATTCGTGGAATTCTATGGCCGGCTGGCAAAAAAGCATTACGGGGACATGTTAAAAGGAATGTCCATAGATGCCGTAGTGCCGGTGCCGATCAGCCGTAGAAAGAGGAGAATACGAGGCTATAACCAGGCAAGGATATTAGCCGACGAGATTGCCAGCTGGCTGGGTGTTCCGGTCAATGAGGAGATGCTCCTTCGAAAGAAGGATACAGCACCCCTTAAGAAGCTCTCTCCAGAGGACCGACGCAAGGAGCTTTTGTCCTGCTTTTCCTGGAATGAAAAGCATTATCAGGGAGAGAAGACCGTCCTTTTGGTGGATGATATCTACACCTCGGGAGCCACTGCAGATGCCTGTGCGGGAATGCTAAAAAAGCACGGTGTGGAGCGGGTATTTCTCCTTACCATTGCAATTGGAAAAGGTATGGAATAACGATGAAGAAAAAGTTGGATCAGACAATGGTAACCCCATTGCTTCGATGGTATGACAAGAATAGAAGAATCCTTCCTTGGAGAGAGGAGCCGGCACCTTACCGGGTGTGGGTTTCCGAAATTATGCTCCAGCAGACCAGGGTAGAGGCGGTAAAGCCCTACTTTGAGCGGTTTATGAAGGAACTTCCCGACATCCCAGCCCTGTCTGAAGTAGAGGATGATAAACTGATGAAGCTTTGGGAAGGCCTGGGTTATTATAATCGCGCCCGAAATCTGAAGGTGGCGGCCAACCAGATCATGGAGCAGCATGGCGGGCAGATGCCTGCAGATTATGAGCGGATCTTGAATCTGAAGGGAATCGGCGAATATACGGCCGGTGCCATCGGATCCATCGCTTTCGGACTTTGTGTTCCTGCTGTGGATGGCAATGTCCTTCGCGTCATCACAAGACTGACTGGGGATGAGAGTGACATCCTAAAGGCAGCAACCAAGAAGAAGATTACCAATGCTTTGATGGAAGTACTTCCGCAAAATCGCCCAGGCGATTTTAATCAGGCCCTGATGGAGCTTGGAGCTACCGTCTGTGTGCCGAATGGGGCGCCGCGCTGTGACATTTGCCCATGGGAAAGGATATGTGTGGCCTGCAGGGAGGATCTGACCTATAAAATCCCGGTGAAAACACCGAAAAAACCGAGAAGAATTGAAGAAAAGACCGTATTTCTCATTGAATATCAGGGTAAGATTGCCCTGAGAAAAAGGCCGGCGCAGGGACTTCTGGCAGGACTGTGGGAATTTCCCAACGCTGAGACGATGTTCAGTGGCGAAGAGATGAGAGGGAAGCTCTTAGACTGGAAGGTGGAGGGATTCACGATCGAAGAAACGAAGAAAGCAAAACATATCTTCACCCATGTGGAATGGCATATGAAGGGCTATTATATTCACTGTGAACAAAAACCTGCCATGGATGACCTAATCTGGATTTCCAGGGAGGACATGAGCAGAAGCTATGCGATACCGACTGCCTTTGCAGCATTTAAAGGCGTGCTTTAAAAAGTAATTTTTATCTGTTATAATTAGAAAAAGTATATATGATAAAAGAGAAAAAAAGAGAGAAAAAGTATGAAATTCAGACCTTGTATTGATATTCATAATGGAAAAGTAAAACAGATTGTTGGCGGAAGTCTTATGGACGTTGGTGATCAGGCAGAAGAGAATTTTGTGTCTGAGAAGGACGGCGACTTCTATGCCGCTTTATATAAAGAACATGGATTGACCGGTGGCCATATTATTATCTTAAATCCGGCATCTTCTGAATATTATAAAGAAGATGTGCGACAGGCTTCACTGGCACTTTCCGCTTATCCCGGCGGGTTGATGATCGGCGGTGGTATGACTGCGGACAACGCCAAAGGATTTTTGGATATGGGAGCGTCCCATGTCATTGTCACTTCCTATGTGTTTAAAGATGGGAAGATTGATTATGAACATTTGCACCAGATCGTGGAAGCTGTGGGCAGAGAACATCTGGTACTTGATCTTAGCTGCCGTAAAAAAGATGGCCAGTATTATGTAGTGACAGACCGCTGGCAGAAATTTACGGATGTTATTTTGAATGAAGAGACACTGGACTATTTTGCAGATTACTGCGACGAATTCCTGATTCATGCAGTGGATGTGGAAGGGAAAGCGTCTGGAATAGAGAAGGAACTGGCGAAGCTCCTTGGAGATTGGAACAAGATTCCGATTACCTATGCAGGAGGCGTTAGAAGTGAGGAAGACCTTCAGGCGTTATCTTTACTGGGTCATGGTAAGATTGACGTTACCATTGGAAGCGCGTTGGATTTATTCGGCGGCGACATGGCATTTGAACGGGTACTTTCCTATTGTGATTAGAGAAAAGAATCATCGGAGGATATGATATGGAACTGTTATACGAAGCAAGCAATTTTAAAATACAGATATACTGGGTATTGCCATTCGCAATCTTAGGGTTTTATGGACTCCTGGCAGAATTCATGGGTTCAAAGTTTGTTGTGAGAGCAACAGGGGTGATGGCCCTGATCATCTGTGCGCTGGTACTGGCTGATTTTTGTTTTGGTTATGTAACCATCGTCAATGCCTATAAGAATGGCAACTATCAGACCATAGAGGGAAAGGTTGAGAACTTTGTTCCGGCATCCCAGGGTGGGGAAACCACCGAAGATGAGGAAGCGGAAAGCTTTAATATCCGAAGGGAAGAATTCTCTTACGGTAAGTCTTTTATCACTAAGTTTGGATATCATAAAACATCAGCCAACGGCGGATACATCCATAAGAATGGACAGCGATTAAAGATTGGATACATTCCAACGGAGAATGGGAATGTAATTGTTCGAATTGAAGAGAAAAAATAATAGAGAATGATTATATTGTGAATAAATATGCGAAGGACACGGGTGAATATCCATGTCCTTTTTTGTTATTTTCTGTTATTTTTAGAAAAATGTCAGAAATAAATAATGAAATATCTATAGATTCTTTCTGATTCATAAAAAATATTTAATAATTAAAAAGAATCGATTCATAAAAAAATGTAATTAAATATGGAAAATCCAAACAGAATGTGTATAATAATTGGTGTGTGTTAAAAGTTTGTCTATAAAAGGAGGAGAATCTATGAAAATAATCAAATGGTTAGACAACTATTTTGAAGAAGTGATTTTAGTTGGATTACTCATCGGGATGATGATCATCATGGGTATCCAGGTAACTGCACGTTATGCATTCAGTTATTCACTTACATGGTCTGAAGAGATTACCAGATATATGTTCATCTGGTCTGGTTTCTTAAGTATCAGCTTTTGTATCAAGAAAGGCGCATCCATCAAGATTGAACAGTTTGTTGGTTTATTTTCCCCAAGAACACGTTCCGCGCTGCGTCTGGTTTCCTACACAGTTGAGATCATTCTGTTTACCTATATGCTTCCATTTGCATGGCATTATATCCAGAACGCTGTGGCATCCCATCAGGTCAGCCCGGCAGTTGGAATTCCAATGTATTTGATGCAGTCTTCCACATTGATCAGCTTCGCCCTTGCTGATTTCCGTCTGGTTCAGAAATGGATCCAGAGATTTTTAGAAGTAACTGGCAAAAGAGAAATTGAAGTGAAAGGAGAATAGTTTATGTCAGCAGCAGTAGTATTCATTTTATTCTTAGCTTGTCTGGTTTTAGCAGTGCCAATCTCCATTTCTCTTGGAGTTGTCTCCGTATTACCAGGTATGTTCGATCCATCCTTCACAGCAAGTGCAGGATATGTTATTCGTTCCATGTTCGGTGGAATTGATTCCTTCCCATTATTAGCCGTTCCAATGTTCATTCTTTCCGGTCTGATCATGGCTCGTGGTGGTATCTCTAAAAAATTATTTGACTTATTCGCATTCTTCATTGGTAAGCTACCAGCAGGACTTCCATGTGCGACAGTCATTACCTGTTTATTCTACGGTGCCATCTCCGGTTCAGGTATCGCGACAGTAGCAGCCGTAGGTTCCATGACCATTCCAATTTTAGTAGGTCTTGGATATGATAAGAAATTCTGTACTGCCTTAGTAGCAGTAGCTGGTGCGTTAGGCGTAATTATCCCACCTTCCATTCCATTCATCATCTTTGGTATGGCATCCGGCGCATCTGTATCTGACATCTTCCTTGCAGGTATCATTCCTGGTATCTTAATTGCCTGCCTCTTAATGGTATATGCAGTATTCCACTGTGTGAAGGTTGGGGAAGACAAGGAAAAAATCGGTAAAATGGTAGGTGACTTACATGCCCGCGGATTCATCAAAGTATTCATCGATTCCTTCTGGGCGTTATTATCTCCAGTCATTATCCTGGGATGTATCTACTCTGGTGTTGCTTCTCCAACAGAAGCTGCGGTAATCTCCGTATTCTACTCCCTTGTAGTCAGCATCGTCATCTATAAATCCATCAAGATCAATGAAGTATACTCCATTCTTGCAGAAGCAGTTAAGACTTATGCGCCAATCCTTTTCATCCTGGCAGCATCCACAGCCTTCTCAAGAGTGTTAACCTTAATGCAGGTTCCACAGACCATCAGTGCATGGATCTTAACAACCTTCTCCAGCAAGGTGGTAATCCTGTTAGTAGTCAATGTATTTTTATTATTAGTAGGTATGGTAATGGATACCACACCAGCGATCCTGATTCTTACACCAATCTTAATGCCAATCATGGCTGGTATTGGCGTTGCACCAATCCACTTTGGTATCTTCATGGTAGTAAACTTAGCAATCGGTTTCGTAACACCTCCAATCGGTGTAAACTTATTCGTTGCAAGCTCCTTAACCGATATTCCGGTTATGAAGATCGCAAAACATGCATTGCCACTGATCATCATGAATCTGATCGCTTTAATGTTCATTACATTTATCCCTCAGATCAGCTTATGTCTTTTAGGTTAGTCAAGGAGGTAGGGAAATGAAAAAAAGAATTATCAGTTTAGTATTAGTTTTAGTTACAGTATGCTCCCTTGCAGTTATGACAACAGGTTGTGGCAAGAAGAGCGCAGATGGCGAGACAGAACAGCGTTATGCATGGCCGCTTGCTACCTGTAGTACAACCGACACCATTACACATGTTTTTGCCTCCAACTTCGCAAGATTAGTTGGCGAATACTCCGACGGCGCAATGAAGATTCAGGTATACCCACAGTCTGCATTAGGCGGTGACCGTGAGCTTATGGAATCCGTAAAAGACGGCGACATCCCATTTGTTGTAATGTCCCCAGCACCTCAGGTACCATTCATGCCAGAGCTTTGTATCTTCGACTCCCCATGTTTATATGCTGACATCGAAGACGTTCGAGTTGCTTACAATAATCCTGAATTCCAGGAAGCAGTACGTAATATCTATACAAAGGCAGGTTATCAGTTACTTGGTCTTGCAGATCAAGGCTACCGTGTTATGACAACCAACTACGAATATAAAGATATGTCCTTCTTCAAGGGCCAGAAGATTCGTACCATGGAAAATGCATACCACATCGCATTCTGGAAAGCAGTAAAAGCGAATCCAACACCAATGTCCTTCGCAGAAGTATATATCGGTCTTCAGCAGGGAACCATCGATGCCCAGGAAAATGCATACTCCTTGATCCAGTCTGCTAGATTATATGAACAGCAGAAATATATCGTAGAAACCAATGCAGTGCCTGACTTTATCACTCTGGTTGCATCCGCAGACTTTATGGCAGAACGTACTGAGGAAGAAAAAGCAATCATCATGAAGGCAGCAGCAGAAGCACAGCAGATCGCCTGCGATACAGCAGATTCTCAGCGCAGCCAGTGTAAGAAAGAATTAGAAGAAAGCGGCATGATCATCCAGGAAATCAAACCAGAGGACTGGACAAAGATGCAGGAAGCTTCCAAATCTGTATATGATAAAGTAATCAAGGTTACTGGACAGGATTTATTCGATCTTTACTCTGCAGTAGCGAATTTAAAAAAATAGTTAAATATGTAAATTATGGTTATGGTAGAAATTTAGATGAAGAGCCTCGCGTTTGCGGGGCTCTTCTTTATGTACATTTCCTTGACAATAGACCGGTTTGGAAGTATTATATTATTGTATTAAGCGATTAGTACAACAATATGAATAATAATAGGAGGAGAATGATGAGTCAATTAGTACAGTGCAAGAACCTGCGTAAGAACTATGGCAGACAGGAAGCACTTAGAGATATCAATTTAACATTACATTCCGGCAAGATCATCGGACTGCTGGGACCCAACGGCTCAGGCAAGACGACTCTGATGAAACTGCTGAATGGCCTGTTACAGCCAACTGCAGGTGAGATTTTGATCAATGGCATGGAGCCGGGAGTGGAAACCAAAAAGATTGTCAGCTATCTTCCAGACAGAATGTATTTTGCTGACTGGATGACAGTGAAAGACCTTTTGGATTTCTTTGCTGATTTTTACGATGATTTTAATCGATTCAAAGCAGAGGACATGTGTCTGACGCTGGGCATTCGCCTGAAAGAGAAGGTGAAGAAGTTATCCAAGGGCAATAAGGAGAAGGTTCAGCTCATTCTTGTTATGAGCAGAAAGGCAAAGCTTTATCTTTTAGATGAACCAATTGCAGGCGTGGATCCGGTAGCAAGAGACTATATTTTAGATACCATTCTCAATAATTATAATGAAGAGGGAACTATCTTGATTTCCACCCATTTAATCTCTGATATTGAGAAGATTTTAGATGAGGTTGTTATGATTCGTGACGGACAGATCTTCATCCATCAGTCTGTGGATGATCTTCGTGAAGAGAGCGGTATGTCTGTGGATGAGGCATTCAGGGATTTATTCCGCACCGATGTGTATGACAGAGGTTATGCAGGATATACAGGGGGTGACAGGGATGTTCGCTAAATTATTAAAATATGACTTAAAATCCATGGTGAAGACGATGCTTCCGCTCTGGATTGCAGTACTATGTCTTGCTTTCATTATGGGAATTTCAACAAGAATTACCCAGTTCCAGATGACTTCTGATACATTCTATGATCTCACCGATATGATCTATCCATATGGATTCCTGATCTTATCACTGGTCGCAGTGTTTATTGCAATCTTTGTTTTGAATATCCTGATCGTAATTCGTCGTTTCTGGGATGGCTTATTAAAGGATGAAGGGTATCTGATGTTTACCATTCCGACCACACCGAGAAAACTGATCTTATCCAAGGTTGTGAGTGCGATGATCATTTCTTCCATCAGTATGATTGTCGGAATTCTGGTCGTGAATATCATTTTCTTCTGTTCTACAGGACATGCTGCCAATATCTTTGGTAATCTGGCAGAAATATATAATATGCTTATGGAGAATAATCTGGGAGTTCTCGTAATTTTCAATCTTATCTTCAGTCTGCTGGTTGCAATTTACCGTGTATATGCTGCAATGGCTATTGGTCATCTCAGCAACCGTAACAGATTTATCTTTTCATTCATTGCTTATGTGGCATTGGATTTTGGTATGGCAGCAATTACAGCACCACTTCAGCTGCTCTATCTGGATCAGATGGACAGTGAGATTATGATCAGCGTTACAGGTCTTATTTCTAAAGCTGTTATGATCATCGTCTTCCATGTCATTACAGAAGTGATTCTGACAACTCGTCTCAACTTGGAATAGGAGGAACGCGGATGAGTAAGAAACCGGAATGGATCATTGATCAGGACCGCCCAATCTGGATCCAGCTGAAGGAACAGATCAGTAAGAAGATTGTTTCCGGATATTATGTATGTGGTGACAAGCTTCCGACTGTGCGAGATCTTGCCAGAGATGCGGGAGTCAATCCCAATACTATGCAGAGAGCACTGGCTGCCCTTGATCAGGAAGGATTGATCGTAACCAACCGTACCATTGGCCGTGTGGTAACTCAGGATAAAGAAGTCATCGCAAAGTGCCGACGGGAGATTGCATTAAGTATTATGAAGTCCTATCTGAAGGACATGAATGATCTGGGATATGATCAGATGGAAGCAATTGAGATTTTAGTACAGTATAAGTAATAACATACAAATAGGAATTATGTTTTTGTTTCTATTAAGAAAGGAAAAATTATGTGGAGTATTAGTGACTTAAAACAGAGAGGAAAGACACGATTTAAGGCCAATTATCTGATGTGCGTCATCGCAGGCGTTGTCTTCTCCTTCTTTACCAACAATAACAGAGGAATTAACATCGATATCAACGGCCTGAAAAATAGCAACAATACCGTTGCATTCCTCATTGATGAAGGATTTAAGGGATTATTCCCAACCAGTTTGAGTAAGATCCTGATTCATGTGAATCATATCGGCCTTCAGATGGCGGGATTTGTTCTTTTTGTCTTCTCTATCTGTCTGGTTCTTTTTGTGGTGAATATATTAGAAGTCGGCGTATGCAACTTCTTCAATCAGAATCGATCAGAAGCAGCTGGGTTAGAGCGTATCATTGAACCATTCAGGAATGAAAATTACATGCAGTCTGTTAAGACCATGTTCCTTCGATATATCTATATCTTTTTATGGTCTCTGCTTCTGGTCATTCCTGGTATTTATAAGAGCTATGAATATCGTATGGTACCTTATATTGTGTCAGAATATCCAGAACTGAGTGACAAGGAAGTATTCGCACGAAGCAAGCAGATGATGATGGGACAAAAGCTGAATGCATTCATCTTAGACCTTTCCTTCATCGGATGGGCAATTTTTGGTGTGATCACCTTTGGCATTGGTGTGGTATTATATGTACAGCCATATATCTGTGCAACCAACGCAGAATTATATGCAGAACTGAAATATCAGTTATAAAAATTGGCAATCATAATAAGGGAGACGGTATGAAGCCGTCTCCCTCTTTCTATTTTCTTATCAATCAAATTGTTCGTATCAATCATACCTGAATCATTCTGTCAATTATTTCGCCTGGGTAACGGCTGCTTTGATCGCGGCAAATGTTTCGTCGCTCATATCATGCTCCATATGGCAGGCATCTTCATTGGCAACTTCCGGGCTTACACCGATGCTGATGAGCCAGTTGCATAATACTTCATGGCGTTCTAATACAGATTCGGCACGGCTCAGACCGGTGTCAGTCAGTATGATATGTCCAGCATCTGTCATATCCACATAGCCCTGTTCACGCAGGTTTCTGATGGCGACGCTGACACTTGGTTTGCTGAATTGTAAATGATGGGCGATATCGATGGATCTGACATGGGGAAGGCTCTTCTGAAGCACAAGGATGGCTTCTAAGTAGTCCTCTACAGATTCCTGGGATTTATGTTTGATATAACTCATGGTAAAACCTCACGGATAATGTATTCTGAACTTTATTATATCACGAAGTCTTGATGGATAACAATAGTTGCTTGTTGACCGTCAAAACAGATTCATGTATAGTAGAAATGTTAGAGTGTAAGTAATAGAAACTAGTAATGATATAGGTTTTTGAATTTTTTAGTAGTTATAATACAGAGGGATTTCATGAGTAAATTTAGAGAAAGCAGAGAAGAAAGAAAAGCGCAGAATAAGCTTTCCTTTGAATCATTGGATGTTCTGATCTCGAGATGGCATGATGGAACATTTTCCGAGATTCTCGATGACTGGAAGTGGATATTTGGATACAGTAAGAGATATAAGGGTGCGATTTTATTCTATACCATATTAGGACTTGTCAGTACAACCCTTGGGTTAGTTAGTGCGGTCATCAGTAAGAATATGATCAATATCATCACCGGCAGAGAGATTGAGAAGCTGCCATTGCTGATTGCCATGATGGTAGGTAGTGTGGTATTCAATTTAACCATCGGGAATGTGATCAACCGAATCTCCACCAGACTGAGTATTTATGTCAATCAGGATATTCAGGCCGATATTTTCGATAAAATCATCGATGCGGAATGGATGGAGATCAATAAGTATACCAACGGGGACGTATTGAACCGATTTAACAGTGATGTCAGCACCATCAGTGGTAATGCTATCAGCTTCTTCCCATCGGTTTTGAATATTATCTACAGCTTTATCGCAACATTTGTCCTAATCTGGCACTATGATAAGATGATGGCTTTACTGGCCTTCGGTAGTGCACCTCTGATGCTGGTACTTTCTAAGTTTTTAATCCGCAAACAGCGAGAATATGGTAGAAAGATGAAGGAGATGAGCTCCGACATGACTACCTTCGAAATTGAGACATTCTATAACTTTGATACCATCAAGTCTTTCGGTATCACAGGGCTTTACAGTAAGAAATTCCGAGGCTGGCAGGAAAAATACAAGCAGGTCAGCCTGGATTATAACTGGTTTACCATCTGGACAGGGATTGTGCTGTCCATTATGGGAACAATTGTGGAATATGCAGCCTTTGGCTACTGTTTATACCGCCTGTGGCAGGGCAAGATCCGATTTGGTGAGATGCAGCTCTTTCTTGGCCAGAGAAGCAACCTGAATGCTGCATTTAACAGTGTGGTTTCCCTGATTCCATCCTTCCTGAATACATCTATTTCTGCACACCGTATCATTGAACTTTGTGAGCTTCCAAAAGAACGCCATATCCCGGAAAGCTCCGAGCTTGATCAGTATGCAGATGATGGATTTGAGATCAAGATGGAAGACGTCAACTTTGCCTATGTGGATGACAACAAAGTCATTACAGATTCCTGCTTTATGGCTAATCCAGGGGAAATTGTTGCACTGGTAGGACCTTCCGGTGAAGGTAAGACAACCATGATCCGAATGATCTTAGGCCTGATTCATCCACAGGATGGACGTACCTTCTTACGCGCATCCAACGGACAGGAGATGGAGATGAACGCCGACACCAGACATCTCTTTTCCTATGTACCTCAGGGCAATACCATTCTTCAGGGAACCATCGCAGAGAATATGCGTATGGTTAAGGAAGATGCCACCGACGAAGAAATCGTGGAAGCATTAAAGATTGCCTGCGCATGGGATTTTGTACAGAATATGCCGGATACGTTCAACTGTAAGATTGGAGAACGAGGCCGAGGATTCTCAGAAGGACAGGCACAGCGTATTTCCATTGCCAGAGCAGTGCTTCGTAATTCACCGATCCTGCTTCTGGATGAAGCAACCTCTGCACTGGATGTTACTACAGAGCGTAAAGTACTTCGTAATATCATTCAGCAGAGACCAAACAAGGTCTGCATTGTAACAACCCACCGACCATCCGTATTAAATATGTGTCAGAGAGTATATCGTGTTATGGAAACCCACGTGACAGAACTTTCTGAAGAAGAATCCGCAAAGATGGCAATGGATTTCTAGGAGGTAAGGTATGATCAGAGTTGATACAAGAGAGTATGTTTCCATATTGCGGGAACTGACCGAGGAAGGCAGACAGGTCAGCATGCTTGTTTCAGGCAGCAGCATGACCCCATTTATCTGCCATGAAAGAGATTATATTTATTTCGAAAAGCCCAAACGACCATTAAAAAGAGGGGATGCCGTGTTCTACCAGAGAGACAGCGGGCAGTATGTTATGCACCGCATCTGTAAGGTATGCAAAGACGACACCTTTGATCTGATTGGAGATGGGCAGGATGAGATTGAACATGGAATTCGCCGGGATCAGATTTTTGCATTGGTCATTAAGATCAAGCGCAAAGGCAAGCTGATCGGTCCGGGCGAGCTGTGGTGGGTATTTTTTGAAAAGGTATGGATTCGTGTTATTCCATTTCGAAAGATCCTTCGCAGATTCTTTGGGATTCCATCCATGTTTCGAAAGAGATAAATATAGATTGTTAGCTATGAATGTGTAAACGTAAAGTGAAAATTTAACATGTAAAAACCTTATATGAGAGGAGAAAAACTATGCCAATTGGTGTTATTGTGAATGCCCTTTCCGTTGTTTTCGGGGGTATTTTAGGAGGAATTTTGGGACACAGACTCACTTCAGAGTTTAAAGCACAGATTACGCTGGTATTTGGTGTGTGCTCTATGGGTATGGGAATCAATACCATTCCATTGATGCAGAACATGCCGGCAGTTATATTTGCCATGATTATCGGTACAGCCATCGGTCTTGCAGTTCATCTGGGAGACAAGATCAACAAGGGTGGCGAACTGATGCAGAAGGCAGTATGCAAGGTCGTACCGAACACTTCCAATCTTTCTGAAGAAGAGTTCATGATCACATTAGTAACCATCATCGTATTATTCTGTGCCAGCGGTACCGGTATCTATGGTTCTTTAGATTCTGGTATGAGTGGAGATCATACCATCTTATTATCCAAATCCATCCTGGATTTCTTTACAGCTATGATCTTCGCATGTAACCTTGGATATGTGGTATCCTTAGTTGCAGTGCCACAGTTCATCTTATTTACGATCTTATTTGCATTAGCAAAGATTATTTTCCCACTGACCACACCGGAGATGATCAATGATTTCAAAGCTTGTGGTGGATTTATTATGGTAGCAACTGGTTTCCGTATGGTAAAACTGAAAAACTTCCCAGTTGCCGACATGATTCCGGCCATGGTGCTGGTTATGCCACTGAGCTTTTTATGGGCCAATTTTATTACCCCGTTATTCTAATGGGAAAAAGATATATATGATAAAGGAGATTTAGAAACATGAGTGAAACAGTATTAGCCGTAATCGCAGGAAAAAGCATTACAGCTGCAGATGTAGATGCATTTATTTCCAGATTACCACAGCAGCAGCAGACATATGCCAACAACCCACAGTTCCGTGCGCAGGCATTACAGCAGATCATCGACACAGCACTGTTCGAATTAAAAGCCCTCGATGAAAAATTAGACGAAACAGAAGAATTCAAACAGGTATTAGATGCAGTAAAAGCTGATTTATTATCCCGTATGGCCATGAACAAATTTATCAGTGCCATCGATGTAACAGAAGAAGAAAAGAGAGCGTTCTACGAAAATAACAAGAATGAATTCGCTACACAGGCTTCTGTATCTGCAAAACATATCTTAACAGATGATGAAGAAACATGTGTGAAAGCAGCAGCAGAAATCGAAGCTGGCGAAAAAACATTTGAAGAAGCAGCAAAAGCATACTCCACATGCCCATCCAACGCACAGGGTGGAGATTTAGGTACATTTGGCCGTGGACAGATGGTTCCTGAATTCGAACAGGCAGCATTTGATGGAGAGTTAGACAAAGTCATCGGACCTGTAAAAACACAGTTTGGCTACCACTTAATTCTCGTTTATGGCAAGACAGAAGAAAGCATCCGTCCATACGAAGAAGTGGAAGCTCAGGTTGATAATATGGCACTCACAAGAAAACAGCAGGAAGCATATGCAAAAGAAGCAGACGCTTTAGCTGTAAAATATGACGTAAAATTAAAGAAGCTCTAAGATATGATGGATCAGAAGCTTGTAATTTTTGATATGGATGGAACCCTCATCGATTCCATGCCGTACTGGGAGAGTTGTGGACGCACCTATCTTACAGGGAAGGGCATCGACGTCCCAGATGATTTTGAACAGAAAATTGAAGCGATGACATTGTTGGAGTCTTCTGCCTATATGAAGGAAGAATTTCATTTAGAAGGAACAGTGGAAGAGATTTTGACACAGGCGATGGAGCGAATTGCCCTTGCCTACGCCTTTGAGATTCCACCGAAAAACGGCATGAAGCTTCGCGTAAAGGCAGAAAAGGATGCCGGCAATACAGTCATCATTCTATCCAATTCCGAAAAATCCTGTATTGAAGCAGCCATGAAGCGCACTGGCATGAAGCGATATTTTGATGCAATTTATGCCACAGACGAGCTTGGCATGCGCAAGGACGGACCAGAGATCTTCGATTTTGTTGCAAAGAAGCACGGATTTACCACTTCCCAAACTCATGTATATGACGATGCTAAGCATGCCATTGAGGCAGCCAAAGCAGCAGGCTGTTATGTGACAGCAGTGTATGATTATACCATGAAGGATCAGTGGGAACAGATCGTGGCCATTGCCGATGAAGTAATTACGTTTTAGGAGCGATTTAACTTCTGGACATTGTATACACAACAACTGAATATACAATTGAACGCACAAAAAAGGCATATCACACAAAGCAGTGTGGTATGCCTTTTTATTACGATTACTTTTTATTACGATTACTGACTACCAGTTTTTCTTATGAATATGACAGCGCTTGCCATTCTTATACTGTTCAGGAAGGGCATATCGCTGATCCAAAGTATCGGTACTGTGATCCGGAAGCACCAGATATACACGAGTGATATAATTCTCCTTCGGACAGTTGTTATTGATCAGTCGCTTGGAGGATGGACAGATGGTAACCTCAACGTGGGTGTTGCAGGTTGTCGCCGGAATCGTATTCTCTGTGAAATATTCGGTGAAGATACGGTTGCCGCGTGGGTCATGGTCGCAGATGCCAGGTACCGCCAGTAAACCGGATTCCTGACAAATGTTCTGCACCGTAACATCTGCAGGTTTGACAAAGCGGATGTCTGTGTCCGGATTGATAGAATACTTCATAATCTTGTCCCAGATCTTTCCAGCGCTGTAAGAACTTTCGAAGTTTCGATTGTCGTCATAGCCGATCCACAGGGTTGCAGTTATGTCTGTTGTATAACCGGTACACCAGAAATCATTCTTTTCGTCGTTGTTACCAGTGATTTTTGCTACGTCCGCATGCTCGCTGATACCAGAACCATTCTCACGAAGGACATTGGAAATCAGGAATGCGGTGGAATTACGAATCACACGGGTTGCGGTTGGTTTATTGACCAGAATCTCGCTGCCGTCGCTATTTAACACTTTTGTATAGAAAATCGGTTTGCACATATTTCCCTCGTTGGCAAGGGCAGACATGGCATCGGTGATTTCTAAATTCGTAACGCCCTTGATCAGCGCCCCATTGCAAATGCTCTGCTGCACGTCTGTAATCATATTCCCACTGGAATCCACGTCTGATTCCACGATATGTTCAAATCCCATATTGGTCAGATAATCAAGGGAAACCTGGGAAGTGACATCGGACTGGGCACGGGCAGCAACTAAGTTCATCGGCTGTGACAGTGCCTCACGAATGGTGGTAAGCCCGTCATACACACCGTCGATGGAAGAAACCTCCCGGTGGTTATCCAGATAGTGGTAAGCGGAATCTTCATAAACGGAAGCCAGCGTAAGGGTATCATTATCGATGCCAGGCACGTAGGTTGCCAGCGTCTGGAAAATGGTTCCCGGCTGTCTTGTCATCTTTGTCGCACGGTTTAGATTGGCGGTTTTTCCATTCTTACCGCCGATGACAGCGCGCATCTTGCCGGTTTTGGCATCCATCAGGGTCAGGCTTACTTCGCTGTTCTGAGCACTGTAGGTATAGTTGGCCGGGTCATCGACAATGCGCTGGGCTTCCTTCTGCAGTTTTGTATCCTGTGTTGTATAGATTTTTAAGTTGCCATAGACCATCATGTTGTGGAATTTGGTGGCATTGATCTTGTATTTTTCGGCAAATTGTTTTGCCAGCTGATCCAGTGCAGCCTGGCCAAATGCAGACAGCATCGTCGCATCGGAGTAGGTTTGCAGATTCTCAAATGGTTTGGATTTGGAACCTTTGGTCCACTGGGATTCTGTGATAAATGCCTTGTCCTGCATGATTGCCAGGGTAGACATATACTGAAGGGTCGCATCCTCCTGATGCTCGTACGGGTCATATTGGTAAGGGTCTGTGACAATGGTTGCAAGCATGACACACTCGCTTAAATTCAGGTCAGAGACGGTTTTGCCATAGTAATACTGAGCCGCTGCCTCCACGCCGATAATACCATTGCCAAAGGAAGCGGTATTAAGGAATGCTTCCAAAATCTCATCTTTTGAGCAGTTACGCTCTAACGAGATGGCCTTGAAGTAAATCTCAAGGTGGTATTCTAATCGGGTAATCCAGTTGCAGTTGGTACGAAATTCCGGATTGGTATCCTCAAGAAGCTTTTCAGTGATCAGTGTGCTGCTCCCGTAAATGTTCCGATTCATGATGGAGCTGATGGTAGTATTGATCACGTTATAGACGGTGATTCCGTAATGATCATAAAAATCAGGATCGATGGAAGAAATCACAGCATCCTGCAAAGTCTGTGGGACCTCTTCAATGGAAACTGGAATTGGTTTGTAATACTTGGAGCTTAAGGTGGCTACCTTGTTGCCTGGCTCATCATAGATGACAGTGGATTTTCCACCCGTTGCAATCTCATGGGTTGTAATATCCGGAGTGCGTCGGTAAAGTGCCTGCACAAAGCCCAAAGTAAATCCAAAGATCAGGAAAAACAGGGTCAGCAGGAGAAAAAGCACCGTAATGGAATGGAGAAAACGCAGTGTTCCTCTTTTATTTAATTTATCGTCTGAAAAGTCCAGCCTTTTTTGCTGGACGGATTTTTCGCTGAAGTTCATAAACTTCCTCCTTCTAGGTGCTATTATAACAAAAGAGAGGAACATTTTCCACACAAGAAAGAGAGTAGAAATTCCCTTCTTTTTCATGTATGATGTAATGTAGGAGGACAATCGTGATGATAAAACAATATTCCACTGTATTTAGTGGGGCGGATGGGGAAATTGTTGAGAAGAAATCCCGATTTATTGCCCACATTGAGCTGGCGGAGACGGAAGAAGAAGCGCTGGCATTTATTGAAAAAATCAAAAAACAGTACTGGGATGCCAGACATAACTGCTACGCATTTCGAATTGGTACAGAACACACCATGGAGCGATGCAGTGATGACGGGGAACCAAGCGGAACCGCTGGGAAACCGATGCTTGAAGTGCTGACTGGTCATGATTTATATAATGTTGTTGCAGTTGTAACCAGATATTTTGGCGGCACCTTACTTGGCACTGGCGGACTTGTCCGCGCATATACGAAAAGCATGCAGGAAGGCATTGCTGCAAGTACCATTGTGGAGAAGAAGCTTGCTTCCATGGTGGACATCTCCTGCGACTATTCTCTCTTCGGAAAGATTCAGTATTTAGCAGCAACGGAAGGAATTTCTTTATGTGAAATTCAGTATACCGACAGTGTGAAGGCAACCATGCTCATCCCTATCGATGAGACAGACTATATCAAGAAGAAGCTCATTGAGCTTTCCAATGGAAGTGTCGTAATGGAAGATCAGGACCCGGCCTACTTTGGTGTCGTGGATGGGGAAGTCATAGTGTTTGACTAGGCAGAGACATTTGTCGGGAATTGAATTCTCCAAGTAATTTTAGTGATATAATTGAATAGAAAGTAGCAATATGCTATAATATAAGTTAGCAATATTAAGGACGAAATTTAAAGTAAAGGGGCAAGAAAACTATGATCGTTACAGTAAGTCTTAATCCTTCAATGGATAAAACAGGTAAACTTGACAGATTCGAACACGGTGGCGTAAACCACATCACAGATATCATCCGTGATGCAGCTGGACATGGTATCATCGCTGCTAAGACAATCAAAGCATTGGACCGAGATGATGAACTCATCGCAACAGGTTTCCTTGGCGGAATCAATGGTGAAAGAATCCGTCTGATCTTAGAAGGTTTAGGAATCAAAACAGATTTTGTTACTATCGCAGGCAACACAAGAACAAACTTAAAGGTTGTTGAATCCAATGGCTTCATCAGCGAATTTAACGAACCAGGACCAGCTGTGAATGATTTCGAAATCGAAGCATTAAAAGCAAAAATCATTAGCTATGCAGGACCTGAAACAGTATTCATCTTCTCCGGAAGTATCCTTCCAGGATGCCCAGTAGATATCTACCACGGTTTAGTAGAAGAAGTAAAAGCAAAAGGATCCAAGGTTGTTATGGACGTTGATGCACCTGTATTAAAAGCAGCAGTTGATGCTCAGCCAGACATCATCAAACCAGACAAAAAACAGTTAGAAGAATTCTACGGATATGAATTTGCAGTTGCAGAAGAAGGCATGATCGACATGGCAAAACGTATCGTTGCAGAAAAAGGCGTTGGCATGGTATGTGTTTCCCGTGGTGCTTTAGGCGCATTATTCATCACAGCTGATAAGTGCTACAGATGTCCAGCTCCAAGAATCATTCCTAAATCCACAGTAGGTGCTGGCGCAGCTATGAACGCAGCTATGGCATTAGGATTACAGAATGGATGCACAACAGAAGATACAATCAAGTTAGCAATGGCAATTTCCGTTGGTGCTTGTACAACAGAAGGAACAAAACCACCTACAAAAGAAGTTGTTGATGAATTCATTGAAAAGATTGTGTTAGAAGAAATTTAATTCTTTTGAATTTAAGGGGCCGCACGAATGTGCGGCTCTTTTTTTAATATACAGGAAACTTCGTTTTCTGTATATTAAAAAACCCTCCGGGTGGATGCGCACCTCGCGGAGTGGTAGTTAATGCTTCGCATTCCGCTCGGGCGCGAAGTGTGCGAAGCACACTTTTTTAATTTGAGATGATCGATTTAGTGATCGTTGCCTGGCGTGGTTGAGGCCGCAGAAGCGCCGCGGCGGGCTTCTATATCACATCTTAATTGGAAATTTTGATATAGTGATACCGAAATTTTCGACTTAATCACAATATCTTCATTTTGGCTAAAAAGAAATATCAAATTTTTTTCGCAATATCACTTTCCGGCTAGAAAATCCTGGTTGTGATAGCGAAAGGCTCCAAAAAGCGAGCGGGACTTGCTTTTTCACAGCTTTTCGGCTGGAATACCGGTCAGCGAGGGCGATAGCGTATCACATAAAGCAAGTCGGCAAGTTTTTGTGATACTCTCCAAAATTTCGATAGCACTATTGGCTGCGAAAGTCTGAGATGTGATATCGCCCATTTTTTGGATATCACCAAATGGAAAAAAGCTTGAAGATGTGACATTCGCCGGCGATTTTCACCTTCCCAATCCACAAAAAAAGACGGAAGATGTGATAAAATCTGCCGTCTCATAATATTTCTTATTCAATTTTGTGCCGCCAGGCACCAATAATCAACTGCCAGGAACCAATAAAACTAGCCGCCACTATTTATCCAGCGCTCTATTCACAGCACTGAATAATGCTCTTGCGGAAGCATCGATGATATCGGAGTGGATACCAGCGCCCCATACAACAGATCCGTCTTCAAGCTGGATGCCTACATAGGAAACAGCCTGGGAGTTGGAGCCCATTGTTAAGGAGTGTTCTTTGTAATCTAAGATTCTGTAGTTTAAGATACCATGTTTCTTTAATGCATTACTGATCGCATCAAGACGTCCGTTACCCTTGCCATGGTAAACCTTCATAACGCCGTTTACGCCAAGAGTTACTTCTGTTTCGATACCGCCATCAACCTGTTTGAAGTGAACTTCCATTAATTTGATATGATTTTCAACGTTGATGTATTTTTCTTTGAATAATTCGAGGATTTCTTCTGGTAATAATTCTTTGTGTAATTCGTCGGAAACACCCTTCATTGTGTAGCCAACGTCTTCGCGCATCTTAGTAGGAACGCGGTAGCCGAAGCGCTGTTCAAGGATGAAGGATACGCCGCCCTTACCGGACTGGCTGTTGATACGGATTACGTCACCTTCATATTCACGGCCAACATCGTGTGGGTCGATTGGAAGATAAGGAACTGTCCAGTGGTCTGGGTCTTTTTCTTCGATCCACTTCATACCCTTTGCGATGGCATCCTGGTGAGATCCGGAGAATGCAGCAAATACTAACTTGCCGGCATATGGTGCACGGTCATCAACATGCATACGAGTTACTCGTTCGTATACTTCGCGGATGCTCATGATGTCTTCAAAGTTTAACTGAGGGTCAACACCGTGTACGAACATGTTCATGGCAACTGTGATGATATCAACGTTACCTGTACGTTCACCGTTACCGAATAATGTACCTTCTACACGGTCAGCACCTGCAAGTAAAGCAAGCTCTGTGTCTGCAACACCACAGCCACGGTCATTGTGTGGATGTAAGGATAAGATTACATTCTCACGGTTGTGCATATTCTTGCTCATGTATTCAATCTGGGAAGCGTATACATGTGGTAAGGAATGTTCTACAGTTACAGGAAGGTTCATGATGACTTTCCAGTCTGGAGTAGGTTCCCAGATATCGATGACAGCGTTACATACTTCTAAGGAGTATTCTGGTTCTGTACCAGTAAAGCTTTCTGGAGAGTATTCGAATAAGAAGTTTCCTTCTGTTTCAGCAGCTAATTCTTTTAATAATTTTGCGCCGTCTGTTGCGATCTTTAAGATTTCTTCCTTGGATTTACGGAAAACCTGTTCACGCTGTGCCTTGGATGTGGAGTTATATACATGTACGATTGCTTTTGGGCATCCGTCCAATGCGGCAAATGTTTTTCTAATGATGTGTTCACGTGCCTGAGTTAATACCTGGATGGTTACATCTTCAGGGATTAAGTTACGTTCAATTAATGCACGTAAAAATTCGTATTCTGTTTCAGATGCTGCAGGGAAACCAACTTCGATTTCTTTGAACCCAACATCAACTAATGTCTGGAAGTATTCTAACTTTTCTTCTAAGCTCATTGGGATGATGAGTGCCTGGTTACCATCACGTAAGTCAACGGAACACCAGATTGGTGGTTTTTCGATGTATTCTTTCTGTACCCAGTCAAAACATGGTTCAGGTGGCATAAAGTATTGTCTTTCGTATTTGCTTGCGTTTTTCATTCTCTTGATTCCTTTCGTGTTTGTTATGTAAAAAGCAACAAACTGAAGTTCGCGAGTTACCATATTATCTATCTATTCATGGAATCTGGTAAGTGAGGATTCCAATAAAAAAGCCCCTTAAGATCAAACTCTTAAGAGACGAAAATGATTCCGTGGTACCACTCTTATTCATGCTGATAAGCATGCACTTTTTTCGATACGAACTTTGCAGTTTTTATATCTCCCTGTCTGATAACGGTCAGGCTCCGACTCCACCTACTGTGATTTCAGCGAGCTACTCAGAGGCGAGTTCAGATCATCCGTCCAATTGCCTCGCACCAACCGGCAACTCTCTGAATGGTTGTAATGTTCCTACTACTCCTCGTCCACGTATTTAAAATATTTGTGAAACTAATTTACCACATATAAGTATAAAAGTCAACCATTTGTTCCTGCCCCGAACCATTGACGAAGACTGATAAATTAAGGTAAAATCAAAGGTAAAGCATATGAAAAAGAGTGATAATTATTTGGAAGGATCAGGTGAGAAATTGTGAACAAACAGCTTAAAGCAGCGAAGGATAAGAGATGGCTTCCGATCAAGATGATCTTCTATGGTGTTCTGGTTGGACTTGCAGCATCTGTGGTGACAGTTGCCTATCGTTTTATGCTTCAATATGCAGAAAAAATTCTTTTTGGTGTGATCGGATTTACTGAGCAGAGTGTGCTGACCATGGCATTATGGGGTGTATGTCTTTGTATTCTGGGCTTCTTTGTAGCCAAGATTGTAAAGTGGGAAGGCATGTGTTCCGGCTCCGGTATTCCACAGGTCCAGGGTGAAATCAAAGGTTATTTTGATGTAAACTGGTGGAAACTGCTGGTGTCTAAGATGGTTGGCGGTACTTTATGTATCATCGGGGGACTTTCCCTTGGACGAGAAGGCCCATCCGTCCAGCTTGGTGCCATGGCAGGCAAAGGTCTTGCCAAAATCACAAAACAGGATATTAATAAAGAACGATATATGATCTCCTGTGGCGCAGGTGCAGGTCTTGCGGCAGCATTTAACGCACCGATTGCCGGGGTTGTATTTGCACTGGAAGAGATTCAGAAGAACTTCAATGCATCCATGCTGGTTTGTATCTTAGCTGGCTGTGTTACTTCTGACTTTGTATCCAAGAACGCATTCGGTCTCCATCCGGTCTTCCATTTTGACGTACCAGATGTAGTGCCACTTCGTTACTACGGTTTTCTGATCGTATTCGGAGCGATTTTAGGCCTCATTGGAGTAGCCTACAGCTCCTTATTATTAAAGGGACAGGATTTCTACAAAAAACTGAGCAATATTCCGATTGAAATCCGTATGATGATCCCATTCTTATGTGCAGGTATCCTTGCCTACACACTTCCTGACGTACTTGCAGGCGGTCATGCTATGATCGAGCTGGTGTATCACGAATGCCCGGCAATCTCCATCATGGTACTCCTTCTGGTTGTGAAGAGCTTATTCTCCGCAATCAGTTTTGGTTCCGCAGCACCAGGAGGAATCTTCTTCCCACTGCTCATCGCAGGCGCTTACTGCGGCTCCATCTTTGGAAGCATCGTTTGCCAGACCTTTGGCATCAGTGAAGTATACATTGCAAGCTTTATTATTCTTGGAATGGCAGGATTCTTCACAGCCATCGTTCGTGCGCCGATTACCGGTATCATCCTCATCGCAGAGATGACAGGCGGTTTCGAACATCTGCTGCCCCTTGCTTTGGTTACCATTACAGCATACATTTTTGCCCACATCACAGAGGTGGAACCAATTTACGAAAGTCTGTTGGAAAGACAGGTCATCAAAGCAGGCAAATCCGAACAGAATCCGGATATGGATGGCACAGTGGTTATGACATTTATCATCGGACAGCAGGCTATTGCAAGGGATGAGTTAGTTGGCAACCTCCCTTGGCCGGATCACAGTATCATCTGCGGCATTCAGCGTGGACCGATGGAGATGGTTCCAAGAGGCGATTTCCGTCTGATGAGCGGCGACACCCTGATTGTTATGGGCGAGAAGGAATATCTGAAGATGATCGTGGATGCGTACCAGATTATCTGTGGAGAAGTGGAAGTGGATATCCCTCTCCTGTAATAGAGGCAAATGCATTTGCCTGACATCCACACAGTGACAAAAAGCAGGCAAAGTGGAGACGATCCTATGTTTTTTCATAAAAAAAAGAAAACAAAAGAACAGAAATTAATAGAAGAAAAACTGATGTGGGTCCATGTTCATACAGATTTCATGCTCTATGTGGACGATGTGGTCCTGTCAGAAGATGACCAGATTTATATGGAAGGTGCACTCTCCTCTGGTGTCGTAAAGCCGGAGGAGATTTATAAAGCTGTGAATTTCGATGGGGATACCGTCGGAAGGGTGCAGATTCTTACTTCGAATATGTCCAAACAGGGCGTATTGCAGGGCAGTGTCCATACGGGAGACTATATGAAGATGGAGATGAGGATTGTAAGCGGCGAGAAGGAAGCATTCCGCCGTACCTCCATGTTAGTAGATGTCGATATGGAAGAATTTGGAAGTGTCAGCGAAACCCGGTAACAGTCTGTGATCAGTGAATCAATCACAGATTGTTCCATGAGCGAATTAGCAATGAACGAACAATCACCAATGTAAAAAGGAGAGGAGTTTTATGTCTCTTCAGTTAATCGTGGGCCGCAGTGGAAGCGGCAAAACAACAGCAATTTATGAAAATTTAATCGAACAGTCCCTTGCCCATCCGGACAAGGACTTTTTCTTTATTGTGCCGGAACAGTATACCCTTCAGACCCAGAAGGATATGGTGGTGCAGCATCCCCACCATGGGACAATGAACATCGACATTGTCAGCTTTCCAAGGCTGGCATATCGAATTTTTGAAGAATTATCCTATTTTCCAAAGCAGATTTTAGAGGACATGGGCAAACGCATGATTCTTCGCAAGATCATGGAGGAGCAGAAGGAGAATCTGAAGGTCTTCGGAAGCAGTGTGAGAAAGCCGGGCTTTGTGGAGAAGATGAAATCCATGATGTCCGAATTCTACCAGTATCAGGTGGAGATGGAGAAGCTTAAGAATCTCGATACAAAAGAGCGAAACAGACTGGGGTTAAAGCTTCAGGATCTGGTGCTCATCCGGGAGGAATTCCAGAATTATCTGGACCGGGATGTCATTGTGGCAGAGCAGCTCTTAGAGGTGCTTGCTTCTAAGGTGGGAGAATCGAAGAAGCTAAAAGGGGCAGTCATCTATATTGATGGATTTACCGGATTTACTCCGGTGCAGAATCAGCTTCTTGGTGTCCTCTTAACCCATGCAGAGAAGATCGTGGTAACCATTACGGCAGACCCGGGTGTGGAGAAGGTGAAGCATATGAATCCCCATGCCCTGTTTTCCATGTCCAATCGCATGGCGCAGACCTTAAAGCAGATGTGTGAGGAACAGGGAACTCAGATGGAACCAGCCCTTTACATGGGCGAAGGCAGGGAAGGCGTAGTCCGCCTTGCCGGCAAGAAGGATTTACAGGCATTGGAAGAAGGACTGTTTCGCATCAACCGCAAAACCATCTATGAAGAAGAACCGGAACATATCACCATGTTCTCCGGCAGAGATATACAGGAGGAAGTCCGCGCCATTACAAAACAGATTGCCCATTATGTGAGAGAAGAGGGCGTCCGCTACCGTGACATTGCCGTCATCACCGGCGACATGGATGCCTATGCGGGACATTTTGAGCAGTGTTTTAAGGAATTGGACATTCCGTATTTTATTGACCACAAGAAGAGCATTCTCAACAATCCATGCATCGAAACCATTCGCGGGCTCTATCAGCTGACGGAGGAGAATTTCTCCTACAACAGCGTCTTCCGCTATTTAAAGGCGGGCATGAGCTCCCTGGCTGTGGAGGAAGTGGATGAATTGGAGAATTATGCCCTTGCCCGTGGAATTAACAGCAAAAAAAGATGGCTGGCACCATTTGACCGCCCGCTCTATGGGCAGACAGACATGCAGCTGGCCAGATTAAATATATTAAGAGAGCAGTTTCTGGACGAAGTACTGGAGTTTTATGAAGTTTCCAAGACGAAAGGATTGTGTGTCCGTGACCACATGACTGCCCTCTATCAGTTCCTCCGTCTGGTAAATGTGGAGGAAACCATGAAGATGTGGACAGACAAGTTCCACGAAGAAGAAAACTATATTATGGAGAAGACCTATGCCCAGATCTATCCATATCTCCTTGGTATGATGGACAAGCTGGTGGAGATTCTGGGAGATGAGGTCATAGATGTGAAGGAAATTCGAAGCATCATCGAGACCGGCCTTGAGGAGCTGAAGATCGGCGTCATTCCGCCGGGCATTGACCAGGTGGTTGTGGGCGATCTGATCAGAACCAGATTAAAGGATATTAAGATGCTCTTTATCGCAGGCATGAATGAGGGGAATCTTCCGAAGGCGGCCGGCGACAACGGCATTCTCAACGATTTCGACCGGGAATTTCTTCAGGAGCATGGCATTGCCCTGTCCGAAACCTCCATTCAGGCTGCCTATACAGAACAGTTCTACCTCTATCTGGCAACCTCCAAACCGACCGAGCATCTCTACCTGTCCTATGCGACCGTATCAGATGACGGCAAATCCCTCCGTCCATCCTACTTCCTTGGACGAATCACGAACATTCTTCCGAAGCTTACTGTGACAGAGATGGATCAGGAAGGATATTACTCTGAAAAATACAGTATGCATACCTTTATTGAAGGCCTCCGCGAGTATGGAAGAGTGGATGTGCCTGGCTGGAAGGAAATTGGGTCACTTGTACTGGGAGAAGAATTCCTGAACTGGTATCTGGATGCCTGCTGCTATGAAAATAATGAAAAGAAGCTTTCAAGAGAGGCGGTTTCCCTCGTATATGGGGAAATGCTTCACAATTCTGTCAGTCGATTAGAGAAATTCGGTGCCTGTGCCTATGCACATTTTTTAAGCTACGGATTAAAGCTTCAGAAACGTCAGGAATATAAGCTGATGACCAATGAACTTGGAACCATCTTCCATCGGGCATTGGAAACCATCTCAAGAAAGATCCAGACAACCTATGACAACTGGAAAGAGATTGGAGAACAGGAGCAGGAGTTACTGACTGTGGAAGCAGTGGATACGGCAGTTGCCGACTGGAATGGCAATCTTCTTCAGGATACCTACCGTAACCAGTATGCGGTGGATATCATCAAGCGACTGACGAAGCGTACCCTCTGGGCAATCTTAAAACAGTTGGAAACCAGTGATTTTAAGCCATATGCCTTTGAAGTGGAATTCAAATCCTACAAAGATTTAGATGCGGCCAGACTGATGTTAGATCATGGTGCCAGAATGCAGTTAGAAGGTAAGGTGGACCGAATTGACAGATATGAGGATGAACAGAACGTCTATCTGAAGGTCATCGATTACAAATCCGGCAGCAAGCAGTTTGATCTGACAGAGCTTTATTATGGACTGCAGCTTCAGCTTGTCATCTACATGAATGCCATGATGGAGATTGAAGGCCGAAAGAGCGAAAAACCGATCATTCCTGCGGGATTGTTCTACTATCGTTTACAGGATCCGATGGTAGAGCGGACAGAAGGAGCATCCTCCGAGGGTGCGATCCTGAAAGAACTGACATTAGACGGCTATGCCAATAGTGATTTAGATATATTAGACCATTATGAACAGGTGGGAGCCGGTGCATCCTTTGTCTCCGTTTCTGCTAAAAAGAATAAGAATGGCAGTATGAGTAAGGCATCCAAGGTATTGACCACCGAACAGTTTGAGCAGATGCAGACATTTGCCACTGGGAAAATGTTAGAAGCCGGTAATCAGATTATGGATGGGGAAATCAGCATTGCCCCATACCGTAAGGATAAAGATGAAAACAAGACACCTTGTAGATACTGCGAATTTCGAAGTGTGTGCCACTTTGATCCGAGACAGGATGCCTACAGGGATTTAGAGAAGATCAAAGCAGAGGAAGTACTGGCACGAATGAGAGGAGGAGAAGAAGATGGCATGGACGAATCAACAGCAGCAAGTCATTAACAGTCGCAATCATAATCTCCTTGTCTCCGCCGCAGCAGGATCCGGTAAGACCGCCGTCATGGTGGAACGTATCATAGAGCGCATCTCTGATCCAGACCATCCTGCTAATATCGATCGTTTTCTTGTCGTAACCTTCACCAATGCAGCAGCGTCTGAGATGAAGGAACGAATTATGAAGGCATTGGATGCAAAAGTGGAGAAGGATCCACAGAATGCCCACCTTTTAAAGCAGTTGGCATGCATTACAAGGGCCCAGATTACTACCATTCACAGCTTCTGTCTGAATCTGATCAGGGAACATTTTATGGAGATTGACTTAGATCCCGGATTTCGGGTTGCCGATGAGACAGAAGTGGCACTTCTCTTAGAAGAGTGCGCCGGAGAAGTCTTAGAAGCAGCCTATGCGGATCCCGATGAAGCCTTTGAAGCATTTCTTGCCTGCTATGTAACGGGCAGGGATGACCATGGGTTAGAGGAGATGCTAAAGGATGGCTATGATTTCGTCCGCAGCGGCACAGATCCAAAGGGATGGCTTGCGACGGCAGCAGAGCAGTTTCAGGTTGCAAGGGAAGACTTAAATGACAAGCAGTGGATGCGCTTTTATGTGAAGATGCTTAGACAGGATTTTCAGGAATTATTAGATCTTTATGATGATTTATATGAGCGTATTCAGCCTGACCACATTCCGGCAGGATACAAAAAGACCATCACCGCCGAGTATGAAAGCCTTGAAATCCTTCGAGAAGGTACAGATCTCTCCTCTATGATCCAGTTTAAGAATCGCTGGAAGAAGGGCAGATTAGCCGGGGGTAAGAAAAGTATTCCGGAATGTGATGAGATTCGAGAACGGAGAGATATTGCAACCAAGCTTTTAGATCAGCTCCTTACCAGAGTTCCGGATGACATCGATGATATTGTGGAAGAGATGCAGGCCTGTTATCTTCCAATGAAGGGCTACTGTAACCTGATCGCTTCCCTGATTGATGTGATGGCAGAGCGAAAGAGAGAGCGAAATCTGGTGGATTTTGCTGATTTTGAGCATTTTGCCCTCTCTATTTTATCGGATGGCGTGGATGAAGAAGGCAATCTTATTCCATCTGCCATTGCCATGGAGAAAAAAGCATTTTTTGATGAAATATATGTGGATGAATACCAGGATACCAACGAAATTCAGGAGGCAATCATCCTCCTGCTTTGTGGGGAATCTGTGGGTAAACACAATCTGTTTACGGTTGGAGATGTGAAACAGAGCATTTACCGTTTCCGACAGGCGAAGCCGGATCTCTTCTTAGACCGCTATCAGCGCTATGATGAAGGTCTTGCGGGCAGTGAACTGATCGAGCTTCAGAACAACTTCCGAAGCAGAAAAGAGGTACTTGCAGCAACCAACCTTGTATTTTATAAGATTATGAAAGAAGCCCTGGGAGGCATCGAATACACAGAGCGTGTATCCCTGATTCCAGGCAGAACCTTTGAAGAGCAGGAGGGTGTGGATTACCGAACCGAACTCCTTCTGTTAGATATTGATGATGAAATCGAAGTCAAATCCATCGAGGCGGAGGCCGACATGATCGGATACCGCATCAAAGAGATGGTGGAAGCAGGAGAATATGAATACCGTGATATGGTCATTCTCCTTCGTGCGACCAGCGAAAAGGCTGAGAAGATGCAGGAACGCTTAGAGAAGATGGGCATCCCTGCCTACTGTGAGAGCAAGAAGGGCTCCTTCTTAGCCACAGAAGTCCAGATTGTCATGAATACATTGAAGGTTCTTGATAATGAACGTAATGACATTCCATTTGCCAGCTTCCTGCGGGCGCCGTTCGTGGGGTTAAGTGCAGAGGATATGGTATATATGACCAGCCTGTTGAGTGTTGAGGCAGGACAGGTCTGTCCGTTAAGTGAACATTTTCATTATTATCTAAAGGAAGGGAAGAATGAGGCACTCCTTGGAAAGCTTCATAAGGCAGCAGCATTCCTGCAGGAATTTCGTGCCAAGAAGACTTATCTCTCCCTCTATGATCTGATTTTTGAGATGATCATGAAGACGGATTATTTTCATTATGCAGGGGCTATGCCGGGGGGCAAACGTCGTCAGGCCAATCTGCTCATGCTGATGGAGAAGGCAAAGACATTCGAAAATGGCAGCTTCAAAGGGCTGTTCCAGTTTGTTCGCTATATGCAGCAGCTGCAGGAATACAAAATTGAATATGGCGAAGCCAATGTGCTTGGGGAGAAGGAGAATGTAGTCCGTATTATGACCATCCATAAGAGCAAGGGACTGGAATATCCGGTGGTATTTGTTAGCAATTTGGAGAAGGGCTTTAACGATCGGGATACCAGCAAACCGATTCTTCTTCACACGGACTATACCCTTGGGCCAAATGTCATCTGGCCGGCTACCAGGGAGAAGAAGAAAACCCTGATCCGTATGGCCATTGAAGAGAAGATTCGGGAGGAAAACCGTGGAGAAGAGCTGCGAGTCCTCTATGTTGCCATGACGAGAGCCAAGGAAAAGCTGATTCTCACTGCCACACCGAGAGATGTTGAGAAAATGATATTTAACCAACTGAAAAGAAGAAAAGTGGCGCCGACAGCCTACGAAATCAAAAAAGCCAAATGTTATCTGGACTGGATCATGATGGCACTTCGTGATGATGATATGATGGGTCCGGTCTATGAATCCTTCCATCCGGGAAGCGGCTGGGATAATGTGGACAGTCCATTTGTGGCAAAAATCTGGAATACTTACATGTTAAGTATGTTGGAAGCAGAAGAATATATGAAGATGGCTAAGCGGCGTGCCATCATTGCCAGAGACCTTCATGAACAGGTGGATGAAGAGAAGAAGGCAGCCATCGCAGAAGAATTTCAGTGGTCCTATGATTTTGGAGAAGAGGCCTTAAAGCGAATGAAATATTCCGTCTCTGAAATCAAGCACAAATATATGGAGCTGATGGAACAGTCTGATGAGGTGGATACAGATACAGATGAATCGCCGAAACAGCAGAAGGCAGATAAACCGGCGAAACCAGGCAGCAAAACATTTGACCCAATGGTGCCAAAATTCCTTCAGAAGGAAGTGGCAGTATCGCCAACCACCAGAGGTAGTGCAGTTCATAAATGTATGGAACTTCTGGACTTCTCCAAAGAGTATACAGAAGCATCTTTAGATGAAGCAATCCGTACCTTCATTGCCCAGGGCAAGGTGGATGACTGCTACGATGTGATTCCACAGGATGAGATCCTCTGGTTTTTACACTCCGACCTTGGAAGACGAAGCGGCATCGCCAAGGCAGCCGATCAGGAGTTTAAGGAAAGACAGTTCGTTATGGGACTGCCCCTCCACCGACTGGAAGAAAGCTGCGACTCCGGTGAGCTTGTCGTTGTTCAGGGAATCATCGATCTTTACTTTGTGGAGGATGGAGAGATCGTTCTGGTGGATTACAAAACCGACCAGGTGAAGCAGGAGGACGGCGAACAGGAACTGCTCAATCGTTACAAGGCACAGCTTGATTCCTACAAACAGGCACTGGAGCAGACCACAGGCATGAAGGTAAAGGAGATATACATTTCCTCCTTCGCATTGAGAAAGAATATTGAGGTTATAATAGATGAGTAGTTACGAAACATTTTCCGAAGTATATGACGAATTCATGGATAATCTGCCCTACGACGAGTGGGTGGAGTACATGGACAGTCTGCTTCGTGAGCAGGGAGTAGAGCCAGGCGCCCTTTTGATGGAGCTTGGATGCGGAACCGGTAAGGTGACGGAGATGTTCTATGACCGTGGATACAAGATGGTGGGCTTAGACCTTTCTGCCGATATGCTTGGCATTGCCATGGATAAGGGGAGATCTAAGGACGGCGAGATCCTCTATCTGTTACAGGATATGACAGAGATGGAACTTTATGGAACATTTGACGCCTTTTACAGCATTGGCGACAGCATGAATTACATCCTGGAGCCGGAAGACTTGACAAGAGTATTTTCTTTAGTTAATAATTATCTCGACCCGAATGGGGTGTTCATTTTTGATCTGAAAACCCAGTATCTCTTCGAGGAAGTCATGGCGGACAATACCTTCGCCGATGACAGGGAAGAAATCAGCTTTATCTGGGATAATTACTATTATGAAGATGAGAAGATCAATGAGTACGGTGTGAATATCTTCCTTCGCGCAGAAGACGGCCGATACGATAAATTTATGGAGACCCATTATCAGAAAGCTTATTCGGTGGACGAGGTGAAGGCGATGATCGAGGCCGGCGGCATGGAATTTGTCGCTGTCTATGATGCATTTACGAAGAATCCTCCAAGGCCGGACAGCGAACGACTTTATTATATAGCGAGAAAAAAGGAGCAGTCATAGATGAAAGATTATATGATCAGAGGAACCGCAGCAAATGACCAGATTCGATTTTTTGCTGCTTATACAAAGGATACTGTAGAAACTGCAAGGGCAGGCCATAACACAAGCCGTGTTGCAACTGCAGCCCTTGGAAGACTCTTAACAGCAGGCCTTATGATGGGTGCCATGGGCAAGAATGAAGATGATCTGGTAACGATCAAGGTAGACTGTCAGGGACCAATTCAGGGCATGCTTGTGACAGCAGACATCCACGGCAACGTAAAGGGCTATGTGAAGAATCCGAATGTCATCCTTCCTGCAAGGGAAAGTGACGGTAAGATCGATGTGGCAAAGGCGTTAGATCTTGGCGTGATGAGTATCATCCGTGAAATCGGCTTAAAAGAGCCATACATCGGCCAGACCCACTTGGTTTCCGGCGAAATCGCAGAAGACTTAACTTACTATTTTGCAACCAGCGAACAGGTGCCATCCTCCGTTGCGTTAGGCGTTTTAATGGAAAAAGAAGAGGATGTTGTTCGTCAGGCAGGTGGATTTATCATCCAGCTCATGCCATTTGCAGAAGATGAAGTCATCGACGAATTAGAAAAGAAGCTTGGTGCATTCACTTCAGTGACAACCGAGCTTGACAAGGGCAAAACTTTAGAAGAGATGTTAGAAAGCCTCCTTGGACCACTGACTATCCATGACGAGATGCCGGTCCAGTTCAAATGTAACTGCAGCCGTGAGCGTGTCGAAGGAATCGTCATCAGTGTTGGCGAGGCAGAACTGAAGGATATGATTGCAGAAGGAGAACCAATCGAAGTAAACTGCCAGTTCTGCAATACAAACTATGTATATACCATTGAAGATTTGAAACAGATGCTTGAAAAAGCCAGATAGGATGGAGTGATATAATCAATGGATATGGATTACAGAGAACGTGTTTCTCTTCTGATCAAGCTTCGAGACGTGGTAAAGGAATACGAAAAAGAGATGATGGATGCCCTCTATGAGGATCTGGGCAAACCGCCTTTTGAGTGTTATTCCACGGAGATTGGGCTGATCTATAACGAAATTAATTACACATTGAAATATCTGAAAAGCTGGATGTTAGAGAAAACGCTGCCTACCCCGCTGTTTCATATGCCGGCAGTCAGCACAGTAACCAGAGAACCCTACGGAAGAGTTCTGATCATTACGCCATGGACCTTCCCATTTCAGCTGAGTCTGATTCCGCTGATCAATGCCTGGGCGGCTGGCAATGTGGTAACCATCAAGCCATCCGAGGTATCTTCCCACTGTGAACAGGTCATCAAGAAAATGCTGACTGAGAATTTCCATACTTCCCGTGTGCGTGTATTTACCGGTGGACCGGAAGCAACCATGGATCTGCTGGATAAAAAGTTTGATTTTATCTTTTATTGTGGCAGTACCCGTGTTGGAAGAATCGTTCTTGAGAAGGCAGCCCAGCAGATGACACCGGTGTGCTTGCAGATGGGTGGAAAAACACCGGCCATTGTGGATGAAAACTGCAATTTGGAGGTTGCAGCAAAGCGTATTGTCTATGGTAAGTTTATCAACTGTGGACAGAATTCACTGGCGCCGGAATATGTTCTCGTTCCAAAGAAGAAAAAGAAAGAATTTATTAGATATATCGATCATTATATCAAGGAGTTCTATGGGGAGAATCCGGTGAATAGTCCGGATTATGGGAAAATCATCAATCTGTTCCATTTCTTCCGCCTGCTGGATCTGATCGAGCATCAGACGATTATCCTTGGCGGAGAATTTGACACGGTCAATCTGAAGATTTCCCCAACAGTGGTTGAAGAGGATTCCTTCTGTTCTGAGATGATGAAGGATGAGATCTTCGGACCAATCCTGCCGATCATCACTTATGAAGGCTTCGACGAAGCCATCGAGGTAATTGAGCGATTTCCGTCTCCACCGGCCTGTTATCTCTTTACAAGAGAGCGCAGTCATGAAGACTATATCAAGAACAATTATCGCTGCGGCAGTGTCTGCATCAATGACATTATGATTCAGGGAACAACCCCGTTCATTCCTGTTGGCGGCGTAGGCAACAGCGGTATCGGAAGATACCATGGAAAAGCCGGTTATGATACCTTCTCCAACATCAAAGGAATCATGAAGAAGCGTTCCGTCACCGAGGTGAAGCTGAAATTCCCGCCATATGACAAGAATAAGATGCCATTATTAAGACGATTGATGAGATCAAAATAGAATATATGCATATAAAAACAGGCAGTTCACGAAGGTGGGACTGCCTGTTTATTTTTAATATACAGGAAACTTCGTTTTCTGTATATTAAAAAACCCTCCGGGTTGGATGCGCACCTCGCGGAGTGGTAGTTAATGCTTCGCATTCCGCTCGGGCGCGAAGTGTGCGAAGCACACTTTTTTATGCTTCTTTTTTTGCTGCACGAGCGGCACGTTTCTGATCGATCTTCGTCTTGATCGGACGGTTTAACACAAGGTGAAGAACGAAGGAACCGATGATGCCAAGGAGAATACCTTCAATCATGCCAACAAGGACATCTGTTGGAAAATGAACGAAGAAGTACATGCGGCTAAAGGCGATGATGACAGCCAGCAAAATGGCTGGGACACCAAGATACTTCTTGTAGCGGTACAGGAAAGTAGCACTGAAGAAGGAAGAGCTGGTGTGACCCGATGGGAAGGAAGTACTCGTTGGCGCCTTAATGAGCAGTGGTACCGTGGAATCCTGGATAAATGGTCTTGGGCGGTTCACATAATGCTTGATGGTCGTGTTCACACCGTAGTGTTCGATGGCCAGAAAGATTAGGAATACCACGCCTACCTTTCTTGTTCGCTTGTTGATCACCAGCAGAATACCGATGAGAATCCAGATCATACCGGCGTTGCCAATGGTGGTAAATACCTTAAGTGCCGGTGTGAGTGACTCCCTTACTACATGGTTTTGTATCAAATGCAAAAAGAAAAAATCAATGGATGTTATAATATCTACCATAATAAGTCTCCTTATGTGTTTCATTCATATTATTATTATAATTATGCATTAATTTTAACATATCTTTCTGATTTTCAAAAGATGCGTGTGACCTTTTTACTGGAATGTGATATTATAAAGAGTAAGAATCTATTGAAAGGAATCCGCCCTTTATTCCCAGATGTGGTGAAGGAAGGAAAGCAGACCTATGATTACATTAATTAAGAATAATCTGGATGTGGACACTTATTTAAAACTGCGCGCATCCGTTCATTGGAAAAAACTATCAAAAACCCAGGCCCAGAAAGCACTTGATAACAGCCTGTTTATTGTTGTAGCATACGATGGCAGACGTCCGGCCGGCATGGGACGAATCGTCGGGGATGGTTCCGTAATCTGCTATATTCAGGATCTTCTGGTATCACCGGATTATCAGGGGATGGGAATTGGAAAGCGTATTCTGCAGGAACTTCGAAACTACTGTCTCTCCATCCGCGAACCAGGTACAGAGATGATGTTGGATCTGATGTGCGCAAAGAATCGAGAGATGTTCTACATCAAGCACGGTTTTATCGCACGTCCAACAGATGAGCTGGGACCGGGGATGATTCAGTACTTAGATGACAACAGTAATACGATTTAAGTATTGAATATATGCATAGAAGGTTGTATTTATACAAACGAAAAAATACTTTTCAATTAGATTGTTCTACTGTATAATATAATCAGATATCTACATAGGAGTAGATTATTATTGCAAACTATCATTATATATGGAGGAATTAGAATTATGGGATTAGTTTCAGCAAAAGAAATGTTACAGAAAGCTAAAGCAGGCCACTATGCAGTAGGTCAGTTCAACATCAACAACTTAGAATGGACAAAAGCTATCTTAGAAGTAGCTCAGGAAAAACAGTCTCCAGTTATCTTAGGTGTATCTGAAGGTGCTGGTAAATACATGGGCGGTTACACAACAGTTGTTGGTATGGTTAATGGTTTAATCAACGAACTTAACATCACTGTTCCTGTAGCTCTTCACTTAGACCACGGCAGCTACGAAGGATGCTACAAATGTATCAAAGCTGGTTTCTCTTCCGTAATGTTCGACGGTTCTCACTTCCCATTCGAAGAAAACTTAGCAAAAACAACTGAATTAGTTCACGTTACAGAACAGTTAGGTCTTTCTTTAGAAGCAGAAGTTGGTTCTATCGGTGGAGAAGAAGACGGTGTTGTTGGCGCTGGCGAATGTGCAGATCCAATCGAATGTAAAACAATCGCTGACTTAGGCGTATCTATGTTAGCAGCAGGTATCGGTAACATCCATGGTAAATACCCAGAAAACTGGGCTGGATTAAGCTTCGAAACATTAGATGCTATTCAGCAGCAGACAGGCGATATGCCATTAGTATTACACGGTGGTACAGGTATCCCAGCTGAACAGGTAAGAAAAGCAATCGAATTAGGTGTTTCCAAAGTTAACGTTAACACAGAATGTCAGTTAGCATTCCAGGCAGAAGTTCGTAAGTACATCGAAGCTGGTAAAGACTTAGAAGGTAAAGGATTTGATCCTCGTAAATTATTAGCTCCAGGTGTTGCTGGAATCAAAGCTACAGTAATCGAAAAGATGGAATTATTCGGATCTGTTGGTCAGGCTTAATTCTTAGAATTTTAGATTTCTACTTAAATAATGTAAGGAGTTCCTTAAAGGAACTCCTTTTTTTATGGCATTAGGAAACTATGTTACCGTACCATAGTTTTCCATATCATGCAAAAAGGTCAGAGATAATCTCTGACCTTTTTACTAATATAAAACGTTCGATCTATACAGCTCCCCGTTACTGTTAACACATATGCGAAGTGCTATACATAATTATTATACCAATCTTTGACAAATGATTCAATATATGAATAATCCGACTGCGAAACCTTCAAAAATTAAGTGATAGTTTGTTGACATTGTTTTTCTGCTTTACTATAGTAAGACTAGTGCATTTTTAAACTAATAAAAAGGAAAAGATATATTATATATAGAAGAGGAGAAAACATTATGGCAAAAATTCCATTTATCAAAAAAGATCAGTTAGAAGCAATCTGCCAGCAGTATCCTACTCCATTTCATTTATATGATGAAGCAGGAATCAGACAGACAGCTAGAAATTTATTCAAAGCATTTTCCTGGAATAAGGGATTCAAAGAATATTTCGCAGTAAAAGCAACTCCAAACCCAACAATCTTAAAGATTTTAGAAGAAGAAGGCTGCGGAACAGACTGTTCTTCCTTAACAGAACTGATGATGTCTGAAAAATGTGGCATCACAGGCAAGAATATCATGTTCTCTTCCAACGAAACACCAGCAGAAGAATTCATCAAATGTCGTGAATTAGGCGGTATCATAAACTTAGATGACATCACACATATCGATTTCTTAAAGGAAACATGTGGTATTCCAGAAACCATCTCCTGTCGTTTCAATCCAGGTGGGGTATTCGAACTTGGTACAGACATCATGGATAACCCAGGCGATGCAAAATATGGTATGACAAGACCTCAGCTTACCGAAGCTTATAAGAGATTAAAGGAAGAAGGCTGTAAGGAATTCGGTATCCATGCTTTCCTTGCAAGTAATACTGTATCCAACGAATACTATCCAGCACTTGCAAGAATTCTTTTTGAAATCGCAGTAGAGCTCAAAGAAGAAACAGGCGTATCTCTCTCCTTCATTAACCTCTCCGGTGGTGTTGGTGTCCCTTACACACCAGACAAAGAACCAAATGATATCTTTGTCATCGGTGAAGGTGTAAGAAAAGCATTTGAAGAAGTATTAGTTCCAGCCGGACTTGGCGATGTGAAGATTTTCACAGAATTGGGACGTTATATGTTAGCACCGAATGGCGCGCTTATTACAAAAGCAATCCATGAAAAACATACACACAAAGAATACATCGGTGTGGATGCCTGTGCAGCAAACTTAATGAGACCAGCAATCTACGGTGCTTACCACCATATCACTGTTATGGGTAAAGAAGATGCACCTTGCGATCATAAGTATGACGTTGTAGGTTCCTTATGTGAAAACTGTGATAAATTCGCAGTGGACCGTATGTTACCAGAAATTGAAAAAGGTGATTTATTATTCATCCACGATGCAGGTGCTCACGGATTCTCCATGGGTTACAACTACAATGGACGTTTACGTTCCGCTGAAATCTTATTAAGAGAAGATGGCAGCACAAAGATGATCCGTCGTGCAGAAACTCCAGAAGATTATTTTGCAACTTTAGGCGATTTCTGGAACGTGGAATTATAATTTAGACTTAATCTATAAGTAAAATTTATGTAAGGAGTTCCAATCTGGAACTCCTTTTTACATTATATGTGTTATAATATGCTTTGGAATTATGATGAGAATACGATGTAGAACTTAAGGAGGACTACAATGAGCAGACTACATGTATTTGCAGCGATTACCATCGGATCCTATGAAACCACACTTACTATTTATCAGGTGAATGGATCCGGCGAAATGACGTTGCTTAACAAAGTGAAGGAGAAACTTCTGATCGGTAAAGATACGATCCGCACAGGAAGTATTTCCAACGGTATGATCCGTAAGCTTTGTAAGAAAATAGAAAAATTAAAAAGACTGATTGCTGAATTCGGTGCAGAACAGGTTATGGTATATGGCGGTACTGCAATCCGTGAAGCAAAGAATCAGCATTTTATCTTAAACCAGATTAAGATGGCAACCGGTTATGATGTTCAGGTCGTTACAAGCCCACAGCAAAGCTTCCTGATCTATAAAGGGGTCGTGTCCAATCCAAAATTTGAAGAGATAGGTAAGGATGGAGCAGTTATCTTAGATGCCAGCCCAGGAAAGCTTCGTGTCACCATCGTAAGTGGTGGAGAACTGGTGCTGACACAGAACATTTCCTTAGGAACCCTTCTGTTAAGAGAGTGGCTCCACGAAACAGGATATTCCCGCGAGGAACAGACAGTTCTGATTCGTGAGATGATTTCCTACCGTTTCAACGAATTGGAAAGTGTATTCTTAAATGACCTGAATCTGAAAACATTGATCATCGCAGGGGATTTATTCCTCACTCAGCCGGCTTGGAAGAGCAAGAAGGGCGATGTGTTAAATGCAGACAAGTTCTTAAAGTTATGTAAGAAAGCGCGTAAGACATTAAGCCAGAATTTATCCTTTACCGAAGATGCCGACATCTTAATGCCAGCGGTTATCATTTGTGAAGAATTCTTCAAGAAGATCGGCGCAAGTGAAGCATGGATTTCCGGTATTGAGATGAATGACGGTATTGCTTATGAGCATGCCATCGACAACCGTTATATCCGCGGTGCCCATGACTTCAAGAAGGATATTGAGACAGAAGTAGTGAAGATCATGAAACGATATATCACTGCCACAGAACATAACTATTATGTGGAAAAACTGGGACAGATATTATTCCGTGGACTGACAAAATCCGCAGTTCTTACTGAGAGAGAACAGCTCTATCTCAAGATTGCAGCACTGCTTCACAACGTGGGAACCTATATTTCCATGGATGACTCCACCAAGATTTCCGCTTACATTGTAAAACGTTCTGAAATCGTTGGCCTTTCCGGAAGAGAACGTAAGATTATCGGCGAGATCATCCGCTGTCACAAGATGGATTACGATACATTTATGGATTATATCGGCGGACAGGACTACACCCGTCAGGAGAAGGTAACCATCGGAAAGCTTGCAGTGCTTCTTGGTATTGCGAACATCATTGATGTGGCCCACTGTCAGAAGTTTGATACAGTGAAAACTGCAATCAGAGATGAAGAGTTCCGCATTACTGTAAACTCCTTATCTGATGGAATTTTAGAAAAGAACTTCATCAAGCGCTATGATGAATTCTTCGAAGCAATGTATGGTTATAAATTAGTACTTAGAGAAAAAAATCAGAGATTTAATACTCTGTAGATGAGGATAGAATATGAAAGAATTGAAAAACCCGGAATATTATGACAACCGGGAGCTTAGCTGGATTAAATTTAATGAGCGATGCTTAGAGGAAGCCAAAAGAACAGACCTTCCAATCTTAGAACGTCTGAACTTCCTTGCAATTACTGCATCCAACTTAGATGAATTTTTCATGGTACGTGTTGCATCCTTAACAGATGTTGACAATGCCGGAAGCAAGAAGAAGGATATCGCAGGGATGACTGCCGGCGAACAGTTAAAAGCCATCAGCAAGAAACTTCATGAGTTTATGAAATCCCAGTACAATACACTGAATATGTCCATTCTGCCAAAGCTTGCAGAGAATGGACTGACACTGATCAAATCCTACAAAGATTTAACAGAAGAACAGGCAAAACAGACAGAAGCATACTTTGATGAGATCGTATATCCTGTACTGACTCCAATGGCAGTAGACTCTTCCCGTCCATTCCCGTTAGTACGCAACAAATCCATCAATATCGCTGCCATGATCGCACCAAAGGATGACAAGAATGAAGCCGAATTTGCAACCGTTCAGGTGCCTGATGTATTGCCTCGCGGCTACTTCCTTTGTGACGAAGATGGTACGCAATCTTTGGTATTATTAGAGGAGATAATCAAGCAGAATATGAATAAACTCTTCTTAAATCACAAGATTAAGTCTATGGGTGTTTATCGTATCATTCGTAATGCCGATTTAACCATCGATGAAGAGGATGCGGCGGATCTTTTACTTGAAATCGAAGAAAAGATCAGGGGACGCCAGTGGGGACAGGTTATCCACTTAAGCATCGAAGACGGCATGGATAAGAAGATCGTGAAATATCTGGTGGAAAGTTTTTCAGTGAAGAAAGACAATATCTATCATCTCAATGGTCCGATGGATCTGAAGTATTTCATGAAGCTTCACGGATTAGAAGGCTGGGATGATATGAGAAACAAGAAATTCAAGCCATCACCACTAAAAGAATTTATGAACGGGGAATCTATTTTCGACGTGGTAAGAGAGAAGGATGTGCTGATGCACCATCCATATCAGAGTTTTGATCCGGTTGTTGACTTCATCAAGGAAGCAAGCGAAGATCCGAATGTTCTTGCAATCAAGCAGACCTTATACCGTGTATCCGGTAACTCTCCAATCATTGCAGCCCTCGAAGCGGCAGCCATGGCTGGCAAGCAGGTATCCGTACTGGTAGAATTAAAGGCCAGATTCGATGAAGAGAACAACATCGTATGGGCAAGAAAGCTTGAAAAGGCAGGATGTCATGTAATCTACGGTTTACTTGGATTAAAAACTCACAGTAAGATTACTCTTGTTGTTAGAAGAGAAGAAGAAGGAATTAAGAGATACGTGCATCTCGGAACGGGTAACTACAATGATTCCACAGCTAAGATCTACACAGATATGGGATTATTTACCTGTGATGAAGCAATCGGCAGTGATGCCACCGCTGTATTTAATATGTTATCCGGATACTCTGAACCGGAACAGTGGAACAAGCTCTTAGTTGCTCCTTACTGGTTGAAGGATGCATTCTTCTCCATGATCGACCGCGAAATCGAACATGCGAAGGCAGGCAAGGAAGCTAGAATCATTGCCAAGATGAACTCCTTAAACCATAAAGGAATTATTCAGAAATTATATGAAGCATCTCAGGCAGGCGTTAAGATTGACCTTATTGTACGAGGCATCTGCTGTCTGAAGGTTGGAATCCCGGGTGTCAGTGAGAATATTACAGTCAGATCCATCGTTGGAGAATTTCTTGAACATGCAAGAATCTTCTATTTCTATAATGATGGCGAAGAGAACGTATTCCTTGGCAGTGCAGACTGGATGAACCGAAACCTGGAACGTCGAGTGGAAATTGTATTCCCAGTGGAAGATGAAGAACTCAAGAATCAGGTAAAAGAAGTGCTTTTTGTTCAGCTTGATGATACACTTCAGGCGAGAATTTATCAGGCAGACGGTACCTACAAGCGCGTAGACCGCAGAGGAAAGACAGCCTTGAATTCTCAGGATTATTTCAAGAGATGGGCAGTAAAGCAGTTAAAAGAGGAAAAACCTGTGAAGGGTGAACGCAGATTTGTTCCCAAGAATGCTCCATCTTAAGAAAGAGGATTTTTAGATAGGAGTTACTCGGGTGAAAACATTTGGCAGATGTTTAAGAATGGATCAGCGCACCATTGTGCGTTTTATTCTCTGTGTGGGATTTTTGTTATGCTTTGTGAATATCACACCAGAGAATCCTTTTACATACGTAACCAACGCGAAGGTTGCGATCAGTGCAACAAAGAAGAAAATTGTAAAAGGAGAAACAAAGACTTTAAAAGTTACCGGAACAACGAAAACACCTAAGTGGAAAAGCAGCGATCCTTCCATTGCAAAGGTTAACAGCAAGGGCAAGGTGACCGCAGTAGAAACTGGCAAATGCACTATTACTGCCACAGTAAGCGGCAAAGCTTACAACTGTGCGGCGACGGTTGTTTATCCAACTTATGATATTACACCAGATTCCCTGATGGCCAACGGCGCAGCCAGCAAGAATGGCTGCTACTATATGATCAAATCCTATATGAATGAGTTTGAGAATGCCGGCGGTGGAACCTTAAATATTGGCCCTGGGATCTATCGGATTTCCAATACCATCTACATTCCATCGAATGTAACCATTAAGTGCGACCCTGAAACCAGATTTGAGAAGATCAGCGGTTCGGCAACCGTCTTTGGATTGGTACCACCAAGTAAGTGCAAAGAAAAGATATATGGTTACGAAGGAAGCCAGAATGTTACATTCCGTGGCAATGGCGCAGTGGTAGACATGAAGGGTGACGGTATGACCTTCACCATGGGACATGCAAGAGATATCCGAATCGAGAATCTCAACCTCTATAACATGGATAAGAAGAAGTACCATTTCTTCGAAATCAACAGCTCCTGTAATGTCATCATCACAGACTGTTATATGGAAGGAACCAGTACACCAGCTGGCAAGTCAGCATATTCCTGGAAGGAATGTATCAACATTGACTCCGATGACAATGATGGATTCAATGCAACCTGGAGCAGCAAGGATAAGACTTGTTGTAAACAGGTGATGATTACCAACTGTACCTTCAAGAATGCCAATGGTGCAATTGGAACCCATAATTATTCCGATAATGGCAAAAGTCAGTTCTACCATGAGAACATTACAATTGCCAACTGTACCTTTGAGAATATCGGCAGCAACATCAAAAGCTCCAATACCATTCGTATGATGAGCTGGAGAGACAGTGCGATCAAGGACTGTACATTTATGAATTGTACTGGCTATTCTGAAGCACCGATCCGTATGGACGGAGATGCAGATATCAGCATCCTTGGCAATACATTTGTAGGTTGTGGCACAAAGATCATTACTACAACCTACAACAGCAAGAAGTATTCCTGCGCATTCTCACCACTTGCCGTAACAAAGAAGTATGATGTAACCAATCCGAAACTCCCTATTTTCAATACATATTATTCCGATTCCCAGTGTAAAAAGCTTGACATTGCGAAGGACAGCTATGAATACTTCAAATATAAAGTCATCAGCAACACCGTGGACGGAAAAGCTTTAAAATTAAAAAAACAGTAGTTACGATATAATAAAGAAAGAGCTGATCAGTGATTGATCAGCTCTTTTTACGTCTTAAGAAGTATTATGATGCGATGAGAAGCGTCGTCTCAATTAGCATTTTTCAGGTTCTGGATAGTCAACACCGAATGTATCAACTGTTACTGTCTTCATAACCTGTGGTTCTTTTGGTGTGTCACCACCACCGAAGAACCAGCCGCCACCTGTTGGTGTGCAGGCAATCTTATTCACAACATCCATACCTTCGATGACCTGACCGAATGCAGCATAAGCACCGTCAAGGTGAGGGGATGTTTCGTGCATAATGAAGAACTGGGAACCTGCAGAGTCAGGCATCTGTGTTCTTGCCATGGAAAGTACACCCGGTTCATGTTTTAAGTCATTCTTAAAACCATTCTGGGAGAATTCTCCTTTGATGGAGTAGCCTGGGCCGCCTGTACCATTACCCTGTGGATCTCCGCCCTGAATCATAAAGCCTTTGATGATTCTGTGGAAGCAGATACCGTCATAGTATCCCTTCTTAATTAAAGAAATAAAGTTGTTTACTGTGTTTGGCGCGATTGCCGGATATAATTCTGCTTTCATTACATCGCCATTCTCCATGGTGATGGTAACAATAGGATTCTGTGCCATAGTTTTGTGTCCTTTCTATATATAATATATAATGCTGCATAATAAAGAATTATTATAACTTTGTCTATCATAGCATAATCAGAAAAAATAATCCATATTATTCATGCCCGTGTTATAATGAAAGAGTACGAATCTATGATACAGAAAGGACAATCGTTATGAAGAAACTGCTTGTGTTATTACTGCTCATTCTCCTGGTGGGAGCCGGTGCTACAGGCGCACTGTTCGTTATGAGTGCTGATGTTACCCAGGATGCCCATATTGTGATTGAAGAAGGCAGTGGTGCTTCTGTGATTGCAGAAGAATTAAAGAATAAAGGTGCCATCCGATCCGAAAGCGGATTTCTGCTTCGTCTGATGCTCTCTCCTTATCGTGGAAAGCTTCAGTATGGGGAATATGATCTCCAGAAGGGTATGCCGATTAGGGATGTATTTGAACTGATGGTTTCCGGCAAGGGATCGAATCTTACGATCAATATTACCATTCCGGAAGGCTATTCAGCGGAACAGATTGGGGCACTCTGCGAGGAGAAGGAGTTATTTACAAAGGATGCATTCTTAAAAGCGGTCAGCACTAAGGAAGGCTATGACTTTGACTGGCTTGCCGATGTGGAAGAATCATCAGACAAAAGATACATCCTTCAGGGATATCTCTATCCGGATACCTATAATGTGTTTAAGAATGCCAGTCCAGAGGATGTGGTTACCTTGATGCTGCAGGGCTTTGAACAGCATTTTGAACAGGTTGACATGAAAAAGACAGACAAGACCATGGATGAGATTGTCAATGAAGCTGCTATCATTGAGAAGGAGACAGCAGTCGCTTCTGAACGTGTCACTGTGGCAGGTGTCATCGAGAATCGTCTGAAGAAGGGGATGAGATTAGAGGTTTGTCCATCTGCCCTCTATCCGATCACCGATGGCATGTACGATAAAACAACGGTAAGCTATAAGGATACCAAGGTGGATTCACCTTATAATACTTACCGCAATAAGGGACTTCCGGCCGGTCCGATCTGTAATCCATCTGTGGAATCCATGATCGCAGCCACTACACCGGGACATCACGAATATTATTTTTACCATACAAAAGAGAAGGGAAGCAAGGAACATGTCTTCACAAAGACCTATGAAGAGCATGTAAAAACCCAGAAATAAGCCATAAGTGTGGTAAATAATTAACTTGCTATTTATAAATATTATTTTTAGAAGTAACAAGGTATCAAAAAAAATACGAAAAAAACAGATAATCTACTTTTCATCAATCACAAAATGTTGTAAAATATGTTTATCTGTTATATGAGGGTAATCTGTGCAATTATGCAGATTGCCACTATTTCCGGCTTTTTCATTGACCGGGAATATGTGAAGGGTTTAACAAACCTTTTACGCCAAAATTATTTAGGAGGGACAAATAAAATGGCAAGAAAAATGAAAACAATGGATGGTAACACCGCTGCCGCTCACGTATCATACGCATTTACAGAATGTGCAGCTATCTTCCCAATCACACCATCCTCTCCAATGGCTGAATCTACAGACCAGTGGGCTACACAGGGTAGAAAGAACATCTTTGGTAACACAGTTAAATTAGTAGAAATGGAATCCGAAGGTGGTGCAGCTGGTGCAGTACATGGTTCTTTATCTTCAGGTGCTTTAACAACAACATATACAGCATCTCAGGGATTATTACTTATGATTCCTAACATGTACAAAATCGCTGGTGAATTATTACCATGTGTAATCGATGTTTCTGCTCGTGCATTAGCATCTCACGCATTAAATATCTTTGGTGATCACTCTGACGTTTACGCTTGTCGTCAGACAGGTTTCGCTATGTTATGTAGCTCTAACGTACAGGAAGTTATGGACTTAGGTGCTGTTGCTCACCTTTCCACAATCAAAGGATCCGTTCCAGTACTTCACTTCTTCGATGGTTTCCGTACATCTCACGAATATCAGAAGATCGAAGCTTGGGACTATGATGATTTAGCAGACATGGTTGATTACGATAAAGTTCGTGAATTCAAGAAAAAATGTCTTAACCCAGAACGTCCAGTACTTCGTGGTTCCGCTCAGAACCCAGACATCTTCTTCCAGGCTCGTGAAGCATGTAACACATACTATGATGCATTCCCAGCAATCGTTGAAGAATACATGGACAAAGTTAATGCTAAATTAGGTACAAACTATAGCTTATTCAACTACTATGGTCCAGAAGATGCTGAATCCGTAATCATCGCTATGGGTTCCGTATGTGACACAATCGAAGAAACAATCGATTACTTAGTAGCTAAAGGTGAAAAAGTTGGTGTTGTTAAAGTTCGTCTTTACAGACCATTCGTAGCTGAAAAATTAGTTGAAGCTATTCCAGATACTGTTAAAGTAATCAACGTACTTGACAGATCCAAAGAACCAGGTTCCTTAGGTGAACCATTATTCTTAGATGTAGTTGCTGCATTAAAAGGAACAAAATTCGATGCAATCCCAGTTAACGGCGGACGTTACGGTATGGGTTCCAAAGATACAACTCCTGCAGATATCATCGCTACATTTGCTAACACAGAAAAGAAAGAATTTACATTAGCAATCACTGATGATGTTACTAACCTTTCCCTTGAAAGAGGAGAAATCCCTGTAACAGCTCCAGAAAGCATCGTTGCTTGTAAGTTCTGGGGTCTTGGTGCTGACGGTACTGTAGGTGCTAACAAGAACTCCGTTAAGATCATTGGTGACCATACAGACAAATATGCTCAGGCATACTTCGATTATGACTCCAAAAAATCTGGTGGTGTTACAATGTCTCACTTACGTTTCGGTGATGACCCAATCAAATCCACATACTTAATCAACAAAGCTGACTTCGTTGCATGTCACTGCCAGCCATACGTATACAAATACAACATGGTTCAGGACTTAAAAGACAACGGAACATTCTTATTAAATACAACTTGGACACCAGAAGAATTAGATGAAAAATTACCAGGACAGGTAAAAGCTTACTTAGCTCAGCACAACATCAAATTCTACACAATCAACGGTGTTAAGATTGGTAAAGAAATCGGTTTAGGTAACCGTATCAATACAGTACTTCAGTCCGCATTCTTCAAACTTTCCGGAATCATTCCTGAAGAAGATGCTATCCAGTACATGAAAGACGCTGCTACAAAATCTTACAGCAAGAAAGGTGATCACATCGTTAAGATGAACCATGACGCTATCGACGCTGGTGCTAAAGCAATCGTTGAAGTTCCAGTTCCAGCTGAATGGGCAAACTGCCAGCCTGAACCATTATTCACAGACGTAACAGGCGACAGAGCTGACTTAGTAGATTACGTTAACAGCATCCAGAACTACGTAAACAGCCAGACAGCTAACACATTACCTGTTTCTGCATTATTACCATACGCTGATGGTCATATGCCTCAGGGTTCTGCAGCTTACGAAAAACGTGGTGTTGCAGTAGACGTACCAGCTTGGAACGCAGACAACTGTATCCAGTGTAACTTCTGTTCTTACGTATGTCCTCATGCTTGTATCAGACCAATCGCTATGACAGAAGAAGAATTAGCAGCAGCTCCAGAAGGAACAGCAGCATTACCATTAACAGGTGTTGCAGGTTATAAATTCGTTATGACAACAACTGTACTTGACTGTACAGGTTGTGGATCTTGTGTAAATGTATGTCCAGGTAAGAAAGGCAACAAAGCTCTTACTATGATGCCACTTGATTCTCAGATGGCTCAGCAGGATATCTACGCATATGGTCAGACATTAGATATCAAAGAAGACGTAGTAGCTAAATTTGGTGAAGCTTCCGTTAAAGGTTCCCAGTTCAAACAGCCATTACTCGAATTCTCCGGAGCATGTGCTGGTTGTGGTGAAACACCTTACGCTAAATTAGTTACACAGTTATTCGGTGAAAGAATGTACGTTGCTAACGCAACAGGTTGTACATCTATCTGGGCTGGTTCTTCCCCAGCTACACCATACACAGTTAACAAGAAAGGACAGGGTCCTGCTTGGTGTAACTCCTTATTCGAAGATAACGCTCAGTTCGGTTTAGGTATGTACTTAGGCCAGAAAACTATCAGAGATCAGCTCAAAGAAAAAGTTATCGCTTTAGGCGAAAAAGCTGAAAATCCAGAAGTTAAAGAAGCAATCGCTGATTACTTAGCTACATACAACGTTGGTTTAACTAACGGTGTTGCTACAGATAAGATGGTTGCAGCTATGGAAGCTTGCGGATGCGATGCTTGTGCTGAAATCTTAGACAACAAAGAATTCTTATCCAAGAAATCCCAGTGGATCTTCGGTGGTGACGGATGGGCTTACGATATCGGTTACGGCGGTTTAGACCACGTATTAGCATCTGGTGAAGATGTTAACGTATTCGTATTCGATACAGAAGTTTACTCCAACACAGGTGGTCAGGCTTCTAAATCTACAAACACAGGTGCTATCGCTCAGTTCGCAGCAGCTGGTAAAGAAATCAAGAAGAAAGACCTTGCAGCTATCGCTATGAGCTACGGTTACATCTACGTTGCTCAGATCTCCATGGGTGCTAACATGCAGCAGTGTGTTAAAGCTATCGCTGAAGCTGAAGCATATCCAGGACCATCCTTAGTAATCGCTTACGCTCCATGTATCAACCACGGTATCAAGGGCGGTATGTCTATTGCTATGACAGAAGAAAAGAAAGCTGTTGAAACAGGTTACTGGCACTTATTCAGATTCAATCCTGAAGCTGAAAAACAGTTCACATTAGATTCTAAAGCTCCTACAAAAGATTATCAGGAATTCTTAATGGGTGAAGTTCGTTACAACGCTCTTGCTCGTCAGAACCCTGAAAGAGCTAAAGACTTATTCGCAAAAGCTGAAGCGACAGCTAAAGCTAAATACGAAGCATTAGTTAAGAAAAACGAACAGTAATCTTATCTAAAAGTCGAAGTTAGATTTTAATAAAATATTTGGGGGACTCTGGTAACAGAGTCCCTCAGTTTTTTTACATTTGTAAAAATGCAATTGATATTTATCTTGAATTTGCTATAATTGAAAGAGTATTGACGACTATAAGAGTATTAAGCAACATTAATTTTTAAGGAGAGTATTATTATGGAATATATCTTATCCCCATCTATCTTATCAGCAGATTTTAATAATCTTGGACGCGATATCGAAGCAGTTGTGGCATCCAAAGCACAGTGGCTTCACATCGATGTTATGGATGGTTCTTTCGTACCTAATATTTCTTTTGGATTTCCAATCATGCAGTCTTTAAGAAAAATCACAGATATGTACTTTGACGTACATTTAATGATTGTAAATCCAGACAAATATATCGAACGCTTTGTTGACGCTGGTGCTAATATGATCACTGTTCATGCGGAAGCATGCACACATCTTGACCGTGTGATCCAGCAGATCAAACAGGCAGGTGCCAAAGCAGGTGTTGCATTAAATCCAGGCACACCATTATCTGCAATCGAATGGGTATTAGATGAATTAGATATGGTATTAATCATGACAGTAAACCCAGGTTACGGCGGACAGAAATATATTCCATATTGCGATAGAAAAATCACAGAATTAAGAAAAATGATTGACGAAAGAGGACTTGACGTGGATATCCAGGTTGACGGCGGCGTTACTCCTGCTAACATTGCAGAAATCGCTGGCTTTGGTGCGAATGTATTCGTAGCAGGCTCTGCTGTATTCAACGGTGATATCGATTCCAACGTGAATGCACTCTTTGCTCAGTTAGATAAATAATTTCACTATTGGAGGACATAGCAACATGAGTAGTTGTAATAACGACTGCAGCTCCTGCGGATCTGATTGCGCATCCCGCAGAGAACCACAGGATCTGACATTTAAATTACATGAAAAAAGTAAAGTAAAAAAAGTAATCGGTATCGTCAGCGGTAAAGGTGGCGTAGGTAAATCCATGACAACTTCCTTAATGGCAGTTGGAACAGCCCGTGCTGGTTACAAAGTAGGTGTTTTAGATGCCGACATTACAGGACCATCCATTCCAAAAGGATTTGGTTTACATGATCAGTTATATGGAACAATGGAACAGCTGATTGTTCCAGCAGTGACATCTACTGGCATCCAGGTTGTATCCATCAACCTTTTATTAGACAGCGAAACAACTCCAGTTATCTGGAGAGGTCCAGTTCTTGGAAACGTAATCAAGCAGTTCTGGAGTGAAACATTATGGCAGGACGTAGATTATATGTTCGTAGACATGCCTCCTGGAACAGGTGATGTTCCGCTTACTGTATTCCAGTCCTTACCACTTGACGGCATCATTATCGTAGCTTCCCCACAGGAATTAGTAGGTATGATCGTTGGTAAAGCAGTAAACATGGCAAAGATGATGAATGTACCAATCTTAGGTCTTGTTGAAAACATGAGCTACTTACAGTGCCCAGACTGTGGCAAAAAGATCTCTGTATTTGGCGAAAGCCACATCGATGAAATCGGTGCACAGTACCAGTTACCAGTACTTGCCAAATTACCAATCGATCCAAAGCTTGCAGAAGCTTGTGATGCTGGTAAATTAGAAGAATTAGAAGAGATTTATGTGGACCGCATCGTAGCATTGGTTTCTTCTCTTGCGTAGTAGTCTTTTTGAAAGATACCATCAGGTATCGTTTCCATGCGTAAGAAAAAATATAAAGGGTGTATGCCGAGTGGCATGCACCCTGAAGCCTATAAAAAAACCGGCTCAAAGAGCCGGTTTTCGTTGGTTTCAATTGAAAATTAGAATGTTATAGTGTGGGTAGCGTGATTCCCGGTGTAATCTCTAAAAACAAACTCTCCAGGTTTCAGAGATACAGCCATTCCTTTATATTTTCTTGTAACGGCAATGTCATCTTCTGATCCTATTTTTCTCTTTTTGACACAAACATCACTATAGCCAGAGTAATTAAATTGGTTTATAAAATAAAAATAACCATCTTCAATATAATAGTAATCTGAAATATTTTTGAGATGAGCACCATTTGGTACATCTGTATAACCTACCTCATATTTTTTCATTTTTACAAAATCCCAGAAATAATAAAAATAACTTTCCCCGCTGTAATTTTCTGTTATTATTGCATATTTGCCTTGGAACTCTATAGATCTCAGAGTTATTTCGCCTACAGAGCCATAAGGTTCATATTTACGAATTAATGTATACTTTGTTTTTGCTGTTGATTTTGGATCCAGACAATATATGTAATTATTTCTAAAGTTCTTCTTTCCAAGAACATCTGATTTATACATGATCTTGCCACCATATGCATAGTATACATTTACCTGATGTTTTGCCTTATAGATTGTCTTTTTACTTTTACCAGTTGCTTTGATGCTGTAGATGTTACCTTTATTCGTTTTATTATCATTTACTGCATAGTAGATGGTCTTTCCATCAGAGGTAAAGCCATATGCGTATTTACCATCATCTTTTGCTTTGGATGTTGCTGCCTTTACGACTAATTTAAATCCACTTGATTTTTTCTTGCTCTTATAGATACCTGTCTTGTTACGCTTGATATAATAGCTGCCACACTTTGTTACTTCTCCCTGAGGGCTGCTCTTGAATGCTGCTTTCGCTTCAGTTGGTACTGTCATGGCTACGATCAATGCGAATGTCATCATAACAAGTACCATGGAAAGCTTCTTGATGTACTGTTTCATCTTCATTCCTCCTTGTATAATAGTTTTACGTTGTTTAGTACTTCTATTATACAGTAGTTCCCCCCCCCGATTTCCATAACGAATTTATGACATATTTTAGATTTTTTCACTTTTCTTCAACTTTTTTGCTAAAAAGAAATAGCGATACTTGTCACAATAATGAAAAGAGTGTATGCCAACCGGCATACACCCTTAAAACATCCAAATATTCAGTTATTCCATAAGCATCCAGAAGCAATCCCCTACGACACTGACTTTCTGTATGCGTTCGGCGTCATCCCTGTACTCTTCTTAAATACCTGCGAGAAATAGCTCTGGGAAGAAAATCCCACTGTGCTTGCAATCTGCGCGATGGACTGGCTTGTTGTTTCAAGGAGTCGCTTGCTCTCGGAGATGCGCTTCTCGATCAGATAGTTGATTGGGGAGTAGCCGATATATTTGTTAAAAGCATGCACCATATAATATTTGTTCATATGGGTCATGGTTGCCAGAGAATCCAAGCTGATATTCTCAGCGAAATGATGGTCGATGTAGCGCTTGATGAAAGCACATTCTTTGTTTGTTCGTGCAGAAGAAGTGGAAGTGATGGTGCACTTGGTCTGGCGAACAACGTTGGTAACCAGGATTTCTAATAAGTTCTGGCACACCTCCTCGTAGTTGAATTCCATCTTCTTAATCTCGTGAAGGATGGACTTAAAATAGAAGGAGATGTTCTTGTAATTGTCCTTTAATGATTTTTTCAGATAAAGAGAAGAACTCATATCTGTAAATTCGTTCGGTGTAAAGAAGATACCATCCATACCGATGACAATGGCTTCAATCTGGTATTCAGAGTAGGACAAAAGCTGATGAAGCACATTCGGGTTGACAATGACCAAGTCATTGGTCTGTACCGGGCAGAGGGTATTGTCGATGTAGAATTCACCGCTGCCACGGGTGATAAAATAAAGCTCGGTGTAGGTATGTTCCTGAAGATCACGAACAGGTTTTACAGGGTAGCTTGTCTTCTTAATGTAAAGCAGTCTGCAGTCGATCGGCTGCGGCTGGCGATTTTGCCATGTCATAGATTTCTGATTCATGGCCTACCCCCATAAAGAGTCAGGATAGATTCCTTCGTCTCGGAGCTGCTTTAATGCAGAAACAACGTACTCCTTATCTTCTTTATAGGTAACTCCATACCATTTTGCTGTGGATTTTAAGACTTTTACATCAGCTTTGCCACTTCCGATTAATTTGGAAACAACGGATGGGATGAAGTATTCGCCCTTTAATGGGTTGTTGACGATCGCATCATCTAAGAAAGCAGGGAAGCCTTCTGCGATTTCGTCAAATAAATTATGCTGGAATCCGAAGAAGTTCATGGAAACCGGTGTTTCGTAGGAAAGTGCTTCCCAGCTTGCACCGTCATCTTCTGTATATTCCGCATGATCGCCACGTTTTTCGATGTGGGTTCTTTCGGTGATGGACTGTAAGAAGCCATCTGCGTCGGTTACGCATACACCGCGGGATACGTGGCCGTTGTCTGTTACGGTGTTGCCTAACTGGTATCCAACCATTGCGTAGTGATAACGGTCATCACCATGATCTTCGGTCAGGTATTCGTACATAACTTTGTAAGCATCTGCGCCGTAGTAGTCGTCTGCGTTGATTACGGCAAATGGACCGTCCACAACGTCCTTACAGCAGTAGATTGCGTGAGCAGTACCCCAAGGTTTTACACGTCCTTCTGGAACTTCATAACCTTCTGGTAATTTATCTAATTCCTGGTATGCATATTCCACGTTCATGTGTGGTTCGATGCGCTTACCGATATTTTCAATAAAAACATCCTTGATCTGTTCTTTGATTAAGAAAACGACTTTGGAAAAACCGGCTCTTTTTGCATCAAATACAGAATAGTCAATGATTGCATTGCCATGTTCATCCATAGGGTCCATCTGTTTTAAACCACCGTAACGGCTTCCCATTCCAGCAGCTAAAATAACAAGTGTTGGTCCTTTCATAACTAGTATTCCTCCATATATAATTCCTATTAACGATATGCCCAGTTAAAATTATAACATAATGACAAAATTTTATAAAGAACTTCAGATAAAAAAACTAAAGATTTATAAAAATCATGGGAAGACTATACCAGTGGTAATATATAATCTTGACAAAAATATTTACCAGTGGTATATTATAAATGGGTAGGATATTATGGCAGATAGATAGACAAATTGCAAAGATATTGACAACAATATGGAAAACAAGGACAATAGAGATATAGTTCTAGTGATTATTGAAAGGATATTAAGATGAAACAATTTGAAATTCTGATCAAAGATCCAATGGGTATTCATGCCCGTCCCGCAACTATGATTTATAGTGTGTGCCAGGCTTGTGAAAGTCAGGTTAAGATTCAGCATAAAGGGAGAGTCATATCAGGTCAGGACGTATTGGCTGTGATGAGTCTGCATGCTCAGTCAGGCGATACACTCCGTATAACGGCAGAGGGGTCTGATGAAGGTGAAGCCGCTGAAAAATTAATGAAGTTGTTTGAAGAGCTTAACAGAGAATTCGAATAATGAGTGACAAATGACACGAATTTTCTGAACATATGTCAGTTTACAAGTGAACAAGTGTTACAATTTGGTTCGAAAACATTGATTAAACAACATGGACATATTATAATTAAGTTACTAAATATTTTAAAAGGAGAGATATACTATGGCATCATTAGCTGCAACAGCAAACGAAATCAGAAAAGGCATTATTAAAGCAACAAATAGTGCAAAATCCGGTCATCCAGGTGGATCCTTATCCGCAGCAGACATCTTTACATATCTTTATTTTGAAGAAATGAACATCGATCCTGCTAATCCAAAAGACCCTAACAGAGACCGTTTTGTATTATCCAAAGGACACGTTGCTCCAGGTTACTACGCAACATTAGCTGAAAGAGGCTACTTCCCTAAAGAAGATTTATTAACATTAAGAAAAATCGGTTCCCATTTACAGGGACATCCTTGTATTGCTCATACACCAGGTGTAGATATGTCCTCTGGTTCCTTAGGACAGGGCATCTCCTGTGCAGTAGGTATGGCAATCTCTGCTAAATTAACAGGTGCAGACTACAGAGTATACACATTACTTGGCGATGGTGAAATCCAGGAAGGTCAGGTATGGGAAGCATCTATGTTAGCAGGACATAGAAACTTAGATAACTTAGTAGTAATCGTTGATAACAACGGTTTACAGATTGATGGTAACATCGCAGACGTATGTTCTCCATATCCAATCGCTGACAAGTTCAAAGCTTTCAACTTCAACGTAGTTGAAATCGACGGACATGACTTCGATCAGATCGCAGACGCATTTGCTCAGGCAAAAGCTTGCAAAGGTATGCCAACAGCTATCATCGCTAAAACTGTTAAAGGTAAAGGCGTAAGCTTCATGGAAAATCAGGCATCCTGGCATGGATCTGCTCCTAACGATGAACAGATGGCAATTGCATTAGCTGACTTAGCTAAATTAGACTAGTAGAAAGCGAGGACTATTGAATATGGCAGACGTAAAGAAAATCGCTACTAGAGAATCTTATGGTAGCGCATTAGTAGAATTAGGAAAAAAATATGACAACTTAGTAGTTTTAGATGCTGACCTTGCAGGCGCAACTAAGACAGGTATGTTCAAAAAAGAATTCCCAGAACGCCACATCGACTGTGGTATCGCTGAAGGTAACATGGTATCTGTAGCAGCAGGTCTTGCTTCCACAGGTTTAGTACCATTTGCTTCCACATTTGCAATGTTCGCAGCAGGACGTGCTTTTGAACAGGTACGTAACTCTGTTGGATACCCACACTTAAACGTTAAGATCGGTGCTACACATGCTGGTATCTCCGTAGGTGAAGACGGTGCTACACATCAGTGTAACGAAGATATCGCTCTTATGAGAACTATCCCTGGTATGGTAGTTATCAACCCAGCTGACGATACAGAAGCAAAAGCAGCTGTAGCAGCAGCTTACGAATATGAAGGACCAGTTTACTTAAGATTTGGACGTCTTGCAGCTCCAGTAATCTTTGACCCAGAAACATACAAATTCGAAATCGGTAAAGGTCAGATTCTTGAAGATGGTACAGACGTTACAATCATCGCTACAGGTCTTGAAGTTGGTTATTCCTTAGAAGCAGCTAAAATCTTAGCTGAAAAAGGTATCTCCGCTCAGGTAATCAACATCGCTACAATCAAACCAATCGATGAAGAATTAATCATCGAAGCAGCTAAGAAGACAGGCAAAGTTGTTACAGTTGAAGAACACTCCATCATCGGTGGTTTAGGTTCTGCAGTTTGTGACGTACTCGCTGCTAACTGCCCAACTCCAGTTCTTAAGATTGGTGTTAACGATGAATTCGGTCATTCCGGTCCAGCTGTTGCATTAATCGAAGAATTCGGTTTAGACGGCAAAGGCATCGCTGCTAAAGTAGAAGCTTGGGTATAATTCGTATATTTGAACAAGATTTTCTATATATAAAATTTATGAGGTTGAAGACTATTGTCTTCAGCCTCTTTTTTTTGTTATAATGCTTTCATATATTGAAATTTGAACGAAAAATCAGAATGAAAACAACAAACACTAATCATGTAATGCCACAAGCGAGAAAGAGGAATCCATGGAATTATTAAAAGAAAGAATCCGCAAAGACGGTGTATTAAAACCAGGTAACGTATTAAAGGTAGACAGCTTCGTAAACCATCAGATGGACATTAAGCTGATGAATGAAATCGGAAAAGAATTCAAGAGACGTTTTGCAGATGTTCAGGTAGATAAGATCCTTACCATTGAAGCATCCGGTATCGGTATTGCGGCAATCGTTGCACAGTACTTTGACTGCAACATGGTATTTGCCAAAAAGAGCAAATCCATCAACTTAGACGGCTCCATGTTAACAGCAAAGATCGAATCCTTCACACACAAGAGAGTGTACGATGTTATTGTGTCCAGCAAGTTCATCTCTCCAGGTGAGAAAATCCTTGTAATTGATGACTTTATGGCAAATGGCTGTGCCGCTAGAGGACTTTGTAAGCTGATCACCGACGCAGGTGCTGAAATCGTTGGTATCGGTATTGTGATCGAAAAAGGATTCCAGTCCGGCGGACAGGATTTAAGAGACCAGGGTTACCGTGTGGAATCCTTAGCAATCGTAGATGGTATGGACGAAGAAACAGGTACCATCACATTCCGTGATTAATGGATATTATAGTTTTAAATTAATTTAGAGGAGAATTTAATTATGTCTAACGAAAAGAAAAATGTCAGTATTGATAACATTTATCGATTGGATGGACGTGTGCCGGTTGCAAAGGCAATTCCTTTCGGCTTTCAGCATGTTCTTGCCATGTTCGTTGCCAATGTTACCCCGCTGATCATCATTGCTGGCCTTGCGGTATACAATGGACAGCCTTTTACACAGGTTGAAACAGCACAGTTGATTCAGAACTGTATGTTAATTGCTGGTATCGGTACTTTGATTCAGTTATATCCAATCTGGAGAATCGGTTCCGGTTTACCAATTGTTATGGGTCTTAGTTTTACATTCCTATCAGCATGCATCACTGCTGCATCTCAGGATTATGGATATATGGTCGGCGGTATTATCGTAGGCGGTTGTATCGAAGGTATCCTTGGTTTAACCGCTAAATACTGGAGAAAAATCATTCATCCAATTGTATCTGGATGCGTTGTAACTGCCATCGGTCTTAGTATTTTAAATGTTGGTGTCAGCTCCTACGCAAATTCCGGTGCTTATGAAACAGGTGCATGGCAGAACCTTTTGGTTGGTACCATCACATTATTCTGTTGCCTGGCATTTAACGTATTTGCCAAGGGCTTCTTAAAACAGTTAAATGTATTATTCGGCCTGGTCGTTGGTTATATCGTTGCCATCGGTTTCGGTATGGTTAACTTTTCTGCTATTAAGGGGACTATCGATCAGTTAGGAGTATTTGCATTCCCAAGACTGCTTGCATATACACCAAAATTCAATATTGGTATTATCGTATCCTTTATTATTGTATTTATGGTATCTGCAGTGGAAACCATCGGTGATACCACTGCTGCATGTAACGGCGCATTAAACCGTGACATCACAGACCAAGAAGTCAGCGGTTCTTTAGCAGTTGATGGATTCATCTCCGCCATTGCTGGTGGAGTATTCGGGGTATCCCCAATCACTTCCTTCAGCCAGAATGTCGGACTTTTAAAGATGACAAAGGTAGTCAACCGTTTCACTATTATGTTCGGTGCCCTTCTTATGATTCTTGGTGGTTTATTCCCACCAATCGGTGCATTCTTATCCACACTTCCTGACTGTGTTCTTGGTGGATGTACTGTCATCATGTTCGGGTCCATTGTATTTGCCGGCATCGAAATGATTTCCAAGGTTGGCTTCAACCACAGAAATATGATCATCGTTGCAACCTCCCTTTGTGTAGGTGTTGGTGTCACTCAGGTAGAAGGCTTCTTCTCCGGACTCCCAAGCATTGTTGGAGATATTTTTGGTGCGAATATGGTGGCTGGTGTATTCATTATTGCTTTAGTACTTAGTCTTGTACTTCCAAAAGATATGGAAAAACATGATTAATTAATTATTACTATGAAAACTAACAGAAGCTGTGCAAAAGTCGCTTTTTGCACAGCTTCTTTTTTGTACTATATTTTCTCATTTACTACAAAGTAAATCCTCCTTGTAATGCATAAATGATAATTACTATCAAAAAAGACTTGACATCTTAATTGATAACCATTATCATAAAGATACAAAAACGAAATTGATAACTAATATCAATTAGAGAAAGAATATAAAAATAGAAAGGCGGAACTATGATGCCGTTATCCATGATTGAAAAAGGAAAATCAGTGAAAGTAGTTAAAATTGGTGGCAAAGCAGAAGTGAGAAAATTTTTAGAGACGCTGGGGTTTGTGCCAGGGGCTGATGCCACCATCATCAATGATATTGGTGGGAATTTGATCATCAATATCAAAGATTCAAGAATCGCTCTCGGCAAAGAGATGGCGACGAAGATCAGAGTTCACTTATAGGAGGATTGAATGAAAACATTAAGAGAAACAGCCGTTGGAGAGACTGTGAAGGTTGTGAAGTTATCTGGCCGTGGTCCAGTCAAAAGAAGAATTATGGACATGGGTATCACAAAAGGCGTAGAGATTTTCGTGAGAAAAGTAGCACCTCTTGGTGATCCGGTGGAAGTGACCGTGCGAGGATATGAATTATCCCTTAGAAAAGCAGATGCAGAGATGATTGAAGTAGAGTAACAAAATACGAGAGAAAAGAGGAAATATCATGGCAATTACCATTGCTTTAGCAGGAAACCCAAACAGTGGGAAGACAACATTATTTAACGCATTAACCGGAGCCAATCAGTATGTGGGTAACTGGCCGGGCGTTACCGTGGAGAAAAAAGAAGGTAGATTAAAGGGCAACAAAGATGTGATCGTAGCCGATCTGCCGGGTATTTATTCCCTCTCCCCATATACCTTAGAAGAGGTAGTGGCGAGAAATTATCTGATCAACGAAAAACCGGATGTGATCTTGAATATCATTGATGGTACAAACTTAGAGCGAAACCTCTATCTGACAACCCAGCTCATTGAGCTTGGCTATCCGGTTGTTATGGCCATCAACATGATGGACCTGGTTCGAAAGAATGGGGATAAGATAGATACCAATGCCCTTTCCAAAGCATTGGGCTGTGCAGTGGTGGAAATCTCTGCACTGAAAAAGGAAGGCGTGAAGGAAGCCGCAGATCTTGCTGTGGAGCTGGCAAGAACACAAAAGTCAGTCAGCCTTACCCATTCCTTTGATTCACAGGTAGAAGCGGCCATTGCAGAAATTGGCGACATGCTTGGCAGTGAAGTGGCTCCGGTTCAGAAGCGATTTTTTGCCATCAAACTACTGGAACGTGATGAAAAGATCGAAGAGATGTTGACAAACATTCCAAATGTAGATGATATTGTGGATGACTTAGAAGAGGCCATGGATGATGATACAGAATCCATCATCACCAATGAGCGCTACAGTTACATTTCACGGGTCATCGGAGCGTGTGTGAAAAAGCAGCGTGGTGCTGGAGAGCTTACCTTATCTGACCGCATCGACCGCATTGTGACCAACCGAATTCTGGCATTGCCTATTTTTGCACTGGTCATGTACGGTGTATATTATATCGCCATGGTGGCGGTGGGAACACCAGCCACGGACTGGACCAATGATGTATTATTTGGAGATATCATTCCGCCATTTATTAATGGCATTTTGGAATCAATTCATTGCGCGGCCTGGGTGCAGGGCCTGATTGTGGATGGAATCATTGCCGGCGTTGGAGCTGTACTCGGCTTCGTCCCTCAGATGCTGGTATTGTTCTTCTTACTTTCCATCTTGGAGGGCTGTGGATACATGGCGCGAATCGCATTTATTATGGACCGAATCTTTCGTAGATTTGGCTTGTCTGGCAAATCCTTCATTCCAATGTTAGTAGGTGTTGGCTGCGGTGTGCCCGGAGTCATGGCGTCAAGAACCATTGAGAGTGAGCAGGACCGCCGTATGACAATTATGACAACAACCTTTGTCCCATGTGGAGCGAAAATGCCGATTGTAGGCCTCATCGCAGGAGCAATCTTCGGAGGCGCGGCATGGGTATCTACAAGTGCCTATTTTGTGGGATTTGGTGCTATTTTACTTTCCGGCATTGTACTGAAGAAGACATCATGGTTTGCGGGAGAGCCGACTCCTTTCGTAATGGAACTTCCCGCATACCATATGCCGACAGCCGGATTCATCCTTCGTACAACCTGGGAGCGTGGATGGTCCTTCATTAAAAAAGCAGGTACCATCATCACACTTTCCACCATCTTCATCTGGTTTACATCCTATTTTGGATGGGTGGATGGCAAATTTGGAATGCTTGAAACAATGCAGATGGATCATTCCATCCTGGCCCGCATCGGCAGCATCGTCGCTCCGATTTTCACACCTCTTGGCTGGGGCAACTGGAAGGCAGCAGTTGCGGCAATCACAGGTCTTGTGGCCAAGGAAAATGTTGTTGGAACCTTTGGCATTCTCTACGGAGTGGAAGAGGTTGCAGAAGCAGGAGATGAAATCTGGGGCATGCTTGCAGCATCCTATACTCAGGTGGCAGCCTACTCCTTCTTAGTATTCAACCTTTTATGTGCACCATGCTTTGCAGCGATGGGCGCCATCAAACGTGAAATGAACTCCACAACATGGTTCTTCCGAGCAATCGGTTATCAGTGTGGACTTGCATATGTGGTGGCATTCTGTATCAACCAGATTGGAACCTGGGTAACAGGCGGTGGATTTGGTATTGGAGCCATTGTGGCTCTGGCTGTGATTGCAGCAGTGATCCTGTTCCTGATCAAACCAGCGAAGAAGTCTGTGAAAATGCAGGAAGTTCGTGTATAATAGAGCTGAAAAGGAGAATTTTATGGGCACATTCGTAGTAGTAGCAATTTTAATTCTGGTGGTGGGACTCATCCTCAGAAGTATGTATAAAGATAAAAAAGCAGGGAAATCCCTGGTGTGTGGCTGTGACTGTGGTTCATGTGGCGGCGCATGCGGAGCCTGCGGTGGCTCTGGCAAAACACCAGTGAAAAAATAAAGAATATTGATAGGTTGAGGCAGAGAGTCTGTATGATTAGATTCTCTGCCTTTTATTGTTTATAGGAAATTACTGATATGATAGATCCAAATTGGGACTATAGTTATGGTAGTATGTGTTGGCTGAATGCCGGTTGGGTACAACAAGCGTCACATGACGTGCTTGCACCCAACAATCCACGATTACACAGTAAAATTGCTTGAAAAGCAAGTCGATCTCTTTCGATTTGGCTACAAACTTGCTTTAGTCAGCACCTTGTAGCCACAAAAATGAGAATTCTTGGCTACATTACTTGAAAATTTGCCATTTGTCGCCAAAACCGCTTAAAATCATGGGTACAATCGGCATTTTATAAATCTGCTGTAGCCAACGCTGGACACAACGTATATCTCAAGCGCTAAGTGTACCCATTATATTTATTTTCTTAAGCGCAATCTCATAAAGTATGCATGAATACACCAAAAAATATTCGGAATATGCTAAAATAGAAGTAAGGATTGAAAAAAGGAGGGAAGACGCATGACTGATTTTAAACTGGCTGTTTCCAGTGACATTCACCTGCTGGCGAAAACTTTATACGATGACGGGCCTGCCTTCGATGCGCTCATTCGAAGTGAAGATGGCAAGCAGACCAAAGACAGTACCAAGCTGGTTCGACAGATGTTTTTGGAAGTGCATCAGCAGAGATATGACGCCCTCTTACTGACCGGAGACTTGACTTATAATGGAGAACTGGCAAGCCATGAAGATCTGGTGGGACGATTGAAGGTAGTAAAAAGCTATGGGGTGCCAGTCTATGTGCTTCCAGGCAATCATGATATCAGAAGAAATGCAAGAAGCTATCTGGGTGATACGATTAGCCATGTACCTACCGTGGACGAGGAAACATTCGTTAAGTTGTATGAAGACTTTGGCTATGGACAGGCAGAATCCCGTGATGTGACCAGCTTAAGCTATATGGCGAAGCTTAACGAGGATATCTACCTGATCTGCTTAGATAACTGCAGCAGAACCGGCGGTGTGGTACAGAAGTATGGAGAGATCAGGCCGGATACCATGAAGTGGTTAGAGCAGCAGCTTCGAAGCATCAAGGGAAAAACCTGCATCGTGGCGGGACATTATAATCTCTGTTTCCATAATACGATGTTTCGTCAGGGATTTATTATGAATAATAAGGATGAGGTGGCAGATCTGCTCAACCGCTATAATGTGAAGCTTTATCTTAGCGGACATATGCATATGCAGCATATGTCCAGTAATTTTGGTGTGACAGAGATTGCAACCTCTCCGCCGACAACCTGGCCGCACCAGTATGGTTCCCTTCGTATTTCGCCGGATGGCAGTATGCGGTATGAGACCAGACAGATCATCATGACGCCAAAGCAGAGGGAAGAATATTTGGATTTTTATAAAAAGAACTTTATGAAGCAGATTCTGAAGGATCTGGGACCTAGGATTACCATTACTGATGATGAGATTGAGCGGATGGCAGCCTATGCGGCGGACCTTCATCTGGCTTATTTTTCCGGGAATTCCTACTTGATTCGGGATGAGAAGAAAGCATCCGAAGAGCGAAAGCTCTGGCTTTCGAAAGCGCCTGACAGTTTTTACCATAATTATATGGAGAGCATTCTGATTGAAGAAAAAATCAATCATAATCTGATAAAAATCTAACGATTTATTGGTTTTCGTGATGGTTCTTACATTATTGTGAATAAGATTTTGATAAATTATTAGGTGGAATGATATGTAGCTGAAAAACTATTCAAGATGAAGGTAGGTAGAATATGAGACAAAGCTGGAAAAGCTTCTCCTGTTTTTCTACGCTGAGTAGAAAGACCATGGAGGAATTCGAAAAATTTGGGAGTGTCGAAGTATATAAAAAGGGGGAAATCATCTTCCGCGCCAAGGAAGAGATGGAATATGTTTATTTTCAAATGAGTGGAAAGTCCATGATTTACAATCTGACCCACCATGGTAAACGAAAGATCCTTTTTATATTCGGGAAGGAAGCCCTTCTTAATGAGCATGTGATGAATAACCATTACTCATCCTTTTACTGTGAAACCATAGAGAAAAGTAAGGTGTTGAAGATTCCTGCTTCCTGTTTTATTGGGTGCATGAAGGAGGATTTCGCGTTGGTACAGATGATTTTGGAAAACCAGGAACGCAAGATCTGGAGACTGGGTCATCAGCTTAAGAATACCATGGGCAGCATCTATATGGAACGAAAGTTAGCAGCCAAACTTTGGAAGCTTTCCAGAGACTTTGGTGTAGAGACGGAGGAAGGGATCCTTATTGATATGAGCCTTTCTGTTACATTCTTGGCGGATATGATGGGAGCACCAAGGGAGACCACATCCAAAACCTGCAAGATGCTGGTGGATTATGGACTCATCAGCATGAACCGCAAGAAGATTACAGTGGTGGATCCGGAGCGTATGGCGAAGTTCTATAAAACAGGTAAGATTTAAGCTTGCAGGAAGCATAGCGGCCGGATACTGGAATACATACATAATCTGAATAGAAACAATAGAATGGATAAGATATATTGATAGAATAAAGGAATAGTTCTGTGACTTAGGTCACAGAACTTTTTTTTGTGCATTGATAAAATATTATCAACAAATATGATAGCCAATGGTATGAGAGAGACATACCAAAGAAAGGAGACACAATGGGAGTTCTATTATCAAAGACAGCAGCCAATCAGGCTTTTGCAGCATGGGCTGAAAAGTATGATGTGTTTGCACCAATGTTAATGGAAGGAGAAGGCTGTTTTTCCGATACAGATATCATCCGTTATGGGAAACCAGCATCTCTTGATGAAATTGTATGGGATAAGAAATCCGATTATTCATTCAAGGAAATCTTATTAGCCATCAATGAAACATTATTTTATTTCACAGAAGATCAGACCATCGTTCCAAAGGGACCGGAAAAAGACATCCTGATTTTCTTACGTGCCTGCGATCTTCACGCAGTAAAACGTCTCGATGAAATCTATTTAAAGAATGGATTCGAAGATTTCTACTACGCAAGAGTGAGAGAAAAGGCAAAATTTATCTTAATGGGTTGTGAAAGCACCTGTAAATCCGGCTTCTGTGTAAGCATGGGTACCAATATTGCCGACAACTACGACGCTTACATCAAAGTGACACCGGACTGTGTGGTTGCAGATATCAAGTGTGAAGAGTTAGCAGACTTTGGTGCAGAAGGTGCAGCAGCAGATGTGACACCAGCATTTGTCACAGAAAACAACGAAAAAGTAACATTGCCAAAGAACCTTTCCAATGAAAGCTTCACAAAGGAAATCTGGAATGAATATGGCGCACGCTGTATCAAGTGTGGACGCTGTAACTTCGCATGTCCAACCTGTACCTGCTTCACAATGCAGGATATCTTCTATCAGGACAATGCAAAAGTGGGTGAAAGAAGACGTGTATGGGCTTCCTGCCAGATTGATGGCTACGATGAAATCGCCGGCGGACATTCCTTTAGAAGAACAATGGGCGACCGTGTTCGTTTTAAGGTAATGCACAAGATCTATGACTATGAAAAACGCTTTGGTTATCCAATGTGCGTAGGCTGTGGCCGCTGCGACGACATTTGTCCAGAGTACATCTCCTACTCCAACTTAGTCAACCGCTTAGCAAAGGAGGAAAATGAATAATGAAAAATGAATACATTCCTCAGTTTTCTACTATTAAAGAAGTAATCAAACATACTGATTTAGAATATACCTTCCGCATGGAATTTGAAGGCGATGTAAAGCCAGGCCAGTTCTTCGAAGTATCCCTTCCAAAGTACGGTGAAGCACCAATCTCTGTCAGCGGTATCGCAGACGGTTTGGTAGACTTTACTATCCGTCGTGTAGGTAAGGTTACCAACGAAATCTTCGAAAACTATGTAGGCGACAAATTATTGATCCGTGGACCTTACGGCAATGGGTTTGACGTAAATAACTACAAAGGCAAAGAAATCGTGATCATCGGTGGTGGTACAGGTGTATCCCCAATGCGTGGTGTGATCCAGTACTTTGCAGCTCATCCGGAAGAAGCTGTGAGCACCACTTTAATCGCAGGCTTCAAAAGCCCTTCCGACGTTCTCTTCAAGAAAGACTTTGAAGAATGGTCCAAGACAATCAATGTGATCAAATCTGTTGACAGCGCGCCAGAAGGCTACGAAGGACCAGTTGGAATGGTTACAAAATACATTCCAGATCTGAAATTTGAAAACATTGAAAATGCAGTATTTATCTGTGTAGGACCTCCAATCATGATCCGCTTCACCATCATGGAAATTCAGAAATTAGGCGTAAAAGACGAACAGATCTGGGTATCCAACGAACGTAAGATGTGCTGTGGCCTTGGCAAATGCGGCCACTGCAAGATTGGTTCCACATATATCTGCTTAGATGGTCCAGTATTCAACTACGTGGACGGCAAAGAATTAATCGACTAAGGAGGCGTCATTATGGGATTAGATATCAATACAAAGAAATTAAAAAAGAACGCATTCCGTATCTCTAAAGTACGTGGCATCGGCGCTTCCCGAGTACGTGTACCAGGTGGTTATCTTGATGCAAGAGTACTTGGTATGGTACAGGAAATCGCAGAAGAATATGGTAACGGGTTTGTACATTTAACAACCAGACAGGGCTTCGAAATTGAAGGCATTCCATACGAAAAGATGGATGAAGTAAGAGCAAGACTTCAGCCGATCATCGAAATGGTAGGCATCAATCAGAAAGAAAAGGGCGCTGGATACGAAGAATCCGGTACACGTAACATTCAGGCATGTATCGGTAACAATGTATGTCCATTTGCAAACTACAACACAGCAGAGCTTGCAAAAAGAATTGAAAAGGAAGTATTCCCTCATGAACTTCACTTCAAGATTGCATGTACAGGCTGCTCCAACGACTGTGCAAAAGCAAGAATGCATGACTTTGGTATCATTGGACAGACTATTCCACAGTATGATCCAAGCAGATGTATCTCCTGCCAGGCTTGTATGAAGGGCTGTAAAGCATTATCCGTAGATGCACTCTCCATGAAAAATTATAAAATCGTACGTGACGAAGCCAAATGTGTCGGCTGTGGTGTCTGCGTAACAAAATGTCCGACAAGAGCATTTACCAGAAGTAAGAAAAAATACTACAAGCTTTCCATCATGGGTAGAACTGGTAAGAAAAACCCACGTCTCGGTGAAGATTTCTTAGTATGGGCAGATGCAGATAACATCATCAAGATCATCAAGAATACTTATGACTATGTAGAACAGTACATCTCTCCAGATGCACCGGCAAGAAAAGAACACATCGGTTATATCATCGACCGTACTGGTTTTGAAGAATACAAGAAATGGGCACTCAAAGACGTTGAATTAATGCCTGAAACCATCATGCATGACAATGTATACTGGAGCGGTCTCCATTTTGATCACAAAAATATCAACTAAGACAGGAGGGTAAGCAATGAAGAAAATTCAGTCTCTTTGCAACTTCTGTGCCATTGATTGTAACCTTGACTACTATGTGGACGAGGCAGCCAATCGCATCGAAGCAGTAAAACCAACTCCTGGCTATCCAGTCAATGATGGCTTTTGTTGTATCAAAGGAATCTCCCTTGACAAACAGCAGACTGTTGTAGACAAACCACATACACCAAGGGTTCGTAAAGAAGATGGAACCTTCGAATATCCAGGCTGGGATGCAACTTTTGAATATGTGGCAAAACGCTTCAAGGAAATCCAGGAAAAGTATGGCTATGAAGCAATCGCAGGGATTTCCACCGGTCAGCTGACATTAGAAGAATTCGCCTTAAACGGCCATATCCTTCGTGACCACATGCACACAAATGTAGATGGAAATACAAGACTTTGTATGGCATCTGCAGTTGTGGCACACAAGCAGAGCTACGGCTTTGACGCACCTGGATATACCTTAAAGGATCTTGATTTATCCGACACCATCATCTTAGTTGGTGCCAACCCAGTGGTAGCTCATCCGATCATCTGGGACCGTATCAAGAGAAATCCAAACAAACGACTGGTGGTCATCGATCCTAGAAGATCAGAAACTGCAAAAAATGCAGATTATCACTACCGCATTAAGACAAAGATGGACTCCACTTTATTCTACGGTCTTGCAAATTATTTCATCGAAAATGATCTGATCGACCACGAATTTGTGGAAGCACATACTAATAAATTCGAGGAGTACAAGGAATTTGTCAAAGCTTTCCCAATTGAGAAAGTGGCAGCAGACACCTGTATTCCAGAAGAACAGATTATGGAACTCATTGAACTCATCAAAACAGGGGAACGCGTATCCATCTGGTGGACCATGGGTATCAACCAGTCCCACAACGCAGTGCGTGCAGCACAGTCCATAATCAACCTTCAGTTATTACTTGGAAACTATGGAAAGCCTGGTACAGGCGCCAACTCCATCACAGGTCAGTGTAATGCCATGGGTTCCCGATTATTCTCCAATCAGGCATCCCTCTATGGCCATGATTTTGCAAATCCAGATGCAAGAAAGAAAGTAGCTGGCATCTTCCACTGTGATGAAGAAATCTTAGCAAAGGGTCCAACAAAGACTTACAACCAGATTATTGAAGGCATCAACGCCGGAGAAATCAAGGCATTATGGATCTTATGTACCAATCCAAGACATTCTTGGACCAATAACGAGACCTTCCAGAAAGCGATGGACAAATTAGAATTCTATGTAGTTCAGGATATCTATGATGACATCGAATCTGCAACAGACTGTGATGTATTCCTTCCAGCTGTTCCAGGTATCAAAAAAGAAGGTACTTATATCAACTTAGAGAGACGTCTCTCCAGAATCGTTCCAGCGATCAAACCTGATGACGACGAAAAGAACGATTACCAGATCATGTATGGAATTGCGAAAGCAATGGGATTTCAGGATATTATTGACTACTGGAAAACACCGGAAGACTGCTTTAATCTCATGAAAGCATGCTCCAAGAACAGACCATTTGACATTACAGGACTTACCTTCAAGGGCCTTGAAAACTCCCATGGATGTCAGTGGCCATTCCCAGAAGGCGCTGTTCTTGAAGAGGATGAAAGAAGATTATATGCCGACGGCAGATTCTATCATCCAGACGGAAAAGCCATCTTCCAGTTTGAACCGGTACCGAAAAATCCAATGCCTCAGACAGAAGAATTCCCATACATCTTCAATACCGGACGTGGAACCGTGGGACAGTGGCATACACAGACAAGAACAAGAGAAGTTCATTTTGTTGAGCATGTTAGTGCCCATCATCCATACTGCTACATCCATCCGACAGTAGCAGAAAAATTCGGTCTAAAACACGAAGACTTTATTATGATTCATTCCTGTAATGGAGAGAGTGCACCATTTGCCGTACGTGTGACAGATGATGTATGCGACGATGAAATCTACGCACCAATCCATTACATCGAATGTAATAAGCTGACTCCATCCGTATATGACCCATATTCCAAGGAGCCAAGCTATAAATCTGCAGTTGTTAACATTGAGCCAGTAGGGGAGGATTTTGTATATGTACCGTATAAAAATTGATCGTAGCCGCTGTATTGGCTGTTTAATGTGTGTAACCAGCTGTTGTATCTCTCATGACACCCACGATGCAAGAAACCGTGTGGTAATCGACTCTGAGACAAAACCGGCACCAATCTTCTGTCGTCACTGTGACCTGCCAGAATGTGCCATCACATGCATGACCGGAGCTATGAGAAAAGATGAAAAAACAGGCTACGTTATGTATGACAAGGAACACTGTGCACACTGCTTCATGTGCGTCATGGGATGTCCTTATGGTGTGTTAAAACCAGACGCAATCCATAACACAGAAGTTATGAAATGTGACATGTGTGTTCACAGAAGTGAAGATGGTTCTGGAAATCCAATGTGCGTGGAAAAATGTCCAATGCATGCCATTACATTAGTGGAGGTGACCGGAGAATGAGATTCGTAGTAATTGGAGCAAGTGCAGCAGGCACAAACGCTGTCAGAAAACTCCGTGAATTAAATAAAAATGCAGAAATCATTATGATTTCTGAAGACTCTTCCATCTATTCCAGATGTATCTTATATCATCATTTAAAGGGTGAAAGAACATTAGAAGAATTAAACTTTGTTGGTCCGGATTTTGAAGACCGCTTTAATGTGAACTGGATCAAGGGCGTGAGAGCCACAGGTGTGGACATCAGGAACAAGAGAGTGCTGTTCTCTGACAATCGAAGCATCGAATATGACAAATTATGTATCGCAACAGGTTCCCATCCAAACTTCTTCCCAATTCCAGGTCTTAGAGAAGGCATGAACATCACAGGCTTCCGTAATTTCTGTGATGTGGAATTCATCGAAGAACGCTTAGAAACTGCCCAGAATATCTTCGTCATGGGTGCAGGTTTAGTCGGCATCGACGTGGTAGCCGGACTTCTCCCACATGGCAAGAATATCACGTTAGCAGACAAGGCACCTTACATGTTAGGAATCCAGTTAGATGATTACTCTGCAGGTGTCTATGGCAGAATGTTCGCCGAAAGAGGCGTTAAGCAGTATTATAACATGGGCGCCAAGGAATTTGTCCTTGATGAAAATGGCAACTGCTACAAAGTCATCTTAACTGACGGCACTGAAATTGACACAGATTTAGTTATCAACTGTGCCGGCGTTCGTGCAAATGTGGAATTCTTAGAAGGCTCCGGCATCGAATGTGACCGTTTTGGTCTTGTGTTTGATGAGAAGGGTCAGACAAATGTTCCTGACATTTACGGCGCTGGTGATGTATCTGGAAGAGCTCCAATCTGGCCAGTGGCTGTTAAGGAAGGTATGATTGCTGCATATAACATGAGCGGCATTGAAAAGTCCATGGATGACTTCTTTGCAAGCAAATCCACCATGAACTTCTTAGGTCTTCCTTCCATGTCTCTTGGACAGGCAAACCATTATGATGATACTTACACTGAAGAAATCTACAAAAATGAAGAAAAAGGAATCTATAAGAAAGTGGTACATAAGGACGGCGTGATCACTGGCGCGATCCTTCAGGGCGACTTATCCTACTCCGGCGTATTAACTCAGCTGATCCGTCGTAAGATCGATGTGTCCAAGATCAAAAAACCACTCTTTGATGTGGATTATTCCGATTTCTTCCACATGAAAGATAATTTCGAATTCTTCTACGAAGATTAATCGTGGAAGAGTGTTTAGAAAGGTATAAAAATTATGGAAAGAATTGAAAGAATCCCAGTGCCAGTGCTCCCTACCTTTGTAGGGGCGCTGACCTTAAGTAATGTGTATGCAGGCATGAATTATGCCTGGGTACGCCATCTGACCATGTGGGCAGCAACTGCTGTTCTTCTGGTTTACATTGTAAAAATTATCTCTTACCCTGGCACCTGCAAAAAGGAATATCAAACAGTTGTCCCTTCATCTCTCTACGCAGGGTTTACCATGGTAATGATGATTTTGGGTAGTTACTATTTTGATTATGTCCCAATGCTTGGCAAAGCACTGTGGACCATTGGCCTTTGTATTCATGCTATGCATATCCTCCTTTTTACTTACAATAATGTAATTGCTAAGCGTGATATCAATACATTTGTGCCAAGCTGGTTTGTAACATATAATGGGATTATGGTTAGCTGCGTAGTTGGCGCATTTATGAACGCAGCTGGAATCTTAAAGTATGTTGTGTATTATGGAATCATCATTTATCTGATTATCATTCCAATTATGATCTATCGTCTCATCACGGTAGAAGTGAAGCCACCGGTTTATCATACAATGGCCGTTGTGCTTGCACCTTGCTCCCTTTGTGTAGTAAGCTATTTAAATGTGATTCCAGAACCAAACCAGAAATTATTATTTTTCCTCTATGCATGTGTGCTCGCATCTTTACTCTTCATCATTGTGAAGCTGCCTAAATTCTTCGCATTCCCATTTGCACCGGGATTTGCAGGCATGACCTTCCCAATGGCAATCGGTCTGGTTGCAACCAATAAGATGACAGCATATCTTACCGCAATTGGAAATGAAAAGTTAGCAGGTTACACTGCTCAGCTTTCCGGTATTCAGTTATATCTCACAACCATGATCATCGGTTTTGTATTATTGAACTTCCTGATCATGGCACTGAAGATCGAACGTAAATAAGAAGTATACATTTAATAGGAATAACAGGTATGAAAATTGCAGGATATATCTTAAGCGGCGGTAAAAACAGCCGTATGCAGGGCAGGAAGAAATTGTTTCTGACATATAACAAATCTCCATTTTACACACACATAATAAAAGCCATGAGCTTGTTACACGCCATCTATTTATCCGTAGACCAGGAAGCTCCTTATGCAGAAACGGGACTTCCCCTTATTCAGGATATTTATCCTGCAATTGGACCCCTGGGAGGTATCTGTTCAGGACTCACTTTGTGCGGGGAAGACGCACTTTTTGTGACTGCCTGCGACATGCCTCTGATTAAAAAAGAGCATATAAACAAACTAATCCATATATATGAAGAAAATGAAGACTGTGTTGTCATTGCAAGAAGTGGTGGCCGTCTTCACCCATTGTTCGGAATTTATCCAAAGTCGGTTCTCCCGGTCATGACTTCCATGATTGCCGAAGGAAATTACCGCATGCGTGATATCATGAAGCGGACAGAAACCATTGTTGTGGATCTGCCGGAGGACGACTCATTAAAGAATATTAATACACCGAAGGAGTATGAAAATGTATAGCGTGGAAGAAGCAAGAGATGTGCTTGTGGCACATACAAAGGTAATGAAGAAAACCGAATATCTGCCCCTCCTATCTTGTCTGGGACGGGTTCTGGCTGAGGATGCAGTGGCTGTCTATGACCAGCCGCCATTTCCAAGATCCCCGTTAGACGGCTATGCATTGAAGGGAGAAGAGACAGAAGGTGCCTCCCAAGATACACCCAAACAGTTTCGCGTCATCGGCAAATTATACGCAGGAGGCTGTTTTAATGGAGAGGTGGGTACTGGCGAAGCTGTCCGTATTATGACCGGCGCGCCAATCCCAAAGGGCGCCAATACAATCATCAGGCAGGAATGGTCTGATTTTGGGGAAGATGTGGTAGAGATTTATGGCCACTCCAAACCATTTTCCGACTATTGTCCGCAGGGGGAAGACTACATGGCAGGAGACGTCCTTTTAAAAGAAGGCTCTGTCATCGATGGTACCTCCATCGCCATATTGGCAAGTCTTGGTTACGCCCAGTGTCTCGTCTACCAGATGCCCCGTGTCGGAATCATTTCCACAGGAGATGAGGTGATCACTCCGGGAAGTCCGATGATGCCGGGGAAAATCTATGACTCCAATATCAATTATATCTGTGCCCGCCTAATCGAGAAGGGCTGTCAGCCGGTGTTTGCCATCCACGCACAGGATGACCCGGCGGATGTATCTGCCCTGATTCAGGAAAAAGCGCAGGAATGTGATCTGATCATCACCACAGGAGGTGTATCTGTGGGGGAAAAGGATATTATGCACGATGTGCAGGAGCTTGTGGCGACGAAAAAACTGTTCTGGAAGGTGAAGATCAAACCTGGTGCACCGACCCTTTCCTTCCTTTGTGGAGAAACTCCGGTAGTCTGTCTGTCCGGTAACCCGTTCGGGGCAGCAGCCAACTTTGAACTGCTCGTACGCCCAATGCTTTATCATATGACCGGTAATCCAGTGTGGAAGATGCCGGTGATCCATATGGAAATCCAGAATGACTTTAAGAAAGGCCGTTGCCGAAGATTTCTTCGTGCCCATCATGAGGATGATAAAGTCTGGCTTCCAGAGGGCAATCATGCCTCCGGTGCCATGTCCTCCATGCTTGGCTGCAACTGCTTTGTGGAAATTTCGGAAACCGCCGAAAAGGGTGTGGCAAAGGGGGATGTGGTATGTGTACATCTTCTGTAAAGAAACCACTGTTCTACTGTATCAGCGGTTATAAGAATTCAGGGAAGACAACCCTGATTACGAGACTTGTTCCGGAACTGGTGAAAAGAGGGTATCTGGTGGCAGTCATCAAGCATGATGGCCATGATTTTGAGCCGGATGTGCCGGGTACGGATAGCTTTCGTCACCGTCAGGCAGGCGCTTACGGGACAGCAGTTTTCTCAGGCAGCCGTATGATGATTACCAAAGAATGTGCTGGTGTCGATGAAGAGATGCTAGCTAAAGCATTCCCGGAAGCGGACATTATTCTCATTGAAGGATTAAAGCATAGCAATTATCCCAAATATATATGTAAGTATCCCGATGAACTGCCGCTGGATGTAACAGTACTGGCAGATGAAATTGAAGGATTATTATAATTACATAAGATATGGCAGGTGCCTTGTGGCACCTGCCATTTTTGGTATCTGACCTTTTTTAAGAGGGAGAAGGAGCTAGAAAAATACGCCACAGATGTCCCTGTGTGGTATAATAATAGTAAGAAATACTTCGAGGTAATTACTATGAAAATCATCGCGAAAATCCATACCGATTTCCCGGAAAAGTTCGGTATTCCAAGACAGAGCGGCCTTGTGAATGAAGTGAAGGGACGCATCATCTTTGAACCGGAATTTCGCAATCCGGAGATTGTGAAGGGACTTGAGGATTTTAATTATATATGGCTTTTGTGGCAGTTTGATGATGGCAAGAGAAAGAACTGGTCAGCTACCGTAAAACCACCAAGGTTAGGAGGCAATGTGCGAAAGGGTGTATTCGCGACCAGATCCCCATTCCGTCCAAACCCCATTGGATTATCTTCCGTCAGACTTGAGAAGATTGAACTGACCGAAGAGGGCCCGGTACTCACCGTGGCAGGGGCAGATCTTCGGGATCAGACTCCAATCTATGATATCAAGCCATATCTTCCTTATGTGGACATCCACGAGGATGCTGTGGATGGTTTTGCCGGGGAAGTAAGGGACTATCATCTGGAAGTAATGCTTGATGAAACAGTCAGAAAGCAGATGGAGGAGATCTATTCCGAAGAACAGATTGAGACGATCAGGAAGCTGCTTGCCCAGGACCCAAGACCTTCCTACCACGATGACCCGGAACGAATCTATGGCATGGCCTATGCGGGCTGGGATATCCATTTTCGTGTGAAAGAAGACGTCCTTACCATCCTTCACGTGACCAGACATCACAAATAAGAGAATTAGTATAGATGATAATAGAAACAGGAGAACGATTATGGTTTTATTCTTAACCAGCAGTCCTTGCGACAACGATGTGCCGGCACATATGCATCTGCCATGCTGCTACTTTACTCGCAATTCCTTTGTGGCGAATCTGAAAAAGTACTGGAAGCAAAATTCCAGATGCGTCATCATTGCTGCTAATCCGGATAATTATGAAAAAAGTGAAGAGATGGTATTCACCTTCCGAAGATGCTTCCTTTATCATGGCATGATTCCGGAGACATTTGTCTTATTAGACAGCCGCAACGAAGATCAGGCAGAGGAACTGATCAAAAACAGTGATTTTGTCATGTTAAGCGGTGGCCATGTGCCAACCGAGAGGGCATTTTTCGAGCGAATTGGCCTTCGGGAGATCATGAAGAATTACGATGGCCTTGTGATGGGCATCAGTGCAGGCTCTATGAATGCAGCTGACAGAGTCTATTGCATGCCGGAAAGACCGGGAGAAGCACTCGATGAAACCTTCGAGAAGTATTTTCCAGGGCTTGGACTGACGAAATATAATGTCATTCCCCACTACGACAAGGAAAAGGATGATTTTCTGGATGGAAAACCCCTGTATACAGGCTGGATCTATCCCGATTCCATGGGGGAATGCTATTACGTGTTAAATGATGGCAGCTACATCCTGGAGGTGGATGGCGAGGCAGCACTTTATGGCAAGGCCTACACTTTAAAGGATGGAGAATTAGCAGTCATCTGTCAGGAAGAAGAGAAAATAATATTAGAATAATATACGAAGAATGATAGAAAGGAGAATGACGTATGACGAATACACCAACACCTCACAATCGTGCCAATTATGGCGATTTTGCCAAAACAGTCATTATGCCGGGGGATCCCCTTCGTGCCAAATACATCGCAGAGAACTTTTTAGATGATGCTATTCTGGTGACCGATGTCAGAAATATGCTTGGATACACTGGAACCTACAAAGGAAAGAGGGTTTCTGTCATGGGTCATGGCATGGGTATGCCTTCCGCAGGCATCTACACCCATGAACTTTTCAATTTTTATGGCGTGGAAACCATCATCCGAATCGGAACGGCAGGTGCCGTAGGCGAGAATACCAAGGTAGGGGATGTGATCATTGCACAGGCAGCCTGCACAGACTCCAATTATATGAGTACCTACCATCTGAGGGGTACATTTGCACCGATTGCAGACTTTGAATTGTCAATCAAGGCCTACGAGAAAGCCAAAGAGCTGGGCATTGCTGTCACAGCGGGCAATGTTCTTTCAAAAGACCACTTCTATGAGGAATATCCGGAGGAGAATAAGGCCTGGGCCAACTTTGGCGTCATCGCCATGGAGATGGAAATCGCGGCTGTGTACGCAGAAGCCCTTCGAGCAGGCAAGAAGGCAGTAGCCATGGTAACGGTATCTGATAATCCATTCACAGGAGAGGGTATGTCTGCCGAGGAAAGACAGACTTCCCTCCACGATATGATTCAAATCGCGTTAGAAATTGCATAAATGGGTCAATCTGTGGTATAATATGCTCAATATATTAGTTTAGTGTTATAAAGATACATAAAGAGGTAGCTTATGATCAAGAATAATGAGCGATGGTCCATTTTTTTATTTCTCATCGTGTTTATTTTAGCAGTAGTAGAATTTAAGGTTCTTCCAGATGGAATTGCGTTAAGACTCTTTGGTGGTCTTCGCCATTACTATCGCATGAAGCCTTTGTTCATGATTGTTCCGGTTCTGATCGGCAGCGCAGGCTCCGGTATGGTACACCATGGTACCGTTCGAAAGGGAATGATCATTTATGGAATATCCATAGCAATTTTTGCAGTGAATTTAATATTCCAGTTATAAACACAAACACGGGACTGTTGCATCTTGGCTACAGTCCCTTTTTCAATAGATTTATATAAAGAGGTATAAGAATGGCAGAGAATAAGAACAAGGTATATGGTACATGCGAGACATGCACTTACTTCAGCTACGATGAAGAATACGAAGAATATGTCTGTGATGTGAATATGGATGAGGACGAATATTGCCGCATGCTCTCCAGTAAGGACTATCAGTGCAAGTTCTGGCGAGATGGCAACGAGTATAAAGTGGTAGCAAAACAGATTTAAGTTTGATAAAATATAAGTATAAATATAGTACGAAATATCCATTATAAAGGAGGTAAGATTATGGACAAAATCGGCGCAAACGTAAAAAGACTTTTATTAGCAGGACTTGGAACAGTAGCAACAACAGCTGAAAAATCCAAAGAAATCGTAGACGATTTAGTAAAGAAGGGTGAACTCACATTTGAACAGGGTAAATCCTTAAATCAGGAATTAAAGCATAACGTAACAAAAACTGTAAGACAGAAAGTAAAAGACAACTTTACAGTGAACATCGTTCCTGAAAATCCAGACGATTTAACAGACATCATTGATGTTATGACAAAAGAACAGTTAGAAGCATTAAAGGACAAGATTGCTGAAGTAGAAAGCAAAGCAGAAGAAGTTGTTGTTGAAGTAGAAGAAACTGTAGAAGAAGTAGTAGAAGAAGCTGCAGAAGAATAAGCAGCATTCACAAGTAAAAGAATCATAGTTCGTGGGTAATAATAATCAATCAACGAAACAAATTGAATCAAAGTCCCGTCTGAGAGAAATCATCGGCGTTTTACGACGCAATAAGATCTCAGACGGGATTACTCCTGAAAAACTGCGTAAGATATTAGAAGATCTGGGGCCAACCTATGTGAAGATCGGCCAGATCATGTCTATGCACTCTGATATCCTTCCTCAGGAATATTGTGATGAGCTGATGGCACTTCGTTCCGACGTGCCACCGATGGATTTCTATGAGATGATCAGTGTGCTGGAGAATAACTATGAGATGGCATGGAGTGATGTATTCGACTCCATCGAGGAGGAGTGTATCGGCTCTGCATCCATTGCTCAGGTACACCGGGCGCGCTTAAAGGATGGCTCAGATGTTGTCATTAAGGTACAGCGAAAGGGCATCTACAGCGTCATGGCCAGAGATATCCGTCTCCTTAAGAGGGCAGTGAAGCTCATTCCGATGGTTAATCACAGAGGAATCGTGGATCTTGATATGGTACTGGATGAGATGTGGGTGACGACTCAGGAAGAGATGAATTTTCTCATCGAAGCAGGCAATTTTCAGGAATTTAAGAGACTGAACAAGGATATCGCCTATGTGGATACACCACATGTTTATATGGAACACACAACGCCGAGTGTACTCGTAATGGAATACATTGATGGCTTTGCTGTGGACGATAAATTTTCTCTTCTGGAGAATGGCTATGATCTGGAAGAGATTGCAACCAAGCTGGTGGATCATTTTCTGAAGCAGATTCTGGAAGATGGATTCTTTCATGCAGATCCCCATGCTGGTAATGTTAAGATTCGCGATGGCAAGATTATCTGGCTGGATATGGGTATGATGGGGCGACTCTCTATTCGTGACCGTAATACGCTGAAGATGGTTGTTTCTGGCATTGCCCAGAATGATATCAACATGATTCAGGATGCTGTGATGATGCTGGGTGATTTTAAGCAGAAGCCGGATAAGCGTATGCTTCGGGAAACCATCGAGGATCTGATGACCCGTTATGGCACCCTGGATCTGGGAGAAATCCATATGGCGGAGATCCTGCAGGATTTCATGGAAGCCATGAAGATCAATCATGTTGCCATGCCACCTGGACTTACTATGCTTGCCAGAGGCCTTTCTCATGTAGAAGGGATTCTTGCCTATATCTGTCCGGAGATCAATGTCTTCGCTATCGCAGAACAGCGCTTTGTTAAGAGCATGTTCGAAGACTTTGAACTAAAGGAAGCCATGAAAAAGGGCGGCAAGAAGATGTACCGCGCCCTGGACAAATCCCTGCGACTGCCGGAATTGATGAATGATATGTTCAAGGCCTTCGTACGCGGACAGTCTTTGGTACACCTGGATGTGGGTGTCACAGACTCTCTGGCAGATCTGTTAAGCCATCTGGTTCGTAACATTGTCATGGGTCTTTGGATCATGGCATTGTTAATTTCCTCAAGTATTATCTGTACGACAGATATGAGACCGAAGATTTTGGGAATCCCGGCCCTTGGTATGATCGGATACCTGCTGGCCTTCTTTATCGCCTTCTATCTGATTGTGCGACATTTCTTCTCGAAGGATTCGAAATAAAAGAATCATGATAATACAAAAAAAGGCATTCCTTTTTTGCCGGATTTGTGTTACGATGGTTATGGTGTACTTTAATACGATGAAATTTTACAGTATTACAGTAGTTTGTGAGAAGAATAATCAGGAGGATACGAATCATGGGAAAGAAAATCCGTACTCCCGAAGTAGAGCAGCTGTTTAAAGCGATTCTGACTTTGAACGATGTGGAAGAATGCTTTACTTATTTTGAAGACATTTGCACAGTGAATGAATTATTATCTCTGGCACAGCGTTTTGAGGTTGCCAGAATGCTTCGTGCCCATAATACTTATATTGAAGTGGCAGCGAAGACCGGCGCATCAACTGCTACGATCAGCCGTGTGAATCGTTCCTTAAACTATGGGAATGATGGCTATGACATGGTATTTAGCAGAATGATTGAGAATGGAGATATGGAAGAGTAGGCATTCGGCCTTTATGAAGAGAATCAGGAATCATCTATAAATGATAGATGGTTCCTTTTTTTAATATACAGGAAACTTCGTTTTCTGTATATTAAAAAACCCTCCGGGTGGATGCGCACCTCGCGGAGTGGTAGTTAATGCTTCGCATTCCGCTCGGGCGCGAAGTGTGCGAAGCACACTTTTTTAATGGTATGGAAACTTCATTAGTACCTACACAAATACGTCACATTATCGTATAATATAAACGTATAATAATTGATATTTGAAAAGTAAGGAGGACAATGCATGAGAGCAATTGGCTGCACTGGGCTGATTTTTATTGTGTGTGTATTGATATCCATCTTTTTTGGATATTCCTACCATGTGAACAGTCCGGAACGTGCGAACAAACTGAATGAATTGATCGTGGAAACAGATGGAAAAGTAGATTCTGCCAATGAAGGCAAATTAGTTCTTTTCAGCGGAAAACCGGAACTTGCCAACGACGGTGTATTAGTAGATAAAGACCTTGGTGTGAAGGCAGAGAACGCAGAATATCTTTACCGCACACTCTATCAGAAGATGTTTGTTGTAGAGGAACGTGAAGTGATCGTGGATGAACATGACAAGAACGATCCGAATGATGATGAAACAAAGATAGAAAAACATCTGATGAGATCCTGGGAGCCTGCATCCAGTGACCGTAAAGAAACAATCCGTATGCATGGTAAGAAGTATCACAATCCGAAAAAACCAACCATCAAGTCTGGATACTTTTCCAACCCGCTGATGATCGGTGATTACAAATTACACAGCAACCAGATCAAAGAAGGCGTTACATCCGAAACTGTGTATTTTAGTGCCCAGGAACTCAATAGCTTCTGTAAAGATTATCTAAATAATAGCAAATACCCATTTAAGGTTGTTGAAAACGATCAGAAGGATGGTTTTCTTCAGACGGGTTCAGAGATCGGGGATTTAACCTATGATATCTCTTATCAGAAGATCACTGCCACTGAGACAGTAACTGTTATCGGTAAACAGGTGGAGGATCGTATCGAAGCCTATGATTTAGATGGATTTGATCAGTTCTACTGTTATAAAGGCAATGTAAGCAAGGAAGAATTCGTAGCTTTCCAGGCAAAAGCAGATTCCGGAGACCGTAAGGTATGTCTGATCATCATTGGTATCATGTCCGTCATCGAGTTGATCATTCTGATCGGTACATTTGCCATTGCAAGAACGGCAAGAAAGAGCAGCTATTAAGATCAGAACCGTGAAGTAAATATGTGCAAAGAATAAAGGAGGTGTTCCGTGGAACATCTCCTTTTTATGTCAGTCTATTTTTTCTTTCTTGTGTCTTTTGCTTTTCCTTTGCCCTTTGCAGGTACCTTCATCTCTTCATCCGGCATATACGAGTCGATGATGCCCTCGATGATACGCTTTTTCAGGTAAATGTCATAGGAAAGGCTCATGATAAAGGCCATATTCTGGAGAAGATCCTTCTGTTCTTTGTCCTTTACCATCTCAAAGCTTTTGCTGCTGTCTTCGTAAATGCTTGCCACATCTGCCTTGAAGCTCTTATTGCGCTCTGTCTCGATGTCATGCATCTCCTTGTAGATCTTTTCTAAGGAAATGGATGCGTCTGCATTATCATGGAAGGAATTCACCAGCGGTGTCATCAGGCTCTTGATGTCTGAGATAGAGAGGAAATTTTTCAGATAATAGATAAAGATCAGCAACACAATGTGGTCCTTGGAATACTTCTTGCGGTCTGATGGTGGAAGAAGCTTATTCTTGGAATAATTGTTGATCATGGTCTTGGTAAGGATCTTGTCATCCTCGTTACGCTTACAGTCCCCCAGCTGGGATTCCATAAATGTGGTTACCTGATCCATATATAAGTCTATGTTTGGAAGCTCATCCGGTTCCACATGCTCTACGTGAAGCATGCCGTTGAGCAGTTTTGTAAATTCAGTCATAAATACTCCTTCAAAACAGGTGATTGCCCATAACGATAGGTACTCTCATTATTATATAGTTTGAAAAAGTTGAAAACAAGCTTTTGTTGAATATTTCGATTAAAAGGAATAAAATTATATCAGTATATGACATAAAACAGGAGGCGTGAAACATGAAAAAATATGCATTTGGTGTAGATATCGGTGGAACAACCGTTAAGATTGGTCTTTTTAAAACAGATGGAACTTTAGTTGATACATGGGAAATCAAAACCCGCACAGAAAAGGGCGGCGTGAATGTGCTTCCAGACATTGCAGAAGCAATTCAGAAGAAATTAGCGGAACAAAACATCGCAATCGGTGATGTGGAAGGAATCGGAATGGGTGTTCCTGGTCCTGTGGATGACGAAGGCTGTGTCCTTGGCTGTGTAAACTTAGGCTGGGGTGTATTCAATGCAGCAAAAGAGATGAAGGAACTGACTGGACTTCCAACAAAAGCCGGCAATGATGCCAATGTGGCAGCCCTCGGCGAAATGTGGATGGGCGGCGGCAAGGGCCACAACAGCATCGTTATGGTAACCTTAGGTACCGGCGTTGGCGGCGGCGTCATCTTAAACGGTAAGATCGTTCCAGGTGTCAACGGTGCAGCAGGCGAAATCGGCCATATGACCATGGTTGACGACGAAACAGAAGTATGTGGATGTGGCAAATGTGGCTGCCTCGAACAGTACACATCGGCCAACGGCGTGGCACGTGTAGCGAAAAAGTACATTGCTAAACATGCTGATCAGGCTAGCAGATTACGCGACGTGGAAACTATCACATCCAAGGAAGTATTCGACTTTGCAAGAGAAGGGGATGAAGTGGCACTTCACATCGTGGATGAAACAGGAAGAATGCTTGGCAAGGCCCTCGCTTACATTTCCTGTGTTATGGATCCGGAAAGCTTTGTCATCGGTGGCGGTATGAGCAAAGCCGGCGACATCTTAATCGATGCCATCAAAAAGCATTTTGTCAATTATGCATTCCATGCATCCCGCGACACCCAGTTTAAAGTTGCAACATTGGGAAATCTTGCAGGAATCTATGGCGGCGTGAAGATGGTGCTGTAGACCTTTCATTATTATAATGTATAGAATATAGAACATTGAAAAATTGAATAAAATTTAAAATTGAATTGATTTTGTCTAAAAATAGGAATACAATACGGGAATGAATTTACCATTTTCATATAAGGAGGACAAAAAAGATGGAAAATTTACCAGCTTGGCTTTGTATCCCTTTTGCAGGGCTGTTGCTCAGCATTGCAATATTTCCTCTTGTAAAAGAAGAATGGTGGGAAAAAAACCGTCCAATTATGGTGGCACTGTGGTCTGTACTGTTCATCGTACCATTTACCGTACTGTTCGGACCGGCACATGCCTTTGAAACCGTATTGGAATGTATTGTAAACGACTACCTGACATTTATCGTATTATTATTTGGTTTATATTGTGTAGCCGGTAACATCACTATGGAAGGCGATTTGGCGGGCTCCCCGAGGGTCAACATCATTCTGCTTACCATAGGAACACTCTTATCCAGCGTGATCGGAACCACCGGTTCCTCCATGCTCATGGTAAGACCAGTGATCAAGATGAATTCCTGGAGAAAGCGAAGATCCCATATTATGGTCTTCTTCATCTTCCTCGTATCCAACATGGGTGGATGTCTCACACCAATCGGTGATCCACCACTGTTAATGGGCTTTTCACGAGGCGTTCCTTTCTTCTGGAGCATGCACATACTGCCAATTTTAATTTTCAATATGCTTTTGGTTCTTACAATCTTCTATTTTATTGACCGCAAGAACTATCAGAAAGATATTCGCGAAGGGCTTATGCCAGATATTCGTAAACCAGGTACGAAGATTACCTTAAAGGGGCTTCATAACCTGATTTTTATCGCAATGATCGTTGCAGCTGTTATTTTAAGCGGAGTGCTGCCTGATATGGCATTCATGCAGAATGCGGCCGGGGAGGTACTTGGCATTCATCTCTTTGGAGAAGTAACACTTAGTTTGCCAGCGATTATTGAATGTGTCATTATCTTAGTGGCAGCAGGTTTATCCTTCAAGACAACCAGTAAGAAAATTCGTATCGCGAACCATTTTACATGGGGCGCCATCGAAGAAGTAGCAGTGCTGTTCATTGGTATCTTCATTACCATGCAGCCAGCACTGATGATTTTAAAGGTATTAGGTCCACAGCTTGGCCTGACCCGTCCGGTTCAGATGTTCTGGGTAACCGGAGCACTGTCAAGCTTTTTAGATAACACACCGACATACCTTGTGTTCCTGACAACCACCGGAGCTATGAAGTACGCGGAAGGTATTTTGACAAGCTTAGGCTATATCCCATATAATATGCTGCTTGCCATCTCCTGCGGTGCCGTATTCATGGGGGCAAACTCCTATATTGGTAACGCACCTAACTTCATGGTAAAAGCCATTTCCGATGAAAATGGTATCAAGATGCCATCCTTCTTCGGCTATGTATTCTGGGCATTCAAGATTTTAATACCGGTATTCTTAATTGATACCCTGGTATTCTTCATCAGGTAAGGAGGTAGAAAGGTATGAAGCATTATACACATGAAGAACTTCAGAAGCTTGCTGCCAGAATCTATTACCTGGATGAACAGGTATATATGATGCTTGGCTCTAATCTGGGACGAGTATTTAATATCGGCCGAGTTAACGCCATTGAAGATATGGTGGAGAAGATGGAGGAAGGCGAAGGATATGTTCTTCGCAATGAACTGGCACTGATTTCAAACATGGCTCGAACCATTCCAAATGACAGGGTTCGCAGCCAGCTGATGCGTGAGTATGAAAAGATACTCAATGAAGTGCTGGAGCTTCCAGATAGCCAGATTAATGTGGATATTCTGGACAAACACCGTGCAGAATTGCTTGCGAAATCTTCCTTCACTCATCGATTTGGGGAACACGATCACTTTATTATCTGTATTGAGCGCGCCTATGGATGCGGCGGTACAGGAATCGGCTTTGAAGTGGCAGATCGACTTCACATCAACTATTATGACGATGAGATATTTGATGAAGTATTAAAGCGTCTGGATGCAGAAAAGGATTATATTCGTGACCATGGCGGTTTCTCTTATGACCGCGATGCACTGAATAAGGCACAGTATATCTATGCAGATCCGGAGGAGGTTTCCTTCGCTCATGAGCAGAAGAAGGGATTCTTCCAGCATCTTAAAGACTTTAATCGTTATCATGGGCTTTCCAAGAGGGATGCGGTATTCTTCAACCAGAGCGAGCTTTTACAGAACCTGGCGTTGGAAGAAGATTTTGTGATCATGGGTCATTGCGCCAATGCAATCCTGACTAACAATAATATTCCCCATATCAGCATCTACCTGACTGCACCATTCGATCTTCGTGTAGAGAGAGTTATGCACGGGAATAAAAATCTGAATCTGAAGCAGGCACGCAGACTTGTGAAAAAACAGGATGATACCTATGGGAAATATTATGAATTCTTCACCGGTCTTGACTGGAAGGATGCAGTTAATTATGATATCTCTCTGAACACAGCGGCATATGGATTCCAGGGAACGGTGGAACGTATCGTGGACACCTTAAAGCATTATCAGAGTTAATCATAAAAATTAATAGAGAGAGAAAAAAGAGTTTCATTTGCGAAACTCTTTTTTTGTGCTATAATATGGATATTCGAACGTTTGTTTTATAAGGAGTTACAACTAGTATATGAGCATTTATGATACATTGAATGAACAACAGAGAGAGGCTGTATTTTGTACGGAGGGTCCGCTGCTCTTACTTGCGGGAGCAGGATCAGGAAAGACAAGAGTTCTGACACACCGTATCGCCTATCTGATCGATGAGATGGGCGTCAATCCGTATAATATTATGGCAATCACATTTACCAACAAGGCGGCTCAGGAGATGCGTGAGCGAGTGGATGCCCTGGTAGGCTTTGGATCAGAGCATATCTGGGTCAGCACCTTTCACTCTGCCTGTGTGCGTATTCTGCGCCAGTATATCGATCTGATCGGTTACGACAGACATTTTACCATCTATGACACAGATGACCAGAAGACGGTCATTCGCGACGTGATGAAGCGTCTTAACATCGATAAGAAGCAGTTTCCGGAACGCTCTGTCCTTGGAGCAATCTCCAAGGCCAAGGACGAGCTGATTACACCGTCTGAATATGAGATGCAGAGCCGTGGCAAGTTCCGTGAAGGCCAGGTGGCTAAGATTTATACGGAATATCAGAAGCAGTTAAAGGCGAATAATGCCTTGGATTTTGACGATCTCCTGGTTAAGACCGTGGAATTGTTTCAGTTTCATCCAGAGGTTCTCGAGATTTTCCAGAATCGTCTTCGTTATATCATGGTGGATGAGTATCAGGATACCAACACCGTGCAGTTTACCTTTGTCAGCATGCTGGCAAAGAAGCACCGCAACCTCTGCGTTGTAGGAGACGATGATCAGTCCATCTACAAGTTCCGTGGTGCCAATATTTATAATATTTTGAATTTTGAGAATATCTTTAAGGAAGCAACTGTCATCAAGCTGGAACAGAATTATCGTTCCACCCAGAATATCTTAAACGCAGCTAATGAAGTCATCCGTAATAATAAGGGACGTAAGGCAAAGCGCCTCTGGACAGAGAATGAAGTTGGGGATGAGATCGATTTTCACCAGTATGAGACAGAATATGAGGAAGCTGACAGGGTTGTGGCAGAGATTGACCGTAAAAACCGGGATGGCGTTTCCTACAAGGATATGGCCATTCTTTACCGTACCAATGCCCAGTCCCGTGTGTTAGAAGAGAAGTTCTTATTAAGGAACATCCCATATAAGATTGTGGGTGGTATCAATTTCTACTCCCGTAAGGAGGTTAAGGATATTCTTGCTTATCTGAAGGTGATTGATAATGGATATGACGATCTTGCCGTTCGCCGTATTATCAATGTACCCAAAAGAGGCATTGGGGCTACTTCCATCAATAAGGTGGCAGATTATGCCTTTGAGCATGAAATCAGCTTTATGGATGCCTGTATCGAGGCTCATAATATCCCAACCCTGAAGAGCGCATCTAAGAAAGTCCTTGATTTTGCAGAGCAGATTCAGCGTTTTCGAAGAATTGCCCAGACAGGCACTCTGGTAGAGCTTTTTGAAGCAGTAACCAAGGAAACCGGCTATCTGGTAGATCTGCAGCTTGACGATTCCGAGGAAGCCAAGGCAAGACTTGAGAATATCGATGAACTGCTCAATAAGATTACAGAATATGAGCTTTCCGCTGAGAATCCTACTTTGGGAGAACTCTTAGAAGAGATTGCCTTAGTGGCAGATGTGGATTCCCTTGATTCCTCCGATGAGCGCGTGGTTCTTATGACGCTTCATAGTGCCAAGGGATTGGAATTCCCATATGTCTTTTTAGTGGGAATGGAAGATGGTATCTTCCCTAGCTATATGACACTGATGTCTGATGATAAGGATGACATTGAGGAAGAACGAAGACTCTGCTATGTGGGTATTACCCGTGCGAAGCAGAAACTCTATATCAGTGCAGCGAAGCATCGTATGATGCATGGACGTATGCAGTTTAATAAGGTATCCCGCTTTATCGATGAGATTCCGGAAGAACTGCTTAAAGTGGAACCTGGCGTGAATTTAAAGACCAAGGATCCAGCCAAAGCCCTCTTCTCCACCAACCGGGGTATGGGAACAAGAAAGTCTTACTATCAGCAGTCTGCAGCCAGATCCAGAGAATTTACTGTGAATTCCTCTGCTTCTGTAGATTACGCAGTAGGAGATACTGTCAGCCATGTGAAGTTTGGCCGCGGCGTTGTGGTTGAGCTCGTCAAGGGCGGTCGTGACTACGAGGTTACCGTGGAATTCGAGAGAGTTGGACGCAAGAAGATGTTTGCATCCTTCGCAAAACTGAAAAAGGTATAGCAGTTTTTTATAGATAATGCTATAATATATATAAAGATAAGACCGTGATCTTACAAAATTTAAGAAAGAAAGGACTGTTAACAATGAGAGATAACGTAACAGAATTAATCGCAGGTTTAAAAATCGCAGAAATGATCAACAAGAAAGATGATTGCCAGAAGAAATTCGTATTCGCACTTGCTATCATCGGTGCAGTAGTAGCAATCGCTGGTATCGCTTATGGCGTATACCGTTACTTCACACCTGACTATTTAGAAGACTTTGACGATGATTTTGATGAAAACTTCGACGAAGATTTCTATGAAGATTTAGAAAAAGACGGTGAAGAAGCAGAAGAAGCTGAAGCTGAAGAAGAAGCAGCTGAAGAAGAAGCAGAAGCTGAAGAGGAAGAATAATCCGAATTTTAAATGATCAATGAATGACGAATCCCCCGAAAGTAATTTCGGGGGATTTTTTCAGATCCAAAAAAGATTTAAAAAAGTAGTTGACTTTTTCCAGGAGCAATGATAATATGTATCTTGCGTTGAGAAACGTACTAGCACTATCGGGGTGTGGCTCAGCTTGGCTAGAGCGCTTGATTTGGGATCAAGAGGCCGCAGGTTCGAATCCTGTCACCCCGATATTTTTTTTACAATTTCATGCGGGTGTAGTTCAATGGTAGAACACCAGCCTTCCAAGCTGGACACGTGGGTTCGATTCCCATCACCCGCTTCACAGAGGAAACCTGTGGGTCTATATGGTGGGTATGGCGCAGTTGGCTAGCGCGCCAGATTGTGGCTCTGGAGGCCGTGGGTTCGAGTCCCATTACCCACCTTTTCATTCTTTTAGAATGATGTTGGGCTATCGCCAAGCGGTAAGGCACGAGGTTTTGATCCTCGCATTCGCTGGTTCGAATCCAGCTAGTCCAGTTTCAGCAGAAGCTGTTGTGAATTATATACGGGTGTGTAGCTCAGTCGGTAGAGCACTTGACTTTTAATCAAGTTGTCCGGGGTTCGATCCCCCGCACGCTCATGAAGAAAAGCTGTTGCATGTTGCAACAGCTTTTTTTGTTGTATCTGCTGAGCTTGCCGTCGATGGAGGGAAGTGGAAATATGAATACTCTTGCTTTCCCATCCCCTGAAAATCGCAGAAACGCTGGCGCGGGGAGTGGGAATACGAATATTCTTGCTTTCCCACCACTGAAAAATCGTGGAATACATGAAATGGGGAATGGAAATTGTAAAAATCGTGAAAGCCCTTCCCTACTCAAGCTCGATTTCACTGTTGCAAGTGATGGGAAATCCTCATTTTTGCCAATACCATTCCCCTGACAGGAGTGAAAAGCGTGTCTACTATGATGGGAAATAGCATTTTTCGTGATTTCCATTCCCCAGAGAGGGTGGAAACCTGTGTCCACGGTGATGGGCTTTCAGGGTTTTGGCTATTTCCCATCCCTGTAGACACTAATTTTCCCAAATAGAGGGAATGGATTTCTATGATTCTTGAATTCCCCATCCCAACGTCCTATTCCCTCCTCCACGAATCACTCATTTCCCACATTAATAAACCATCAAAAAAATAATTAAAAAAATCCCAAATACCTGTTGACATCAACGCTTTAACGTGATAAAGTATCAATCAAGGCGGAGCGCTTTAGAACACTAAAGCACGAAAGCAAACTAAAAGAAAAGAGTAACATGTAACAGAGTAAACAAACACAACAAACAAACACAAACAAACATTTCGGAGGAAAAAACTATGGACACAAGAATTTCAGGCGTAACAAGATTATTAGGCGTTATTGGCACACCAATCGGACATTCCGGTTCCCCAATCATGTACAATTACTGCTTTAACCATTATGGAATTGACTGTGCATACTTAGCTTTCGAAACAGACGAATCTCAGGTGAAGGACACATTAGCAGCAATGAGAAGATTAAACATGCGAGGTGCCAATGTTACAATGCCATGCAAGATGGAAGTATGTCGTAACATGGATAAACTTTCACCTGCAGCTAAGTTTATCGGAGCTGTTAACACAATCGTAAATGATGATGGTGTATTAACTGGTCACATCACAGACGGTATGGGTGTAGTCCTTGACTTAAAGGATCATGACGTATCCATCGTAGATAAAGACATCGTGCTTTTAGGTGCTGGTGGTGCAGCAACTGCAATCATGGTACAGTGTGCACTTGACGGCGCAAAATCCGTAACAGTATTCAACCGTGGTAAAGAAGGTTTAGATAAAGTCATCAACATCGGTGCAAAGATGAAGGAAGACGGCGTTGCTTGCGAATTAAAATTCCATCCATTATCTGAAACAGATATCATGCACGATGCAATCAGAAATGCAGACATCCTGATCAACGGTACATCAGTAGGTATGGCTCCTGCACAGGACGGCATCAGCTTAGTAACAGATATGTCCGTATTCAACGAAAACTTAGTTGTATACGATGTAATCTACAATCCATTGGTAACCAAGTTAATGGAAGACGCTTTGGCAAATGGTTGTAAAGAAGAAAATGTTATTGGCGGCAAGGGCATGTTATTATGGCAGGGCGCAGGTGCATTCAAGCTTTACACAGGTTATGATATGCCAGCTCAGGAATTAAAAGCATTCCTCGCTAAGAGAGATGAAGAAGGATGGGAAAAATTAGAACCAGTAGCATCCAACGTACCTTACTAAAAAGGACATAATTTTTTCTTAAATAATATAAATAACCAAAAGTAAAAAGGAGCAGTGCCTGTGTTTGTTTATTCTATAGGCGCTGCTTTCTTTTTCTATTTCTAACCATTCTCTTTCTAAATAAGAAGAATCCTAAAGAAGAATCCAAAAATCCTTCAAAAAAGTGAAAAAGGCTGTTGACATTTATATGTATGGATGATAATATATATCTTGCGTTGAGAAAACGCACTAGCAATACCGGGGTGTGGCTCAGCTTGGCTAGAGCGCTTGATTTGGGATCAAGAGGCCGCAGGTTCGAATCCTGTCACCCCGATATTTTTTTGCGGGTGTAGTTCAATGGTAGAACACCAGCCTTCCAAGCTGGACACGTGGGTTCGATTCCCATCACCCGCTTTATATAATTACAATTATATATATGGTGGGTATGGCGCAGTTGGCTAGCGCGCCAGATTGTGGCTCTGGAGGCCGTGGGTTCGAGTCCCATTACCCACCTTCGCATGGGTGTGTAGCTCAGTCGGTAGAGCACTTGACTTTTAATCAAGTTGTCCGGGGTTCGATCCCCCGCACGCTCATTTTTTATGCCAAAAAACAAACTGTATCTGATACAGAAGATTTGGCGGCATATATGCGGATATGGCGGAACTGGCAGACGCGCTAGACTTAGGATCTAGTACCTTCGGTGTGCAGGTTCGATTCCTGTTATCCGCATTTTTCATTTTCCGAGATTTGTTAAAATCTCGGATTTTTTAATTTTAGGAATTTTTGGGAACTATAAGACAGAAATGGAATAAGGAGACAATACCAACAATGTTTGGAATTAATAAAAAGAATGTATTCAAAACAGGGGCACTCATTACCGCAATGAGTTTTACCATTGGCAGCGCAGGCTTTACTGGCGGGTATAAGACAGTCAGTGCGAAAAATCAGGCAGAGAAGACGGAGGAAGTGGCAACAGAGTCAACTGCAGGAGTAACAACTCAGGCACCCGCTGAAGTGACCACAACGGCAATGCCAACGACCACAAGCACCACAACTGAGAAGGAAAAACCAGCTACAACAACGACTACTACCGAGAAGAATAAGCCATCGCAAACAACGGAAGAAACTACTGCGGTGACAACACAGACAACCACTGAAACAAAGAATAAGCAGAAGATAGAAAATAAAAAACTGATTCCTCAGCCAACAGAGGAAGACGATCTTGATAAACGTGAGCAGCAGCTTCGCAGACCACTCCAGGTTCGTCCGGTTGTCTACCATGACCACAGACTGGAGATGAAACAGAACAAGGAGATGATCAACGGATTCATCTATTTCAACCAGACAGACCCGGCATGGAACGACAATGGCTATCAGATCAGCAGAGTTGGATGCGGTCCAACCTCAATGGCAGTAGTCATCTCATCATTAACAGACAAATGGGTCACTCCTGTTGACACAGCAGCCTGGGCTTATGCTCATGGGTATTATTCCTATCGGGGCTCCGTACATGCTTTAATTCCTACACTTTCAGCCGAATACGGACTCAAATGTGAAGGTGTCGGCAGAGACAGCACAAAGATTCGAGAAGCCCTTAGAAAGGGCAATCCTGTAGTTGCGCTGATGGGACCGGGACACTTTACAAGAAGCGGCCATTTCATGGTCCTCGTTGATATTGATGACAATGACATGGTGGCTGTTGCAGATGTTTCCAGCAGAAACCGAAGCAACTACAAGTATGCCTTAAGTGATATCTTCGCCCAATCCAAGAATGCCAGCAGCGGCGGCCCATTCTGGGTAGTGGAAAGACCAGAGCCACCGAAGAAGAAAAAGAAGAAAAAGAAAAAAGAGAAGAAGACCATCATCACCTACGAGATTTTGGAAAATGCTTCCGAAGAGAACATCAAGCTTTCTCTGGAAGCAGGAAAGACCCTGATGATTTTAACAGACCGTAGCTTCTGCGGACAGAAGGATTTTATCTATCTGACACAACTGGATAATGAGGGCAATGCAACCATCATGGACACCAATTATGAAAACATCAGCCAGCGAAAACTTGCTCAGATTCTGCAGCATCGCAAAGAGGATTTCACCGGCATTTCTACATGGGAAGTGATTGGCGCTGACATGAAAGCATTGATGCCGCTTTCCAGAAAAACCATCAAAGAACCAAAGGAAGCAGAAGAAACCAAGTCAGATAAAGCGAAGAAAGCAAAAAAAGCTGAGAAAACAAATAAATCAGAAAATCGCAGTCCATCAGATTTCAACAATGTATCAGCGGAGGAAATTCAATAATGAAGAAAAAAAGTGTATGGATCCTGCTGATCGTTGCAGTCCTTGCCATCGCAGGCGGTATCTATTATAAAAATATGGATCATGTTCCAGATCATGCAGAAAACAAGCAGATCGTGTTAGAGGGCTATCAGCATCTGGATGTCCAGATGGAACCATTTGAAGCGCTCACCGATGAGGAGTTTGAGACAGCCCTTGATATTCGATTAAATGAAGACCATTTATATAATGAAATAACAAATCGTGACATTCAGACGGGAGACGTGGTTCGCCTGGCCTTCAAAGGCTATCTTGACAACAAAACCCACAAGGAAGATATCTCTTCCCACGCCTTTGACCTTGAAATTGGGTCTGAATCCTTCCTTGAGGGATTCGAAAGCGGTCTGATCGGCCAGCAGCCAGGCAAGAATGTGATCCTGAAGCTGAAATTTCCGAAGAATTATCCAAATAAGGAATATGCAGGCCACAAGGTAAAATTCGTGGTGACCATCTATGCGATCCGCGAAAACTATACGAAGGACACCCTGCCTGATAAAGCGGTGAAGAAGAAGGGTAAATTCGCCAATGCTTCCGAATATCTTGATGATGTGAGAAAAAAGGCGACAAAGAATAAGCGCGCGATGTGGAAAGAAGAATATGCGAACAAGATGTGGAAAGCCCTCATCAACAAGGCAGAATTCAAGGAAATCGATACCCCAAAATTAGAAAAAGCATGCATGGATTTTGATGCTGTCTATCAACAATATGCAGAAGAATTGGATATCACATTGGATCAGTACATCGCCGATTACCTGCATATGGATTGGGAGACATTCCAGAAGCTTCGACAGTCCAACTGTGAGATGGTTGCCAAGAAAACTATGCTGGTGGAACTTCTGGCAGAGCATGAGGGCATCCAGGGTGATTCCGACGAGGAAATTTTGATGCATTTGAATGCCAAACTGATCGAACGATTGGAGAAATAGATGAAACAGTTAGTGTTAGCAGAAAAGCCATCCGTTGGCCGTGACATCGCAAGGGTGCTGGGCTGTAAAAAGCCGGTGAATGGAGGGCTCGAAGGCAGTCAGTATATCGTAACCTGGGCATTGGGTCACTTAGTGGAGCTTAAGGAGCCGGAGGCTTATGACAAGAAATACCAGAACTGGAAGATGGAAGACCTTCCGATGATGCCTGAGAAGATGCAGGTGAAGGTCATTCCCAAAACTGCCAAGCAATATAAGGCGGTTACAGCTTTGATGAACCGCAAGGATGTGGACAAGATCATCATTGCCACCGATGCGGGCCGTGAAGGGGAACTGGTTGCCAGATACATTTTACTAAATAATCACAATAGAAAGCCGATTCAGAGACTTTGGATCTCATCGGTTACCGATAAAGCCATTCGCGAGGGGTTCGAACATCTTCGCGACGGCAGAGAATACCAGCACCTCTATGAGGCTGCCATGTCAAGGGCGGAGGCAGACTGGCTGGTGGGGATGAATGCCACCAGAGCGCTGACCTGCAAGCACAATGCCCAGCTTTCTGCGGGCCGCGTGCAGACGCCTACTCTCTCCCTGATTGCAGCGAGGGAGGCCGAAATCAGAAGCTTTGTGCCTAAGCCATTTTATGGCCTGGAGGCCTGGAAGGACGGCGTATGCTTCGTCTGGGCCAATGCGAAGAACCAGACAAATGTATTTGCCAAAGACTACATGGATGGCTTAGAACGCAAAACCAAGGGTGAACAGCTCCGTGTAAAAGAAGTGTCAAAATCAGTGAAGAAGACCTATGCGCCGGCGCTTTACGATCTGAATGAATTGCAGCGAGATGCCAGCCAGCGATACCATTACTCACCCAAACAGACACTTAATATTATGCAAAGACTTTACGAGCATCACAAGATTCTGACCTATCCGAGAACGGATTCCAGATATCTCACCGATGACATCGTGCCAACCCTGCCGGAAAGACTGCGCTCCTGCGGAATCGGCCCATATAAGAAGGCTGCAGCAGGGATTTTAAGAGGGAAAATTAAGGCCAGCAAGGCATTCGTCAACAATGCCAGGGTCACCGATCACCATGCGATCATTCCGACAGAACAGACCGTGCATCTTACAGATTTATCCTCCGACGAGCGAAAAATCTACGATTTGGTCGTATCCCGTTTCTTAGCGGTACTGATGCCGGCCTATGAATATGAAGAATTAAAAATCACTGCCACTGCAGCAGGAGAGCATTTCCGTGCATCCTTCAAGCGCCCGATTTCCATGGGCTGGAAGGCAGTATATGACGAAGAAGAAGCGCAGATGAAGTTCCCGATGATCAAAGAGGGAGATCTGCTTACCGTAACCTACAAGCGCACTCAGGGCAAGACAACACCGCCAGCCTACTACAGCGAGAGCACACTGCTTACTGCCATGGAGAAAAAGGGGCTTGGAACGGTTGCCACCCGCGCTGATATCATTGATAAATTATTCAATACCTTCTTATTAGAAAAGAAGGACGAGGGAATCAGAACTACTGGAAAGGCAAAACAGCTCTTAGAGCTGGTTCCTGAGGACCTTAAGAAGCCGGAGCTGACGGCACAGTGGGAGAAGAAGCTTAACCGCATCTCCGATGGCAAGCTTCCACGCCGCGTATTCATGAACGAGATCCGCGACTACACCATCTCCCTGGTAAACGAAGTCAAAGGCTCCGAAGGTCAGTTTAGACACGATAATTTAACCAACAAGAAATGTCCGGAGTGCGGCAAACGCCTCCTTAGAGTAAAAGGCAAGAAGAGCACCATGCTCGTCTGCCAGGACAGAGAATGCGGCTATCGTGAAACCATATCTGTCATGTCCAATGCCCGCTGCCCACAGTGTCATAAGAAGATGGAGATGATCGGCAAGGGTGAGGACAAGATGTTCACCTGCTCCTGCGGTTACCGCGAAAAACTGGCGAAGTTCCAGGAAAGAAAGGCAGCAGCCGGCGGTGGTGTGAGCAAGAAGGACGTAAGAGCCTATATGAAGAAACAGCAGAAGGAAGCGAAGGAACCGGTGAATACTGGATTTGCGGATCTGCTTCGGGATCTGAAATTATAGGATACAAATACAAGTTGAATTTTCAACCATTTTATATTATGCTTAAAGTTAGTAAACAATTTAGGAGGACTTCTTATGAGCAAAGTATGGAAATTCCATAACGACGTGGATACAGATCAGATCATTGCTTCCCAGTATCTTTTATTACCAGATATTGAAGCGATGAAGGGATATACATTCGAATCTTTAGACCCTGATTTTGCAAAGAAAGCAAATCCAGGGGATATCATTGTTGCAGCAGAAAACTTTGGCTGTGGCTCTTCCCGTGAACAGGCACCAAGTGTATTAAAAGCCCTTGGAATCAAGGCTGTCATCGCAAAATCATTTGCCAGAATCTTCTACCGCAATGCGATTAACGTTGGATTACTCGTAATTGTTGTAAAAGACTTATATGACGGCGTAGAACAGGACGACGAAATCGAATTAGATACAGTAGCAGGCGTGATTCATGCAGGCGACAAAGACTATGCATGTACCAAGCTTCCTGACATGATGCAGAAAATCTTAGATCAGGGCGGCCTGATCAATTCATTAAACAGTGAGGAGGAATAGGCTATGGGAATGACAATCGGTGAAAAAATCATTGCGAGAGCCGCTGGCGCAGAAAGCGTAAAAGCAGGCGACATTCAGACAGTAACCTTAGACCGCCTGATGTCCAACGACGGTACCACTCATCTTACTGTTGATATGTACAATAACAAATTAAAAAATCCAAGAATTGCAGATAAAGACAAAATCGTATTTATCATGGACCACAACGTGCCAGCTGAAAATCCTAAAACAGCAGAAGCACACAAAAAGATGCGTAATTTCGCAAAAGAACATGGCATCGTATTATACGAAGGTCAGGGTGTATGCCACCAGATCATGTTAGAAGACTGGGTTTGTCCTGGTGAAATCATCTTTGGGGCTGACTCTCATACATGTTCCTACGGCGCTTTAGGTGCATTCGGCACAGGCGTTGGCTGTACAGACCTTTTATATGCCATCGTAACTGGCAAATCCTGGGTATTAGTTCCAGAAACCATCCGCTTCAACTTACATGGCAAGCTTCGTGAAGGCGTATATCCACGTGATTTAATCCTCACTATTATCGGTGACATCGGGGCAAATGGTGCCAACTACAAAGTTATGGAATTCGCTGGAGACGGCGCACACAATTTAAGCATCAATGACCGTATGGTTCTTTGTAACCTCTGTGTAGAAGCAGGTGCAAAATCCGGTATTGTGGAACCAGACGATAAGGTAGTTGCTTACTGTGAAGAACATGGACGTAAGGCAAATCCAGATCAGATGTTTGTCAGCGATGAAGATGCAACATTTGCCGCAGTTTATGACTATGACTTAAGCAAGATTGAGCCGGTTGTGGCAAGACCAGACTTCGTAGACGACGTGATTCCACTTTCCGAATGTCCAAAAGTGAAGATCGACCAGGCATTCTTAGGATCCTGTAACAACGGCCGTATCGACGATCTCCGCGTTGCAGCAAACATCTTAAAGGGCAAGAAGGTTTCTGATGAAGTTCGTTTCATCGTGGCTCCAGCGTCCAATGCCGTTTATTTAGAAGCATTAGAAGAAGGAATCATGGATATCTTAATGGAAGCTGGCGCGCAGATCATGAACGCCAACTGTTCCGTATGCTGGGGCTCCTGTCAGGGTGTCATCGGTGAGAATGAAGTCCTCATCTCCACAGGTACCCGTAACTTCAAGGGCCGTGCAGGGCATCCAAGTTCCAAGGTGTACTTAGGTTCCGCAGAAACAGTAACAAAAGCAGCCATCACAGGCTACATCAACGGATAGAAAGGAGAAAGACATGGCAGCATTTACAGGAAAAGTTTGGGTGTTAGGTGACGACATCGACACTGATATCATCATCCCAACAGAATATTTAGCATTACCAACTGTAGAAGATATGAAACCATATGGCTTCTCTCCACTTCGCCCAGAGCTTGCAGGACAGATTGAAGAAGGCGATATCATCGTAGCAGGCAAGAACTTCGGATGCGGTTCCTCCCGTGAACAGGCACCTGAAATCATCAAAGCCTTAAAAGTCAGCTGCGTCATCGCCAAATCCTACGCAAGAATCTTCTTCAGAAACTCCATTAACAATGGTCTTCTTCTGATCGAGAATGACCAGATTCAGGATGCAGTCAAAGAAGGCGACACATTAACTGTAACATTAGGTGAATCCATCGAACATGATGGAGACATTTTCCCAATCCACTCTTTACCAGATAACTTAATGGACATCATTAACGCAGGTGGATTAGTAAAAGCCATGCAGAAGCGCAATGGCATCATCAAATAGGAGGGTCGGATCATGGGAAATACATTAATTGAAAAAATTATTATGAAAAACACCGGAGCGACATCCATCACTCCAGGTGAAATCGTAACTGTCAATGTTGACCGCGTTATGATTCATGACATTTTCATCCCATTTGTTGCAGACAAATTCAAAGAAATGGGATTTACAAAGATCTGGGATCCAGAAAAGGTTGTTCTGATCTACGACCACTTAGTACCAACAAGTGCAGTAGAAGACATCCGCCATTTCAAGATCGGTGATCAGTTCGTAAAAGACTATGGTTTAACCAATGTTCACAGAAGTGACGGGGTTTGCCATCAGTTAATGCCAGAACAGGGCTATGCAAAACCAGGTAACATCGTATTCGGAACAGATTCCCACACAACAACATATGGTGGCGTAAGCTGTTTCTCCTCAGGCGTTGGCTACACAGAGATGGCTTCCATCTTAGGTACTGGCGAGATGTGGATCCGTGTTCCTGAAACAATTAAAGTAATCGTGAACGGCACTCTTCCATCCAATGTTACCTCCAAAGACGTCATTCTTCGTCTCATCGGTGACTTACGCGCAGACGGTGCAACCTACAAATGTATTGAATTCCACGGTGACACATTCGACAACATGAGCATCTCTTCCCGTCTCACAATGTCTAATATGTCCATCGAAGCAGGTGCGAAAGCAGCAATCTTCGCAGCAGATGCAAAAACTGCTGAATACTCCAAGGTTGATCTTGCAGATATCGACTGGATCTACGGAGACGACGATGCCCAGTATTGTCAGGTACTTGAATACAATGCAGAAGACTTAGTTCCAGTAACCGCTTGTCCATCCCAGGTTGATAAGATCAAGGATGTAGAAGAAGTAGCAGGAACAAAGGTTGATCAGGTATTCATCGGTTCCTGTACAAATGGCCGTCTTGAAGACTTAGCAGTGGCTGCTAAGATCTTAGAAGGCAAGAAAGTTGCTCCATTCGTAAAATTAATCGTAACTCCAGCTTCCAGAGAAGTTTATCTTGAAGCAAGCAAAGCTGGTTACTTAAGCACATTCATCAAAGCAGGTGCAATCCTCACACAGCCAGGCTGTGGCTTATGTTGTGGACGTGCTTGCGGTATCCTCTCTGACAACGAAGTCGTTATGGCAACAAACAACCGTAACTTTTTAGGTCGTATGGGAACAAGTAAGGTTCAGATCTATCTTGGCTCCCCAGCAACTGCTGCAGCAACTGCTGTTGCAGGCGTGATTACTGTACCAGAGGTATAGAAAGTATATATTATTGATTTTTATGTTAAATTTTCGGCGCCGACCATTGGTCGGCTCTGTTTTTGTGTATTTAAAGCTTTGGTAAGGGAGTGTTGTGTTTGTAATCTCCGATTGCTGGCTTTTAGTCGTTGTAGGGGAATGGAAATGCGATAATTCTTGTATTCCCATCCCTGAAAAATCGTGGAATACGTGAAATGGGGAATGGAAATTGTAAAAATCGTGAAAGCCCTTCCCTACTCAAGCTCGATTTCACTGTTGCAAGTGATGGGAAATCCTCATTTTTGCCAATACCATTCCCCTAACAGGAGTGAAAAGCGTGGCTACTATGATGGGAAATAGCATTTTTCATGATTTCCATTCCCCAGAGAGGGATGGAACGTGTGTATACTGTGATGGGATTTCAGGATTTTAGCTATTTCCCATCCCTGTAGACACTAATTTCCCCAAATAAAGGGAATGGATTTCATGAAAATCATGATATCCCATCACCCAATTCCCAAAATTCAGAATATAATGAGGATGGGACATCGTGATTTATGCGATTCCCCATCCCCTGGGGCGCCGTCCACCGCCAAATCCAAACAAAAAAGGATGGCACCCAGTGACATCCTTAATAATCAATTGAAAACGATCAATATTAAAGGGAGCTATAAAAGCTCCCTTTATTGGCTTCAAATTTATTTACATCTTCTGCATATCCTTCGCGCTCATAGCAGCTTCATAGCATGCATCAAGATCTGCGCCGCCTACGGCTGCGATGGTTGCGGCAATTGCGCCCTCTGCGATTGGGCAGTCTACCATCTTCACATCATCATAGCAAAGCATCTCAAGAACCATCTCTGTGGTCATTACTGCGCTTCCCATGTCCATGAGGATTAAAGTACCATCTTCGCCATGAACAGATTCCACAGCTTCCATGATCTTCTCAAAGCTTGTGCCATATACGCCTGGTTCCAAACCACCGGCTGCAGCGATTGGGCATCCATCAGCCATAATCTTTGTTACGTCAACTACGCCTTCCGCAAGCTTTTCGCTATGGGAAACGATCACGATTCCTACCATTCCTAGTCAGCCTCCTAAACAGAAGCAGCGATTACTTCTAACATATTTGTGAAAGAAGTAGCGCCTGGGTCCTGATGTCCGATGCTTCGTTCGCCAACGTAGCTTGCTCGACCCTTTGTAGCGATGATTGTTTTTGTATATTCTACACCTTCTAAAGCGGCACCAACGCCGATATCAAGTGTTGCTTTCGCATCCATTCCAGCTTCTGCAGCTGCTTTCATAGCTTCATAAGCAGGAATCATGGCATCTAACATGGTTTTTTCACCCTGTGTAGCTTTACCACGCATCTTAACGCCTTCAATTGCCACGCCTAATGTGTCAATAAATCCAGCCAAATCCATCTCTTCTTTGCCTGCATTGGCCATACCAGCTTTCATGAAAGCTGTTCCGTATAAAGGACCTGCAGATCCACCTACTGTGGAAACGAGTGTCATACCAACTGTTTTTAAAATAGTTCCGATGTCCTTGCCTTCTACAGTTGGCACCTTTGTTTCAAATGCTTTGAATCCACGAGCCATATTGATACCGTGGTCGCCATCACCGATGACATTATCAAGTTGGGTTAAAAATTGTTTTTCTTCGTCGATTTTAGCACTGATCGCTAAAATTACTTCAAGTACTTTGCTGCTGTTCATAAGACAAGCCTCCGATTTGTTATTATTTAGAGGGACATCAAGTCGATGTCCCTCTCATATTATAGTTTATTCTCAAACAAGAATCTACTGTTTGTAAATTATTCTTTGAATGCTGGTGTATCAGCTTCTGCATCAAGTAATTCTTTTAACTGATCATCTAATTTTAATAAGGAGATGGAGAAACCTTCCTGTTCAAGAGATGTCATGTAGTTGCCTACGTAAGTTTTGTATACAGAGATGCCTTTTTCAGCTAATACGTCTGCTACACGATTGTTAACGATGAAGAGTTCCATAAGTGGTGTACCACCGGAGCCATTAACCATAACTGCAACTTCGCTTCCAGCGTAGTCGATGTCTGCTAAAATCTTATCGAGTAACTGATCAACGATTTCGTCAGCTTCTGCAAGTTTTGCTGTAGCAACACCAGGTTCACCATGGATACCGATACCAACTTCCATTTCGTCGTCAGCGAGAACGAAACCAGGTTCGCCAGCTGCAGGAACAGTACTTGGGTTGATTGCAACACCCATTGTACGAACGTTAGCGATAACCTTTTCAGCTACTGCTTTAACTTCTGGAAGATCAGCACCTGTTTCAGCCATAGCGCCTGCACACTTGTGAACAAAGATTGTACCAGCAACACCACGACGTCCTACTGTGTATAAGGAACCATCTACTGCAACGTCGTCATTTGTTACAACGTAGTCTACTTCGATGCCTTCCATCTGTGCCATCTCGCCAGCCATTTCAAAGTTCATTACGTCACCAGTGTAGTTCTTCACGATCATTAATACACCCTTGTCAGTAGCGATTGCTTTGATTGCTTCATAGATTGGATTTGGAGTTGGGGATGTGTATACAGCACCTGCTACAGCTGCATCTAACATACCTTTACCTACGTATCCGCCATGAGCTGGTTCATGGCCGGAACCACCACCGGAGATTAAAGCAACTTTACCTTCTTTTTTGTTTGTACGTACGATTACATTATCGTTGCTCATGTTATCTTCAAGTTCTAACTGAGTTACGTACTGAGGATAAGCTTTGCACATACCGAGGATCATGTCTTTTTCTACACGGTCAACTGAATTAATAATTTTCTTCATAAAAAATACCTCCCAAATTTATGAAAATTACACGTTCTTTGCTATACTTCATTGTACTCCAATTAGTTATATTTTACAATCATTTTGGTGATTTCGACAAAAAATGTTGCACTTTTACCAAAAAAACAACAAAAAAACTATGAAAAAGCAAAGAAAAAAAGCACCCATGCGAGGGATTGTTCACATGGGTACTTTCTCTATTTGATATACGGTTTTTATAATCTGTAGTATCGATTAATCAAAATTATGCTAATGCAGCTGTAATGATTGCCATGGAGTAGATTTCAATCGCGTTACATCCACGGGATAAGTCATTGATTGGTGCATTCAGACCTAAAAGGATTGGGCCGTAAGCATCGAACTGACCAAGACGCTGAGCGATTTTGTAACCGATGTTACCAGCGTTGATGTCTGGGAAGATGAATACGTTAGCATGGCCTGCAACTGGATCGTTAGGACATTTTGTTCTTGCTACTTTTGGAGATACAGCAGCGTCGAACTGTAATTCGCCGGAAATGTCGATGCCAGGAGCTAATTCCTGAGCACGAAGTGCAGCGTTACGCATTTTGTCAACTGTTGGGCCAGCACCGGATCCTAAAGAGGAGTAGCTAAGGTAAGCTACTTTAGGGTCGATACCGAAAAGTGTAGCACATTTAGCGGATTCAATACCGATTTCTACTAAATCGTCTTCGGATGGGTCAATGTTGATCGCACAGTCACCCATAGCTAATACTTCGTTTTCACCAGATGCGGATGGACGAACTAAGATGAAGCAGGAAGATACGATCTTGTTCTGTGGTTTTGTTTTGATAATCTGAAGTGCTGGACGAACTGTGTCAGCTGTGGAGTATGTAGCACCACCAAGTAATGCATCAGCAACACCCATTTTAACTAACATTGTACCGAAGTAGTTAGCGCCTCTTAAGATTGGTTCAGCTTTTTCAGGTGTCATGCCTTTAGATTTACGAAGTTCGCAGAAGATTTCTACCATTTCGTCAAATCTTTCGTATTTGTCTGGGTCGATGATTTCAGCACCGCGGATGTTGTAACCAGCTTCTTCAGCGGATGCGAAAATTTCTTCTTCTTTACCAATTAAGATTGGGTGTAAGAAGTAGGATGCTAATAAACGGGATGCTGCTTCTAAGATTCGTGGGTCAGCACCTTCTGTGAATACGATCTTTTTAGGGTTTTTCTTTAAGATGTCGATCATATGTCCAAATCCGTAATCCATTATATAGTTACCTCCTGTGTAAAAAATGTTTTCATTTGTTAACATGTTATGTCTTAAAGTTTCTTGCTAAATCTATTAAACTGCTAAAATTGTTAATTGGCAATACCGATGAATGTTTTTTTTTTAGTAATATTTGACAAGAATTTGACAACACAGTCTATAGAAAAGGGAAGAATTATTGAAGGTCATTATTGGTTTTTAAACGAATGAAGAAATTGTGATTGAACAAATTTTCAAAACGTGAGAAAACTAACGAAATTTTGTGCAAATGTTTCGCCATATTGCTACGACCCTGTCAAAACCTTAACACGCTTTTTTCGATTGTACGAAAAAAAATACAATCCTTTCCAAAATACAATTGATAAAGATGAAAAAACCATAAACTGATTGACCAGCATATGGGAATGAAGTAAAATTATATCGTTGTAAAAACAGGTTAGGAGATGGAGTTATGGATCCTTATAAAGTACTCGGAGTCCCAAGGGGTGCCTCCGACGAAGAAATCAAAAAAGCATATCGTAAGCTTTCACGCATCTATCATCCCGATGCCAACGTGAACAACCCAAACAAGGAACAGGCGGAAGAGAAGTTTAAGGAAATTCAGGCTGCGTACCAGCTACTGATGAATAAGGGCGGCAGTGGCAGAACCAGTTCCTATCAGGGAAGCCAGAGCTACGGCGGATATAACCAGCAGAATGGTCAGAGTCAGGAACAGTGGAATTATGGCAATAACGGTAATAATTCTTACATACAGCAGGCCATGATGTATATCCGTATGGGGCAGTTTCATGTGGCGCTTCAGGTGTTGAGTGAAGTGGGAGATGCCTACCGTAATGCCCAGTGGTATTATCTTTCTGCCATGGCCAACGCATATCTTGGCAATCAGGCAACTGCCATGAGCCATATCAAGACTGCCATGGATATGGAACCGAACAACCCGGCATTTATCCAGCTCTATCAGCAGCTCAACAATGCATCAGGCTATTATATGAATCGGGGCAGAGCCTATGGTTCGCCGATGACGAATATGAGCAATTACTGCTGTACCATCTGTGCCATCAACTTATGCTGCAATGCCTGCTGTAGCCCATGTGGCACCACAGCCATGTGCTGCTAAGCACATCCGCAATCTAACTATTCAAGATAACTAACTATATAAGACAATAAAAAAGCTGTCTTTCTGAAGCTTCAGAAAGGCAGCTTATTTTTTATACTATTAATATGCTTTTACTTTGGTCCAGAGCTTGCTGTAAATCTTGCGGACCTTATTGCTCTGGTAGTGGAATACTTCGTCTTTGTCATAGCCAACACGTGGGATGTAAGCAGCAATTCCCTCGTAATCGTTGTCACGGATCAATTCAAATGCAGGAAGAACTGCACTGCTGTAGCCGATGTACTGGGTATTGACATAGGCATTATCCGGATCACAGAGGAAATCCATGAATTCCATGGCCAGCTCTTTGTTCTTGCAGGTCTTTGTCATGACCATACAGTCTGTCCAGAGGTTGGTTCCTTCCTCCGGTTCAAAGAAGTCTAAATCGTCGTTCTCACTGATGATCAATGCAGCATCGCCAGAATATACAACTGCGATGGATTTGTTGCCGGAGATCATGTTGTCGATGACATCGTCTGTTACATAAACAGGATCCATGGTGTTACGCTGTTTTACGAGCCACTTGTATGCTTTCTTGATTTCCTTATCCTTTGTTGTGTTCATGGAGTAGCCGAGGGCCTTTAAGGCAATCATGAAGGAATCTCGTTCGGAGTCATACATGTAGATATCTCCCGCATATTTTTTGTTGCGGAGAAGCTCCCAGCCGTCCTTCAGATCTTCCGGATCCACTACCTTCTTATTGTAGAGAATACCTACACTGCCGTAGTAGTAAGGTACGCAGTATTGATCATTCGGATCATAATCCTGTCCAAGGACGTTGTCGCTTAAGTGCTTTTTGTTACTGATCTGATCCCAGTCGATCTCAGCTAAGTAATCTTCCTTGATAAGACGTTCAATCATGTAGTCAGAAGGCACTAAAATGTCGTAAGTTTCACCGCTTCGAAGCTTGGTATACATGGATTCATTGGAATCATAGGTTTCATAGATGACGTTGCAGCCATAAGCCTTTTCAAATTCGGTGAGTAAAGATTTGTCGATATATTCGCCAGAGTTAAATACTCTTAATACCGGTTTTGCTTCTTCCTTTTTGCCACATCCAGTCAGGACAAAAGAGCATGTCATAATCACAACCAGAAGGACACTGATTAATTTTTTCATACGCTGACGGTTCCTTTCTTATTTCGATTTCTCAAATATGGAATAACCTTAACTATAAACATTGTAACAAAAATTACCAAGATTACAATGGTAGACAATGCATTAATTGTCGGATTGGTACGTTTGGTCATGTTATATACGATGATGGAGATGTTGGACACGCCATTTCCTGTTACAAAGTAGGAAATTACGAAGTCATCGAAGGACATGGTAAACGCAAGCAGCGCGCCGGCAAATATACCTTCGCGAAGCATCGGAATGAGTACCTTATAAAGTGCCTGGAATGGGGATGCACCTAAATCCATGGCCGCATCGGCAAGGTTTGGATCTAATGTCTTGATCTTTGGATAAACACTTGTGATCACATATGGAATACAGAAGGTAATATGTGCCATCAGCATGGTGTAATATCCCTTTGGAATTCGCAGGGATGAGAATAAGATCATAAATCCGATGGCAGTTACGATATCCGGATTCATCATCGGGATATTGTTTACGTTCAGTAACATCTCACGGAGCAGCTTACGGCATTTGGAAAGACCGATGGCCGTTAAGGTGCCGATGACCGTGGAAATGATCGTAGCGAGAACCGCAATGGAAATCGATACGTATACCGCTGACATGATTTCCGTATCCTTAAGCAGTGCTACATACCAGCGCAGGGAGAACCCGGAAAAATGTGTCAGTGATTTGGAACTGTTAAAGGAGAAAAACATGGTTACAGCAATCGGCAGATAGAAAAATGCGAAGATCACGCCGATATAAAGACTGTAAAAAATTTTGGATGTCTGAATCTTTTTCATGCTCTGCCCTCCCTAAATCATGCCGTCCGGGTCGATTCTCTTTAAGAAAGAGATGGCCGCTAAGATGACTACTGCTAAAATTAAGGAGATTGCAGCTCCGAAGTTCCAGTTACCTACGGAAATAAACTGATTTTCGATCAGGTTTCCGAGGAGTGTATATTGTCCGCCACCGAGCATTTTCGGAATAACGAAGGCGGAAATTGCCATTAAGAAGGTGATGATCACACCATTTAATACGCCTGGGATGCTGTATTTGAAAATGACTCTCGTAAAGGCCTGCACTTTGTTGGCCCCGAGGTCATAGGCAGCCTCAAGGAGTGCCGGATCCATCTTGCTTAAGGAAGTATGGATTGGCAGGATCATAAATGGCAGGAAGTTACATACCAGACCTAAGTTTACTGCGATACCTGTATACATGACGGATACCGGTCCGATTCCGAATAAGTGAAGTACGGAATTTAAGATACCTTTGTCGGATAAGATACCGATCCATGCATAGGTACGAAGTAACAGGTTGATCCACATTGGGATAGTGGTGATTAAAATCAGGGTTCCCTGGATTCGTTCATCGAATTTGGTGATGAAGAATGCCATTGGATATCCGATCAGCAGACAAAGTAAGGTGGTCAGGATACCTGTGGAGAAGGAACGGCTGAATACAGTAAAATACAGAGGATCGAACATCTCGCGGAAGCTCTCTAAAGAGAGACTTGCATCTGTCAGGGACAGGCCCCCGTCGGTGAATGCGTAAACGACGATCATGATAAATGGAACAATGATAAATCCGAATGCCCACAGCACATATGGAGAAATCATGGAACGATAATGTTTCATGGATTATACCTCCTTCATCTGGTGCATTACGTGGATATTGTCAGGGATGACGGAGATGCCGAGTTCGGTTCCGATTTCATAATATTCCGTTGTCTGTGCTTTGTAGTTGCGGGCTTTGCCCTCTAAGATGATTTCGTAGTGAACGCCCTTGAAGGTAATATCTTTTACCACACCGGTTAACTTGCCGTACTGTGGAGGGGTAAGCACTAAATCTTCCGGACGAAGGACTACTTCAACTGCTTCATTCGGTGCAAATCCTTCATCCACGCACTTAAAGTCCACTCCGTCAAATGCTACCAAAAAGTCTTCCTTCATGACAGCAGGAATGATATTGGATTCGCCGATGAATCCTGCAACAAAACGGTTCTTTGGTTCATTATAAATGTCGATTGGGCGGCCAATCTGCTGAATGTTACCATGGTTCATAACAACAACGGTATCAGACATGGATAATGCTTCCTCCTGATCGTGGGTAACGAAGATGAATGTGATACCGACCTTCTTCTGGATTTTCTTAAGCTCCATCTGCATTTCTTTACGAAGCTTTGCATCCAGAGCAGAGAGCGGTTCGTCAAGAAGCAGTACCTTAGGTTCGTTGACCAATGCGCGGGCAATGGCAACACGCTGCTGCTGACCACCGGATAACTGGTCGATCTTACGTTTTTCAAAGCCCTCGAGACCAACTAACTTTAACATGTCAAGGACACGCTTCTTGGTCTCCGCCTTGTTGACCTTCTTGATATTTAAGCCGAATGCCACATTGTCAAATACATTCAGGAATGGGAACAGGGCATATTTCTGGAATACAGTGTTGACTTCTCTCTTATAAGGAGGAAGTTTGGCGATATCTTTGCCATCGAAGATGACTTCGCCTTTGTCTGCTTCCTCGAATCCTCCAATGATTCGAAGAATGGTTGTCTTCCCACAGCCACTTGGGCCTAACAGAGTAAGAAATTCATTCTCATAGATAATGAGATCGATATCGTGAAGCACCACCTGCTGGTCAAATGATTTTGTGATGCCTTTCAGTTCAATAAGTTTGTTTTTCATAGTCGTGTGATCCTCCGGATTGATGTATTAAAAGCTGGGTGGTGAGCTTACCCAGATTATGACGGCGCCATTCTTAGACGATAGATAATGGGTCTTATCTGCAGTGTAGTAGAAGGATTCTCCCTTTTTGGCAATGTATTTCTGCTTGCCAAGTGTGATGGTGACACTTCCGGAAATGACATATCCAAACTCCTCTCCTGCGTGTGGATTGTCTGGCATGGTGGAGCCGCCTGCCCCTAAGGTCAGTCGAAGTGGTTCCATCTCGTTCTTCTGTGCGTTGGGAATGATCCATTCATATTTATTCTTGTATTCGGTGTCGATTTTTTCAAAATATTCCGGGTCTTTAAAGACGATCTGTTCCGGTTCATCTTCACTGAAAAATTCGCTGAAATTTGTGCCAAGTGCCTGCAGAATGTCAACTAAGGTGTCGATGGAAGGGGAAGTTAAGTCTCGTTCCACCTGGGAGATGAATCCCTTGGTAAGCTCCGATCGGTCGGCCAATTCGCTCTGGGTCAGGCCGTTGAGCATTCTGAGCTGCTTGATTTTAGATCCGATTTTCATATGGTTTTTTCCTTTGTTTGATTATTAAAAGTTTCAGAAAAATAAATTTAAAGTTTAGCAAAACTAAACAGACAAAATTTATTATATCTAGAATGGAACAAATGTCAATATGATAGTGTCACAAATATAAAGTATTTTACCGGTTTCTTTTTAATTTTGAAAAGGTTATTGAAATTTTATTATAATAAGGATAGAATAGTAGGGATTGAGAAGGAGAATAGATATAAATGTATCAGTTTTATTTTGCACGGTTCTTGGTCAGAGCCGCTTTATTTATTTTTACAACATTTGAATTGATTGTCAGCCCGGAAAACCTTGATTTTACAGCTAACTTCGGCATGGGCCATGGGATTAACGTGGTCAACGCATTATGGCTGATTCTGATGGTGGCATTTATCCTGGAATTCTTCCCTCGCACTCATATCCATATCGGCGGCGAGAGACAGTTTAAGAGAAATTATGCACCAACAGGTAAGACGGTGGAACAGATCAAAAAACAGATCAATGATGCCAATATAGGCGCATTCTTAGTGCTCCTTGTATGGGTACTTGGCAATCTGGTGATTGGTATTTTATATAAGAAGGGAATCTTAATTACGAAAGCGACCTTATTATGTATTACCATGTTTTATTATCTTTCCGATCTGATCTGCGTATTATTCTACTGTCCATTCCAGTATTTCCTTATGAAGAACCGCTGCTGTACTACCTGTCGCGTGTTCAAGTGGGATTCTCTCATGACAGTGACCCCATTGATCTTCGCAGAAGGCCGCTTCGCAAGCAGTTTGGTATTCGTAGCAGCAGTGCTGGGATTATTATGGGAGCTTCGATTCAAGCTTTATCCGGAAAGATTCTTTGATGCAACCAATGAGAATTTAAAATGCAAAAACTGTACAACACACATGTGCAGAACAAAATATCAGAAATTTCATCCAGCAAAAGGCAGACAATTCCCTGCCAAACAGCAGTATCGTAACGTGTCAAAACACAATTAATCAGGAGGTGTTCCTATGTATCGTAGTCCATTAGTGGAGCTACTGACACAGCTTTTTCGTCAGTACCAGCGTCGAAAGAATGATCAGGAAGTGTACGAATACGATGAAGAGATGAAACCGAAGAAAGTCATAAAACCGGTGAGTAAATTTTCAGCATTTATCATCGGTTTGATTTTTATCATCGGTCTCGGCATCTATTACTATGTGACACTGCCTGCCATTACAACCATGTCAATTTATATGTGGCTGAGCGTCATCGTAATCCTCGCCATTATATCCATGCTGATCGGCAATATTCATAAGAGCCGCCACGGCAGTCAGGGTGTGGTCTCTAAAGCCTTTGGAAGCCTTGCCATTATTGTGGCTGTGGTTGCAATTGTCGGAGGTATCTTCTCATCTCCGATTCTGTCCGCATCCAGATATGCCAAGCTCCTCAGCATCGAAGAGCAGGATTTTGTGACAGATATCGCAGAAACCGACAACATCAAGGATATCGCTTTGATGGATTCTGAGAGTGCAGCAGTCATCGGACAGCGTGCGGTTGGTTCCTTATCCGACGTTGTCAGCCAGTTCGAGGTCAGCAACACTTACACACAGCTTGACCTGAAGGGCTCCCCAATGAAGGTTGCGCCGTTAAAATACGCAGGCTTTTTCAAATGGTTCAATAACCGCAAGGATGGTGTCCCAGGCTATGTTATAGTCGATCCCCTTGAGAATGAAGCCAAATATGTGAAGCTTAACAAAGGCATGAAGTATTCCCAATCCGGCTATTTTGGTGATTATCTGCCTCGTCATATCCGTTTCAAATATCCAACAGCCGTGTTCGAAGGATATTATTTTGAAATCGACGAAGAGGGCAATCCGTTCTACGTTTGTCCAGTGCTGAAGGCCCATGCAGGTTTATTTGGCGCGAGGGACGTAAAGGGCGTGGTTATCTGTGACCCATGCTCCGGCAGATGTGATTATTACGATGTCAAAGACATTCCAAACTGGGTAGACCATGCTTACGACGGCGATCTGATGCTTCAGAAGTATCGCTGGAAGGGTCTCTTATCCGGTGGATTTATCAATAGTGTGATCGGTAATAAGGGCTGTAAGCAGCCAACCGACGATTATGGTTACCGCGTCATCGACGGCGACGTGTGGATGTACACTGGTGTTACTTCCGTGAATGGTGACCAGAGTAACATCGCCTTCGTATTGATGAACGGCCGTACCGGCGAAGCCAAATATTATCCGGTTGTGGGTTGTGACGAAACCTCCGCCATGGAGGCAGCAGAGGGTCAGGTTCAGCATCTCGGCTATACCGCATCCTTCCCGGCACTGATCAATATCAACTCCCAGCCAACCTACATCATGGTATTAAAGGATAAGAGCCAGCTGGTTAAAATGTATGCCATGGTGAATGTACAGAAGTACAACATCGTAGCAACCGGCACTTCCCAAAAGGCAGTCCTTGCTTCCTACCGACAGATGATGTCCGAAGAAGGGGTTGTGGATAAGGCAGAAGTGGTGGAAAAAGCAGAATTTACCAAGAAGATTACGGTAACAGACATCCAGTTTATTACTATGGATGGCGACTCCTACATCTATATCAAGGATCAGGACAGAGAATTATATAAAGAAAAGGTCGCAGATGATGAAAGCGTATTATTCATCGAAAAAGGCGATAAGATCGAAGTATCCTACGACGAGGGCAGCAAGAAGATTCATGCGTTGAGCTCCTGGAAGTAAGTAGATTCATGCATTATTCAAAAAAAACTTTCATATTTTAAGAAAATATGAGAAAATAGATTATTATGTGAAGTGATATGAAAATGAGCATCTCTGAAAGGATATGAATTGATTATGAGCAAAAAAATTGACGTTGCTGGCATTTTTGGCACATACGTATTTGACGAAACTGTAATGAAATCACGCTTACCAAAGAGCGTTTACAAAGATTTAAAGAAAACAATCGAAGATGGCAGAGAATTAAATCCTGAAATCGCCGATGTTGTAGCCAATGAGATGAAAGAGTGGGCTCTTGAAAAGGGAGCAACACATTTTACACACTGGTTCCAGCCAATGACTGGTATCACAGCTGAAAAGCATGACGCTTTCATCAATCCTACTTCTGATGGCAAAGTTCTTCTTGAATTCTCCGGAAAAGAACTGATCAAGGGCGAACCAGACGCATCTTCTTTCCCGTCTGGAGGATTGAGAGCAACATTTGAAGCGCGTGGATATACAACATGGGATTGTACTTCCCCAGCATTCATCAAGAAAACACCGAATGCTACCATTCTCTGCATCCCAACAGCATTCTGTTCCTACCGTGGCGAAGCATTAGATAAGAAGACACCGCTTCTTCGTTCCATGCAGGCGATTAACACACAGGCAGTTCGTGTGCTCCACGCATTAGGCGACACAGATGTAAGCAAAGTTGACGTATCTGTCGGCGCAGAACAGGAATATTTCTTAGTTGACCGCGCAAAATTCTTAAAGAGAAAAGACTTAATCTATACAGGCCGTACCTTATTCGGCGCAATGCCTCCAAAGGGTCAGGAGTTAGACGACCACTACTTCGGAACCATCAAAGAACGTGTGGCAGGCTTCATGGAAGCATTGAATGAAGAACTCTGGAAGCTTGGTATCCTTGCCAAAACTCAGCACAACGAAGTTGCTCCAGCACAGCATGAATTAGCACCAATCTATGCATCCGGCAACATCGCAACAGACCATAACCAGCTCATCATGGAAACCATGAAGAGAGTTGCAGAACAGCAGGGTCTTGTATGTCTCTTACACGAAAAACCATTCGAAGGCATCAATGGTTCCGGTAAGCACGACAACTGGTCCTTAGTAACCAACACTGGCGTGAACTTATTAAATCCAGGCAAGACACCTCACGAAAACTTCGAGTTCCTCATCTTCCTTGCAGCAGTGATCGCAGCAGTTGACAAACATGCAGATTTACTTCGTGTATCCGCTTCCTGCCCAGGTAACGATTCCCGTCTTGGTGCCCACGAAGCACCACCTGCAATCATCTCCATTTTCTTAGGAGAACAGTTACAGGACGTAGTAAGCCAGTTAATCTTAACAGGTACTGCGGTTCGTACAAAACAGGGCGAACATTTAACAACTGGTGTTCAGACATTACCAGCATTCCAGAAGGATGCAACAGACCGTAACAGAACATCACCATTTGCCTTCACTGGTAACAAATTTGAATTCCGTATGGTTGGCTCCACACAGTCAATCTCCGATCCGAATGTCATCCTCAACACAATCGTTGCAGACGAATTAGCAGCAATCGCAGATGAGATGGAACAGGCTGAAGATCCTCGCTACACAGCACATGAAATCATCAAGAGATTATTATCCGAACATCAGAGAATCGTCTTCAACGGCGATGGCTACTCCGATGACTGGGTTGAAGAAGCAGAACGTCGTGGCCTTCCAAACTTAAAGTGTATGGTTGATGCAATTCCAGCACTTACAACAGACAAGGCAATCGACGTATTCGAAAAACATGGCGTATATACAAGAGATGAATTATTCTCCCGTTCCGAAATCATGTACGAACAGTACTCCAAGGTAATCAACATCGAAGCACTTGCAATGGTTAACATCTCCCGCAAGAACATCGTTCCTGCAGTTATGGCATACCAGACAAGTCTTGCAGAATCCATCAGCACATTAAAAGCTGTTGGCATGGATGTTACCGTTCAGGAACGCCTCTTAAACGCAATTACATCAAACTTAAAAGAACTTTATATCGAAACCGTTGAATTAGAAAAATCCGTTAAGGAAGCTGCAAAATATGGCGAAGAGGAAATTCCTGCAAAAGCAAGATATTACCACGACGTTGTAGCAGCAAATATGAAGAAAGTCCGTAAACCAGCAGACGCACTTGAAATGTTAGTTGACAAGAAAGCTTGGCCAATGCCAAGTTATGGCGATTTAATCTTTGAAGTGTAATGATGGCGTGAAACATGCTGATCGCAATCGATAAAATTAGATAGAATTAGGTAGAATGTGGATTTTGATGTTTTATTATTGATATTAACGATTTTTTGGGAGACCTGAGGGTCGCACGAATGTGCGGCCTTCTTTTTTTGTTGTTAGGTTGTGGGGGTGGTGGGGAGAGAAGGCCGGGAATCCGGCTAGATTCCGGCGAGAGTATATGGGAAATGACCGGTGTTCCGGCCGCGCATATCACATTTTGATGATTTTTCTTAAATAGTGATCATGATTTTTTGATGCATATCACATCCTAGCCGTCCGCAGCCAATAAGTGATATCGAAAATTTTCGGACTATCACAATTAGCTTGCCGGCTTGCTTTAAGTGATACGTTTTCGCTCTAGTGGGCCGGTATTCTTGCCGAAAAGCTGTGAAAAAGCAAGTCCAGCTCACTTTTTGGAGACTTTCGCTATCACATCTGGGGCTTTCTAGCCGGAAAGTGCTATTGCGACAAAAATTGATATTTCTTTTGTCTAAAATATTTGAAGAATGTGAATGATTCAAATTTTTGGCGTCACTTTTTTGATGTCTTTGTTCAAAAAGTGTTCAACGTTTGTCCAATAACTGTTCAGTGAAGGGGCACT
>JAZLGR010000029.1:0-36768 GCA_045616445.1 Candidatus Fimousia sp. | reverse complement strand
CATTTCTTCATAATGATCTCGAAAGATTTCCTGTAATACATTCATATGATTATTATGAAGGAAAACGAAGCAAAAAGAAACCCCACCCCTCAAAGAATGAGGGGCAGGGGAGTTGAGAGTGTGCGAAGCACACTTTTTTATATTAGAAATTAGCTTTTGCCTTTTCAATCTGTTCTGGAGTTACCTGAAGAAACTGAATAATCTGATCTTCAAGCATACCATTCAAAAGTAAACGTTTGATAGATTCAATAATGCCTAGTTCGTGACCCTGTTCACGCCCTTCAATAATACCCTGCTGAATGCCGGCTTCAACGCCCCTTTCAAAGATTCCTTCACCGAGATTACACATATCTTCCAACATCTCCTTTCTTTCATCAGTAATATCAATATCACATTCTCCTTTAAGTATATCCTTTTTCTGCTCGATTGACAATGAATCCAGAAAAATAGCTCCCAACATTCGATGCAGTTTATGCTTGAGATTCTGATCAAGAACATTTTTCATTCTGATAATCACTACATTCAAAATATCGTACATATCTTTCCATCTGCCATTGCCTAAAATAGGATTCCTGGTTAGATGAATCTGATCGATCGAGTTTTCGTTTTGGTTTGTACAAATCCAGATAGAATAAACTTTTTTTATGGAGTTGTACTCCATCTTTGTAAAATCTCTTTCGAGTTGTGAAGAGATTTCCCGCGCAGCATAATAGATTCCACGCATTTCAACATCATATTCAGTAGGATCACTTTTCTGCATTTCAATGTTGATGATGATCTGCGCTAAACCTTCAGGTGCATTTACATAAAATAGAATATCAAAGTATCTGACTCCCTCATTCGGTACTTTGCTTTCAGTGTTTGCTCCGGCAATCTTGATGCTGCCTGTAATATCTTTCTCGTTTGTAAAACCAGGATCTACAGGAACTTTTCCTATGAGAATATTATTCTCGATTAGTGGGATAACATCATTTGGATGCATATCATGAAATTCTTTCACGGTATAAATCAGGATGTTAGCAAGAACCGGCTTGTAGGCGATGATCTCCTTAGCGTATTGGTCGTACTGAGTTTCACCATTCCTGTAATCTAGAACGGTATAAATATCCGCCATTATATTTACCTCCTTATCCATTATTCTTTATGCAGAACAATCTGTGATCACAGGAAAATCATAACACAAGTTCTTTTTTAGCTTGGAATTTGGAAGTACACTGTATTTTGAAGCAATAAAAAAGACTGTTGTTGTTAGCTGGTGAATTTGCCACAACAACAGTCTGTAAATTATAAAATCAATGATTGAGCTTAAGAATTAGCTTTAGACCTTCGGAATATTAATTCGAATCGTAGTTCCCTGATCGACAACACTTTCAATCTCTACAAATCCTTCTGTCAGAAGATTGATTCGTTCTTGTACATTCGTAAGACCAACATGAGCACGATCATCATTAAATGGGTGTTCGACATTAAATCCACAGCCATCATCTGTTACAATAATAATGTAGAATGAAGGCGTTTCTCTTGTTACTAATCGAATGTGGATTGCACCATCTTCCTTTCCCAATAAGCCGTGCTTGATTGAGTTTTCAATCAATGGCTGTACGCTTAATGCAGGAATGCGGAAAGAATCTGCCTGGATATCTTCCACATAGACAATATCATCGCCGAATCGCATCTGTTCAAGCCACACATAAGTACGGATATGTTCAAGCTCATCACTAAAGTACACAAGCTCTGCGCTTCCTAATGCATTGATATTCGTCCGCAAATATCTTGAGAATTTGTGAATCGCATCACCCGCCAATACAGGATCTACGCGACATAACTGCTCGATGCTGCCTAATGCATTGAATAAAAAGTGAGGTCGCATCTGAGAAATCAATACACGAATTCTTGTTTCTGCAAGCTCATTGTCCTTTTCCGCCAGTGCTAATTTTTGCTGAGTCAGTTCCATCTCATGCTTTAAGAGAAGCTCCTGCTGATGAACGATGCGATGGGATTTTCCAATCATGTCTGACATATAGAGCATCAGCAGAGAGAATGTAACGGCAATGTTATTCAATGAAACACCATAGTGAAAAAACTGATAAATACTACTAAAAAGCGGCAGGAATATAAAGCATAATAACGCAACCATCTCTGGCTTCGTAATCATTTTCCGATGAGTAAAAACCATTACAGCAATCAAGAATACCATGATTTCCGCTAACAAAACCGTAACTGGGAAAAACGCCGTTCGGTGATAATGGTTGCTCGCATCGAAATAATATAGAAAATTTGTAAATTGTGAAATACTGATGATTGCCAGATCGATGATACATATGACTGCAATCAGATGATACCACAAGAAACTCTCTCTTGAATTTTGCAGATGTAATACTTCAAGCATATAAGCCGTGACAACCAGTGCAATAATTGGATTGATTGCAAAAACAAGGAAATTCGATGTTCGTGTCAGAAAGAATCCGAATGGATTAACATGTCCACTAAAATATAATGCTCCGGCATCAGCTAAAAGCAGCAAAGTGTTAAGCAAAAGCAATATATTCAAAATACTGTTTCGTTTTGGCTCATCCCGTCGGCTGAAGAAAACAGAAACCGCCGAAGAAAAAGTCATAAATGCAAAGAGCAGTTCTAATAATAATTGTGAAAAGTGTAAAGTATCCATTATTTATTCCACGATGCCGATGGAGTAAGCGCTATTTTCTGTCTTACCAGGTTCTAATAGTTTTACGCCTCTTTTGTGTTCGAATACATCATCTTCTTCAGAAGTAGTTGCTGTTCCTGTCCAAGGCTCTAATGCAACGAAAGGACCGTTGTTTGCGCTGGACCAGATCTGGAAGAAGTTAAATCCCTCGAATTCCACCTTTACGCCCTCTGTCTTATCTTTGTGACGAAGGATTGCCCATGTGGATTTTGGATATTCTAAGCATACTGCATCCTGGTAGAAGAGGTCATGTCTTACTTTTAAGATGTTTGTGTTGTCAAAGTATAAAGTACGTGCACTGACATCACAGATTCCGTCATCGCGGATGGTTGGGCAGTTTGCATACTCTTCACATTCCATCTCTACGATGTAATCTTCGAATACTTCGTCTTCATGGAATGGACAGAAGAAGGCAGGATGTCCGCCTACAAAGTAAGGCAATGTCTCGTCGCCTGTGTTAGTTACGATATGATTTATCACTACCTTATTGTCCACTGCTTCAAATTTCATTACTAATTTGAAATCAAGTGGGAAAACTTCTCTTGTTGCATCATCGGATACTAATTCCATGGTAACGGAGGAGTCTGTCACTTCTGTTACGGTAAATTCTCTTCTTCTTGCAAATCCATGTCTGCCAAGCTCGATTGGTTTGCCGTTTGCAAGGGTTCCCTTACCATCGCGAAGACATCCGCAAAGTGGGAACATCAGTGGTGCCTGGCCAGCCCAGTATGCTGGATCTGCCTGCCATAAATATTCTTTTCCTTTTAACATGACAGAAGTAAGTCCTGCACCATTGGAGTCTACAGTTGCACTAAAATCGCCTGATTTGATTGTGTACTTCATAATTCATACCTTTCTGTATAATGTTTTTATCTTTTTTCCGTTCTATTACGCTACTATTGTATTACGCTATATTTCATTATACCACCTTATGGCAGATGCTGAAAAGGGCTTAAAATCTATGGTTGCGTCATTTTCCTCTAGATGTTATCATTAAATTTAGTGTGCATATTAACAAGCAAATAAGAAAGAAGAATATATGAAAAAGATCAAAATATTAACCTTATTTTTCCTGTTGACCATGTTTGTATCTGTGATGACGATGCCGGTGCATGCAGCCAAGACCTATCTGAAGGCGAGTGTGAAGGCAGATACCACGGCCATTACCACAGATTCGATCAAACTTACTCTGAAGGTTACCTATCACAGCAAGAAGATTTCCTATGTGAAGTATCTGACAGGCAACCAGTCAGTGAGTAAAGTGAAAAAATCAGGCAAGAAGCTAAACTATAAGGAAAGCAGTAAGAGCGCATCCGTGAAGGTTACCCAGAATCAGACCTATACCTTTGTCATTAAGGATGTGAAGGGCCACACACTGAAAAAGACCTACAGCGTTAAGAATTACAGCAACAAACAATACCTGAATCAGTATAAGGCAATCTGGTATCCATTCTATACCTACAGTGATGAATACCTGAGCAAATATAAGTCCAACAATACAGAAGCCAATTTCCGTGCCTATTTTAAAGGCGTGGTGAAGAAGTGTAAAGCGAATAATATTACAACGATCATCGTACACACAAGAGCCTTTGGGGATGCATTCTATCAGTCTGAGTATTTCCCAACCTCTGCATATATCGCAGGAACGGAAGGCAAGAAGCTCTCCTACGATCCACTTACCGTCATGGTCCAGGAAGCCCACAAGCAGGGCCTTTCCATTGAAGCCTGGATCAACCCATACCGCGTGGCAAAGCATACCGATTACAAGAAGCTTGCCAAGAGCCATCCGGCCCGCATCTGGCATGAATCAAAGGATACCAAAGATCAGCGCAATGTCCTTGCTTATAAAGGAAAGCTCTATTTCAACCCATCCAGTGAAGCCGTGAAGGATCTCATTGTGAAGGGGGCTGTGGAAATCGTTGAGAATTACGACGTGGACGCCATTCATATGGATGATTATTTCTATCCAAGCTTTAGCACAAGTGACTATGACACAGCCTTTGATGCCAAGGAATACAAGGCTTCCAAGGACAAGAAGGACGGCAAGAGCATCGTAACTTACCGCCGCAATCAGGTAAATGTTCTTGTCAAGCGTCTCCACAAAGCGGTACATGATACACGTCCTGACTGTATCTTCGGTATCAGTCCGGCAGGAAATATTGAAAACTTAACCAGTAAGTATTCTTATTATGTGGATATCGAAAGATGGACCAATTCCACAGAGTATGTGGATTACATCACCCCACAGATTTACTGGGGCTTTTATCATAGCACAGCTGCATTTGACAAGGTGCTGAAGCAGTGGCAGAAGATCACGGACCAGAGCAAGGTGCCATTATATATCGGTGTGGCATCCTACCGTGCGGGCGGCGGCTATGGCAGCAACAAGAAAGAAGAAGCAGAATGGAAAAGTTCTGGAGTATTACGAAAGATGATCCGCTACGGCAGAAGTAAAAAAGTGGACGGATTCGCATTTTTTGAATACTCAGATTTAAATAGAAGCAAAGCAAAATCAATGATCAATAACATGAAATTAGAATTACAGTAACAATCGGAGGAATACATGAGTAACATCAAAGAAGAAATCAAGAAGAGAAGAACATTTGCCATCATCTCCCATCCGGATGCTGGTAAAACAACATTAACTGAGAAGTTTTTATTATATGGTGGTGCGATCAACACAGCCGGTTCCGTAAAGGGGAAGGCAAACTCCAAGCACGCCGTTTCTGACTGGATGGAAATCGAAAAACAGCGAGGTATCTCCGTTACATCCTCCGTATTACAGTTTGAATATGATAACTACTGCATCAATATCTTAGATACACCAGGGCATGAGGACTTCTCTGAAGATACCTACCGTACCTTAATGGCAGCAGATTCCGCAGTTATGGTAATCGATGCTTCCAAGGGTGTAGAAAAACAGACCATCAAGCTTTTTAAGGTTTGTACCATGCGTAACATCCCAATCTTTACCTTCATCAACAAGATGGACCGTGATGCCAATGATACCTTCGATTTATTAGATGACATCGAAACCGTATTAGGCATCGAAACCTGTCCGATCAACTGGCCAATTGGTTCCGGTAAGGAATTTAAGGGTGTATACGAACGTGATCAGAAAGTATTATCTGCCTTTGAAGCGGTATCCACAGGTGGCGCCAAAGCAGCGAAGAATACACGTGTAGACATCGAATCCGACGAAGCAATGGACATCATCGGAGAAGATGCTTACGAACAGCTCACAGAAGAAATTGAATTATTAGATGGTGCAGCACACCCATTTGATTTAGAGAAAATCCAGCAGGGACAGCTGACACCAGTATTCTTCGGTTCTGCCCTCACAAACTTCGGTGTAGAAACCTTCTTACAGCATTTCCTGAAGATGACCACAACTCCACTTCCACGAGTTTCCAAAGGGGAAGTGATCGTGCCGGAAGACAACAATTTCTCTGCATTCGTCTTCAAGATTCAGGCGAACATGAATAAGGCACATCGTGACCGAATCGCATTTATGCGAATCTGCTCCGGTAAGTTTGAAGCCGGCATGGAAGTCAAACATATGCAGTCTGGTAAGAAGATGCGTCTGTCACAGCCACAGCAGATCATGGCTCAGGATCGTAAGATCGTGGAGGAAGCATTTGCCGGAGATATCATCGGGGTATTCGATCCGGGCGTATTCTCCATTGGAGATACTGTATGTCTGCCTAGGGATGGATTTGTCTATGAAGGCATCCCAACCTTCGCGCCAGAGCATTTTGCACGAATCGTACAGCTTGATACCATGAAGCGTAAGCAGTTCGTAAAAGGGGTAAATCAGATCGCGCAGGAAGGTGCCATCCAGATTTTCCAGGAACATGAAGCAGGATATGCAGAAATCATTGTAGGGGTAGTTGGTACCCTTCAGTTTGACGTATTAAAATTCCGATTAAAGAATGAATACGGCTGCGATATCCGATTAGAATCCCTTCCTTATGAATCCATTCGCTGGATCAAGGATACAGAAACAGATATGAACAAGTTAAAGGGCGTGTCTGAAGTTAAGAAGGTACGTGATATGAAAGGCAATCCGCTGCTCTTATTTAAGAATGAATGGAGCATTCGTTTTGTCTTAGAACGTAACGAGGGATTAGAATTAGTTGAGTTTAGCAAAAACTAAAAAAAGATAAAATATCATTGACACAGGTTTTGGAACGTGTTATTATACTTTAGGTTGTGTAGACAACTTAGAACAAGAAAGAAGAGTATCCACTCTCACCTTAGCACGAGGAAGTGACTTGGGTTAATATTTAAGAAATGATACATTCATTATGCTTGAATTTGAAGTGGATAGTCTGACTATCCACTTTTTTAATTTGATGGAGGTGCAAAACAATTAGCGATTTAATGATCAACGAGCAGATTCGTGACAAAGAAGTGCGTGTTGTTACTGCCGATGGTAAGCAGTTAGGAATCATGTCTGCAAGAGATGCAATGAAACTTGCAAAAGAAGCAGATTTAGATTTAGTAAAGATTGCTCCTAAAGCAAAACCGCCAGTTTGTAAGATTATCAATTATGGTAAGTACAAATACGAAATGGCTCGTAGGGAAAAAGAAGCAAAGAAAAAGCAGAAGACAATCGAAATTAAGGAGATTCGTCTTTCTCCAAACATTGATACCAATGACTTAAACACAAAGGTAAACAATGCAAGAAAGTTCCTTTCCAAAGGAAACAGAGTGAAAGTAACACTTCGATTCAGAGGTCGTGAAATGGCTCATGTAAATTCAAGTAAAGTAATCCTTGATCAGTTTGCAGAACAGTTAAGCGACTGTGCAGTCGTTGAAAAACCAGCAAAACTGGAAGGAAGAAATATGATCATGTTTTTAGGTGAAAAACGATAACAGAGTAGATACGGATACAAGGAGGAATATATCATGCCAAAATTAAAAACAAAAAGAGCTGCAGCAAAAAGATTTAAAGCTACAGGTAGTGGAAAATTAAAGAGAAATAAAGCTTACAAAAGCCATATCTTAACAAAGAAAACAGCTAAGAGAAAACGTAATCTTAGAAAAGCTACAATGACAGACAAAACAAACGAAAAGAATATGAAACAGATTTTACCATATCTCTAAGATTTGTGTGACATAGGAGGAATTAAGACATGGCAAGAGTTAAAGGCGGCGTAGGCGCAAAGAAAAGACATAATAGAACATTAAAATTAGCAAAAGGATACCGTGGAGCAAGATCCAAACAGTATCGTGTTGCAAAACAGTCTGTAATGAGAGCATTAACAAGCTCTTATGCAGGTAGAAAACAGAGAAAACGTCAGTTCAGACAGTTATGGATTGCTCGTATCAACGCAGCAGCTCGTATGAACGGTTTATCTTACAGCAAATTAATGCACGGTTTAAAATTAGCTGAAGTTGATATCAACAGAAAGATGCTTTCTGAATTAGCAATCAGCGATCCAGCTGCTTTCACAGCATTAGCAGAAGTTGCTAAATCCAAATTAGCTTAATTTGAATTGATTATTAAGTAGAATGATGAAGAACCTGACGAAAGTTTCGCCAGGTTCTTTTTTTCGTGCAGTTGCGCCCGCGTAAAATCTTCGATTGGGCACAACTCAAGCGTTTACACTCAAGCTATCAGAGAGGTTGCGCCCAAGCAAATTCTCACGATTGGGCACAAACAAGCTATTTTGAGTAATTGTGCCCAGAGAAATTTGGCTAATTGGGCATAGACTCGCCTATTCTGGCCCTCCGTGCCCAATTATTGTTTTTTGATTGGGCATGTGGACGCCTTCTTGAGGATTTATGCCCATGATTTGGGAAGGGAAATAGATATTGTAAGAATTACGCCCACAATTGCTGGGCAAAAATAGACAAAATGAATGAGAAATGCCCAATTCCGGAAAATTCTGTGGGCGCAAAATAAGAAAAACTTGAATTGTGCCCAAATCATCTGATCAGTTTCTGTAATTGTGTTTTTATGGTATAATGGATGTCAGGTGAAACGAAAACTGACAGGATATAAAGGAGAAGCTTATGGTAGAGGGTAAAATTATCCAGGATACGAAGAGCATTGGGAGCCGCTTTCGTATCGAAATCGGAGGAGAATTATTCGCAGATGCAAGTGTACCGGCCGCACTTACGGTACAGGAGTTTTATTTTCGCAAAGATGGCAAACAGGTATTTCATCTGACCTTTGATCAGGTCGAGGGAACGAAGAACACCGCCAGAGAAAAGGTGGATCAGAAGTACTGCATTTACTCCATCATCAATTTCCGCAATAAGATTGTGGGATATCTGTGTGAAAGAACGGATAATGCCTTATTAGGCGCTACATGTTGGGGAGAAATCAAGTACGGTCCAACCATGTATGAAGCCTATGTCATGAAGGATCACGAAGGCTTTAAGGCCTTTGTCATTGAACAGGAAACTGGCAGACAGGTAGCACTGGGAATTCGTAATAAGAACGTCTATGAGATGCGTGGGGTTTCAGAGATTGCGCTGAAGGTGCTCTCTTTATTCGTAGTAACAGGAGAAGTGAAGTACAAACACCGCTATTCCTGGATTACCTTTGCGCCGGTAGCCAACACAAGGAATAAGAAAATCTTGGACAAATATGACCCGGATTTTTAGGATACAGACCGCCGAAAAAATATTTAAAAAATTTCTAGAAAAGTGTTGACATATAAAATATGCGGTGGTATTATAATATTCGTTGTGACACAGAGAAGAACAACGAACTAAATTAGCTCAGAAGCTAAGCGCTCATAGCTCAGTTGGATAGAGCAACGGCCTTCTAAGCCGTGTGTCCGGGGTTCGAATCCCTGTGGGCGCGTTTTGCGGGAGTGCTGGAATTGGCAGACAGGCAAGACTAAGGATCTTGTGTTTCTAGTAGACGTGTGGGTTCAAGTCCCATCTCCCGCAGTAAGCGATCATCGAAAGATGGTCGCATTTTTTTATTTCTACGAAATAAAAAAACCCTCCGGGGGGATGCGCACCTCGCGGAGCGGTAATTAATGCTTCGCATTCCGCTCGGGCGCAAAGTGTGCGGAGCACACTTTATTATATTTCTGCGAAATAAAAAACCCCTCCGAATCATTCGGAGGGGTTACTTCATTCAATAATGGAAATATGAGAATACTAATTCTCATCAATCACTAATTTATATTTGTTCATATAGTAATCAACCTGCTCTAAGCGGGTCTTTGCTGTTTCTGTCAGTTCTCTGCTGACACCATTTGCAATCAGCTCGATGAGGAAGGTTACGCTAATCATGGATGGGAAATAGCTGTTGCTTCCCAAGTCTACGCTGATCTTATGATTTACGAATTTTGGTAAATCTGTATTGTGATTTGATACAATGGCAATAATCTTCGCACCACTGTCGTGGGCCATCTCCATGGTTGCAATATTAAGCTTTGTGTAGCTTGGCAGGTGGAAGATGATGAGACAGTCGTCCTTTTCGATGTTTGTCATGCATTCCAACACTGTGGTATTCCCGCCTCCGGTTCGAACAACATTTGGCGTAATCTGGGAAAGCAGATTCCAGAGACGATTTTCGAATGAAAAACTGGATCGGCTGGATGCGATGTAGATTGTCTTGGAATTTACAATGGTCTGAATGATATCAGAATAATTCTTGGAACCATTATCCATGAAAAGGTTACGCAGTGACTGCTGTGCAATCTTCATCGCTTCGATTCCAAAATGCATCTCGCCAGGATGCTGTCTGATGCTTTCTTCATAACGGGCAGAGGATGATTCGATCTGACCAGAAATTTTAGTAATTGTATTCAGGTGGATACGACGCAGGTATCTCTGAAAATCAATATATCCTTCAAAGCCAATGGAACGGCTGAAACGGATAACAGAAGCTTCGCTTATATCTAAATTGGCAGCAAGCTCTGTGGAAGTAAGGAAACAACTGTTGATCATGTTGTCTAAAATATAATCAGCGATGATTTTTCCAGTTTTTGTTAGTTTTGCTTCTGCAATCAACTCGGTAAAGGATTTTTCCATAGTAATCTCCTGAATAATGATGAAAAATTGTTTGTGAAAAGTTCTTTCTAAAACCATATAAAATAAAGTATAATGGGTTTAAAATAAAGTGTCAAATATTTCACATAGAATTATGGAGGAAATTATGTATAAAATTGGTTCCCATGTTGGGATGAAGGGCAAGGAGATGATGCTTGGCTCCGTGAAGGAGGCACTTTCCTATGGCTCGAATACATTCATGTTATATACTGGTGCCCCACAAAACACAAAGCGTAAAGCAGTCAGTGAGCTTCGCATTGAGGAAGCCTGGGCACTGATGCGGGAGAATGGCATCGAGGATTTCGTCGTCCATGCTCCATATATTATCAATCTGGCCAATACAGTAAGGCCGGAGACCTTCGAGATTGCAGTGGACTTTCTGAAGGTTGAGCTTGAACGAACGAAGGCCATGGGCGCTGATAAGCTGGTGCTCCATCCAGGCTCCCACGTAGGTGCCGGAGAGGATGCCGGGATCGCCCGGATCGTAAAGGGGCTCAATGAAGTCATGACAAAGGATATGGAGGTTAAGATCTGCTTGGAAACCATGGCTGGTAAAGGCAGTGAGCTTGGAAGAAGCTTCGAAGAACTGGCACGTATCTATGATGGCGTGAAGTATCCTCAGCATCTTCGCGTATGCTTCGATACCTGTCACACCAGTGATGCTGGTTATGCTGTCAAAGACAATATCGAGGAGGTTTTTGCCCACTTTGACAAGGTTCTTGGCAAGGATCAGATTGCGGTCTTCCATATCAATGACAGCAAGAATGTCCAGGGGGCGGCAAAGGATCGCCACGAGAATGTGGGCTTTGGCAACATCGGATTTGATGCCCTGAAAACCATCGTATTCCATCCGGATTTTCAGGATGTACCAAAGATCTTAGAGACCCCTTACATTAAGGTGGAAGGCACGAAAAAGTCCTTCCCACCATACAAATTTGAGATTGAGATGTTAAAAAACGGCATATTTGATCCAGAATTAAAGGAGAAGATTTATGAACATTACATTTATTGACCACAGCGGATTCCTCATTGAGCTGTCCGACCACGTGCTCTTATTTGATTATTATAAAGGAGAGATTCCGGACATTCCGGGCAAACAGTGGATCGTCTTCGCGTCACATTTTCACCAGGACCACTACAATCCTGCGATTTTTGCGCTGCGTGAAAAATACGAAGATGTGCGCTTCGTTCTTTCCAAAGACATCTACAAGCGCCGCAAGAGAACCCTCCAGGCGCCATACGAGCTGGTCGTACCACATCAGGTATACGATTATGGCGATTTTCTGGTGGAGACCTACTTCTCTACAGACGAGGGCGTGGCTTTCTACGTAGAAGTCGAAGGCAAATGTATCTATCACGCGGGAGATCTTCACTGGTGGCACTGGATCGGCGAGCCGGACGAAGACAATACATATATGGAAAAAACCTTTAAAAAAGAGATGGAGCTTCTGGCAGACCATCAGATCGATGTGGCATTCATGCTCCTGGATCCTCGTCAGGAAGAGGCTGGCAGCTGGGGCATGACCTGGTTTATGGATCACATTGATGCAAAAGTGGTATTCCCAATGCATATGTGGGGTGAATTTGACCTATGTGGGGAGTATCTTAAGGGTGATGGCGCCGCATTTGCTGATCGTCTTTGCACGGTTGACCATGTGGGACAGAGATGGCATAATGTAGAATAGTATTTTTTGGAGGCTTATGTAACATGGAAGATCATAATAAAAAGAAAATCATCGGTCTGGTGGCTATTATTCTCATTATGGCAGTATTATTCTTTGGATTTCAGACCGTGACCACCAAAATGGCGGTAAAAGAAGGGGTGAAGTACCTATCTGAAAAGGAATATGAAAAAGCCTATACAAGCTTTGGAAAGGCAGAAAAGAAACATGGACTCTTCGCCAACAAGACAGATATCCGTTATTATGAAGGCGAATGTCTCATGTTCTTAGAGCGTTTTGATGAAGCTGCGGCTGTCTATGATAAGATTTCTGAGACAAGAGCCATGGCTATGAAGGGATTTGCCCATCAGCGCGCAGGAGAGAAGAAGGAAGCGGTAAAAGCCTTTAAAGAGGCAATTAAGAAGGATTCCTCCGATGGAATCGGCTACTACTATCTTTATGCCTATTATGTGGACCAGAAGGATTATAAGAAGGCATTGAAGGTAATTGAAGGAGCAAGAGATACTGGAGTTCAGAACATGGCACAGGAAATTGATTTTGCCCGTGTTGTGCTCTATGAGAAGATGCTTCGTTATCAGGATGCATTAGCAGCTGCGAAGGAATATGTGGCAGCTTATCCCGACGATGAAACAGGAAGGAAAGAGCTTGCCTTTTTAGAAACCAGATAAATAAGGAAACTATATGGAAAAAGAACTTTATGAATTCTCCCAGGAACCGGAAAAAGTCATCTTGGTTGCGGTATGCCTGGAAGATGAAGAAGATACAATGGACAGTTTGGATGAGCTTCAGGAGCTTGCCCAGACTGCCGGTGCCATTACGGTTGGACGATGCGTCCAGAATCGCGAATTTATTCACAATGGTACCTATATTGGAAGTGGAAAGATCGAAGAATTAAAAGAGATGCTTTGGGAGACGGACGCAGACGGAATCATTTGCGATGATGAGCTGACACCTGCCCAGATTCGCAATCTTTCCATGGAATTGGACTGTAAGATCATGGACCGTACCCTGATCATTTTAGATATTTTCGCGTCCAGAGCGAGAACAAGGGAAGGTAAGATTCAGGTTGAACTGGCTCAGCTTCGATACCATGCGACCAGACTGACAGGGAAAGGAACATCCATGTCCAGACTTGGTGGCGGCATCGGAACAAGAGGTCCCGGCGAGAAGAAGCTTGAAGTTGACCGTCGATTGATCCGTGGAAGAATCGGGCACCTGTCCAAAGAATTAAAGCAGGTAGTAAAGCACCGGGAAGTGCAGCGTGGACAGCGAAGCAAAAATCAGATTCCGGTTGTTTGTATTGCGGGCTACACCAACGCCGGCAAATCCACCCTGCTCAATTATTATACGCAGGCAGATGTGCTTTCAGAGGATAAGCTGTTTGCCACATTAGATCCAACAACCCGTATGGTAAAGCTGCCAAATGGGCAGGAGATACTGCTTACTGACACTGTTGGATTCATTAGAAAGCTGCCTCATCACCTGATCAATGCGTTCCGCTCCACTTTAGAGGAGGCGAAGTACTCAGATTTGATTCTTCATGTGGTGGATGCGTCTAATCCGCAGATGGAAAAGCAGATGGATGCAGTGTATGAAACCTTAAAGGAATTAGAAATTCAGGATAAAAAGATCATTACTGTATTCAACAAGGCGGATCGTCTGACAGAGGAGAAATTCTTAAAAGATCCTCGTGCAGAGGAGACAATCCGCATCTCGGCCCGCAGCGGATTTCACACGGATGAGCTTCTAGAGCTCATCGGAGACACCCTCATGAGTGGGCAGATCTACGTGGAAAACTGGTTGCTTATGCCGATGCAGGCAGAATTCAGGCGGTCAGAAAACACGGTGTAATCCTCACGGAAGAGTACAGAGAAGATGGAATATATGTGGAAGCATACGTTCCGCCAGAGTTTGTGAAAGCCTTATCATAATTGTATAGTTTTGTTCAAAATGTTCTAAAATGGGAGTGGTGATATATAAAAAATGCACTACTCCTATTGACTTTTTTACGTCTGACATGGTAAAATTTTCACATAACTAAGGGTGCAGATGAGCACTCTAAAAACGAAATTTTTATAAGCAAAAGGAGATTAATATTATGGTATCTAAAAAATTTGTAGTACAGAACGAACAGGGATTACACATGAGACCAGCTGGAGTTTTAGCTAAAGGTGTTACAAAATTCACATCTGACGTTTCCATCATGTACAATGACAAAAAAATCAACGCTAAATCTTTATTAAACATCATCGGCGCTTGCATCAAATACGGTTCCGAAATCGAAGTAGTTTGTGAAGGCGAAGACGAAGAAGCAGCATTAGCATACGCTACAGAATTAATCGAATCCGGTTTAGGCGAATAATTAATAAGTAGAATATACAGAGGTGGCTAATGTATAAAGGAATTGGTGCATCAGCTGGTATCGGTATTGGTAAAGTTCTCATCTTAAAAGAACAGGAATTAAACTATTCCAGAGTTACTATTACTGACAAAGAAGCTGAAAAGAAAAGATTAGCTGACGCTATTGAAGTTTTCGTTGAAAAAACAATGGCATTAGCTGAAAGAATGAAAGTTACAGCAGGGGAAGCTGAATCTGAAATCCTTATGGGACATGTTATGATGGTTCAGGACCCAGCTATTTCCGAACAGATCGAAATGAAGATTGATGAAGATTCTATCAACGCTGAAGCAGCTGTTGAAGAAGCTTGTGATTTCTTCGCAATGATCTTCTCCATGGCAGAAGATGAATTAACACAGCAGAGAGCTTCTGACTTAGGCGATATCAAAACTCGTTTAATCAAGATCCTCTTAGGTGTTGAAGAAGTTGATATCTCTGCAGCTCCTGCAGAAACAATTTTCGTAGCAGAAGATTTAACACCATCTATGACAGCTGGATTCGTTCCAGAAAACATCGAAGGTGTATTAACAGAAATCGGTGGTAAGACATCTCACTCTGCAATCATCTGTCGTTCTATGGAAATCCCAGCTTGTTTATCTATCCCAGAAATCACAACAATCGTTAAGAATGGCGATGTAGTTGTTATGGATGGATCTACAGGTGAAGTTTATATCAACCCTGAAGAATCTGTAGTAGAAGAATTCAAGGTAAAACGTGAAAAATTCTTAGCTGAAAAAGCTTTATTAGAAAAATTCCGTGGACAGCCTTCTCAGTCTGCAGACGGTAAGGTGGTTGAATTAGTATGTAACATCGGTGGACCAGACGAAGCAGCAGGCGTTCTTGAACGTGATGGCGAAGGTGTTGGCCTTTTCAGAACAGAATTCTTATTCATGGACAGCGATGCTATTCCATCTGAAGATTCTCAGTTCGAAGCATACAAAACAGTTGCAGAAACATTAGAAGGAAAACCAGTTATCATCCGTACACTTGATATCGGTGGTGACAAAGCGCTTCCTTATTTAGGACTTCCAACAGAAGAAAACCCATTCTTAGGTTTCCGTGCAGTTCGTTTCTGCTTAAAGAGAGTAGAAGATATCTACAGACCACAGTTACGTGCTTTATTAAGAGCAAGTGCTTATGGTAAAATCCGTATCATGGTTCCATTAGTAACATGCGTTGACGAACTTCGTGCAGTTAAAGCAATCATCGAAGAAATCAAAGCTGAATTAGATGAAAAAGGAATCGCATACGATAAAGATATCAAAGTTGGTGTTATGATGGAAACAGCAGCAGCTTCCTTAATCGCTGACATCTTAGCAGCAGAAGCTGACTTCTTCTCTATCGGTACTAACGACTTAACAGGTTATACAATGGCAGCAGACAGAGGTAACCCAGACGTTGCTTATCTCTACTCCACATATAACCCAGCAGTTCTTCGTTCTATCCGCAACATCATCAGCGCAGCTAATGAAGCTGGTATCATGGCAGGTATGTGTGGTGAAGCAGCAGCAGATCCACTTATGATCCCATTATTACTTGCATTCGGATTAGACGAATTCTCTGTATCTGCAACATCTGTATTACAGGCTCGTGCTACTATGTCCTTATGGACAATGGACGAAGCAAAAGCATTAGCTGACAAAGCTATGGCTCTTACTACAGAAGCAGAAGTTAAAGCTTTATTAGAAGCAAACGCTAGATAATTAAAACTTTAATATAATACAAAGGCGTGTGAATAACTCACACGCCTTTTTTTCGTTTTTAGGAATTTTTAAAATTTTGTGCTATACTATACTACAAAGAGAAATTAGTATATGAGAATTGAACCAATATAGTATCAAAGGAAGTGAACGCAATGAGTATGAATCAGACACCAAGAGGAGAGCGTGTACACATCGCACTCTTTGGTAAACGCAATGCAGGAAAATCCAGCGTGATCAATGCCATGACCAATCAGAATCTGGCAATTGTATCAGAAGTGAAGGGGACAACTACGGATCCTGTATACAAGGCAATGGAGCTTCTTCCAATCGGACCAGTTGTAGTCATTGACACACCAGGTCTTGATGATGTGGGAGAACTGGGATTAAAACGAGTAGAAAAGACAAGAGAAGTACTGGCAAAAACAGATATTGCACTTGTGATCGTGGACAGTACAGAAGGAATCAGTTTGGTAGAGGAAGAACTGATCGAAGAGATTAAGAGGAGAACATTACCATATATCGTGGTTTATAATAAAAAAGATGAGAAGGATCTGACAGGAAGTGTGGATCCGATGAACAGTATCTGCGTTAGTGCAGTGACCAGAGAAGGAATCGAAGAACTGAAAGACCGCATCGGAAGATTTGCACCTTCTGAAGAGGAAGGACTTCGCATTGTGGCGGATCTGGTAGAACCAGGCGACTTTGTTGTGCTGGTTGTGCCGATTGATAAGGCTGCACCAAAGGGAAGACTGATCCTTCCGCAGCAGCAGACCATTCGTGATCTGTTAGAAGCAGGGGCTGTGTCTATTGTAGTGAAGGAGACAGAGCTTGCCCAAACCTTAGAAGAACTGGGTAAGAAGCCAAAACTGGTGATCACTGACTCTCAGGCATTTGGCAAAGTATCCAAGGACACACCGGAGGATATCCTGCTGACTTCTTTCTCCATCCTCTTTGCAAGATTTAAAGGGGATTTGGTACAGGAAATTGAAGGTGTCAAAGCAGTGGAATCCTTACAGGATGGGGCAAGAATCCTCATTGCAGAAGGCTGTACCCATCACAGACAGTGCGATGACATCGGAACAGTGAAGATTCCTAGATGGCTGGCCAACTATACCGGTAAACAGTTTATATATGAAACCAGCAGTGGCAACAGTTTTCCAAAGGATCTGGGAAGCTATGATCTGGTCATCCACTGCGGCGGCTGTACATTGAATAGAAAAGAGATGAAGCATCGCCTTGCTGTCATTAAGGAAGCAGGTGTACCAGTTGTAAATTATGGCATTTTGATTGCCCAGATGCAGGGAATCTTAAAGCGAAGTATCTCCCCATTCCCTAAGCTTGCCAAAATTTTAGAGAAGGATGAAGATTGATGCGACAAATGAATGAAGCACAGCTTACGGCTGTGAAGCATTTTGAAGGTCCCATGATGGTACTTTCCGGGCCGGGCAGCGGTAAAACGACGGTTATTACCAAGCGGACCAAATATCTGATTGAGGAATATCAGGTGCCGCCATCGAATATCTTAGTGATTACATTTACGAAGGCTGCTGCCGCTGAGATGAAGGAACGATTTTTAAAGCTGATGAATGGACGGGGTGGCGGTGTCTCATTTGGAACCTTTCACGCAGTATTTTTCACCGTGCTTCGCCATGCTTATGGCTATCGGTTTGAACATATCATTAGCGAAGAGCAGAAACGACAGTTTATTCAGGAGATGATCGCTCAGGAACACATTGAGATGGGCGAGGATGCAGATTTTGTATCTTCTGTATTGAATGAGATCAGCTTAGTCAAAGGAGAGATGATCTCATTGGAGAATTATTACAGCGTGAATTGCAGCAATGAGATTTTTCAGCTGCTCTATAATGGCTATGAACAGAAGCTTCGCGCCAACCACAAGATTGATTTTGATGATATGCTCGTCTTCACCTATGAGCTCTTTCGGGCCCGCCCAGATATCTTAAAGCTATGGCAGCAGAAATTCCGATTTATCTTAATCGATGAATTCCAGGACATTAATCTGGTTCAATATAAGATTATGCAGATGTTGGCCCAGCCGGAGAATAACCTCTTTATCGTTGGAGATGATGATCAGTCTATCTATCGATTCCGCGGTGCCAAGCCTGATATCATGCTTGGATTTACGAAGGATTATCCGGATGCCAAGCAAGTATTATTAAATAAGAACTATCGCTGCTCTGAGGAAATACTTTCCGAGGCCATGAAGGTAATTGGCCAGAACAGCAAACGATTTGACAAGGATTTAGAGGCCTGCGTGGGCAGCAGACGCCCGGTTCGATATGTGAAGGTGAAGAATCAGTTTGAAGAAAATCAGTATATTGTGGATTATCTGCGAAGATATCAGAAGAATGGTGGAAAACTAAGCGACTGCGCAGTGCTTTTTCGCACCAATATCCAGCCACGACTGCTGATTGGAAAGCTGATGGAGTATAATCTTCCATTTGTGATGAAGGATGGCTTTCCCAACATGTTTGAACACTGGATTGCCAGAGACCTGATTCTTTATATGGAAGTCGCCAGAGGAGACAGGCAGAGAAGCAAGATTCTGCGTATTATCAATCGCCCGAACCGATATGTGGGAAGAGACTATCTGACAGAGCCTCAGATATCGTTTTCTGAATTGAAACTTCTCTATTCCGATATGGGCTGGATGGAAGAACGAATCGAACAGTTTGAGCAGGATTTATCCTTTATCAGCACCTTAAATCCTTACGGTGCTATTCTATATATTCGAAAGTCCATTGGATATGATGATTTTATTAAGGAATATGCAACTTTTCGTAAAATGAATGCAGAAGAGCTCTTCGATATTCTGGAGGAGATTCAGCAGAGTGCAAAGGGCTACGAAACATTTGACCAGTGGATGGAATATATTCGGAAATTCGGAGAAGAATTAAAGAATCAGAAAGGACCGGACAAGAAAGATCTTCCAAAGGGCGTGATGCTCTCCACCATGCATGGTGCCAAAGGCCTTGAGTATGATACAGTCTTTATCATGGATGTGGTGGATGACATTATTCCATATAAAAAGGCAATCAAGTCAGCTGACCTTGCGGAGGAATGCCGTATGCTCTATGTGGCCATGACGAGAGCCAAGGAGCATCTGTATCTGATGATTCCCGGAGAACATAATAATAAGAAGTATGAGATGTCCAGATTTCTCTCTTTTCATGAGAAGGAAGAAAAAGAAAAAGGAGTGAAACGAAGATGAATTTGATCCCATTAGCAGATGGAACCATGGTTCAGTTTATCACCTATGCAACATCAAAGGAAACCGGCAGCACAGAGGTTGTTTATCAGGAGATGAAACCGCCGTACCCGGTATATACGATCAATGAAACAGATTTTATGAAGATGATCGATGACGATGTGACAGTGGATAAACCGAAAGCGCCTGCTGTAAAACCACAGACTGCCACACAGGAAGTGGCAGAAAAGCCAGCCGGCAATCTCTCCATCATGGAGCAGTTTTTGGATGCCGATACCTATCGTCAGAAGATTCGAATTCTAGAAATCCACAGAGATTTGATCACATCCGATCAGCTTGAGCTTCTTGCAGCAGCGATGGATGAATATATTGAGGGGATGGATCAGGAAGAACTGTTTTATTCCTTTATGCAGATCTTAAAGACAAGAGCAAGATTTGAGACAGACCGTAAATAAGGCAATAGAATTATATAACGTAAAAGGGAGACCGTCATTGATGCGGTCTCCCTTTCTTACTTGTTGTTCTTATTCTGATTATTCTTCTTCGTCAGCGTATTCTTCTAATGCCATTTCCTTCATGATTTCTTCATAAGCCATGGAAACTAAAGCATATTCTTCATCGCTTTCGATGTTTTCGAGAAGCATGCCGCCTTCTTCATCTTCGGAATAACGGTAAACCAAAACATCTGCTTCATCGGAGTCTTCGTCTTCATCTTCAATTGGAAGAAGCGCGATATATAAACCATTGTAAATGTCATTCTCTTCTGGAAGCTGGAACTGAGCAAGAATGATACACTGCATCTGTGTGTCATCTTCTAATACTAAGTTAATGATGGCTTCCTGTGCAAACATCGCTTCTAAATCTTCCATATCATATAATTCTTCATGTTCAAATTCGTTCATCTTGTCACCTCAATAAAATTCTCTTCATTGTTAAAATAAATATACTAGAATTGACACCCAAAATCAAGTATGATATAAAGAGTGTGATTACAGGTCAAAAATCAGAAAGTGTGTATATATGATAGAAACAATTGTATCGGTTCAGCTGCCGATCAAAGAAGAATTACAAATCAAGAAGAATCAGTTATCTCCCAATGAGATCACTGGAAAAGAAAGAAGACTGTGTATCGTGTCCGGGATTTACGGAGATGAGCTTGGAGGACAGTACATCTGCGCGGAGATTATTCGAAGAGTGAAGCAAAACTATGAGCATCTTCAGGGAATTGTGGATGTGTATCCTGCCATCAATCCACTGGGATTAGATTCGAGAACCCGAGATATTCCGGTCTTTGAACAGGATTTTAATACGATATTCCCAGGCTCCTTAGATGGGAATCTTCCAGAATATACAGCAGCCAAACTGATTGAAGATATCAAAGGTGCAGATTTTTGTATCGATGTTCATTCCAGTAACGTATTCTTAAAAGAGCTTCCGCAGATCAGAGTGGGGGAAGAGGTTTCAGCAGCTACAATTGAACGATGTAAATGTCTGAATATGGATCTGATCTGGGTACACCCTTGTAACATGGTGGACGAAGGAAGTCTTGCCTATGCACTGAATCAGATCGGGGTACCGACCGTGGTAACCGAATCCGGCACCGCATTCCGCATTAAGTATAATTACTGTGAACAGGTAATCGAAGGTATTTTCTGCCTGATGAAAGAACTGGGGATCTGGACTGGAGAAACCATTGAACCAAGGAAGGCAGTCGTTGTCCACGATGACGAAATCTGTTATCTGAACAGTGAAAGCAGTGGACTATTTGTTACTTATCGTCACTTATATGAGGAAGTAAAAAAAGGGGATTTGATCGGCAAGATCATCAAGCCGATTTTTGGATCCGTCGAGGAGGAGATCACCGCAACGGTTGACGGGCGGATTATGACTCTTCGCGAGCATCCGGCAGTTGTGGAAGGCACACAGGTTGCCCGCATCTGGGAAAGAAAGGAGGAATCCTAATTGAGAAAAGAAATCATTTTTGACATGGACACCGGATTTCGTTCCCAGTTTAAGATCAGCGGGTATCATTTCTTTGGCAGAAAGAACGAGAAGGAACCAGTCGAGAAGGCTGCATGTATTGTTGGTGCCATGCGAGGCAATGAATATCAGCAGCTTTATATTGCATCTCTTTTGATGGACCGGTTGAAACATTTAGAGGAATCAGGAGCCATTTCCTGGAATCAGGAGATTCTCATCATTCCATCGGTCAATAATATTTCCATGAACTCAGGCAGCCGTCTGTGGACATCGGACAATACAGACATCAATCGACAGTTTCCCGGCAACCATCAGGGAGAACCGACCAGCCGAATCGCAGCCAGTGTGATGGAGGCGGTGAAGGGCTTCCGCTATGGGATACATTTTCCTTCTTCCTATTTAGAAGGAGAATTTCTCCCGCATGTGCGTATGATGCACAACGGCCAGAATAGTGCCGGTCTTGCAACTTTATTCGGACTTCCCTATGTCATGATTGGAGAGAAGCGATCCTTTGACCACAAGACATTGAATTATAACTGGCAGGAGCTGGGAACGGAAAGCTTTTCCGTGTATACATCAAGCACCGATAAGGTGGATGACAAGGCGGCCAGACAGGCAGTGTCTTCTGTGCTTCGTTTCCTCACCAGAATGGGAATCATCAAATACAACTGCCACAATGGCTACATCGCAAGTATATTGATGGAGGATGAACTGTTTCCAGTGAAATCACCAGATGCAGGATTTATCCGTGTGCTTGCAAAAATCGGGGACGAAGTCGATCGAGGATGTCCACTCGCCGAAATCATTGACCCCTACCATGGAAATGTAATTTCCAGGATCTATGCACCGACGGATGGCATACTCTTCTACGCCAGCCAGAAGCCAATGGTCATGGAGAATTCCATTGCATTTAGGATTATTAAAAAATTGCATGAATAATTTTTCTATGCTAAAATAGATATATTAAGGACATATAAGACGGAGGTAATCATGAGCAACGTTAGAAGACTTTATGTTGAGAAAAAACCAGCATATGCAGTAAAAGCCAAAGAACTTTTTGAAGAAGTAAAAAGCTATTTGGAATTTGATATTACAGGTGTTCGAGTTCTGATTCGTTATGACATCGAGAATATTTCTGAAGACACATATCAGAAATCTTTAAGAACAATCTTTTCCGAAGCACCAGTAGATGATTTATATGAAGAGACATTCCCACTCGCAGCAGACGAACAGGTATTTTCCGTAGAATTCTTACCTGGACAGTTCGACCAGAGAGCAGACTCTGCTGAACAGTGTGTAAAATTATTAAAAGAAGATGAAGAACCAATCATCCGCTCCGCAACTACTTATGTAATTGCAGGTGACATTGATGCAGATCAGCTGAATCAGATCAAGGGATTCTGTATCAACCCAGTTGACTCCAGAGAAACAGATGAAGTAAAACCTGAAACTTTAGTACAGGCATTTGACGAACCAGAAGACGTTAAGATCATTGAAGGATTCACAGCGATGGAAGAAGCTCCATTAAAAGAATTATACGATTCCTTCGGTCTTGCTATGACATTCAAGGATTTCCTTCATATTCAGAATTACTTCCGCGGAGAAGAAAAACGTGATCCATCCATGACAGAAATTCGTGTGTTAGACACATACTGGTCCGACCACTGTCGTCATACCACTTTCTCCACTGAATTAACAGATATTCAGTTTGAAGATGGTTACTACCGTGTGCCAATCGAAAGTGCATATAAGAGATATTTAGCAGATTTCGATGATCTTTACAAAAACCGTGATGACAAGTTTGTATGTCTCATGGACATGGCATTAATGGCGATGAAACGTCTGAAGAAAGACGGATTTTTACAGGATCAGGAAGAATCCGAAGAAATCAACGCATGTAGTATCGTAGTACCAGTTGAAATCGACGGAGAAACAGAAGAATGGTTAGTTTCCTTCAAGAATGAAACTCACAACCATCCAACAGAAATCGAACCATTTGGTGGTGCTGCTACCTGTCTTGGCGGCGCGATCCGTGACCCACTGTCCGGACGTTCCTATGTATACCAGGCTATGCGTGTAACAGGTGCTTCCGACCCAACTGTTTCCTTAAAAGATACATTAGAAGGTAAATTACCTCAGCGTAAGATCGTTACAGGCGCTGCACATGGTTACAGCTCCTATGGTAACCAGATTGGTCTTGCGACTGGTTTAGTAGACGAAATCTATCATCCAAACTATGTTGCAAAACGTCTTGAAATCGGTGCTGTTATGGGCGCCGCTCCAAGAAAGAACGTTATTCGTGAAACTTCCGATCCAGGCGATATCATCATCTTACTTGGCGGACGTACAGGACGTGATGGCTGTGGTGGTGCAACAGGTTCTTCCAAAGCACATACTGTAGAATCCATCGATACTTGTGGTGCGGAAGTTCAGAAGGGTAACCCACCTACAGAACGCAAGATTCAGCGTTTATTCAGAAGAGAAGAAGTAAGCCGCTTAATTAAAAAATGTAATGACTTCGGTGCAGGCGGTGTATCCGTAGCAATCGGTGAATTAGCAGACGGCTTAGTTGTTGATTTAGATAAAGTTCCTAAGAAATATGCAGGTCTTGACGGTACAGAACTTGCGATTTCTGAATCTCAGGAACGTATGGCAGTAGTAGTAGATCCTAAGGATGTTGATCAGTTCTTAGCATACTCTGCAGAAGAAAACTTAGAAGCAGTTCCAGTTGCAGTTGTAACAGAGGAACCAAGACTTGTATTAAACTGGAGAGGCAAGGATATCGTTAACTTATCCAGAGCATTCCTTGACACTAACGGTGCACATCAGGAAACAACAGCAGTTGTTGAGATGCCAGATTACAATGACAAATATTTAGACAAGATTGATGTAAAGGACAACTTCAGAGAGACAATCCTTTCTGTTATGAGCGACCTTAACGTATGTTCCAAGAAGGGTCTTGTTGAAATGTTCGACAGCTCCATCGGTGCAGGTACAGTAACCATGCCTTACGGTGGTAAATATCAGTTAACACCAATCCAGACAATGATCGCAAAATTACCAGTATTAAAGGGCAAATGCGATACAGTTACAATGATGAGTTATGGTTATGATCCATATCTCTCTTCCTGGAGCCCATACCATGGTGCAGTTTACGCAGTTGTTCAGTCTGTTGCTAAGATTGTTGCAGCAGGTGGTGACTTCGAGACAATCCGTTTCACATATCAGGAATACTTCAAACGTCTTCAGGAAGATCCAAAACGCTGGGGTCAGCCTGTAGCAGCTTTACTTGGTGCTTATGCAGCTCAGATCGGATTCGGTCTTCCATCCATCGGTGGTAAAGACTCCATGTCCGGTACATTTAACGAAATCGATGTACCACCAACATTAGTTTCCTTTGCTGTGAATGTATCCAAAGCAGGTGAAGTAATCACTCCAGAATTAAAAGGTCGCGGCAACAAGCTTCTTCGTATCTGTATTCCTAAAGACCAGTATGGTTTACCAGATTATGAAGGTACAAAGAAGATTTATGGTAAAGTTCATAAATTAATGCAGGCAGGCAAGATTAAGTCAGCATACGCTGTAGGTTATGGTGGAGCATTAGAAGCATGTGTGAAGATGGCACTTGGTAATAAATTTGGTGTTCGTTTTGATGATGAAATCAGCATCCAGGATTTATTAGAAAAAGATTATGGTGCACTCATCATTGAGATGGATATGCATGCAATCAAAGAACTGACTATGCCAGCATTATTAATTGGTACAGTTACAAGAAAACAGGAATTTGTATTTACAGACAGTATTGTTCCATTAGAAGACGTTTTAGCAGCATGGACAGGCCGCTTAGAAAGCGTTTATACAACTAAGACAAAGGATGGAGAACAGGAAATTGCTACTCCAATGTACAATAAAGGTACACTTTATGTTGCAAAACATAAGATTGCAAAACCTAAAGTATTCATTCCTGTATTCCCTGGTACAAACTGTGAATACGATTCTGCAAAAGCATTCGAACGTGCTGGCGCAGAAGTAGAAACAAGAATTTTCAGAAACTTAGACGCACAGGGTATCCGTGAATCTGTAGATGAATTCGAAAAAGTAATCAAAGAATCCCAGATCATCATGTTCCCAGGTGGTTTCTCCGCTGGTGATGAACCAGAAGGTTCTGCTAAGTTCTTCGCAACTGCTTTCCGTAATGCAAAATTAAAAGAAGCAGTTATGGATTTATTAAATAACAGAGATGGTCTTGCACTTGGTATCTGTAATGGTTTCCAGGCACTGATCAAGCTCGGTTTAGTTCCAAATGGTGAGATCTTAGAACAGACAGCAGATGCTCCAACACTTACCATGAACAGCATCGGCCGTCATATCTCTCAGATGGCATATACAAAAGTAGTTACTAACAACTCTCCATGGTTAGCAGGCACAACTGTTGGCGACGTATTCTCTATCCCTGTATCCCATGGTGAAGGTCGTTTCGTAGCGAACGATGAAGTAATCGAAAAACTCTTTGCCAACGGACAGGTTGCTACCCAGTACGTTGACGTAGATGGTAACCCAACTATGGATGTTGCATTCAACCCTAACGGTTCCTACTACGCAATCGAAGGTATCTTAAGCCCAGATGGACGTGTACTTGGTAAGATGGGTCACTCCGAACGTATCGGCGATTCTGTAGCAATCAACATCGAAGGTAACAAAGATCAGAAATTATTCGAATCTGGTGTAAACTACTTCAAATAATGATTCCGATCATGATTCAGAATTTACAGGCAGGATGATGTTATGAAGTATGAATGGATGAAATTCCGTGCCTTCTTAGGCTGGTTCACCATGTTTGTAATCGTCTTCTTTACCGTATTATTCGGCGGATATTTCCTTGCAGTTATGCTTTCCTCAGCCACACCGGAGAACAGTGTGGTGAGGGAGGTTGTCAGAGATTTTGGTGATTCCAAGGAGGGTACCTACTATACTTATGGCGGTGCCCATGGACTTCCGATGAGACAGGAAGCATCAAACTATGCCAAGGTTATCAAGGTGATTCCGAATAAATCTCCAGTAAAGATCGTTTCAAAATCAAACCGTGGTTTTTATAAAATTAAATATAATGAAAAGGTTGGATTTGTTCAGGGGATGTATCTGCTCAAGATTGACGAAGCTGCAAGCGATGAAGTGAAGAATCAGCTGAAGGAAGATTTCCCAATTTATACGGTTGCGAACTGTGCAGAGTATGTCAGCTTATTCAGCAAGCGCAACACCCAGTCCAAAGTAAAAGGCAAAGCTTACTATGGAGCCCGTGTGCGAGTGTTAGAAGCTGCCCGTGATGGTTACTACCGCGTGGCATATCGAAACAGAGTTGGCTATATCAAAGAACAGTATCTTGTACAGGCACAATAATATAAAATCTTAAATGAATATAAAATAAGAGTTCTGCAGATTAATTGCAGAACTCTTTTTTCTTTTCATGTATTCTTTTACTTTAATGTAATCTGAACGCGGTCCACACGGTGACGATCCATGCTGATGACATGGAAGATGCAGACATCGCATTCGGCCACAGCGCCCTTCTTTGGAATGCGGTCTAAAATCTCGATGATCTTACCACCCACAGAATCATAATCTTCTGATTCTAAATCAAGCTTTAGGTAGTCATTCAGGTCATCTAACTTCATGGCACCATCCACGATATAATCCTTCTCGCCCACCTGGATCAGGCTCAGGGCCTCTTCTTCGTCATATTCATCTCGAATCTGTCCGACAATTTCTTCCACCAGGTCTTCTAATGTGACAAGTCCGGACATGGCGCCGTATTCATCTAGAATGATGGCGAAACTGATGGAGTTTTTACGCATCTCCGCCAGCAGAATGGAAGTTTTACGCATCTCGTAGGTGAAGAAAGGCTCTCTCATCACATCTCTGATATCGAACTTGTCAGCGGAATCCTGTTTCATCTCATAGAGATACAGGTCCCTCAGATAGATAATTCCAACAATATGTTCCTTGTGATCCTCGTAAACCGGAATTCTGGAGTAGAGGCACTCGGCAAATGTTTCCTTCAGCTCTTCTAAACCGATAGAAACAGGAACGACTGTGGCGTCGATTCGTGGCACCATAATATCCTTTGCCATGGAATCGCCAAAATCCACCACGTTGTTGATCATATCCTTCTCTTCCTCTTCAATGACCCCTTCCTCATGGCTCACATCTACAATCGTTAGAAACTCACGCTCGGTCATAAAATGGCCATTCTGGTTCGGATCAACCTTAAGCAGAATGAGAAGTCCATTGGATAACGTGTTCACGATAAAGATTACCGGTGTTAACACAATGGTAAGTATATAGATAATATTTGCAATTTTCAGTGACAGCTGCTCACTTTTCAACGTTGCCAGGGTTTTTGGAGTAATCTCACCGAAGATCAAGATTAGGATGGTAAGAATACCAGTTGCGATCCCGGCTCCCACACTGCCCAATAATTTGATGGCGATGGTGGTTGCTAAGGAGGAGGCAGAAAGATTGACAATGTTATTACCAATTAAGATGGTGCTGAGAAGCTTCCCAGGGTTGTCAATTAACTTTAGTACCGTATCGGCACGCTTATCCCCGTCGTCCTTGATCGCACGAAGCTTATGTCGGTTGACCGTTGTTAATGCTGTTTCTGCCGATGAGAAAAAGGAAGAAAGCAGCAGGAGCAGAATTAAAAATACTAATTGAATCGAGGTACTCGAATCCACGTGTTCATCATCTCCTAATAATTATTTGTATATTTCATATATTTTACTAGAGGGGATTTGTACTGTCAAGGGCGAGCCGTGGAAGTGGAAAGTGGCGGGGGTATTTGCAAAAGGGGAAAGGGGACGATGTATCAAAAGAAATGCAAGCTGTTAAGTAAAAATACTTGACAAGGCATTTCATATGAGATATACTACACTTCGGTAAAGGGAAAATGCTTTACGCAAAGGAGATTTGGATGGAAAGAATTGTAGAACATGCTTTATTATATGATTTTTACGGTGAGCTTCTGACGAAGCATCAGAAGGAAATCTACAGCGAATATGTTCAGAACGATATGTCTCCAACAGAGATTGCATCCGATCATAACATTACCCGCCAGGCGGCCTACGATATGATTCGCAGGTGCAACAAGATTCTGGAAGGGTATGAAGACAAGCTTCATTTACTTCAAAAGTTTTTACGAACCAAGGAAATGGTAGCCCGTATCAATTACTGTGCCTGCGATATTCTTGCATTAGAGCAGCAGCAGGAAGTGATTGAGAAATTAGAGGAGATCGAAGAGATTTCCAATAAAATATTAGAAGAGTACTAGGGAGGGAAAGTGCAATGGCATTTGAGAATTTATCAGACAGACTCCAAAATGTATTTAAAAATTTACGCGGAAAAGGCCGTTTAACTGAAGCTGATGTAAAAGAAGCAATGAAGGAAGTTAAGAGAGCTCTTTTAGAAGCCGACGTAAACTTTCGCGTAGTAAAACAGTTTGTGAAATCCGTACAGGAACGTGCCGTAGGTGAAGAAGTGCTGAACGGTCTGAATCCTGCACAGATGGTAATCAAAATTGTAAAAGAAGAGATGGAAACCCTGATGGGTTCCGAGATGACGGAAATCAAGATGAAGCCGGGTGCGGATATGACAATCATCCTCATGGCAGGGCTTCAGGGTGCAGGTAAAACAACAACTGCTGCAAAGCTTGCAGGACAGTTTAAGAAGAAAGGTAAGAGACCTTTACTTGTTGCCTGTGACGTGTACCGTCCAGCTGCGATCAAGCAGTTACAGGTGAATGGTGAAAAACAGGGTGTACCTGTATTCACGATTGAAGGATGCCAGGATCCAGTTCAGATTGCTACAGAGGCAGTGGAAAAAGCGAGAAAGGATCACAACAATTTGGTGATCATCGATACCGCTGGTCGACTCCATGTAGATGAACGAATGATGGTTGAGTTACAGAATATCAAGGACAACGTTGACATCTATCAGACTGTACTGGTAGTTGATGCCATGACTGGTCAGGATGCAGTTAACGTAGCCAAGGAATTCGATGAACAGGTTGGAATCGACGGCGTTATCATCACAAAGTTAGATGGTGATACCAGAGGTGGTGCCGCATTATCCATCAAAGCAGTAACTGGCAAACCAATCTTATACATTGGTATGGGTGAAAAGCTGGAAGATTTACAGCAGTTCTATCCAGACCGAATGACAAGCCGAATTCTCGGCATGGGTGATGTGCTTTCACTGATTGAAAAAGCAGAGAATGCCATGACTCAGGAAGATGCTGAAAACACCATGGATAAGCTGCGAAGAGCAGAATTCAACTTTGAAGACTACTTAGAACAGATGCAGCAGATCAAGAAGATGGGTGGTTTGAATGACATCTTAAATATGTTACCAGGAATGGGACAGGCATTAAAGGGCCAGGAGCTTGATGATGGCTTGATGGATCAGACAGCAGTTATCATCTATTCTATGACAAAGGAAGAAAGACGTAATCCAAAGATCATCAATCCTTCCAGAAAGCGTAGAATTGCGAAGGGCGCAGGCGTTTCTATCCAGGAAGTAAACAAATTATGTAAGAACTTCGAACAGACACAGAAGATGATGAAACAGATGTCTGGCATGATGGGTGGAAAAGGCAGAAGAGGTAGAAGAGGAATGTTCGGTGGCGGATTCCCAGGATTGGGCGGAGGCTTCCCTAAATTTCCTTTCTAAATAAAATCAAATATAATCAATAACGAAAACGAATTTTCAAATGGAGGTAAACAACAATGGCAGTTAAAATGAGATTAAAGAGAATGGGACAGAAGAAAGCTCCTTTCTATAGAGTAGTAGTAGCAGATGCAAGAGCTCCTCGTGATGGTAGATTCATCGAAGAAATCGGTACATACGATCCAACAGTTGATCCTAGCGTAATCAAATTCGATGAAGAAGCTGCTAAAAAATGGTTAGCTAACGGTGCTCAGCCAACAGAAACAGTTGCTAAATTATTAAAAGTTGCTGGAATCGAAAAATAAGAACTAGAGGAGGTGTAAGTCTTGAAAGACTTAGTAGAAGTGATTGCAAAATCTCTAGTTGATCATCCTGAAGATGTGGTTGTTACACAGAAGGAAACCCATAACGGAATCCTTGTAGAGCTTCGTGTAGCTCCTGATGACATGGGTAAAGTGATTGGTAAACAGGGTCGTATCGCGAAAGCAATCCGTACTGTTGTGAAAGCAGCATCTTCCAAAGGGAAAAAGAAAGTTACTGTAGAAATCTTATAGTAATGAAAATAAAAGAAATCAGAGAACAGTATATCTGTTCTCTTTCTTTATGCAAAAAACTGTTGTATAATTGTTTATATATGTAGTTTAATAATGTACAAATATGAATAATAAGTAAGAAAAGAGGAATATTATGAATTTTATTTTTACATCACCACATTTTCCAACAAACTATTGGAAATTCTGTAGACAGTTAAAGAATAATGGTGCGAATGTATTAGGTATCGGCGATGCTGATTATGATTCTCTTCCATGGGATCTGAAAGAATCTTTAACAGAATACTACAAAGTTAACAGCATGGAAAACTACGATGAAATGTACAGAGCAGTAGCTTTCTTTGCATTCAAATACGGCAAGATCGACTGGATCGAATCCAACAACGAATACTGGTTAGAACAGGATGCAAAATTACGTTCTGACTTTAACGTATCCACAGGTCCTCACATCGAAGATATGGATGTTGTAAAATTCAAATCCAAGATGAAAGCAAACTACCACAAAGCTGGTGTTCCATGTGCAAAATATCATCTTGTTTCCACATATGAAGAAGGTAAGAAGTTCATCGAAGAAGTTGGCTACCCAGTTATCGTTAAACCAGATAACGGTGTAGGTGCAAGCAACACATTCAAAATCAAGAATGATGATGACTTCAACGCTTTCTACGCAGATCTTCCACCAGTACAGTACATCATGGAAGAATTCGTAAATGGTGAAGTTTGCTCTTACGATGCACTCGTAAACAGCAAGGGTGAAATCATGTTTGAAACAGGTAACATCACAACAATCTCCATCGTTGACGCTGTTAATGAAAAGGGTGACGTATACTTCTACATCTATGACCGCTGTGCAGATGATTTAGCAGATGCTGGTAGAAGAACAGTGAAAGCATTTGGCGTTAAGAGCCGTCTTGTACACTTTGAATTCTTCCGCTTAAAAGAAGCAAAAGCTGGTCTTGGCGATGTTGGAGCTATCGTAGGTCTTGAAGTTAATATGAGACCATGTGGCGGTTTCACACCTGATATGATCAACTTTGCAAACAGCTTAGATATCTATAAATTATGGGCAGATATGGTATGCTTCGACGGTATCAACTTACCAGAAAACCGTGACATCTCCAACTGCTTATCCGTAGGTAGAAGAAAAGAAAATTCCTACTTACACAGCCATGAAGAAATCATGGAAAAATACGGACATAAACTCTGGATGTATGAAGAATTACCAGCAGTTCTTGCTTCCGGTATGGGCGATTACATGTACTTAACAAAACACTATACATTAGATGAATTATTCGAATGTATTGAATACATGGGCGCTAAAAAATAACTAGGAGACTTAATATTTATGCAGACACAGTATTATAAAGAATGGAGCCACTGTCTTCAGAGAGATATGGAATTTAAAGTGTATGGACATGCCGGCAAGCCTGTCTTAGTGCTTCCATCTCAGAATGGAAAGTTCTTTGATTATGAAGGATTTGGTATGATCGAACCATATGCAGGCCGTATCGAAGCTGGAGAAGTTCAGGTTTTCTCCATTGACAGTTTAGATGGCGAAACATTTGACAACAAGGGTGGGGATCTTGGACATCGCATGTATATGCATGAACAGTGGATTCATTACATCACAGATGAAGTGTATCCAAGAATGATGGAGATCAATGGCAGTGGCATGAAAGCCATGGTTACAGGCTGTTCCATGGGTGCTTACCATGCAGCCAATGTATACTTCCGCCGTCCGGACCTCTTCGACAAATGTCTTGCTCAGAGTGGCGTATATGAGACAAAATGGTTACTCACCGAAAACCCTGGTTATGGTGATTCCAATACATATAACAACTCTCCAACACTTTATCTGAAGAATTTGCCATATGACCATTTTTACATGGACCTTTACAGACAGGGTCAGTGTGTCATCGTTGTGGGACAGGGCGCATGGGATGAAGAATGTCTTGCAAGTACACGTGATTTAGACACTGTATGTGCAGAAAAGGGAATCCCTGTATGGTTTGATTACTGGGGATTTGATGTAAACCATGACTGGCCATGGTGGAAAGTGGAATTAGGCTACTTTTTAGACAAGATGCTCTAGGAAGAAGGGAAGTAACTTATGAGAAAGTTAGTATCCTGGAATGTGAATGGGCTTCGTGCCTGTGTGAAAAAAGGATTTATGGATTCCTTCCGTGAACTTGATGCCGACATCTTCTGTCTTCAGGAGACTAAGCTTCAGGAAGGACAGATCGAGGTGGATCTTCCGGACTATTATGAGTACTGGAATTATGCTGATAAAAAGGGCTATTCCGGCACTGCAATATTTACAAGGGAAGAACCACTTTCCGTTGCCTACGGCATGGGAATTGATGAGCATGATCATGAAGGCAGAGTGATCACATTGGAATATGAAGAATATTATGTGGTAACCTGCTATACGCCAAACTCTCAGACAGAGCTTAAGCGACTTCCTTATCGTATGACATGGGAGGATGATTTCCGTGCATACTTAAAGAAGTTAGAGGAGAACAAACCGGTTATCCTCTGTGGCGACCTGAATGTGGCACATCAGGAGATTGACCTGAAGAATCCGAAGACCAACCGTAAGAATGCAGGCTTTTCAGATGAAGAACGAGCAAAATTCACAGAACTTTTAGACGCAGGCTTTATCGATAGCTTCCGTTATTTCTATCCGGATGCGGAAGGAGTATACAGCTGGTGGAGCTATCGATTTAAGGCAAGAGAGAAGAATGCGGGGTGGCGTATCGACTATTTCGTCGTTTCCGATGCCCTGGAAGATCGACTTGCAGAAAGTATGATCCACACAGATATTCTGGGCTCTGATCATTGCCCGGTATCTCTGATTATTGAATAATTGACTGACTGGAGACATTTATGAATATATTGACAGTACAGCAGGCGACAAAAGGATACGGTGACCGTATCCTTTTTCGTGATATTACATTAGGTTTAAATGAAGGCGATAAGGTTGGAATTATCGGCATCAATGGCACTGGCAAATCGACTCTGCTCAAGATCATTGCAGGTCTTGAGGAGACAGATTCCGGCCAGGTTGTCATGGCGAATAATACTACCATCTCTTATCTGCCACAGAATCCGGAATTTAATAAGCGTGAGTCCATCTTATCCTATGTGATGGACGGATCTTTTGACAAAGAAGGAGAAGCAAAGTCTATTCTCACAAAGCTGGGGCTTCCCAATTATGATGAATATACTGATCACCTTTCCGGCGGGCAGAAGAAGCGCGCTGCCCTGGCTAAGATTTTAGTGAATTCCACCGATATTCTTGTTTTAGATGAACCGACCAACCACATTGACAATGAGATGGCAAAATGGTTAGAAGAATATCTCAACAACTTCCGTGGGGTACTTGTAATGGTAACCCATGACAGATATTTCTTGGACCGTGTCACCAACAAAATCGTGGAAATCGATGATGCCACATTATATACCTACGAAACCAACTATTCTGGCTTTTTGGAACTGAAGGCACAGCGCGAAGAGATGGAGCTTGCCACCGAACGCAAGCGTCAGAGTATCCTGCGCGTGGAGCTTGAATGGGCCAAACGTGGGGTGCGTGGCCGTGGAACCAAGCAGAATGCCCGCTTAGACCGTTTGGAGGCACTGAAGAACCAGTCTGCTCCAAAGGAGGAGGCAACTGTGGAGATGTCCTCCGTTTCTACCCGCATGGGCCGCAAGACCATCGAGATCAATCGTGTGTCCAAGGGGTATGGCGACAAAACGTTGATTCGAGATTTCGATTATATCGTATTAAAGAATGAGCGCATCGGTATCATTGGGCCGAACGGCTGCGGCAAGACAACTTTGCTTCAGATCATCAATCAGCGCTTGCGTCCGGATACAGGCTATGTGGAGATCGGGGAGACCATCCGAATTGGCTATTTCACCCAGGAAAGTGAAGGGATGAAGAAGGATGAGCGTGTCATCGACTACATCAAGGATACAGCAGAGTATATTCTGACGCCTGAAGGCAGAATTTCTGCTTCTAAGATGTTGGAACGCTTTCTCTTTATTCCAAGTATGCAATATGCACCGATCGGTAAGTTATCCGGTGGAGAACAGCGCCGTCTCTATCTGCTGAAGATTCTTATGGAGGCACCGAATGTTCTGATCTTAGATGAACCGACCAACGATTTAGATATTGCAACTCTGACCATTCTAGAGGACTATCTGGATCGTTTTCAGGGCATTGTCATCACAGTATCCCACGACCGCTACTTCCTTGACCGCATCTGCGACCGTATCTTCGCATTTGAGGGCAATGGCCTTGTACGCCAGTATGAAGGCGGTTACACCGAATATTTAGAGAAGGTGACCCCAGTGGTCAATGTTACCGTCACAAAGGCCAAGAAGAAGGAAGCACGGGAAGACTACCGCAAAAACCGTGACCGTAAGCTAAAATTCACCTATGCGGAACAAAAAGAATATGAAACCATCGATGAAGACATCGAAAAGATCGAGCTTCGTATTGAAGAGGTGGAAGATCAGATTCTTAAGGTGGCAACAGACTTTGTCAAGCTGAACCAGCTGACTGCAGAAAAAGAAGAATTAGAAGCGCAGTTGGAGCATAAGATGGAACGCTGGGAATATCTCAATGAGCTTGCAGAAAAGATAGAAAATCAATAGAGATAGAAAATCAATAAGAATAGAAAATCAATAAGAATAGAAAAGCCCGTCGCGATTTGATATGCGGCGGGCTTGATTTTTGATTCGGTATGATGTCTGTGAATATGATTCTACAGATATGATTCTACAAATATTATTCTGTAGATACTACTCCGGATAAGTTAAGTTGGCTTCAGTAGCAACGTAGAGTGTCTTGGATAAATAACGATCAGCAACCCAGTTTGCCATTGGCAGGTTCATATCCAGATAGTTTCCGCAGTCCCTAGGACTTGCGCCAGGAACCTCATCATTGAAATCTCTGATGAATTCAAATGTCTTTGTAACAAGGGGAAGGATATCACCGGATGCAAGGTCGCCGGCAAGGATCAGATAAAATCCTGTACGACAGCCCATCGGTCCAAAGTAGATGACTTTGTCAGCCCATTCCTGATCATTTCTCAAATAAGTAGCTGCCAAATGTTCGATGGTATGGATTTCGGCAGTGTTCATAACAGGTTCTTTATTTGGTGCAGTCAGACGAAGATCAAAAGTGGTTAATACTTCTTCGCCAACATAGTCTTTTCTGGAAACATAGATGCCGGGAAGCAGATCAAGATGGTTCACAGTAAAACTTGCAATTTTCTTCATAATAATTCCTCCATATAGATTGATGTTGATTACTATTCATTATATAGAGAGAAGAGGCCTTTTACAATGTCTGTGGAATGAAAAATAAAAAAATGAAAAAAGCGGTTGACAAGGGATAGATGACATGATAATATAACATTCGTTGTCGCGAAGATGACAGAAACAACATATAAGACACTTGTTGGTCAGCTGGATAACAACCTGAGAAGTTGAAAAAAGTCCTTGACAGTTACAAAGAGTCGTGATAACATAATTTCTGTTGTGAACGAAACAACAAAAAATAAATTTAAAAAGTTCTTGACAAGCTTTAAAAGATTTGATAGAATGAATGAGCTGTCGCATATAAGGCAGCAACGAACATTGAAAACTAAACAATCACAGATCCTTGAAAATTCTAATGAGATTTTCAGTATCTTTAGTAAAAGATGCAACGGACGTTTAGAAACAACCTAAACAACAGTAATAACAAGGGATGAATAGCCAGAGTGT
>JAZLGR010000028.1:0-98821 GCA_045616445.1 Candidatus Fimousia sp. | reverse complement strand
TTCATCAAGTATGATTCCTCCATTACATCCATATATAAATCATATGGCGATTCATGATTTAAACACATCAGAACTAATGATTCATAAATGTTAACTAGGTACATTTTCTCGTAACCACAAAGTTTCAATAACTTGTTTGCTTTTTCAATATATTCTTTAATGGTAGCATTTGTACAATTGTCATAATAGTGAATAGCTGTTACAAAAAATAATATTTGAATTATTTCATTTCTTCTTATATCTGTTTTCTTGTTTACAATTTTAGATAATCTTTGTCGACTTAATTTATGAATTCTAATCAAATTATATAGAACAGATTTATTTTGGTGGATCATGTTACCATTATCGTTAACTGGAATTCCGACAGTCAAAATAGTTTCCAATTGACCCATAGTAATATCATCATATCGAACCCATTTATTATTTGGGAAAATAAAATCTTGTTGATTAAAAATTTCTGTTTTTAATTCATTTAATAATTCTATAAATATTAAATATCTACTATTTCTGTATACATTAGTACTATTACTATTTTCTAAAAATGAAGTATAATTTAGTAAAGAAGTTTGATTATGCAAACTGTTTTTTATATCTATAATTGAATAAATATTATAATTAGTACTCCTTCTATTATATTTTTTAGCTTCCTCTATTAATTTCTGTGCTTCATAATATTTTAATCCATTACGATATGAATACCAATAAATTGTCTCATAAATGTTGGAAAAATCAAAATCATGTTCTTGTAATGCTTTAATCAAAAATTCTGACACTTCTTCAGGTGTCATATTCAGCCCAAATGCAATCAGAAACATTGTTTCACGTGTGATGATGTCGCTTTTTAACCATTTTTTTACTACTGTAGTTTCCCATATTCTTTTAGCATTAATTCGAAATGGACAATTATTTTTAGTAAAACTTTCTTTAATAATCCAAGCATATTCATCATCTGTTACATTCTCGAAACTGTCATTAATATTACATCTATTATAGATATACCTCTTTAAAAAATCAGAAAAATTATAATACTCAATGTTATTAAAGATGAAATACAATATTTCTTCTGCAGAACTCTTATTAAACATTCTTTCCGATAACATCATCGACAACTCATTCAACGATTTTTTAGTAAATTCATATTTCTTGATTTCATCCTGATATTGCATAACAAACCACCTTGTCTATACTTCTACCCCACCAACAACACAACAATCGGTGCACTCACAACAGTAAGCACCGTTGTAATCGCAATCACCTTGGCAGCTTCATTGCCATCACCGGCATATTCCTTTGTGAACATACAGCACATACTAGCTACCGGCATACAGCACATAATCTCGAATACGCCAAAGACGTATGGATTGAAGTGGAGACATTTGCCAACAAGGATCATGATGATCGGGATAATGAACATTCTGGTCAGGGTGAAGATATAGTAGTCCTTCTTAGCGAATGCTTCCTTCCAGTTCATCTGGCCCAGCGCTACCCCGATGATGATCATAGACAGGGTGATACAGGTATTACCCATGAAGTCGATGTAGCTTACCACAGGCTGTGGAAGTTCAATCTGAAGAGAGAAGATCACGATGGCGATCAGCGCTGTGATGGTTCCTGGCTGAATCAGGTTTTTTGGATTGAATTTTTCACGGTTTCCACCATATCTGCTGGCAAGATGGATGCCGTAGCTGTAGCTGATCAGGTTAAAACCAAGCATATAGAAGGCAACCAGAACGATATACTGAGGACCGAAGATCTCACGAACCAGCGGAATCCCCATGAATCCGGCATTCGGGAAGAGGATCATCATACGATAGAGATAGGATTCGTTCCCCTTGATGCCAAGGATTGTGATATAAGCAAAGCCGATCAGGAAGAATGCAACGAATAACATGGTTACCATGATGACATTCTGGATGAGGATTTCCTTAGAGATATCCAAGTTCTTGCCGATCACCCCACTGATGACCAGGAATGGATTGAGGATCCATACCATAAATGTGGAGAGATGACTGTAAGTATGGTCATCTACGATATCTGTCTTATAGGCGATGAAACCGGTAATCATAAGCGCCAGTAAGACCATTAACTGTTTGAATAATACGATACTGCTCATAGTGTACTAAAAAACCTTTCTAATTCATTCTTTTTGGCATTGATCTTGCCCTGGATCATATCTGATTTGCCGCCTCCCTTGGCGCCGAAGGTCTCGCGAAGGGCCTTCGCAAGGTCTCTGGCATCAAGTGCATTACTTCCTGCACTGAAGCGGTATCCATCCTCGTCATTGCCCATGAAGATGGCACTGTAGCCAGGGAAGGTGTCTGTCATATAGTTGAAGACATTCTTCATGGAAGTGATGGATAAGTTCTCCTGGGTGAAGATGCAGCAGGAATTCTGGCCCTTCTGCCCATTCACATCCTGTAAGAGAGCGCCTTCAGTCAGTTCACCTACTTTATATTTCAGATCTGCGATTTCCTGACGATAATTGTCTACTACCTTGCCAATCTTTGCTGTGGAGGTAGATAAGTGATTGGCGATGGAATTGAGATATCCAAGCTCTTGCTTCACATATTCAAGGGCTCTTCTGCCGCTTAAGATACCAAGCGCTGTTCCACCTTTATGTTTACCAATGGAAACCACCTTGATGATACCAACCTGACCTGTAGATTTGACATGTGGTGCACAGCATGCACAGCAATCAAGCTGATATGCATCATCTTTGATGGTAATCAGTCTCACCTGACCTTCTATCTCAATTTTACTTCTGTAATTAATATCAGTAAGTTCCTCATCTGTTGGGTATGTATCGACAAAAGCAAGATTCTGATAGATCATGGCATTCGCTTCCCGTTCAACGGCATCGATTTCATCTCTGGTAAGCATACCGCTTAATACCAGTGTAACTGGAGCTGTATCACTTAAGTGAAATCCCGAATTGCTATATCCATAATGGTTATGGATGACACCCATGATGATATGTTCCCCGGAATGCTGCTGCATACGGTCAAATCTTGTCTCCCAATCTAGTATACACCTAACTTCTATATTCTCTGGAATTTTCAAGTCGCACATGTACCATGGTTCATCATCCATGATCTGTCCGTCACTTACTGTGGCTGTGAATGTCTTGTCACCGACTGTATACATGATTTTTCCGGTATCTGCATACTGTCCGCCCCCTTCCGGGAAGAAGATCGACTCGGCAAGTGTAACCATCTCCTGTCCATCTACGCATCTACTTCCTGTTATGACGGTTTCATGTTCTTTTTTGAAACTTTGTGTTTCATATAATTTTATAGTTTTCATGTCATTTATCCTGTTCTAATTGTGGTATACTTAATTCATAAGTATAAATTTTAAGGAGTTATCTATATGACCAGTTATGAGTGCCTTGATATGGCAGCCCATGCCGGTGTTTTGCTTTTGCAAAGTGGTGGCGAGGTTCGCCGTGTCAGCAAGACCATGGAACATATCTTAAACCATTGTGGTTATCATGATTATCATATTTTTGTCATTTCCAATGGCATATTTGCTACATTGAATGAAGGTAGCGAGGACCGCTGTCATGTGGTACGCCGGGTTACTATGAAACCCATGAATCTTGACATCGTTATCCGGGTAAATGAGATTTCCAGACAGTTAACTTCTAGTGCCCTTACTCCGGAGGAAGCCTATAAAGCCTTCTATGCAGTGGATGATAACAGAGTTCCCCATGAGAAGGAATTACTGATTCTTGCCAGTGGCGTCAGTGGAGCCGCATTCACCGCTATCTTAGGTGGAGGGAATGTATCAGAAATCGTCACTGCACTGTTCTTAGGAGCCATATTGCAGGTAATCTTAAGTCTGTTTCCGGATTCCACACCGAAATTTCTTGCGGATATCATGGGCAGCTTCTGTATCTCATCGATCATTGCCCTCTTATGTCATACCTTTATGCCTCTACGTATGTCGGCATTGATACCAGGTGTCATCATCGTTATGGTACCAGGTGTGGCATTCACCACATCCATCAGGGATTTTCTTCAGGGTGATTTCTTATCCGGAGTGATCCATCTCGCTGATGCACTGCTTACCGCAATCGGTATCTGTGTGGGAATCGGTATGGCGTTAGCATTTACAGGAGGTATCCTATGATCTTCATTCATCTGATTGGGGCCATGGCCGGTGTCTGGGCCACAGCCGTACTTTTTCATACACCAAAACACTTTCTGCCGGTATGTGCAATTGATGGCGCTCTGGCGTGGGTATTACATATATTATTAGTGAATCATCACATCTCTTCTATTTATAGTATCATGATCAGCGCTTTCTTTTTATGTGTTTTATGCAGATATAGCGCTGTATGGAAGAAAACTCCGGCTACCGTATTCCTGATGCCGGGCATCTTTCCTCTTGTACCTGGGGATGATATCTATTATACAGCCCAGTACGTGAGTATCCATTCCTGGGACCTTGCAAGCGCCAAAGCCTTCGAAACCATGGTTTCCGCCGGTTCCATCGCTTTTGGTATCATGTTAGGTTTTCTGCTTCCACAGGTATTATTCTCTGGCAGACGCCGTTAAGTGACGTTCTTTCATGACCGGATGGCGTAACATCTTCACCACCAGTGGGATAACCATCACCACCCATACAATGGGTTCGGTCAGAATGACACCCATATACCCCATTCTTGGTACCAGTGTGGCTGCCAGTATGAACTTGCCGACCATCTCAATTCCACTTGATATGAGCGGTGTTACCCTGTCTCCAATTCCCTGTAGGGAATTTCTCATGACGAAGATGATCGCCACGATAAAGTACAGGATTGTATCGATTCTTAGATATCTGGCAGCATATTCGATAATCACCGGATTCACATCTCCTGTGATCATCCGAAGCAGTGTCGGGCATATGGTATAAGCAAGTACCAACACGATTCCACACCAGGATATGGTGTAGATCAGCCCCACTTTCATGCCTGCACGGATCCTGTCATATCGACCCGCCCCGTAATTTTGTCCGCAAAATGTCGTTAATGTATGTCCAATTACGATAAATACCATCATCAGAAGCTCAGTAAGCTTCCTTGCTGCTGTCTGTGCGATGATATACTCTTCTCCCAGCTCATTGATCGCTGTCTGTAATACAAGAGAACCCAGATTGATCAAAGAACTCATAAGGCCCATGGAAAGACCAGTCAGGAACATATTCCAAAGCATGCCACGAGATAATGCACTAAGATCTCCTGGCTGTATTCGCAGGATATGATGCTTTCTATATAGTACGATGGCACATATGATTAGGGCAATAACCTGTGCTGCTACAGTTGCCGCAGCTGCACCCCATACCCCGGTGTGGAATACTACGATCAGCAGGATATCTCCGCCGATATTTAGGAATACAGATAATCCAAGGAAGATCAGTGGTGTCACACTGTCTCCAATCCCTCTCATAACAGCCATCAGGATATCATAGAACATCGTGATGATCATACCTGCAATAATGATACGAATGTAAGAGCCAGCCACAGTGCGTAAGCTGACAGGGACATTTAAAAAGGTGAGCATCGGTTTAAGCCCCAGAAGGCCAACCGTCATGAGTACAAGGGAGATACCAAATCCCATGAGCAGAGAAGCAAGGAAGGACCTTCGGACCCCCTTCTCATTCTTTGCGCCAAATCGCTGCGCTGTAGTGATCGCGAATCCATTGGCCATGCCATTGAGGAATCCGATGATCAGGGAATTGATCACTGTGGTGGACCCAACGGCCGCCAAGGCACTTTCCCCAAGGAAGGACCCTACAATTCTTGTGTCGCAGAGACTATAAGTCAACTGCAGCAGATTACCTAGTAAGATGGGAATGGCGAATCGGATGATCAGTGTGGATGGATTACCTTTTGTCATATCATTCACAGCAAAAACCCATACTGGAGCGGTAATGTTCATACAGCTCTTTGGCACTTCTAATGGTGTCTTCGCTGTGATCGAACGCCACTTCATCCTCTCTGCAGATCAGGATCTCATTGCCACTGAGGATGCGGATCTCCCCGGCGGCTTCATCCACAGATTCTACACGACCTGCTCTGCCATCTGTCGTTATGATCAGATCGCCTGCAATATATAGCGACTGATATTCTTTATGATCTTCAAATGTAAGTTGTTCAAATAGCTGTTCCAGCACGATGTCGCAGATCCTGGCATCTCCAAGACACGCTTCTATACTGTCATAGGTACCGATATCTTCATAGTCCGGCCAATCAGGCTGCTCGCCTGGAAGGACCTGACAGAGCCTGATCATATATTGATTCCCAAAGATCATAAAGGTGAGATCTTTGTAGGTGAAGCTAAGAGATGGTGTTTCCCCAAGCTCTGCCTTCCGTAAGAATCGTCTGGTAAACTGTTCTTTTGTTAATTTCATCTGTCTTTATCTACTTTCTAATATATCTATAATAAATCTAAATATTCTTTAAATACCAGAAGGGCATCTTCCACTGGTTCTTTGGTGGACATATCCACGCCACAGATCTTTAATAAGTCGATCGGTGTCTTAGAACAGCCGCCGCTTAAGAATTCCTTATACTTTTCTACGATGCCTTCTTCTCCGGATAAGATCTTCTTGCTGATGGCAATGGCCGCCGCAAATGCTGTGGAATACTGATATACATAGAATGGCGTATAAAAATGTGGAATCTTGGACCATTCATAGGAGATTTCTTCGTCAGAAATCATGGTTTCCCCAAAATATTTCTTATTTAAGTTGAGGTATATCTCACTTAACTGCTTTCCAGTGATCATTCCACCTTCTTTTACTACGCCATGGGCAATCTTTTCAAATTCCGCAAACATGGTCTGACGGTACATAGTGCCCTTAAACTGATCAAGGAAATAGTTGATCAGATATTTCTTCTCTTCCGGATCCATACTCTTCTCAAGGAGATGATGGATCAACAGGCTTTCATTACAGGTAGAAGCAACCTCAGCCACAAAGATACGATAATCAGCATCTAAGATATCCTGTTTTTCATTGGAATAATAGGTATGGATCGCATGTCCCATCTCATGGGCTAAGGTGAATACATCATTCAGACTGCCATGATAGTTTAATAAGACATAAGGATGTGTGCCATATGCACCCCAGGAATAGGCTCCTGTACGCTTGCCTACATTCTCATAGATATCGATCCATCGATGATCGAATCCTTCCTGAAGAAGGGCAAGATAGTCTTCCCCAAGGGGAGCAAGTCCTTCTAAAACGATAGCCTTCGCTTCCTCAAAGCTATACTTCTTCTCTGGCATATCACAGAGCGGTGTATAGACATCATACATATGAAGCTCCTCCACGCCCAGTAACTGCTTTCTCTTCTCTACATACTCATACATAGCTGGCAGAGCCTGATGAGTTGCTTCGATGAGCTGATCGTAAACTTCTGTCGGAATCTCATTATCAAAAAGACTGGCATGCAGTGCATCTTCGTATCTGCGTTCCTTAGCGAAGAAATCAGCCTGTTTCATATTATTGTAGTAGATGGCACCTAACATGTTATTAAACTGTCCATAGACGCTATACATCGCCTCAAATGCATGCTTGCGAAGGACACGGTCACGGCTTTCCATATAGCTGATATAAGTACCGTTGGTCAGTGGATGGCAATTACCCTCCTGATCTGTGATATCCGGGAACTTAATATCTGCATTGTTAAACATGGAAAAGATATGGGACGGTCCATGGCCAAGCTCTGCAGCTCTTGATAATAAGCTCTCTGTCTTAGCATCTAAGATATGTGCCTTTCTTCTTGTAATCTGTTCTAAGAATCTACGGTAGTTGCATAGTTCTGGTACTGCTTCATAGAAGGATGCAAGCAGATCATCTGAAATTGTCAGCAGCTCCGGTTCGAACCATGCACATGCATTGTTAAATGTTGTTGCAAGAATTGTCATCTCACCGCTCATCTGCTGATACTTTCCGTTGCCCATGTCTTCGTGAGACTTCTGGTTGGCATATACATACATCCTGCCGAAATAATAATTCATCTTTTCATAGATCTTAATTGCCCGAAGCAATCCTTCGCCACTGCTTAGAAGTCCTTCGCAGTCTCGAAACTCATCGAATAATCCTTCTAAAAGTTCTCCTTCTGCCGCAAAATCATCTTCATTCTCGAATAAATCACACAAATTCCATGTATGTTCCTCCAATACCTGATCTCGTGTTAAAATCTCCATAATCGTCCTTTCTATCTGCTATTTCAAAGCAAAATCTTTATATCAAAAAATAGGAGCTCACCTTTCGATAAGCCCCTTTGTTAAGCATAATCATACATCAATTTCAGTAAATCTGACAAATTCATCGCCATCCATACAGATCTCTCCATAAGTTCCATGAACAAACTTTGGAAAATCAATCCCATCGACGGCCACTGTCAGTTCTTTCCCGTTATCAAGCAAGAAGGTTACCCTGCCACTTCTATCCCTTTCTCGGGCAGAAAGCTTCGTGATTCTTCCATGACAACGCCAGTAATGATGTTCAAACCTTTTCTCATTCATACTACCATCCATCCAACGCTTCACAACGCAAAGCAGCCTGATTACCCAGGGGAGGATGCACACTATAAATACAACCATTAACAATAGTGTCGGGAACAACAATATACTATTACAAATGTCCATATTTACAACTATACAATAATCAATTATACAACATAATGTCTACAGTGTCTTCTAAGATCGTTCAGTTTGATCTCAAATTCGTTGCCGTAATTGGCAAATTCCGCCCAGGTGATCAGATCAGCAGCTTCCTTCTTCGTCATACCAAGGAAATATGTGATCATCTCCATCACAGTATTAATTTCGGCAACGTTAGGATCATCTTCTCCCTTCGTTGCGATCGCTTCCTTCACCTTCGCATCCAATTCATTCATCAAATATAGATATTCCATCGGTTTTCACCTCTATTCATCCATCTTACGATACTTCTGAAATATAATAAACATGACAAGCACCAGTATCAGCTGAAGATAATTCACCTCACGAGAACCTGTCTTACTGAAAATATAAGCACAGATCATCTCGATCACACCCAGCACGGCAATTGCCAGTATCAGTTTCTGTTTTGTCATTGTGATTAACCTTCCATATATTCGAGGTAATCTTCCTCGCTTGCAAAAAGCATATAGTCACCGTCAATGTATCCCATGTAACCGCTTGCAATATAATAACCCTTCATCTTAGTACCTCCTGTTCTATGTCAAATCCCTTGTGTCCTTCATTTGACTATAGTATAGAACATTAGGTGTCCATAAATCCGAACATCTATTCGGTAATATAGGTTAATTCGTCGGTTTCTATACAATAAACGATCAATGCTGTCTCAAATCCATATTGTTCCGGATTGCGGATCGCACATCCTCCATCAATAAAGAGAATTTCGCAGTCCTCATCCTTATAAGTGACAGCCTGATATCCCTTCTGCTGTCTCTGTACAAATTTATGTCCGTGTATGTAGAGATCACTGTTGCCATATTCACAATAGTCCATGATGATGTTCGGATTGGTCATCGGTGATTCCCACACGATTTCATCCACCCATTCGTATGGTGCCTCAGAGAGTCTCATAACATCCTGATCCATACAGTCCTTCAGGGCACATCCATGGGCAAGATATACCTTTCGACCGTCCACATGGAGCTGCATCGCCACCGGAAGTCTACCAAGGAACTGAAGAATTCGTTCCTGATCCTTCTCATCGATCTTCTGGAATGCCTCGTATGTCACGCTGCCCCCATTATTGAAGAAGGTCCATATGTCAAATGCTTCCTCCTCCTTTAAGGCTAAGGCACGGTACATCATCCATTCATGATTACCAAGCATACATGCAATATAATCCTGATGCATCACATCAAGGAGAATCTTAATACCATCCGGGCCGCGGTCGATCATATCTCCCACGATGAATAACACATCTTCCCCATTCGGTCTTAGCAGATTCTTGACTCTCTCATATCGTTTATAGTTTCCGTGAATATCACTACATACGTAAATCATAATTGTTACTTATTATCCCACTATCTGTTTAGTCTGTTTCTTCAGATCTCTTGTTGCTTCTTCGATGTCTTCCTGACCGAAGATAGCACTGATGACTGCTACACCGTCAATTCCTGTTCCGGCAAGCTGTACAATATTATCTCTTGTGATACCGCCAATGGCTACAACTGGAATATCTACAGCATCGCATACCGCCTTTAAGGTATCATAATCCACATCTCTTGTATCAGCTTTCGTATTTGTAGAGAATACTGCTCCACAGCCGATGTAATCTGCTCCACATTCCTGTGCTTTTATAGCTTCGGCAACATTTGCCGTAGAGACACCGATGATCTTATCAGGACCCAAGATTGCACGTACATCGCCCGCTTCCATATCTTTTTGTCCTACATGCACGCCGTCTGCATCCATGGCCTTAGCAATCGCCACATTATCATTGATGACAAATGGAACTCCGTACTTTCTACACAGTGCCTGAATCTCAATGGCTTCTGCCATGAAAGCCTCCTCGTCTAATGTCTTTTCTCTTAACTGGATAAAAGTTGCGCCCCCCTTCAATGCCTTCTCTACCTGCATCGCAAGAGTTTCTTCCCCTAACCAGTGCCGGTCAGTAACCGCATATACTAAAAAATCATTATTATCAATTTTCATACTTTGCACCTTCCTCAGACATAGCGTCTGTCAATGTATCTATTATATTATAGCACTCCTTATGGCCAGATGCAAAAATGATTGTGATTTAACAAAAAAACCCCACACCATTGTCGGTGTGGGGTATAATTCTTATTCAAATATATCCTGGAATACTTCTCTTACCAAGTGACAGTATTCCTGATATTCCACATAATCGTGCAGACTTTCCAGAGATTCAGCAATACCAAAATAGTAGTAGCCCTGCATTCTCTTATCTGCCATATTAAAACGTTCCCATAAGCGATCGCCGATACGCATATAATCACTATGCATAGATCGTATATTCGAAAGCTTATCAGCCAGCGCGATCATCTTCTCTGCCTCTGAGGCTTCATCCTTCAGATACATCATCTTCGCCTGTTTTCTCTGAATCCAGGTCTTGGATTTATCTTCTGACTCTCCGCTGACAAGATCAGCTACCCGTTTACCAAAGCGCTCTGCTAAATCTTCGTAGGTTACCTGCTTACAGTCTTCTAAGCAGTCATGAAGCATTGCTGCACAGATAATCTCCTGGTCATCGGTAAGTCTTGCCACAATGGATGCTACTTCCATCGGATGGACGATATACGGCATCTGTGTGCCCTTTCTCTTCTGACCTGTATGTGCTTTGGCTGCATAGCTTACTGCTCGTTCTAACATGTGGATTCCTCCGGATTAACTATTTGCTTTCTTTTGCTGCTTCCTCTAAAACTTTGTTCTGAGCATCTACTGGCATCTGTTCGTAAGCATTGAATTCATAAGAATATGTGCCGCTTCCACCAGTTGTAGAACGAAGTGTTGTGGAGTATCCAACTAAGCTTCCCTGTGGGATGTCAGCTAAGATTTCTGTCTTGCCACCTTCTACTGGAGTCATACCAAGTACACGACCACGACGTTTTGTAAGGTCACCCATGATATCGCCTGTGTATACATCAGGAACAACAACCTTTAAGGATACGATAGGTTCAAGGAGAACTGGTTTTGCTTCTAAAGCACCAGCCTTGAATGCCATCTTAGCAGCCTGCTTGAATGCTAATTCGGAAGAGTCTACTGGATGATAAGAACCATCTAATAATGTAGCCTTAATACCAACTACTGGATAACCAGCTAAAGGACCAGCTTCACAGCTTTCTGCGATACCCTTTTCAACTGCTGGGAAGTAGTTCTTAGGTACAGCACCACCGAAGATCTTTTCTTCGAAGATGTAAGGTTTATCTAAATCGCCAGAAGGTTCAAATGACATCTTAACGTCACCATACTGACCATGTCCACCAGACTGTTTCTTATATTTACCCTGTTTTTCAACTCTACCAAGAATAGTTTCTTTATAAGCGATACGAGGTTTTACTAATTCAATTTCAACTTTATATCTGTCAGCTAATTTGCTAACTACTACTTCTAAGTGCTGATCACCTAAACCATAGATGAGCATCTGACGATTTTCTTTATCATTCACTTCACGTAATGTTAAGTCTTCTTCCATGAGACGTTTGATCGCTGCAGAAGCTTTATCTTCTTCTCCACGTTTCTTTGTTACGTAAGCGGAGAATGTATATGGTGTAGGTACGAATGTCTTCTCATATACGATTGGAGTAGCTTTTGTAGATAAAGTATCACGTGTCTGGGAGATATTCAGTTTTGCGATTGCACCGATATCACCTGCACGAAGTTCGGAAACTTCAATACTTTCACGTCCTTTTAATACGTAAAGTTTACCGATTCTTTCTTCTTCATCTTTTTCAGCGTTGAATAATACGGAGTTAGGTTTAACAACACCGTCACAAACTTTGATTAAAGAGAACTTACCAACGAATGGGTCAACTACTGTCTTGAAGATATAAGCGGATGTTGGTTTGAATGCATCATATTCAGCAACATAAGCTTCTTCTGTCTTCTGGTTAACACCATGCCAGATTACATTATCTTTTACTGGAGATGGGAAGTACTTCTTGATTGCTAATAATACAGCGTGTGGGCCGTATCTCATAACGGAAGATCCCATTAATACAGGAATTGTTTCGCCTTCGATTACTGTCTGACGAAGCGCTGTGGAGATTTCTTCCTGAGTAAATGTTTCACCTTCGAAGTAACGTTCCATATATTCTTCATCTGTACCAGCAACAGCTTCCATAAGCATGTCTCTAGCTTCATCTAAATCGTCTACTTCACCTTCTTCGATGTCGTAGCTTTCATATGTTCCATCTGGGTTGTAACGACGGCCAGCGTTCTTAACAACGTTGATGAATCCCATGAATTTTTCATCTTCCATTAATGGTAACTGGAATGGAGCAATCTGTGGTCCAACTAATTCTTTGAGGTCTTCTACTACACCGATAAAGTCAGCTTTTTCGCTGTCGATGTTGGATACGAATACCATGCAAGGAATGTTATATTCTTTACAATATTCAAATGCTCTCTGAGTTCCTACCTGTACACCATCTGTACCAGATACACAGATAATCGCTGCATCAGCTACGCTTAATGCTTCGTAAACTTCACCTGAGAAGTCGAAGAATCCAGGTGTGTCTAAAAGGTTGATCTTGATTCCATCATATTCAATTGGTACTACAGAAGTCTGGATTGAGAATTTACGTTTTAATTCTTCTTTATCATAATCGCTGATAGTTCCGCCCTCTTCAATCGTTTTGATACGATTGATCATACCAGCTGCATATGCGAGACCTTCTAAAAGGATAGTCTTACCACTACCTCCATGTCCAAGTAAAACGACGTTACGAATGTTTTCAGAATCATACACGTTCATGATTTTTAGTCCTCCATGTCTAAAATTTAACTATAATATATTGTACTAAAAACCATACAATTTTACAACCTTTTTAGGCAAATTGTACAAAGTTTTACCCCTTTGCGCTTTACTCCTTTAAAGCATTGACTTTATTTTTTATTTTCGTTAAACTTTATAATGATAGAGATTATTATGAAATCTTACAGATTTGTAGAACGCCATAAGAAAGGATAAAAGAATGGCTCAAAAAGGAAAAGATTTAGATACAGTAATCATTGGATTTGTAGGTTTGGGACTGATCGGTGGTTCCATCGCCAAGTCCATTAGAAGAGTGTTTCCGAATTATGTGATTTACGGCTTTGACTCTGACAAAAAAGCACTTCAGGATGCCAAGAAAGACGGCACACTGGACTTTATCGTAACGGATGTTTACGAAGATTTTTATGAATGTAACTATGTATTCTTATGTACGCCGGTAGGCCATAATATGGCATATCTTTCAATTCTGAAAGACTCCATCAATCCGGATTGCATTATTACTGATGTTGGAAGTGTGAAGGGACCGATCCACGAACTGGTAAAGACGTTAGGTTTAGAGAAGCGTTTTATCGGCGGACATCCGATGGTTGGTTCTGAGAAGTCCGGATATTCTGCATGTCATGACCGTCTTATTGAGAATGCATATTATTTCCTGACTCCAACCAAGAAGGTGGCCCAGTGGAAGGTTGACGAACTGAACTCCTTTATCGAAGAACTGGGTGCCCTAACGATACATTTGGATCCTGATCAGCATGATGCCTTTACAGCTGGAATCAGCCATGTACCACATCTGATTGCCTGTGAACTGGTTCATCAGGTTGCAAAGCTTGATAATGACAGCGGTCTGTTAAAGCAGCTTGCAGCCGGAGGATTTAAGGATATTACAAGAATCGCTTCTTCTTCACCAGAGGTATGGGAGCAAATTATCATCTCCAATCGTAAGAATATTGCACATATCTTAAAGGACATGATCGATGAACTGACAGACCTTCATGAAGCTGTGGAAACCGCAGATAATGATTTCATCAACCATTATTTCCGAGTGGCCAATGACTATCGTTCCTCTGTTCCAGACAGTGCAGTTGGTCTGATGCAGAAAAGTTATGAGATTTTTATGGATATCCCGGATGAACCCGGTGAATTATTAAAGGTACTTGAAATTGTCAACAATCATCATATCAGTATTAAGAATGTTGGCATTATCCATAACAGAGAATATGAAGAAGGTTGTCTGAAGCTGGTATTCTACGATAACGATGACGCAGAGCTTTGTGAAGCTTTATTCAGAAACCACCACTATATTGTATATCAGAGAAATTAAATAACAATTATTTTAATGAGGAGAATATTATGATTATTACAAGAAAAACCGGTCTTTGCGGAACTATCAGCATTCCAGGTGATAAGTCCATCTCTCATCGCTCCGTTATGTTTGGTTCCATCGCAGAAGGCACTACAACCATCAGCAATTTCTTAATGGGTGCTGACTGTTTAGCAACCATTGACTGTTTCCGTAAGATGGGAATCGATATTGAAGTAACTGATGAATTAGTAACTGTACATGGTAAAGGGCTTCACGGCCTCACAAAACCAGAAACCATGTTAGACGTTGGAAACTCCGGTACAACTACACGATTAATTTCCGGAATTTTATCCGGTCAGGATTTTGAAGTAACTTTATCCGGAGATGCTTCCTTAAACAGCCGCCCAATGAAGCGAATTATGACACCGCTTAACGCAATGGGTGCTGATATCACCAGTATCAATGACAATGGCTGTGCTCCATTATCCATCAAACCAGGTAAAATCAAGGCATTCCACTATGATTCCCCTGTTGCATCTGCTCAGGTAAAATCTGCGGTACTTCTTGCAGGTTTATATGGCGATGGACCAACAAGTGTGACTGAACCAGCACTTTCCAGAAACCACACAGAGCTTATGCTTCGCGGATTTGGTGCAAAAGTGGATTCTGAAGGCAAAACAGCCACCATCTACCCACCAGAACAGCTTTATGGACAGGAAATCTTAGTTCCGGGCGATATCTCTTCTGCTACTTACTTTATCGTAGCAGGCCTTATTACACCTGATTCCGAGATTACCATGACCAATGTGGGAATCAACCCAACCCGCGATGGTATCATCCGTGTATGTCAGGCTATGGGAGCTGATATTGAGATTTCCAACGAACGAATCGCATCTGGTGAACCCGTGGCTGATATTACTGTTCGTACAAGCAAGTTACACGGTACAGAAATCGGCGGAGACATCATCCCAACCTTAATTGATGAAATTCCTGCCATTGCCGTACTTGCAGCATTTGCCGAAGGTGAAACAATCATTCGTGACGCACAGGAATTAAAAGTAAAAGAATCCAACCGTATCGACCTGATGGTAAACAATTTACTTCGTATGGGTGCAGACGCAGTTGCTACAGATGACGGTATGATCATCAATGGCGGCAAGCCACTTCACGGTATTACTTTAAACTGTAAGTATGACCACCGTATCGCTATGACATTCTCCATCGCCGGTATCAATTCCGACGGAGAGATGGATATCGAAGATGCTGAGTGCGTGGATGTATCCTATCCAACCTTCTTCCAGACATTAGAAGAACTTGCAAAGTAATTCTATAAATTCATTTTAGTAATATAAATTTCATAAAAATAATAAAGGGGCAGACCATACGGTCTGCCCCAATCTATTCTTCCTTCAATTCTATTGAATAAAGTGCTATAAATACTATATTTCTTCAGTTTTTACATATCTAGGTCTGCCCTTAATCTCTTCATAGATTTTTGAGATATAGATGCCAATCATACCAAGGCTGATCATGATGATACTGCCGGTAAATAACTGAATAATGATTACAGTGGTAAAGCCTCCCAGTGCTACGCCTCTGATCTTCTGTGTCAGGGAATTAATACCCAAAACAAGTGAAATCACAAGCATAATGACACCTAAGAAGGTGACGATCTGCATTGGTGCAGTTGAGAAGGAGGTAATATTATTCACTGCATATTTCATCAAAGACCAGGTGCTCCACTTAGATTGGCCGAGCATTCGTTCCTCCACCTCGAATTCCACGGTAATAGTCTTAAAACCAATCCAGGAGGATAATGCACGAAAGAATGCCTTTCGTTCCTGCATATTCAGCAGCACATTCACCGCTTTACGATCCAAAAGTTTAAAATCTGATGCGCGCTCCATATCAATGTCAGCTGCTGTATTGATAATCTTGTAGAACAGTCTAGCAGACAGACGATAAAAGAAGGATTCCTTGCCTCGATCAGACTTTACACCTTCCACGATCTCATAGCCGCTTTCCCAGAGACGATACATCTCGATTATCTTTTCAGGTGGATGCTGAAGGTCACAGTCAATGACAACTACACAATCCCCTTCTGCCTTTTCAAGTCCTGCAAATATCGCAGCCTCTTTGCCAAAATTCCTCGAAAAACGAACGCCATGTACCCGTTCATCCTTCTGCGCTAAGCTCGTAATATGCGCCCAGGTACTGTCTTTTGATCCATCATCAACATATACAAATTCAAAAGGGATATTCGCACCGTCCATCAGATTGGAAATCACTGTATAGGTTCGATCGATATTTAATTTTTCATTATAGGATGGAATAATGATGGATAACATATCGCTTCTCCCTCTGTTTTTGTACTGTTATTTCACACCGGTGAAGGTAATCGGTTTATTCTCAAGAATCTTCAGTGGGTTATCATACAGAAGCTTCTTGGCATATTCAAAGGAATAATAATCTTCCATATAGTCCTGTACATCTCCCATATAAGGAGTTCGGAATCTGTCACTATGGGCATCACTGGCAATACAGGTAACAAGGCCGTGATCTAACATATAATCCGCCGTTTGCTTGCATTCATCGCCAAATCTGCCAAGAACACTTCCCTTATTGATCTGAATCTGGCAGCCTGCATGCCCCCAGTTGTAGATCCAGCGAGGTTCTTCCTGAATGGCATAGTAGCGTTCCGGATGGGCGATGATCGGAATACAGCCCTTGTTTAGAAGATTCATCAGTCGAATCTCCATGATAGCTGGATCTTCATCAAATTCGAATTCCACGAGATAATAATCAGAATGATTCAGAGAAATCAGTAATCCATCCTCAATCTTATCCATAGTATCTCTATGCATGAAGATCTCCTGTCCGGATAAAACCTGCAGTGGAATACGTTCCCGCTCAAGCGCGTTACGGAATGCATTCAGTCTGCGATAGAAGGTATCCCCGAAATAGTTTTCAAAATAGGCTCTGTCATTGTCAAGATCTGCATGTGGTGTGGCAACAATCACATCGGTACCCCCCTGTACAGCAAGATCTGCCATATTAAGTGCCATATTCATATTAATTGCACCATCATCCATCGCAGGGATGACATGTAAATGAATGTCAATCATAGTAACTCCTGTGTCTGCTGCTATCTGCTGCTATCTGCCGTAGCTGGAACCATAGTATTCTGTATTATAAGCAATATTGCTGTTTTCCACACCGTTGATGACGCAGCCATAGATTGGCTTTCTGCTGAGTGCGATGGAAGAGATACCTTCGCGGATTGTCTTGATACGCACTGCGTCATAACGAACAACATATACAACACCATCTGCAAACTGTGCGAAGTTAGATGCATCAGTTAACATTGCTGCAGGAGGTGTATCTAAGATGACATAATCATACATGTCTTTGATATTAGCGATAAACTTACGGAAATTATCACCGTAGATGGTTGCCATTGGATTATCTAATACAACGCCGGTAAAGATCATATCCAATCCCCATTCATCAAAATGCTGGATGACATCTTCAATTGGAAGATTGCCGTCAACAGCGTCCATAACATTTGGAAGGTTGCTGGTGTCGAGACCGATAACCTTGGATGTGGAAGGGTTTCTAAAGTCACAGTCGATGACAAGTACCTTATAATCTCTCTTTGCGAGGGACATGGCCAGGTTAACGGAGATGGTAGACTTACCTTCTCCAGGAACAGAGCTGGTTACAAGGATTGTCTTACGATCATATCTCTTGGAATCTCTGTCCACGCGACCGGAAATCTTACGAATACTTTCAGTGAAGGGATATGGAACCAGCTCATTGAAGATATGCATGCTGGTATCTACTTCACGGTTACGACGTTTGAAACGGATTGCAGGAACAGAAGCAAGACAGCGAACATTGAGATGTTTCTTTAAGTCTTCTTCTCTTCGGATTGTTTCGTAGGTAAATGCATAAATCAGTAAGATGATCATATTCACAGCCAGACCTGCGCCAAGACCATATAAGACCACATCTTTTCTGGATGTCTTGTTGGCAGCAACGTCAGGCATACCGGATTCATCCTGCACCTTGATGGTGATCATACCGAATACATAACGACCGATGGTTGGAATATTCTTCACCGAAGACTGAAGAATACGATAAACTGTCTCATTATTTGGTCCGGTTACATTCAATGTGAATAAGTCAATGGTTTCCTGACTCTTTAATGTAATCTTACACTGATCATATTCATCGGAGCTTACATCTTCTAAATCGTCTAAGATACGATCCTTGAATGCTTTGGATTTTAAGATATGTGGCAATGTAGATTTGATTTCGGAACCATCTACTGCCGCATAGTTATCATTCTCATCGTTATTCAAATCAAAGGTTAAAGATGCTGTATATTCTGGTGTATAGAATACATTATTGTAAAGGAAGGAGCCAATCACTCCAATAATGAATACAATAATGAGTAATAGCCAGAACTTCTTTACACCTTTCCAGATATCACCGATGACGGATACAATATCGATACGCTCATCTTCCATAACGGGAGCCTGGTTTGCATGATGTTTATATTCTCGATCCATGTTCTATTCCTCCCCTTTATTTCTTAGACGCTGTCTGTCGTTAGATGGTCGTTTACGATAATTATACTGGTTACGATGTCCGTAATTGCCATAGCTGTAGCCGTAATGACGGTTATAGGAACGATCGTAATTGCTTGTAATTTCCACACCCTTGGTACGTACACCATTTAAGATACAGCCAAGTAACTTACATTTGGATGTACGGAAGATATCAATACCATCATTGATATCTCTTACCTGGGAACCGTTCTGGGAAACAACAAGAATACCTGCATCACATACGTTCAGGAATTCTTCTGTATCTACAGATACGAATAATGGCGGTGTATCTACAATAATATAATCATATTCTTCCTTTAATTCCTGGAAGTTATCCTTCATACGCTGAAGGATCATCAGGTCATTGGTTTCCTGGAAACTCTTGTCTCCGGCAAGAATCGTCAGTCTTGTATCCTTGTCATATACTGCAGATTCGTCAAATGTTGCATTGCCAGTAAAGAAGTCACATGCCTGTTTGTACTCATCTGGATAGGAAAGACCTAATAATTTATATTGTGCCGGCTTTCTGAAGTCGGCATCTACAAGAATAACGCTCTTTTCTCTCTGAGCGAGGGTTAAAGCAATGTTCGCTGCGACGGTGGATTTGCCTTCGTTTTCGCTGATGGAAGTAATCATTAATACCTGCTTGTCGATGATATCCTTGTTATCCTGATTACCCATCATATATTCAACTTTTGTAGCAATCTTCTGGTAGGTTTCTGTAAAACCAAAACTGATTGCAGGGTTGTTGATGGTAAGACCGATATTGCGGGCACCGGTAAGTCTGTTCTTTACACCTGTATTTAATTTTTCATAAAATACTGTACCGAATAACTTGGTATCTAACTTCTTCTCTACTTCGTCTTCGTTCTTGATATCGTCCTTTAAGAGGTCGTATAAAGAAACGATCACGATAATACCGATCAACGAACCGATGAATACCTTCAGGATACTGAGCCAGTCATCAATCGGTGTTCTTGAAGGAGTTGGTGTATTCATACTGTCTAAAATAGTCAGTGCATATTTACCAATTAAGTTGTCCATAGCAGAATCATAATTTTCCAGAACGCCCTTCATCACCGTAACGGCGTTCTTCGGAGAATCTGATACTACTTTGAATACAATTAAGTTAGTACCTTCGATCTGGGAACAGGACACAGTACCTGGAAGTCTGTCAAGCTTCATCTTCTTGGCAACCTTCTTCTGGAACAATCCCATGTCGATAACTTCCTGAATACTCTTGGCTGCTTCTGTCGCAGTTCCCTGTCTGTAATAATAGCCGATACTCTGTCTCTGGGATACAGCCAGTGTTGTCTGGGTTGTGAATGTGACATTACGGGAAAATGTTGTCACTATGCCAAAGAGCATGGCGATTATCATTGCGAGTAAAACGATATATAAACCTTCTTTTGTTAAACGTCTGATAATACTGGACATATCGATGACCAGACCACGGCGTTCTATATTATTTTTGCCCATATCCAATCATCCTTTCTATTCTACGACTACCAGCATTGTGGAGTATCCAGTCTGTTCATTGAACTTCACCTTAAAGCGAACTTCATATAATCCCTTCTTGTTGACATTGACATCGCTCTTATAGGAGATGTCACTACGTGGAATCTCAACATTGTAGGAAACTCTAAGTGTCTTGGTATCTTTTGGTTTCTTTCTGCCTTCTACTTTGTAAAGGGTATTCCCCTGCTGTACGCACTTGATATAATTGGAGCTTGAGAAGCTGGAACCCTTCTTTACATATACAATGTAATCTGTCAGTACAACCTGAGGATACATGGATGGATTATCCACAATATTGACTGTATAAGGTATCTGAAGTGAGGATGTATCGCCTGCACTATTGGATACACTGATATTGTACTGATATTTTACCTTCTGTCCGTCCTGGTCATACTTGGCTGTATAATCCTCCTGCTGAATGTTATTGGAGATATTACCATCTAAGCAGTCCTTACAGGTCAGAGCAGCTAAGATATTCACACCTTCATCTTCGGAATATACTTCCAATGACTGATTCGCTGTAATTCTTGGAGAAATGTAATTCTTATACTTGATTGTTCTTGTTGCCTTACCGATATTGTTGTTGGCATCGTAGGCAATGTAGTTGATCTGTCGTTTGTTGCCCTTTAATAATTTGGAATAGCCTTCAATGATGATACTGTCTGTTACATCATTCCCCTTTGCATCTACGGCCTTCACTCCTGCTAATAGTTTTTCATCGCTTGCGGATGTCTTCACTGTGATTTCCTTTTTATCAAATGTAATCTCAGGCCCCTTACCATTGGTCGTGAAGTACATATAGAGCTTCACGCCGACGAACAGAGCTGTAACAATGATGAATGAAATCACAATTAGTTTATGAATCTTTTTGATACTGTGTCTTCCACCGTTATTCATAGAATACTCCTTTCCCTTCGTCTATCTCAAATATTAAAAATTTCATAATAAACCAATGATTATATTATCACAAAATAGTCACTTTCTCAAGTTTCTATTTGTAAACATCGCTTCAAACTGGCACTATTTAAAAATTAAAAACTGGTTGTTTTAATGATGCCAAATCAGTTTTACAATATGAAAAAACAAACAGAGGTAAAAATATTATGAAAGAACAACAGTCCAGAACAAAAAAACTAGTGTACAGCGCTTTATTCGCAGCGCTTTGCTGTGTTGCTACCATGTCCGTTCACATCCCAACTCCGGGAACAGGCGGCTATATCCATCCTGGTGATGCCCTTGTGATTATCTCCGGCATCGCGCTTGGCCCAGTCTGGGGCGGTCTAGCAGCTGGCATCGGCTCAGCACTTGCAGATCTCATCGGTGGCTACATCATGTATGTGCCAATCACATTTATAGTAAAATTCGTGATTGCATTGGTATGCGGCTTCGTATTCAGACTTCTGATCCGTACCAGTATGAAAGTAATTCCGGTTACCATTGTATGTGGTCTCATCGCTACCGTCTTAGTAGCAGGCGGCTATTTATTCTTTGAATCCTTCATGTATGGCAAGGGTGCCATCGCAAGTGTACCTGCCAACATCATCCAGGGTGTGGCTGGAACCATCTTTTCCGTGATCCTTGTTCCAATCATCACCATGATTCCTGATTTCAAACCAACAGGCAGATAATTCACAAAAAGGCTAACCCACCACTTTGGCAGGTTAGCCTTTATCATTGCTCTTATTACATTCTTTTCTATACTGTAATCGAATCTCCACAATACAGATAGCTGATCTGTTCTCCCAGCTCTTCTTCTAAAATCTCATATGCCACTTCACCGGTACAATGGCAGGTATAATACTTCGTCTTCTTCTCTTTTAATGCCCTACCAATCTCATGAATCAGTGCAAGGTCACAGTCTCTGTATTCCTTACGCATCATATGGAACCCGCTAATGACCACATCTGGCTCTCTTCCATAGAGTTCCTCGAATTTATCCATGATATTTAAGATACCATTGTGGGCACAACCGGAAATCAAAGTATATCTGCCCTCTTCCTGAATCACCAGATAAATTTCATGGGCAAATTCATCCTGAAGGAAGTCATCTCCCACCATTTTCTTAAGAATTTTATTGCCTTCTGGCCACAATTCTCGTTTAGTCACACCGGAGAATACGGAAATCTCATCATCAAGCACCCATGTACGATCTTTGACACTTAACAGATGTACCTGTGAAAGTGCTAAGATATCCGGATCAATCCCAATATATTTCTCAGTATGCATGCTTTTATGATAATAATTGCCGCCCGCTTCCTCATGCATATAGATGGCTGCGTCAGGATTCACACCTTGGAATGGCAGGATGCCACCACTATGATCATAGTGACCGTGACTTAAGAATACACTGTCCACCCGAGTCAGATCCTTGCCTAAGAGGGATGCATTTGACAAAAGGATGTCTGACTGGCCGGCATCTGAAAGGATCGTGTGATGCTTCGTTTCTATATAAAGGGACAGACCGTGCTCTGTCTGGCAGGGAATGGTTCCCTGAAGATTTTCGACCAATGCTGTGATTTTCATGGATTATTCCATCTCCTTCGCGATGGTTACGATATCTCCAACGCCATCTAAGATGACAGTTGGCTGGTATGCGTAGGTCTTTGGTGTTTCTCTAGTAGATACGCCGGTCATAACAAGAACAGTATCCGCACCGCTTTCTGTACCTGCAATGATGTCTGTGTCCATATTATCGCCAACTAACACAGTTTCTTCAGAATGGCAGCCAAGGAGACGAATGCCGGTTCTTACCATTAATGGGTTCGGTTTTCCACAAAAATACGCTTTTTTGCCGGTTGCAAGCTCGATTGGAGCAGTTAAAGCGCCACATGCTGGTGCCATACCATTCTCAATTGGGCCTGACATATCTGGATTGGCACCGATTAATCGAGCTCCTTTGTTGACAAAATTGACAGCTTTGGTAAGGGTTTCTAAAGAGTAAGCCTTTCCTTCCCCTACGATTACATAGTCAGGATTTACTTCATCCATGGAGATGCCAGCGTCATAAAGTGCTTTGATGAGACCTGCTTCGCCGATCACATAAGCGCTGCAGTCTGGTGCCTGTTTCTTCAAGAATTCAGCAGTTGCCTGCGCACTGGTGTAAAAATGGTCTTCAGACACATCAAGACCCATACGTAATAATTTGTTATGTAATTCCTTTGGTGTCAGACCGCTGTTGTTGGTCAGGAATAAGAAATCCTTGCCTGTTTCCTGGAGCCAGTCCACGAATTCCTTAACACCTGGTAAGATAATATTGCCGTGATAGATAACACCGTCCATATCACAGATAAAGCCTTTTTTCTCATTAAAATTAATCATTCTTTATTCACTCCATTTATATTGTTAAATTGCTATATTAAGTTCAGTTTTTTCAGTCCTTTTTCGATTCCGTCGCGATAGATGGAATCGGTGGATGGGTATTGTGCCTTTAATTCCGGTGTGGCATCGCCCATGACCATTGGGTAGGCCACAGTTTCGAGCATCTCGATATCATTGTTGCTGTCGCCAAATCCGTAGGTGTATTCCCTTGGAATACCAAGATGGGAAAGCATAGTCTCTATTCCTGTCCCTTTGGAATAATCCTTTAATGTAATTTCAATATATGGATATTCCTTGTGGATAATGGTATGAAACCATGGGGATAAGAGTTCTTTTACATCCTCTAAGACAGTTCGATCTTCAGGATAGCCGGTGATCTTGGAGATGCGGTCAGGCAGCTGCTCAATCGGTTTTAAGTATGCCGGATAATTATAATTCATGGTCTTAATGGCCGTCTGAAATACCTTTGGCACATAATTTCCGTCATAATAGGTATAATCAGAGTTTTCCACGAAGAATGGAATCTTATGCTGATATAAGATATCCATCACCTTCCTACAGTCAGCTCCGGTTACGCCCGCATCCGTCAAAATCTTATCTCCAAACCTGACAAATGTTCCGCAGCCACCGATCATTCCATGAAAAGGCATGTGGCGAATCTCCTCTGGAAGCAGAGAAGCATTGCGCCCCGTACAGACGATGCAATAATGTCCATTGTCTGCACACTGTCTGATGGCTCTCATGGTGCTTTCCGGCACACGGATATCGCCTCGATATAGCGTTCCATCCACATCAAAAAACAGTATTTTCTTGTTCATTGTTGTCTCCTGTTATATTAGATCAGATTTAGATATGCCATGGCATGATAGATGCCATCTTCTTCTACTGCATCGGTGATATAATCTGCCTTAGCTTTCACAGATTCCATAGCATTACCCATTGCTACCGCATATCCCGATGCGTCGAACATATCAAAATCATTGGGCCCGTCACCAAAACAGATGATATCTTCCTTGGTCTTGCCCAATGCATCAAGAACCATCTGCATGCCGGATCCCTTGGTATTTCTGCCCAGCGTAATCTCGCCGGAATATGGTTCCTGTGGCTTGAAGCTTGCAAGCTCCACATTCAATCCGTCATGAACCATGGTTTTTAGCTCATCCACAGTATAGGGAGAGTTCAGATAGATAATACTCTCCACGTTCGGATAGTTTTCCGGATAATCCTCGATTGCTTCATCATAGATGGTTTTACGAAATGGTGCACGATCTGTTAATGCATCAATTTCGATACCATAGTCCCTGAATGCGTTCAGAAAATGTGGCTCGTACGATTCCCTGGCAGTGAGACAGTAATCTCTTGTCTGAAACAGCATGCCCACATTGGTTCCACGAAAGAGATCAATAATCTGCTGCATGCGATCCCTTCCGTAGGTATCATGATGGATCTGCTTTCCTTCATACTCCACATAGGTCCCTGTGGCAGCAACAATACCGTCGAATCCAAAATCAAGCAATGTATCCGGAATCTGATTATAGCTTCTTCCAGAGCAGAGAAACATCTTATGTCCCTTCGCCTGGGCTTTTCGCATGGCAGTCACTGCTGATTCCGGCAGATTCCCCAGGGAATCTAGCAGAGTCCCGTCAATGTCAAAAAACAATAATTTTTCCATTCATATTTTATCCTTTTATATATATTATTCGTCAAAATCGACGTGGTAGACCTGATCTGCAAAGTGGATGTCGCAGGAGTGCAGGTCAAATGCATCTGCCAGAATATCCACCTGTGCCTCATAATGAAGCAGGTCTGTCTTCTTGATCATCACAATATAGGAACCAGGTTCCTGATCTTCCGCCTCATCGGCAATATCATCATAGAATTCCTCTCCATCGATCTTACCTGGATAGCCGGATGCTTTGATCTTCTCCTCAATAAATGCAAAGATTTCTTCCATTATACCAATCCTTTATCCTTTAACATCTGTTCTACCAACGCAACACATTCATATACCATGTCATCACAGTGTGTTTTCTGTGGGTTGCCCTGTTCTTTGTTGATGCGTAAGAGGTTGGCACAGTCAAGATATCCTTCATGATTGGCACGAAGTGCACGGTAATATGCCATGATATCCTGTTTGTCTTCCACACCGTAAAGACCAAGTGCCATAAGACCTCCTGTGATCACACCACAGGTACCAGCCATCTTCATACCTGAACCGAAGTTGGCACTTACCATATTAGCTACGTCTTTGGACATCCCCTTTGCCATTGCGAATGGAATCAGTACAGACTGTGCACAATTATAATGAACATTTGGATCATCACGTAATGCTTTTGCTGCTTTTAATAATTCACTCATTCTTATTCTCCTTTATTGATATACCATAATGCCAGTCCCACGAATACCATACCACCGATGATATTACCAATGGTAACCGGAATCAGATTATTGACAATGCAATTCGTAATATTTAATTGAGAAAGCTGTGTAGCGGTATAGCCGAAATTTTCCATCGCCACCTGCACATAGCTTTCATTGCCCGCTGCAAGCAGGCCTGCCGGAATATAATACATATTTGCTACACAGTGTTCAAAGCCACAGGTTACAAAAACCATAATCACAAAGAATATGGATAAGATCTTGCCCGCCGCATCCTTTGCGCAAAGGGCAAGCATAACTGCGCCACAAACTAAGATATTACATAATATTCCGGAAACCACAGCTGGAATTGGGGCAAGGATACATTTGCCAAGGGCTACCTTAATGGTATAAGCGCCCAGTAAGCCGCCTGTATAATTGAACTGACCAGCTACATAGACACCCCAGGCAAGGAAGAGTGATCCCACCAGATTGCCGATCCACACAAGGATCAGCACTCGGATCATATCCAGCACCTTCGTCTTCTTGTCGGCCACGCCCATAATCATGAGACAGTCTCCGGTGAATAATTCTGCGCCGCAGAATACAACCATCATCAGTCCCACTGGGAAGATACAGCCACTAAGGAATCTGGCCAGACCAATATTGGCCACATTGTGAGCTGCAAGGGAACTTGCCGCTGCCCCAAAGGCGATCATCATGCCAGCTAAGAATGCTTTGATCATCAGTTTTGGCAGGCTGGCGCCAGTCTTACCAGCAATACCGCCAATGTATGCGTTCACCGCGTCTTTCATTGGTACAAACATGATATACTCCTTCTATATAAACACATATTCTTTTAATCGGTCAAATGCTTCCACTACTCTGGAAAATGGTAATGCACAGTTGATACGGATGCTCCATGGATGGGCAAACTTTCTGCCATCCTGGTAGGCAACACCCACATCCCAGCCTGCTTTTAACACATCATCCAGTGTTTTACCGTTCTTTTTACAATATTCTTCGCAGTCCATAAATACCATGTAGGTACCCTGTGGTACTTGCGCGTGACAGCCGTCAAATTGCTCATTGATCATCTCAGCTGCATACTTGGTATTCCTGGATAATACCTGGTTTAATTCTTCCACCCACTCATAGCCTTCCTGCTTATAAGCGCCGATCAATGCATGCATGGACAACACATTCATCTCATTATAGTGGGTTTTGTCACCGTATGTGGTAATTTTCTCCCTTAATAATGGGTTGTAGATGATATGGTAGCTGCCGATCAGCCCTGCTAAATTGAATGTTTTGGAAGGTGCATAGAGACAGACGCTTCGATTCTTCGCATCTTCACTTACCATGGCAGTTGGAATGTGCTTATGGCCTTCGAATACGATATCAGCCCAGATTTCATCGGAGAAGACGATACAGTCATTCTTTGCGAAGATTTCCATGGCTTTTTCAAGCTCCCAACGTTCCCATACACGTCCGGATGGGTTATGTGGAGAGCAAAAGATTGCCAGTCTCACATGGTTTTCACGAAGTTTTCTGTCCATATCTTCAAAATCCATGCGCCAGATGCCATCTTCATCCTTATAAAGAGGACTTTCCACCAGATGTCGGCCGGTTTCTCTAAGATCGCTTAAGAATCCCACATAAGCAGGTGTATGGACAAATACAGGATCTCCAGGTTGTGTCATGGTCTGAATAGTGCTGATCAGACCTCCGTGAACGCCATTTTCATAGCCGATCATCTCTCGTTCTAATCCTTCATATCCATTCTGACTGGTTCTCCAGCGGATAATGCTGTCATAATATTCATCACTTGGTACAAAATAACCAAAGGCCGGATGGGCGATACGCGCCGCAATGGCCTCGGTAATGGTTGGGCAGGTTGCAAAGTTCATATCTGCCACCCACATCGGAATCTCGTCGAATCCTTCCTTAGCAGCCCCGGGTTCAAATCCCCAGTGGCTCTTGCCGATATAATCAATAGCTACCGCGTCTTTGCCACGACGGTCCATAATTGTTGTAAAATCATATTTCATTGCGTTACTCCTTTACAATTTCTACTGTATTGGTATTTAACGAAGAGGCACGGCCATAATCTGTCAGTTCTTCGGTAAGTAAGGCCGAGAAATTGCCTTCACCAAAAGTCCATCGCTTCTGGTAGACCCCTTCTGCTATGACAGTGCCCTGCTTCACCGCGTCTGTTACTTGGGCACGCACTTTCACATTGCCGAATTCATTATAAGCCCGGCAAATGTCTCCGTCAGCGATTCCTCTTTCTCTGGCATCTTCCGTGTTTATGCGAACGGTTAAGTCCCCTCGTGCCTCCATCAGTTCCCTGCGATAAGAGAAATTAGAGTTGATGGCCCATGGACTGTGTGCCATGACCAGACGAAGCGGATGCTTCTGATCCTTTGGAGGCTCATATGCCGGAGATTTTGGTGTGAGGTGGATCTTGCCATCCTCTGTATGTATGTCTAACACGTCCTGCTGTGGGAACAGAATCGGTTCCCCTGCAATCAGTGCTTCTTTTAAATGATTATTTATTGATATTGTAATGAATTGATCATCATTGAGTAATCCTTCGATCAGCTCTTCCACACTCTGTTCAAAATATGGATCCTCCATTCCCATCTCTTTTGCCAGTGCACAGAAAGTATCCCAGTTACATCGGCTCTCTCCTTTCGGTGGAACCACCTGATAGCCCACCTGTGCATGATAATGACCGTATGCTGCATAGATATCGCTATGTTCGATATTGAAGGTTGCCGGAAGGACGATATCTGCATAAAGGGCCGTATCTGTGAGGAACCTGTCGTGAACAACCGTGAAAATGTCATCTCTTGACAACCCTTCGATTACTTTATTCTGATCCGGTGTCATAACAGCCGGATTGGAGCAGTATACATAGAGACTTCTGATTTTAGGTTCTAATTTCGTCAAAACATGTCCCAGCTGGTTCATATTGACCATTCTCACGTCCTGTTCCCACTCCGGATGGGTGATCGGTGTTTTATCTAAGAATCTGGAACCGCCCATGGTAGAGCTTGTTCCACCGCCTCGCTTCCAGGCACCAATTAGTGCCGGGAGGCAGAGTAACAGTCGGTAAGCTGCGCCACCATTAGTGTAACGGCTCATACCGCTGCCGCAAACCATCATAGCTTTTTTCGCTTCCCCATAAGTTTTGGCAAATGATCTGATGGTTTCTGCTGGAACACCACAGATTAATTCTGCTTTTTCTGGTGTCCAGGAATCATATTCTTCTTTTAAAGCCTCAAAGCCTGTTGTGTAAGTATCAATAAATGTATGATCAAGGAAGTTACCTTCCTCAAGCAGCTTCATGACAGCAAGCATAAAAGCTGCATCACTCCCTGGTTTTACCAGAATCACTTCATCAGCAAGGTCCGCGGAGATGTGTTCGTACACATCAATTAAGATTACTTTAGCGCCACGTTTCTTTGCGTCCATAATATCCGGAACCACATGAAGACGATTACTCTTTGGATTGCTGCTCCAGAGAATGATCAGGTCTGCGTCCTGAATGTGTGAGCTGTGCCAGTCATGAAAGCTCCCCATAGTCATCTTATTGCCTGCACCCTTGGCATCGGAACAGATGGTTCGATCCAGGGTCGTTGCGCCCAGGGCATAAAAGAATGCTTCCCCGCAGTTTTCACTGATGATTCCCATATTGCCTGCATAGGAATAGGGAAGGATAGACTGGGCACCGTAAGTAGCTATCAATTCTCTCCAGTTTTCACCGATGCTATGAATTGCTTCCTCCCAGCTAATTGGTACAAAGGAATCCTCGATGCCCTTGGGACCCACACGTTTCATTGGATGAAGGATACGATCCTTGCTGTTGATATCTTTTTCGTATTGCTGCATCTTTCGGCACAGGATACCTCTTGTGACCGGATGGTCCGGGTCACCCTTCACGCCTAAGATCTCTTTCCCGTCTGTCTGACAGATCATCCCACAGGTATCGGGACAATCGTAGGGACAAACTGCTCTTTTTTCATATATTTTCATGAATACATCTCCAATTAATTATACAGAACCCCATCACGATAATAATAATGGTTACCGAACACTTCTTCTTTGCCATCTCTTGCAATTACATAAGTGTAATCCGGCATAGCAAGGAATTCATGTCCGATGCTGTCCTTAATAGTAATATCATAGAATAAGCTTCTGCCATCTACCTGCATCTCATATCTGTCCTGAAAATGTGGAAGGATCTGTGTTTGAACCAATCCAAGCCCTTCATAGAATAGCTGAAATTCGGGATCGATGGTATCGCCTGGCTCTTCCGGCCAGTTGTAAGCAGTTTCTGCACAGTTCATGGCACCTGCACTGATCCCAAGTACCAAACCATCATCGAATAAACCGCTGTGAAGGAATTCTTTTAACTGGATTTCCTTCATAATCTCAAACTGATCCGGCATTCTGCCGCTGCCAAAGATCAGAACATCATAGGAAGCCAGTCGTTTAAAATCAAAATCTGCTTTATATCTTGCGTCTAACATATCAAAACATGCTACACCAAAGCCGGAACGCTTGAATGCTTCTCTGTAGAACACAAGCGTCATATCATTCTCCTCAAAGCTGTATGGATTACAGCTGATAAAGAGACATCTAGCTGGCTGGCTCCAGTATTTTAATAACATGCCACGAAATCCATTGGTCTCTGTGATGACTCCTAACATTGGATTTGGCCATGGAGTGTCTGTAATCACTCCTGTTAAAAATGTAATCATAACTACCTTACCTCTGAATCAATATAGTTTAACTCATATATTCTAACAGTAAAAACGCCGGTAGTAAACTACCGGCGTCTAATTATCTTCATCTTATTCTCCGAATCCAGCTGCTACCTTCTTCAGCATCTCACGAATTGGAAGCTGATATGGGCATCTCGGTTCACACGCACCACACTGGATACATGCGGACGCTTTCACTGGAAGCGTACTGTAACGTTCTCTTGCCCAGCCTTCTAAGTCATAACGTTCTAAGTAACCTGCGAATAAGAATGCGTTAGGGATTGCGATACCTACAGTACAAGGTGCACAGTAGTTACATCTTCTACAGAAGTTGCTGCCTAAATGATCGCGGATTGCCTGAATCTTATCATTCTCTTCTTCTGTCAATGGAGAATCGTCATTGCAAGCAGCAATATTCTGGTCGATTTCTTCCATATCTGCCATACCAGGAATGACTACATCTACGTCTTTATTCGCACAGATATAACGAAGTGCTAACGTAGCATCTTCAATGGCGCCGCCAGCCAGTGGCTTCATGTCAATAAATCCGATGTTCTTTTCGGCACATGTTTTAATCAGTTCAGATGCCTGCTGTTCCACTAAGTTGTATGGGAACATGATGGTTTCTACCCAGTCCATCTCAAGGGCACGTTCGAATAATTCCACGGAATGAAGTGTAATGCCGATATGTCCAATCTTGCCGGCTTCTCTTGCTTCCATCAATGCTTCTAAAGCACCGCCTTCTGCGATGACCTGATCCACATTAGCTGCATTCGGATTATGTACCTGATATAAATCAATGTAGTCTGTGCGAAGCTTCGCTAAACTGTCATCAATATCCTTGGCCATAGCTTCTTTGGTACGTGCCATACTCTTGGTTGCCAGCACGAATTTGTCGCGGATACCTTCTAATGCATAGCCAAGATATACTTCACTTACTGTATAAGCTTTTGCTGTATCAATATAATTCACGCCTTCATCTGCCAAACGATGAATCAGCTCTCTAGTAATCTTTTCATCTACTCGCTGAATTGGAATTCCCCCAAATCCCATTCTGGAAATCTTCAAACCTGTTTTACCTAAAATACGATATTCCATATTGCTACCTCCTATTTATGAATCGTTATTTTTATAATAGTATATTATATATCTTGTGTCCATATGCTAACATGATTTTTATATTTTCGCTGGGGATCATCACCCTCCTGTACAAACATTATAGCAATATTGGACATTTTATGGTATGATTAGGAACAGTATGATATTAATTTTTTAAAGGATGGTAAAATCAATGAAATATGAATCTCTCAACGAACTTCACACCTTCTGTTTTGATGATTGTGTGCTGAATAAATTTGAACTTTCAGAGAATGAGATCCACTTAGAAGTGGAAGCATTGCAGGTAAGACCAAAAAACTCCCAGAATACCAATTTCACCTTAAGCTACGCTGGGCCTTCTGTGATTACACTGTATAATGCCAAGATTGCATCTGCAGTAAAGGAAGGATACCGATATCTCAATGCCAATGGAGATGTGATCAGCGAAACTCCTGATATGCCAATTGGGGAAGCTGGCATGAAGACATTTCTTCACTCCTGTCAGGGCGTATACTTATTCTCTCTTGAAGAAGACAGAAGAAAAGGCAACGTGAATGTATATTCTATGGAGATTGAATTTCCTGGCGAAGACGATTTCGATACAGCTCATAACGAATGTTATGAAGTTATCGTAGAATTCACAGATGCAAGAGTCAGCTGGGACTTCTTCCAGAACCGTGTCGAACAGTAAATGAAAAAGAGGATTTTGAAACCAAAATCCTCTTTTTTTATATTATAATATTCTATTATTTATGATAAGGTTGATTGTTGATGATTCGATATGCTCGATAAATCTGTTCCGTCAGTATTGCACCGATCAGTCCCTCATCCATCTCAAGGCGGGATACAGAAAAGTCTTCATTCTCTTCAAAATCAGGAACGCATCCCACATAGAATGAACATTCACTTACTCCATGGACCTCCAGATTCTTGATTGCCTCACTAAGTGCTACGGAAGATGGGCTGTCTGTGGATGTCACCACCACATAGTGCTTTCCACCATGATGCTTTGCCTTGGAGATTTCACTGTCTTTTTTTAATTGTACGATCTTGATTTTACAATAGCGACTTAGTCGCTTCTCGAATTCCGCCATATTCTCCTTAAAGAATGGCTGAATCTTCTTCTGTCTGATGTAAATCGTATAATTCATCTTATCTACCCTGAAGATACTTCTGTACAGTTTTCAGTCCGCCAGGAGGCACACAGTAAAGTGGATTCTTCTTTTCACATTCTCTTATTGTCTCCTCAAGGTCAAACCAGTCAACCGACTCCAATTCTTCCTTCTGAATCTGAATATCAGATAAGTCTACCGGCTGTTCATAGGCATAGGCGAATACCACTTCGTTATCACAAAACAGCTTCCCATGAAATTCCTTCTCATACTGGATACGGAAATTGTCCATAAATGTTAGATCTTCCGGTTTTGCATGGATGCCAAGCTCTTCACTAAGCTCGCGAAGGGCAGATTCTAATGGTTCATCACCTGCAGAGATATGGCCTGCGGAGGAGGTATCTAAGCATCCCGGATACGAATCCTTCTCATAGCTTCTCTTTTGAAGAAGTACCTGATTACGGTCATTTACTTTTCGGATGACCCAGATGTGGGCGGTACGATGAAGTATCCCCTCTGCATGGGCGATGCTTCGTTCGATGCGTTGTCCTGTTGGGTATCCCTGTTCATTCACAATATCTAAATATTCCATATAAACTCTGATTTATCTCTTTGTTTCGAGAAGCTTGCTGCGCATTTCGCCTTCTAATCTCTGAAGCTCTACTTCAGCTTCACGACGTTTTGCACGACCGTCTTCCTGAATTCTCATTACTTCATCTAATGTGGAGATGAGTGATTCATTGGTCTTCTTTAATGTTTCCATATCAACGATTCCACGTTCAGATTCCTTAGCAACAGCAACAGTTGTCTGTTTTAATGCTTCTGCGTTCTTCTTTAATAATTCATTGGTTAAATTATTCACTTCGCGCTGCGCTTTTGCTGCCTGTGCAGAGTGTTCCATACCAAGTGCCAATACCATCTGGTTTTTCCATAATGGAATTGTATTCACGATAATGGACTGAATCTTCTCAACCATTAAGGTATCGCTGTTCTGTACAAGACGAATCTGAGGAGCTGTCTGAATTGCGATCATTCTGGTAAGCTCGATATCGTAGATTTTCTTTTCAAAACGATCACATGCATCTTCTAAGTCTTTTGCTGCCTGTGCATCTTCTGGAAGTCCGCTTGCTTCTGCTTTCTTCTTGAGTTCAACCAATTCACCGCTTCTTGTATCTGCAAGTTTTTTCTTACCGGCAAGTACGTACATGGATAATTCTTTGAAGTAAGCGAGGTTCATCTCATACATCTTATCCAAGATATCAATATCCTTTAATAAAGTAACCTGATGACCTTCTAATACCTTCACGATTGTATTCACATTGGTTTCAGCCTTGGAATACTGTGCTTTTAAGGATTCAGCCTTATTGGTTGCTTTCTTGAAAAGAGAAAATCCTTTCTTTTCTTCATTCGTATCAAAATTCTTTAATTCCACAGTCAGATCAGAGAGAAGCTTACCTACTTCGCCAAGATCCTTTGTTTTTGTCTTATCTAATGCTTTTTCAGAGAAATCTGCAAGTTTTTTCTGTGTTCCAGCACCATACTGGATTACCATTGCAGAGTTTTTCAGGTCAATCTGAGTGGAAAACTGTTCTACCATCTGCTGTTCCTGAGGTGTTAATTCAGGCATCTCTACGACTGGTTTTTCTTCTTCCACTACTTCCTCTGTAGTTTCTTCAAATGGGAATAAAGTTAATTCCGGCATAACTGCAGTATCTTTTTCTAATTCCATTGTGTGGTCCTCCTATATCATATATTCATATATTAAAAATCGTTATCAGAAAGTCCGTCCTGTGCCATCATCGTGTTGAGTACGCTGATATCAGAAGATACGTCCCACGCCTGGCTTTCAAATAAGGTATCTAAAAGTTTCTGGAAGCCGTCATTCAGGCTGTCTAAGGATTCTTCAATCTGTCTCTTGGATGTGGCTACGTTCTCAAGTTCAATTCCTGTTTCGTCAAGCTCTTCATAGGCATGAAGCAGTTTCACAGTGGTTGGAAGGTAGTAATCAAGGAGTTTACGAACCTGATCTACCATGTCCGGATAATCTTCAATTCGGTCGAAGATACTTGTAACAATATCTTCCATAGTCTTAATCTTGGCACTGATTTCTTCACCAGGAATAGCATCGTTACATCGATGGATCTCTTCCACGAATTCTCTACCTCGATTTACGATTTCATTATCTGTTGGTTCGTAGATTTTACGCTGTTCTTCTTTTAACTTTTCTTCTTCCTCTTTTTCTAAAGCCTTTCTCTGTTTTTCAAGAGATAAATACTCATCATATGTCGTATGATCTAACATCAAAGTGGAGCACTTATCATCCAGATGGCCTTGTCTGAACCATCCCTTACTGATCATCTTACGAAGATCACGTACAACTGCTGACATATCTCTGCCACTGACTCTTGCCAGTCGATCCACTTCCACATATCGCTTATTTCCGATTGCACTTTTGTAGGTGCGGAAACGATTGATCAGACTGATTCTTCCAACACAAAGTGCAGTGAATAAGGCAAATGCAGCCGTAAATCCAAAGTCACTCATGGAACTGATGGTCATCGCTCCTCCTACTGTTACCAGCCCGCAGAAAATAGCTCCCGCCATCGGTAAAAATTTGGATTTATTCTTATATAATGGTGCTGTATATTCTCTGGATGTCTGTCTGCGGGGTGCTGTGTTCGTTGAAGCTGTTCTTCTTCCGGCACTGTTCACCGCATCATCCATGGTACGTCTAATCTGCTCATTCAGACGGTTATAATCATTGCCTTCTATGGCATTGGCGATCGCATCTACAATCTCATCGCCCCAGTTTTTTTCACGAGCCATATTGTTACCTCCATCTCTAGACATATATTTTTATTATGCCACAATTATAGATAAAAAGGAACTTTGACTTTTATTTTCTTTAGAAATTTGTTATACTCCTCCATAGCAATTCATTCAATTTTAAACTTTATTTTTACACAATTTATGAGGATAATAATATGATCGGAACAATCGTGAATGTATGCACCATCACCATTGGCAGCATACTTGGAAGTATCTTACGAAAAGGAATCAAAGAAGAGTATCAGAATGCCTTGTACACAGCCATGGGCCTTGCTGCCTGTGCCATCGGTGTCAATGGCATTGTCTCCCACATGGGTGACAGTCAGTATCCGGTACTGTTCATCGTCAGCCTGGCCATTGGAAGCCTGGTGGGAACCATTTTAAAGCTTGACGACCGGTTTCAGGGCATGGTAAATAATCGCTCCCAGTCCAATCTTGGTCAGGGACTTGCAACCGGTATCTTAATGTACTGTATCGGTACATTATCCATCCTTGGACCAGTTATGGCGGCAGTAAACGGAGAACATACCTATCTCTTTACTAATGCAACCCTTGATTTTGTCACATCTGCGGTTCTAGCCTCTACCTACGGCATCGGCATGGTATTTGCCGCTCCGGTTCTATTCTGTTGGCAGGGCTCCATCTACTTTGTGGCAAAGTATCTTTCTGCCTCCTTCTTCTCAGAGATGCTCCTGGCAGAATTATCCGTTGTCGGAGGAATCTTAATCTTCAGCTCCGGACTTGGCATCCTGAAAATCAAGGATTGTAAAACGCTGAACATGTTACCTTCCCTGCTTGTACCTATGATCTTCTTCCTTGCAAAGATGATCTTTCATTTCTAAATAGACGAAATATTTATTTAAATCGAGGTATCAATGATGAAAAGACACAGCTATCTCACACCATATGGCGAAATCGTATACTGGATGAACGACTTAAACCCGGAAAGACAGACCTTAGTCCTCCTCCCGGGCTTAACTGCTGACCACCGTCTCTTTAATCGTCAGGTGGCTTACTTTAAAGATTTATACAATTTATTCGTCTGGGACGCACCAGGGCATGCTGCTTCCAGACCGTTTGACTTAGAATTTAACTTAGCTGACAAAGCAACCTGGCTCCACGAAATCCTGGATAAGCACAACATCAAAAACCCTGTCTTAGTCGGCCAGTCCATGGGCGGTTATGTCTCCCAGGCCTTTTTGCAAATGTATCCGTCAGACGCAGCCGGTTTCGTATCAATCGACTCTGCGCCTCTTCAGCGTCAATATGTAACAAAAGCAGAAATCGCCATGTTAAAACGCATGGAACCTGTCTATAAAGCATATCCATGGAAAGCCCTCATCGTTTCCGGTTCCAAGGGCTGCTCCACAACCAACTATGGCCGAATCTTAATGGATGGCATGATGCACACCTACGATGATGACCCATCCTACTATGCAAAGCTTGCCGGACACGGTTATAAGATCTTAGCTGATGCCATGGAAGCCGATCTTCCATATGAAATCAGCTGTCCAGCCATCTTGATCTGTGGCAAGAAGGATCATGCTGGATCTACCAAGCGCTACAATAAGGCGTGGGCGAAAAAGAGCGGATTACCAATCGAATGGATTCCGGATGCTGGGCATAACTCCAATACGGATAAGCCTGAAATGGTTAACGTGATCATAGAAGAATTTGTAGCCGCTTTATAGAGTGGCTACAATTTTTTTACTTCATTTCGCTAACGATACTGAAATATGTTTTAGAAGTTATTTTGTATACAACCAGATAGACGATTCCATTCCCCACATGGCGGCGCAGTTTTTGATGCCTTCTCCAATTCCATGTTCTGATCCGAACTAAATCAGCAAGATCCCATCCTCGATCATGGTATAGGTACCATCTTTATATTCCATTACATAAAGCTCACAGTTTTTTGTTGGTTTTCCCCGCCACAGATTGCTGACTGGTTCTTTAAGCATGGCAAGCAGCATAGCGTGGAGGATCTCCCCGTGGGCCACTAATAGCACATCATTAATTTCGCCCTCCTGCGGGATCAGCACCTCCTTTAAAAATGCATCTGCCCGGCCGATGGTATCCTGGATGGTCTCTCCACCCTTTCCCGGTTTGAAGGTTGCTGTTTCATAGAAGAACATCCTGTCAAAATAGATACCTCTCTTCATCAGTTCTCCCACATGTACTCCTTCATACTCACCAAAATCAATTTCTGATAAGAGGGCATTCTCCTGCATTGGAACACCAACATAATCTGCCACGTATCCTGCCGTCTGTTTGGCACGGATCTTCGGGCTTACATAGATGGCATCAAAGGTCATGCCACGTTCCTGCATAGCCTTGGCATTCCTTTTTGCCATATCAATTCCATTCTCATTTAACGAGACGTCGGAGCTTCCCTGCACCAGACGCTGTACGTTCCAGTCCGTCTCCCCGTGTCGTAACATATATATCCGCATAATCCACCTCAAATGTACTCTATATTGTATCTATTAATCATACTTTTCAAACAGTTTCAAAATTTTCTCGATATACCCATCCTGATCGTAGACAAAGCTCATGCCGTGGGTAGCATCATCCACTAGAAGGATATCTTTATCTGATGCACAGGCATCATAAGCTGCCAGAGTCATCTGATATGGCACAAAATTGTCGCGCTTGCCATGTACGAATAATACCGGAAGCTTGGTTTGTTCCAATGAATCGATGGCACTAAAGCCCTTTAAGTCCACATCCATACGACGCTTGCAATAGAGATTAAATGTATCAAGGAGTGGATGTTCCGGAATATGAAACCACTGCTTTGCTACTTTCTTGATGATGTCATAAGGGGAGGTAAATCCACAGTCTGCGATGATTCCCTTTACCTGAGGTCCAAAATTATCTGCCGCAGCCATCAGCACGGTGGTTGCACCCATGGAAAGCCCTGCCAGATAGATTGGAATGTCAGAATCGATATTTTCCTGATACCAGGCAACCCATTCCTGAAGATCTGATCGTTCCTTTACTCCAAAGGTCATATAACTGCCTTCGCTTTTGCCCTGTCCACGCTGTTCTACCAGAAGCAGGTTACAGCCAGCCTGATGCATATATGGGGAGCTGCCGGAGAAATCCACATCCCAGCTTCCATGCCAGCCGTGAAACTCAATGAGTGTTCGTTTCGCATCCTCACATGGGAAATAGTGGCCGCGAAGCTTCATTCCCTCTTTGTTGGTCATATAGACGATGTAATTGTCATGGGTATGAAGCCATTCCTGACCGGCCTTAGACACATCTGGAAGGGTATCAAAGCCGCCGCTGGTTGGTCTCCACTTCGTATGTAAGTCAAAGGCGATGCTGAAAAACACGCGGTGCACCATATGATAGATGGCTGCAAGCCCGCTCATAACCGCCATAACGGCGGAAAATATCACAAATTTATTCTTTTTCATAGTCATTACTCCCTGTCAAATAGATTCTGCAGAAGGATTCCCCCGATGATCAGGACAAATGCCCCTGCCACACGTAAGGTTAAGGCTTCCTTTAGCAGTAGTGCTGAAAGAATCAACGATAATAATGGTACCAGATATGCCATATTGGCAATTATTTATATTATTTTACAACATTTTTATCCAATTTACCAATGGCACCATCATTCCTGCACAAAAAAGGATGACCGGCACATGCCAATCATCCTTTTGGGTATCTTAATAATTAAATTTTAGATAAAGTTTGTAGAAACTCTGTCTTCTACTGCTGGAAGACCATAAGCTTCTTTGCCAAGCGCAATACATTTCATGAGGAAAGTCATGTTGGAAGCAAGAGTACGCATGGTCTGTTTGCCTTCTTCGTCCTTTTCAGCCTCTCCTGGTACACATCCATGGATGGAATTCCAGTACTGGCTAGAAGCCACTGGCATGCCACTGATAGTAAAATACTTATTCAATTCATCGAAGGTTGCGGAACAGCCGCCTCTTCTTGCGCATACTACGGAAGCACCAACGATTGCTCTCTTGTCAAATGCTGTGCTGTAGAATAAACGGTCTAAGAATGCGATGAGTGTAGCATTGGCAGATGCAAAATATACTGGAGATGCAACTACGAAGCCGTCCGCTTCCTTTAACTTAAGGGCTGCTTCGTTGACTTCATCCTGAAAGACACATTTGCCGTGGAAGCCACATCCGTTACATCCGACACATCCTCGGATTGCTTTGCCCCCAATCTGCATGATCTCTGTTTCTACACCTTCAGCTTCGAACACCTTCACCATCTCATTGATGGCTGTTGCTGTATTACCATTTGGCTTTGGACTGCCATTTACGATTAAAACTTTCATAATTACATTAACTGACGGAACATAGCTTCGAATTCTTCTAATGTAGCTGGTCTTGGGTTACCAGGTGCACATGCGTCTGCTGCTGCGGATTCGCATAAGAATGGAAGATCTTCTTCTTTGATATCAAGTTTTGTAGGGATTCCTACGTCTACGGATAACTGACGAACTGCATCGATTGCTGCCTGACGATATTCAGCCTGGGACATACCAGCTGTATCAACGTCAAATGCTTCAGCGATATCTTTGAATTTATCGCCTGTATATTCCTGGTTGAATTCCATAACAATTGGAAGCATCATAGCACAAGCTACACCATGAGGTGTGTCATATACTGCACCAAGTGTATGAGCCATGGAATGAGCGATACCAAGACCTACATTGGAGTATGCCATCGCTGTTACGTACTGAGCAAGAGCCATGCCTTCAAGTCCATCTGGATCTTTTTCAAGAACTGCTTTACGAAGGTTCTTAGCGATTAACTGGATTGCTTTGAGATCTAAACAGTCAGCAAGTTCCCAAGCGCCAGCTGTTGTATAGCCTTCGATTGCATGTGTTAAAGCATCCATACCTGTGGAAGCTGCAAGACCTTTTGGCATGGAAGCCATCATGTCTGGGTCTACTACTGCGATATCAGGGATATCGTTAGGGTCTACGCACACAAATTTACGTTTCTTTTCAACGTCTGTGATTACGTAGTTAATTGTAGATTCAGCACCTGTACCACCTGTTGTAGGAACTGCGATTGTAAATACTGTACGGTTCTTTGTTGGGGAAAGTCCTTCTAAGGAACGAACATCGTAAAATTCCGGGTTATTGACGATGATACCGATACCTTTACCAGTATCCATGGAAGAACCACCACCGATTGTGATCATGAAATCAGCACCAGAGGCACGGTAAGCATCTACACCATGCTGAACGTTTTCGATTGTTGGATTTGGTTTGATATCGGAATATAATTCAAAATCGATATCGTTCGCTGCTAAAAGATCAGTAACCTTAGCTGCTACACCAAATTTAACAAGATCAGGGTCAGAAGCTACGAAAGCTTTGGTAAGACCTTTGCCCTTGATGATGCCAGGAATTTCATTGATTGCGCCGTGTCCGTGGTAAGAAATACCGTTTAATACGAAACGATTCACTGCCATAATTTTGTCTCCTTTACTATAAATATCACGTTCATTGTTACATGTTTTTATTATATTATTTTTTATGAATTGTAGCAATCACTGGTTTGATTTGTCACAAAGATTCTGTCAGCTGTTCGAATGTTACGCCATACTTCTTTGCAATATCACTTGCTAAGCTCTGTCCCTCTGCCGGTGCCACTTCTACTTTGTAGGAACGCTTGCCCTTCTCTGTCTTCACAATTAGGGAGGCTGCCTTACTGATGCTCTCTTCTTCGTTGATCTCCTTCACTGCCTCAGCTAATTTATGCATGTGGGTGTTATAGATACATCTTGCACCCTTTCGTAACATGGCACGCACTGCGTCGTAGGCGATGTAGTATCCTTCCTGGAAGGATGTAGTGGAGAAGGATTCATTGAGCAATAAGAGGGAGTCGCTGGTTGCTCTTTCAAATATATCCTTAAAACGCTGACATTCCTCTCCCAGACGGCCAAAATCCATTGTTTTATCTTCATCTGCAGGGAAATGGGTAAAGATGTCATCCACAGGAACATAGAAGAATCCAGAACCTGGTACGTAGACGCCGCCCTGTGCCATCACATAGCACTGTCCAATGGCCTGGGTGATGGTTGTCTTACCGCCACGGTTGGCACCAGTTAACAAATAGATGGTGTGTTCATCGGTAAAATCAAGGTCATTGCCCACGATCTCCTGACTGGTCGTTTTGGAGGATGTGGCAAGTTTTAAATTGTATACACTCATGGCTTTCATACGACAGCCACCTCTTGGCTCATCCCATACATGTGCCTTGGCAAAATCATATCCTTCCTGCTTCATCTCGCGGATAAATCTTGCCCATACCGTATAATACTGGAATTCCGGAATCAGGCTTGTGATGGATCGGATATCCACTGTAGCATACTTAGCCATGGTTTCCTTCAGGCTTTTTACTGAACTTCCAAGAAGCTTATTCACCACATCATTCAAGTATTCTACCAGATTTACTTCTCTGGTATTGTCCTGCACGCCAGCTAGTCCCATGCTCAGTCCCATCAGTGGATTGGCGGTAAATGCAAGTGTCTGTAATCCCTTATCTCCAGAATCAACGGTATGCTTCTTATTCTCAGGAATGACCTCATAGTCATAATTGCCATTCCATTCTGTACCTGACTGAATCTGGTCTCCGCGATGGAATCTTCTTGTAAAGTTGGCAATTACATTGGCCTTGGTAAATGGTCTGTCATTGATGGAGACGATACCAACGCTCTTTACATCATAATAATCACTCAGATTACAGCCTAAGGTAATACTTTTCACCTTCTGGGTATTGGCAAGTAATAATTTGATATCTTTTTTTAGTTCAGCAAATCCTCTTTCTTCCTGTATCTGATCCATGAACTGTCGAAGCAGAGTAAGCCCTTCTGATTGAATTTCTGCTTCATTCAGTGATCTGCTTAGATTTTCCACACAGATGATATATTCCTGAACCTCCTTCATGCGGCGGATCAGGGTCCAGATGCCATCTGCATCATTCAAATTATGATTTGTCATCATGTTGTTGCGAAGGCTGTCTACCTGCTGAAGGGTTTTAATGATGTCATCCTGCAGGGAGACATTGGCCATAATGTCTGCGAATATATCTGCACGGTACTTGCCAACAATGACTTCTGTGGTCAGTCTGCCCATGACACTTTTTACGATCATGGCTTCTTTACCATTTCTTGTAACAGCCTGGGTGACCATATCCATGCCAAGATCATGCCAGGCAGTATTGGACATCTTTTTGTATGCAGATTCCGGCACTCCAGCCGGATATAAAATACTTATCATTGGTTCCATATCATATTTCCTATTGTCTATCTTTTGCGAGTTACTTTATAATTCCAAAAAGTTCAGAAGAATCTGAAGTTTCATACGTTCTAACGGCTGATCGAATCTCAATGGCAGCATGCCTTCAAGCTTGGTCAGTCTCTTACGGATCGTATTCACATGAACATACATCAATTCTGCGGTAATGCTGAAATTCATGTTATTCTCCAGATAGATCTTCAATGTGCGAAGCAGTTCCTTATTCTTCTCCTCATCCATCAGTCTGCGGTACTGCCCAAGCATCTCATCAAGCTCTCTGGCTGGAATCTGCAGCCAGGTAAGCGGCCCCAGTCGGTCATAATCGATAATCTCCTCACCTGGGAAGAGGATGCTGCCCATATCCATCAGATTGTGCAGTTTGTTGATGTGATCTCTGATACTCATCAACTGCTCCGGTGTATTAAGCATACCATATTTCAGCTGCATATTGGAGAGATTATCTACCATATAGTTATGTAAGATATGTACACCCGCACAGATCTGGTCAAATATACCCTCCTCTTCTTCCGTCTGAATAAAAATCATCCCTTCGTTCTCAGACAGAAAGACCAACTTGATTTTTTTGTGATGGAATGCCTTTCGAATGTATTTTAGGAATGTCTCTCTCTCGTTCTGAGCGGAGATCTCCGGATTATTCTGACGAAACATGGTAATGAAATAAGAATCACTTAATGAGATTCCCTGGATTCCTGCCTGATAACGGACCTTATCAATTTCTAAATCATCCATATGGATCATATACTGGATAAAGTTCTCGAATCCTATATTGCCTCGGCTCTGGGTTACCATATTCTCCTCATATAATGCTTGTAGGAGCAGATAAGCGATACGAATCGCATACTCATCATAGTGATCCAAAAACTCTCTGGACTCCATAACGATAAAGTAGGCCTGCACGGTATCATTGGTGGTGATCGGTATCAGAATCCAACTCATACGTGGTCCGTCGATCCCGTCCACATTAAACAGTCGGTATCTGGACATATTGATTACATCACACAGTGTATATTTGGTATAAGCCTGTACTGGATCCCAGTAATTGGTGACGGACATATTCAGCGACTTGGTAATCTCTTTGAAATGATTGGAGCTGTAATAAGCTTTTTCTTCCCCCATATCATAAATACAGGCTGGAAAACTCATATCTGTCTCAACGGCACGAAGGATACGCTGAATCTTCTGTTCTTTGTAGGTAAGATCAGAGATTTGCCCCATCTCTTTGCTTGAAATCTTAAAACGCTGGACAGTCTTATTCATAATGGCAATATTGATCTGATTCATGACTTCCATATATGGAATCTCAAATGGCATGCTGATCAACGGAATATCATATTGATCAAACAGTGCCTTCATCTCCTCACTGATGCGGTCAAGATGTCTGCCACGCTTAATGAGCAGTCCGGAGGAATTCTGGATGGTACCTTCTCTGAAGGCATTCGTGATGGTATCCGGTTCCATCTTTAATACATAACCGGAGGTTAACACAAGTTCTTTGCCCTTTGACCAGCGATAGGCATCCGGTGCGTCAACAACGGTGACACCCTGTACTTCTTTATGGATGCCCCTTCTTCCTGCAACAACGTAAAATTCTTTAAAATATTCTAATGTTAATAAATCCTGTATTGATATACCCATGCTATTCACCTGCCTTCTATCAAAAATAGTACTTTTCAATATATAAAAAAACCTACACCTGTATTTTACTACAAGTGTAGGTTTTCTACAATTTTCTAATATTAACTTTTATTCCTCATACATCGGAACATATTCACCAGTTGTGTTCGCATCAAATTCTTTGACGATCTTAGCGAGAACTTCTGGTTTGTTATAAAGATCATATGCCATACCAGCGATAACTTTGGCTGCATATAATGCACCTTTTTCTCCAATGGTTGTACCTGCACAGGAGGATGCCTGCCAGGTATGAGGAGATACACCAACTGGCCAGCATGCGGTGGTGAATAAACCGGTAGGAATTAAGAAGCTGACATCACCGGTATCGGAGGATGCGCTCATCTCATTGTCCACCCATAAATCTCTTGCACCTACACCCATGAACATGGCTGGATCATACATCTGATATGCATTCTTCATGCCGTTCTTGACTGCTGGATCTAAGGTTTCCTGAAGCTCTTTGGCGAAGCTTAATTCTTCTTTTGTATATTTTGGTCCGTCTGCTTCGATTAAGTTTGCGTGGCTAAGATCACCAAATGCTTTGTTTGGCTTAAATTCACAGCATCCGCACCCCATCTCAACAGATACTTCTGTTTCAGTCATTAAAGCTGCACCCTGTGCAATCTTAACCACACGGTCTACTGTACTCTGTACATCCTTCATATGTGGAGCACGAACAAAGTAATATGCACCTGCTTTGTCGGGAACGATATTCGGAGCGAAATCACCACCGATTGTGGAATAATGGATTCTTGTACGGTCAACAACATGTTCTCTTAAATAGTTGCTGCCCACATTCATCAGTTCCACAGCATCCCATGCACTTCTTCCTCTATCTGGAGCGAAGGCTGCGTGGGAAGATTTGCCTTTGAAGTAGAACTTCATGGATGCATTGGCTAGATATGCCTTGTCATGTGCCATGGAAGCGTCCATTGGATGCCAGCTAAGGGCACAATCACATCCATCAAACATGTGATGGTAGATCATCTTTACTTTACCGCTTAAGAGCTCTTCTTCCGGACATCCATAGAGACGAACAGTTCCGGAGATACAAGCTTTTTCAAGATAATCTTTGATTGCAATGGCACCAGTCACTGCGGCAGAACCAAGAAGGTTATGTCCACATCCATGTCCAGCCGCACCCTGAATCAGTGGCTGTTTGAAGGCACATACTGCCTGGGAAAGACCTGGAAGTGCATCGTATTCAGCAAGGACTGCGATGACTGGTTTACCCTGACCATATTCTGCATAAAATGCATGTTCTAAATGTTCATTGTTGACAATGGAGAATCCCTCATCAGCAAGAACCTGTCGATAATAGTCGGCACATTCTTTTTCGCCGCCGCCAAGCTCCGGATGCTTCCATACAAAGCGGGACATCTCCTGAAGTTTTGCTTCTAAGGACTGTACTTTATCGTAAATATCCTGTTTGATCATAATTAATTACGCCTCTTTCTTGCCGTACATTACAATTGCAACTGCAATAGATAAGAATACACTTGTTAAGATTCCAAGGTAGTTGTTTGCACCTGGAAGCCAAGCGAATACACCTGCATTTAATGCGATGTTGATGAGAATTGCAAAAATTAAGATGCTGATTGCATGACTTTTAGCATTTAAACCAAACTGTACTAATAATGCACCGAATAATGCTGGAAGTAAGTAGCTCAGTGCCATTGTTACACTTGCTGGAAGCATTGCAAGGATGGAGCTTCCTAAAATAACACCGATTGTAAGTACAGAAACGTTGATGATGATAGAAATAGCCATACCAACTGTCGCTACTACGGAACCTTTTTCGGAACCCGGTTCTACTTCTGCAGCTACCTGGGCCATGGAAGCACAAGGAACTCTCATATTGGAGATGTTACCAGATAAGAATGCCATGTATGTTCCAACAGGTCCTAATACGGAGAAGTAGGAAATTGGTTCTACGAACCATAATACACCAAAGGAGCTTGCACCAGCGATAAATGCTGTTAAAAGTGCTGCTGGTTTTGGAAGAATTCCATATACAACTGCTAAAAGAATAGCTGGTAAAAATGCTACTGCAACACCTAAGAAACCAGTAATCTTACCAATTTTGTTCATCTTAGGCATATATTCGTTTTCAAAAAAGTTATTCATGTCTAAAATCTCCTTTCTCACCGATCACTAAGCTGACATAGGAATCAGAGCAGTGATGATCATTGCTGCTAAAATGGCAATTGTTAAGTTCCATTCTTTTAACCATCCGAATCCTTCTTTCTTGGAAAGAGTCATTAAGATAGCCATAAATACAGCTCCTAAAATACAGGAGATGGAGTTTTTATTCATTTTTACAAGGTGCTGTGCACTCATTGCAGAGAACACACCGATGACAGCGCCTGTGGAAATAGCGATTAATTTCTTCGCATCACCACCGGAAAGCTTATGCTGAATCTTGTCCATACGGTTTGCAGAGAATGTTGCAAACAGAACCCAGCCGATGGAACAAAGTACCATGGTCCATACAGCCATACCAAGTGCTTCTGGTGTAAGGGCATCTGCGCCAAGTACAACACCTACACTCTGTGTACCAATACCAGCTGCAATGGATTCGAACATTACAGAACCGATCATGGATAGTCTCATCCATGCCATTGGTGCACCAACAGTGATTAAGAGTGATAACATACCACTTAAGATTACGATGGATGGTCCGATGGATGTAATTGCACTACTCTTCATAGCTTTTTTCATCTGGTCATCAGATAATCCGATTTTTTTACCTGCAGATAATGCATTCTTTAAGAATACCACTGCCTGTAAGATTACAACTGCTACAGCGATTCCACATGCGATCCACATTGGAAAGCCGTTTGCGATTTTCATAGCGTCCATAATAATTATCCTCCTTATAAGACATATAAAGTTACATTTGTATCATTTTAAACTAATATCTCATAAGGGAATATGAATTATTTTTCATTTTTTACACTCTCTACATTCAAGAGTGAAAATATTTGCACTTTTATATCTGATTATTGTGCCAAGTGTTCAAATACCATCGGTGCAGCGATCATAAACCAGGAGGAAAATGTCTCCGGATGACTTAACATCTCCTCTTTCAGCGCTTCAATTCCAATCCATCTGACCTGTGCAATCTCTTCCGGATTCGGTTTTAATTCCCCGGTAAATGTATCCGTAAAGAAGACATGATCATATTCATACTCTGTCAGACCATTGTCATATTCGGTTCGGTATGTAAAATGGGCAATTTCCTCAGGCTTTGCCTTAATGCCCAGTTCCTCCACCAGACGGCGTTCTACCGCCAGTTCAAGGGTCTCTTCCACTCTCTGATGAGAACAGCAGGCATTGGCCCACAGTCCACCGGAATGGTATTTGTCAAAGTTTCGCTGCTGGATCAGCATCTTGCCGTCTCGCACAATAAAGACAGAGAAGGCTCTGTGGAGTCTGTCACTGCGATGGACCCACAGTTTCTCTCCTGATCCAATGATATTGTCATTAAAATCCACAAGGATAATTTCATCACTCATATTAGTATTTTCCTCTTCTAGTAAATGCAGCCGCAAGTCCTCCTTCGGAGGTTTCACGATAGCGGTGATTCATATCCAGACCCGTTCGATACATACTTTTCAGTACCATATCATAACTGATTCTTCTTGTACCGGATAAGAAATATGCAAGGTTTACAGAATTGATCGCACGCATGGCTGCAACCGCATTACGTTCGATACATGGAATCTGAACCAGGCCATAGATTGGATCACAGGTCAGTCCAAGATGATGTTCCAGTGCATTCTCTGCTGCATATTCGATTTGATTTAATTTATATCCAAATAACTGTCCAGCAGCCGCTGCTGCCATGGAACATGCGACGCCGATTTCTGCCTGACAGCCGCACTCTGCACCGGATACGGAAGCATTTTTCTTGGCCAGCTCACCGAATAACCCTGCTACTCCAAGGGCATGGATGATTTCCTGGTCGGAATAATTCTTTTTCTTCCATAAATAGTATAAAACCGCTGGGAGAACACCGCTGGCACCACAGGTTGGCGCTGTTACGATGATACCGTTGTCAGCATTCTGCTCACTGACTGCATAGGCATAGGAACACACCATCTGACATTCGATGACCTCTGCATGATGGGTTTCCAATTCCTGATTGTATAAAAGCTTTGCTTTTCTCTGAATTTTGAGACCACCTGGTAGCTCGCCTTCTCTGGATAATCCTTCTTCCACTGCTGCCTTCATGGTTTCCCAGACAACACTAAGATAATCCCAGATTTCTTCCCCTTCATTGATGGACACATATTCGATAAGATCAATATAGCGGAATTCACAAAACTGCTTGATCTCTGCAAAAGAATTCTCCAAATAGATATCATCGTCGTCATCTCTACCCTTTTTTCGGCCTTCAATTTCGATATCTCCGCCACCGATGCTGTAAACTCGCATGCGATTGATTTCCTCACCGTCTTGAAAAGCGATCAAATCCATGGTATTTGGATGCTTCATAGGGTCTAACACTTCCTCGGAGTAGATTACTTCCCCTTTGATTCCTTCTAATTCATGCAGACAGGCTCTGTCTGTCCCATGTCCTTTGCCGGTTTTAGATAAGGATCCGTATAAAATGACCTGAATAAAATCCGCTCCCGGATTCTCTTCTTTAAATATTTTGGTTGCCGCTGCCGGTCCCATGGTATGAGAACTGGATGGGCCGGTACCGATTTTGTAGATATCTCTGATTGATTTCATGTAACTTCACCCCACTTTATGCATTGTTCCACTTCTGGTGACTTCCCTTTTCATCCTTGGTAATGATCAGCTGATCATCAATTTCCTGCTTCAGTTCTGTCACGTGGGAGATGATTCCAATGAGTTTGGAGCCTCCCGCCATCTGTTTTAAGACGCGGATAGCCTGACTTCTGGAATGATCATCCAGGGAACCAAAGCCTTCATCGATAAACATCATATCCAGATTCACTGCAGCTGAATTGGCCTGAATGGAATCAGCCATACCCAGTGCCAGGGAAAGAGCAGCCATAAAGGATTCTCCACCAGATAAGGTTCTAACCTCACGTTCTTTGCCAGTAATATTGGAATAAACAAGCAGATCCAAACCATGTCCATGTCCATCTCCCGCTTTATCAAGCGGATATATGCGAAGCTCGAACTGTCCAGCTGACATCTCACGGAATCTGATATTGGCTGCAGCCAGGATCTGTTCCAGGTAATATCGCTGCACGAATGTCTCAATGTCCATCTTGGCAGATTTTTTCTTGCCACCCAAACGTTCATAAAGTTCATTTAGACGTCCATGCATCTCTGCAATTGATTCTCTCTCTTCCCGCTTTGCTTCCAGGTTTTTTAATACCTGTCGATTAGCACGGTGGTTGTCTCTGATTTTTGTATAATAATCATCTGCTTTGCTCTTCGCTTGTTGTGCTGTTATGCAAGCATCTTCTAACTGTTCCATATTCGGACGTACCTTCGTGCCGATATTTTCCAGCGCTGTATTCTTATTTGTTTCAGCCTGAAGCTTCTTGTTATTATATTCTCTGACTTTTTTCTCAAAGGAATTGATCTCTGTTTTTTTATAAGCTTCTTTTACGTCCATCCAGAAAGCTTCATCTATTTGTTTTTCATTCAGAATAGCCTCATATGCTGCCTTTCTATTAACTAATGTTTTTTCCTGTCCTGGAAGGGCTTTTTGATGCTGGTCATACTTACCGCTAAGACGTTGTACTTCTTTATAACACTTGTCCCATTTTTCTTCAGCGACATCATATGCTGTTTGTGCCTTGGATTTTTCATCGTTGGCTTTTTTCAGAACTGCTTTGGCTGATTTTTCATCTTCATATTGCAGCTGTTCCTTCTTCATCTTGATTTCCTGTTCAAGAAGTCTTTTTGATTCCTTTAAATCACGAAGGTTCGCTTCACTTTCTCGCACATTCTGATCCAGACGTTCCCGCTGCTCATCGCAGGTGGAGAGGTTATTCTGAATCGTGTTGTATTCATTTTTCAATCGTCCTAATTCTTCACCTGTTTCATGAAGATTAGATGACCACATTTCGGCTTCTTCTTCATAATAGGAAAGCTTCTGATCTTCCTCTAACAGTACAATCTGATTTTTCATTGCAAGATAGAGGTCATCGATACTATCCTGATACTGCTCTTTTCTTTCCTCGACTCTGTCATTTTCTTCTTGCGCTTTTGCAGCTGCCTGTTCATATTCAGAACTTTTATTCTGAGCAATGATTGCCAGCTTATCCACCAACTCCCTGGTGATCTCTCTGTGTTCATCAAGGAGTACAGCTGGTCTTGGATGATGGATTGATCCACACACCGGACAAGGCGCACCTTCCACTAATTCCTTAGCAATAAAGCCTGCCTGGGAATCAAGATAGATTCGTCGAGTCTCTCTGTGCTTTTCATCCGCTTTTTCAAAAGCAGCTTTTGCTTTTTCATAAGTGCGAAGTGCCTTTTCTGATTTTTTGGCCTGTTTAGTGACTTCAGAAGCTGCTTTTCCTGCATCTCTGATCAAGCGGTTAATAGCTTCTTCTTCTCTGACGTCATTCTGATACTTCACCAAGCGAACTGGAATATCATTTAATTCTTCCATTCGCCCTTTCCACTGGCCTTCCTGTTGCGTGAATGCATGTTTCGCTTTATTTGCCTGCTTAACTGCTTCATCTGCTTCTTCAATTTGCGGTGTTAATTTGGCTAATTTGTCATCTGCATTTTTAATTTCTGCAAAAGTAGTCAAATCGTCATCCACCTGCTTCTTTGTCGCCTGATAAGCACCTTCTGCTTTACGAAGTTCCTCATTCTTCTGATTTTTGACAGTTTCATACAATGATAAGGATTCTTTCATGTCAGGAAGTGTATCTTCAATGGATTTCATCGCTGTTTTTGTTTCTGTTACCTGTTTTTGAGCACTATCATATAACTGATAGATTCCATCAATCTCATAAGCATCTCTGATATCAGACACTCGTTGATCAAGTTTTCTTATTTCTTCTTTATGACTTTCACAGTCAGCAAGCGTTTTAAGTGCTTCATCTAAGGTATCATAGCTTTGTTTTAATCCTTTTCCAGCTTCTAAATCCGTGTTGGCTTTGATTTCTGCCTCTCCTGCCTGCGTTAATAAAAAGTTTGCCTCTTTTTTCTGTTCCTTTAATTCTTCGCAAAGTGCAGGCAGATATTCCATGATGGTATTCATGTACTCTGTCTGATATTTGTCAGCACGTATAAATTCCTTTTTCGCATATGCCAGGGATTCCTGATATTCATATTCTTCCGGAATGATCAGATTGCCTACTTCTCGCTGGCATAACACACGGATTTCCTTAAACTGGCTGTTTTTATCTTTAATTCTTTTATCTAATTCTCTCACAATCTGTTCATAGATTTCAGTATCGAACAGCTTTCGAAAGATTTCTTTCTTTTCTTTGGTTTTTGCGCGGAGCATATCCATGAATTCGCCCTGCGCAATCATACCAACCTGCATAAACTGCTCCTTGGTCAGTCCAATGATCTCTACGATCTTTTTGTCTGCTTCCTTCTGTGGATACTCTGTTCCGTCCGGCATGACAAGGGTAATGACTCTACTGATTTTAGTAAGTCCGGTACCTTTCTGCTTTTTACGATAATGGGTTGGAACTCGCTTTACTTTATAGATTTCATTGCTTCCATGAACCTGTTCCTCAAAGGTCAGCTCCACATATGGCTCTACCTCATAGTTGGAATAGTGGCTCTGGAGCTCATCTCCACTCTTTTTATTGTTATTGGAGCTTGCTTCTCCATATAGAGCAAAAACGATTGCATCGAAGATTGTAGATTTTCCAGATCCGGTATCTCCACTGATCAAAAACAGGTTCTGAGCAGTCTTAGTAAAATCAATGGTTGTCTTTTTTCCATAGGAGGAAAAAGCCTGCATGGTCAAACTGATTGGTTTCATCTACTTCACCCCCTGTACGGTACGGATAACATCGGCAAGTATGTCCTGATCAGACTCATCCATCGCTTCACCCAAAAAACTCAAGCAAAGTTCGAATGGATCAGAGATGATTTCCCTCTTCATTGTCGCTTTCAGGTTCACACCAGCTTCCACATCTCTTCTAATTTCTAAAAGGTTCGGAAAAGCAATACGCAGTCTGTCCTGAATATCAAAGGAATCCTTCTTTTCCACCTCAGTGAGAATAATCGTTACATAGTCCTCACAGCGTTGTTCCAACACTTCTTCTAAGCTTCCTTTAATGATCTTTATTTGTCTTAATGGTACCAATGGAAGAATTCTTGTCTCCACTGTACCTTTTTCTTTCATATTAACTTCAATGATACCTTTATCCTGGCCTGCTTCACTGACAGAACAGGCAAGTGGAGTGCCACAATAGCGAATCACATCGCTTCCCACCTTCATTGGCTTATGGATATGTCCCAGTGCACCATAGTCAAATGTTTCAATCACATCCACACTGACGCTGTCAATATTCCCAACGGTATAGATTTCTGAGTCCATACGCTCAATACCCTTCGGATCCTTGCCCTGTGGGAGATAAAACTGATGACTGACGATGACATTTCTCTCCTGAGTATTGATTTCCTCCTGCTCAATCAGTCGTCTGATGGATGCTTCATAGGATAAATTGTTTCCATTCTCATCAGTACCAACCACCATCTTAACCATAGTAGGCTTTACAAATGGTAACAGATAAAAATGTACCGGGCCGTACTCATCTTCTACAGTAACCTTCGCAATGGTATCGCCCTCCTGTGTTGGAGGCACACCAATGGTGTAGAGATTCTGTCTGGATAAGATATTGCGATAGACATTTACTCGCATGGCACTATCATGGTTACCACTGATCATCATGATCTTGGTGTCAGGTACCTGATCAGAAAGCTTCGTAATAAAATAGTCGAAAATCTCCACCGCATCGGCAGAAGGAATGGCTTTGTCATAAATATCGCCTGCGATTACGATCACATCCGGTTTTCGATCCACAGCATACTCTACAATCTGATCAAACACATGGATCTGATCTTCACGAAGATCGTGATTCATCAATTTAAGCCCGATGTGAAGATCTGATAAGTGAAATATTCTCATCGCCATACTCCTTTCCATACCCATCATCATGGTAATATTCATAAACCGCTTCCTCTCCCTCTAACACATAGGATAAGAAGTCTAAATGTTCAAAATCTACATCAGCGACGCACTGACCGCCCTTACTCATTGGGATGATGTGGTTTGGACGAACGAATACCACCACATCAGATAAAGATACTTCTATAAAATGGTCGCCCTTATTTAACAGTTCTTCTTCTGTGGTACCATCCACCTTGAAGCGGTACATTTTCATAGGTTCTGGGAGATATACGTAGCGTCCGATGGCATTCTGTTCATAAACCGGTGCGATCATCAGACCATCTCCAAGGAGAAGCTGATCTTCCACTCTGACTGCGCGTCGGTCATCCGGATACTCGAAAGCAAGTGGTGTGAACATCATCTCATCGCGAAGAGCTGCTTTCATGAATTCGCTGTAGATGTATGGCAGGAATTTGTATCTCAGTCCCATGATGTGACGGAATGCATCCATGTCTTCAAACTGGTATGCTTCCTGTCTGCGTGAGAACTTCACGCTGTGATTACGCATAAGAGGTGTGAAGATGCCAAGTGCCAGCCAGCGAAGGAGCAGGTCTTCTGTTGTATCGCTGCCGAATCCACCTAAATCGGCGCCATTGTATAAGAGGCCGCACATATTTAAGGATGGAAGCATCTTCAGGTTCATCAGCAGATGAGACCAAAAGGAGTTATTGTCACCCTGCCAGATGCCGCCGTAACGGTGCATGCCGATGTAAGAGGAACGGGAGAACATGAGGATTCGTTTGTCCGGTTCTAACCGCTCGAAGGCTTCCCCGGCTGCTCTGGTCATGTTAAAGCCAAATAAGTTGTGTACTTTGTCGTGGCGGACTTTTTCGCCATTGATCTTATGATAAAATTTCTTATAATCCTCTGTATTCTGGGAGATGCCATATACGAGATCCTGAAAATGCTCGAATTCTTCCTGATTTAACTTCTTGCCACGAAGACTTGACACTTCGTCGATGACATCCCGGAATCGGTCTTCGGTATAGAAGATGGAAGGTTCATTCATATCATTCCAGAAGCCTTCCACGCCCTGATCAAGAAGCACTTTATACTGATTGCCGAACCAGTCTCTTGCTTCTTTGTTGAGCATATCCGGGAAAACACAAAGTCCAGGCCATACGGCAACAACGAATGGACTGCCGTCTTCTTTTGTACAGAAATAACCCTTTTCCATCCCTTCATCACACACAGAATAGCCTTTTTCTAATTTTACGCCGGCATCAATGATCGGAACCAGATGGATATTCTGTTCTATCATCTCCTGATTAAAGTCCTTAAAATCAGGGAAACGTTCTGGATTTACGGTAAAATCCTTATAATCCTGCATATAATCAATATCCATATAGACACTGTCTAATGGAAGGTTTAATTCTCGATGTTTTGTCACTACTTCACGGATGTCTTCCGCGTTCATATAGCCCCAGCGGCTCTGTCCGAATCCAAATGCCCATAATGGAGGAATATAGCTTCGTCCGATAAGCTTACGGAACTGCTTTACGATTTCTTTGACATTGCTGCCTGTCATGACATAGACATCCATGTTCCAGTCGGAAGCTGTAATCTTCATCTCATTGTATTTGGTAAAACCAATGTCAAAACGCATAATACCCGGATAATCAAAGAAAAATCCAACCTGCTCATCGCCATCGATCACAACAAAGTTGTGGGATGCGTACAAGCTGATTCGATCTTCCAGATGATGTGGGTCATCAGAGCAGCGGCTTTCGTATACCCAGCCACGCTTATTGATGCCACGAATATTCTCTCCAAGGCCATAAATGCGGTCTTCGGCCTTCATTTCATAAGTAAATGTGAGACTCTCCTCATCAATTGTGAGCCAATCGAAGCGTTCTTCGGTGATTTCCGGCTTTTCAAGTACTGCTTCGGTCTCCATCACTTTGCCAAATGCATAACGTCTAATCATTCTTTTCTCCCTCACTGATTGCATATACTTTTTTACTATGTTCCCAATAGGTCAGTGTAATCTGATCATTTGGTGTTTTGGCAATATCATACTGATCAAAGTGATCCATGCGGATTCTGCTTGTGGTGCCATCCACTTCATAAACCGCATATACCTGATCCAGATGCAATGGATTATGATCATCGGTCCATGTGATATGTGTTTTATCAAGTTCATACGTCACCGGCCCATCTTTGATATCCCAGACTGTGTTCCACAATCCCTGCATACCTACCAAAAGGGCAGCGATACTTAAAATGGTAGTAATCAGTGTTCTGGGTGATACGATGATAATCTTTGTATCATGGATAAACTGGTATATATCAGCAATAATGCCTGCACCAAATAGAACCAGTATTCCATTGATCAGTGCACTGTGGACCATGGCGGCATGGCCTCTGGCCCCATCTAATATTGTCATTGAAAATATAAGAATAACGAGGAGTACGATTGCGCCTCCCCGTCTAAACATTTCTTTCATATTACGATTAATCCTTTATAAAGCCTCTCCACGTAAAATTAAAATGGAGTGTTGATAGCGTTCTTTTAAAATTTCAGTTCTTTCAGAGCGATTCTTCTCTGGAATTCTTGTCTGATCCAAATTGTGATTAAGATCAGCTAATTTCACCTTGACAGCAATCGGATTCCCTTTGATGGTTCTGACATAATCATAGTAGGACAGATTCATATCTCTTGTCAGTAGTTCCACTGCATCAACCACTTCCTTTGGAAATTCCTTACTAAGGTCCTCTAAAGTCACATCGGTATCTTCTACTACATCATGAAGCAGTGCCACGCAGGTTGACATCTCATCGTCCATCTGTTCTGCCAGATGATATGGATGAAAAACGTATGGAACTCCTCCACGGTCAAACTGTCCTTTATGTACTTCATAGGCCAGATTAATTGCTTTCACGGTTAATTCTGTATAAATCATATATATCTCTTTTCTTTCGTTCCCTGTTAATCATTTCAAGGTAATCATATACCATATACACTACCTTACGCAAGGTTATCCAGGGAACTTTCTATATTCATCAAGCGACCTTCAAAATAATAAGGTCTTTTAAGACATGTTCCTGATCATCTACTTTAGTAGTACGGGTTCCATCATAGATTTGGATTACTTCTTCAATGATCTTCATGCCCAAACCATGGATGCCTTCCTTCTTCTGGGTACGAAACGTAATCTTTCTTCCTTTTCTGATTCTGTTGTGAAGCTCGATGTGGATTTCGTCCCCTTCATATTGCATGCGAATCCAGATTCCTCGTTCTTCCCGCGCAGGAATCTTCTCATTCTCCTCGATGGCATTATCGAAAAGATTCATTAAAAGGGTGATCAGATCAGTGGAATCAATGCCATCATAGAGTTCATCCATAACCACAATCTCACAAGGAATCTCTTTATCCTGACACTCCTGATATTTGATGGATAACAGGGTATCCAGGATTTCATCCTTTACAAATCGATGTTCTTTCAGCTTGTCAAATACATCCCTCTGATGTTCCACAAAGTCATCCAACCCGTGTATATCCGTCCGTTTGTCCGCCAGTTCTTCCAAAAGTATGATATGGTTTTTCAGGTCATGTCTGTACTTTCTGACAAGTCCCAGTCGTTCCTCCATACCAGTGTAGATCATCTCCATGGATTCCCTATATGCTTTTAACATCTGTACTTCTCTTCTCATCGCCCTCGTTTTTGTAATTCGCCATACCAAAAAGATTGCACAAAAGACCATTAGAATGATTGCAAATTTTATCATATGTTTATTTCCTTCCCAAAAAGACAGTCATGCGAACTTTATGTCCGTCTTTTTCTATATCATAAAATCCATGTAACTCTGTACTGATTTCCTTGATTCGCCTAAGTGCCAAAGCTTCCGGTTTTGTAGTAATTCCTTCAAGTTCAATCACCTGTCTGCCCTTTACCCGATTCACTGAGATGGTAAGAGCCTCTCCCTTTTTATTATTCAATCCTAAGTCTAACAAAGTGATGAGCAGTTCAAATAATTTGTCTTCAGATAACCCCTGCATGGATACATTGGCCACCTTTACTGTAAAGCTAACGTCCTGCTTTTCAAACTGTTCTGAATAAGAGAATAACACCGAATCTACCATCTGATTCTGGCAGTAGATGCCAGCAGAAAGGACCTGGCTGCGGGCCTTCATTCTTTTGATATACTCTTCTAAGTAAATGTCTCCACCATGTGCTTCCTCAGCTTCTAACAATCCCATGATGTGTCTCTGGCTCTGTTCCATATCCTTCTGGATACTATAAATCTGACTTCTGAGTGCACCGTAGTAGATATGCTGCATCTTCTTCTGCTTAAGCAGGAAATCGTGTTCCAGATCCACCCCCGATTCATAGACCATCCATAAAACAGCCATGGTCGGAAGAATCACAAAAATTGCGATTACGAACTCTCTTCGAGTAGCATAATTGAAATACTGACTGATATCCCATAATTTCACATAAAAGAATAATAATATGGTCATTGCAATCCAAAATGGCTTATTCTGAAAACGAAGCTTTCGACACCTGGAAAAGAATAACTGTCCCTTATTCACGATTAAATAAACCACAGGGAAATATATAAATGGCAATAGCAGATCAAAGATATAAAACGGTTTCAGCCATAACTGGTCCATACCAGTTATTCCAGTGCCGCTTAATAGAGCTCCAGGTAAATTACAGACTGTCAATAATCCAAATGAAGTCATCTCTGCCAAAGCAGCAATGAAGGATGCCCCTACATTCTCATATACCCAGAACATAATAAATGTCTGTATCCATGTCAGAACGGAGGAACTAATCACATTGATTTTCGCTTGATTGACCGCGTCGATTCCATAGTAGTGATACACATATGTTACCAAACCAGTTGTAATGCATACTCTAATGATACAGATGGCCCACATCGGAATCAGAGATCTTCTGCGGTTCATCATCTGATCGATGATCAATACCAAACCAATATAATTAATTACAGAAATATAAAACCAGTGTATGCCGGTCAAAATTGCCTGATTCATTGAAACTACTTCGCTTTCTTTCTATGATAATCCATATAGACGATGAATCGATAATCGCCTCTTTCTTTTACCAGATCATATAACCCATGATTCTTTGTACTGATTTCCTTAACCCTTCTAATTGCAAGGGCATCCGGTTTCGAGGTCAGTCCACCAAGTTCAATCACCTGTCTGCCCTTTACCTGATTCATGGAGAAGGTAAGATCCTCTCCTTTTTTATTATTCAATCCTAAGTCTAACAAGGTGATGAGCAGTTCAAACATTTGATCCTCAGATAACCCCCGCATGGATACATTGGCCACCTTTACGGTAAAACCAACATCCTGCTTTTCAAACTGTTCTGAATAAGAGAATAACACCGAATCTACCATCTGATTCTGGCAGTAGATGCCAGCAGAAATGACCTGGCTGCGGGCCTTCATTCTTTTGATATACTCTTCTAAGTAAATGTCTCCTCCCTGCTCTTCCTCAGCTTCTAACAATCCCATGATGTGTCTCTGGCTCTCTTCCATATCCTTCTGAATACTATAAATCTGGCTGCGGAGTGCGCCATAATAGATATGTTGTATCTTCTTCTGCTTTAATAAGAAATCGTATTCTAACGTCATATCAGATTCATATAAAATCCAAATGATGACCACAACGGGCATAAAGCTGATTAAAGCCATCAGAGATTCTTTCCTGCCAAGGAAGTTGAACATCTCACTTATATCCCAATACTTTGTATATATGAATAACAGATAGGACAGCGAAATCCAGAATATCTTATTGTTAAATTGTAGTTTTCTAACATTAGCAAAGATATGCTGCCCATACTTAATTACCGCCCACAATAATGGGAAAAAGATGATCATGAACACAAAATCAGTGGGTACCAATGGTTCCATGGTCATAATATTAGCCAGATTGTTCCCCCTTATGATTGCCACTGGAATATAGGAGATATTAAGGATTATATAATCAACCATCTCCGCCACTGCACCAAGCAAAGATGCACCAGCATTCTCATAGGTCCAGAACATAACAATTGTATGTATTAATGTACAGACGGAACCGTAGATTGTCATCCCCTTGGAATGATTGATTGCCTCAGTTCCATAATAATAGTAAATATAGGTTGCACCAATACAAGTCAGAATCAGACGCATATAACACACAATAATCAACGGTTTTAGAGATCGTCTGCGATACATCATCTGATCTGTAATCATGATCAGTCCATAATAATTGACACCATATACTAAAATCCAATGAAGCCCAATTAAAATGAGTTTTTCCACGTTACAAATTCCTACCCCTTTAATATAATTGCTGTTTTAACCACTTTCTGTAGTAATCAGCCACTTCTTTTCGATACTTTCTGCTGATCAAAACAACGATTCCATCATCAAGTGTAAATCGTTCATTACTATATTCCCTGACATAATTTAAGTTGACCATATAACTGGTATGACAACGAATAAAGTCTCCCTCCGGCAATTGTTCCAACAGAGAATCTAATTTATCCCAAATTCGATAAGACTCCTGTGTGGTATGAACGATGGTTTCCCGTCTGTTTCTCTCAAAATATCGGATTTCTCTGACCGACTGATAGATATCACCCTCTCCAATCATGTGCAAGCTGAGCTTCTGAAGACTTTTATCCGCATGTTCTTTGGTAATGCGAATGATATCCTTCAGACGATCTTCAAACTGATCCTTTACCACGAAATAGCTGTGATCTGTATCATACACATCCATGGCATAGGATAGATAGGCGCTAACATACACAATCTGACAATCCGGATGAAGTGCATTGATCTGCTTCGATACTTCAATTCCATCAATCTGTTCTTTTAATTCAATGTCCATGAACACTACATCTAAGCTGTGTATCTCCTTAAGGAGCTTGTCTGCCTTGTCAAATGTGAGAATATCTCCTTCTATATCATGTTGATCCAAAAAATCATGAAGCATTTTGGCTGATTTTCTCAACCAAACTTCCTGATTATCTAAAATACCATAAATCATTGTTACTCCCTAATTAATAATGTTATACAAGTGCGTTGATATAATTAGCAGATCTTGGCAACGTCAGCTGCTGTTTTTCTAGGTCTTACAGCTGGTTCGCCATCTCTGTAACCAATGGCAATGACAGATACAATTTCTTCATCCTCAGGAACATCGAATACTTCAGCCAGCTTCTTGCTGTCACGAAGCCCCATGATCAGTGTATCAAGACCGTGATTTCTAGCACTTAATAAGAGATAGGAATTCTGAAGTCCAAGATCATAGGTACCCCATTTGTTACCAAGTTCATTATCTGCTTCTTTTTTGGTAAATCCTGCTGTATCCTTCACGTATGCTGTCACAATATAGCCTGCAGCATCTGCTGTTGATTTCTGGTTAAAATCAGGGAGACAGTCACGAACCTGAGCAATCTTTTCAGGTGTAATGGCAACATAGTAACGTCCAGTTTCAGAGTTTTTCCATGTTGGTGCCAATAATGTCTCAGTGATGATTTCTTCCATCAGTTCTTTGCTGATGGTTCTTCCTTCTTCATATTTGCGTACGCTTCTTCTATCCTTGATTAATTGTTTAAATTCCATGTTCAAATCCTCCAATTTCTTTATTTCCTTCCTAATTATACTATATATTTCTTATTATTTACAGAATAATAATAGCTTCAACGGTGCATTCATACATATGTATGAATGAAAATAGTGTGCTCCGCATTCCATACCTTAAAAAAGCACTGTGTGGATTTATTCCACACAGTGCTCTTACCTGTCACAATATCTGTTACTCAATCAATTCATTGATACTTACGCCATAATGATTCGCTATCTTGACCAGAGTCTGAATATCCGGCTGGCGATAACCACTCTCATAATTTGCGATGGTGGTGGCCCCATATCCAATTACTTTACCCAACTGTTCCTGAGTCTCTCCATTCCTAACTCTGACGCGTCTGATGTTTTCTCCAATGACGTTCGATTTACCCATGTTCATGCCTCCTTGCTTAGGGCATGTAATCATTATACAGAAGTTTTAAACGCTCTATATTCACGATTCGTGAAGTTTTCCACCCCTGAAACTATGATTACATCTTTGTTTTTTTGTTCCTTAATAGGGCATGTAAATTTCGCGAATTTTTGGGCAAATGCACCCGTCTGTATATCAGCCATTAAAAAAGTGTGCTACGCACACTTCGCGCCCGAGCGGAATGCGAAGCATTAACTACCACTCCGCGAGGTGCGCATCCACCCGGAGGGTTTTTGAATATACAGAAAACGAAGTTTCCTGTATATTCAAAAAAGGATCAGAAACTTTATATTTTTCGTTTCTGATCCTTCATTCACTTATGAAATTTTAATTCTAATTTCGCAAGGGTTACGCCTTCTTATAATATGGACAACGCTCCCTGATACACTGCATATTTTCTGCAGTAAATTCACATTCCTGGGCACTGTATGGTAATGTCACATCGTAGTGTTCATTGATATACTTGATTCCATTCTCAAAGGCAATCATGCCGTCACGTTTACAGCATCTAGGACCATTGATCTGAGCCATCTGTGTTACTGCACTGGCAGTAAAGGTCATATGCTCTCCCCAGGTTCCGTCAGTGGAGAGTGGGCCAGTCTGATCAATGATGGCAAGTGCAGCACCAACGGATGTAATGGCACCGCAGACACCCCACTGGCCACACATGGCGCCTGGCATCTTAAGACCTCGTTCCATCAATGTTTCCAGTGCCTGATCAAGATCTATATCACCGCCTGCGTTCTTATAAGCCACTAAGATAGATCCACCATCTAAGATATGATGCTCCGGACCATGAATGGCTACAAAGTCTTCCTTTGCGATCTTTTTAAAGATTTCCACTGGATTGATACCAGTTTCTTTCTTCAGTGCTTCAACAATGAGCACCGCTTTATCTTTTACTTCCATTATTCTATTCAAATCTTTCTTTTACAACATCAAAGTATTCGATGATGGATAAGTGCTGAGGACAGATTGCTTCACACTGGCCACAACCAATACAGTCACTTGCTTTACCAAAGTCTTTTGCGATTGCTTTGTAATACGCTTTCTGTGCTGTCCATCCTTTTGCATTGTCTGGATTTTCCTTCATCTCATTATTATATAAAGAGAAATACTTAGGGATTGCAATATTCTGTGGACATCCATCTGTACAGTAAGAACATCCTGTACATGGAATCATTGTTTCATTGTTCAAGATATCTACTACATCAGCAATTGCTGCCTGTTCTTCTTCTGTTAATGGTTTGAAATCCTGCATGTAGCTTGTATTATCTTCTAACTGTTCGATATTGCTCATACCGGAAAGTACCATCTTAACATTCTCATGGGAAGCTGCAAAACGAACTGCATAGGAAGCCACACTTAAGTCCTGTCCAAGCTGGTTTAATCTTTCTTTCGCAATTTCAGGAATATTCACTAATGTGCCACCCTTAACAGGTTCCATGATGATGACTGGTTTGTCATGTTTTACGCAGACTTCATAACATTTTCTGGACTGAACAGCTGGGCTGTCATAGTCTAAGTAGTTTAACTGAATCTGAACGAATTCAAGCTCTGGATGTTCTGTTAACACTTTGTCTAATAATTCAGGACCATCGTGGAAAGAGAAACCGATATGCTTTGCAAGACCAGCTGCTTTCTTCTCTTTCGCCCAGTCAAATACATTCAGTTTGTTGTACACTTCGATGGAATGTACATTGATGTCGTGGATTAAGTAATAATCAAAGTATTCCACGCCGGTTTTTCTTCTCTGTTCTTCAAATACCTTGTCTCTATCTTCTTCTGTCTTGATGAAGTTGGAGTGAAGCTTGGTTGCTAATGTGTAGCTGTCTCTTGGATAACGATCTACCAATGCTTCTTTGATCGCATTCTCACTCTGGAAGCCACAATACATCCATGCAGTATCAAAATAGGTAAATCCTCTTTCCATGAAGATATCTACCATTGTCTTTAACTGTTCCACATCGATTTTGGAAGGATCTTCCGGATCAAGGGATGGTAATCTCATCAAACCAAAACCGAGCTTTTTGCCTTCAAATACATTGTTCATATCAAACACCTCTTTTTCTATTTATATAATTATCGTTTTATCTATTGATACTATGATAACCTATTCCTATTATTATGAAAAGGATAAAAAATAGGAGCCTCCAGTTACTGGAAGCTCCATACATAAAACTTTATATTCTTAAGATTATTTGCAGAATCCGTCATAGATTGCTCGGATTGCTTTTTCAAAGTCTGCATTCTTCACACCAATGATGATATTGAGTTCAGAAGAACCCTGGTCGATCATTCTTACGTTAACATCAGCCTGTGCAAGAGCTGTGAATAAACGCATTGCTGTGCCCTTAGCAGATTTCATTGCACGGCCAACTACTGCGATTAATGCTAAATCAGAGTTTATTTCGATGTGGTCTGGTTTTGCAAGACGGTGAATTGTGGAGATTACCTGCTGTTCTTTGTGAAGGAATTCATCTTCATGAACAACTACTGTCATAGTATCGATACCGGATGGCATATGTTCAAAGGAGATATCACTGTCTTCTAATGCCTGTAATACACGACGGCCAAATCCAATTTCGGAGTTCATCATAGCCTTTGTGATGAGCATTGTGCAGAATCCCTTCTTACCAGCAACACCTGTGATGACAAAATCAGATTTCTGACCTGTACTTTCTACGATCCATGTACCCTTGTCCTGTGGACGGTTTGTGTTACGGATGTTGATTGGAATACCGGAGTAACGTACTGGGAAGATCGCATCTTCATGAAGTACGGATGCACCCATGTAAGAAAGTTCACGAAGTTCTCTGTATGTAATATACTTAATTGTTGCTGGATTTTTAACGATACGTGGGTCAGCTACTAAGAAACCGGAAACATCTGTCCAGTTTTCATAGATATCAACTTTTGCAGCCTGTGCTACTACAGAACCAGTTACATCAGAACCACCACGGGAGAATGTCTTTACATTGCCGTCTTTGCCATGACCATAGAAGCCAGGAACTACAGCTTTTGGTGTTTCTGCAAGACGTTTGCTTAATACTCGTTCTGTTTTGTATGTATTTAAGTTGCCTTCATCATTGAAGAAGATAACTTCATCTGCATCGATAAATTCATAACCGATATATTCTGCCATGATTTTACCATTCAGATATTCACCACGGGAAGCAGTATAATCCTTCTGTGGATTTGTCTGAAGCATCTTTGTGATTTCTTCGAAATCAGCATCTAAACTAAAGTCTTTTAATTCCAAGCCTTCGATGATTTCATCGTAACGTTTCTTAATCATGGAAACCTGCTCAGTAATATCTTCCCCTTTGCTTGCCATGTCATATGCTTTTAAAAGCATATCTGTTACTTTTGTGTCACCATCATATCTTTTACCAGGTGCGGAAGGAACCACATATACACGGCTTTCTTCTGCCTGAATAATTGCTGCTACTTTTTTGAACTGTTTTGCATCTGCTAAAGAGCTTCCGCCAAACTTAACGACTTTTTTCATCTTCTTACCTCATTAGTTTATTATTAAATTATTTTTTATTCATTCCATACCGATTGATTCGGTTATTACTCATTGTATAAGACTTTTCGGAATTTGCAAGGGCAATCCATCAATTTCTTGCATTGTATAAAAAAATGTACAAAAATCACCCCACTAATTTGGTAAATATTTTCTATTTCGGCAGCAACCAACTACTTAATCAATATATACGACTTCATTGCCTGTTCGTTGCAGCGGTATTCTTACTGGTAGGCCGTCCTCTGTGTCTGGATAGCCAACCACCAGGGATGCATAGACACGTTCCTCTTCTTTAAGACCCCAATTGGCCATATAATTTCTGAATCGTTCATCATCTCCCAGCCAGTTCAGCTGATTGATATAACAGCTGCCAAGATCAAGTGCATTGGCTTGTAATAACATATTCTCAACCACCAATGCGGTATCTGCCATATGATTACCATATGCCATCTCATTGGCAATGACGATCAGTACCGGTGCATCAAAATGAAAGACATAGTCGCCTCTTTTGGATAACCGGATGGAATTCTTCAGTCCTCCATACATGGATTCCTCAATCTCCATTTCGGCAAATGCTTCCCTGGCCATTGCAGCCAGTTCATCTAAGACGTCCTTGTTCTGAACCACAAAAATATGACTTCTCTGAGAATTTCCGCCGGAAGGTGCATACCTTCCGGCGGAAATAATCATCTCAAGTTTTTCTGGTTCAACAGGTGTCTGTTTATATTTTCTCGTACTTCTTCTGCTTTTGATTACTTCGTAAATATCCATTATAACTTGGTCTCTTTCTTGGTACTCTGATTATTAGCAGTAAACTTCTGTAAGTTCTCTGTTTACTTCATCGCCGATGACGAAAATATCAATGATTTCTAAGATATCATCCAGACCAAAGCTTTCTGTCTCTTCGTCTGCAGCAAGATAACTTACAAACTTGGATACTGTTACGAAGGAATCATCCGCAAGCTTCATTGCTTCCGGAATCGGCATGTTACGGTCTGCAAGCTCCATGACACGATTGTTGTTGATGACTACCATGGCATCGGCATATCTGCCCATCTGGTTGATGCCCTTCATTGCAGCATTGAGTCTAGGGCTTCCTTCAAACATGAATGGTTTTGCAACAAATGCCACGTTCAGCACGCCAAGTTCTTTGGCAAGGTCTGCAATCAGTGGCGCCGCATGGGTTCCTGTCATGCCACCCATACCTGTGGCAATGAGAACAGCGTCCATATCCTGAATGAGTGCACCCACCTGTTCTAAAGTATCTTCAATTCCGTCTTTGATCAGCATGCGGTGAGTTGCTACGGAGCGTTCCAAATCATCCATATCTGTGTCAATGGCAATGCTTACTGCAACAGGAATCTGTTCTGCTAAGGCTTCATTGACCATATTGATTCCTGCACCGCCAATCCCAGCAATTGCTACCTTCCACTCTTTTTTCTCTGGAGCAGCTTCTTGGGGTGCTGGTGCTGGTTCTTCTGTCTTAGCTTCTTCTGGTGCTTCCTCTGCTGGTTCGACACTCTTATCTGCTTTCGCAGCTTCTTCTGCCTCACGTGCAGCCACAAAATCCTCTCTCATTGGAGTAAAGATATCAAGAAGGATACCTTCTTCTAAACATACACAGCCATGTGGTACACTGTTGGTTTTTAACATGGCATCACCGGCAGTCACAATCTTCATCTCTCCATCAATGGTAAAGCAGAATTTACCGCTTACAACATAGGTAATCTGTGTGTGAGGATGGGAATGCATGGCACCAATGGCACCAGGCTGAAAGTGATTCTCTACAGTCATAATGTCCTTGTCATAGGCAAGGATCTTGCGTTCTAACCCTTCTGCAACTGGTTCTAAATCTACTTCTTCATTCTTGATCCATCTCTGGTCTCTCTTAGTTAACATAACGATTCTCCTTTTCTAAATTGTATATTCTATTCGATCAATTCCATTCCTACATGGGGAATTCCGTCTTCTAAGAATTCTTCTGAGCAGATGCGAAAGCCTTCTCTCTCGTAAAAGCCAGTGGCGTAGCACTGGGCCTCAAGGTAGATTCTTGACGGATACATTTGCTCTCTGATGGCTGCGAGCGCCTGATTAAGCAGGTCTCCGCCTAATCCCATGCCCCGCTTTGTGGTCAGTACACGGCCAATCTGGACGACTCCTTCTTCTATATAAAAGACCCGCAGGTATGCAGGAATACGTCCTGCTTCCTCAAAAAACATGTGAAGACTTCGCTGATCTAATCCGTCCACATCCTGGTAGACGCAGTTCTGCTCCACCACGAAGACCTCTGCCCGGACTCTTAAGATTTCATAGAGCTCTCGAATGGTCAACTGGTCGAATGTTTTAACCTTTAATTTCATTCTTATATTCCTCAGTTCTTTCCTATCTTCATTGTCAAAATTCTATATATAATATCTACAATTCACCCAAGTCCCAGAGCAGGCGGCTTCCAATATATTTATCACGGATGTCTTTGGTCATGGTCATGGTTTTGTAGATGTCAGCTTCCTCATATCCAAGATAGTCAGGCGATGTGGGAGCACCGATTCCCTTGATCAACTGGTAAATGTCACTGTAAGTCGGAAGGGTATCGATGACAGCCAGTATTTCGTCCCAATGTGCGATGATATGATCAAGTCTCTTCTTATGACGTTCCACTTCATACTTGCCTTCCTTTTGTTCGCCAAGGATCATGGCATCTGCTCCTGGACCGATATAATCTTTTAGCTCTTTATTCCAGTCATCCACATCAAAGTTTTGAACAAACTGAAGGGCCATTTCTCTGTCTGGTGCAATTCTTCTGATCTTTTCATAATCCTTCAGGCATAATAATGTAGCGATGCCGCACTGAATACCGTGAAGATCTGCCTTCGCTTCTGGAAATGCCAGCGATCTCATATCCCATATATGGGAATAATAATGCTCCATCCCCGATGCCGGTCTGGAACACCCTGCCGTCTTCATGGCCATACCGGCGATAATCAGTCCTTCCATCACATCTGCAACAGCTTCCCGATCCCTTACCATCAAACGATTTGCTGCGTCAACCACTTTCTTTACTGCCTTTTGAACCAGTTCCGCGATATCGTCCTGATACTCTTCACCGACGATAATGGAAGCCAGTTTCCATTCCACTAAGCTGATGTATTTGGCAAGCATATCGCCGATGCCGGCACGCAGCATGTGTAGAGGTGCATTTGCCAGGATATCAAGATCTCCGATGATCGCATCAGGCATCCTGCTGTCGATGGATACTTTCAGTCCATCCCGCTCCATGGAGGAGGTTGCGGAGGCATAGCCATCCATGGATGGCGCAGTTCCTACAATAATATAGGGTCTTCCCGTTGCTTTGGACAATATCTTGCCTGTATCATTGATCACACCGGATCCGATGCCGATGATCACATCGCAGGAATAATCAAAATGCATTACTGCACTCCCCACCGTATATTCTGTCGGTTCCACAGGGCACTGGGAAAACTGATACAATGTATAATCGATTTTTGCCTCACGAAGCACTCCGATTACCTGCTCACCTGCAGCTGCATAGGTTGCCTGCCCGGATAGGACAAATGGTTTTGTTCCTTTATATGTTTTGATCACCTCCGGAAGCCGCTTGATGGCTCCCGATTCGATGATAACTTTGATTTCATTCATAGATTTCTTCCTTATGCATCATTTTGTTACACACATAAGTATATTATACATAAAACGAGACTGATTGACTTATTATTTTTATATTTTATTAATATTATTTAGAAAGCTTACCGATTAATATTCTTCATAAGGAATAGGTCTATGTACGAAAAAAAGCTGCCGCTTTCGCGACAGCCTTTATATTCACGTTCTGATTATCTGTTATTTGAGCATCATATTATTATGCTTTGCAAATAAGGTAGAGAATCTTAAGAGCGCCATGTCAATAGTGCTTCCATTGGTTTCTCCTTTTTTAACTGCTGTGATGTCAAATACGATTCCTGCGATAACTGCAAGTACTACTAATAATGTCGTCATAACCATTCTCCTTTCTATGATTTTCTATGGTGAAATCCTTAGGATTTCTTCTCTTTCTTTGTAATTTAAGTGTATCAGTAGAAAGGATTAATTACAATTAAATAGTAAACTATTCTAGCACAATTTTTATTATTTTCAGAATATTTAACATTTCCTTAATATATTGTCTGTTTAATTTTGAACTATTCCCTCTTCCAGCTTCTTTCGCTCTTCTTCCATCATCTCTTTTAATGTGGTCTGGTCAAGCTCCATAGTCTCAACTCCTGCCACAGAATCGTCGGCAAAGGCATTAAAGATTTCTTGTTTTTCGGCCAGCAGATCGATGATACGCTCATCTAAAGTATTCTCTGCGAGGAGGCGGTAGACAAGTACATTCCTCGCCTGACCCATACGATAGGCACGGGAAATGGCCTGATTTTCAATGGAAGGCTTCAGCTGTGGCTCACAGATGATGACCACACTGGCTGTCTGGATGTTAAGGCCAGTACCACCGGACTGAATCTGTGCAGGAAGCACGCTTCCGGCAGGTGCCTTGTCAAATGCATCGATAATCTCCTGGCGCTTCTGAGGAGTGACGGAACCATTGATGGCTGGCATACATGCCTTACCCAGAAGCTTGCAAACCAGATCGATGGTATCTAAAAAGTAGGAGAATACGATGACCTTGCGGCCTTCGCTCTTTGCTTCCTCCACGATCTCCATGAGTCGCTTTCCTTTGGTGGATTTTTCCGGGTTTCCCACATTCCAGGATACCCTTCTGGCATCCACGAAGCTTTTGGCATAGATTGCCATCTCATATTTGGCACGCTCTTCTAAATTCAGATTACACCACTCTTCATATTCAATGAGTTCCGGTAATTCGGTGAGGACCTCTTCCCTTTTTCTTCTATAATATACAGGGGAAACCTTCTCACGAAACTGGGGTGCGGACACCATAAATGCGATTTTTTTGATCTGTTCTCCCACTTCAGGCTGTAATACCTGAATCAGTGAGATCATCTCATCTACTTTATTCTCAATGGCGGTTCCTGTCATAAACAGCAGATTGTCTGCATTTTTGCATAACCGCTTCACGTTCTGGGAACGATAGGCCCGTGGATTCTTAATATAATGTGCTTCATCCACCACCATACAGTCAAATCGATGATCCGTATGCAGGAATTCTGTGGTTTCATAGGTTGTCACTGCCACACCGCCTTCTTCTAACCAACGCTTAAAAGCACTGCCACGGCTAGCCCCATGAATTCTGGTCACTGGAAGGTCACTGTGTTTTTCCACTTCTCTACACCAGTTGGAGATCACACTTGCCGGACAAACCACTATAAAATGTGTCCCTCCCTCATTACGAAGATGGACCATGGCGCCAATGGCCTGGACTGTTTTACCAAGCCCCATCTCGTCTCCAAGGAGCACTCGTTTCTGATGAATGATATACTTCACACCCAGTTCCTGATAACGTCGAAGGGTGGCTCTAAGGCCAGTCAGATCAAGCTCCTGATTCTGAATCTCTTCTGCCAGATATTCCGGAAGGCCATATAATACGTCACCATTGCCCAGAATATCGGGATCCACTTCCTCGATTCTTGTATAGTAATCCACAGAGTGTTCTTTAAAGTCTTCCCACACATTGATCGGATCGGTATGCTCATTGGCATCGATTTGATCAAGGGCAGCCCTGATTTTAGCTACACGGTCACTTTCTAAGAGGTCACTAAGAGCGAGGAAGGATGCATTTGCCACTTCCTTCTTCTCACCTGATGTGAATAACCACTTGAAGAAGCCTTTTCTGCAGGCGATGGCATCCAGATGGTCGTTGATATAGTCGTTGTATTCCTCCACAAAGTCCTTGCAGGAAAGGAGCAGTTCATAGGAATGCATAAACTGATAAACTGCCGAAACAAGGTCTGTCATCTCTGGAGACTGGTCATCAAAATTGATCTTCAGCTTGATGGTATCCTGCGTTTCTTTGATGATGCGGTCTGCCACACTTCGGATCATGAATGCGGTATTCTCACCGATGCCATTGATTTCTTCCGCCAGGTCTCTTGGATCCGTCATGGACACATCTGCGATGGTTTCATAGCCGTGGTCACGCAGTTTTTTCACAGAGATGCCCAGTTTGTCACGGTTGATCTCATCAATGGGAATGCCTGTCAGAATGCCGTAGGTTTTCTTCCAGCGAATCTGATCAATGGCGTTCTGTATTGTAGTTTTGCTGTTCTCAAAGAGGGTAACCGATTTTGCAAGCCTGGACTCCAAATCGAAGTATTCCTCCGTGATTCGTTTTGCTTCTTTCGCTGTAAATGTATTTGCCATAAAAGACTCCTCATCTGTATCTGTTCTTTACACTACTATAATTTTAATCAAAAAATAATGTATCTTCAATGCCAATATTGTATAATAGAGAAAGTGATAATGAAAATGAATGCTTATATTTAATAAAAAGGAGCATTTAACATGAGTATTTTAAAATTAAAACCAGCCTGCAAAGACTATCTCTGGGGCGGCCATCGTCTTGCTGAGGAATACAATGTGGAATTCGACGGTCCGATCCTTGCGGAAGCCTGGGTGCTTTCCTGTCATCCGGATGGTACCTCCACCATTGTCAATGGCCCTTATGAAGGAAAGACCCTGCAGGAGTACATCGATGAAGAAGGCATGAAGGTATTAGGAACCCACTGTCGAAGATTTCGTGATTTCCCAATCCTTACTAAGTTTATCGATGCGAGAGACAATTTATCCATTCAGGTTCATCCAAGCAATGGATATGCCCTCCAGAATGAAGGCCAGTATGGCAAGACAGAGATGTGGTATATCTTAGACGCTGCAGAGGATGCATTCCTTTATTATGGATTTAAAGAAGCAATTTCCAAGGAAGAATTCGAGGAACGCATCCACAATAACACCTTACTTGAGGTGCTCAATGCCGTTCCTGTTAAGAAGGGGGACGCTCTCTTTATCGAATCCGGCACCTTACATGCCATCGGAAAGGGCATATTGATTGCTGAAATCCAGCAGAATTCCAATGTAACCTATCGAATCTACGATTACGGCCGTGTGGGCAAAGATGGCAAGCTTCGTGATCTTCATATCGAGAAGGCCCTTGCTGTAACCGAACGCGCTCCGATCATTCGAAGCGGCAGTGAATATCCACATGTGGCTGACTGTGATTACTTTACTGTAGATAAACTCAATTTAGATGGTAATCTGACCTATCGTACCCAGGGTCATGTGGGTTCCACTTCCTTCTTAAGTATCTTAATTTTAGACGGAGAGGGATCCATCAGCTGTAAAGGGGAATCCATCGATTATCAAAAGGGAGACAGTATCTTCCTTCCGGCTGACAGCGGCGACTGGCAGATCGAAGGTACCTGCGATGCCTTACTGACTACCATTCGTGAAAAAGCCAATCCGGTTCGTGTGGGCATTACCATCGGTAGTGCTGAAACCCAAATCGGACTGGTAGATGATCAACAGAATCTGATCACGGTGCGTAAGTATCCAACAGATACCAGATTATTACCTGCCCAAATCATTGACGACGTGGCACAAAAGACACTGAATCTTCTGGCTGAAGAGCATGTACCACTGGATCAGTGTATCGGGGTTGGCGTTGGCGTTCCTGGAACCATTGACCGTCGTAAGGGTTCAGTCATCTACTCCAACAATATCAAGTGGGAAGATGTTCCACTTGCCAAACGACTTGGAAAAGTCATTCCATGTCCGGTACGAATTGCCAATGATGCCGACTGTGCAGCCCTTGGAGAAGCTGTTGCCGGTGCCGGCAAGGACTACTCCGATGTGGTGATGTTCACCTTAGGTTCCGGTGTCGGTGGCGGAATCATCTTAAACGGCCAGGTATTCGAAGGCGGTATCATGGGTGGCAGTGAAGTTGGCCATCAGGTAATCCGTGTCAATGGTCGATTATGTACCTGTGGCAGAAAGGGCTGCTTGGAAGCATACACTTCTGTTCCTTCCCTCCTTCGTGCAGCAAAACAGAGGACTTCTCGTGAGATGGATCTTGCCGAAGTATTTGACCTGTTCAGACAGGGCGATATCGATATGCAGGAAGTCGTAGAACAGTACGAACAGATGCTTGGAGCCGGTCTCATCAACATCGTCAATATGTTCCGTCCTCAGCTAATCTTACTTGGTGGAACCATGTCAGAATATGCAGGTGAGATCATTGAACCGCTTCGCGAGATGCTGCTTACCGACAGCTTTGGCGGAGCCAATGGACTTGTTCCGGAAATTGCAGTTGCTTCCCTTGGAAGCTATGCCGGTATCATCGGGGCAGCCAATCTGTAAGTAGTAATAAGATATGATTTGAAATGATAATTTTCTATACGCAAAAAGGAGCTGAATATTTCTATCAGCTCCTTTTTTGTGTCATATACAATATGTTGTGTGTACTTTGAATAATTTATAAATTTGTATATCCCATCAGAGATTCATCCACTTCTTTTGCTGCATTACGTCCTTCTGCAATCGCCCAGACAACAAGAGACTGTCCTCTGTGCATATCTCCTGCAGTGAATACCCCTGCAACAGAGGAAGCGTAGGAATCTGCTTCTGTTTTTACGTTGGTTCTTTCATTGATCGCTGTACCAAAGCTATCTGTTACGTACTTTTCACTTCCAAGGAAACCTGCAGCGATCAGTACCAGATCTGCTTTTAATTCTTTTTCTGTTCCTCCCACAGGAATCATGTTCATACGACCTGTCTTTTCATCCTTCTTAGGAGCAAGAGACACTGTCTTCACGCCGCAAAGATGACCTTTTTTATCTTTGATAAATTCTGTCACCGTTGTCTGATATACACGTGGGTCGGAACCAAACTGATAGATCGCTTCTTCCTGGCCATAATCTGTCTTTAAGATTCTTGGCCATTCTGGCCATGGATTGCTATCTAATCGTACTGCTGGTGGACATGGCATCATCTCTAACTGAATGACATTGGCAGCGCCAAGACGAATGCTGGTTCCCACACAGTCATTACCGGTATCCCCACCACCGATTACTATGACGTGTTTGCCTTTCAGACTGCCAAAGGAGAAATCCTTTGCAGCCATGATCTTCTTATGATCATAGCCTTCATCCATCAGCTTTTTGCTGACTTCCTTTAAGAAATCCACTGCAAAATAGATGCCTGCTGCGTCTCTTCCCGGTGCTTTGATATCTCTAGGATTGGATGCACCACAACAGAGAACCACACGGTCATACTGTTTCATCAGTTCAGCTCCTGTAATGTCTTTTCCAACATTTGCATTGTATACAAAGTTCACGCCTGCTGCTTCCATGAGGCTGATACGTCGGTCAATGACTCTCTTATCAATCTTCATATTTGGAATACCGTAGCGAAGCAGTCCACCTGCACGGTCACTGCGTTCATAGACAGTAATACTATGTCCGCGTCTGTTTAACAGCTGTGCAGCTGCAAGACCAGAAGGACCACTTCCGATGACAGCTACCTTCTTGCCAGTGCGAACCTTTGGTGCTTCTTCTTTCACAAGGCCCTTCTCAAAGGCATACTCAATGACAGTACGTTCATTCTCTTTTGTGGATACTGGTTCAGAATGAAGGCCGCAGGTACATGCATTTTCACAAAGGGCAGGACACACACGGGAAGTAAATTCCGGGAAGCTGTGTGTGATGCTCAGACGCTTGTAAGCCTGTTCAAAGTTGCCATGGTATACCAGGTCGTTAAGTTCTGGTACCAGATTGTGGAGAGGACAGCCGGAAGCCATACCTGCGATCATGGTACCTGCCTGGCAGAATGGAACACCACATTCCATACATCTGCCGCCCTGAAGCTGCTGTTCCTGTTTGTCTAATAAATCATGAAATTCATTAAAATTAGTAATTCTCTGCTCAGGAGGTGTGATTTTTCCATCTTTTCTATCAAATTCTAAAAATCCTGTTGCTTTTCCCATTTTCTATCTCCTCCTTCCTAGTGCTTTGTGCCAGTGCTTTCGTAGAATGCTTCGATGCTGGCCTGTTCACGGTTCATACCCTGTTCTTCGAATTTGCTGGTGAGATGCATCAGCTTCTTATAGTCTGCAGGAATGATCTTCTTGAACTTAGGAAGATATTCTTCAAAATGATCCAGTACTTTCTGCGCTTTCACGGAGCCTGTATACTTCACATGTTTACCAAGCATTTCGCGAAGCTCGATCTGATCAATCTTGGATGTGATTTTTTCCATTAATACCAGTTCTTTATTTAAGTTACGATATAATTTGCTGTTTTCATCAAGGACGTATACGATACCGCCACTCATACCAGCTGCAAAGTTCTTGCCTGTTGGTCCAAGTACAACAGCACGTCCACCGGTCATGTACTCACAGCCGTGTTCGCCCACACCTTCTACTACAGCATAAGCACCGGAGTTACGTACACAGAAACGTTCACCAGCCATACCAGCGATGTAAGCTTCACCGGAAGTTGCTCCGTAGAGGGCAACATTACCTGCTACGATATTCTCTTCTGCTTCATAAGCAGCTTCCTTTGGTGCTTTGACGATCAGCTTACCACCGGAAAGACCCTTTCCGAAGTAGTCGTTGGTGTCGCCTGTTAAGGATAAGGTCAGTCCCTTTGGAATAAATGCACCAAAGCTCTGTCCACCGGCACCCTGACATTCTACTGTCAATGTATCTTCTGGAAGTCCATCTTTATGTTTTCTTGTAATTTCTGCGCCAACCAGTGTACCAAAGGCACGGTCTGTATTGGTGATGGTCACATTTACCGTCTTTTTACGTCCTTTGGTGATTGCTGCCTGTACATCTTTATTCTTTAATAATACTGCTTCATCCACAGTTTTTTCCAGTTCGAAATTGTAGATATCTTCTGGGTTGAAGCTGGATTTTTCATCTGGAGTAGGCGCAAGAATACCGGAAAGGTCAATCTTGGCAGCAACTCCTGTGAGATTATCTTTTTTCTTTAATAAATCGGAACGTCCAACCAGCTCTTCGATGGTACGAACGCCTAATTTTGCCATGTATTCACGAAGCTCTTCTGCGATGAATAACATGAAGTTTTCCACATATTCCGGTTTACCGATGAAACGTTTACGAAGTTCCGGATTCTGTGTTGCAATACCCATTGGACAGGTATCTAAGTTACACACTCGCATCATAACACAGCCAAGTACTACCAGCGGAGCAGTAGCAAAACCGAATTCTTCTGCACCGAGCATTGCTGCGATGGCTACGTCACGACCACTCATTAATTTACCATCGGTTTCGATCATAACCTTGGAACGAAGACCATTCTGGATCAATGTCTGATGTGCTTCAGCAAGACCGAGTTCCCAAGGAAGACCTGCATTATGAATGGAAGAAAGTGGCGCTGCACCAGTACCGCCGTCATAACCGGAAATGAGTACAACCTGCGCACCTGCTTTAGCTACACCTGCTGCTACCGTACCAACACCAGCTTCGGATACTAATTTTACGGAAATACGAGCATTCTTATTGGCATTTTTCAGGTCGTAGATGAGCTGCGCCAAATCCTCGATGGAATAGATATCGTGGTGTGGTGGTGGGGAGATTAAGCTAACCCCAGGTGTGGAATGTCTTGTCTTTGCGATCCAAGGATATACCTTTTTCGCTGGCAGATGTCCACCTTCCCCTGGTTTTGCACCCTGTGCCATCTTGATCTGAATTTCTCTTGCGCTGACTAAGTATCTGCTGGTTACACCAAAACGTCCGCTGGCTACCTGTTTGATTGCGGAGCTTCTGTCATTCTTTTTGCCTGCAGATTCTAATCGTTCATCACTTTCTCCACCTTCACCGGAGTTGGATTTACCATGAAGCTTGTTCATGGCAAGTGCCAGTGCCTGGTGTGCTTCTTCAGAGATGGAACCATAGGACATGGCACCAGTTTTGAAACGTTTTACGATCTCTTCTGCGCTTTCAACTTCGCTTAATTCGATGCCCTGTTCTGGATAGTTGAAATCCATCAGGCTTCGTAAATAGCCGGTTTCTTCTTTGTCAACCATGGCTGTATACTGTTTAAATTTATTATAATCCCCTTCTCTGGTTGCCATCTGAAGCATATGGATGGTCTGAGGATTGTATCTGTGTTTTTCACCCTGCGCACGCATCTTGTGACGACCCATGGAAGCGATGGTAAGCTCAGTGTTCAGTCCCAGTGGGTCAAATGCTTTTGAATGCTGTCTGTCTGTGTTTTCTGCAATATCCTGTAACGTAATACCACCGACACGGCTGACTACGCCAGTAAAATATTTGTCGATGACATCCTGGGAAATACCGATTGCTTCGAAGATCTTGCTGCCCTGGTAGGACTGAATGGTGGAGATACCCATCTTGGAAGCGATTTTTACGATACCGGATAAGATTGCACGGTCATAATCCTGTACTGCTGCATAATAGTCTTTTTCTAAAAGATCATTCTTACATAATTCATCGATACAGGAGTGTGCAAGATAAGGGTTTACCGCACTTGCACCAAAACCAAGTAAGGTTGCAAAGTGGTGTACTTCCCTTGGTTCTCCGGATTCTAAGATCAGGGACATGGCAGTACATTTCTTTGTGTCTACCAGATATTTGTGCACTGCTGCCACTGCAAGTAAAGAAGGCAGTGCCACACGGTTTTCATCCATACCGCGGTCGGATAAGATGATGACATTGGCACCGTCTCTGTACGCCTTATCAATATGTACGAACAGGTTATCAAGCACACGTTTGATCGGAGTGGATTTATAATAAAGTGTGGATACTTCTTCCACCTTAAAGCCGTCCTTCTTCATATGCTTGATCTTTAATAAATCGTGATCGGAGATGATTGGATTATCGATCTTGATCATATGACAGTTTTCTGGACGTTCTTCTAAAAGGTTACCGTTCTTTCCGATGTATACTGTGGTGGAGGTTACGATTTTCTCACGCACTGCGTCGATCGGTGGATTGGTTACTTGGGCAAATAACTGTTTAAAATAATAGAATAATGGCTGATACTGACCGGATAAAGCTGCGATCGGTGTATCTACACCCATAGCGCCGATGTGTTCGGAACCATTTAACGCCATGTTGCGGATGCCTTCGCGATAATCTTCATAGGTATAGCCAAATGCCATCTGAAGCTTTGCACGTTCCTCATCTGTATAGGAAGGAATCTTAGCATTCGGAATACGAAGCTCTCTTAAGGAAATTAAGTTGGAATCTAACCATTCTCCATAAGGTTCCTTTAACGCATATTTTTCTTTGATTTCTTCATCCTGAAGGATACAGCGGTTTACTGTATCAACTAAGAGCATCTTACCTGGATGAAGTCTTTCCTTCTGTAAGATGTGTGCTTCATCAAGATCTAACACACCAACTTCAGAGGAAAGGATCAGTCTGCCGTCATCCATTACGTAGTATCTGGATGGACGAAGACCATTACGGTCTAAGATGGCACCCATAACATCCCCATCGGAGAACAGAATGGAAGCCGGACCGTCCCAAGGTTCCATCATGGTTGCATAATACTGATAGAAATCTCTTCTTTCCTGGGAAATGGTATCGTTGTGTGCCCATGGTTCTGGAATCATGATGGTTGCTGCAAGTGGCAGATCCATACCGCTCATCACAAGGAATTCCAAAGTATTATCAAGCATGGAAGAGTCAGAGCCTTCGGAAGGGATAACAGGAAGCACTCTGGTCATATCTTCATCGGAGAATTTGTCAGTAAACATGGTTTCTTCACGGGCAAGCATCTTGTCCACATTACCCTTGATGGTATTGATTTCTCCGTTGTGAACCAGCATTCTGTTCGGATGTGCACGGTTCCAGCTTGGATTTGTGTTAGTAGAGAATCTTGAATGTACCATAGCGATGGCAGAATCATAATCCGGATCCTGTAAATCTGTAAAGAACGTACGGAGCTGATCTACTAAGAACATACCTTTGTATACAATTGTTCTACAAGATAAACAACAAACGTATGTATTATCATTACTCTGTTCAAATACGCGTCGGATGATATATAATTTGCGGTCGAATTCCAAGTCTGTTACTGCGGAAGATGGACGTTTGACAAATGCCTGTGCGATCACTGGCATACATTCTCTTGCCTTTGCACCGAGTACTTCCGGTACAACAGCCACATCTCTCCAGCCTAAGAATTTCAGGCCTTCTTTTTCTACGATTACTTCGAACATCTTCTTTGCCTGACGCATTTGAAGCTCGTTCTGTGGCAGGAAGAACATACCAACGCCATATTCTCTTTCTCCACCGATGGCGATGCCTAAATCATGGCAGACTTTGCTAAAGAATCGATGGGAAATCTGGGTGAGAATACCAACACCGTCACCTGTTTTTCCTTCTGCGTCTTTTCCTGCTCGATGTTCTAAATTTTCAACGATGCTAAGAGCATCTGCAACTATGTCGTGGCTTTTGATTCCGTTCATGTTGATGACTGCACCGATACCGCAGTTATCATGTTCGAAGGACGGATGATAAAGCTTGGACTGATATCTGTTTTTCATTCTTATTTCCTCCCTTTGTAGCTTAACGCTGCATGTACAAGACCTTTGAATAATGGATGTGGAACGTCAGGTCTTGATTTGAATTCCGGATGCGCCTGAGTGGCGATATAATATGGATGATCGGTGATTTCCACCATCTCAACGATTCTTCCATCCGGTGAAATGCCGGATAATGTCATTCCACCTTCTTCTAGAGCTTTTCTATATTCATTGTTTACTTCGTAGCGATGTCTGTGTCGCTCGGAGATCAATTCTTTTCCATATACGTCAAATGCTTTTGAGCCAGCTTTTACCTTACAAGGATAAGCACCAAGTCGTAGGGTTCCACCGATATTTTCCACATTTTCCTGATCTGGAAGTAAGTTGATCACTGGATGGGTGGTTTCCGGTGCAAATTCGATACTGGCTGCATCTTCAAAGCCAATTACATTTCTGGCAAATTCCACGATGGCAAGCTGCATACCAAGGCATAATCCCAGGAATGGAATCTGTTTTTCTCTGGCAAATCTGATTGCCTCGATCTTGCCTTCAATGCCGCGAAGTCCGAATCCGCCAGGTACTAAGATGCCGTCTAAATCTCCTAACATCTCATCTACAGTATCTGCTGATACTTCTTCGGAATCGATCCATCTGATATTTACCTTTGTTTTATGAGCAATCCCGCCGTGGGCAAGTGCTTCAACCACACTGAGATAGGCGTCATGGAGAGTGACGTATTTGCCAACGAGACCAATGGTAACTTCTTCCTTTGGATGATGGAAATCTTCCACAATCTTGGTCCATTCAGTCAGATCCGGTTCCGGACATGGAATGCGGAGGCATTCACATACTGCATTGGCAAGCTTTTCTTCTTCCATCATCAATGGCACTTCATATAAGGACTGAGCATCTAAGTTCTGAAGCACATGCTCCTTCTTCACGTTACAGAAAAGGGAAATCTTCTCTCTCATGCCGTCATCGATCGGATAATCGGAACGGCACACTAAGATGTCAGGCCAGATTCCCATACTCTGTAAGTTCTTTACACTCATCTGAGTTGGTTTTGTCTTCATCTCACCAGATGCCTTCAGGTATGGAATTAAGGTAACCTGAATCATGATGGCGTTCTCTCTTCCTTTTTCGAGCTGGAACTGTCTGATGGCTTCAAGGAATGGCTGACTTTCGATATCTCCTACAGTTCCGCCAATCTCAATAATGGAGATGGTGTCTTCATCTGGGGATTTGGCTTTGTAGAAGCGATCCTTGATTTCATTGGTGATGTGTGGGATGACCTGTACGGTTCCCCCGCCATAATCACCGTGACGTTCTTTATTTAACACCTTCCAGTAGATCTTTCCGGTGGTCACATTGGAGTTATAATCTAAATTTTCATTGATAAAGCGTTCATAGTGACCAAGGTCCAAATCTGTCTCCACGCCATCTTCGGTAACGAATACTTCTCCGTGCTGGATTGGATTCATGGTTCCCGGGTCCATATTGATGTATGGATCAAATTTCTGCATGGTCACATGATAGCCTCTGGCTTTTAACAGTCTTCCTAAAGAAGCTGCAGTAATTCCTTTTCCCAGGCCGGATACAACACCGCCTGTTACAAATACATATTTAACCATTCTTTTCTCCTATTCTTCATCAATTGTTGAAATACTGATTGTAATTTCTTCTAATACATCCAACAGTACTTTTACAGTATCTAAGGATGTGAACATGGTAACGTTGTTCTGTGTTGCACACTGGCGAATGGCTACCCCATCTCCGTAGTGTTTACCGGAAAGGATCGCTCTTGTGTTGATCACATAGCTGACATATCCGGAACGGATGGATTCGAGCACTTCCTCGCTGCCTTCACTTAATTTGCGCAACAATCTTGTTCGTACACCATTGCTCTTTAAGAATTCTGCCGTAACCGTTGTGGCTTCGATATTAAAGCCCAGGTTATAGAAACGCTTGATCAATGGCAGTGCTTCTTCTTTATCTTCATCTGCTAACGTAACCAGAATCGTTCCATAATTGGATAACTTGATTCCGGACGCCACAAGTGCTTTATACATAGCTCTGTGCAGTGCTTTGTCATAGCCAATGGCCTCTCCTGTAGACTTCATTTCAGGAGAAAGATATGCATCCATACCTCTTAATTTGGCAAATGAGAACGCAGGCGCTTTCACGTACCAGCGCTGTTTTTCATCCGGATAGAGTCTGAAGATTCCCTGTTCCTTTAAGCTGATGCCAAGAATGGTCAGGGTAGCAATATCTGCAAGTGGATATCCAGTTGCTTTCGATAAGAACGGTACAGTTCTTGAGGATCTTGGATTGACTTCGATGATGTATACATTGTCCTCATCATCGACAATAAACTGGATATTGAACAGTCCCACAATACCAATTCCCAGACCCAGCTGTTTTGTATAGCGAAGGATGGTTCCCTTAACTTTATCGGAAATGCTGTATGGCGGATATACACTCATGGAGTCACCAGAATGTACACCGGTTCGTTCAACCAGTTCCATAATACCTGGAACGAATACGTCCATGCCGTCACAGATGGCATCAACTTCCACTTCTTTTCCTTTGATATACTTATCTACCAGAACCGGTTTGTCTTCATCGATTTCTACGGCAGTTTTAAGATACACAAGAAGGTCGCTTTCCTTGGATACGATCTGCATTGCACGTCCTCCAAGAACGAAGCTTGGACGAACCAGTACTGGATATCCAATTTCAGCCGCTGCCTTCACACCATCTTCCACAGATGTTACTGCGCAGCCCTTAGGCTGTGGAATCTCAAGCTCTTCTAATACCTTTTCGAAGGAATCTCTGTTTTCTGCCTTTTCGATGGCTTCACAGTCTGTACCGATGATCTTAACGCCGCGGTCTGTCAATGGACCTGCTAAATTAACAGCAGTCTGACCGCCTAAGGATGCGATGACACCGAATGGCTGTTCATATTCGATGATGTTCATAACATCTTCCACGCAGAGTGGTTCAAAATATAATTTATCGGAAGTCGTATAATCAGTGGATACGGTTTCCGGATTGTTATTAATGATAATGGCTTCGAATCCTGCTTCCTTGATTGTCTTTACTGCATGGACAGTGGAGTAGTCGAATTCCACACCCTGTCCAATACGGATTGGACCGGAGCCAAGTACGATGATCTTCTTTTTATCAGAGAGAATGGATTCATTCTCATCTTCATAGGTGGAATAAAAATATGGAATGTAGCTTTCGAATTCTGCAGCACAGGTATCGATCATCTTATATACCGGGAAGAGATGTTCTTCCTTGCGCAGATTATAGATGTCAAGCTCTTTCTTATTCCAGAGAACGGCGATTTCTTTATCAGAAAATCCCATCTTCTTTGCTTTGTATAATAGTGGGAGACTCATTGGAGCAGCTTTTAACTCTTTTTCCATCTCCGTAATATTCTTTAATTTATAAAGGAAGAATCGGTCGATGCCGGTAAGTTCTGCAATTTCATCAATGCTTGAGGAATTTCTCAACATTTTAGCGATTGCATATACTCTGTCATCGGTTGCTGTCTTAATATATTCCTTCAATTCTTCCATAGACCAGCCGGTAAACTTACTGCTGTATAAGTGATATACCCCGATTTCCAGGGACCGGATGGCTTTTAATAAGCTTTCCTCGAAGGTTCTTCCCACACTCATGACTTCGCCGGTTGCCTTCATCTGTGTTCCTAAGGAGTTATTGGCATCTGCGAACTTGTCAAATGGGAATCTAGGCATCTTACTTACCACATAGTCAAGTGCCGGTTCGAAGGATGCTAAGGTATTCGCCAGTGGTATCTCATCGAGATGCATACCAACTGAAATCTTGGCAGATACTCTTGCGATTGGATAGCCACTTGCTTTGGAAGCAAGTGCAGAGGATCTGGATACTCGTGGATTAACTTCGATAACATAGTAATCAAATGATTCAGGATCTAAAGCAAACTGTACGTTACAGCCCCCTTCAATCTCTAAGGCACGAATAATCTTTAATGCACTGTTTCGTAACATCTGATACTCTTTGTTTGCCAGTGTCTGTGATGGACAGACAACAATGGAATCTCCGGTATGAACACCAACTGGGTCTAAGTTTTCCATATTACAGATCGTGATCGCTGTATCATTAGCATCACGCATTACTTCATATTCGATTTCTTTGTATCCTTTTACACTCTTCTCAATGAGCGCCTGATTTACTGGAGACAAAGCAAGGGCATTCTTGACAATTTCTTCAAACTCCTTCTGATCGTATGCAAATCCACCACCGGTTCCGCCTAAGGTGTAGGCAGGTCTTACAACCACTGGATAGCCGATTTCTTCTGCTGCCTTAATTGCTTCTTCCATGGTATGGATAATGACAGATGGTAATACCGGCTCATCAATATCAAGGCAAAGCTGTTTGAACATGTCTCGGTCTTCTGCCTGTTCAATGGAGGAGACCTTGGTTCCCAAAAGCTTTACATTACATTCTCTTAATACTCCTTTTTTCTCAAGCTGCATGGCAAGATTTAATCCTGTCTGCCCGCCAATACCCGGCAGGAGTGCGTCCGGTCTTTCATGACGGATGATCTTTGCAATATATTCTAAGGTTAACGGTTCCATGTAGATCTTATCTGCAATGGTAGTATCCGTCATAATGGTTGCCGGATTGGAATTGCATAAGATTACTTCATAGCCTTCTTCACGGAGTGCGAGGCAGGCCTGGGTTCCCGCATAGTCGAATTCTGCTGCCTGTCCAATGACGATCGGACCGGAACCAATGACTAAAATTCTTTTGATTTCTGTATTCTTAGGCATGTTTCTTATCCTCCATCATTGTCAAAAATTCACGGAAGAGATATTTGCTGTCTTCCGGTCCCGGAGCACTCTCCGGATGATACTGTACGCTGTAAACATTGTCCTTTTCGGATCTGACGCCTTCCACGGTCTGATCCAACAGGTTGATATGGGTTATGGCAAGTCCGGTTCCTTCAATACTGTCCGGATCTACTGCATAGGAATGATTCTGGCTGGTGATTTCCACCTTTCCTGTCTGCAGATTCTTGACTGGATGATTGCCACCTCTGTGGCCAAATTTTAATTTATAGGTTTTTGCCCCGTAAGCTAAGGAGATGAGCTGGTGGCCAAGGCAGATCCCGAAAACAGGATATTTGCCAATGAGATGCTTCAAGGTTTCTACTACCTCTGGTACATCCTGTGGGTTTCCAGGACCGTTGGAAATAAAGATTCCATCCGGCTGATAGCTTTCCATCACATCATATGGTGTGTCATATGGAACAACCACCACGTCACAGCCTGCTTCATTTAAGCTGTTTACGATATTTAACTTCATACCGCAGTCGATGGCTACCACTTTGAATGGCTTTTCCACGTCTCCTTTGTGCGGTACTTCTCTGATTGCCTTGCTGGTCACTGTAGATACCGCATTATGCTTCTCCGGTGTATCTTTGATGATCTTTAATCCTTCCTCTAAAGTAGTTGAAACATCAGTGATAAGCCCCATCAAAGTACCATAATCACGGATCATCTTGGTTAACTTTCTTGTATCAATTCCAGCGATGCCGGCAATATGGAATTCCTTCATCACTTCGTCTAAGGTTTTTTCATTTCTGAAATTGGATGGGAGGTCATTGTACTCCCGCACAACAAGACCACTGATGGATGGTCTTTCTGATTCATAATCTTCCCCATTCGTTCCATAATTCCCAATAAGCGGATAGGTCATTACAACTGTCTGATAGGTATAGGAAGGATCTGAGATGATTTCCTGATATCCTGCCATGGATGTGTTAAATACAACCTCGCAAACCTTCTGCTCGTCACATCCAAAGCCTTCTCCGACAAATTCCTGTCCATTTTCTAAAATCAATTTCTTTTTCATGGATGATTTACCTCGTACAATCTATTTTTTGTGCATATCTCAAAACATACACAAAGGCAAGCAGGAAAATCCTGCTCGCCATTCGTATTATCTTGCTCTATTCTTACTTATACGTAGAATAACATGTCTTCGTAAGTTGGATATGGAAGCATTTCGGATGGAATTAATGTTTCCATTTCGTCTGCAACAGTTCTTAATGCATTCATATCTTCTAAAATCACATCATGATAGTATTTTGCCATTTCAAGGCTGTCTGTCATTGCTTCAGCTTTGTTTGTATTAGCCTTTAATGTTTCTACCATGTCGTAGATCTTTTCATAGCCATCGGAAAGCTTTTCTAAAAGCTTTGTTTCTGCTTTCATTGGTAAAGCTGCTGCTACCTGTTTTCTCTGTAATACAGAACCAGAAATGGTATCGATGTATTTCATAAGAGATGGCATGAATTCATGGTAAATCATATCGGAAAGAGTAAGGGATTCGATATGAATTGTCTTGGAGTAGTTTTCTAATAAGATTTCATATCTGGAATGTAACTCTGTTTCAGTAAATACACCATGTTTTGTGAATAATTCGATGTTCTTTGGTGCGATGAATGCTGGCAAAGCGTCTGGAGTGGATTTTAAGTTGTAAAGACCTCTTCTTTCTGCTTCTGCTACCCATTCATCAGAGTAACCGTTACCGTTGAAGATTACTCTCTTATGTTCTGTGATAACACGTTTGATCATGTCGTGAACAGCTACTAAAAGGTCGATTTCAGGAACATCTTTTAATTCATCATAGAACTGATCTAATACTTCAGCTACTGCTGTGTTTAATACTACGTTTGGTCCGGAAACAGATGCGGAGGATCCTAAACTTCTGAATTCGAATTTATTACCTGTAAATGCAAATGGTGATGTACGGTTACGGTCTGTTGTGTCCTTATCAAAGTGAGGAATTACTTTAGCACCGGTATCCATTGCCTGTGTTTCTGTGTCATCTACTTCTTTGTCAAGCTCTAATGCTTTCACAACTGCTGTTAATTCATCACCAAGGAAGATGGAGATGATTGCTGGAGGTGCTTCATTTGCTCCAAGTCTGTGGTCATTACCAGCACTTGCAACAGAAACTCTCATAAGGTCTGCATAATCATCAACTGCTTTAATAACTGCTACAAGGAATACTAAGAATTTGAGGTTTTCAGCAGGAGTTTTACCTGGATCAAGTAAGTTGATTCCTGTATTTGTGCTTAAAGACCAGTTGTTGTGTTTACCGGAACCGTTGATGCCTTCGAATGGTTTTTCATGAAGAAGACATTCAAAACCATGTTTTGCAGCTACTTTCTTCATTAATTCCATTGTTAACTGGTTGTGGTCAACAGCTACGTTGGTTGTATCAAAGATTGGTGCAAGCTCGTGCTGAGCAGGAGCTACTTCGTTGTGTTTTGTCTTTGCTGGAATACCAAGCTTCCATAATTCTTCATCTAAATCGTGCATGTAAGCTGCAACTCTTGGTTTGATCGCACCAAAGTAGTGATCTTCCATTTCCTGTCCTTTTGGAGGAAGTGCACCAAGAAGTGTTCTGCCTGTGAAGATTAAGTCTTTTCTCTTTGCGTAGTCTTCTTTATTGATTAAGAAATATTCCTGTTCTGGTCCAACTGTAGTGGATACGCTTGTTACGTCTGCTTCACCGAGGATATTTAATACCTTTGTAGCAGATTTGGAAATTGCTTCCATGGATCTTAAGAGTGGTGTCTTCTTATCTAATGCTTCACCAGAGTAGGAACAGAATGCTGTTGGGATATAAAGTGTCTTGTCTTTGATAAATGCTGGGGATGTTGGGTCCCATGCTGTATATCCTCTTGCTTCAAATGTTGCTCTTAAACCACCAGATGGGAAACTGGATGCATCTGGTTCGCCCTTTACTAATTCCTTACCGGAGAATTCCATGATTACTTCTCCATTGTCTACTGGAGAGATAAAGGAATCATGTTTTTCAGCTGTGTAGCCTGTCATTGGCTGGAACCAGTGAGTAAAATGTGTTGCTCCATTTTCCACTGCCCATTCCTTCATAGCGATCGCTACGGAGTTAGCAACGTTTAATTCTAAATGTGTGCTTTTTTCGATTGTCTTTCTTAATGCTTTGTAAATGTCTTTTGGTAACTTGTCTCTCATTACTTTGTCATTAAAAACTAAGCTGCCGTATAATTCTGGAATTCTTGTACTCATACTTTTCTCCTCTCGTTTTGTAAAAGTGAATGATTATTATCTAGATGGAATATTAAAAAAAATGGGACTTTGACCACAGTCAAAGCCCCATTGCTTCGTAACGATATTTTATTTATTTCTATTTGAGTGATTAAAGGATTGTGATGCCCTTTGCTGCTGCTTCTTCATAAATCTCTTCTGGCCATACAGAAACCTGTACTTCACCGATGTGACATTTTCTAAGGAAGAACATACAGATTCGGGACTGGCCGATACCGCCGCCCACTGTACATGGAAGCTCTCCATCCAATAATGCCTTATGGAATGGAAGTTCAGCGCGTTCTTCACATCCTGCTTTTTTGAGCTGTTCTTTTAATGCCTGTGCATTTACTCGGATACCCATGGAGGATAATTCAAGTGCGATATCAAGTACTGGATAGTATACTAAGATATCTCCATTCAATGCCCAGTCATCATAGTCTGGTGCACGTCCATCGTGTTTTTCACCGTTGGATAAGATGTCACCGATCTGCATTAAGAATACGGCACCTTTGTCTTTTACGATTTCGTATTCTCTTTCTTTTGCAGAAAGACCTGGGTACATATCAACTAATTCCTGAGTTGTAACGAAGGAAATTTCTTCTGGAAGGAATGGTTTGATATATTCATATTTATTCTGCATGTGTTTTTCTGTAACACGCAGTGCTTCGTAAATGGATTTTACGATGGTTTTTAATTTTTCAACGTTTCGTTCTTCTTCAGGAATGATTTTTTCCCAGTCCCACTGATCAACGAATACGGAGTGAAGGTTATCTGTTTCTTCATCTCTACGGATTGCGCTCATATCTGTGTAAAGACCTTCTTCCACGTTGAAGTTGTATCTCTTTAATGCAAGTCTCTTCCATTTTGCAAGGGAATGAACGATTTCAAATGGTGCGTCGTTCTGTTCCTTAACACCAAAGCTTACCGGGCGTTCCACGCCATTTAAGTTATCATTTAAACCGGATTCCGGTGAAACGAATAATGGAGCAGATACTCTCTGTAAATTTAACTGAGCAGCAAGCTGAAGCTGGAAGAAATCTTTTACAGTCTTAATTGCTACCTGTGTTTCCTTTAAACCTAACACTGGAGTGTAGTCATCAGGGATATATAATTTACTCATTCGACCTACCTCTTTTCTATGTAATAATTACAAGTCCCTATTATATCTATTCAAAGAAAAAATGCAATATCAAAATTGAAATACTTCATTTTATTAAGTAAATTCAATTTCAACATTGCAATATTTAATGAATATGAAATAATTTGTCCTGTGTTTTTCCTTTTTGCCTTCATTCATGCGTATTAAAAAAGTGTGCTTCGCACACTTCGCGCCCGAGCGGAATGCGAAGTATTAACTACCACTCCGCGAGGTGCGCATCCAACCCGGAGGGTTTTTTAATATACAGAAAACGAAGTTTCCTGTATATTAAAAAAAGACCCGTTAAAATAACGGGTCAAAATAATGTTCTTGATATACTTTTTTTGCCTCTTCTGAGATCATAAAGTCTATGAAGTCTTTTGCTGCCTGAATCTGGGCATCTCCTACATCCTTATGATCTACCTGTGCAATCGGATAGATCACATCACCTGTAAGGTCATATTCAACCATCTCTAAGATTTCTAGCTGGTCATCTTTTCCGTACGTATCGGATTTGTAGATGGTACCAACCTCATTGGAGCCTTCCATCACTGCAGCTGTCACAGCACCTGCGTTGGCACAGGTGTTTATTTCAAGATGACCAAGCGCCTCAGATACCGCTTCACTAGCAATGGTAGCAACATCATCTGCTGCCTGAAGTTTTCCTGCATTTACCAGGGCTGCTCTTGTATAACGGCCAACCGGTACTGAGCCATCTGCTAATGCCATACTTTTTGCTTTTTCAAGATCTGAAAGGCCTGTTACCTTCGTGTTACTTCCTTTATAGGTAACAACACAAAGTTGATTATTGACCACATCCTTTCTGGTATCAGCAAGGATATCGCCCATCTCTTCTAATTCATCCATCTGTTTTTCTGCAGCGGAAAAGAAGATATCGCACTCTGCACCTTCCTTGATCTGCTCCATCAGGGTTCCAGAGCTGTCATAGCTGGCCACCACATGAACATCTGGATGTTCTTTTTCATATGTGGCAATCAGTTCATCCGTTACATCGCTTAAACTAATCGCAGCAAACATAGTAATGTTGATTTTCTCTTCCCCATCTTCTGCCTTTTTGCCGCCACAGGCTGTCAAAGCCAGTGCAAGAAGCAGACACAATAATAGGGAGAGTACTTGATTGTTTCTCTTTTTTCTCATTTCCCTTCTCACTTTCACTCTCATCCATTCACATAGAAAGGATTCTTAGTTTTCGGGTCTTGCACATTCTCCTTCTGTACCCCTTAAGATGCCAAGTCCGTGTCCAAGACTAGGTAGGATGAATTCCAATGCCTCAGCTACCGCCTTTGGACTGCCAGGCAGGTTCACAATCAATGTTTTCTTACGAATTCCTGATACCGCACGGCTTAACATGGCACGTGGTGTAATCTGTAAAGAATAGTAGAGAATGGCATTGGCAATGCCCATTGCCATCTTATCACATACCTCAGTAGTTGCTTCCGGTGTGATATCACGTTCAGAAAAGCCTGTTCCTCCGGTTGTGAAGATAACATTAACCTGGCGCTGATCTGCAAGACGGATGAGCTGATTCTTAAGGCCTGGCTTGGAGTCAGGAATCAGGATCGTCTCTTTCACTTCATAACCAGCTTCTGTGATCATCTCTACAATTTTAGGCCCGCTCTTATCTTCTCGCTGTCCGGCAAATCCTTTGTCGCTTAAGGTAATGACTGCAGCAGTGAATGGACGGTCTGCTGGCGGCAGAATCACTTCCATCTCATCCCCAACCTTAATTGTACCTTCCTCTACTACTTCAGCAAATACACCTTCTCGAGGCATGATGCAGTCGCCCACTTTTTTATAAATCTCGCAGTGACTGTGACATTCTTTACCAATCTGAGTCATCTCAAGGACCATGTCGCCAACCTTATATCTTGTTCCCACAGGGAGAGCACGAAAATCAATACCTTCCACGATGATATTCTCACCGAAGGCACCCAGTGCCACATCTGCCCCACGCTTTCTGAACTCTTCAATCTTATCATAGGATAAGAGGCTCACCTGACGGTGCCATCTACCGCCGTGGGCATCGCCTTCTAATCCCCAATCTTTTACGATCTTTACTTCCGGAACCTCGTGCTTCTGGGTTCCGCGTTTTTCGCTAATGCAAATTCCAATAATCTTTCCCATGGTTAACCTCCTATGGAACTCATTCGATTTTCTTCTGTAATGTCCTGAATGGTCTCAAAACAGTGTTCTTTTGGTTTATCTAAAATCGTTTCAATCAGTCTGTTCTTTACTTCTTCCATATTACCTGCGCGCAGTGGTTCTCTGATGTCTATATTACCCTTGTAGCATAGACAGGATTTCAACCCGCCAATTGCGCTCATGCGAATGCGGTTACAGCTGGCACAGAATTTCCCATGCATGGCGCTGATAAAACCGATGCTTACCCTGCCTTCATCGTAGGTCTTATAAATTGCAGGTCCATTGCCATGAATGGAGTCATCGTCCACACCTTCTCCATAATGTTTCGCTAAGATCTTGTCCACATCCTCATGGAAGATACCATCCTGCTCTTTGCCAAATCCAATTGGCATCACTTCTATAAATCGAAGATCAATCTGTAAGTCTCTTGCATAGTTTGCAAGTGCGATGATCATCTCTTCCGTAATCTGCGCACGTAGAACGGTATTGATTTTCACACGGATGCCGGATTTTTTCGCCGCTTCAATCCCTGTCAGAACGTCGCTTAATCTGTCCCTGCCAGTAATCTGTTCAAACTCCTTTGGATCTAACGTGTCTAAGCTGATATTGATGGCATCCAAACCACATTCCACTAATTCATCAATGTGATTTGCCAGGGCCACACCGTTGCTAGTCATCGTCACTTTGTCAATGCCAGGGATGGATTTGATTGTGCGGACCAGGTCTTCTACCCCTCTTCGAACCAACGGTTCCCCGCCAGTAATCTTGATTTTGCTAATTCCAAGCTCTGCAGCGATGGTACAAACCTGTTCAATCTCCTCAAAGGTGAGCAGATCCTTCATTGGCAGCAGCTGCACGCCCTCCGGCATACAATATTTGCAACGCAGGTCGCAGCGATCCGTAATGGAAATTCGCATATAATCAATGTTTCTTCCCAATGAATCCTTCATCTAATCCCCTACTTTCCGAATCCACAGTTCGGGAAGGTACATACGCCACAGTTTAAGCATAAGCCGCCTTCTCCAAGTTCCACGAGATCTGCTTCTGTAATCATATCGTCTGCCATCAGTCTTGGAAGTACCAGGTCAAAAATGGTTTTCTTCGCATACATTACGCAGCCCGGAAGCCCAACGATTGGAATATTCTTGTCATCTTTTTTATAGTAGCTTAATAAGAACATGGCACCTGGTAGTACCGGAGCGCCGTAGGAAATGATATCAGATCCTGCGTTTTTGATGGCAAGTGGAGTCTTGTCATCTGGATCCACGCTCATACCGCCGGTACAGATTACCATCTCAGCACCTTCGTCCAGTAATTTTTTGATGCATGCAGTGATATTCTCATGGTCATCATTGCTGATTTCGTGTCCTACAAGCTCTGTCTCGTAGTCAGATAATTTATCTAAAATAACCGGTGTAAATGTATCCTTAATGCGTCCATAGAATACTTCATTCCCAGTTGTCACGATTCCCACTTTCTTCTTAACAAATGGTTTAATTTCAAAAATCTGAGCACCTGCAACAGATTCCTTCACTCTCATCATCTTCTCTTTTTCAATAACCAATGGGATAATTCTTGTGCCTGCCAGCTTATCCCCTTTCTTCACAGGAAAATCTCCGTGTCTTGAAGCGATCATCATCTGTCCTGCGCCATTCACCTTGCGAAGACGGTCACGGTCAATCTTTAATACGCCATCAATGTCAGCGATGAGTTCAATCTTGCCTTCCTTTACATCAGATGGATGCATGTAGTCATTCTTGCAAATGTCGTAGAGCACCTGCGCAGCGTCATTCTCATGGAGCACGTTCTCGTCATTCTCCCAGATGTAGATGTGATCCTTCCCAACGCTTAACAGCACTGGAATATCTTCTTCGCGAATCACATGCCCTTTACGAAAAACGGCATCCTTGGTAACACCTTTGATAATCTGTGTAATATCGTGGCAGAGAATCTGTCCTACTGCCTCTTCTGTTTTCATCAGTTTCATGTTGTATCCTCCATAACTTTCATTTACATTATACTGAAATGCTATCTTTATATTCCGTGACAAATCTTACAGATCCTGACCGATATATTCCTGGTACTTCATATCTGCATAGTCCTGCACGTTGTCCATTAATTTCTGATATCGATCTACAAGCTTTCTGCCTGCTTCATTGAGCCAGGAGCCACCGCCGCCAATGCCTCCGCTATATCTTTGTACCACTGGATAGCCCAGCTGATCCTCCAAATCCTTTAATAACTTGCTTCCTTTTGAATAGGAGATGCCGACATTTTTACAGGCCTCCTGCTTAGAACCAGTGTTGGCAATTTCAAGGAGCAGCTTCTGTGTCTCAGGACCAAAGAAAACTTTTTTCCCTTCTAAGCAAATGGTAATGACTGGTCTGGTAGGAAGTCCCTGCCCTCGCTTGTAATTCCACTTTAATAGTTCTTCGTACTGTGCTCTTGTATCCATATCCCGGTAAATGCCTTCGTCTTCTACCTCCAGGTTTGTGATTGGAATACCAGAGTTTTCCATGGCACCTCGCAACCCGCCCGGTCCATCATATTCCTGAAGCTTTCGCGCCATCTTCGTCTGCAGCATGATTGGATGCCCCGGCTCTCCATTGCACATGGTTCGAATCATCGGTGCGTCAATCATCATAACCTGTCTCAATGTTTCGGGCATAATAGCTGGAACATCGATGGGAAGGATCATAAATCGCTCACATTCATCCTTAATTGCATCAATTCCAATTCGCACGGAATCAAACATCTGTGTTGTCTCATACCGTTCGTTTTTTACAAATCGAACGCCCATAGAAAAAAGATGCTGCCTCAGCTCATCTGCGCGAAATCCTGTTACCACGACAATGGGATCGACTCCCCGATCCTGCAGCATGGAAATCAGATGACGCGCCACGGTGGAATTCCCAAAGGGCAGCATCGGTTTAAATGCTCCCATCCTTGAGGATAAGCCTGCAGCAAGTACAATCGCACCTGTTTTTCGCATAAAAGTTCCCCCTTACGTTTTCTAACCCTATCATATCAGACATCAGACAACAAATAAAGGTTTTTCGCAATTTTTTCGTACATTTTTACTATTTTTATGGTATTATGATGGGGAAACATATATATTTTAACGATAAATTAATATGGAGACAAGTAATATGAAGAAATTAGTAATCGTCGGTGCAGGACAGTTTGGCCGTTCTGTCATCGGTCTGATCAATAGAAACAACTATGATATCATTGGGTTTGCAGATAACAGCGAGAAGCTGCAGGGACATGATCTAGATACCCCATTGGGCTCTGTCGCAGTATATTCCATGGCTGATGCTGTTGCGAAAAAACCTGATGTCATGCTTATATCCGTTACAGATTCAAAAAGAGGACGCCAGTTAGAAGAGCAGATTCTAGGTCTTTCTTATGACGGAACAATCACATTTTTAAGAGATTTATACCAGATGTTAGACGTTCGTTCTGCCACACTCGCACGGATTGTGGATCGTATCCATCATCTGAACATTCCTGGTGCCATTGCTGAACTTGGTGTATACAAGGGAGACACTGCATGGCAGCTGAATGCCCTATTCCCAAACCGTAACCTCTATCTCTTTGATACATTCGAAGGATTTGACCCGAAAGATATTGAAGCTGAAATTTCCGGAGATTTCTCCAGAGCCCAGGAAGGCGATTTCGCTGACACATCTTTGGAATATGTAATGAATCGAATGGCTTATCCAGATCAGATTGATGTTCGAAAGGGATATTTCCCAGGAACTGCTGCGGGGCTTGAAGAGGAAACCTACGCCCTTGTAAGTCTCGATGCCGATCTCTATGCGCCAATCTTAGCCGGCCTTGAATATTTCTACCCAAGACTTTCAACAGCCGGAATGATTCTGCTTCATGATTTTAATAATACCAGATTCCGTGGTGCCAAACAGGCAGTCCTTGATTATGAAGCAGCACATGGACCACTTCTCCTTGTTCCGCTATGTGATCTTCATGGTACTGCAGTGATTGTGAAATGTTAAGAGTATTTATTCTTCTTTTGATACTTTGAATTTACGTTTTATCGTATTTAACAAGAGTTCAGAGGCTTTACTGATCATCTGATCTCCATCATACGCCAGGCAGATGTATCGCTGCTGTATCTCCTCTTTCACAGAAACCGGATACACCTCTGTCTCCATTTCTGGTACCATACTGTCGGGAATAAAGCCGATGCCTAATCCTGTTTTGACCATAGGAAGCACTTGATCCATGGTAGCTGTCACAATCATCGGCTCAAACAACAAACCTCGTTCGGAAAATAACATCTCATGGTGTTTTCTTGTTGAAGTACCTGTGGATAATGAAATCCACGGGTATTCCATGAGTTGGGTTAGCGTATGGCTTCCTTCTTTTAAAGACAGATCATTGATACCTGCATATAAGTGTTCTGTCACCGGGCAGAGATTAATGCAGGTCAGGTTATGGCCTGCCGGAATCGGTGTTGTCACAAGGGCAAAATCATTCTCTCCTCGGATGACAGAATTGATGGCCGCCTGGGTTGAATCATTGGAAATCTGAAGATAGATTGCCGGATGCTCCTCCCTATATTGCTTCAAGATTGGTAACAGCACTTCATGAAGGGCAATCTCACTGACACCAATGGATATATGCCCAACCTTTAATTCCTTCAGATGCTTCATCTCTGTTTCAGCTGCAAAAAACTGTTTGATGCCCTTCTCTATATGGGCATACAATCTTTTTCCTTCTTCAGTCAGGGTTATGCCTCGTTTCGATCTGACAAACAAAATCTGTCCCAGCTGGCTTTCTAAATTGTTCATAGCTCTTGTAATATTTGGCTGACTTGCGCCTAACTCTCTAGCTGCCTTTGTAAAACTCCCATTTTTGCCAACATAATAGAAGATTTTGTAATAATCATAGGAAATGTTCATCTTATTGTTCTCCTTGTTCGGATTCTATCTTTTGATTCAGCGATTTATTATATCGAAATGATATGTATTATATATCATATATATCGTTTACTTATGTATCTAATGTGATTATAATACACATAGATGTTTTGAAAAAGGAGATAATTTATGAATAAAGATTTGACTGTGGGAAATCCGCAAACTGTCCTGTGGAAGTTCTGTCTCCCACTTTTTGGTTCTATTATATTTCAACAGATGTATAACATTGCCGACTCTTTGGTAGCCGGCAAATTCATCGGGGAGAATGCACTTGCAGCCGTCGGAAACAGTTACGAAATCACGCTGATCTTCATCGCATTCGCCTTCGGATGTAACATTGGTTGTTCCGTAATCACTTCACGGTATTTCGGTGCCAAAGATTATAAAAATATGAAATCTGCTGTATCCACAGCAATGATTTCCAGTGCCATCGTATGTGCCCTTTTGATGTTTATTGGTATCTTCTTTGGCAGCGGCCTGTTAACCATGATCCATACGCCTTCAGAATTATTCTCTGATTCCAAGCTCTACTTAGATATCTACGTGCTTGGTCTTCCATTTGTATTCTTTTATAATATCTCAACTGGTATTTTCTCAGCTCTGGGAGATTCCAAGACACCATTCTACTTTTTGGCAATCTCATCTGTGGTAAATATCGGTGTGGATATCTACTTTGTGCGAAATCTTCATATGGGAGTTGCAGGTGTAGCATGGGCCACCTTCCTTTGTCAGGGTGCCAGTTGTATCCTTGCTTTTATCATTGTTTTAAGACGACTGCAAAGGATTCAGATTAGTTCCAGAGCCACTCTGTTTTCTAAAAAGTTATTTATCCAGTTTATTACCATTGCCGTTCCAAGTATTCTGCAGCAGAGCTTCATCTCCATTGGTAATATCATCATTCAGGGTGTCATCAACAGTTTTGGAGCCGGTGTCATCGCTGGATATGCTGCCGGTGTCAAACTCAACAATCTGGTAATTACTTCCTTCACCACAATCGGAAATGGAGTTTCCAACTATGCATCCCAGAATATCGGCGCAAAAAAATATCCTCGTGTCAATGATGGATTTAAAGCAGGTGTAAAATTGGTTTGGTGTTTAAGCCTTCCTCTTTGCCTTCTGTATCTGATATTCCCGCATACACTGCTTCGATTCTTCTTAGATACCCCTTCCTTTGATGCGCTGCATTCGGGAACTATGTATCTTCGAATCTTAGCACCATTTTACTTTGTCATCTCCGCAAAACTTGTTTCCGATGGAATTCTGCGAGGGGCAGGCCTTATGAAAGACTTTATGACAGCAACATTTACCGATCTAGTACTTCGAGTAGTTCTTGCCATTGTATTATCCAAAACCTTCCTTGGTTATACCGGTATCTGGTGCGCTTGGCCAATTGGATGGAGTATCGCAACAGTGATGTCAATCAGATTCTTCAGACAGGGGAAATGGGGAAGAGAATAACTGATATCATCTATATCTTTGTAACAAAACAGGGGCTGTACAATCTGTACAATCTGTACAGCCCCTAAACTATTATATAAGATTATATTCTTCTAATAATTTCTTTTGCAGTTCTTTATTCGTTCCAATCTCTTTCAATAAGTCCATACGATCATCTTCCATAAGCTTTTGCATAAGTCGAAAAGCTTCATCCTGGCCCTGATTTCTACCTTCTTTGAGACCTTCTTTGAGACCCTCTTTGAGCCCCTCTTTTCTACCCTCTTCTAATCCAATTGTTCTATATTGTTTTACCAAAGAATTATGCACTAGTCAACAAATTTTGGACACGAAATTATAAAAATTATTCAGTTACATTATAAGACTGTACAAGCCGTACGCCACCCTTGACATCGCTCCAAGAAACGCTGGTCAGCTTTCGCCGACGGTATGAACTCATGAACA
>JAZLGR010000027.1:0-34437 GCA_045616445.1 Candidatus Fimousia sp. | reverse complement strand
GAAATAAGTACTCGGATTACCCGGCAACATCCAGCTATAAACAATTCAGATAAAGGTAGCGGCAATACACTCCTTCGAGTAGTCAGAGCTACAGGGAAACATCATTTGTCCACAGTATCTGAATGTATTGAACCACGATATTAAAATGAAAGGAAAGATGTGATATTGATCTTCCTCAATATCATACAAGAGAACTATGGGACTTAGAGATAAAATGAAGAATGCGAAAAATACCAGTTGGGTTTCTGAAGGTATTTCGCAGGCCGAAATTAAATCAATTATTGAGATGGCTAGAATTTCTGCAAAGATTGAGGAATGTAGAATTGATATGAATATGACACAGACAGAGTTTGCTCATTATATGGGAGTGTCTCAAGGAATGATTTCAAAATGGGAAAGCAGAGAATATAATTTTACAATTAAATCTTTGAATGAAATCTGTGAAAAATTAAATCTTGAATTATTTGTTGAAATTAATAAGCCTCACGATAAAAATGATTATAAAGTTGTATCATGGAATGAAAATAGAACTTCAAAAAATGTTAAAAGTAATTCAAAATTTAGATGGTTACATTCCGATAGAATAAAGGAGGCGATTGCCTAATGAAATTCAATTATGTCACTCCAAAAGTTCAATTAGTCGGAACATCAATTAAGAATCTCGAAATTAGTAACAGCATTATTGATATTCAGAATGAGGAAGAAAGAAGCTTTGGATTTAATATTAATGATGCAAGAATAGTGGCTAATGATGAGACTCTGATTGGTACATTAGATATAGATTTTGAATTAAAAATTGTAAAAGAAGATGCAGAATGTACGATGGATATGACTGTTGAAGGAGCATTTTTGGCAGAAGAACAAATGGAAATTGATGATTTTGAGGAATTCATTATGATCAATGGTGCTGCTGCATTAATTGGAATCGCAAGAGGAAAGATTGAATCTATCTCCGCAAGTATTTTTAATGAAGGCAAGATTGTTATTCCTTTTGTGAATGTTATTGATTATTATAAAAAGATTATGGAGAAATAATTCTGCTGAATAGAATAGAAAAGAACGTCTTCAATTGTTATGCTAGTAACTTTTGAAGACGTTTTAGGTTGTTTCAAATAGTGTTATTTTGAAGAATATAAAGAATTAAGGGATATGGATAATATTGTTATTATAATATAAATATTAGGTTAGGATGTGAAAAAGTATGATATTTTGATGAATAAATCAATTGTAATGAGTGACTCTCAATTCTTGACTGATCCACGTCTGCAGATGTTAATGTCTGGATATCATGATATCGAATTACAAAATCCTCATAACCTCAATCGTGTAGAAAGTACGAAGAAAGATTTTGAAAAATTAATTCAGAATGGATTAATTGAAGTAGCTGTGCGAAAGAAAAACGATAAAAAATATCATTTTACTGAAATTTGGACAGGGATGAATAATAGTATAAATCCTGTGCCATATCTTCCTGACGATAATGGTGACTATGCTACATATCTGGATACTCTTCCAGTCACTAAATAATATTATGAATTAAGTGAAATGGGTGAACGATTTAAACATAATCTATTAGCTGGAACAGAAGATAAACAGGCGTTAATTCTTAATCGAAACGATGAGACAGATCAAGAACTGAGAAAGATGTTTCATGCGCCGAATGTCTTGCAGAGAGATATATTGGACTTTATTAGCAGACAAAGAGCGGATGGAGTTATCACGCAGGCGAGGTTAGAAGAAATATATGATTATACTTTTGGCTGCTATAATGTGAATATTTCTGCTTATTTGAATGATAAGTATGCTAGTGAGTATCATAATTATAATTGCCTGTTATCATCAGAGGCTAGACATATGCCAATACATTTAGAATCTACAATTGGTAATAAAATCGTATCAGCTGATCACCTTGACTTCGATAAACTTCGCCCTATTAGTTATTGGGCCTTTGATGATGATTGCCTTTCATTATTATCTACTGAAGCATTCCTTGATTTACGAAAACGTATGCAGAAATTGATAGATGAAGATTTGATGATGGTATTTAGAACTGGTAATATTACACATGATAATTATTATAACTTCGTTGAGTATTGGAATGATTTCGCTAGCCAGTTGGAACGTTCTACAATGAGTGTTATGTATAATGACCATGTAAAAATTGATGAAGAACTAAAGAAAATGAACAAATATATGTCAGCGAAAGAAAGACTGCAATATCTAAAAAATGAGGGTATGAAGAATGATTTAGTTGAAATTGTTAATGTTGTTCTTTCCTCTGTTCCGATTATAGGTAGTGTTGCCAGCTATTCAGGTCTTGTTCTTGAACGATTTTATAGTACAAAGGAAATAAGCGAATGTGTTACGAATATTCCAAGAGAAGATCAACTCAAGGAGCGAAATTCCATGCTCTCAACATATCTTGAAAATAAAAAAACAATTCTTACAAAATATCAACCTAATTTTCAAAGATAATCCACCATTGTATTGATATAATTAGATGGTTAAACCTATGAGAGAGATGAGATTATATCATAATCGGCTGAAAACAAAAAATCCCTTCACACAATTATGATTTGTGAAGGGATTTTGTTCACTGATTATGATTACGTCTTTTTTCTAATTCGTCCTCAAAACTAATGATATTATTATTTTGATCTGTCATAGGTTTTCTTGAGATTTTTTGTAAGAGTTCCTTTGCTTTCTTGAATAATTTTTTGATTTTCTCTAAAAGTGGTGCAAAGAAAGCACCGATTACAAAACCATCAGAAATACTAAAGTTATCCAGCGTATTATTGAAGAACTTACGAATGAAACTTCTGATAGTTCTTGTTTTTTCCTTTTGAATGTTTTGTTTTCTAGATGCCTTAACGGTTTCATTATTGGCAATATCTTCAAACTGCATTTGTTCTGTCTGGAATGGAACATCTGAATCGGTAGTATTCTCTTCATTAGTTACGGTTACTTGTGAGTAGCTTTGTTCAGTATACTGATCACTTGGGACATACATGCCAGTAAATGGTAATACTACCAATAATGTAGCAAGTAATCCGTAGAATGTAGTTTTGATTTTCATGATTATGATACTCCTCTCTGGCATTTGTATCATTATATCACGTCAACAATGTTGTATGTATAAATTATCTGTAAATTATTATCCTTTGGATTTTTTTATAGTACAGCCGGGATGGTAGATTAAGCTGATTTCCAGACAACATGTGATTGCGATTCGATTCTAATCACAATGCTATGGTAATTCGAAGCATTTTGAATTATAATAAGATTATAATTATAAGTCTATAATAATTCGAAAACGAGGTAGAACCATGAAAAAGCAAGAACATAACGTGATTATCAATCAGGATGCCTGTGTGGGCTGCGGTCTGTGTCTCAAGGACTGCGTGGCAGGCAATTTCAAAATAGAAGACGGCAAGGCAGCACTTCTCCGTGACACCTGCATCTTATGCGGCCACTGTGAAGCAATCTGTCCACAGGGCGCAATCACTATTACCGGATTTGCAGACGAGACAGAAACCTTCGAACAGGATACCCGCCTGAATCCGGAAGAACTCATGATGGCCATCAAGACCAGAAGAACCGTTCGCCAGTTTACAGATCAGAAGATTCCGAAGGCAGTCATCAAGGACATCATCGACGCTGGTCGTCTCGCACCAACAGGCGGCAACGCCCAGGACATCAGCTATGTTGTGCTCAATCACCACAAAGACGTGTTAGAAAGCTATGCGGTTGACATGTTCCGCAAGCTTCTCAAAACTGCGAAACCAATTACCAAGCTCATCGGTCTTAGCGAGCTTCCTGACGACTTCATGTTCAAAGGCGCGCCAATCGTTATCGTGATTGCAGGGCGCAGCCAGGTAAATGCATCCCTCGCAGCCGAGAACATGGCTTTCATGGCAGAGGCTCACGGTTTGGGCGTACTCTTCAGTGGATTCTTCAGCATGTGTGCCAATAAAAGCAGAAAGATCAAGCGTGCGCTGAAATTACAGAAGGGCTACAAAGTAGTGACTACATTAGTATTGGGCTATCCAGCTGTGAAGTATAGAAGAACTGTTAAGAGAAAAGATGCACAGGTTAGATGGATGTAATCCTTGTGATTGTTTCAATATAGAACTGTGCTTGATTAGTGAATAGGAGAGGTCCGGCGTTGTGCCGGGCCTTTTTTGAATATATGTGCCGGCTTGTTACGAATATAACAATATCTGTGATATAATAGGATTAATTATACAAGGAATAGAAGAGGATAAAAAATGAACGTAGAAGAAGTAAGAATTGATATGCGTGATCCTTCCTACAAGGGTCGCGGGACCAACACAAAAGCAGATGATCTGCTTTGGGCACTTAATAATACACAGCCTGGAACGCCAGAGTATGCGAAGATTCAGGCAGAATTATTTGGCGAAAATATCGGGGAAAACAGTGTGGTGATGACACCATTCCGGGGTGCAGCCATTGAGAATATCAAGATTGGCAACAATGTATACATCAATTTCAACATGGTGGCCATGGCCAGAGGTGGCGTGACCATCGAAGATGATGTGCAGATCGCAGCCAATGTGCAGATTTTAACCAACAATCACGATCCATATGAAAGACAGGTATTGACATGCAAACCGGTCATTATTCGCCAAGGTTCCTGGATTGGGGCAGGCGCAACGATCTTGCCTGGGGTTGAAATCGGAAGATATGCAATCGTTGGAGCAGCATCTGTAGTAACAAAAGATGTGCCGGACTACGCAGTTGTTGCAGGAAATCCTGCAAAGGTAATCAAGATGTTGAATCCAGAGAAATTCCAGGAGGAATAAATCGAGGTAGAAATCTCTGGTTAATTTTATTTAGTTTTTTTGTGTTTTTCTTTATTTTGTGTTAAAATGAATGAAGTTTTTGCGTTGATGCAAAAGACAGAAACAAAAAAGATAAAACTATATTATAGAAAAGAGAAGAAATATGATTTGTAAGAATGTTGGAATTAATGAAGAAAATCACCTGACATTTGCCGGTCAGGACACACTTGCACTTGCAGCACAGTATGGTACACCTTTATATCTGATGGACGAGGACCGTATCAGAGAAAACTGTAGAGTGTATAAGGATGCATTTGCAAAGTACTTTAAGGGAAATGGCAAGCCACTTTTTGCCAGCAAAGCCAACTGCTTTAAGAGAGCGTATGAAATCATGGCAGAAGAGGACTTCGGTATCGACGTGGTATCCTCCGGCGAGATCTACACAGCATTAAAAGCAGGCTATGACATTAAGAATGCGTATTTCCACAGCAACAATAAGACTGACTGGGATATCGAATATGCCATGAAAAATGGCATTGGCTACTTTGTAGTAGATAATATTGAAGAAATGAATGCCATCGACGCGGAAGCTGCGAAACAGGGCAAGGTTCAGCAGGTATTACTTCGATTAACACCTGGTATCGACACTCACACCTATGCAGCAGTGCAGACAGGACAGGTTGACTCCAAGTTTGGTTCTGCCATCGAAACAGGTCAGGCGGAAGAAATTACAGTGCTTACCTTAGCAAAAGAACATGTTGAGCTGGTTGGATTCCATTGTCACCTTGGTTCTCAAATCTTTGAGGAAGACGTATTCGAACGTGGCGCACAGATCATGCTTGAATTTATCGCCGAGATGAAAGAAAAACATGGTTATGTGGCAGAACAGTTAGACCTTGGCGGCGGCTATGGTGTTCGTTATACAGAGAATGATCCTGTTCTTGATATCGATGCAAAGATTGGGGAAGTGGCAGCAAGAATCGATGAAGTCTGCAGGGAATTAGGCATTGAGATGCCAGAAATCCATATGGAACCAGGACGCAGCATCGTCGGTGATGCAGGTATGACTCTTTACACTGCAGGTACTGTAAAACGCATTCCAGGATACAAAAATTATGTATCCATCGACGGCGGTATGCCAGATAACCCAAGATTTGCTCTTTACGGATCTGCTTACACTTGTTATGCTGCAGGTCGTATGGCTGAAACATGCGACATGGAAGCTTCCATCGTAGGCCGTTGCTGTGAAAGTGGCGATATTATCCAGGAACATGTGATGGTGCCATCTACTGTGACTCGTGGAGATATCATCGCAGTATTAACAACTGGTGCTTACAACTATTCTATGGCTTCTAATTACAACCGCATCGGACGTCCACCGATTGTCATGGTGAAGAACGACGGTACAAGCTATGTGGCAGTGAAGAGAGAAAGTTTAGAAGATATCGTAAGAAACGATATGTAAATATGAATAATGTAGTATAATAAAGAGGAGCTTACTGTCAGTGGGCTCCTTTTATAATGGAGTTCAATGTAAGAAGTATATTGTAGAGATACAGTATTGTAGAGATACAGTTGAGATAAATTGGGGGTGACGAAAACCATGAAATTAGAAAAGATTGAGACAAAGATGGTGACCTGTCCAGGCTGTGGTTCATCCACTCCAGCAGGAAAGTTCTGCATGGAATGTGGACAATTGTTAACAGGAAACAGCTAGTATCAGAAAAAGGCAGAGAAGGCTTCCGTATCCGACGCAGGCCTTGAGATGCTGATTGATACCTGCAGAAAGACCCTTGCCACTGTGGGCGGGGACGGCTACAAGGAATATGTGCTGTACAAAAGGGATGAGCAGACCTACGAGCTGCATTATTATTCAAAGTATGAGTACATGGAGCAGGAGGAGCATCTGGCGTATTGTTCTGACAAGACCATTGCAGATGAGGCATTTCGAAAGATTGAGGAGTTAAAGCTTGCAGACTATGAGAATCAGTTTGGGGAGCCGATGACTGGCGGTATGAGAATTGTGAAATTCCGAAAGGGTGAAAAACTGGTGAGAATTACCAGTGACAATCTGCCATTTGAACGACAGCGGGATCTGTATGAGATTGAGAAGATTATTACGAAGACGGCGGATGAGGCACATCGGTTGGATTAAGGATTTTAGAGTATAGAGGAGAATTTGACAGATGACGATAGATCAGAAAATTGTTGGCCAGGTTGTGGATTACGTGAAGGCCCATTATAGTAAACCGGTGATTAGAGTCAAGGCAGAAAAAGCAGAAGGGTTAGGGCTGACTGACAGCAAATTCGGCGGGTTGCCATACTGGGAAAAAGGAAGGGAGTGTCCATGCACTTCAGATGGGAAACCGCTTTTCATGATTGTCCAGATGAATTTTGCCCAGATGAATTCTGCCCAGGCTGGTGGGGAAGTGGCACTTAGCAAGGAGTTTCCACTCCTGCCGGAAACAGGAATCCTGCAGTTTTTCATTGCTTCTGATGATTTGATGGGACTAAATTTTGATGACCCGACAAAACAGGATACATTCCGCGTGGTTTACCATAAAGATGTAGATGAAGATGTAACTGCAGAAGATGTCATGGCAACGGGCATGGGCTCTGGCACGATGCTGAACCGTGAGAAAGAGTATCTGCCTCTTTATGATGAATATAAGTTGTCATTTGTAAAGGACTCTGACTGTGTCGATTATTGTCTGGAAGACGAATATGAAGAGGCAATTCGAAAAGCTCTGGACGTGGTCTGTCAAATGGAAGTGGACAACGATGCATTTGAACAGTTTTTCGATGAAAATGATGACGAGTTGGTAGAAAATCTCAGCGAATGGGGACATAAGATCTTTGGATATCCGAACTTCACCCAGTATGATCCAAGGGATGAGGAGCAGAAAGAGGAATTCGACACTTTGTTGTTCCAGATGGATTCCCAGGACAATGACATTCTCTGGGGAGACTGCGGTGTGGCTAATTTTTTCATTTGTTCGGAAAATTTGAAAAATTTGGACTTTTCCAAAGTGTTATATAACTGGGATTGTTATTAGGAAGAAACGTATGATAGATGCAGGCTTAAAGATTAGAACAGCAAAAAGAGAAGAATTAGAGGAACTGAATATTCTGCGAAAACAGGTGTATGAGCTTCACATGCATGGCTACCCGGATATGTTCCCGGAGGAGCGATGGGATGATATGAAATCTATGATCGACCAGAGTTTTGACGATGCCAATGTGGATGTGATTGTCGCGATTGTGGGGCAGGAAATCGTAGGATTTGCCGTAGTTCGATACATCATCCCGCAAAATCCAAAGTATGCCCATCGAAAATGCATGCATATCTCAGAGTTTGGCGTGAATCCAAAGTATAGAAGACATGGAATCGCAACCAGGTTGCTAAGTTATGCGAAATCAGCTGCGAAGGCAAGAGGGTACCTGCGAATTGAACTTGAGATGTGGGAGTTTAATGAGGCAGCGCTGGCTTTCTATGAGAAGGCTGGGTTTGTGACTTATCTGAGGAAGATGGAGAGTTTTGTGGAATAGGAGAAAGGAAAGTAATCATTATGTATACAACTGGACAGTTATATAAAGACATGGCATTATGCAGAACAGCATACAAATATGAAACAGTTATTGAAGACGTGATTGCAGGAGAAGTCCCTGAAGAAGTTGGATTCGTTGTGACTGTTGATGGGGCACAGGTTGAGATTATGCAGGAAGCAACAGCTTACAATAGAGCGTTGAAAGCTGGCGATGCAGTTCAGGTGACAAGAATGGTTGTAAATGGCAAAGACTTCTATGATATCAATAAGGCAGAAGCTTTGAATTTTGTGAATACCATCAATCCTGATCCAAGAGAAAAGATTATTGATCAGGCTGCATGGCTGACAAGAGTACATAAAATCTTTATTCCGGATGAGTACGATGCAAACTTCAAAATGCCTAGAGAATATGCTTATGTGGTAGATGGCGAAGGTGGAAGTGACTGTATCACAATTGTGGCAAGAGAAGACAAGAAGACAGAAATCTTCATGGAAGATCAGATTGCATTAGTGACGAAAGCAGTGATTGATGGAGAAGATGTATATCGTATTCATGTAGTTGATGAATTCTAATATTAATTCTAATAGAGCATGAATTTTAGGCGCATATGAATTGGAATAGTAAAGTTGAGGTGAGTTATATTACACCGAACGGAGAAAAGATGATGACGAATATGCGCGTGCAGCAGTCTGATGTTGAGGCGATGGAATTCTTGTTTACGATAATGAAGAGATAAGTAGGAGGAGCTTACAGGTTGTAGGCTCCTTTTTGTGTGTCTACTATATAAAATCGGAGAAACAAAAGGGATGGGGAATTGAAAGACTCAAGTTTTCCCATACCCGAAAAATTGAATAATTTGTAAAAAAGGGAATGGATATGGTTGAAATCGCGAAAGCCCATCCCTACTGAAGCTAAAACACAGTGTAGAAAGGGAATGGAAATGTGAAAAAGAGTGAAAGCCATTCCCTACTGAAGCTAAAACACAGTGTAGAAAGGGAATGGAAATGTGAAAAACAGTAAAAGCCATTCCCCACTGAAGCTAAAACACAGCGTAGAAAGGGAATGGGAATGAGAAAAAGAACGAAAGCCATTCCCCAAAACAGAAAAATCACTGAAAATTGGGGATGGGGAATCTAAAAAAATAAGATTTCCCTTCCTGCAAGACATCTAAAAGACTAAATCGCGGCAATCAAGGAGCTCGATATGGTATCAGATTTGTGTTGTTCTATGATATAATAGAGATAAGAATAATGGCAAATAAAAGGAGTGAGAAAAGTGGGAAAATTTTTACTGGTATATGCCTTGATTCCATTCATTGGATGCATCCCCGGCTTTGTATTAAGTCTAGCAGGCCTACCGCAGGCCAACATCATTGTCGTGCCAATCACGGTTATGGTTATTTATCATCTGATGCGTAAAAAAAACGACACATCCTTTGCGGCAAGATGCAACGGCTTGATCGCATGCGTGCTGCTGCTTGTCTTTACCATCATGATGATCCTCGCATCAGGCAACGTACAAAGCCAATTGATGTTTCAATACAGCTGGCTGATTCTGCCATTTGCACCAATTATGCTCATCCATCTGCTGATGAATCAGTTTGTGCTGCTCTATGTGACAGCGATGATAAGCTATGCAGGTGCATGTGCCTTTCTGAGCCTGAGAGAGCAAATGTCACTGAAAAAGTTCATCCTACCGGCTGTAATGGCAATTGTTTGCATCGGAATTAGCACATTTTTCTATATAAATCGCCCAAATGTGCGATATGCAGGTCATGGATTTGACTATATGAATGGCTTTTCCAGCACGGATTTTAAGGATTACATGGTTTACAGCAATCCTTCCAAGCTGGTGGAACCTGATGAAAAGCCTGATTTTTGTATTGAAAAGGAAGCACAGATGCCGATTATGGACGGAGCCGAAGCCTGCTATCCGTTATACGCAGCATTTGCCAAGGCGGTTTACAAGGATATCGACAAGATTGAAGTGAAGTGGATGAAGGAGAGCGGCGATACCTATTATAATGGGAAAATTGTGACATTTACTAATTCTGTGAACGGATTCGACCGACTGCTTGATGGGGCGGACAAGGACAGCGACTATGGCATTGATCTGTTCTTTGGCGCCAGACCTTCTACGTCTCAGTTAGAAGAAGCAGAGAATGTTGGGGTGGATTTGGAGATTACGCCGATTGGCCGGGAAGCATTTGTCTTCTTTGTGGAGGCTGATAATCCGGTTGAGAACCTAACAAGTGAGCAGGTGAAGGCAATCTATCATGGAGATATCACAGACTGGAGCGAACTGGGCGGTAAGAATCAGAAGATTCTGGCATTCCAGCGTCCGGAAAATTCTGGATCTCAGACCATGATGCAGTATTTTATGGGGGATGTGTCCCTGAAAGAACCGCAAACATATGAGACAGTCAGTGCCATGGATGGCGTGATCAGGCAGGTTGCTCAGTATCATAATGAAGATGGCGCGATCGGCTATTCTTTCCGATATTTCCTTGAAGAATTGAATCAGGAAAAGGGTGTGCATATGGTTTCCATTGACGGCATTGAACCGTCCGTTGAAAACATTGAGAATGGCACCTATCCACTGACGACCAATGTCTGTCTGATTACAAGAAAGAATGATCCGAATCCGAATGTGAAGAAGATGATCGACTTTATTCTGTCTGAGGAAGGGCAGAAGATGGTGAGAAAGACCGGGTATGGCGGGGTGGAATAATTGAACTTAGTTTTCTTGACTACATCCCCCATCCTATGATATAATAAATTTTGCAGTTCGGCAAATCGTTGCACTCAAAGCCTAATTGCATTCCCACAATACTAGAAGGAGATCAGATTATGCGTTTCGCAGTGAATAATCGTGATATAATCAACCCAAACAATCACGATGCAAAGAATTATGACAATTTCATAACCGTATCTGTTCAACTTCCAGTAAGAATAGGTATAACAGACTAATTCCCTCTATATTTCTCTTTATTCAGGGATAGTCTCGAATGATATAAGTAGTTTAATTTTGGTTTACTTAACACTTATCGTTTCTGGTAGGTGTTTTTTTTGACCCATTTTACGATATGAAGGAGTTGTACTTTGGCAGGTTCAGCTCCCGGCAGCCGTGTGGCAGCGGCTGTGATATACGCATCGGCATTGTGGCGATGCCGATGCACTTAATTCCTTTATATAAACAATAGATTGGAATAGGCGAAGACTGGTAATCCCCCACCAGAGGCTTCGCACTATTAAGGTGACGAATTTGCGAGCTTTTCGGTTGATATGCTTCATTTCTCTCACCACCTTTCTATATGTTTATGCAGACACAACAAGAAGACGTACATGATGCATACATATGAGTGAGGTGAATTACTAACCATGGACAGACATTTTTTTCTCGTTGACCCCAAAGATAATCGTTGTTATTGCAGTTTTTGCGGAAAGCCTGTGATGCAGGACGCGTATAATCTGCGCAAGCACAGTGCAGACTGTTTCGGAATGGATGAAGGGCGTGACATCATGCAGAGACTGCGTTTACATGCTGATTTCGGATACCGTGTCAGCATTGAGACAAACTCCAAGCACCAGGACCGTATGTCCGATGATGACGACAGCGACCCTGCAGCATACAAACCAACTTACAATTTAATTATCGAAATCTGCGCCCCGGAATTCATTCCCCGGCCGAGATTCCAAGACCGCTATCAGGGCGCGAAATGGAAAAGCATCCTGAAGGCTGTGTATCGCAATGATGGCAGCAAGAAGGTGGACATTGTATACAACAATAGTCTTTTTCCCTATGACGTCTGGCTTGCACTGATTCGCAAGAACAAGCTGGTACAGGTGCAGACGGAAGATACCACAACCCTGATCGGCATGGTATTCCCACAGGTGTACGACATCTATTCTTTACAGATGTTTGATTTCATCTACCGAAACAGAGGCTATGAGCGGAAAGTCTGCATTCCGGATCAATATAAATCCAGGCTCTTAAAGCCACGTAGACATGGCGTCAATCTCTTTGCCTTCAAGGATGGCAAGGACACACACCTGATTCTTCGCGTGGAAGTTCAGATTTTTAACGAACCTTATGTCTTTCTCTTTTCTGGAGATGACATGGCGTGCAGCTGTCCGGTAATGGGCTATCAGTGGATCATGGAACATGGGGTATTCAGAGAATCTGAATTTATGAAGTGCGAGAAGCTGCTATTTCTGAAGTTTGCCGACAGATATCCGGAACTTGGACTGCGACATTTTGTAAGAAAGCACCACTGTATCGACTACTTCATGCCGCTGATTGCAGCCCACTATCATGTTGGGCTGGAGATGCTTAGCAAATGCGGCCTTGTCAAACATGCCACATTTCACAGAAACCTTGATATGACCGAAGTGGATCCAGGTGCATATTCTAATTTAAAACAGCTCTATGGGCTGCCTGTACGGCTGATCAGACAGCTGGATCAGGTGATTAACGTCTATGATTTTGAGCAAAAGATAAATATCAAAGCAAAATTAGATGCGGTACGGAAAGCGTATCAGCGCAATCCGGCCTTCTTGCAGGGGGATATTACGCCTCGTACGATGAGCTTTTTGGAAGAATGCATGTTAACAGAAGTAAGACAGTATCAGAAGATGACAGATCAGCAGCTGCTAAAGATCATTCGTCATGTCAGTCAGATGAATGAATATGATTACACGATGTATCGGGATTATCTGAGGATGTGTATGCAGATGGAGCAGTTCCCTTGTGGATTGACACCGAAAGATGAGTTGGAAGCCCATGAGACGGCTCGGATGCTTTATCAGGTACAGAAGGATAGACACATCAGTCAGGCCTTTGAAGACACTGTTCAGTCTCAGGGATACCGGAAGCTTGCAATCAAGGATCAGGATTATGAGATTCATTGTCCAAAAACCTTACAGGATCTTTATCACGAGGGGAAAGCGATGCACAATTGTGTCTATTTATATCGGGATTATGTGATTCTTGGAAAAAGCAGGATTTATTTTCTTCGCAGAAGCAGTGAACCGAAGAAGTCTTTCGGGACGTTGGAAGTGAGTCGGGGAAAGTTAGTGCAGGCGAAGGCATTTGCCAATGGGATACTGCCGGATGATGCGAGGGAGTATCTGCGCGACTGGTGCAGGAAGATGAAGATTGCCATCGCGACTTCCGATGTGTAAGGGAATTGTGGCGTGGTTTCCGCTTTTTCCTATATTAAAAATAAAAGAAAAAGCGCTTATCCTGAGATAAGCGCGATTCCTTAAGCCCTTGGCAGGGGCTGTTAATTCCTTTATATACAATAGATTGGGCATGAACAAGTACGCTTGGCGGGCGAACTTGTGATTAAGGTTCGAATATACGAGCTTTAAAAATCATAATATGCCTATCTAAAGATATATGTACTTTAATTTATAACAAATATGACAATCGATGTCAAGAAATTATGCAGGAGGAGAGCAAGATATGAAAGATAATATGATTTTACATGAACACTATACCAACCATCCATTGCTTACACCAGAGGAAGAACGCTCTCTTGCAAGACGTGTAAGAATGGGCGATGTAGAAGCACGCAACAAGATGATCGAGGGGAATCTCCGTCTGGTGGTGACCATGGCAAAGCAGTATCATCTGCACGGAACCCTGGATCTGGATGACGTCATCCAGGCTGGAACTATCGGTTTGATGCGCGCAGTGGAGCTTTTTGATCCGGAAAGAGGATTCCGTTTTTCCACTTATGCCTGTGTGTGGATCAAACAGGCCATTCGCCGCACCATCTATAATGAAGACAAAACCATCCGCATTCCGGTCCATATGCATGAAAAAGTGCAGTTGATGGAACGCATGATTGCAACATTTGCAGATGAAACTGGCCACGCGCCTAATGTGAAGGAACTGGCTGCACTCACTGGCTGGGCGGAAGAAGATGTCAGCTTTATCTTAAAAGATGTGCCTAATACAGTGAATACTGTTTCTTTAGAAACTCCGGTTGGTGAAAATGAAAGAACAAGCCTTGGCGAATACATCGAAGATACAACCAGCGCAGATCCTGTGGAAGGAGCAATCCACAGTGTGATGAGAGATGATATCAGCGATGCGATGGATCGTGCTTTAACTGAACGTGAAAACAGAGTACTCCGTCTTCGCTTCGGATTTGAAGAGGATCGCATCTTCACTTTGGAAGAAGTAGGGAAGGAATTCGGTGTCAGCAGAGAACGAATTCGTCAGATTGAGAAGATTGCCCTGGGTAAATTAAAAAAAGGCCCTTACAAAGGGGTGCTCAGAGGATACTTATCTCTGGATTAACAATAATATAACAGATGGGCTTGAAAGATGTGAAACTAATGAGGATGGTCTTTTTTGTTATACTAAGGGTTATTTGATATCATATGTGGTATAATGATAGTAATGAAAATGCGAAAAGGAGAATCGAAGATGAGCTTACTGATCAAAGATACAACAAGAGAAGAGAGACAGAGAATTGTAGAAGAATCCATCGGTAATATCGATGCAACCTGTGATGGCTGCATGGCTAGAACCGTTGATATGTATCAGGCTTACATTGATGGCGAGAAGGAACTGCGTGAAATTAATATGGAATTCAATGCAAGATATGTGTCTGGAGATGAAGGTCCACAGAGAAGTGGATGTGGGTATAGATAATTTGATTATTGGTAATTGGGTATTTGGTTAAGGTCGCCGGGAGGCGACCTTTTTGTGGTTAATGGCGCAAAACACCATTCGTTTTGCGTCTATAGACGCTAACTTTGCGCCGAACGGCGCTTGTTGGCGGGCAGTTTGCCTGCACATGTCACATATTGACTCAAATTAATGATTTAGTGCATGAAAAAAAGAGAATCATTCACATTATTTTAATTATTTCTAAAAAGAAATACTGATTTTTTTTCCAATATTTCTTTTCACTGAAAAAAACCAGAAAGTGATAGCAAAAGCCTCCAAAAAGCGCCAAAAAGCAAGCTGGACTTGCTATTTCACAGCTTTTCGGCTAGAATACCGGTCCGTGAGGTCGATAGCGTATCACAAAAGCAAGCCGACAAGTTTTTTGTGATATCGCGAAAAAATTCGATATTTCTTTTTGGAAAAATTGAAGATATTGTGATTATGCCAAAAATTTGGACATCACTAATCAGAATTTTGAGTCAAGATGTGATATCGCCGACAGCCGGTCTACGCTCAAAGACTTGCCGCCATGCGACAATATCTCCCCTCACTGCGCTGCAAAGCGCTATTTAACAATTGCAACATACTTACATGCTACAAGATTCCCCTCAGTGCTCTTACCTTCTTCTCAATTTTCCCAATAATCAATATCCAATCCTGTTAAGCACTTTCTCAATCGCGACCTGATTCTCATAAGAATAATCAAGACTCACCTTCGGCGCCTTGCCATGTAGAATACAGAGGCTAAGCTCCTCAGCTTCAAGTCCGTAATGGTCGCGGCAGGTAACAGGGATACGAAGGGAACCCTCGGACGTATTCAAAATCATGTTCGCTTCCCCGGCAAAATTATAAGGGAACGGAATGATGATCGTGCCCTTATCGCCCACAATGGTACGACTCTGTTCATAGAAGGAGTCAAATGACACGAAAGCAGTACCGGTACGGCCAGACGGAAAACGACAATTCATACTTACATGTTCATCGATGCCGCTGTCAGAAAATCTTGCCAATGCCTGGATATCTTCCGGCTCTTCGCCCAATACACTTCTCATAAAACTAAGCGCATAACAGCCAAGATCGTAGGTCACACCTCCACCGAACGTTTTCTTGTAGCGAATGTCACCTGCCTTGCCCATTCCCATATTCTCCACCATAATCTGGAACCGCACGTCGATATGACGAATCTCGCCGATGGTGCCAGCTGCAATCAGCTCCGACACCTTCTCCATGCAGTCCCCATGCAGATAGGCAAATGCTTCCGTAAGTAGCACCCCGTTCTCACAAGCAGCCTCCTTCATCTCAAGGATTTCCGATGTAGTAAGCCCAAGGGGCTTTTCACAGAGAATATGCTTTTTCTTTGCGGCAGCCTTCAGTACCCACTCTTTGTGAAGATGGTTTGGAAGGGGAATGTAGACAGCGTCCACATCTGGATCATCAAGAAGCGCCTCGTAGGATGTGTAGGTCACATCGGGATGAAATCTCTCTTCAAATTCCTGTAGTTTTTCTGGTTTTCTTCCGGCAATGGCATAGCAATGGGCATGTTCAGCTTCCATTAAGCCTGGAAGAAAGCGGTCACGGGCAATACGGGCAGTTCCTAAGATGCCCCAGTTGATTGTTTGTTTCATAGTTGTCTCCATATTTAAGTTCTAATATAAGGTTTCTCTACTTATTATAATTGTAATCATTCGTCCTTAGCAACAAATAGTGGTATAATATCCCTATGATGAACTATTACAATTCTTTAGAAAATTGCATAAAAGACCAGTTTGGTGATTCGGTTACAATCACTGGTCGAACTAACGTTTACGGTGGCGATATCAATGACGCCTATTGTTATCACTTATCCGACGGCAACAGCGTATTTGTGAAGATGAATTCCGCGGTGAATGTTTCCTTCTTTGAAACAGAATGGAAAGGACTTGCAGCACTTGCCTCAAGCGGCCAGATTCCTGTGCCAAAACTATATGGATATGGCATTGACCGTGGCAGAAGCTTTCTTATGATGGAATATGTGAAGCCGGGGAGAGTATCGAAGCAGCAGTGGCAGGAGTTTGGACGCAATCTTGCATACATGCACTTAAGTGACTGTGGTGATTTGTATGGATTTGAGGTGGATAACTATATCGGCGCAACTCCTCAGATTAATGATTACCGAACAGACTGGATTACCTTCTATCAGGAATGTCGCCTGCGACCTCAGATCGAACTGGCAAATGGATACTTCGATGCAGGATTTCGCCGAAAACTTGATCTGTTAGTGGAACATCTGGCTGATTATCTGCCGGAAGGGAAGAAGCCTTCTGTAATTCATGGAGATCTGTGGGGTGGCAATGTGCTGCATGGTGCCGAGGGACAGTCCTATCTCATTGATCCTGCGACCTATTATGGGCATTTTGAGGCGGAGCTTGCCATGACGAAGCTGTTTGGTGGGTTTACCATGGATTTTTATCATGCTTACTTTGAGGTGAATCAGCCGGAGCCGGGCTTTCAGGAGCGGGTGGATCTCTACAATTTATATCATCTGCTCAACCATGTGAACCTGTTCGGGTATGGATATGTGGGTGATGTGAAGCGAATCGTGGAGCGATACCGATAAAATGAGAATTATCTCACGAAAATAAGTATAAAAATAAGAGACTGACGCTAAAATCAGTCTCTTTTTTCATATCAAACCATATATTGCACCAATCTAATGCACAATTTCCACAACTTTTCCATCTGCCAATCGGGATTCTTCTGCGGCAATGGCCATCAGATGGCTTTCGATGGAAGAAGCAAGGTCGGTGATGCCGTCACCCTTGATGTCATTCATGACGTAATCCATGACCTGAAGTACCATGCGGGAATCGCCTCCACCGTGGTAAGTGAAATCGGTGATGGTTTCGGTGAGGTCGATGCGTTCTTCCGGTTGACCAAATTTTCTCACATAGATGATCTCATCGTCAAAATTGCCTTCAATCTCACCCATGGTTCCCATAATCTTGATCATGCGGTTGACCTTGTGGCTGAAGGCAGTCATAGACAGGGAACAGAGGATATCATCTCCCATAACCATATTCACCTGCTGGTGATCTACTACAGTATTATCACAGCGATAGACGCAGCGGCCATATGGGCTTGTCTTTAGGATTTCACGGATGCCTTCTTCGGTAGGATGCGCCATCAGGATATGGGAAGGCCAGGAATTGCCTGCGCGAATCCCGGTATCCGGGTCGGTGATATAGATCTTCTCACAATCGTAAGGGCAGTCTTGTTGCACGGCGCAGTCTTCCATGCAACGTTTTCCAGAGCCTGCAGGTGCGTTCGCCTCAGTAAACCAGGAGAGACTGCCAAAAGAAGAGAGGCGGGTGCAGCAGCTGCCAGTAAGCCAAACCAGTAAATCCAGGTCATGACAGCATTTGGCCATGATCATCGGGCTGGTTTCGTCGCTTCGGCGCCAGTTTCCACGGACATAGGAGTGGGCCTGATGGAAGAAACCAACATCTTCACGTGCTTGAATGGTCATGATACGGCCGATGGCACCTTGATTCAGCAAATCTTTGATGGTGGAATAGAACGGTGTGTATCGAAGCACGTGGCAGACGCATACTTTTCTATTATATTGATTAGCAGCTTCAAGAAGTCTGCGGCATTCTGATTCACTTGGGGAGATTGGCTTTTCTAAGAGTACGTGATAGCCAAGCTCCACTGCCTTGATGGCATGGCGGACGTGATCCGCATCCTGGGTACAGATAAACATGATATCTGAGAGTCGCTCTTGGGCAAATAATGCTTCTTCAGAAGAAAAACAATATTCATCAGGGATGTGATAGGTTTTTTTTACGAGAGACAGCCGTTCTTCGTCACAGTCTGCGATGGCGCGCAGAGACATTTGCTCAGGATGCTGGCTGATAATGTTGGCATAAACCTGAAATCCACGGTCGCCGAGGCCGAGGATGGTGATTGTCATTTTGTTCATGGGACACCTCATTATTCTACTAAGAGTTCAAAGTGGTTTCGGTTGGTGGTGAGCAGGCCTTCTTTCTGCAGTTTGGAGATTTCCACCGACATGGCGGCGCGCTCCACGCAGAGATAGTCGGCCAGTTGCTGTCTGTCAAATGGAATGTCGAAGGATAAGGATCCCTGCTTAATAGATTCGGATGACAGATATGAGAGCAGCTTGGTACGGGTGGTTCGCTTGCTCACATGGGTAATCTTCTCATTTAGGATCAGGGTTTTATTGGCCAGGACGCTTACTAAGTTGCGGATCAGCTTCTGGTGATGCTCACAGGCAGTCGGGCAGGTGACCAGAAGCTTTCTCACATTGAGAAGGAGGATTTCGGCATCTTTTTCGGCAACCACGCTGATATTAAGGATCGCACCGGGACGGGCTGCGTAGGGTTCGCCGAAGAAATCGCCGGAACTGCATTTGGACAGGATATTGCGGTGACCCCAGAGGTCTTCCTGAATGATCAGAGCAGAACCTGTGATGACCAGGCCCATCACTTCGGTGGCATCGCCGGCGCGAAATATATAGGAATCCTTTTGTTTGGTAACCACAGAAGCCTCCACGCAGTGAAGCACTGACAGGATTTCCTCATCACTTAAGCCCGTGAAGAAGGGACTGTGTTTTAAAATCGGGATATATTGTTTCATATTTTTCTCCTTTTGTTTGAAATCAAACATACAAGTTAGAATTATTATACTATGATAGAGCCAGAAAGACAAAGATAACTAACATATTGTGGAGGTATTAGTATGATTCGAAAGATTATTCACATAGATGAAGAGAGATGTAACGGTTGTGGCGCATGTGCGGCTGCATGTCATGAAGGAGCCATCGGCATGGTGGATGGCAAAGCAAAGCTTTTGCGTGATGATTACTGCGACGGCATGGGAGACTGTCTGCCAGAATGTCCAACCGGCGCGATTACATTTGAAGAAAGGGAAGCACTGGCTTACGATGAGGCTGCAGTGAAGGAGAACATGAAGAAAAAAGCCATGGAGCAGAAGCCGGCACACCACCATGAAGGCGGCTGTCCGGGATCTAAAATTCGCGTGATGAACCGTCAGGCGATGGATGTAACTGCAACAGCAGCTCCAGTGACTCCAGCAGCGATGAAATCACAGCTTCGCAACTGGCCGGTTCAGATCAAGCTTGCACCGATCAATGCACCTTATTTCGATGGCGCAAAGCTATTGATTGCGGCAGATTGTACCGCTTATTCCTATGCAAACTTCCATCAGGAATTTTTACGAGGCAGAGTGGCGCTCGTTGGATGTCCGAAGCTTGATGGCGTGGACTACAGTGAGAAGCTGACAGCCATCATTGCCAACAATGACATCAAAGAGGTGACCATCGTGCGCATGGAAGTGCCTTGCTGTGGCGGCCTTGAGATGGCAGCGAAGAGGGCACTGCAGACAAGTGGCCGATTCATCCCATGGCAGGTAGTGACGATTTCCATTGATGGGGAGATTCTCGACTAAATCTATATAAAGAAGCCATATGATCATCCATATATAATGAAGCAAATACAAAAAAGCGTCCTCAGATGAGATCAAACCATCTGGGGATTCTTTTTTTTGCTGAATTCCTTGAGTTTCCTTCCGACCTTTTATAGAATATAGATAAACAGTGATTAAAAAGAGAAGGAACCTTACTTATGAATGAACTTCCGAAGAATATATGGAGAATATGAAGGTTTTAAAGAAAATTTAGGAGAATAGTATGGATTTTTTGAACTCTGTCAAAGGAATTGAAAAACAAATCGTATATAAAGCAACCATGGCGAGACAGCCAATCAGCGGCGGCTTCGAGCTCCTGCCTCTCTGCAATTTAAACTGCAGAATGTGCTTCATGCGGGGCGCGGCGGCAGCCTGTGGGAATCTGCAGAATGTCCTTCCAAAGGAGTTCTGGATTGATGTTGCGAAGGAACTTGCCAGCCGGGGAACCCTGTTCCTATTGCTTACTGGCGGCGAGCCTTATCTCTATCCCGAATTTGAAGCGCTCTATGAGGCGCTCATCGGCATGGGATTCATTATGACGATCAACACCAATGGGACGATGATTACAAAGGAACGGGCACATTTTTTAGGAATGCATATGCCCCGCCGAGTAAATGTCACTCTCTATGGCGCAAGCAGAGAGACTTACCGCAAGGTGACTGGAAGCGCGAGTGCTTATGATAAAACAATTGACGGCATCAAGTATCTTCTTGAGGAGCATGTACCGGTCAAGATTAACATCAGTCTCATTCCGGAGAATGTGGATAAGTTAGAAGATTTCTATAGAATCGGCGCAGAACTAGGCGTGCCACTTGAAGTCAATTCCTACATGTTTCCGGCAACCAGGGAAGCAGGAGAGGTGTATGACGAGACAATCAGGATCTCTCCAGAGCGGGCAGCCGAGGCAGAACTGCTAAGCTTTCGATTAGAACACGGTGAGGAAGCCTACGCCCAATATGTTAATAGACTTGCAGCAGCCTATGATACAATTAGTATAGAAGAAACAGAGTTGCAAAAAGATGAGAAGGGCGTGGAACCATTGCCTTGCAGAGCTGCGAGAAGCTCATTCTGGGTGGACTGGAGAGGACAGATGTCTCCTTGCGTGTTCCTGACTGAGTATCGTGTAAGCCTGCTCCAGGAAAGCTTTGGTGAAGCATGGAATCAAGTCGGTAAGATGATTGACACGCTACATCTTCCAAGTAAATGCAGCAAATGCAAGATGCGTGAATTCTGCCAGGTTTGTGGAGCAGGGGTCTATCATGAAAATCATGATATGGATCAGGCACCGGAGTATCTGTGCAGGCTGACGAGGGAGAAACTTAAGCTTGCGAAGGTGGCGGCACAGGAGTTTGAAAAATAGGAGTATAGTGATAAGATGAGATATTATAAAGTAGCAGAGTTTACCATGGCAATCGATTTGCCGGAAGGAATTCCAGTGCCACCGAATATGAATGAATTTGAGGTGGAAGCCTGCGAAGTGGATCAGACATACGAAGTGACTTGTATTGAAGAGTGTGAGATTGTGGACTGTCTGAATGTCGTAGCAGATCGATGGAGTGATGGCGCAGTCATGCAGCGCGAAACCATGACAATCTTCACAAAAGACAATAGAGAATGCAGATTTTTAATCTTTCATGGCGACAATAAGCCATATGCTGTGTCAGAACAAATCTCAGATACTATAACGAAGGTTTATATCCTGCCAGAACATCAGCATATGTTCCAATATGATACAGTGTTTTCTTCCATTTTATCTATGGAGAAACATCTGCTAGATCATGATTGTATGATTCTTCATAGTGCCTATCTGTGTCATAATGGAGAAGCGATTTTATTCTCTGCACCATCTGGCACTGGCAAGTCTACACAGGCTGAACTTTGGGAGAAGTACCGTGGCAGCAGACAGATCAATGGAGATGATTCCGTCTTACATTGCATAGATGGCATCTGGTATGCCAGCGGTTTTCAGGTGTGCGGAAGCTCTGAAATCTGTTATAATGAGACATATCAAATCAAGACATTAGTCATGCTTTATCAGGCAAAGGAGAATACCTGCAGAAGATTAAAACCAATGGAAGCATTCAGACTGATCTACCCACAGATTAAAGTAAATCAGTGGAATCAGGCTTCTCAGGAGAAGGTTTTTACTATGATCGAGCAGCTGATTATGGAAGTTCCAGTACTGGAGCTTGGCTGTGACATCTCTGAAGAAGCAGTGGCTTGTCTGGAAGAGATGATTGGAAAGTTATAAATGAGAAAGGAAAGGTAATCTAATTATGAAATGGATGACAAAAGTATGCGCAATTATGTTATGTGCAATCATGCTTACAAGTTTGATTACACCTGTGCAAACATCTGCAGCAACCACACAGGTATATCAGATTGTAGCTTTAACGAAGCTTTCGTTAAAGAAGGGTAAGTTATCGATCAAAAGCGGTGAGATTCGTAAAGCAAAATATGATGGAAAGAAAAGATTCGATCAGTATAAGTGGAAAAAAATGAAATCTAAAACACTGTCTCTGAAAGTATCGAAAAAGTGCAGATGGTGCGAGCTTGATTTCTTTGACAAGTTTTCTAAAAAGGGAAAGAAGAGAAGCTATAAGTCTATGAAGGCTGATCTGAAATCCTCCCTTACTCCAGGTTCAGAGTGGGAATTTGGTTTCTTTGTAGTTACCAAAGGGAATAAGATTGTGAAAGTAATGATTATTTATTCTTAATATGGATGTGGTTACCGGCTGTCGCGGATGCGGCAGCCGGTTTTGTCTTTGTAGAGAGTCATTGAAATGATATGCAATAAAAGTAATCCAAAAACCTATAACAAATATGCTATTAACCCATAACAAATAATGCATTTTAGTTATCTATCAATCGATTTCCATGCGATTATTTAATTAGATTAAGCGCATAGTGTCTGTTAAAATATTTACAAAGTGTGTTATATTAGTCTTTATTTTTAAAGGAGGAGAAATATGAAACTAGTAAAATGGTTTGACGAGAACTTCGAAGAAATCATTATGATGGTTTTCTGTGGAATCATGGCTTGTATCATGATCATTCAGGTAGCTGCTCGATACGCCTTCAAAGCTTCTCTGTCCTGGTCTGAAGAGTTAACCAGATTCATCTTTATCTGGTCCGCTTTTCTCTCTATCAGTTACTGTATCAGAAAGCGTTTAAGCATTCAGATTACATTACTGATCGAAAAATTCCCGTTCAAGATGAGATATATTTTCATCATGGCAGTGGATGTTGTTTGTCTCTTAATTTACGGTTTCCTTACACCTAAGGCAATCTCTTATCTTGGACAGACAATTGCGAACGGTCAGCTCTCTACAGCGCTGCGTGTTCCTATGTGGGTAATCTATCTTGCCCCATGTGTAGGTTTTGGTTTATCTATGATTAGATCCCTTCAGATGCTTATTCTTGATTTTAACATCTTCAAGAAAGGCGAAGAAGAAGTATCTGATGCAGAATAAGAGAAAGGAGAATATAGTATGTCACCAATTTTATTATTTGGTATCTTTGTAGTCTGTCTGTTTGTCTCTATCCCTGTATCAGGATCCATTACAATTGCTTCCCTGGCACCAAGCCTTTTCGTAAGCAATATCACAGCAGTCAGCTTCATTCGTAACTGTGTAGAAGGTGTTAACAGTTTCTCTCTGTTAGCTATCCCTATGTTTATTTTATCCGGTATCGTTATGGCCCGTGGTGGTGTATCTAAGAAATTATTCGAATTCTTCGAATACTTCCTTGGTAAAATCCCTGGTGGTATGCCATGTGCAGTTATCGTTACCTGTTTATTCTACGGAGCTATCTCCGGTTCTGCTCCTGCTACAGTAGCAGCCGTTGGTTCCATGACAATCCCTATTCTTTTAAACCTTGGTTATAAAAGAGAATTTACAGTATCTACCGTATGTGTAGCTGGTTCCTTAGGTGTAATCATTCCACCTTCCATCCCTATGGTACTTTACTGTATGGCTAACTCCGAAGCATCTGTAGGTAAGATGTTTACAGCTGGTATCATCCCAGGTTTCCTTATCGCAGGATGTTTAATGCTTTACGCTATTTTCTATTGTCTCCGTCACGGCGAAGATAAAGAAAAGATCAATGCTGAAGTAGGTGCTCTTCGTCAGAAAGGTTTCGTGAAAGTATTCTTCACATCCTTCTGGGCACTCTTATCTCCAGTAATCATTCTTGGTTCTATCTACGGTGGTATCGCTTCTCCAACAGAAGCAGCTACAATCTCCGTATTTTACGCTTTAATCGTAGGTCTTTTCATCTACAGAACATTAAAGCCTAAAGATATTCCAGCTATCCTTCGTGAAACTGTTCAGACATATGGTTCCTTACTTTTCGTATTAGGTTCCGCTGCAGCATTCGCGAAAGTTATGGCTATGCTTCAGATTCCTGCTATGGTAAGTACTTTCATGACAAGCACATTCCACAGCAAATTTGCTATCTTACTGATCGTTAATATCTTCTTATTCATGGTTGGTATGGTAATGGACGGTGGTCCTGCAATCTTACTTTTAACACCGATTCTTTGGCCTATCGTTAGCGCACCTGGCATCGAAGTGAATGAAATCCACTTCGGTATCATGATGATCGTTAACTTAGCAATCGGTTTCGTTACACCTCCAATCGGTATCAACCTGTTCGTAGCTTCACGAGTAGGTGACTTACCAGTTATGAAGGTAGCGAAGAATGTAATGCCTTATATTTGCTTATTCGTAGTATCCTTAGTAATGATCATCTCTATTCCTAACATCTCCCTTGCATTACTTGGTGGCGCAAGCGGTAGTGATAGTGGTGCTGCATCCTCTGCAACAGCAGACTTTAGCAAATACGACACAGAAAATCTTGAAAAATTAGAAGGTGTAAACCTTGACAATGTAGCAGAATATGACTGGTTCTTAGGAACAGACTCTTCTGAAGATACAGTTACACAGTTATACGCAGAAAAATTTGCTGAATTAGTAAACTTCTACTCTGATGGTAAGATGAAGATTTCCGTTCAGGCAAATGGTACATTAGGTTCTGACAATGCTCTCTGTGAAGCTGTTAAGACAGCTGATGGTGTTCAGTTCGTAGTTCAGACAACTGCACCTGAAGTAAACTTCATTCCTGAACTTGCTGTATTTGATGCAGCTTGTGTATACAGTGACATCAGCCAGGTACGTATGGCACTTGATGATGAAACATTCATGAGCGAAGTATCCAGCTTATATGACAAAGCAGGATATAAATTATTAGGCTTCGCTGACCAGAACTTCCGTGAACTTTCTACTAACACAGAAGTAAAAGAAATGAAAGACATGAAGGGTCAGAAGATCCGTACAATGGAAAATGCAAACCACATCAATTTCTGGTCTGCAACAGGCGCTAACCCAACACCAATGGCATTCTCTGAAGTTTACACATCTCTTCAGAACAACACTATTGATGGACAGGAAAACCCTTACGAAGTTATCGTAGGTAACAAACTTTACGAAGTGCAGAAATACGTTGTAACAACAAACCACTTACCACATACATTAGCTTTAATCACAGGAAGCAAGATGTACAATGGATTAAATGAAGACGAACAGAAGATTTTAGACGCTGCTGTAGCATTAGCTAAAAACTATGCTCGTGAACAGGCTGATGATCGTGCATCTGCTCGTATCGCTGCTATCCAGGATGGTGGATCCACAGTTGTTCCATTTAACGCAAACTTATTCAACGAAATGCAGAAAGCTGCAGAAGAAAAAGAATGGCCAGCAATCATCAAAGCTTGTGGTCAGGACTTATTCGATGCTTATACTCGCTACATGAGTGAAGCTGTAGACTTTAGTGCATACGAAACAGCTAATATTGAAAAACCAGAAATCAATGTTGATGAACTTGGTTCTTACAACTGGTTCTTAGGAACAGACTCTTCCGAAGATACAGTAACTCAGTTATATGCAGCAAAATTTGCTGAATTAGTAAGTTACTTCTCCGATGGTAAGATGAATGTTACAGTTCAGGCAAATGGTACATTAGGTTCTGACAATGCTCTTTGTGAAGCGGTTAAGAACTCTGATGGTGTAGACTTCGTAGTACAGACAACTGCACCAGAAGTAAACTTCATCCCTGAACTTGCAGTATTTGATGCAGCTTGTGTATACAGTGATATCACAGAAGTACGTGCTGCATTAGATGACCCTGAATTCATGAATGACGTATCTAAACTTTATGACAAAGCTGGATACAAATTATTAGGTTTCGCTGACCAGAACTTCCGTGAATTATCTACTAATACAAAAGTAGAAACAATGGCAGATATGAAGGGTCAGAAGATCCGTACAATGGAAAACTCCAACCACATCGCATTCTGGTCTGCTACAGGTGCTAACCCAACACCAATGGCATTCTCCGAAGTTTACACTTCTCTTCAGAACAACACAATCGATGGACAGGAAAATCCATACGAAGTTATCGTAGGTAACAAACTTTACGAAGTACAGGATTACGTAGTAACAACAAACCACTTACCTCATACTCTTGCATTAATCACAGGCAAGAACGCATATGACAACTTAAATGATAGCGAAAAAGCTGTTATCGACAAAGCTGTTATGATTGCAAAACAGTACGCTCGTGTACAGGCTGATACTCGTGCAGACGCTCGTATCAAAGCAATCGAAGGTGGCGGATCTAAAGTACTTCCATACAACTCTGGTTTATTCAAAGAAATGCAGAACGCTGCAAAAGCAAAAGAATGGCCAGCAATCATCAAATCTTGTGGACAGGATTTATTTGATTCCTATACTAAATATCTTAAGTAATTAGTATTTAAAATATGATATAATCATAAGTGAAGCATGGGTCTGGTTTGGCTTACGCCAAATCAGACCTATGTATTTTTAAAACATTCTTTAGAATATAAGAATATGAAAGGTACTATGAACATGAGTGAGAATACCAATTGTTTTTATTTATCAGACAGATATCGTAGTAAGATGTACAAGGACATCGTCATGAACGAAATCCTTACATTCGTATTTTATTTTGTATTTAATATCCTTTTTAAGGATCACCCTCAGTATGGCATCATCAAACCATTCTTTGGCGGACTATTCGCAGCGATTGCCATTCTGTTAATTATTTATGGAAAAAAGCGCGCCGATAAGATGGCTGCGATTCATTATACAGTAGAACGTAAAGGATTATCCTATTTTGATGGAAAGAAGTCCGGGATGTATCTCTGGACTGACTTTATTGAAGTAAGAAGAAATCCAAACCTGATCTCCCGTATCTACCCATATGAGTTTGTGACAAAGGATGAAACCTTCACCCTTCACAGACAGCTTGATAAACCGGATGAATTGATTCCGTTGATTTTAGAAAAGACTGGGTTGGAGACAGATTTTTAAGAGTCCTAAAACGAGAATAGTAGAAGTGTGAATTGAATATGATGAGGAATAGAAAACCAGCTCGGGAGAGCTGGTTTTTGTGTGTTAGGGAATGTGTTGGTGGGAAATTAAAACGCCACCCAGAATGGGTGGCGTGAATGTTTATAATAATAATTGTATTTATACAGAAGCGTTAGGATGTTTTTTGCTTTTAGTCGGGATTACATCATAATTGTAATGATTACTTAAAGTCGGTACAGCTTGAACATCGGAAGCTGTATAAGTATATGGAAAGCCCAAAATAGATCCAGATGCTGTATAAGAATATCTAATAGAAGTAGTAGTTGTTGTATACTTACTTAAATCACTTTCTTTAACTTCTGTAGCGATTGGATCAGTATGATGGGGATGTGTAGATGCTGGATTATTTCTGCTTGGTGCAAAATTTGCATCACTATGACCTGTTGAAAGAATAAGATCATTCTTATCAAATCCCAAACATATAATATCATAACAAGCAGCCACATATTCATTCGCAACGAATGCTTCGCATTCCATCATTGGTTTTACATATTCCTTTTTCATAACATATCCTCCTCTATAAACAATACCAACGAAAAATTAGTATATTCAATAATCACTTAAATTAATACACTCGTTTATTATATGTCTATAATAATAGAAAGTCAATGGGTTTTGTGTATTATTTGCGATACATTTGTGATTATTTTGTGACTATGTTAGTATTATATTTGAAGAGAAAAACTATATGATATTTTTAGGAGGAACAAGAATGAGTGTTGAATCAAGAAGCCGTCTTGTAATCGTATTTTCCCTGGTGGGTTTGATAATTCTCACTATGTCCATGATGCTTTCCAAGGACATTAAGCTTCCATATGAAGCAGAAGGGAAGAATGGCAAGATTGTGCTTACATCCATGGAGAAATTCACAGGGGCCAATCCTGACAATGGAGATAAAGAAGGAGAAGATATTGCTGCATTGACGGTAGAGAATCCTATCAATTATGATCTGATTTCCGCAAAGATTAAGATCATCATGAAGGATCGTTCTATCTACACATTCGAAGTAATCGACCTTCCAGCAGGTGAGTCTACCACCGTTTACGATCTTCATAATACAAAGTATATCGATGCAAACAAGAAGGGGAAAAAGGTTGCAATTCGTAGCGTGTCAGTGAAGCTTAGATTTGACGAATAATACATATATGTCAAAAATGACATGTAGTCTGTCACTTCTTACATCTTACACACCGATCGGATGACATTTTATATGATAAAATCAAGTTAAAGTATGACACATCCCGGAAAGGAGAATCGATATGAATTTAATCCGTTGTGCAAAAGGACATTTTTATGATGAAGAAAAACACGGCAAGGTTTGTCCATACTGTGAAGAAACCGCAGCCGAAAAAGAGATAGAGGCACAGGCTGATACCAAAGAAGAATTAGTTGTTGAACCACGAAACAACTCCAATCCATTACAGATGAAGCCTGCCAAACGTGAAATTGAAGAAGATGATAATGTTACAGTTGGCTATTTCTCCAAAGTCATCGGTGTGGAACCGGTTGTTGGATGGCTTGTCTGTATCAAAGGGGAATATCGTGGAGAAAGCTTCAAGCTAAAGAGCGGACGTAACTTCATTGGACGTGCTGCTAATATGGATATTGTATTAAGTGCTGACTATAGCATCTCCCGCAACAAGCATGCGGCAGTGGTTTATGAACCAAGAAGCAGACAGTTTATCGTGACTGCAGGCGATTCCAGAGGGTTAAGCTACCTCAATGGAGAAGTGATTCTTTCTAATATGAAGATGAATGCCTATGATGTGTTAGAAATCGGTGCAACCTCTATGATGTTGATTCCTTGCTGCGGAGAAAACTTCAGCTGGGATGAATTAGAATAATAAAAGAAAGAGTTTCATCTTTTGGGTGAAACTCTTTTTTAACCTTTACATATTACTGCGTCAGTGCCTGCTGCATCTTTTTCAGATAAGAGCGGCTGACAGGAAGCTCCTCGCCACCGATCAGCACAAGCTTCTGGCTGTTGATCTGCTGGACATACTGCCTGTTGACCAGATAACTCTGATGGCAGCGGATAAAGGAAGCCGGTGGAAGCAATTCTTCAATCGTATTCAGTTTACCATAGAATTCGATATCATCCTTTGGCATATGAACGATGATCTTGCGCAGGGCGCTCTCAAGATAGATGATCTGGTGAATTGGAAGCTGGATCGTATTGCGCTGAATGGTAATATTCAGGAAATCCATTGGGCGATAGTGACGTTCTTCGATATAACGTCCCATGACATCCTGGAGACGGCCCATGGAGAATGGCTTGATCAGGAAATCAAAAGCATGATAGCGATAGCCTTCACCGATATATTCTGCGGCTTCGGTGCAGAATATGAGGTCCACTTTTTTGTCCGCTAAGCGAATCTGGCGGGCTGTTTCGAGACCGTTCATGCCTGGCAGGTGTATTTCTAAAAAGATGAGCTGGATCGAGGAGAGTGCGTTCTGCAGAAGCAGATCCTCACCACAGCGGTAGTACTCAATTTCGTAGTCATCGACTTCGAAGAGCATCTTGCCGAGGGCATTCGCCAAAACCTTATAATGTTGTTTGTTACCGTCTACTATTGCGACACGAATCATAAGTTGCCTCCTGATGTTATTATAAGCATATTATAACATAAAATGACAGAAGTCATTGTAAGATTTGGCAGTGAGCATGTAAGAATCTGCATTTTTTAATGTGTAAAGTGACATTTTACGTGGAATATAACATGTTTTTTGTTAGAAATGGCATTTTACACATGGAAAAATGACCTTGACCTATAATAAAATCAACAAATAACAAAACAGCAGATTTAGATAAAAGGAGAGATTGATATGACAGCAAAGAAAAGAGCACAGGTTAGTATATATGGCGGATTGGCAGTTGGAGGTGTGTTATTCCTCATTAGTACATGCGCAAGCCTTACACAAGGAAATGGATATGGATTCCTGTACGGGCTGCTCTGCCTGGTAATGGCTCCAATTTACGCGTTCGGTTTTGCATTCGCAGACTGGAAGAAGATCATGAGAAAGACAGCAAGAAATACCAAAGCTGCAGTTTCCGGATTCTTCTTTGCAAGAATTCTTGATCGATTCTTTAAAGATACAAAATATACAATGAAGGCTTGGATCTTCGGATTGATCTTAGTAGCATGGAACATCGGGATGGGTTGGATTCCTGGTATCTTCCGAGGTATCAAGATGGTAAATGAAGAGAAGAAGCAGAAACAGGTTGCAAAACCAGTGAAACAGCCAAAAGAGAAAAAACCAAGCAGAACAGCAATCATGCCTAAAACAACAGCTCCAAAGGCTGCTCCAATTAAGCCTGAACCAGTGGTTACAGAGCCAGCACCATTTATTCCAGTGGCACCTACAGCGCCAAAAGCTCCAGTAACTCCAGTAGTTCCTAGAACACCTAAGGCTCCGGCAAAACCAACACTCTTATGTACCAGCGGTATCTTCGCAGGCGCAAAGTTTGATCCGGCAGCTGGAGAAGAATTGATCATCGGAAGTGATCCAAATACATGCAATATCGTGCTTCCAAAGTCCATCGCAAGTCCCCTTCACTGCACCATGTATTATGACGCAGCAAATGGAAGCTGGAAGGTTCGAAACCTGACAGACGGACAGACCATGATCAACGGCATTCCTGATTTTAAACCAGGTATCTTCTCAGATGTGAAACATGGTTCAGTGATTACCATCGGTAGTGGAAAGGACGCACAGACATTTACACTGGCATAGAATGTTTAGAATATAGCATAAAAAGTGTGCTTCGCACACTTCGCGCCCGAGCGGAATGCGAAGCATTAACTACCACTCCGCGAGGTGCGCATCACCCGGAGGGTTTTTTAATATACAGAAAACGAAGTTTCCTGTATATTAAAAGTAGAGGCCCATGCAGTTTCGCATGAGCCTCTTATTTCATCCTATTTAACTTTGACTTTGATATGTTTTACAGTGATTGGATTATCCTGGTTTCTGGTATTAAATCCATAAATCTGGAGGATATAGGTTCCTGGCTGATCGGGGGCTTCGATTTCGAATGGCAATGAATGGTTGGTCCAATGATCCGAACTCCATCTCCAGGTTGGATAATCGCCGCCTTCAGACACACGAAACATGTGGCCATTAACATTATATCGATTATTCGATTTCAAAGAGTGGTAGTAAACACGGCCACTTTTCTTCTTACCGGAGCCAGCTTTCATATTGATCTTCGATGTGCTGGTCGTTATATATGTGCTGCTGGAAGCAATCTTCTTCTTAGTGACGATGTAGCGAACCTTCTTTTTCGGATTGATTCTTGTACCAGGCTCAATGGACTGGTAGGCAATCTGTCCCTTGCTATATTTGGAAGATACGTAGTTGTAGCTTGAATCGATTTCTTCGATTTCTACATTATTACTTTCTGCAAGTTCTTTGGCTTCAGATTTCTTCAGACCTTTCAGATTCGGAACGGTACCATAATCACAGACACGAAGAGTAAATTCAGCATCTTCAGTGAAGTCTCCGGACCAATCTTCATGAGTTTCGGTCTCACCAAGTATTGTATCCGTAACAGTATAAGATAAAACCGTATCTTTATCGGCATATTTATCAAAAACCTTCTCAACAGCTACATTCGTAAATCCACAATCGTTCAGATATGATACTGCATCATCATAGTTATGATAAATCAAATCAGTTATGTCAATTGGTGTGGTTTCAGGGCCGATACTAACAATATAACAGATTTTCTCTCCCTTTTTTGCGTAATCCATGGAGTTGTCCATCTCACAGACAATACCTTTATCATAATCGCTGTTATATTCGTAACTAACGAATGTGGTGGTAAATCCTGCGTCATGAATCGTTCTTTTGGCTTCATCTTCTGTCATACCAACAACATTCGGTACAGCAATGGCGCGATTACTGTATAAAGAAAGTCCAATAACCAGTGCAAGAACGACTGCAATCGCGATGATCATGTTCTTTTTGGATGGCTGCTTATTGGCGGTTGTTTGTTTGATCGAAGATTCAGGCGCTGACCTGAAATCTGGTTCTGGATAATGCACAACTTTTGTGATGAATACCTCTTTCGGTGGTTCGACTACTGGTTCCGGTTCCACGACTGGTTCAGGTTCCACAACCGGTACAGGCTCTACGACAGGTACAGGTTCTACGACAGGTCCTGGTTCCACGACCGGTTCCGGTTCGATCACAGGCTCTGGCTCTGCCACAGGAGCTTTCTTATGAAGCTCTTTTAAGAGGATTCGAACAGATGGGAATCTTCTGGAGGTGTCGAGAAGCATACCAGTTTCGATTGTTCTGGCAAATGTTTCTGTCACATCCACGCCTTCGATCTCATCGAGGGGCCTCAAGCTGTCTTTTTCGAATCGTTTGGCGGCTTCCTGCGGAAGAATGCCGCTTACCATCTGGTAAAGCACTGCACAGCAGGCATAGACATCGGTCCAGGCACCCTGATGGCTGCCATAGTGATACTGTTCCTCTGGTGCATACCCACGCTTCAAGATAACAGTTAAGTTGTCATCTAAACTTGCAGTGAATTCTCTGGCGGCACCAAAATCGATTAATGTGAGCTGTCCGTCCGGTGTAAGAATCAGGTTTTCCGGACTAATGTCACGATGAATGACATGGTTGACATGCATCTCATCGAGGGCTTCTAAAATCGGTGTCATAAGTTCGATGGCTTCCTCTTCGGAATAGGTCACCTGATTGTTCTTCATGTGATCCTTCAGGTTAATGCCAGGAATGTAATCTGTTACAAGATAAGCTGTTTCATTCTCCTCAAAGAAGTTGTGGAATCGAACGATATGATCGATATCAGCAAAACGCTTCAGAAGATCTGCTTCTTTGTGGAAGCTTAAGAGCGCTGCACGAAAGACCATTCGATTCTCAAAAGAAGAAGGAACGATATCTGTATCGACACGCTGTGCCAGTGAAAATGGGAAAAATTCCTTAATCGCCACTGGACGTTCTTCGATCAGATCCATAGCAATATAGATGATTCCGAAACCGCCAAATCCTATTTTGTTTCCTAATAAATAGCGTCCGCCTAAAATGGTCTGCGGTGGAAGTGCAGATCCGTCATGAGTATAAGCTGAACGTTCAAAACCACAGTGAGGACATGGCTGATTCTTATCCTCAATTAGGCTTATACATTGCGGACAAAGTTTGTTTACGTTAATCATATGTTTTCTCTCATGTAATTGTTGTATTAAAACCTATCATTTTTTATTATACCATGACATGACTATAGAATAAATAATTTCATGATTATTATTCTATTGTTGAAATATTATTTTAGGTGGTATACTAATAGATATACATAAGGAGCTTCCTGTATAGTATAAATCGTAGACGTTGAAAATTAAAAATACCTCAGAGTACAATAAGACTACTGACTTGGCGGTTGGTAAAAATCTTATTGAACAGAGAGGTATCTATAATGAAGTCTAACACACAAAACA
>JAZLGR010000026.1:0-208484 GCA_045616445.1 Candidatus Fimousia sp. | reverse complement strand
GTAACCGGGAGGTTACGGATACGATCAAACCGAGCCTCCCGCTTGTATAAGCAGTTGACGTTAACAACTTTCAGGAGGAAAAATAATGAATACAAATAACATTACAATTCGTATAGAGAAAAAAGAAGAATATCGTGAAGTAGAAAACCTTGTAAGAGAATCATTCTGGAACGTATATCGTCCGGGATGTCTGGAGCATTATGTACTCAACCAATTAAGAAAAAATCCGGATTTCATACCAGAACTTGACTTTGTGATGCTCGAAAATGGAAAGCTAATCGGTCAGAATATCTTCATGAAGGCAGTAATCAAAGCTGACGATGGAAGAATAATTCCGATTATGACCATGGGTCCGATCTGCATTGCGCCGGAGCTTAAGAGAAAAGGATACGGCAAGATTCTGCTGGATTATTCTCTGGAGAAAGCTGCAGCAATGGGATGCGGAGCAGTATGCTTCGAAGGCAACATTGACTTCTATGGCAAGAGTGGATTTACATATGCCAGCGAATATGGCATTCGTTACCATGGATTGCCGGAGGGAGAAGATGCATCATTCTTCCTTTGTAAGGAACTCATTCCAGGTTACCTTGATGGAATTACCGGAGAGTATGCGACACCTGAAGGTTATTTTGTGGATGAAACAGAAGCTGAGAAGTTCGACAAGGAATTTCCTTATAAGGAGAAACTGAAACTTCCAGGACAGCTCTTCTAAGTCTTATGCGAAGAACAAACAACAAAGTGGTCGGGAAACTGACGGCATATTTTGAGGATCCGTTCTGGGTTGGGGTTTTTGAGCGAATTGATAACGGCAAGTTGTCAATTGCAAAGGTTACCTTCCGAGCGGAGCCTAAGGATTATGAAATTCAGGAGTTTGTCGCAAGACATTACTATCACCTGAAATTTCCCTAAAGGGACTAGGACTTCGTCCGTCGCGTCCATCTGTTGACGTAAAAGTAAAGCACCGGGGTCGATAACCCCCAGTGCATGGGCACCTTGTGGAGTGTGAAGACATTCCATAAGGTGTCTTTTTGTGTCTATGAGATAACATTCTCTCTGGTTTTGCTTCCAGACTGCTTTTTAGAAATATCAATTCTAACGTAATGAATGAAGAAATAAATCGTCTATGCCTAATAATTTTACATTGCCAAGACGCTCTGCCTCATCGATTACCCATTCAGTGTAACCACCTTTTGAAAAAATATAATAATATCTGTTCTTCACTTGTGTAAATATTTCGGAAGCAGCAATCAGGTCTTCAAATTCAGACTTGTCAAAATGTATATTTCTGAATTTACATTCACAGAAGATTCCAGATTCCTTTTTTCGATCAAGAAGCAGAACATCTACATCATCCTGGCGTTTCTTTTTAGGATTGTTCCCCCACCATTTACCAATGGTATATGGCATGAATGGAAGCAGTCGCAGTTTAGCCATACGCACCATATACTGGCAACAGATTTGTTCGAATGCCAGCCCCATAAAATTGGATATATTTTCAGTGTCCATAATTTCTTCTGAAGCGGCTTGCGGACCTATGAGTTCCAGATAACTTCTATCACTGAAGAGAAAGTGATACCAAAATTGGAAGAAGTTATCAGAAATTTTATAGAGGGTCTTTCTGCTGGTTTGATCTTTTCCTGCTGGTGTAATCTTATCAATGAGTTTAAGAATATAAGGGAGGGCAGCTATGGAATATCCAAGATACAACAATTATCTGATTTTCGAAAAATCAGAAGAAGATACATATACGATCATCAATGCATACACCGAAGAATATTGGGAGGTAACTGAATTCTATCATACGTTTTTACGATCTTTAGATGGCAGGACGGATCCCTATACAATCTTTGAAGATGTGAGCAAGGAAGTGGTGGATGGGTATCTTAAAGATTTTGAGGAATGTGAATTTCTTCAGGATAAAAGAAAAATCACCAAAGTTGGCTTTGGTTCGTATTTGATTCCATTGTGCAGACCCCATATCACGAATGTTCATAGAATTCTTGGAAATGTATATAACAAGCTGCTCATGGTTAGCTGGCTTCCATTATTGATTTGCGGAATCTATGTACTGCAGGAAGGAAAGTGGGAGGTTATAGAAACTGATTTTGGATTTCTCATAGGATATCTTCTTTTATTCTTGGGATTGATGATTCATGAAATCAGTCATGCAGCAGCCTGTGTGGGATATCATACAGAGAATCAGTTGTTTGAAATGGGGTTGATGACCAGTCATTTCATGCCAGGCGCATATGTGATGATTGAATATCATGCAACAAAAGATCGATTTAAGCGAGCGCAGATTTCAGCAGCAGGCATCGAAGCCAATCTGGCTTTAGGTGGAATTCTTCTGATGTGTCTGAAATTCAATCTGTTTGATACAGATATGCTGCTCATTGGAGCTTTTCTCAATATTTTTATTGCTTTGGCCAATACATCCATGATTCGTGGGATGGATATTATTGATGAAATTTTAGTATATGATAGTGATTTTGTGTTACGTGCATTGCTGCTTTTGGCAGACAGAAAGCATAAGAGGATGCTTCGCCGCAGAGGGATTAATGGAAGGGCGACTATTATGGCTAGTTACATGATTTTGCTTGTGCAGATCATGCTTCCGCTGTTTATTGTTGTGGATGTTCTGATGGGTGTATGCATCGTAGTTTACGGATAGGGAGGATGAAGATGATGACAAAGATTATGATATGGATTCCATGTGTACTTGCAGTTGCAAGTGCATGGACAGGTAGAATGTGGCTTGTGCCCGTTACGGTTATTTCAATGTTTCTGCTGGTAGGAATATTACCATTTACTCATAAAAGAGAAAATCTCTGGTTGTTTCTGCTCTGGTTTTTCTGCAGTATTCCAATTAATCTTCTGATTATAAAGCATTTTTCTGTGTTGGGCTATGTCTTAGACGAAGAAACACCGATCTTTGTCAAAGGGTTGGTGATTGCGGAAATCATTTTCATTGCAACAAGTGCAGAGGAAGTGGCAATTGCATTGATTGGACGCCGGATCTGGAGAAGGCAGTATGCACTGTCATTGCCGAAGCTGGAAGATTAGATAATACTAAAAAAGAGCGTGGTTCAAATCGGAATCAAGCTCTTTTTCATATATATATTATTCAGTTGCAGTTTCCAAATCGATGAGCAGCCAGTCATACATTGGGTAATCGATTTCATTGCCACAATAGGTGCAGGCCTTGCCATCGTATAAGCTGTAAGAACCTCCGCAGCACTCGCACTGGATCTTACCAGGTTCAAAGATATTCTTCGTCTGATTCTTGATATGTTTGACAAAGGACATGATAATCTTTTCTTTTGTCCATGCAGCAGTGCCTTCGGAAGCATCATAACGGAGCACCATCGTATGCATAACAACATCGATCAGCAAATACGGATTGCTCTTTTTGAAATTCTTCGTCTCAATGTTCTGAATATCGATGTCGATGATATTTTTAAACTGATCGTAGAACGGTGCGGTATGGAAATCCTCATCCGCTAGATTCTGCAGGGCGGAGGCATTTTCTGCAAAAACAATGGAGTAGAGCTTGTTTCGCATGCTGTTGTAAAATGCTGTCGGGGAAAACAACGGATCAATCTGCTTCATACGATGCTTCAGCACCTGATCGTATTCCTTCTGCTTGCCCTCGTGATACAGGGCATAGCCGATATCAATCTTTCCGCGAAGCTTATCGGTTCTGGACTGCTCGATTTGCTTCTGGGAATAGCCGGCAACGCGAAGGGACAGATCCTGAATCTGAAACTGGGTGTTGCAGTATGGACATCCTGTCAGCAACTCTTCACGTGGCGCATAATTGCCACAGTTCGGACAGGAAATGAAACCGTCATTGTTGTACTTTGCTCCAGCCAGGAGATAATGACAGATTCTCCAGTCATCATCCTGGTAAATGATTTGATCTAATATACGATAAGTTCTCTTAAGCTTCATCGGTTCATTGGCTTCTGCCACATCATGCTGGGAAGAAGAATAGCGTTGCACTTCCATGTTCATGGCTACCGAACCGACATCGGAAGACTTTTCAATAGTCATCGTCATGCCCAATTTATCAAGACGTTTCTTTTGAGCCATCAAAGAGTAACCCAGATCCTGGGTGATATGACCGATGGTCTTTCTCTTTGCAAAATATTCGTACAGTTCGTTCTTGAAATAATTGACCATCTTTGATACTTCTTCATCATAGGATACCGAGATGGACTCGCTGCTGGTATCCTCAGCAATCACATTCTTCGCCTTTGATTTGCGGATCATGCTGTTCTTCTGGACAAGCTTCGCATCCACATCCGGAACGTCAATCCATACGAGGTCATTTTCATAGGCATCAGTGGTAGAAACCAGTTCTTCGTGCTTACGGAATCCTCCTGTGTTATGGATCTGATAGATGGATTGCACCTTACCAACCACATCGCGAACACCTAATTTGTTGCCAATTGCATATTCGATTTCTAATAGATCGCCAACCTGCAATCTGCCCTCCATGACCTGAACCTGTAAGCTGGCATTCTGTTCCTTCTGAACCGATTTGTATAAGCGAAGATAGACATTATTCTTTTTCTTTGAAATGGAAGTCTTGTCTAAGTATGCCTTTTTATTTTTTTGATATTCATCTGCAGGATCTTTCCTTGTAAATAGTCCCATAATCTTACCCTCTTCTAAACGTTTGCCTTTTGTACTTCATGTAAATTATATCGGAATGTAAGGACAAATACAACTTGTGACAATTGTTCATGATAGCTGTTTGTATTATGATAGAAATAAGGATTTAGTTATGCTTGATCATACAAAGGAGTGAAAAATGAAAGTCGTAATCGCAATCGATTCCCTGAAGGGGAGTTTAACATCATTAGAAGCAGGAAAAGCAATTGAAACAGGAATTCACAGGGTATATCCGGATGCCGAAACCATCATTCGCCCGCTGGCTGATGGCGGAGAAGGTACCGTGGAGGCTCTTTCTCTGGGGATGGGTGGCCATCTTGAGACCATCACGGTGACGGGTCCCAATGGAAAGCCGGTGGAAGCGACCTATGGCATCATTGCAGATCAAAGGATGGCAATTATTGAGATGTCTGCGGCGGCTGGAATCACCCTCGTTACGGGTAAAGAGAGAAATCCGCTTTATACCACGACCTATGGGGTTGGTGAGATGATTAAGGATGCCATGGATAAGGGTTGTCGGACATTTATCGTCGGGATTGGCGGTAGTGCGACCAACGATTGCGGCATCGGCATGCTTCAGGCTCTCGGATATGAGTTTCTTGATGAAGATGGGCAGCAGGTGGCCTTCGGTGCGACGGGTCTTAGAGATATCCGCAGCATCAGAGAGGCAAATGTTCCTGCCCAGCTTGCCGACTGTGAATTTAAGGTTGCCTGTGATGTAACCAATCCACTGTGTGGTGTAAAAGGGTGCAGTGCCATCTACGGACCGCAAAAGGGCGCGACACCTGAAATGGTTGCCGATATGGATCACTGGATGGAGGCATTTGCCGGGCTGGCGAAGAAGAGTTTTCCAAAGGCGGACCGATTCAAGGAAGGAACCGGAGCAGCAGGTGGACTGGGATTTGCATTTCTTACCTTTACCAATGGGGTGCTGCAGTCAGGAATCAGCCTTGTACTTGAGGAGACAAAATTAGCGGATTACATCAAGGATGCGGACATCGTAATCACTGGCGAGGGATGCTTAGATCAGCAGACAGCCATGGGCAAGGCACCGATCGGAGTGGCAAAGCTGGCCAAGAAGTATGGCAAGATGGTGCTGGCATTTTCCGGCTGCGTGACAGCGGATGCCCATCGATGCAACGAAGAAGGAATTGATGCGTATTTTCCGATTTTGCGAAAGGTTGTGACGTTGGAGGAAGCATTGGATTCGAAGAATGCAGCCAATAACATGGCTGATACGGTGGAGCAGGTATTTCGCCTGATGAAGAGCTGTGGAATGTAAGCAATAAATAATAAAATTAATAGATAGAATGAAGCGTCATGTCTGGCAAGAAGTCAGATATGACCTTTTTTTGCTTTAAGTTTAAGTTAATGATCTTTGGGTTTTTCTGAAAGATAGGGTTGCTATGATAAGACCATAGAAAACGACAAAACAACAAAAACAACAAAACACTTTCAGAAATAAAGGAGAACAACATTATGAAAAATTTATTTAACACAGCAGCAAACAGAGAATTAACAATCGGATTTATGGGCGTACACAACAGCTTTTCTGAAAAAGCTTCCAAAGCATTTGTAGAAAAACAGGGACTTAACGTAGACATCGAAAAAGATCTTATGCCACTGGTAAATGCATACCATGTAAAAGACGCACTTCTTGAAAATAAAATCGATTTAGGTGTTGTAGCAGTAAGAAATTCCATCACAGGAATGGTAGCAGAAACAAAAGAAGCATTTGCAGATATGGACATCGAAATCGTAGATGATTTTGCATTATCAATTCATCAGTGCCTGTTCAAATTACCTGAAGTTGCAGTAGAAGACATCACTGCAGTAGCATCTCATCCACAGGCATTGATGCAGACAAAGAACAACCGCACACAGTTAATCGGAGAAAAGACAGAAATCATCATGGAAGACACATCCTTAAGCGCAAGAATGCTTGCAGAAGGAAAATTCGCAAAAGAAACAGCAGTTGTATGTTCCATGGAAGCAGGACTTATGAATGGACTTGAATTGATCAAAGAAAATATGGAAGACAGAAAAGATAACAAGACATTCTTCATCTTAGTTCGCTTACCAGAAGCAGTTGCTTTCGCAGCATAAGATTAAAAATGTAGATAAAAAATAGAGGCACAGATAATAGCATCTGTGCCTAATTTTTACATATACGAATTGGAATTGTAAGTATCATATATATCTTCTAATGTAAGTAAGTGAAGAGAAGTGGATTGAGAGAATTCTATTAATTCGTCAGTAAATCCACTGAGAGAAAAAATATAATAATGATAGATGTCTCCTTTACCAAAAGTTTGGGCATATTGAGTCAGTAGTTCATATTCATCGATTCCTATTTTTTGATTTTTAAATTTGCATGAACCAATCAGATATTCATGAACCTTTTTGTTTGGTTCAGGAACAGGATTTCCAACAAGATCAATCTGTATCTGTTGTCTTTTAATGGAATCGGTTCCCCACCATTGACCTACATCAGAAAGATCGAATGGAAGATCAGTGGCATATTTTAAAAGATATTCTTTGCACATTTTTTCAAAAATTAATCCCATATAATCATGCATTTTTGACTTGATTACTCTATCATATATTGACGAAAATCGTCCGGATACTATCGAAGAATAATTCTGTGGAATAAAACGATACCAGAATCGGAAAAAATTATCTTCAATCATATAAAGAGTTTTTTTACCTGGTTTTTCTGTGATTGGTGTTTCTTTTGTTAAGATTCCTAATTCAATCAAGGTAGTGATGTATTTGCTACATGGGCCAGTTGGTATACCGACTTTGGTAGCAATTTCATTGAGTTTTGAGGAACCTTCAGCAATAGCAGTTATGATAGAATTATAGATTCCTGGTTCACGTAATTCCTGCTTTAAAAGATTTTCTGGTTCTTCAAACAAATATGATGAAGAATCAAAAATGTTTTCTAGAAGAGCTTCATCTAGGTTATCTTTGACACCTAATTTATTAATATAGTGAGGAATACCTCCGGTGATTCCGTATATATAAGCATTCTGTTCGTTTGAAAGATTTGGGGAAAATACTGCTGTTTCTCTATAAGATAAAGGAGTGATTTTAAACTGAGCAGTTCGTCTTCCATAGAGAGGACTTTCATAACCTAACACTTGATTTTGCATAAAACTCATAGAAGAACCACAAAGAATCAAATAAATCTTACTGTTTTGCCAATTGTGATCAATCAAATGCTGTAATCGAGACGAAATAGAGGGATTAGATTTTGCCAAGTAAGGGTATTCGTCGATAACAAATACGAGTCTCTCCTGATTACCATATCTTGATATTTCATCTAGAGCATTTTCAATAGTTGGATATACAGGGTAAATATCTGAATCTGGATTCTTATACTGATAAATTGCTTTGGAAAGAGCTCTAAGATTTTCTTGTGAAGAGGCATTTAAGGCAGAAAAATAAATAGTCTTTTTGTCTTTACAGAATTCATTGATTAATGCAGTTTTTCCTACACGTCTACGTCCATAAATAACAACACATTCCCAATTACCTCTTTGATAACGATGATTCATTCTTCTTAATTCTTCTTCTCTGCAATAAAAATTCATAAGATCACCCTTGTATAATTATAATATACTAACTCATAAGATACTATATTACGATTATATAATCTGCAATGTTGTTTGTCAAAATATTTAAATCTATTTTTGAGATAAATTGTGTTTTCCCCTTGCATCCGTAAGAAATGTCATTGCGCTGCTTGACTTTTATCTGGAGTATCCGATCAGGGTGAAGAGAATCCAGAAAGAATATGCTGTGAAAGCTGACATTGAGATATGTCAGCTTTTTTTGCTAAAATAGAAATAACTATTATTCCATATGACACCAAAATGCCATATCGTGGGTCTATGATATGGTTACAGGAGGAACAAATATGCATAAAGTTTTAGTTGTGGATGATGAAAAGAAAATAAGAGAAACCATAAAAGATTATCTTAAATTTAAAGGCATGGACGTGTTACTTGCTTCTAATGGTGAGGAAGCGGTTGACATTGCCTATGAGGAGAATCTGGATCTGATCATCATGGATGTGATGATGCCGGTGATGGATGGAATCAAAGCATGTCAGGCAATCCGGGAAACGTCAGATGTGCCGGTATTATTCTTATCGGCTTTGGGAGAAGAAGAAAATCTGTTGAAGGGATATGCAGCAGGTGCCGATGATTATATTGTAAAACCATTTCCGTTGGTGGTGCTATACCAGAAATGCCAGATAATGATTGGCCGATACCGTGGCGTGCAAGAGAAACATTTTCTTGAGGGGAACGGAGTACGGGTGGATTTAAAGAAGCAGAGTGTATTTATTCAGACAGAAGAAGGCTACACAGAGACGTCGATCAACGGCAAATCCTATCAGCTGCTTCTCTATCTCATGCAGAATAGGGGACGGGCAATCCACCGTGATATGATTCTCACCAAGGTGTGGGGATATGATTTTGAGGGTGACAATCGTGTGGTGGACACCCAGGTTAAGAGGCTGCGTAAAGCTTTGTGTGACAAATCTTCCTGTATCAAGACAAAAATCAATGTTGGTTATTATTTTGAGGAGTGATTCATATGTCAAAAAAGAGAATGAACTTATATATCATCTATTTCTTTATTATCTTTTACTTGGGAACATTGGGTGTGATCTATGGGATATCCAGAAATGCAACCATTCATACCTTTGAGTATGAAGGCCAGTCTGTCAAGGAGCACATTAGTAGATTGCTGATGGAGAATGATCTGGATGAAGAATTGTCCCTGCAGGATATCGTACAAAGTTATGCATCCACCTATGGAGTAAGCAAACATCCCTATGATTATCAGCTGTTTATCAGTGATGAGAAAAGCAATATTCTTGCAAAGAATGGAAGCTGCCTGGAGGTAATTGGATATCTGGATGATTTTCAGAAAGAAGGGCTGGATTCCTATTTCCTTTTAAAAGAAGCAGATCAGTACCGTGCAACGAAAGATGATTCTTATATCACATATATCGATATCAAATCGAATTTATCCGAAGAACTGAAAAAAGTGACCAGAGATTCGGAAAAGGTGAAAAAATATGGTCTTTCCAATGTGATTACCGTAGAAAAATTAGATTATCGTGTGGAAGATGGAAAGCTCATTCCAGTAACTATCTGGATTCAGGGAGATACCTATGAGAACCACGATCTTCCGGTTCTTAAATTTAAACTGGATCAGGGAAAAGCAGATCATACTTATGATAGAAAAGAGAATGGTCTTGCCATTTACCTTGATCTAGATAAAGAAGATCTGAATTTTAATGTTTCAGAAAGCTGTGAAGCAAGTGGAAAGTATTATGAGAAGTTTGTGGAAACATCTCAGGATTTTATGAATGCCATTGCTCTGGCTATGGAAGAAACAAAAGAAGGTCGTGATTATGGAGAATATTCCACGGCAGTAGATGATGATTTCTTTACAACGATATGGACCATAAAATATCGTGGCAAGGATTATGCTCTCATCTATAAGAGCAGGATGAATCCTCGTTATCAGACAATGCATTCCACTTATTTCCGTACCTCTCTTTACTCAGAAACGTTCCTTGTAGGATTGCTGCTCATTCTGGCATTGGTTGCAACCAATCTGCTTTACAAAAAGAATCAGCAGCTGCAGGATGCCCGCACCGCATTCACCAGCGCAACGGCCCACGAATTGAAGACTCCCCTGGCAATCATTCAGAATCAGTGCGAGTGCATCATGGAGAACGTGGATCCTGAGAAGAATCCGGAATATATCTCTTCTATTTATGGAGAAACACGAAGGATGAATCAGCTGGTGCTTTCCTTCCTTCAGTACAACCGTCTGTCCCAGATGGACCATATCCAGGTGGCAGAAGTGAATCTGTCAGACCTTTTACGAGAAGAGATGACAAAGTATGAGACGATTTTTGAAAGCATGGATGTGGACGTGGATCTGTCCATAGAAGATGGCGTGATCGTAAAGGCAGAGAAGGAGCTACTTTCCATCGCCATCGATAATTATCTGAGCAATGCAGCTAAGTATTCCACTGACGACGAGGCAAATGTATCCATCAACCTTTATACCGACGCAAAGGGCTTCCACTTTGAAGTAAGTAATCCATGTGACAGGGAAGCATTTCCTGACACGAAAGAAATCTGGTCCATTCTTACCAAAGGAGATGCATCCAGAAAAAGAGACAATGGATCTTCCGGAATGGGACTGCCAACGACAGCAAAGATATTAGAACTTCATAAATTCCGATATGGTTATGAGCTGCAGCAGGATGACATTGTCAAATTCTATATTGAAGGGAAATAAGCATATGATGTAGTCATTTTCTCAATTCTATGATAGTATTTAGGTTAGACTAGTAAGAAAACGAAAAAGAAGGCATAGATTATGAGAGAAGTTCAATCATTACAGGTACAATCCTATGAATATTTATTAAATGAGATTAAAGAAGGTAGATTAGAACCAGGTAAAATATATTCCCTGAATAAGATGGCGAAAGAGGCAGGCCTTTCTCGCACACCATTTCGTGATGCAGTCATGAAATTAGAGCAGGAACGATATATTGATGTGATTCCAAGCAAAGGGTTCATGCTTCATCAGATGTCTAAAGAAGATATCGTAAATACGTATCAGTTTCGTGAAGCATTAGAGATTTATTGCTTAAAGAGCCTCGTGGAAAATTTAAAAACAGAAAGAGGGCAGAGTTATTTTGGGAAACTAAAAGGGAAAGTTCAGGCGCAGGAAGATATTCTGAAGTCTGAAGAGGTTTCGCCAAAAGAATTTGCAAAAAAGGATTATGAATTCCATCGTAGTATTATTCAATATTTAGGTAATGATAACATGTTGGAGATTTATCGTACCTTTATGTATCCGATTCGTAGATTGAATATTAATTCTTATAAGAGAGAACATCGTATGGAAGAAGCTTATGAAGAGCATAAGAGAATCTTGAATCTTATAGAGATGCAGGAAATCATGGGATTAGAGAATCTTATAAAGCATCATCTTAACATTGCAAAAGATATCAACTTCTTAATGTTAGAATCATAAAAAGTAAAGGCAGTTGCATTTGATTGTGCAGCTGCCTTTTTCGTTATATTACTCACTTTTTAGAATAAGAGCGATGAATACAAGATCTTCTTTTTCTGTGTTGATGAGCTCATGCCAGTCGCCATCCTTACACCATACACTGTCTCCTGCTTCGATGGGCATCTTTGTACCGTTGTCGTTGTAGATGCCTTTGCCCTCTAAAATATAGTAAGCTTCACCATCGCCTACATGCTGATGCCAGCCAACAGAGCATCCTTCTTCTAACACATTACGGTTGAACATTCCACAGTATGCACCGCGTTCTTCGGCAGAAATTAATGGTTCACGTAAAATATGACCAGTTCCACCTGCCGCTTTTTCACCTCTTGTTACTTCTCTTTCACCCTTTTTATACATATGTACCTTCCTTTCTTTTTCACCAAAGCTACCTTGAATCAAAAATGATTTGTACAGCCCTCAATGTTTTTCGTCAAAATTACCAATAAAAAGATTGTTAAGAATTCTTCGGTTATTCAAAGCCTATTTTAATTATACATGCATCGATTGTATTTATCAATAATGAAAATGTGAATATATTGCTATGAAATACAACTAATATATGATATACATATGTATAACGCTTATATGACATACGTTTTCATATAAAAATACTAATTGTTACAAAATAAACAAGTGACAAATGTATAAATTGTGCAAAGTATATAAAGAAAATGTGTGTTTTTGGTCAAAACATAGAATCGTCACAAGCCTATTGACTAATACACCGATATATCGGTATACTACAAACATACAATTAATAAACGATACATCTACCAAAAGAACGAATTAATAGATGTATCACACATTAAAGAAAAGGAGAAATATTATGAAAATTGGATTTATCGGACTCGGAATCATGGGTAGACCTATGGCAAAGAATCTTGTTGCTGCTGGTAAAAATCTTATGGTAGCAGATCTTAACAAGGAAGCAGTTGCAGATGTAGTAGCAGCTGGCGCAACAGAAGCTACATACGCACAGATCGGTGCTGAATGTGAAAGAATCATCATCATGGTACCAAGTGGCGCAATCTCCAAATCCATCTTATTTGGTGAAGATGGTGTGGCTTCCACAATCAAAGAAGGAACAGTTGTAGCTGATATGTCTTCCGTAACACCTGTAGAATCCCAGGAATGTTATGAAGGATTAAAAGCAAAAGGTGTTGGTTTTGTAGATGCTCCAGTATCCGGTGGAGAACCAGGAGCAGTTGCAGGAACACTTGCAATCATGGCTGGTGGAGATCAGGCAGACTTTGATGCATTCGCTGAAATCTTTGACATCCTTGGCAGCACTGCATTATTAATCGGACCATCCGGTTCTGGTTCCGTAACAAAACTTGCAAATCAGATCATCGTTAACAATACAATCGCAGTTGTTTCTGAAGCATTTGTATTAGCAACAAAAGCAGGCGCTGACCCAGTAAAAGTTTACAAAGCAATCCGTGGTGGTTTAGCTGGCTCCGCAGTGTTAGATGCTAAAATTCCTATGATCGTTGAACGTAACTTCGTACCAGGTGGCCCTATCCGTATCAATCACAAAGATATTAAGAACGTAGTAAATACAGCTCACTCTATTGATGTTCCTATTCCATACACATCTCAGTTATACGAAATCATGCAGACATTAAAGGTTCATGGCCACATGGGGGATGACCACGGCGGAATCTGTCAGTACTTCGAAAAATTAGCTGATGTAGAAATCAAAAAAGTGGACTAAGAAAAAGGCAATGAGACAGGCCGACGAAAGTTGGCCGCTCGAGCCATCTAAACATTAATAGGAGAATATCAATGGCAAAAACATTAAATGCAGAAGTATTAAATGCTTATAAACCAATCGACGTTGCAGCAGTTGATGCATTACTTGCAAAAGAAATCGCTGCAAATAACAAAAAGATCGTAGTTTTAGATGATGACCCAACTGGTGTACAGACTGTTCATGACATTTCCGTATACACAAACTGGGAAAAAGACAGCATCATGAAGGGCTTCCAGGAAGAAAATAATCTCTTCTATGTATTAACAAACTCCCGTGGTTTTACAGTAGAACAGACAACAAAAGCACACAAAGAAATTGCTGCAGTTGTTGATGAAGTAGCAAAAGAAACCGGAAAAGAATACATCTTCATCTCCAGATCTGACTCTACTCTTCGTGGACATTTTCCACTGGAAACACAGCTCTTAAAGGATGCTTATGAAGCAAATACAGGTGCAACTATCGATGGCGAAATCATGTGCCCATTCTTCCCAGAAGGCGGACGTTTCACAATCGACAATGTACATTATGTAAAATACGGCGATGAATTAGTTCCAGCGAATGAAACAGAATTTGCAAAGGACAAAACATTTGGCTACAGCGCAGACAACATGCCTGCATACGTAGAAGAAAAAACAGGTGGAGAATACAAAGCAGAAGATGTTACATGTATCTCCCTTGAAGATATCCATAACTGTGACTATGACAAAATCGAAGCTCAGTTAATGGCAGTAAAAGACTTCAACAAGATTGTTGTAAACTCTGTTGGATATGCAGATATCAAGGTGTTCTGTGTTGCATTATACCGTGCAATGGCAAAAGGCAAAGTATTCGCATTCCGTACAGCTGCAGGTATCGTTAAAATCATGGGCGGCGTAACAGACCAGCCACTTCTTACAAGAGAACAGATGGTAGTAAAAGAAACAACAAACGGCGGTATCGTAGTTGTTGGTTCCCATACAGATAAAACAACAAAACAGGTTGAATGCTTAAAAGAACTTACAGACATCGAATTCATCGAATTAGATGCAACATTAGTAAAAGACGACGAAGCATTTGAAGCTGAAGTAAAGAGATGCCTTGCATTAGAAGAAGAATGCATCAAAGCAGGAAAAACAGTTTGCTGCTACACAACACGTGCATTAATCACAGCTGATACAGGCGACAAAGAAGACGAATTACGTCTTTCTGTTAAGATTTCCGATGCAGTACAGTCCTTAGTTGGAAAATTAACTGTAACACCTGCATTCGTAATCGCAAAAGGTGGTATCACTTCCAGTGATGTTGGAACAAAAGCATTAGCAGTTCAGAAGGCAAATGTATTAGGACAGATCAAGCCTGGTATTCCAGTATGGCAGACAGGTGACGAAAGCAAGTTCCCTCTTACACCATATGTCATCTTCCCTGGTAATGTAGGCGAAATCACAACATTAAAAGAAGCTGTTGAAGTGTTAACAAAATAAGAAACTTATTCATCCCAAAGGTAGCAAAAAGGAGGAGTCACAATGCCACAATGTGTCGTAATTGGGGACGACATTACTGGAGTAAATGCGACTGGAGTCCTCTTAAAGAAGATGAATTACTCTACCTATACTGTACTTAATATGGCTCATGTTGATATGTCCATCATGGACGAATGCGATTGTCTGATGTATCCAACAGACAGTCGTGGCATTGACGCCGAAACCGCTTATAACCGTGTATATAACGTAGGTGTTTCATTGAAGAATGATGACGTAAGAGTATATGCAAAGCGAATTGACAGTACACTTAGAGGAAATCTCGGAAGCGAAACAGATGCGCTCTTAGATGTATTAGGAGAAGAATATGTTGCGATTGCCGCATCCTGTTTCCCGGAATCCGGAAGAATCATTCTTGGAGGGTACATGCTCGTTAATGGAATTCCACTGCATAAAACAAACATTGCGCTGGATCCAAAAACACCGGTAACTACGTCAGAAGTAAAACCGATATTCGAAAAGCAGAGCAAATACAAAGTCAGCCAGATTCTTATGAATGAGATGATGGAAGGCTCCGACGCTCTGGCAAGCAAAATTTTAGAACACGTAGAAGCTGGTAGTAGAACCATCGTATTTGATTGTGTTACACAGGAGGATCTTGATCTTATTGCAGACGCAGTAATCAAGTCAGGAATCAAATTTGTAGCAGTCGATCCAGGTGTATTTACTGCAACAGTAGCACGTAAGCTTATTGTTCCTCAGGAACGTACTGAAGATCGTCCTAAAATTTTAACAGTCGTTGGGAGTGTAAACTCTAATACGAAAGCACAGATGGAGGAACTTTGGCTGTCTCAGAAGACATATAAGATTATGGTCGAAACAAAGCTGTTGATCGAAGATGAAGAAACCAGAAATGGAGAAATCAACCGAATCGTTACAGGCGTACTTGATAATATGAAAGACTATGATGTTTGTACGATTACAGGTGATGGACTCTATCCGGTTAATCGAATTGATATGCCAAAAGTAGCAGCAGAAAAGGGTTGCACCGTAGACGACTTAAGTAAATTGATCAACGAAGCATTTGCTGACATTACATACCAGATTTTTAAGGCAAGTGATTTGTTTAGAGGACTTTACACAAGTGGCGGCGATATCACAGTGGCAGTATGTAAGGCATTTGAATCTGCAGGAATCTGTCTTATGGATGAAGTTTTACCTTTAGCAGCATATGGAACAACCTTAAAGGGTGAATTCCCGGATATTCATATGATTACTAAAGGCGGCTCTCAGGGAAATAAAAATGCCATCAACCAGTGCATTACTTTCCTGAAAGAAAAATTATATATGTAGCAAAAGTGCAGAAAGGAAGGAATTATATGGAAAGACCTTTAATTGCAGTACCTATTGGAGATCCAGCCGGCGTTGGTCCTGAAATCGTAGCTATGTCTGTAGCTACTGATGAGGTATTCGACGTGGCAAGGGTGATTGCAGTAGGTGACAAAGGAATCATGGAGAAAGCAATTGCCGTAACAAACACAGGACTCGAAATCAATATCGTGAATGAACCTGAGGAAGGAAGATATGAAAAAGGCGTATTAAACTTAATCGACCTTGCAAATATCGATCTTGACAAGTTTGAATACGGAAAAGTAAGTGCAATGTGCGGCCAGGCAGCATTTGATTACATTACAAAAGCAATCGAATTATGCAACACAGGAAAAGCTGATGCTGTTTCTACAACACCGATCAATAAAGAAGCATTAAAAGCAGCTAAAATTCCATTTATCGGACACACAGAAATCTTTGGTGCTCAGACAGATACTCCAGATCCATTAACAATGTTTGAAGTGCATGGCATGAGAGTATTCTTCTTAACACGTCACGTATCCTTACGCCAGGCATGTGACATGGTTACAAAAGAACGTATCATCGACTACGTTCAGCGTTGTACAGAAGTATTAAAAACTCTTGGAGTTACAGAAGGTACTATGGCAATCGCTGGATTTAATCCACATAGCGGTGAACACGGATTATTTGGTAACGAAGAAGTAGATGAAGTATTCCCAGCAGTGGAAGAATTACAGAAAATGGGTTATGACGTAGTTGGCCCAATCGGTGCAGACTCTGTATTCCATTTAGCACTTCAGGGACGTTTTAACAGTGTATTATCCTTATATCATGATCAGGGTCATATCGCTACAAAAACGCTCGACTTTGAAAGAACAATTGCAATCACAGGTGGTATGCCTATTTTACGTACATCTGTTGACCATGGTACAGCTTTTGATATTGCAGGTAAGAATATCGTTAGTCCGGTCAGCATGATCGAGGCAATTCTTCTTGGCGCAAAATATGCACCAAATTTTAAAAACAACTAATTTATAAGCTACAACACAATTATTAACTACAACACAATTATTAGCTATAACACACTTATAAAAAATCTTGGAGAGGAGACAAACTTATTATGGTTGGAAATTTAAGTGGCACTCAAATGCTGGTTGGTTTAGCAGTCGGTATTGTAATCTTAGTAATTTTAGTATTAAAGACAAAGATTCATCCATTCCTTGCAATGATTCTTTCTTCTTTAATCATCGGTATTGTTGGTGGGTTCCCAGTAATTGATACAGCATTCGATGACGGTGCTGTTGTATTAAACTTAGTAACATCGATCAAAAATGGTTTTGGTAACACAATGGCATCCGTTGGTATCATCATCGGTTTTGGTGTAATGATGGGTCAGATTTTCGAAGCATCTGGTGCAGCGAAGACGATGGCTCACACATTCTTAAAGATTTTCGGTAAGGGCCGTGAAGAAGTAGCATTAGCATTCACAGGATTCTTAGTATCTATCCCAGTATTCTGTGACTCTGGTTTCGTTATTCTTTCCCCAATCGCAAAATCCTTATCCAGAGCTACTAAAAAATCCGTAATCGGTCTTGGTGTAGCTTTAGCAGCAGGTCTTGTAATCACTCACTCCTTAGTACCACCTACACCAGGTCCTTTAGGTGTTTGCGGTATCTTCGGTATTGATGTAGGAACATTCTTATTATTTGCATTAATCCTTGCATTACCAATGGCAATCGTATGTATCATCTATTCTAAATATTTAGCAAAGAAATACTATCGTATTCCAGATGAAAATGGTGATATCGTAGAAGCGCAGTATCAGGAACCTGATTACTCTGCAGACCTTGCAGCAGATGAAGAAGATTTACCAGGTGTTGGCGTATCCTTCGCTCCACTGTTAGTACCTATCTTCTTAATCCTCTTAGCAACTATCTCTAGCGCTCTTGGTGTTGGCGGAACAGCTGGTATGATCTGTGGATTCATCGGTCAGCCAATCGTAGCTCTTGCAATCGGTTTAGTACTTTGTATCTACACATTAGCTACAAATATGACTAGAGAACAGGCAATCAGAGAAATGGAAAAAGGTATGGCATCTGCTGGTATTATCCTTCTTCTTACAGGTGGTGGCGGTGCTTTAGGTAAAGTTATCGCTGACTCCGGTTTAGGTGCTTTCATGGCAAATGGTCTTGCTACAACAGGTATTCCTTTAGTAGTTCTTCCATTATTCATCTCTACAGCAATGAGATTTATCCAGGGTTCTGGTACAGTAGCTATGACAACAGCAGCTTCTATCTCTGCTCCTATCATCTTAGCTTCTGGTGCTAACCCAGTAGTAGCAGCTATCGCATGTTGTGTTGGTTCCTTATTCTTCGGTTACTTCAACGACTCTTATTTCTGGGTTGTTAACCGTACATTAGGTGTAGGCGAAGCAAAAGATCAGATCAGAATCTGGTCCTTCACATCCACACTTGCATGGTTAGTTGGTGTTATTGAAGTTATTGTATTAAGCTTCATTTTCCACTAGGTTCCATATAATTCCTTAGGAATAAATCATATATAAAGCCATTTATGCAAAAAAGGCATTGCACGAAAGTGCGATGCCTTTTTTCGTATCTATGTTTTTCGTTCAAGCGTTGACATTTTGAAAAAGTAGAAGTAAAATGATAATAATTTGCAAATGGTTTGCAAATTATTATCATTTTTTTATCTTAGTAAGGAGGAGGGCTTATGTATACCAGAAAACAGAAATTAGCTGCAAAGCTTGCATGTATGGCTATCATCATCGTTGCTCTTTCTTCCATGTTCTTTCTTGTGAAAGAAGCGAATCATACCTGTACGGAACCAGAATGTCCAGTCTGCGCATGTCTTCACGAAGCAGAAGAAACCATCAGAAACATTGGAACAGGGGCTATTCGAATCATGGTTTCTATTTTTGCGCCTGTTACTGTTCTGTTCCTGTGCTTAGAGAAGCTTCCCGCATCTATTTCAAATCATTCTTTGATTACCCAAAAAGTCCGACTAAATGATTAAATAAAACTTCCATTCATACAAGGGGATACTATACCCATTTTCAGATGGGACAGGGTGTTCCTTGTCTTTTTGTACCCTTTTTTAGGTGATAAGAAAAGAATCAAAAACAAAATATTATGGAGGTTTTTATTATGAAAAAATATCTTGCGATGTTTTTAGCTGCAGTGCTGATGCTCTGTAGTTTAACAGCCTGTGCAAAAAACAGTAATCAGACAGGCGCAAAAGAAGAGACAAATGAAAAAATTAAGATTGTAACCACTATTTTCCCAGAATATGACTGGGTGCGAGAAGTACTTGGTGATGAAGTGGCAAATGCTGACTTAACCATGCTTTTAGACAGCGGTGTGGATCTTCACAGCTTTCAGCCAACTGCTGACGACATCATGAAGATTGCAGACTGTGATTTATTCGTCTACGTTGGTGGCGAATCCGATGAATGGGTGGAAGATGCCCTTGAGGAAGCAACAAATAAAGATATGAAGGTCATTAACCTTTTAGATACTCTTGGCGACAAAGCAAAAGAAGAAGAGCTTGTGGAAGGTATGGAAGGTGAAGAAGAGGAAGAAGGCGAAGAAGCTGAGGAAGAAGAAGGATCAGAATATGATGAGCATGTATGGCTTTCCTTAAAGAATGCACAGCTTCTTGTGTCCGCAATTTCTGATGCTCTTTGTGAAATCGATGCTGATAAAGCAGATACCTATCAGGCAAATGCATCCGCATACAACGACAAACTGGCAAAATTAGACGGAGAATATAAGGCTGCAGTTGAAGCAGGTACATATGACACATTATTATTCGGAGATCGTTTCCCATTCCGTTATATGGTCAACGATTACAACTTAAATTACTATGCAGCATTCATTGGATGTTCTGCTGAGACAGAAGCAAGCTTTGAAACCATTACCTTCCTTGCAAATAAAGTGGATGAATGTAAACTTCATACCGTTGTTGCATTAGAAGGATCTGATCAGAAGATTGCCGAAACCATCATTTCCAATACAGCAGATAAGAATCAGAAGATTGCAGTGCTTGATTCCATGCAGTCTGTAACTGGTGATGATGTAGAATCTGGCGTAACTTACCTTTCCATTATGGAAAACAACCTGAAAGTATTAGCAGACGCTTTAAAATAGGAGGATATCATATGGCACTCATTACCTGTAAAGATTTATCGCTGGGATACGAAGGCAATGTCATCGTATCCGACCTTAATTTTTCCATTCACAAAGGCGATTATTTTTGTATTATTGGTGAAAATGGCTCTGGAAAAAGTACATTAATGAAAACTTTATTACATCTGCAGGCGCCAATTGGCGGTACGATCGAAACAGGTGATGGGTTAAAGCCAAATGAGATCGGATATCTGCCTCAGCAGACTGTGGTACAACGTGATTTTCCTGCATCCGTGAGAGAAATTGTTCTCTCCGGGTGTCAGGGAAGATATGGTTTGAAACCATTTTACAGTAAAAAAGATAAGGCGCTGGCAGATGAGAATATCAAAAAGATGGGATTAACTGACCTGTCCAGACGTTGTTACCGTGAACTTTCCGGTGGCCAGCAGCAGAGGGTTCTTCTTGCAAGAGCTTTGTGCGCTACAGGGAAAGTACTTCTTCTGGATGAACCGGTGACAGGACTTGATCCTAAAGTAACAGCAGATATGTATCAGCTGATCAAAGATTTGAATGAGAAGGATGGCATCACTATCATTATGATTTCCCATGATATTGATGCGGCACTGCGATATGCAAGCCATATCCTTCACATTGGTAAGAATACATTTTATGGAACAACAAATGAGTATAAGAAAAGTGAGATTGGAAGACACTTTGCATCCGTTGAAGGAGGTGAACAGGCCTGATGATATTTGAAAAACTGGCATTATATCTTCAGTATCCATTTGTACGTTATGCATTGATTGTTGGTGTGCTGATTGCATTGTGTTCTTCGCTTCTGGGCGTTACTCTGGTATTAAAGAGATTTTCTTTTATCGGAGATGGGCTCTCTCACGTGGCATTTGGTGCCATGGCAATTTCAGCCATCATGAATATGACCAATGATATGATTTTTGTATTTCCGGTGACGATTCTTTGTGCGGTACTGCTTTTGCATACCGGTCAGAACACAAAAATCAAAGGAGATGCAGCAGTAGCCATGATTTCAGTAGGTTCCCTGGCCATCGGGTACTTACTGATGAATATATTTTCCACATCATCCAATCTTTCCGGAGATGTGTGCAGTACTTTGTTTGGTTCCACCTCAATTCTCACATTAACACAGACAGAAGTGTGGATATGTGTCGTGCTTTCACTGCTCGTTGTGGGTATCTTTGTTTTCTTCTACAATAAGATATTTGCAGTGACATTTGACGAGAGCTTTGCCCAGGCAACGGGAACCAATGCGAAGGCCTATAATCTGCTCATTGCGGTGGTAATTGCAGTCATCATTGTACTGGCTATGAATTTGGTAGGTTCGCTGTTGATTTCTGCTTTGGTTATATTCCCGGCATTATCCGCTATGAGATTATTTAAGAATTTCATGTCAGTTACAATTTGTTCCGCTGTGTTATCCGTTCTTTGTGCCTTTTCCGGAATTCTAATTTCCATTGTGGCAGGAACACCGGTTGGATCCACAATCGTGGCAGTGGATATCGGAGCATTTTTCATATTCTGGTTGATTGGAACAGTAAAAGGAGGAGTAAGATGATGAGTAAGAAAATGTTATTGTGCATCCTTATGTTAGCTCTGGTCGGTAGCATGCTGATGGGATGCGGTGGAAGTAGTAATACAGAAAAAGGTAGTGACTCAAATAGTGGTGGAAAGAATAAGACAGTGGCAACGACTGTCGATGTGGATCTGACGATATTGAGCAGTACTATGGTATATTCTGAAGTGAGCAATATGTTGTCAACACCGGATGAGTATGTTGGTAAATACGTGCGAATGGCAGGGCAGTTTGTAGCATATTCCAACCAGGATCAAAGTATGTATTATCCAGCAGTCATTATTGCAGATGCAACAGCCTGCTGTTCCCAGGGGCTGGAATTTGTTCTGAAAGGAGAACCGAAATATCCAGAGGGTTATCCAAAAGAACAGGATGAAATCTCCGTTGTGGGAAGATTTGAAACCTATGATGAGGATGGCGTAGTCTATTGTCATCTGGTAGATGCAGAGATTGAAGAATAATAAAAGAGAAAATAAAAGGGCAGATTCACAGGTAATCTGCCCTTTTGATGTTTAAACTATGTTTAAAACTTATGCCAGAATCGTTATATCCTAGCAGTCTAACATGGTTTTGCCTTCGCCGCAAAGTCCTTCAAAATCGGAGATGAATGCTTCTACTGCATCTGTCACGATCTGATTCTTCATGATGCCGTCGATCACATCTGGAGCAACTGTTGCGGAACCAACACCGTATTCTGCTAATTCAAGAACCTGCTGTGTGTTCTTAAAGCTTGCTGCGAGAACCTGAGTTTTTAAGTTGTTCATTTCGAAGATATCATGGATTCTCTGTGCAGTTGCAACGCCGTCGCCGCCAAGGTTGTCGATACGGTTTACATATGGAGCTGCGTAGTCAGCACCTGCTTTTCCTGCAAGGAATGCCTGCTGAGCAGTGTAGATAGCTGTTGCAGTAACGCCGATACCCTTTGCAGAAAGGATTTTCATGGCTTTTAAGCCTTCTACGGTTGTAGGGATTTTGATAAATGTATTCTCGCCTGTTTCAGCTAAGATTTTATCTGCTTCCTTTACCATATCTTCTGCTTTTCTTGATACTGCCTGTACGTGAAGTTCTAAATCATCACCGATGATGGAACGGATTTCTTTTAATACTTCATAAGGATTTCTTCCACTTTTTGCCAAGATGGATGGGTTTGTGGTAACGCCATCGATTGGGTAATATTCTACTAAACGTCTGATTTCTGTTACATTGGCATCGTCAATTAAAAATTTCATGTTATAAATCTCCTTTTTTTATCATACTAGTTATTTCTAGTATAAAATTGCAGAAGAAGATTATCAATAGATGAATAAAGAAAAACATGGTATGATGAGAAAAAGATTTTGATGAGATAAAAGAGGAATGAATCTATGAGTTTTATAATGTATCTTCTGGCCATGCTGATCTTTGGAAGTAATGGCCTCCTGGTGGCCCATATTTCTCTGGCGCCAAGTCATATTGTGCTTTTGAGAACTTTGATTGGTGGTATATTTCTTACAGTGATTGTCATGATGAGAGGTGGATTTGCCTTAAAATCTGTAAAGAAAGAGCTTCTGATGATGATTCTTGGCGGATCAGCTCTGGGGCTTAACTGGATTGTGCTTTTTGAGGCCTACCACCTGTTAAATGTCAGCCTGTCGACTTTGATTTACTATATCGGCCCCATGATTATCCTGCTGTTTTCACCGATTTTATTTAAAGAAAAGCTGAATCGGAATAAAGTGGTGGCTTTGTGTATGGTAGGATTTGGACTGATCTGTATTACAGGCAGCATCGCATTTGGCGGTATGAACGTGGCTGGACTGATCAACGCATTGCTTTCTGCCATGTTCTATGCATTGCTGATCATATTTAACAAAAGAATCGTGGAGACCAGTGGCCTACAGACTGCAGCAATTGAACTTGATGTGGCATTCGTAGTGGTACTGATCTATGTGCTGGCGACGGGTATGAATATGCATATCCAGGCGGTGGATGTGCCATATATTCTGATTATTGGGGTTGTGAATACCGGACTTGCTTATCTTTTCTACTTCACTGGCTTGCAGAACTTATCTGCCCAGTCTGTGGCTCTTTTTAGTTATGTGGATCCGGTGGCGGCATTATTCTTTTCCGGGATGTTCCTGCATGAAGTGATGACACCGGTGCAGATTGTTGGTGCTGTGCTGTTGCTTGGAGGAGCTATACTTGGGGACTTGAAAAAAGAATAATTGAAAGTTCATAGGAAAAAGTGTATAATCAGATGGAAAGATCATAGGAAAAAGTGTATAATCAGATAGAAAGTTCGTAGGAAAAAGTGTGAATCAGAATGAAAAGATACTTATATAAAGAATTGGTTAGATGGAAAAATAATAAAAATCGTAAACCTTTGATTCTTAATGGTGCCAGACAGGTGGGGAAAACCTGGCTCTTAAAAGAATTCGGAAATAAGGAATACCAAAATGTTGCGTATGTAAATTGTGACAATAACCCAATGATTAGTCAGTTGTTTTCTGACTTTGATACAAATAGAATTATCAGAACTTTGTCAGCGATTACAAATGAAAATATTCTTCCGGAAGAAACGTTAATCATTTTAGATGAAATTCAGGAAGCGCCCTTGGGATTAACAGCACTTAAATATTTTTGCGAAGATGCTTCTTTATATCATATTGCAGTAGCTGGTAGTTTATTGGGTATTCAGATGCATTCAGGCAGTGGTTATCCGGTTGGAAAAGTTGATGAATTAACATTGTATCCTATGACTTTTGGTGAGTTTATGCTTGCATATGAAAAGGAAGGAATGTGGAATATTCTTCACAACGGAAATATGAAAGAGTTAACACCTCTTAAAAATATGTTCATCGATTTGCTCAAACAATATTATTATGTTGGTGGTATGCCAGGAGTAGTATTGAGATATGTACAAAATGGAGATTTGTTTGAAACAAGAAGAATTCAAAAGTCGATTTTGGATGATTATAGAAGAGATTTCGCAAAACATATTCCAGCTAATTTATTAGTAAAGGTTAATATGGTATGGGATTCTGTTCCGGCCCAAATGGCAAAAGAAAATAAGAAATTTATATATGGTTTCATAAAAAAAGGTGGAAGAGCAAAGGAATTTGAGGATGCAATACAATGGCTTATTGATGCAGGCCTTATTCACAAAGTGAACCGTATAAAAAAAATAAGCAAACCATTGAAATTTTATGAAGATTTTGGTGCATTTAAATTATTTTTGAATGACCTGGGTTTGATGGGCGCAATGAGTGATGTTTCGGCAAAAGATGTTCTGGTGGATAATCATATCTTTGAAGAGTATAAAGGTGCATTTACAGAACAATATGTGGCTCAACAATTAATTTCTAATAGATGGAAGTTATATTATTATTCGAATGAAAAATCAACTTTGGAAATTGATTTTTTGATACAAGGGGACAGGATATATCCAATTGAAGTGAAAGCTACAGAAAATCTTCGTGCGAAAAGCTTAAAAACAATTATTGATTCCCATGATCATTTGTCTGGTACAAGGTTTTCTATGGCGGACTATAGAGAACAAGATTGGATGACGAATGTTCCATTATATGCAATTGAAAAATGGATGGAAAATATTGATTGATTATAATGAAAAGAAGAAGGGTGTTGCCTTGGTTGGCAGCACCCTTTTTGAATGGATCAGATTACAGATTCTTCTTATAGATCATAAAGGAATACACGATTGGAACGGCAATAGCGATTGTGATAATGCCGAAAAAGCATTCAAATGGTATTGGAGAGAAGGCTGTGATGATCATAAGGATACCACAGATAACCCATAAGAAACCTGCCATGCGGTGGGTTTTGTTCCAGTTTTCTTCATCGTGTAAGGTCCATGGGATCTTGATTCCCATGGTGTAGCTCTGCTTCATCTTAGGAAGATAATTGCCGAGGATGGTAAAGATGAATCCCATGAGCAATGGGGCGTAAAGCTCGATCTTCACATCTGCACCCAAAGCGGCAGCCAGGGTGATGGAGGAGGCAAATAAACTGATCAACGGGATGATCCAGTGGACGATATTCTTCACTTTGTCGGACTGATTCTTGTGTACGGGATCAATCTTTAATAAGAATGGATAAAGAATATTGATGATCACCAGAATTCCAGGGAAGAGGATGGCACCAACAAACTTGCTGCTCCATCCGTTCGGATTGCCTTGTGCATCCCAGTGGGTTACGATTTCATTCGGAAGTTTATCGTATAAGAGAATTCCTGCGATGATTGGAATCAGGCAAACGATTGTAGTTAAAATAAGTGTTCTTTTAGTTGTTTTTGTCATCTGAAACATCTCCTTTCAATGCACTGATCCAGAGAAATACTTCTTCCAGGACCGAAGCATTCAGACTATAGTAGATATAATTCTTTTCTCGTTGTTCGCTAACTAAATCAGCTTTCTTCAAAATAGACAAATGATGTGAAATCGTCGCCGATGTCATCTCGAATTTCCCTGCGATCTCTCCAGCCGTCAGACTTCCTTCTTTCAAATAATTCAGGATTGCTCTTCGAGTTGGATCTGACAGGGCTTTCATGGTTTGATTCAAGCTCATGACAATGCTCCTTTCCTCAAAATTCACTTTGTATATAAATGCCAAACAGATTGTGTTTTGATAGTAATTAGATGTTTATCTAATTAGATGATATTCTAAATAGATATCGAAGTCAATACCTATTTAGAAAAATGTCTAATTAGGTTCGCTGAGGCTGTACGCTAGCTTAAAAAAATAAACTGCACCCTATTGACTACCTAACGATAGGTAGGTATAATGGAATCAAGATAGAGAAAAGATATCATATACAAAGAAAGGTGAAGAAAATGAAGGGATTATTGAGAGTTGTAAAATATATCGTAGAAATCATCATCGCATTCATTCTTGGCATGATCTTAATTACCATGATTCGCATCTACAAACCAGTCTTCGATGCATCCAAGAAGATTGATGAAGTCAGCGAATATGCCATGACAGTAGAGGATGAGTTAGTGAATAAAGACGTAAAAGTCATCGGTTTTGGTGAAGCGGCCCACGGCAACAAGGAATTTCAGCAGTTAAAACTGGATGTACTGAAGACTTTAGTCAGGGACAATGGAATTAGCGCAGTTGCATTTGAATTAGATTACGGCGAAGGCGTGCTGATCAATGACTATATCTGCGGAAAGAGTGACATGAGCATTGAAGAACTCTTCTCCCATATCTCTTTCGGTATTTACCATACAGAAGAAACCAAGGCTCTCATTGAATGGATGAAGGAATACAATGAGCAGTCCAGAGATGGAAAGCTGGAATTCTACGGATATGATCTCCAGAATCCGGAACAGGCAGTGTATATGATCGATGCCTATGTGAAGAAGCATGGCATCAACATTTCCTCGGATGCCATTGAAAGCTACGTGAAAAAGCCTTATAAACTGAAAAATAAGAAGGCAAAGCAGTTATTTGCTGACCTGAAGGCTTACAAAAAAGAACTGAAGAAAGATCAGTATAAAAATTACGATGACATCGACAAAGTCATCACATGCATCGACAATGTATTTACTACCAAAAAGCTGGCAGCGATTTCATTAAGTGATTCCAACGGTTATGGTACCTTCCGCGATCAGGCCATGAAGGACAATGTCGAAGACATTTCCAACGCTGTAGGCTATCCAATCGTGGTGATGGGCCACAACGGTCATGTGGGATATGCAGGCTCATACGTCAAAACCATGGGTGCCTACCTGAAGGAAGACCTTGGGGATGAGTATTTCGTCATCGGCACCGATTATTTTAAGACAACCTGCAGCATGAATTCTGCAAAGGGCAGAGGCAATCACAAGTTTTGCTCCGCAGATCCTTTGGCATATCAGGCGAAGCAGCAGGGCACCTACTATCTGAGATTTGACGATGTGAAAGACAACGAGCGTCTCAATAATCTGGTGCATAACAAGATGTATACGGGGTCTCTTGGCGAAGGATATTCCTTCCTGAATCAGCTTGCACCGAATTCTGTCCGTGTAAATGTACCTGCCAGAGATTTATACGATGGCATGATATTCGTCTACGAAGCAACTCCATTTACATTGTTGGAATATTAAAGAGAGAACATCCTGGCAAAGAAAAAACAGAGGGTAATTAGTTTATGGAAAAAGTAAGTACAAAAGATCAGATTCTTGAAGTATCATTGGATCTGTTTTCACAAAAAGGATACGAAGCGACCAGCATTTCTCAGATTGCGCAGGCAGTGGGGGTTCGCAAGGCATCCCTTTACAGTCACTATAAAAGCAAACAGGATATTTTGGATACCTTAATTGAGGTTTTAACCAAAGAATTCGATGCCCATTCCATCTTTGTAAGAGCAGATTGGGATGATCCGGAATTTACAAAAGATAAGATGCATATGACAGCCCAGGATGTGGGCGCAATGGTTAAGGGGCAGGCAAGATATATCATTCATGATCCAAGAATCAGCAAGATTCGAAAGCTGTTAACCATCGAACAGTTCCAGAATGAAACCTTGAAAAAAGTCCAGTCCAAGCAGAGCTATGAGGACGTGTTACGTTACAATACCGGCCTTGTGAAATTCCTGGTCAGACAGGGCATCTTAAAGGATGAAGATGCAGATATTATGGCGGCACAGCTTGCATGGCCAATCTCCATGTGGATCAATCTTTGCGACCGCGAACCGGAGAGAGAAGGGGAAGCTATGGAATTGATCGATCGACATATTCAGCAGTTCTTTAAGATTTATGGAAAGTAAATTGGGATACAGATAGAGATTTATTAGATATTCATAAATAAAGGAGCTATTGCAGCGATGCAGTAGCTCCTTTTTGTTATGCAAATCCCTTCTCTTCCAGCCAGTAATAGAGGATGAATCTGCCATCCTTTAATCGTTTGGTCTTGATGACGAAGGATACGATTGTAAGTAAGGTACAAACAACGAACATGCCGCCCAATACCATGAGACAAGGTCTGATGGAACCGCTACCGGCAATGGTACGTCGGAACGCATCGACTGTGTAGGTAAATGGCACATATTTGTGTAACACACTGACAAAGTGTGGAGAAATCTCAACCGGATAGGTTCCTGCGGAGCCTGCCAGCTGGATTACCATGAAGACTAACATAATGAAGCTTCCAAGCTTGCCGAATACCACATTGAATAAATACATGATTGAGATGAAGGCAGCGGAGGCACAAACAGCTACTAACATGGTTTTACCGAATAATGCCGGTTCAAATCCGATAAATACTGTTAATAATGATACAAGAAGCACTGCCTGTAAGATGCCAACAGCATATAAGATCATTGCTTTGCTTGCCCACCAGGATAAGCCGGATTTTAATTCGCCCTGATACTGCATCAGTGGATAGATCAGGCAGAAAGCAAGGGCGCCAACCCAGAGCCCTACGGACATCATGTATGGGAGCATACCGTGACCGTTGTTCTTCACATCAGTAATCTTAGTTTCCTGATCGGTAATTGGTGCAGCAAACATCTGATAGTTGTGTTCGTCTGTTTTCTTGTCATGAATCTTGTCTGCCCCCTCTTTTAATGCATCCTTTAATTCAGCAGAACCGTCTGCCATCTTGTCGATGCCATCTCCAAGGGTTTCGGAACCATCAGCCAGCTTTTTAGAGCCGTCAGCAATGGAATCTGCACCATCATTCAGCTTGCCTGCGCCATTTGCTAGCGCAGCAGCGCCGGAATTTAACTTTTTATTATTGGAAGCCAGTGTCTGAACCCCCTTTGCCAGTGTGCCAGCACCTTTAGATAACTCGGAGGTTCCGGCGGATAGTTCTTTGCTTCCGTTAGAAAGTGCCTTGGCACCAGCTTTTAATGCGCTTCCATTAGAAGCCAGGGCTTTCGCACCTGCACTTAATACTTCGTTATTGGATACCAGAGCATCTGCGCCCTTCGTTAACTGACCGATGCCCTTTGCAACGGCTGGGAAGGATGCAGTGGCCTGATTTAATGCGGACAGGTTGCCATTTACCGTTTTGATACCGCCAGCGACTTTCGCTGCGCCTGTCTGCAGAGCCGTCAGATTAGTGATCAGATCGTCAAATGGATCTGCCGGCATGGACACACCGCCTAACTGTTCGCCAATCTTGCTAAGGGTTCCAGCCTCTACAGCCAGAGACTGTTGATCAAGATCTTCTTTAATGGAAGTTAATGTTTCTTTCTGTGTATTTACATTAGCGATGCCATCAATCTTAGAAGGCTGATTAAGAGAATCTAATGCGTCGTTGAGAATCGCATTTGCCTTCTGGGCTGCTTCCTTCTCCTGGCCTTCCAGTCCATCTGTGGAAATGATGGCTGATTTTAAGTTTTTCTTTGCTGCATCATATGCATCATCGATATCATTGTTGGCAGAATCGATGGCACTGTTCGCCTGGTCGATGCCTTTGATGGATGAAGTAAGGGCTTCTTTGGCAGCACCAATATCGCCGCTTGCTGTTGCAATCTTAGTACCTGCACTCTTCATAGTTGCAGAAGCAGCGGTTAATCCGGCAGAAAGCTGTTTTAAGGACTCATCAGAACCTGCTGCCTGAAGCTGTTTTACACCTGCAATGACCTGGGAAAGTCCACCAGATACCTGTGTGGCACCCTGATAGAGGGCAGATTCATCGGAAGTTCCTTCTGTTAACTGGGAGATGGCGTCAGATACCACAGGAAGACCGGATTCTAATGGAGTCAGCTGATTGATTCCATCTGCCAGCTGGGCTGTACCTGCAAGATAGCCCGGATTTTTCTCGGTTCCGTCACCTAAAAGACCGCCTGCTAATGTATTCACCCCTGTCACATACTCCTCTGTTCCTGCTTCCAATGTCTTTGTGCCGTCGGTTAAGGTTTGAGCGCCTTTATTCAGCGTGTCTACGCCATTTACCAGTTCTGGGGATTCCTTATTGATGGTGCTCACGCCATTGGTATAGGTCTTTAAGCCTTTGGATAAGTCGGAGGCACCGGATTTTAATGCTTTGGTACCATCAGATAAGGTGATAGAGCCTGCTGCTAAAGTTTTTAAGTTTTTAGTGATGGTCTGGTTACCTTCTGCCGCCTTCTTGGCACCGTTCTTTAACTTACCGGCACCGTCGGAAGCATCTGCAAGACCATCCCCTGCATCCTGTAAAGAGTCAAATACTGTTTCCGCATAGGATTTTACTACGGATTCCTGTACTTTATCCTTAATCTTTACCAATGCGGATTCACTCATCTTAGAAGCGATGAAGTTGGTTCCCGGATTGGTTTCGTATTTTAATTCCATTTTTGTTGGATTGTCGTCCATCAGTGTGGTGGAGTTTTTGGAAAAATCCTTTGGAATGGTGATGACCATATAGAAGGTTCCGTTCTTCAGCCCTTGTTCTGCCACGTCTTTGTCGACGAAGTTGAACTGGAGGGAATCATTTTCTTTCAGCTCATCGATCAAATCGTCGCCAATCGTCAGGGTTTTGCCTTCGTACTTGCAAGGCTTGTCCTCGTTGACCACTGCCACCGGAAGCTGGTCGATGGAACCGTAAGGGTCAAGTAAGGACCCGACAAATGTTCCTGCATAAATCAGGGGGATGAGGACAATCCCTACCACGGCCAGGAGCATCATCTTGTTCTTCCACAAAGATTTCCATTCATTCAGTAACATGTTGATACACCTCGTTTCTATGAATTATTATCGACATAGTGTGTAATTATAGACACTGTGTTGTTTTTCTTTACGATTTGTATTATACTGATGGTGAAAAATGGTTACAACCGTTAATGTCGGGAGTATTTGTCGAGTAATGGACACTTCAGGCGAATCTGTCGATAAAAGAAAATAGAAATGAGGAGTTGACCATGAAAAAAAGAGTGGATCGAAGAGTGAAGCGTACCAGAGATATGCTTCGAAAGGGGCTGGCCCATCTGCTGGAGGAGAAGAACATCCAGGAGATTACCGTGTCCGAGCTGGTGGATTATGTGGATATCAACCGCTCCACCTTCTATCTTCATTATAAAGATATCTATGATCTGTTGGAGCATATCGAACGGGAGATTGTGGATGAGATTACACTGGCAATGGAGGAAGTACCATTTGACCCGATGAAAGGAGATCAGAATTATCCGCTGATCGACCGAATATTCCACATTCTGTATGAGAATAAGGAAATCTGTAATGCGCTGCTGGGGCCTCATGGGGATTATGCCTTTGTCATTGGGATTGAGAAGATTATAGAGAATGCAACCATCGAGAGCTTCTATGAGAAGTATCCGGAGAATATCGAGGACATCAATTATATCTATTCCTTCTGTATCACAGGCTGCGCGGGGCTGATTAAGACCTGGCTTGCTGGCGAGAACCAGGATACGCCGGAGCACATCGCATATCTGATCCATAAGTTGATCGAGGGAACGAAGAAGACATTCATAGGATAATATATAGGAGAAAATGAGTATGAATATTACAGTATATCTGGGGGCAGGCTTTGGCAATGATCCTGCCTTGAAGGAAAAGGTTAAGGAGCTTGGTGCATGGATTGGCGCAAGCGGACATACCTTAATCTATGGCGGATCCAAAGTCGGGCTGATGGGCCTGCTGGCAAGCAGTGCATTGGATGCCGGAGGCGAAGTAATCGGTATTGAACCGAAGATGTTTGTTGATGCGGAAGCGCAGCATGATGGTATTACGAAGCTGATCGTCACCGAAGACATGCCAACGAGAAAGAAAAAGATGATCGAGCTGGGAGATGCATTTGTCGCATTCCCAGGCGGAACGGGGACTCTGGAGGAAATCTCTGAAGTAATGTCCTTAACAGCACTGGATATGATCGATGCACCGTGCATCCTCTATAATTTGGATGGATATTATGACGGGCTGGCAGATTTGATGCAGATGATGATCGACAAGGAGCTTTCTGACGAGAGACGACAGAGGAATGTACATTTTGCTAAGAATTTAGACGAGATTAAGGAGTTGATAGGATGAGTATGAATTATAAACCAAGAATGCCGGATCTCATGGAAGCAATCTTTGATGTGGGTTATCTGGGATTTGATCTGATTGCAGGAATTGTATTTTTAGTTTTGGCTCATGGAAGGGAACTGTTCCTCTTATATGGCATTCTGACGTTAACCTTATGCTTCGGGGATGCATTCCATCTGGTTCCAAGAGTGATCCGTGCCTTAAAGGGACCGAATGAGAGAGTAAAAAGACAGATGGGAAGAGGATTACAGATTTCTTCTATTACTATGACCATCTTCTATGTGCTGTTACTTTATATATGGAAGGCTACCTTCCCGGAACTTCAGCCACCAATGGCTGTGGTAGCATTGATCTGGGTTTCAGCCATCATTCGTATCGTTGTTTGTTTGTTGCCACAGAACAACTGGCTTGGGGATGAAGGTAATATGAAGCTGTCCCTGATTCGTAATGGCGTGTTCGCCTTAACAGGCCTGGGTGTGATCATCTTATATGCTATCTCCGGCAATGCAGGAGACCTGCATATGAACCGCATGATTTATGCCATCATCCTGTCCTTTGGCTGTTATTTTCCAGTGACAGTTTTAAGCAAGAAAAAGCCTGCCATCGGCATGCTGATGATTCCAAAGACCTGCGCCTATATGTGGATGATTGTGATGGGCTTAGGGCTGATGTGAAGTGGAATAGGGTGAATATATAGACTGGTTAGAATATGTAGAATTTTTAGAAATAGAAATGTTGATTATTTCATGAATGAATGATGAGAATAGTCCTTTCTGGCGAAAGAGTTCGCCGGAGAGGGCTTTTTTTAGTGAGTTTGAGAATGAATGGTGGGTTGGTGGTGATCTGTTCTGGGAGGGGCTAGGCCGCGGATATCATATCTGGGGTTTTCAAGAGAGAAAGATGATGTTTTGCCACAAGGGATGCCACTTTTTGATGAAAAAAGAATAGATAGTGGTAGTGAAAAAAGAGGTAATATCACATCACAGCCTTTCGCTGTCACATACACGATATTCTAGCCGGAATGTGATATTGCGAAAAAATATGATATTTCTTTTGTCTAAAAAATAAAAAGAATGTGAAAGATTCAAATTTTGGCAGTCACTGTTTGGATGGCGTTGTTCAAAAAGTGATATTGGACAGTATAGAAAAATGCAAATCCATAATCGCTTTAAGGTTAACTTAATGTTCTTCGAGTTTTGTAGAAAGAAATGCTTGCTATTATAAAACCATAGAAAACAACAACAGAGCAAAATAAGAGAAGGAGAACAACAACATGAAAAAAACAGCAGAACTTAAATTATCTTACGCAACACTTTACACAGTACTTACAGCATGCTTCATCATCAGTGGAACAGTTTTAACTGGAGCTTGCATCTAATAAATAAGAAACTCTAAAGCACTTTTCTTAATTGAAGGAAGGTGCTTTTTTGTTGCGTCTGGAAGTACTCAGAAAGTTACATATCATTTTATAAAACCCAATATCACATCCTCAAGCGTGTGCTCATTAAGTGATTACCAAAAAAGAGGCAATATCACATCACAGCCTTTCGCAGCCAATAGGTGATATCGAAATTTTGAAGCGTATCACAATGAGCTTGCCGGCTTGCTTTAAGTGATACGCTTTCGCCTGCATGGGCCGGTATTGTCGGCGAAAAGCTGTGAAAAAGCAAGTCTGACTCGCTATTTGGAGCCTTTCGCTGTCACATACACGATATTCTAGCCGGAATGTGATATGTCGAAAAAATTTGATATTTCTTTTGTCTAAAAAATGAAAAGAATGTGAATGATTCAAATTTTGGAGTCACTGTTTGGATGGCGTTGTTCAAAAAGTGATATTGGACAGTATAGAAAAATGTAAATTCATAAATCGCTTTAAGGTTAACTTAATGTTCTTCGAGTTTTGTAGAAAGAAACGCTTGCTATTATAAAACCATAGAAAACAACAACAGAGCAAAACAAGAAAAGGAGATTACACCATGACAACATTATTCAACAAGATCAAGAACTACATCAGCAACTACAATGAAGCAAGCAACAAAGATAACGGATTCGACAACGTCTTAGCAATGTCCGCATTAACATTCCGTTACTGCTAATCAGGAAGCATAGAAAACAAAAACAACAATAGAAAATAGAAAACAAAAATAGCAAACAAAAAGGAGAACCATAACATGAAAAAAACAGCAGAACTTAAATTATCTTACGCAACACTTTACACAGTACTTACAGCATGCTTCATCATCAGCGGAACAGTTTTAACAGGAGCTTGCATCTAAAAAATAAAAAAACTAATACAGGAGGAGAAGAAAATGAATGAAATGGTATATGTATTCGATGAGATCAGAATTTTTGCACTTATCTAATAAAGATGGAAGCTAGAAAGGCACTTTTCTTAATGAAGAAAGGTGCTTTTTTGATTGTGTCTGGAAGTACTCAGAAAGTTACATATCATTCTCATAAAACCCAATAACACATCCTCAAGCTTTTGCCCATTTAGTGATTACCAAAAAATGGGCAATATCACATCACAGCCTTTCGCAGCCAATAGGTGATATCGAAATTTTGAAGCGTATCACAATGAGCTTGCCGGCTTGCTTTAGGTGATACGCTTTCGGCCCCAATTCCCTTCAATCTCGGCGAAAAGCTGTGAAAAAGCAAGTCCAGCTCGCTTTTTGGAGCCTTTCGCTATCACATCCTGGATTTTCTAGCCGGAAAGTGATATTGCGAAAAAATTTGATGTTTCTTTTGTCTAAAAAATGAGAAGAATGTGAATGATTCAAATTTTGGGAGTCACTGTTTGGATGACGTTGTTCAAAAAGTGATATTGGACAGTATAGAAAAATGCAAAACCATAATTGCTTTAAGGTTAACTTAATGTTCTTCGAGTTTTACAGAAAGAAACGCTTGCTATTATAAAACCATAGAAAACAACAACAGAGCAAAACAAAAAAAGGAGAACAACATCATGAAAAAAACAGCAGAACTTAAATTATCTTACGCAACACTTTACACAGTACTTACAGCATGCTTCATCATCAGCGGAACAGTTCTAACTGGAGCTTGCATCTAATAAATAAGAAACTCTAAAGCACTTTTCTTAATTGAAGGAAGGTGCTTTTTTAATTTTTGTGCCCAAAATTAATATAGAGATGTATAATAATAAAAGTAATTATACATATATATTATTTAGATAAGAAGGCACAATCCTATGACCCTTACCTACATCCTCATCCAATTGATCGGCCTGATCGGTACAGCCCTATTTTTCCTGTCCTTTCAGTGTCGCAACAACAAAAACTTATTTCGAGTGCAGTTTTTCTCATATTTGTTCTATACTATCCATCTTGTGATGCTTGGGGCATTTACGGGAGGGCTGAGTTATATCATTAACACATTTCGCTCTTTATGCCTTGGCAGCCGATGGGAGTTTGCCAAGAAGAAAGAAATGTGCGGGGTCATTTGCCTTATGCAGATGGCAGCACTTTACTTTACATGGGCAGGATGGATTTCCATACTCCCGGTGGTAGCCAATATTGCAGCAACCATTGGTGGTTATACCCATAATCCAAGGAAAATTCGAATTGCGGGTATGTTCATCAATTCGCCATTATGGATCATCTATGATATCATCGTTGGATCCTGGGCAGGAATACTAGATGAAGTAGTGAGCGAGGCATCCATGATTATTTCTATTATACGATATGGCTGGAAGAACTTAGATCAGGTGGAGAACTAGAATGAATTCAATAGCAACATACATCAACCAGCTGGGGGCATTCCTTGCCAAAAGAGATATCCCTAAGCTGAATAAACAAGAACTACAACACAAATATCATATACAGCAGGCAGATGTGATGGTACTTTTCGGAGGCAGCATCCTGTGTGGAGGCGACGTCCTGGCCCATGCTATGGAAGAAGATGTGGCCAAGCACTATGTGATTGTTGGTGGAGCAGGGCACACGACCCAGACTCTGCGAGAGAAGATGCACGCCGAAGTGCCGGAAATTGTGACGGAAGAATCCACAGAAGCAGAGATTTTCGCAAACTATATCAACCATCGATATGGATACACTGTGGATAACTTAGAGACGAAATCGACCAATTGTGGAAATAACATCACATTACTGTTGGATCTGTTAAATCAAAAGGGAATCGAGTGCAACAACATCATCCTCACCCAGGATGGAACCATGCAGCATCGCATGGAGGCAACATTAAAGAAGTATCGCCCAGACATGAATATCATCAACTACGCCGCCTATCAGGTGGAGGTGGTAGATGACCTGACCTACAAAACCACCCCTTGGGGCATGTGGGACATGGATCGGTATGTGGAACTTCTCCTTGGCGAGATTCCAAGGCTGACGGATGATGAACATGGCTATGGGCCGAAGGGGCAGGGATTCATCGCCCATGTCGATATTCCGGAAGACGTGAGAGAAGCATTTACCCAGTTGTCCGACAATTACACCGTGCGAGTGGCCAATCCGGCCTTCGCGGACAAATAGAAAGAGGTATCTATGAAGAAGATTTTACTGACCGGCGCCCGTGGATTTGTGGGCAGCCGAATTAAGAATACATTTCCGGAGATGATGGCGGCTCCGAGCCTTCGCCATATGAGCGAGGATGAGGTGAAACGGATTGTGGAGGAGAGTGAAGCGGACGTGATTATTCACACTGCGGCCATTTCTGATATTCCGACCTGCCAGAATCATCCAGAGGCATCCTACGAGGCAAATGTTCTGCTGCCTGTCTATCTGGCGCGGGCTTCAAAGCATGCGAAGTTGATTTGTTTCAGTTCTGATCAGGTATATAGTGGACTTGTGGAGGAGGGACCTTATACTGAAGAGAAGGTGAAAGGTGCCAATCTATATGCAGAACACAAGATTGAGATGGAGCAGCGGGTGCTGGATCTGTGCCCGGATGCAGTCATGCTCCGTGCAGAGTGGATGTATGATTATAACTGTACAAGACCAAATTATATTGGCAACATGTTAAGAGCCATTGAGAACAAGGAGACTGTGACATTCAGCAAAAATCAGTTTCGTGGTATCACCTACCTTCGTGAGGTGGCAGAAGCCATGCCTGCAGTGATGAATCTGCCCGGCGGCTCCTATAACTTTGGCAGTGAGACGACCAAATCCATGTATGAGATTACACAGGAGTTCGGCGAGATGCTGGGCGCGAAGATTGCACTTTGTGACTGTCCTCCAAGACATAATCTGTGGATGGATTGCAGCAAGGCAACGGCTGGCGGCGTGATCTTCAGTGATGTGACGAAAGCTTTGGAAAAATGCGTGGAGGATTATCATCTGCAAATTATTAAAAATGTATAAAGCGGTGCATAAGTGTATAAAAGCCAGCGTTTCTGTGTTATAATAAGGTTAGAAAAATAAATAAAGGAGGTATTTTCTATGGATAACAAAACAATGTACAAATTATCCTATGGTCTGTTTGTTCTGACTGCAAAGCACGGTTCTAAAGATAATGGTTGTATCATTAACACTGCTATTCAGGCGGCATCAGAGCCAAACCAGATCAGTATTGCAATTAACAAAGCGAACTTTACACATGATATGGTTAAGGAAACCGGTGAATTTACGGTATCAGTAATCAGCCAGGATGCGTCTTTTGACCTCTTTAAGAGATTCGGATTCCAGTCCGGACGCGACGGGGATAAGTTTGAGGGCTATGACAAGATGGAACGTGGTGCGAATGGCATCTACTTCATCAAGGATGGCACCAACGCTTACATCTCTGTGAAAGTAGAACAGATGATTGATCTTGGATCCCATACAATGTTTATTGGAGTTCCAACAGATATGGTTGTTCTTTCCGATGTAGAATCCGTAACTTACGCATATTATCAGAGTAATATCAAACCAAAACCACAGCCAGTGGCAGCAACACCAGAAGGGCAGACCGTATGGCGCTGCAGAATCTGCGGATACGAATATGTTGGAGAACAGATTCCAGACGATTTCATCTGTCCAATCTGTAAGCATCCAGCATCCGATTTTGAAAAAATCGTCGTTCCCAAAGAAGAACCAAAGGAAGAGCCTAAGGCAGTAGCAGAGGAGAGAGAAGACATGATAATCTACAAATGCGAAATCTGTGGTAAGATCCACGAAGAAATCACAGCTGGCGGCGGCAAAGCAGTTTGCTGTGGACAGCCAATGACAAAGATGGTTCCAGGCGCAACAGACGGCGCAGTGGAAAAACATGTACCAGCCTATGAAGTAGACGGCAACAAAGTATCCGTAACAATCGGTTCTGTAGAACATCCTATGGTTGATGTTCACTATATCGAATGGATTGCCATCGAAACAACAGCAGGCATGCAAAGAAAGAATTTAAAACCAGGCGATGTACCTAAAGCGGAATTTATTTTAGCAGAAGGCGAAGAATTAGTAGCAGTATATGATTACTGTAACTTACATGGCTTCTGGAAAGCATAAGGCGCTTCGGTTTTGAGACAAAGGATTATTAGATGAATGCTATATATAAGGGTTGCCGTGAGGCAGCCCTTTTTTTGCCCATATCCATACAAATGCACCGCGAATCTTTAACAAGCATTGCGAAAACACAAAAAACTCGTTAAGATGGTAAAAGAAACGATTATTATAAAATTTAAATGTTCATGATATATGAAAGGAGATCAAGTATGCGCCAGGGAGCAATGCTTAATTTATATCCTGACAGTCTTGGTACGAATCTATCTGAAGGTGTGGAGGTCCTTGGATGGCCTGAATTTCAAGATGTATTTCAGTCTATCTATTTACTGCCTTCAGTTTTTAATTCCGATATTGACCGTGGCTATTCCATCATTTCCTATGATTTAGCCGAAACCCGTGCCAAAATGGAGGATTTTGATCAGTTAAAAGAGATGGGATATGATATGCTGTTTGATTTTATCTTAAATCATCTGTCTGTCTTATCACCAGAATTTCGCGATGTATTAAAGAATGGAGAAGATTCAAAATATATAGACTTTTTCGTGGACTGGAACAAGTTCTGGAAGGGCTGCGGCGAGAAGAATGACGATGGCGTCATCGTGCCGGACCCAGAAAAATACGGAGGTTCCATGCGAAGAAGAAATGGCCTGCCAATCCTGATGGTTCGCTATCCGGACGGTAGAGAGGTTCCTTACTGGAACACATTTTTCCAGAAGGTACACTATCCAGAGGTGGATCAGTTCGATCTGCTTGATCTGACAAATAGCAAATATGATATCGCCTGCAACCTGGCAGAGCGAATCAATAAAGAGATGAAAGCCGGCAAAACACCAAAAACCATGGACTGGACCGGCTATGAAGCATACAGAGAAGCCGGCATCGATTATATGGAAAGCCGTCGCCGCTACTTAGGACAGATGGATGTTAATGTCAGATGTCCCCTTGTGTGGGAATGGTTTGACAAGGTCATGGGTCAGTTAGCTGCCCTTGGTACCTCCCTCATCCGTTTAGATGCAGTATTTACATTATTAAAAGAACCGGGCAAGCAGTTTTCCCCAACGGGACCGGAAGCCATAGCCCTTCTTGACCGTATCGAGAAGATGGCAAATGGATACGGCATGGATATCCTTCCAGAATGTCATGTGCCATATCACACCGGCCTTTACCGTAAACAGTGGGAGATGGGTATGCCTTGTTATGACTATTTCCTTCCTGCTATCCTGCTTGACGCCATGGATACAGGAGAATCCCAGTGGGTTTACAAATGGGCGAAGGAATGTGCCGATGCAGGTGTGCGTGTCATCAACATGTTAGGATGTCACGATGGTATTCCATTAAGTGACCCTCGTGGTGCACTGCCAGATGACCGCGTGGATGCCTTAGAAGAACGTCTGGTAACAAGGGGCGGCCGCAGAAAGTACGTTCATGGAGATCAAACCAAGGAAGTATATCAGATGGATATTGCCTACTATTCTGCCATGGAATGCAATGATCAGAGAATGACACTTGCCCGTGCAACCCAGATTTTCATGCCTTCCAAGCCTCAGGTATGGTATCAGGATTTATTAGCCGGTGCAAATGATTTGGAAATCTTTGAACGTGTGCCGGATGCAGATAACCGTGAGATCAACCGACACAACTATAGCTTAGAAGAAATCAGAGAGAATTTATCCCGTCCTGTTGTAAAAGAACAGATGGAGCTCTTAAGATTTCGAAACAGCCATCCTGCTTTCACAGAAGATGCAGCAATCACTGTTGATCAGCCAGATGAACAGTCTTTGACCATTTTGTGGGAGAACGAAGCCGGATGGGCCAAAATTGAGGCAGATTATAAGACATTTACCTACAACATCACTTGTAGCGAGTAAGCGCAGCGATGTGACAGGAATAATAGATATAGGAAGAGAACGATGTTTGCAATAATACTGATTAAGTCAGGCAGCAGCTTCCTTGCCAAAGTTTTAGTTTTACCAGAAAGCTAAGTCGTTATATAATTAATATAGACTTATAAAAATGTGTGTAGAAGCAATAGGCTTAGATGATTGATTAGAAAGGATGATACCCTCATGTATTACAACAAATTTCAGGACAAAGAATTATCAGCATTAGGACTTGGCTGTATGAGACTTCCATTATTAGAGGATGGACAGATTGATGAAGAACAGGTTTTTCAGATGGTGAAAACTGCCGCAGACCATGGCATCAACTACTTTGATACCGCATGGCCTTACCACGGCGGTCTCTCTGAAATCGTGATCGGAAAAGCATTAAAACAGCTTCCAAGAGAAAGCTTTTACTTAGCAACCAAATATCCGGGACATCAGATTGCCGAAACCTACAATCCGGCAGAAACATTTGACGAGCAGTTAGAGAAATGTGGCGTGGATTACTTCGACTTTTATCTGCTCCACAACATCAATGAAAACTCCATTGACACCTACATGGACGAAAAATGGGGAATGGTGGACTACTTCGTGGAACAGAAAAAGCTTGGCAGAATCAAGCATCTGGGATTTTCCACCCATGCCCACATGCCATCCATGAAGCGTTTTATTGAAAAATATGGGGATGACATGGAATTTTGCCAGATTCAGTTAAATTATCTGGACTGGACCCTTCAGAGTGCGAAGGAAAAGTACGAATATCTCACCGAAAAGAATATCCCAGTCTGGGTAATGGAACCTCTCCGCGGCGGTAAGCTGGTGGATGACATCGAATTATCCTTCCGTTTCCTTCAGGCACTGCCGAATGTCACCATGATCTTAAGCGGTATGTCCAATATGGATCAGCTGCTGGAGAATATGACATATTTTGAAGAGAATAAGGGTATCTCAGAGGAAGACTGTGCGATGCTCCTTGAAAAAGCAGAGGCAATGAAGGATTCTATTCCATGTACTGCCTGCCGTTACTGTGTGGAAGGCTGTCCGATGGGACTTGATATTCCGGAGCTCATCAAGCAGTACAACGAGATGCGTGTTATGCCAACCATGAATATCGGCATGAATATCGACGGGCTGCCGGAAGATAAGCGCCCATCTGCATGTATCGCCTGTGGCAAATGCTCCCGTAGCTGTCCACAGAACATCGACATTCCGAAGGCAATGCGCGATTTTACAACAGAGCTTGAGAAATTCCCACACTGGGTGGACATTTGCAGAGAACGTGCAGAAGCCGAAGCGGCAAAAAAGAAAAATAAGTAGAGTAATGATGATATGTCATTTCAGATTATTACAGACAGTTCATGGGATATGGGAACTGAAAAAGCAGAACAATTACATATTGATGTGATTCCATTCTTTGTGGCAAAGGATGGAGAACAGTATGAAAAAGAAGTGGTAGAGCTTCCAGTCAGAGAATTATATCAGTTTATGGTGGATCATCCGGGTGTCTATCCCAAGACCGCCCAGCCATCCATTGAGGAATACATCAACCGGTTTCGCTCCTGCCTGCAACAAGGGCAGGATGTGATCTGCTGCTGCGTAAATCAGAAATTCAGTGGATCTTATAACGCAGCGGCTTTAGCAAAGCAGATGGTGGAAGAGGAATATGAAGGAGACGCTCACATCGAGATCATCGATACAACACAGGCAACCCTGATGCAGGGATTGATTGTCCAGGAGCTTGCCTATGCAAGGGACGGCGGTGTAAGCTTTGAAGATACGGTTATCATCGCCAGAAAGCTCAGTGAGAGTGCCCGCATCTTCTTTACGGTCAGCGGTATGGATTATCTCATTCACGGCGGCAGAGTCGGAAAGCTTGCCGGAACAGCGGCCAATGTATTAAATATCTGCCCGATGATCTGTCTGTCCGATGGAGAATTACATTCTGCCGGACTTGTCCGTGGCAGAAAAAAGGCACGGAAGAAGGCTTTGGACATGCTCATTGGGTACATCAAAGAGCTTGGATTTGGGCCGGAGCATTTTCACTACATTGTGGGATATGGATATGATGTGGCAGAGGGTGCCATCATGCAGGAGATGATTCAGGAAGCACTTCACAGGAACTGGCCAGAGTTTGAGACCCAGGTGGAAGCAGGCCAGATTGGAGCAGCCATTGGTGTCCACACAGGGCCTCATCCGATTGGATTTGGTATCGTGGAGCGATATGAAACTTTGTTGAAAAACATGTAAAATTTCGATACAATAAAGATGTAGTTTTTAATACTACATGAAATGAGAAAAGAAGGAAAAGAGAAATAATGGATCAGATCAAAAGACGTGAGCCGGCATGGCATATATATCAGATGATGCGGTCTTTGAGCAGCAGAAAACTGCCCGCAGACTGACGCAGCAGCTTAATACCATGGATCGAAGCGACTATGAAGGCATAGCCGAAGTGGCAGATAAGCTCTTTGCCAAGAGTGAGAATCTCTTTCTCAATCCGCCATTCTACTGCGATTATGGGTTTAACATTGAGTTTGGCAGGGACTGTTTTGTCAACTACAACTGCACCATCATCGACGTGGCGAAGGTCAGCATTGGCCGATGTGCATTTATCGCACCCAATGTTGCAATCTACACGGCAGGTCATCCAATCCATCCGGTATCCAGAAACAGCTTATTCGAATATGGTATTCCGGTTACCATCGGGGATAACTGCTGGATTGGAGGCAATACTGTTATCTGTCCAGGCGTGACCATCGGAGATAATGTGGTCATTGGGGCAGGAAGTGTGGTGACAAGGGATATTCCATCCTGGTCTGTGGCCGTTGGGAATCCATGCAGGGTGATCAAAACCATCACAGAAGAAGACAAACAATACTATTTCAAAGATCAGAAGTTCGACCAGGCAGCCTGGGAGATGATTGAAGAGATGGAAGAATAAATAATTAAGATAAAAAAGCGCTCGGGAATTCCGGGCGCTTTTTGTATGCGTGATATATTAATATTGAAAATGCTGAAATCCTGATCTATCGGTCGCTCAGATCAAAATCAGCGATGGTAAGCAGGGATAAATCTGCTTCCGGTTCTGCAACCAGTCTGCGGGACTGATTTAAGATGGCTTCTTCTACTTTGTTACGAACGAGACGGCCATTGCCGGCAATGTTCGCGCGAAGCATCTGAACCTCACAGTAGTAAGCGAGCAGATCATCGATGGCTGCTTCATCCAGTACATATCCCTTGGATTTTACTGTAATTTTGGTGATTTCCAGTAACTCTTCGCCGGAATAATCCGGGAAGTCAATAAAGTTAGGGAAACGGCTCTTTAATCCGGAATTGGCTTCTAAGAACTCACTCATCTCTTTGGAGTAACCAGCCAGGATTACGATCAGGTTGTCGCGGTTATCTTCAATTCCTTTTACTAAGGTGTCGATGGCTTCCAAACCGAAGGCGTCATCCTTATTGCGATAGAGAGAGTAGGCTTCGTCGATGAATAAGACACCGCCAAGGGCACTCTTGATTACCTGGTTAACCAAAGGTGCGGTGTGCCCCACATAGCGGCCAACTAAGTCAGCACGGGAAACTTCTACTAACTGCCCGCCGGAGAGTACACCGATGGCCTTTAAGTAGCGGCTGATAATACGGGCAATGGTTGTTTTGCCGGTACCAGGATTGCCGGTGAAGATCATGTGCTTTGAAACTTCGGAAGCTTTTAATCCGGCTTCGATTCTTCGTTTTTGTGTATTGTAATATTCTTCTAAAGAAAGAATGTATTTTTTAACTTCATCAAGTCCCACGATGTTGTCAAGCTCTGCTTTTACGGCAACCACGTCGCCAGTGTAAGCCTGTGGGAGATGATCCATCAGATCGACATGTTCCGCACCGATGGAAGCGATGAGGCGTCCTTCTGTGATGGATAAGATTACTTCTGTGTCAGCACCGTAGCTTCCTTCTAACTTTAAGGTTGCAAGGCCTTTTAACAGGGTGTCGAAGAAGGTAGTTACACCGGATGTACCCACATTCCTGCCTGTTGCAGCAACGGCAGCCCCAAGAATGGCTTCTTCGTCGCCAGAGAGGATAAAGGAGAACTGCTTTTTGCTCTTTGTAGCCACTTCATTCCAGCAGACACGTGCAATCTTTAAGTAGCTTTCTTCTGTCAGCTTTTCAGAAGCACAGATGTCTCCGAGGGCATTCACGAATGGTGCGCCGAATACGTTGGCAAGTCCTTCCACGTTCTTTGTGCCGAGGAAGACCAGATATTTGCCCGCGGCGGAGAAGGTGCTTACGGTTTCTTTGGTAAATGCGTTCGGAGCAGCAACAAGCTGGCCACGCTGCAGCATATATCGATCCTGCAGATAGCATTCGCCCTTTGTCACTAAATCACTCACATAGCCAAGATAGGAGATGTGACAGTCTTCATAGTGTTCGAATAAGATGACCTGGGCATCAGACTGGAGTGCGGTATATAAATCCTGAAGGAATACATTATCTTTGCCAGCCGCAGTGTAGCGGGACAGATCCATCGGATAGACCTGATTGCTGGATAAGATATTCCGCTTTGCCAGTTCTTTTGTGATCTCGGACAGCGCATAGTGCTTGCCGGTATCCTTAGGTCCGTGGATGAAAAATGTATTCTTCGCGTGTCCATCTTCTTCTGGAAGGATGAAAGGACGTTTGAATGCCACGTTCAGCTTCTTTAATAAGGTATCCTGTCCGAATACCTTCTCTTTTACCACATCTTCCACGCCGTTGAAGGATTCTAAGGAGACAGGTTTGGCTTCTGGTTCCGGTTTTTTCGCAGGTGTGGCATCAGATAAGTCAACATTGGCCCCGGATACGCCAAAATCCTTCTCCATCTGGGAGTAGAGATTGTCAAGCTCCTTCTGAGTTGTGTGGAGCAGCTGCTGATTCAGATCCATCAGATCAGAGGTGTCATTTGCTGCGTCCACAGTCTTGCCAGTGGATTCCTGAAGAATCTCCATGACAGAACGGCCGGTCTTACGTGCTTTCTTCTGCGCTTTGTCGATTTCCTCAGCGGAGAATGGTGCGCGCTTTCTATTTAAATCATCTAACATATCAAAAAAATTACTCATAGTATAACCATCCTTTGTTGAAACGAAGTCGAGTTAATTTATTTTAACATATTTTGGTGACCTTTTGAGGGGAAATAGGTCTAGAAACCTAAATCTTCATTTACTAAGATGACTTTGGTTCTTCCAGGAACCTTGCTCATTCTTGTAACGAGGAGCTGGCAGCAGATGGTATCTGGAGCTAGGCAGTTTAAGCAGGTGCCAGCTTTGGTACATGGACGATCGCCAGGGAAACGCAGTGCGTTGATTACGGAAGCTTCGTTGCGGGCACGCTTTAATGCAGCATCCTCATCCTTTGCTACCTTATTCATACCACAGATAATGATGACATTCTTTGGACCAAAGCACATCGCTGCAAGACGGTTGCCCATACCATCGATGTTGAATAATACGCCGCTTTCAGACATGGCATTGGTGCTTGCAAGGAAGAAGTCAGTGGAGAAACAGTCGATCATCAGCTGATTGCGTTCTTCCGGTGTTTTGGCTGTGTCACGGTCAACGATGGTATAGTTTCTTTCACGAAGCAGATCCTTTAATCCCATATTTTCCACGGTCATGGTACCACCCCAACCAACGGAAGAACCTTCCGGCATCAGGGAAAGAGCAAGGGCATTGGCTTCCTCCACTGTTTCCACAAAATATGCATCCATAAAACGTTTCTGTAAATTCTTTACGACCCTCTGACCAAGAGCACGGTTTTTATCTTTCTTTAAACTCATCTTGTTTTCTCCTTATATAATGTGTTTACACGACAATTTCTATTATCTTATTATAATAATTTGATATTTTTAAATCAATTAAGATAAAATAAAGTTGACAATAGAGCAAGAAATCATTATGATTTAAAAATATAAGCAAGGGCGCTTTGACGAAAGTCAAAGTGCCCTTTTTTCGTTATAAGGAGGATAAAAATATGTGTTCAATTATGGGATATAGAGGAAATAAATTTACAATGGAAGAGTTTCAGGAGCATTTTGACAAGACTATCTCCCGTGGCCCCGACATGCAGCGCATTACAAAGTATGATGACAATGTGATTCTTGGCTTTGAGCGTCTGGCTATCATGGGTCTGACCGAAGAAGGCATGCAGCCATTTGAGCTTGGCAAGCATGCAGTCATCTGTAATGGAGAAATCTACGGCTTCCGTCCGATCAAGAAGGAGCTTTCCAAAGAATATACCTTCAAAAGTGACTCCGACTGTGAAGTGCTTCTTCCAATGTATGAAAAATATGGACTTTCCATGTTCGAAAAATTAGATGCGGAGTATGCCTGCATCATCTACGACGGCGAAAAGGATGAGCTGATCGCAGCAAGAGATCCGATCGGTATCCGTCCGCTGTTCTACGGATATGACGAAGAGGGAGGCATCGTATTTGCCAGCGAAGCCAAAAACTTAGTTGGTCTGTGCGACGAGATCATGCCATTCCCTCCAGGCCATTATTATGCAAATGGATCCTTCACCTGCTACCGTGACATGACTGCCGTTGAAGCATACAGCAAAGATGATTTGGAAACCACCTGTGGAAAAATCAGAGAAAAATTAGTAAAAGGAATTGAAAAACGATTAGATGCAGATGCACCCCTTGGCTTCTTATTAAGTGGGGGGTTAGATTCTTCCTTAGTCTGTGCCGTATCAGCCAAGATTTTAGATAAACCGATAAGAACATTTGCCATTGGGATGAGCACCGATGCCATCGACCTGAAATATGCTAAGGAAGTGGCAGATTACATCGGCAGCGACCACGAAGAAATTATCATTACCAAAGAAGACGTGCTGGCAGCCCTTCCGGAAGTCATCTCCATCCTTGGAACCTACGATATTACAACCATCCGTGCAAGCATCGGTATGTATCTGATCTGCAAGGCCATCCATGAGCGCACAGACATCCGCGTACTGATGACCGGCGAAATCTCCGATGAATTATTCGGTTACAAATACACAGACTTCGCGCCAGATGCCGAAAGCTTCCAGGAAGAAGCAGCGAAGCGTATCCGCGAGCTCTATATGTACGACGTCCTTCGTGCCGACAGATGTATCTCCTCCAACTCCATTGAGGCGAGAGTGCCATTTGGCGATTTAGATTTCGTTTCCTATGTCATGAGCATCGATCCTGCCAAGAAGATGAATGTTTATGGCAAGGGCAAATACCTCCTTCGACATGCATTTGAGGGTGACTACCTGCCATACAGCATCCTGATGAGGGAAAAGGCAGCGTTCTCCGACGCTGTTGGCCATTCCATGGTAGATTACTTAAAAGCATTTGCCAATGACTCCTACACCGATGAGGAGTATGAAGCATTGATTAAGAAGTACGACTTTGCAACACCATTTACAAAAGAATCCTTATTATATAGAGAAATCTTCGAACAGTACTATCCGGGCCAGGCGAAGATGGTTGTGGACTTCTGGATGCCAAACAAGGCATGGGAAGGCTGTGATGTGGATGATCCATCCGCCAGAGTGCTGAAAAACTACGGTGCAAGTGGCGAATAAGCGAAGGTATCTCTTGAATTTCTTGACTTATTATAGTAAACTGAAATTTGAATTGTAATTAAAAAAATAAAGTGATTTATCTTATAGAAGGAGAAAAACATGGAATTAGTATCAATCAAAGAATTGTTCAGAAACCGCGACGCTTACTTAGATCAGGAAGTAACTGTTGGCGGATGGTTAAGAAGCAAGCGTGGCTCCAAAACATTTGGTTTCTTAGTGATCAATGATGGCTCTTTCTTCGAACCACTTCAGGTTGTATATTCTGATGCACTTGCCAACTTCACTGAAATCAATAAATCCAATGTAGGTGCAGCATTCATCGTAACTGGTACTTTAGTTGCGACTCCACAGGCAAAACAGCCATTTGAAATCCAGGCAACAGAAGTAGTGATCGAAGGCGCATCTGCTCCAGATTATCCATTACAGAAGAAACGCCACACATTCGAATATTTACGTACCATCTCTCACTTAAGACCTAGAACCAACACATTCCAGGCAGTGTTCCGTGTACGTTCCCTTGCAGCATATGCAATCCACAAGTTCTTCCAGGAAAGAGGATTCGTATATGTTCACACACCACTGATCACAGGCAGTGACTGTGAAGGTGCTGGTGAGATGTTCCAGGTTACAACCATGGATCTTAAGAATATCCCAATGAAAGACGACGGAAGCGTTGACTTCTCTCAGGATTTCTTCAACAAACCAACCAACTTAACTGTATCCGGCCAGCTCAACGGTGAAACATACGCTATGGCCTTCAAGAACATCTACACATTTGGACCAACATTCCGTGCAGAAAACTCCAACACAACAAGACATGCAGCAGAATTCTGGATGATCGAACCAGAAATCGCATTTGCAGATCTTGAAGATGATATGATCCTTGCAGAAGGCATGTTAAAATACATCATCAACTATGTATTAGAGAATGCACCAGAAGAGATGCAGTTCTTCAACAAGTTTGTAGACAAAGGCTTAATCGAAAGACTTCAGCATGTAGCTAGCTCTGATTTCGCTCGCGTAACTTACACAGATGCGATCAAAATTTTAGAAAAGCATAATGATGAATTCGATTACAAAGTATCCTGGGGCTGTGACCTTCAGACAGAACATGAACGTTTCTTAACAGAAAAAGAATTCAAACGTCCAGTATTCGTAACAGACTATCCAAAGGAAATCAAGGCATTCTACATGAAGCTCAACGAAGATGGCAAAACAGTTGCAGCGGTTGACTGTTTAGTTCCTGGAATCGGCGAAATCATCGGTGGTTCCCAGAGAGAAGATGATTACGAAAAACTTACAGCACGTATGGCTGAACTTGGATTAAACCCAGAAGATTACGACTTCTACTTAGATTTACGTAAGTACGGTACAGCAAGACATGCAGGCTTCGGTCTTGGATTTGAACGCTGCGTAATGTACTTAACAGGTATGGGCAATATCCGTGACGTTATCCCATTCCCACGTACTGTAAACAACTGTGAATTATAATCCCTGGTTGTTCACAGCGTGAAGAGACGATAGATTGTAGATAGAAATATAGAAAATAGATAGAAATATATAGAAATGAGGCTCAAACATGAGTAAACTTTACATTCCAGAAGATTATACACCAGTGCTTGGTTTAAAAGAAACACAGGTAGCGATTAAAAAGGTGAAGGATTTCTTCCAGCTCCAGCTCGCTGCACAGTTAAACTTAAAGAGAGTTTCCGCTCCTCTTTTCGTTTCTCCAGAATCAGGCTTAAATGACAACTTAAATGGTGTGGAACGTCCAGTAAGCTTCGGCGTATTAGAACAGGACGACGCTCCATTTGAAATCGTGCACTCCCTTGCAAAGTGGAAAAGACTTGCATTAAAGAGATACAACTTCGATATGGAAGAAGGTCTCTACACAGATATGAGTGCCATTCGTCGTGACGAAGAAACAGATAACATCCATTCCGTATATGTGGATCAGTGGGACTGGGAAAAAATCATTTCCGAAGAAGACAGAACGGTTGAAAAATTCCAGACCGTTGTAAAGTCCATCTACGATGCATTACGTGTTACTGAAAAACATATTCAGAACCACTACGAATACATCCACCCAATCCTTCCTGAAAAAATCACATTTGTTACTTCTCAGGAATTGGTAGATATGTATCCTGGTCTTTCTGCGAAAGAACGTGAATACGAAATCGTAAAAGAAAAGGGTGCGGTATGCTTAATGCAGATTGGTGATATCTTATCCAACGGCGAAAAGCATGACGGACGTGCTCCTGACTACGATGACTGGGCGCTCAATGGGGACATCCTTGTATACTACCCAGTTCTTGACATCGCCCTTGAGTTATCTTCCATGGGTATCCGTGTCAATGCAGAAGCGATGAAAGAACAGCTTAAGAAAGCCGGATGCGAAGAACGTGCAGAACTTCCATTCCACAAATCATTGATCAATGGAGAACTTCCACAGACAATCGGTGGCGGTATCGGCCAGTCCCGTATCTGTATGTTCTTCCTTAGAAAATGTCATATCGGCGAAGTTCAGGTTTCCGTATGGCCGGAAGAAATCTATGAAAAGGCAGCAGAAAAGGGAATTACGATCCTGTAATCTGTGGGTCCGATAGCGAAGCAATGAGGCTTTGAAATTGAAATCGTAAATTTGCAATATAAAACGCAGCAGAGTTCATCTGCTGCGTTTTTGTTATGATGTGCCTTGTGGCGCACAGTGTTATGCTGAAAGACAGAGCTTATTATAAGCAGGCTTTGTAGATTTCTACGATATCTTTGTTGGTCAGTGCCACAAAGGAATAAGCAAGGTAGCCACCTGCGTTGGCATGGTCTGCCATGATTTCGAAATGTTCTGTGCCAATGCCAAGCTCTGTTAATGTCATAGGAATGCCAGTTGCTTTAAAATGTGCTTCTAACGCATCGATACCAGCCATTGCAAGTGCTTTGTCATCATCTCCATCAAGACCAAATACATTCTTAGCCATTCTGACAAATCTCCATGTACAGCTAGGATCCTTTGCTAAGATGTGTCTCATCCAGCGAGGAGTCAGGATTGCAAGGCCAACACCGTGGGTGATGTCATAGAATGCAGAGAGTTCATGTTCCATTGCATGACATGGCCAGCCGGAAGCAACTTTGCCATACTGTGGAATGCCGGAACATGCAACGTTGGCATCTGCCATTAAGTTGGCACGTGCGCTGTAGTTGTCAGGTTCTTCTAATGCGATCATGACATTCTTCATAACAGATTTTAAGATTGTCTCGGAAATACCGTCTGCAAGGTCACTGTCTTCTGTTCTGGAGAAATAGTATTCGAAGATGTGGCTCATGATGTCAGCAGAACCAGCCGCAGTCTGATACTTAGAAACGGTAAATGTATAAGTAGGGTCGCAGATGGATACTGCTGGATATGTGAACATACCGCCTAATTTTTGATTTGTATCCATGTTGCTGATAACTGCACCGCCGTCAAATTCGGATCCAGTCGCACTCAGTGTTAAAATGTCTACGAGAGGAACTGCTTTTCGCATTCTGCTTGCAGTCTGAACCATCTCCCAGAGGTCGCCTTCGTAGTAAACACCAGTTGCGATTGCTTTGGAGCAGTCGATGGTGGAACCGCCGCCAACAGCTAAGATGACGTCAATATTGTGTTCCTTGCAAAGCGCAACCCCTTTTTCAACAGATGTGATACGAGGGTTTGGTTCGATTCCAGGCATTTCAACCACGTTGAAACCACCTTCATTTAAGATTGCCATGATTTCATCGTAAAGACCGGTCTTCTTGATGGAACCACCGCCGTAAGTCATTAAGACATTCTTGCCAAACTGGTCTAAGGATTCTGCAAGATGTTTGATTTGTCCTTCCCCAAAGTAGAGTTTGGTTGGGATATTATGTGTGAAATTACGCATATATAGTCTCCTTTTTCTAATTTAGTTTTCAAGTTTGTTGTAAGACAAATGTCATTAGATTTATTATAAAGCCCCTGTGGATTAGTATACAAGTTTTAATTAAACATTCTCTTCCACCCATCTTCTCGTATATTCCATAAATTTCAGACAGGCCTGGGACGCAGTGTCGACGGAACGTGTTCCAACACTGATGGTGCGCTTCTGTGGATGATCAAGCTCTAAGCAGATGAGCTCATAGGGGATGTCCCGAAGCAGCAGCGCCGGGAAGATACTGTAACCAAGGTCCTTGTTCACCATGGCCATGGCTGCATAATCGTTATCCATGCAATAGGCAATCCTTGGTTCGGTGCCAAATCGTTCAAAAATTTCATGAATTCCTGTGTGATTGTCATACTTCATGCTGATATATGGGTAGTCTCCAAGCCTTGCAACCGGGAAAACATCTGCACAGGCCAGTTCATGTTCCGGTGAAATGATGGCAAGGAGGCTTTCCTTCTTTAATTCGAATACATCCAGATCAGAACTTACCTTTGTGAGGAAGAATCCACAGTCCACTTCACCGGACAGAACCATCTCTTCCGCTTTTAAACTGTCCTCCTCGGTGATCAGCTCCACTGTAATGCCGGGATAATCCTGCTTAAATTCCTGAAGAATGCCCGGAATCCAGTGGATGGAGATGCTGTCAAAAATCTGAACACGCAGGGTACCTTTCTCAAGGCCGCGAAGCTCCTTGATGGTCTGCTTCAGAATTCGATTATCCATATCTAACTGCTTGATATTCGGCAGCAGTGCTTCGCCCTCCGGCGTCAAATGCACCCCTCTTCGGTCACGTATGAACAAACTTAACCCCATACTCTGCTCAAGGGCCTGAATGATATAGCTGATGCCAGCCTGGGTATAGCCAAGGATGCTGGCTGCTTTTCGAAAGCTTCCCACCTCTGCAACGGTTAAGAATACTTCAATGGTGTTCTGATCCATAACAATTCCTCCAAATACATATATGCTGCCTTTATTATATCATGAACCATGGATAGTGATAAGCATTACTTATCATATGAATAAAATAGTCTAGTTTTACTATATCTCAAAAGTGTATTATTATATAACTATAAAGAGATCTCCACTATAATAATATAAACAATTCCAATTTTAAGGAGGTAATAGTATGACAATTTTAGGCGCAATCGCATCTTATACATTATTCGCAGCAGTATCTTGTGCAGGAATCTTCTATTTTGGAGCAATGTTAATTGACTCTGTTCAGGATTGGATGCTTAGATAATCGGATTTTTATATTTAGACAAATATAGACGAAAGCTGTCGGCACAGGCCGGCAGCTTTTTTAATATACAGGAAACTTCGTTTTCTGTATATTAAAAAATAGTGTTGGAAAATTTGAGTTAATACCAAAACTAGCATTTTGGTATATGAAGATATAAATGTGATATTTTCTGACCCGATTCCTTATGTTATATTAGTCCAAGTCAAAGAACAGAAATAATACCAAAAAGATACAGAAGGAAGGGAAAAGAACCATGGCAATCATTTTTAACGAAGCAGCAAAGACAATTACATTACATACAAAGCATACTACTTACCAGATGAAAATTGGAAATCTTGATTATGTGAACCATTTATATTATGGACCAACCATGATGGATGTGGACTTAAGCTATATGATCATGCAGTATGACAGGGGCTTTTCCGGCAATCCTTATGATTCTTTAAAGGAGAGAACCTTCTCTTTGGATGCACAGCCTCAGGAATTTTCCACTCTTCAGCAGGGCGACTTCCGTGTACACTCCATGGAAGTGATCAACAAAGACGGAAGCTTCTCTTTTAATGGAAGATACAAATCCCACAAGATCACAGAAGGCAAATATGAGTTAGACACACTGCCAGCAGCATTTGCAAATGCAGATGAAAAAGCAGACACATTAGAGCTTGTTTTAGAGGATGCAGTAACTAATGTAGAGGTGCATTTGCTCTACGGCGTATTCGAAGAAAAGGATGTGATTACCCGTGCGACAAAAATCGTCAATCACTCCGGTGGGGACATCCATGTGAAGAAGATTATGTCTGCAACCTTAGATTTCATGAACGGCGCCAACATGGATTTATTCCATCTTCCAGGACGCTACGGTCAGGAACGACAGGCAGAACGAACAGCGGTCACACATCAGGTGAATACCATTGCGTCCGGCAGAGGTTCCTCCTCACACCAGCAGAATCCATTTATCGCAGTGTGCGACAAGGCTGCCACTGAAGATGCAGGCAATGTTTATGCCATGGCACTCATGTACTCCGGCAACTTTTTAGCAGAAGTGGAGCTTGATCAGTATGACCAGCTTCGTATGCAGATGGGAATCAACGGTAAAAATTTTGACTACTTATTACAGGATGGCGAAACATTTGAAGGGCCGGAAGTATTGATGACTTATACAAATCAGGGCTTTACAAAGATGAGCCATATTTACCACGATTTCTTCCGCAATAATTTAAACAAGAGCCGTTATGTGCATGAAGCAAGACCAATCCTGATTAACACATGGGAAGCAGCATTTATGGATTTTGACGACAAAAAGCTGGTGGAAATCGCAAAGGCTGCCAAAAAGATGGGTGTGGAAATGCTTGTTATGGACGATGGCTGGTTCGGCAAACGTGATGATGACAATTCCGGTCTGGGTGACTGGTTTGTCAATGAAGATAAGATCAAATGCGGCCTGAATAAACTTGTGGAACAGATCAACGATTTAGATATGAAATTCGGTATCTGGTTTGAACCAGAGATGGTTTCTGAAGATTCCGATCTCTACCGCGCACATCCAGACTGGGTAATGGAAATCCCAGGCAGAAAGGCAGTGCGAAGCAGAAATCAGCTGGCGCTTGATATGTCCAGAAAGGATGTACAGGATTATCTGATCGAATCCGTTAATAAGATTTTAGACAGCGCCAACATCGCATATATGAAATGGGACATCAACCGCTCAGTTACTGACATCTGGTCCAACAGCCTGGCAGCAGATCGTCAGGGTGAAGTATATCACAGACACATTCTGGGACTTTACCGCGTCATGGATGGCATCATCAAAACCCATCCAGACATCTTATTCGAGGGCTGCTCCGGTGGTGGCGGACGTTACGACGCTGCCATGATGTGCTACTACCCACAGTACTGGGTTTCTGATAACACAAAACCGCTGGATAACTTAAAGCTTCATTATGGTACATCCTTCTTATATCCAGTGACATCCATGGGCGCACACGTATCCGATGCCAGCCCATTCGTGCCATTTGAAACCAAAGCAGTGGTTGCCATGTGTGGTACATTTGGCTATGAATTAGACGCAACCCACTTAAACGAGGAGGTTGTGGCAGCATGCGCGAAGAAGAGCGCTTTATATAAAAAATATTATCCGCTTATTTCCGAAGGCGATTATTATAGATTGACAAATCCATTCGAGTTAAATAATTTCACAGCGTGGGAATCCGTTTCCAAAGACAAGCAAGACGCCCTTGTCAGTGTTGTGATCACCAATTTAACCGTCAATGGTCCTCAGGAATATCTGAGACTCAAGGGCCTTGATGCAAACCAGATGTACCATGTGCAGGGAGCCGACGTATCCTTACGCTTATCTGGTGCCGCATTGATGTTCGGTGGTCTGCCAATTCCTAGAGAAGTGCCTGATTTTTCTGCGTTACAGTATGAGATCAAGGCAGTTTAGAGAGAAATTAATATAGATGGAAAAGCACCTGACTGTTTGTTGGGTGCTTTTTTTGTGTGTTTAGGAAATGCTGCGAAGTTTGTTGGGTTAATAAAATCTTTCGGAGGTGAGGTTGGTGGCGAATGTGGGCGAGGAATGTCACTTTTTTGAAAATTTAATTTGTTTGGTGATAGTATAAAACCCTTTTGGGCGGGGAGTGTGGGCGGAAGATTGGTGGGAATATCACATTTTTATAATTTTTGTTCATTTGGTGATAGTCTAAAAAGCTTTTGGTGGGTGAGGCGGGCAGCGAATATCACATCTTCAAGCTTTTGATCCGTTTAGTGATTAGCAAAAAATGGGCAATATCACATCTCAGCCTTTCGCAGCCAATAGGTGCTATCGAAAATTTGAAGAGTGTCACAATTAGCTTGCTGGCTTGCTTTAAGTGATACGCTATCGCCCTCACGGACCGGTATTGTCGACGAAAAGCTGAGAAAAAGCAAGTCCAGCTCGCTATTTGGACACGTTCGCTATCACTTCCTGGATTTCTTAGCCAGAAAGTGATATTGTGACAAAATTTGATATTTCTTTTGTCCAAAAAATGAAAGAATGTGATTGATTCAAATTTTGGGGAGTCACTGTTTGACTGTCTTTGTCCAAATAGTGATATTGGGCAGCCGCAGGGTTGCCCATGAAGTCTTTTGAAATGGGAAATGATACTTGAAATTCACACAATCCTGGAAATTATGAAATAAAAAGAAAGAGCTTGCTTTTTGTGCTATACTCTCTGATATAGCAATGTAGCATGTAGAACAGGGAGGTGAATACGTTGAGTTTGACAAAATTAAGCAGATTCTTAAGCTTGATTCTTAGACATAAGCCGAAGAGTGTAGGGATTACATTGGATGAACATGGATGGGCCGATGTGGAAGAATTGCTGTCTGGAATCAACAAAAAACAATATATTGATATGGGGATGTTAGAGGAAATTGTTGCAACGGACAATAAAGGTAGATATTCTTTTGATGAAACCCATACGAGAATTCGTGCCAATCAGGGGCATTCTATCCCAGTTGATGTGGAACTGCCTCAGATGTCTCCACCTGAGATTTTATACCATGGAACGGGAGAGAAGTATGTGGCTTCCATTGATCAACAGGGACTTCTTCCGAAAGGACGTCTCTATGTGCATCTTTCAAAAGATATCCCAACGGCTATTTCTGTTGGAAGCAGACATGGAAAGCCTGTGGTGTATGAGGTTTTAGCCGGAGAGATGGAGCGGAAGGGATACATTTTCTATCTGTCGGTGAATGGTGTGTGGCTGACAGAGAAGGTGCCAGTGGAATTCTTGAGTAAACAAAAATAGTTGGATGTGGTATAATATTATTGGATGGAAACATCCACTTTCCTTGGAGAGAAGGAAAGGAGAAATTATGGCACTAATAAACAGGTCTTATAAGGACCGACTATTTCGCGTGTTATTTAACAATAAGGAGGAACTCCTGATCCTCTATAATGCTTTGAATAACACCACCTATACAGATGCTTCGAATTTAGAAGTTAATACATTAGAAGATAGCATCTATATGGGGATGAAGAACGATGTATCATTCATTATTTCAGATCAACTGAATCTGTATGAGCATCAGTCAACATGGAACCCGAACTTGCCATACAGAGATTTGGTCTATGTAACAAAAATTTGGGCGAAACATGTGAAAGAAAAAGGTTTTGATATTTACGGCAGTAGACCGATTCGATTGCCAGCAACCAAAGCGATTGTATTTTACAATGGCAAGATGGATGTGCCGGAACGAGTGGAACAGAAACTTTCTGATTTATATTCCGTTCAGGAAGAGGATGTGGCACTGGAGTTTAAGCTAACTGTTTTGAATATCAATTATGGTAAGAATAAGCTTTTGATGGAGAAGTGTAAGACACTACATGATTATTCTTATTTCATTGCCAGAATTCGAGAACTTTTAGATGAGACAAAGGATATTCGACAGGCAGTAGATGCAGCGATTGACGAGTGTATTGAAAAGAATATTCTGAGAGAATTTTTACTTCGGGAAAGGGGAAAAATCATGAACTGGATATTAACAGAATATGATGAAGAACAGCATATCGCAAATGAGAAACGCTGGAGCCTGGAAGAAGGACGAGAAGAAGGCGAGGATAGAATCAATCGATTATATGCATTCCTGCTGGAAAATAATCGAGAAGATGATATGAAACGATGTTTGAAAGATAAAGAATATAGAACAGAATTATTAAAAACATTATAATTGCAGGTGAAAAGTCCTTAAGTATGTTAGCTTAAGGACTTTTGTGATATATTGATAGTAATCAAATATAAATAAAGAGGTAAAATATAATATGGAACTGATGATTAAGATAATTGTCTGCTTTTTTGCAGGAGCAGGAGCTGGTATTGGAACTGGATTTGCGGGGATGAGTGCAGCAGCCATTGTTGGACCGATGCTTGCAACTTTTCTTGGTATAGCGCCTTATCAGGCAATCGGTATTGGGCTTGCCAGCGATGTCCTTGCCAGTGCAATCAGCGCATGGACGTATAAGAAGAATAAGAATCTGGATGTGAAGAATTCTCTGGTGCTGCTCATCTGTGTTCTGTGCATGACAGTAGTAGGAAGTCTTGTTGCGAAGATGCTGCCGGACCGTGCCATGGGAACGACAACGCAGATTGCAATGGTATTCATCGGACTGCGATTCTTGTTAAAACCGGTACAGAATACAAAAGAACAGATGGCAGCAGTGGAAAAAAGTGAACGAATGAAAAAATCTGCGATAGGCGGATGTATGGTCGGATTTATTTGCGGCTTTGTCGGTGCCGGAGGCGGCATGATGCTGCTCTTTGTACTTACATCATTTCTCGGCTATGAGATGCATATGGCAGTTGGAACAAGTGTATTTATTATGGCATTTACTGCATTTACAGGAAGCGTCAGTCATGTGATGATTGGCGGAATGCCGGATGTGCAGGCGATGATCCTGTGCGTGATCTTTACGCTGCTGTGGGCAAGAATTGCAGCAGTGATCGCCAATAAAGCAAGTGCGATTACATTAAATCGTGTCGTTGGCGTGGTGATGATCTCAACTAGCGCAGTTATCCTGGCAGTGAATTATCTCATCTAATCAACCAGATAGAACAACCAGACAAAATGCGTGGAGAAGAAAGGGAGTGAGAGAATGGAAGAATACAAAAAAAGTTATAAAGGCTTTGGGATTTGGCTGACTTCTTTGGTGATCGTGACCTTTGGATTACCATTTACGCCATGGGAAAATGTGAAGGATTTTCTCCTGCTGATGAATAACGTGATCAATATATGGGTCCTGCTACTTGTTTTCATCATCTATAAGACAGAACAGATTTACTGGTATTCCGGGCTGACATTTGAGAAGGCCAAGAGAGCTGGGTCAGATGCCCGCAGACGTTATGCCTGGGAGCATGTGAAAAGGTTTGGAATTTGGACCTTAGGATATATCATTTTTTCTCTGGTTTCGGGGATGCTTTATCTTCCGTGGGGAATTGATTTTACCATAGAGGTTATAGGAATTATGGCTGTAGCCATCTCCACGATATGGATTAAATTAGAATAAGAGTTTTATTGGAGGTAGCGTAAGCTGCCTCCTTTTTACGTCATCCAATCTCATTGACAAACCATGATAGATTGAGTACAATTGAATTAAGCACAATCAATGTGCAAAATTCCCCAATTAAACACCTAAAATCAACTACACAAACATTAAAAGGAGGTATAAAGATGTCTATCTACGACTTTACAGTAAAAGCTCAGGATGGTTCTGATGTGGAATTATCCCAGTTTGAAGGCAAAGTGCTTTTAGTTGTTAACACAGCAACTGGCTGCGGTTTTACACCACAGTATGATGAGCTTCAGGACATTTATGAAGAACTGCAGAGTGAAGGTCTTGAAATCTTAGACTTCCCTTGCAACCAGTTTGGCGAACAGGCTCCTGGCGAAGATGAAGAAATCCATGATTTCTGTACAGGAAGATATGGAATTACCTTCCCACAGTATTCTAAAATTGATGTGAACGGCGAGAATGCGATTCCTCTTTATCAGTGGATCACTGCCAACACAACATTTGCTGGATTTAACGGTCCGATGAAGCTGATTCTTGCGCCAATCGCAAAGAAGATGGATAAGGATTACAAGAAGAATGGCAAGATCAAATGGAACTTCACAAAAATCCTGATCGACCGCAAGGGTGAAATCGTTGCCCGCTTTGAACCAACTGCAGATCTTGCAGATGTGAAAGCAAAGATCAAGGAGGTGCTTTAAGATGTTTCATTATGATTATCTGACACAGGGTACCTGCTCCAAGATCATCAGCATGGATCTTGATGGGGACATCGTGAGAAATGTTTCCTTCATGGGCGGTTGTGATGGCAACCTGAAGGCTATTCCAATTCTTGTAGAAGGAATGACCGTAGAAGAAATTGAAAATAAGCTTAGTGGCGTAAGATGTGGCAGACGTCCAACATCCTGTGCACACCAGCTTACAATAGCAGTAAGAAAAGCATACGAAGAAAGCAAAGGAGAATAGTATTATGAGCAAATTAGTAGCATTCTTTTCCGCAACAGGAGTAACAAAAGCAAAGGCTGAAGCTTGTGCAGCTGAAATCGGAGCAGATTTATTTGAAATCGTTCCTGAAGAACCTTACACAAAAGAAGATTTAGACTACACAAACACACAGTCTAGAAGCACATTAGAGATGGCAGACGTTGATTGCAGACCAGCAATGAAAGAAAGTCTTTCCAATGCTGAAAAATATGATACAATCTATTTAGGTTTCCCAGTATGGTGGGGTCGTGAACCAAGCATTATCGATACATTTATCGATTCAATCGACATGACTGGCAAAAAGATCATCCCATTCTATACATCTGCACAGAGCGGTATGGAAGGTGCGGTTGCAAGAATTACAGAATTAACAGCTGGTAAAGCAACAGTAGAAGCTTAAGAATAGAAGGTACCTGACTATTTCAGGGTTTTGACGAATAATAATGAAAAGAGGATTTTCAGATGGACAGTAAATATGATGTATTAAAGCTGGATAATCAGCTTTGTTTTCCACTTTACGCATGCGCGAAGGAAGTGGTAAGAAAATATCATCCATTTCTTCAGGAACTGGATCTTACTTATACTCAGTATATTGCTATGATGGTGATGTGGGAGCATGAGCAGATTAGTGTCAAAGATATGGGACGCTGTCTTTATCTGGATTCCGGAACATTAACTCCGGTCCTGAAGGCTCTGGAGAAGAAGGGGTTTCTCACCCGTTCAAGGTGTAGGGAGGATGAGCGTGTACTCATCGTCACCTTGACAAAAGAGGGTCTTGCATTAAGAGAAAAAGCGGTCGAGGTTCCCGGTAAGATCGGGGCATGTATAGATATCGAGCCGGAAGAAGCGATGCAGCTTTATCAGATCCTCAACAAGATGCTGAAAAAATTATGATTACAATGACAAAAAGACGATACTTTTGGGCGGGTATCGTCTTTTTTTAATGGGGCTGTTGTGCGCAGTCCCTTTTTATCTATTTTTTTTTATTCTATTTCTATTTATGAGCCTGATCATATCCCTCCAAAATTGCATAGGAGGAGCTGGTTCCGATTCTTGTTGCGCCGGCATCAATCATAGCAGCACATGCTTCCCAGCTTCGGATGCCTCCGGCAGCTTTTACAGATACGTCATCTCCAACAGTTTCCTTCATCAATGCCACATCTTCCACGGTAGCACCGCCAGTTCCAAAGCCTGTACTTGTCTTTATGAAGTCTGGTTTTACCTTCTTGGCAATCAGTGCTGCCTGTCTGATCTCATCTTTAGTTAAATAGCAGTTTTCGAAGATTACCTTGATGGTTTTGCCATGCTTGCGGCAGGTGGAAACCATGGCAGCCATTTCTTCTTCAATGTAGGCAAGGTCACCCATCTTTAAACGGCCAACATTTAATACATAATCGATTTCATCTGCACCATCTGCGATGGCCTGCTCGGTTTCAGCTACTTTAGAAGCGATATTCATCTGTCCCAATGGGAATGCGATGGCAGCCCCAACGTGGATATCTGTATCCTTTAAGAGTTCTTTGCACCATGCGACAGGGGAAGAGTTGATGGCAACCATGGCTGCGTGAAGCTCTTTCGCTTCCTCGCAGAGAATGCGGAAGTCTTCCTGTGTGGCAAATGCTTTTAAATTGGTATGATCGAATAATCTTGCCAGTTCGGCTCTTGTAATTGTTTTGCTGTTCATTGTATAAACCTCTCTTAAATGCTCTCTTTTTGCTGGTTATAAGTATAACATAGCCACAAAATGAGGGTCAAATGTGATATGATGAAGCTAGAATATCAAACAGGAGCAAACAATATGAAGAAGATTACAAGTGTGCGGGCAGTGTATTTTAGTCCGACCGATACAACAAGACAGGTTGCCATCTTCATGGCAGAAAGGATGGCAAAAAGCATGGGAGTTACCTATAGTACCCATGACTATACCCTTCCTGGGGGCAGAGAAGCAATATTTGACTTTGCAGAAGATGAGCTGGTCATCTGGGCAACGCCAGTCTATGCCGGACGCATCCCCAACAAGACCTTAGACTACGTGAAAGAAGCCTTACATGGCAATCAAACCCCGATGATTCCAGTGGCGGTTTATGGGAATCGAAGTGTGGATCATGGATTGTCAGAGCTTACAGGTATTATGAAGGACAATGGAGGCATTCCAATTGGCGGGGCAGCCATTGTAGCCAGACATACATTTTCCGATATTTTGGCCGCAGGAAGACCGGATGCCAGTGATTATGAACAGATGGAAGCATTCTGCCAAGAAATGGCAGGAAAGCTGTTGGATGAGAACGCGGACTTTACAGCCTGCAATCTCATCGTTCCAGGCGAAGAACATCCGGAACGTTACTACGTGCCAAAGATGGAGAATGGAGAACCGGCGAAGTTTCTGAAAGCAAAGCCGGTAGTGAACGAAGTGGCTTGTGATGGATGTGGAATATGTGAAAAGGTATGTCCGATGGGAAGCAACCTTGTGGATAACGAGACGAAGGTTTCCAAAACAGCAGGAATCTGCATCAAATGTCAGGCATGCATCAGAAGCTGTCCGAAGAGGGCAAGAACATTCGAAGACGAGGCATTCCTCTCTCATGTGAGAATGGTGGAACAAAATTTCATAGAACGCAAGGAACCGGCATTTTTCCGATAGCAAGGACGCAGATTACTCTGCGTCCTTTATAATTTCTTTCAATTCTTCATTACTTAATGATTTGCCATCCAGTCGTTCTTTGGCCTGGTTCAGGAGCTCCTCATAGGAATAAAGGGTCGTAAAACGGTTTATTTTATTGTTTTTCAGCACCACTTCTTTCCCGGCAGGGCTTACATAGGTATTCATACTTCTGGAATGGAGATAGATATTCAGATCATCGTCCACATAGAAGAGATAGGTTGGACTGAAAATCAGGCCGGCATCATTACTAAAATCAGTAAAAAAGCTGTCTGGATGACTGAGCACAAACATATGCTCATCCTGATCCGTGGTAATGGAAGCGTTGGTAAATAATTTTAATAATAATGCTTCGTCTTCAAAGCGGGATACGATTTTGCGTTCTGCGAGGTCGTAGAAGCAGAGGGTATCATTTTTGAAGAAAATCAGATACTGATCCTGCTTGAAGAACGCGATTGCGCTGCCAAGATCGCTGCCTAAATTAACAGGTTCCTCCGGCTGGTCCGCCTGAAGCAGATAGCTCTCCCCATCCTTAATATATAAGTAGATATAGTTCGTATAAGGGCTTGCCGTGATGTAGAGGGTGTTGTAATAAAGCGTTTTCAGCTCATCAGAGGAAAGAGCCACCTCCTTCCCCTCTAAGGTTTCCAAATCATAGATCGTGCCAGTGAAGTAATTGCTGCCATCCTTTGCTGTTCGCTGATCAATGAGGAAGAGGTATCTGCCGTCTCCGGTCATCGTCATCTGGCCGATGAGCCCATCCTCGTGAAATGTTTTTACCGGTTTTCCAAGGGAGGTGGTCACTGCAGCAAGATCATAGACCGCAACGCCCCTTGATAACGAGTAACTGCTATCGGAAAGATACATGGTTTTTCCATCTTTCGAATAGGCCACTTTGCTGGTATAGCGATAAAGATCCTGCAGAGAAACCTGGAAAATCTCCCGATTCTCGGTCAGATCCAGCTGGTGAAGAAGATACTGCTGGTTTGTATCGGTTGTCTCTTCGATGATATTGGCGATCAGATGGCCTCCATCATCAAAGAACTGGCAATCTTTGATTTTTCCATCAGATTCACTTCTCCATTGAGCAAATGGTTTTGCCTCACCCAGGTGATACGCAGACAATGCCGTATCTGCATAGTAGTCGTTGAGCGATCTGTGGAAAATGATACGAACTGTTTCCTCTCCTGCTGTCACATAGAGGATTTTTCTTGATTCTAAATCCTGATTCTCTCCATAATCCATTTCTTTATAATTGGAATCCTTGAACAGCTTACAATAGAACAGATTATTCTTTCCGAAGAAGAGGAAGGAATCCTGCTCTTTCAGATAGTAGAAATCATTGATGGTGGTATCGAGACTGCAGACATTCATATGGTAATAGGAATGATTGTTACCACCCATGAAGCTTACAGACTGTACCTGTCCGGTGCTCAATGCAACGAAGAAGGAATTCTGATTATTTGCACTGACATTTTGTATATTATTGTGGAAATAGATATTGGAAATCAGTTTATAGTTTTTCAGGTTGATGAGAGTCAGATCACCTTTGGCTGAAAAGACAGCAACTGGAATTTTCTTACCATCTAATGTAAGGGTCATCTTCTTTAAAACAGGGGAACCGACACGGCTGTCCTCTTTCCATACTTTAGAGAAGACCATTTTGTCTTTTTTCTGGTCATAGAGATGATAAGAATAATTGTTTGTTTTTTCTTCGGTCATAGAGAAGTGGTATTCTTCCTCATACTCTGCTGATTTTTGTAAAATCATGGCTAAGTGGCGGTTGTCAATGAATGCCATGGAATTGGCGCTCTGATCGGTGATGACCTTATGGCCGCCAGATGTCAGGTCATATAATACGACTCCACAAAAGCCGGAACGATTATAATATTGATCCATATCGTCAGGTTCAAATCCTACAGCAGCCTTTGTTCCATTCTGGCTAACTGCAATGTCATGAATCTTTACGACGTCACTTTCTTTGGTTTTTAAGAAATCGGTATCTAACGTTTGAAGGAGAGAACCATCCTTGGCGTTATATGCGTGAAGATCGATGTCGGAAACTCCATTGATACCTAGAAGTAGGGTGTCCTGTTTCAGATCAATAAAGGAGTAGATACCATCGATTTCATATACTACCTTTTGTTTCGGAATATTGAGGAGAATGACATTTTTGTAAGTCATCACAAATAGCAGATCAGCTCCATATGGCATAATCTTACTAAATTCAGAATCTGAAGCCTTGTAGGTCCAGATCTTTTCATGGGTGGTATTATCGATTACGGTCAGCTTTTTCGAATTTTCAATATAAGCATATCGCAGGTCATCTGAAACATGATAGCCAGAGTACTTTCCTGTCTCAAGCTTTTCTTCTGGATGATAGTAAAGACCTGCTTTGTAGCTTCCTAAGGCTTCATTCAGCGAATAAATCTGTTCCGGAACAAGGGGACCATCTTCTGCCTTTTTCGGCTGCAGAGCAGTTGCAGTAAGAAGTGCCTGTTCACTGTCGCCACCAGCAAGTAAGCCGGAGGAGATGGTGGTCAGATATCTGGCCTGATTTTCCTGAGCCTTTTGATAGTTTCTTGCAACCTGTCCTGCCTGATAGATGATATAACCGGTAAAGCAGGATAAAATAAGCAGTGCAGCGATGGAGGCAGCAGCGACTCTCTGCATGAGATAGGTCTTGCGACGCTGTTTTAAGTCATCGTAGGATAATGCCATCATGGTTGCGGCAAGCTTGTAGACAGCACTTTTTTTCAGATTTTTAAGGATTTCTTTTTTGTTTTCTCCACGACAGTCTGCAGCTAAGATGTGCAGAGTCATGTTATCTTCCTCTAACAGGCGATCCGGGAAGACATCCTCCGGTTCTCCTTCCGTCAGAAGCAGCAGGATATGGCTCATGTCATGGTATTTTAGATAGGTGTCCACCTCAAGCTTACACCATGGGGAGGCTTTGCTGCCTGGAGAACAGAGAACGATGAGCCATTCAGATTCCTTCAGGGCACTCTCCACCTGTTCCACAAAGTCGGCACTAGAGGAAAGCTCTCCTGTATCCATGAAGACACGCTCGATCTTCTTCACATCTTTTTTGTCGCCGGGCACCCTTAGATGCTCTAACAGAGTCTGCAGCTTTAAGGCTACAGCCCCGTCTATTTCGCCATGCTTATAACTGATAAAAGCATCGTATTTCATGTCGATCAATTGCTCCTTTTGTATGTTTTTTGGATATTAATATTCTAGCATATTAATTGTAAAGATGGACAGAGTTTGCTATTATTTAAGGAGAAAATACACCTAGGAGGATATAGAATATGAAGAAAAAGCTGGCCCTGTTATTGGTCCTTGTCATGACGATTTCCACCCTGTTTACCGGTTGTGGTAAAACGAAGGAAGCCAAGCTAGATGATTTAGAGCTTCCAATGAATGATGTGGCGTCCATTGACATTCAGGATGAAGGAAAAGAGATTACAAAGAAAGAAGAAACCGAGATCAAGAGAGCGATGCGTGCCTATAAACCGCCTGCAAACTCCCTGCTCGTCAATAAAGCAACCAAGTTTTATTTTTACAGCAAGTTAAGTGACAATCAGAAGAAAATCTATGATGCACTTTTTGTGGCTGCATCTGATCCGGAACGTGCGGAATGCAGAGCCATGTTCTTATCCGGCAGAGAACCATATTCTGATAAGTTCTGGAGCGATTACCATGAAGCCTATTATTCTTTAGTATATGATCATCCGGAATTGTTTTGGCTGTATATGGGCAAGGATACCTTCTTCTATTTTTACCATACACCTGGTTCCACCAGTGGCAATAAGAATATCATTTATGTAAAACTCAACGCACCGGTGAAGGATTACAAGGAAAATCAGACCAGATTTAACAAAGCGGCAAAGACATTTTTAAAGAAGATTGACCAGACAAAGTCTAAGAAGGAGATGGCACTTCAGGTACATGATAAGCTGATCCGTCAGATATCCTATGACTATCCGGTTGCAGACAAGCATCTGAACTATGATCTTGCCCATTCTGCCTACGGTGCGCTGGTAGAAAACTCCCGCGGCAAGGATAATAAGGCAGTTTGTGACGGCTATGCCCTTGCATATGAATATCTGCTTCAGCAGCTTGGCATCCAGGCAAGTATTGTCATCGGTAACGCCGGCGGCGACAAGAATAATCTTGGACTTCATGCATGGAACGTTGTTAAATTTGGCAAGAAATGGGTGGAAACCGATGCGTGCTGGAATGACGCAGGCAACAATGAATCCAGATTAAACAAGAAGGATAAATATTATAAATACAGAAAAGAAGCTTACACTGATAAAAAATACAGAAAGCATCTGGAACACTATCTCTACAATGTGACAACCAAGAAGATCAAGCATTTTGTGCCTGGCACAGAGGACCGTTACTACACCAAGGATGGCAAATGGTACTTTGTCATGGTTGGAGAAAGCTACCACATCAGAGAAAAGACCGGCAATTACGGCAGACTGATGAAGATGGCACCAACCGCTGAGTAGTGTGAGAATAAAGTGTGGGAATAAGTAGAAAAGAGAATCATCTGTGAAAAAAGTAGGATATGGTTTTGTGCTTCTATTGTGCATGCTGATGCTGGTTTCCTGTGGGAAAAAGGAGAAGACCGGGAAGGAAAAGTACGATGAGATTCTGACCAATAACCAGCAGATCGTGCCGGAGGACAAAACAAAGATTAAAACCAACGACAATTTCATAGCGCAGCAGGAGAAGGATTATACGGTCCTGATCTATATGGTGGGTTCTGATTTGGAGAGCGTGCTTGGCAATGGAACGAGAGACATTGATGAAATTGCCGAAGCAGGCATTGATTTCACCAAGGCCAATGTCATTGCCTACACTGGCGGATGCACCAGATGGGTCAGCAATATTCCAAACTCCAGCAACAGCGTATTGGATCTTTCCATAAAGAGTGAAAAGAAGCGCATCGTTGCTGGTACTGGTGAGAATGTCAGTATGGGTGCGGCAGGTACATTTGCCGACTTCTTAAGATTTGCCAGAGAGAACTATCCGGCGAAGCACTATGGACTGGTGCTGTGGGATCACGGCGCAGGCCCTGTCTGGGGATATGGCAATGATGAGCTCCATGATGGAGATATGCTCATGCTTTCTGAACTGAAAGAGGCAATGGAAGCTGTAAATGGCGAAGAAGCAATCCACTTTGACTGGGTGGGATTCGATGCCTGCCTGATGGCTTCCTTAGAAACCATGGAAGTTTTCGCACCATACACAGACTATTTTATCGGGTCTGAGGAGATGGAACCGGGTTCCGGCTGGGATTATCAGGCGCTTCGCATATTGAATGAAGAAACCGACGCCAAAACCATTGCAGTTGCCATTGCAGATGCCTACAAGGCATATTATGAGGCGGAAGAAGACGAATGCTATCATCCGGAAGTAACGGTATCTGTGGCAGACCTTTCAAAGCTTGGTGCTGTGAAGGAAGCCTTAGAAGCCCTTGGCACAAAGCTTCAGGAGTATGTGGATGCAGATCAGTATGAGACTGTGGCACAGATTCGAAGCGCTACAAAGGCATTCGGCCTCATTGAAGGTGAGAAGGGGTCTGACCCTTACTACTATGATCTGATCGATGCAAGGGATTTTGCGAAGAGGATCAGGGAAGTGCTGCCGGCAGAAGGAAAGACTTTTGGAAAGGCAGTAGGGAAACTGGTTGTAGCGTCCAACACCAACGTGGAGGGGGCTGGAGGAGCATCCTTCTACTACCCATATAAGAATAAAGAGATGTATGAGGTACTGTCCGAAAGCTACGAACAGATTGTGCTTTCAGAGGGCTATATGGCCTTTTTGGAGGAGTTGTCTGAGTACGTAAAGGAAGAGACAGACTGGACCTTAAAAGAAGTGGAAAAGGGTGAGAATGAGTATACCTACACCCTCACAAAACAGCAGAAGAAGGATATAACAGCAGCTTATCTGGATGTGAATATCATGGACGGCAATGGTGGCGGACTTCCGGCGCTGACCCATGTGCGGTTAGAAGCGGACGAAGATGGCGTCATCCATATGCCGATGGATCCAATGCTCCTTTACATCCGTGCAGACAATGAGAAGAATATCATCTGGGGCGTCACCCAGCTAGACAGGATAGATGAGCAGAGCAGATATCGTATCGATCATGCCAGCTTATCCGATTCTGTCAATGTGGTAGATGTCAACATCGCTTTCGCTTGTGATGAGACGAAGCAGGAGATTACCGTACAGAATGTGATGTTAGATAATGAAGACAGTGCATTTGGCGGAAAGAGCTCCTTAGATCTGTCTGAATATAAGGTCATCGCCTTCGGCAGACAGGGAGAGGCCACAGAGAGCTACTCTTTGGATGACGGACTGCCGCTGGAATGGAAATCCTACAAAGAACTGGGGCTTCCAGTATCCCTTGTATTAAATTTAGAGGACAGCAAAGGGGAGGTCCATCAGACCGAGCCAGTGATTATTGAATAGATGAATATGTAAAATAAAAAATCCTCGCCAGGTAATTCTGGCGGGGATTTTGTGTTTTTTGTGAATAACAATTTATTCTGTCATCTGTTTTACAATCTTTGATGCTCATATAACAATGGCATCAAATCATAGATGCACATATATGGATAGGATTCATAGAGGGCATCCCATGTAACCATGTATGGGGTCTGGAGGGTGCGCTCATTCTTTGTATCCGCATAGCTCCATCCGCGGACCGCATTCATGTAGAGCCATCTGCGGTGCTCCATCTGCCCAAACTGATTCAGGAATGGAATCTGTCGAACCTGTGCGATGAGATTCTCCATGCTTCCCTGATAGATGTAGTTATTGCCACGCTTTTGAAGGATGGAACCATGCTCGCCAAACCAGGCTTCAAGCTGTTCCTTCTCCTTTCCGGCAAATGCACCCTTAAGCATCTCCACAGCAATCGGCTGATGAAGTGCCACAAATCGGCTGGAGTCCTGTTTGTACTGGGTCACATCTTCCCATGGCTCTGCGCCAGGATTTGGAGCTGCAGCCTGTTTTTTATATTCAGACTCTGACATGATATTCAGAGAATTATAGAGGGCATGGAAGGACTTCGCAGATTCCTCTAAGGAACGATTGACGATATTCTCCATGCTTAAATACTGTTTTGAGCCGATGACTGTGATATTGTCCTCACTGCGACTGTGATTGATATAACGGGTCAGCTCAGGATCTGTCATTAAGCAGGTAACGATCGGGAATGGTTTCTTCGGCTGTTTCTTGGCATATTCGCTGAGCCCTTCCATACAGATGACGCTGTCTTCCACCTTTTCGATACAGATGGCTGTGTAATCAAAGCCTGCCTGTCCATTCAGGAAGTCTAAGAACTTTCTGCCAGAGATATTCAGGTTGTGGAAGTTGATGGTGAGACTGCCGTCCGCCTGGGTGCCATCGATGGTGAGGCTGTTGCTGCTGCCATCTGCGTATTCAGAAGCAAACCGACGAAGGAAGATATCCTTCTTGTGATTCATGTTATGGTCGATAACATCGATGATAATCGGATTAGTTCCGCTGTATACAGAGCGGTTGATCATCTCAATTAAGAGGGACTGTCCGATGGAACCAAGTCCTGCGATGAGGATGTGGATAGACTGTCCATCCTTTTTCACAGGAAGTGGATTGGATTCTAATATATTGAGTGCACGAATGTGGGAGAGATTAAACAGCTTTGGTGCCACACAATCAGTTTTGTGCTGATTGTAATAGTCGATGAACCATTTGACCATGGAGGCATCCTCGCACTGACAGCAGAGAATGGTATCTTTCTGGATCAACTGGCCGCCCAAAGAGGATAGCTTCATATACAGGGAGAAGTTCTGGGCAGTGGATTCCTCCATGATGAAAATCTCGTCTGCCTGGGAAAGCTTCACCTTATTGGCAAACCCTGTGAAATTCTTATCTTCAATCTGGGTAAGATCTTCTTCAACCACCTCCACTTTCTGGCGAAGAAGTGAGAGTCGATCCTCACGGGAGAGCTCCTTGGAGGAAACAAGGATTATTTTCCCCTTTTCCAGCTTTTTACTACTGTTGGAAAGCATGCGCTTTGTTGTGGCATTATAGCCGAAGAGGATGGTACGGCGCAGCTTGTTATTGTGAAATTTCAGTTTGATGGTGCGAAGGAAGCTTTCAAAGAAAAGCAGGGTAACGGATGCAGTACAAAGAGGTGCGATGACTGCAACGGTTGCATAGAGGTAGAGTAGGATCTTCGCCATGCCTGCCGTGAAGAATGCAGCAGTTGGTGCCGCACTGTAGGACCGGAAGGTCTCAATGGCATCTCCAAGGCTTAAGTTTGGATTTAAGAAAAAGCTGGAGATACTGGTGCGGGCCATCAGAATGACACTGACTAGATTCAGCTCATAGCCCTTATGTACAATGTAATAAAGATAGCCCTCGATGGAGCCAATCAATACGGAATATATGGTAAAAAATAATAGGATTTTGTTTCGTTTTTTCATATTGTTTTCCTCCTCTTTTCTATTCATAAGTCTATCAGTATTGTGTAGGATAGGCAAGAACAATTGAAAAGTGGGACGAAAGTGTGATATAATTGAAGCAATTAAAATAATGAAAAGAACGTAGGAGGTGTGTTATGGGACTGACACATTTTGATGATAACGGAAAGGCCATTATGGTGGATGTTTCCGAGAAAAAAGAAACTATGCGAGAAGCCGTTGCCTGTGGCAGCATCACAGTCAACCAGGAGGTTTATGATGCCATTGAGAGTGGCACCATGAAGAAGGGCGACGTCCTTGGGGTTGCCACTACAGCTGGCATTATGGGTGCGAAGCGTACCTTTGAGCTGATTCCGATGTGCCATGTACTTCCATTAAGCGGATGTAAGATCTGGTATGAGAAGGATCCGGAGAATCGTACCATCTATGCTTTTTGTAAGGTGAAGGTAACAGGACAGACAGGGGTTGAGATGGAAGCACTTACCGGGGTTAGCATTGCATTGCTTACCATCTATGATATGTGCAAGGCTTTAGATAAAGCCATGGTGATTGGTGATACTTTCTTATGCACAAAGAGTGGCGGTAAGAGTGGAGACATTCGTAATATTGAAGGTCATGAGAAGGCGTTTGCATTGATGGAACGTAACATGAAATAATCTGTGTGATGTGCAGGGGAGAAACAAAAAGAGATTTTTATAAGGGGGTTTTCGTATGAAGTTCATAAAAAGCATGGTATTACCAGTGGTAATGGGAATCTGTGGGATGATTTTCCTGATTAGCGCGGCAACGACAATTACATTAAATACAAGAACATTATACGTTCATGACATGAAAAAGTATGATCTGGCAAACTATACGGGGTATTCAGAGGAGGAAATCCTGCAAAATTATGACGCGCTGATTTCCTATAATTCAATCATCAATGAGGATGAATTGTTAACGCTGCCAACTCTGCCACAGTCTGATCATGCAAGAATTCATTTTATGGAAGTGAAGAAGATTTTTGTGCATTTCCAGGTTGCAGGGGCTGTGACAGGATATCTCGTCATATTGTATTACGGTATTTCAAAGATGTCTCAGTGGAAAAGACAGTATAAAGCAAAGAAGCTGCCAAAAGGCTCCAAAGAAGAACTGGCCATCAAGGCAAATCGAAAACGTGTGGCTCGTTCTCTTAAATTGACCGGGCTATTCAGTGTCATTATTCCAGCTGCGTTGGGAGTTGCCATCGCTGTCAACTGGGAGTGGGCCTTTGTGACATTTCATCATATCATGTTTGACAACGATTACTGGATCTTTAATTATCGTACAGATCCGATCATCGATATGCTGCCCGATGCCTATTTTATGCATTGCGCGATTATGATCATTGCATTGGTGGTAATCTGTTCACTGCTCTGTTTTTTACGAGGAAAAAGAATATTAAAAAATATTGAAAAAGAGTAGCCTTCGGGCTATTCTTTTTTTGCTATTTTCCGTAATATTCGAAGAATCTATGATAAGATAAAATAAAGCGTGATTTAAATCACGGATTTTCTATACCATCCCGATTATAATAAAAATATCAAACACAGGACGTGAAGAAATATACAAACAAAACCAAAGGGAGAAAAGAAATGAAACTAACAACCAAAGATCTGACACTGTGTGGGATGTTTGCCGCGCTGATTATTGTAGGCGCATTCATCCGAATCGACATCCCAATGCCGCTTTATACTATGCATTTTACCCTGCAATGGTTTTTCGTCATGGCGGGAGCCTTATTGCTTGGGTCAAAAAAAGGAGGAATGAGCGTACTGGTTTACCTGCTGATCGGTCTGGTGGGAATTCCAGTATTTGCAGCAGGCGGTGGCCCTGCTTATGTACTGCGACCAGGATTTGGCTTCCTCCTTGGCTTCGTATTTGCTGCTTTTGCCATCGGAAAAATCGTGGAGCTGTGCGGGAAGAATACATTTATCAGGATGCTCATCGCAACAACCGTAGGCCTGGTCATCTACTACACCGTAGGCGCGATTTACTTTTATCTGATCAAAAATCTCTATGCCGGCGAGGCGGTGCCATGGACCGTGGTGGTTGTTCAGTATTGTCTCATCACCGTTCCACCAGATTTTCTGCTGTGTCTGTTGGCAAGTGCAGTGTGCAGCAAATTTAAGCCGGTATTTAACCGACTGCTTGTGTAAGGAGGGGCATGATGGCTTATTTTCCAATGTTTATCGATATCACAGGAGGCGATTGCCTGATCATTGGCGGTGGCAAGGTCGCCCTTCGAAAAGTTCAGGTTCTCCTTGATTTTGAGGCAAATGTTACCGTCATCGCGCCACACATCTGCGAGGAGATCAAGGGCATTGCAGCATCTCAAAAAATCGATAATATCAGAAACGAAGAAATAAAAGTTACATATATAGAACGAAACTATACATTATCCGACTGTGATGATAGACTTCTTGTCATTGCAGCGACGGATGATCATAAGGAAAATCATGACATTGCAGAGTATTGCAAAGAAAGAAGAATTCCAGTCAATGCAGTGGATCAGAAGGAAGACTGTTCCTTTATCTTTCCATCTTATGTCAAGGAGAAGGATCTTGTGGCGGCATTTTCTTCCGCAGGAAGCTCCCCGCTTTTGACACAGATATTAAAGGAAGAAGAAAAGAAGGTGTTAACCCCTTATCTTGGCGCGTTAAATGATGCCCTGGGAAGCATTCGTGGCGAGGTGAAGGAAGCATTTGCCACAGAAAAAGAACGAAAAGCGGTTTACCTTATGATTTATGAACGGGCGATGAAAGAAGAAATCATACCAGATAAAGAGCAGATGAAGGAGTGGATTTCATGCATTACATTGTAGGAACGAGAGGATCCAGGCTTGCCCTGGCACAGACCGGGCAGGTGGTAAAGCAATTAGAAAAGGCTTATCCCCAGGATTCCTTTGAAATAAAAGTGATCAAGACAACGGGGGATCAGATTACAGACAGACCGCTTGATCAAATTGGAACCAAGGGCATCTTTGTGGATACCATCGAGGAACAGCTGTTAAGTGGTGAGATCCATCTGGCCGTGCATTCCATGAAGGATATGCCAAATACTCCGATGGAAGGGCTAATATTTTCCAAGGGCTGGAAGAGAGAAGATCCAAGGGATGTACTCTTACTGCGCGATGCAAAAAGTCTTCATGAATTGCCAGAGGGTGCAACCATCGCAACGGGAAGCAAACGAAGAGCCTATCTGATGCAGAAAATCAGACCGGATGTGAAGATTGCGCCGATTCGAGGCAATATTGATACAAGAATTCGAAAGATGAAGGAAGGATTTTCCGATGGGATCGCCATCGATGGCATCATTATTGCGGCAGCAGGCTTGAAGCGAATTGGAAGAGAAGAGGAGATTACCCACTATTTTGATCCGGAAGATTTCATCCCGGCACCGGCTCAGGGAAGTCTTGCCCTGGAATTAAAGGCGGATAACATAGAATTACTGAAAAAATTAGATGCCCTCTCCGATGAACATGCGGATGAGATTATGGGCCTGGAACGAGGATTTTTAAAGGCCATTGGAGGAAGCTGTAAAGAGCCGATCGGTGCATTTGCCGCAAAAGAAGGAGAAGACTATGTGCTTCGCGCCCTTTATGGCGACGCAGCAGGAAAATGTGTTGCGACCGTGCGGGTTTCCTCCTCAGAAGGTGGCAAAAACTTGGTGGAAGAAGCAGTGAAAAAGATTGCCAGAATACGTGAAATGGCAGCAAATGAGGAATAGCGTATGGGAAAGGTATATTTGGTTGGAGCGGGTCCCGGAGATCCAGGACTCTTAACCTTAAATGGATATGAAGCAGTCAAAAAAGCAGACTGCTTGATTTATGATCGCTTGGTGGGGGATGAGATCATCCACATCGCAAAACCAGAGTGTGAACTGATTTATGTTGGAAAGGAAAATCATCGACATACCTTGCCACAGGACGGAATCAATGCATTGTTATATGAAAAGGCATGCGAGCATGAAAATGTAGTCCGATTAAAGGGGGGCGATCCGTATGTCTTTGGACGTGGTGGCGAAGAAGCCCTTTACTTACTGGAAAAAGGAATTGCAGTGGATGTGGTGCCGGGCATCAGTTCTTCCATCGCGGCCCTTTCCTATGCAGGAATTCCGATTACCCATCGTGGCATCTCCACAAATTTTCATGTATTCACCGCACATGGACGTAAGGATGAAATGATTGAAATTGATTATTCTTCTTTACTGGATGAATCCTGCACTGCAGTCTTTTTAATGGGGCTTAGCCATGTCAGCAAGATTGCAAAACGTTTTCTGGATGCCGGAAGAAAGGCAGAAACGCCGGTAGCAGTCATTTCCAATGGCACTCTGCCAAATCAGAAAACCTGTGTGGGGAATTTGCTGACCATTGAAGATAAAGTAAAAAAAGCAGGGCTTACCTCACCGGCCATTATTGTTGTGGGGAACACTGTCAGTCTCTCTGAAAACCTTGCTTTCTTTGAAAATCGACCACTTTTTGGCAAACGATATTTCGTGCCGTATATCGAAGGCTTTGATTTCACCTTTGCAAATGGACTTGCGCCGGTCAGGGATAGTCGACTGGCGACCATGATCAAAAAGCAGGGTGGCGATGTCATTCCATACAAGGTTGGAAAAATCAGACCTCTTGCCATTGATTTTTCTTTCCTGAAGGACATAGGAGAGGAGGATTATCTCGTATTTACCAGTCAGAATGGGGTGGCAGCCTGCATGAGTGAATTAAAAAGACAGGGGCTTAGTGTCCGCAATCTGAAAGGAAAAATCGCCGTTGTTGGCAAAAAGACTGCAAAAGCGGTTGAAAACTTTGGTTTATCGGTGGATCTGATGCCGGAAAAACAGCTTGGCAGTGATCTTGGCAAGAAATTGGCCGATGAAATTGAAGATAGATCCACCAAAGTCATCTGGCTTGCAGCAAAGAACTACGCAAAAGGATTAGAAGAAGAATTGGTGGGGCGATGTGCACTGACTATCCTGCCAGCCTATGAAAATCAGAAGGTGGCAGAAACATTTGCCGCGGTGGCAGTGGATGGCGTCATCTACACCAGTGCTTCCAATGCAAGAAGAACCATGGAAGCAGTAAAAAATCAGTTAGACGGCGTGCCGGTTTATTCTATTGGCGCTGTATGCAGCAGGGAAATCAAAAGGCTTGGATGCATGGATTATAAAGAAGCCAAAGTGCCATCCTATGAAGCAATCGTGGAACTTTTGGCAGAATAGAGATGAAAAAATGAAGAAGATGAATATCCCTTTTTTTCTGGATTTGAGTGAAGAAAACAGACAAAAATTATTAGAATATGGAACAATAGAAACTCTGAAAAAGAATACCGTGATTTTTGAGGAACGTGATGAGGTGGAGTATGTCTATATTGTGCTGAATGGATTTGTATCCATCTATCGAAACAGCCGATATGGGGAAGTGAAAATCATGTTTATTCTGTCGGATCATGAGCTGATCAATGACATGGTGTTAGAGCGAAGCAAGACCTCGGTGATGGCAAAAACCATGAGTGACACCAAAATGTTGAAAATCAGAATCGAGGATTTAGAAGCACTGATCAATGAAGATGTGGAAATTGCAAAGGCATTGTATCGCTCGCTGGCCTATAAGACAAGGCGTCTGTATCATCAGGTGGGCAATGCAAATGGGTCCTACCCCCTTCCAAAGCATCTGGCGGCAAAAATCTGGAGGCTTGCCAGGGATTATGGGGAAGACACCCCGGAAGGCAGAAAAATTGTATTTGGTGTGACCGTGACCTTTCTTTCGAATATGCTTGGTGTGAAGCGAGAATCAACCTCAAGGGCGTTATCCACGATGAAAAAAGCAGGTTATATCATACAGGAAGGCTCCACTTTGATAGTTCCTGATATGAAAAAGTTGAGAGAGCAGATTTAGCATCTCTGGATGATCAAATTGAGCCAGCGTTCGTCGCCGCGACCAGGACGGACATCGCCGGTGATCCAGGTTTCGATGATGGACAGATCGTCGATGCCATTGATATATTCGGCGAAGGTGGATTCGGTGAAATTGGTGAAATATCTGCCGTTTCTCTCCCCTTCAAACTCGCCGTATTTGAAGGAGGTATAGATATATCCCCTTGATTTTAAGGCGTCTCGCATCTTTACGAGAACGGGCAGCAGCTCCTGCTTATCAAGATGCAGGATCGAGGAGCAGGCCCAGATGCCATCATAACAATTGATCGCAGAAAGTTCTTGAAAGAGCATCTGTTTGACTGGAATGCCAGTGAAGGCAGATGCCTTTTTACATAATTCTTCGGAGCCGTCGATGGCTTCCACCTGATAGCCTTTTTCCAGGAAATATTTCGTATCTCTGCCGGAGCCACAGCCAAAATCCAGGATGGAGCCACTGGTTGGGAGCTTTGAGAGGAACATTTGCTGGGTGGCGGAAAAATCCACGTTTACAGTGTTTTCGATGAAGTTGTCTGCGTTCTGATTATAGTAGTTGAGTGTCTGATTCTGCATGATGTCACCTGCCTGGATAAATTTCTATATTCATCATAGCATAAAGCTATGGGGTATGCTATACTAGTCAGACAAGTGTAATTTGCAAATAATTGATTTAAATAAAGGAGTAACACATATGAAAATTGCAGTAACATATGATAATGGACAGATCTTCCAGCATTTTGGAAGAACAGAAACTTTTAAAGTATATGAATGTGTAGACGGACAGGTTGTTTCCACTGAAGTGATTAGCAGCGCAGGTCAGGGCCATGGCGCGTTAGCAGGTGTTCTTGCGGAAGCGGGGGTTGAGGTATTGATCTGTGGCGGTCTTGGTGAAGGCGCACAGTCCGCTCTTGCACAGGCTGGTATCTTAGTATTCTCAGGTGCAGAAGGCGATGCAGATGCAGCAGTGGAAAGCTTCTTAGCAGGCACACTTACAAGCACAGGTGCAAACTGTGACCATCACGAAGAAGAGGAAGAAGCAGGCTGCGGTGGCAACTGCGGTGGTGGTTGTGGCGGCTGCGGCGGTGGCTGTGGCGGCGGTCCAGTCATCGAAGGTAAAAATGTAGGCAAGACAGTAAAAACTCATTACAAAGGCACATTCAACGACGGTACCGTATTCGATTCTTCCTATGACCGCGGCGAACCATTAGAATTCGTTTGTGGTATGGGTATGATGATCCTTGGATTTGACAAGGCAGTTGCCAACATGGAAGTTGGCGAAGTAGTGAATGTTCACCTTATGCCAGAAGAAGCTTACGGTGAAGCAAATCCAGCAAACATCCTCACTATTGAAATCGTTCAGTTACCAGGTGCTGAAAACCTTGAAGTAGGCCAGCAGGTATACCTCACAAACCAGATGGGACAGCAGTTCTTAGTAAAGGTTACAGAAAAAGACGATGTGATGATCACATTAGACGCAAACCATGAAATGGCAGGCAAAGAATTAAACTTCCAGATCGAATTAGTTGAAATTGCAGAATAATCTGATTTCATTGAATTAAAGCTCTGACAGCAATACTGTCAGAGCTTTTTTGTCCTTTTATTCGATTTTCTATTCTAATGTTAAGTCGCCGTCTTTGATCCAGCCGAGTTTTCTTTCGATTTCGCAGAAAACAACGCTTAAGATTGCTGGAAGTACGAAGCAGATTAAGACTAAGCCGATCCAGTCAAATGCTATGATGGCTGTTTTTGTGCCGTTGGCAATGTCTGCTAACCAGCCTGTATAAACACCGATCTGTCCTACAAAACCACAGGTACCCATACCGGAAGATACGGCTGCACCGTCCATGGTCATCTTAAATACGCAGGTTGCGATTGGACCTGTGATGGCAGCGGCAAGAGTTGGTGGGAACCAGATTCTTGGGTTACGGATGATGTTTGGTACCTGTAACATGGAAGTACCAATACCCTGGGATACTAAACCACCGACACCATTTTCTTTAAAGGACATGAAGGCAAATCCTACCATCTGTGCACAACAGCCTGCTACAGCAGCACCGCCTGCAAGACCTGTTAAGCTAAGAGCCGCGCAGATTGCAGCGGAAGAAATAGGAAGTGTTAATGCCATACCTACGATGACGGATACTAAAATACCCATGACAAATGGCTGCTGTTCGGTTGCCCACATGATGAGCTTACCAACGGAAGCAGCAGCGGCACCGATTGGTGCAGCGATGAAAGAAGCAAGGATAACGCCCACTAAGATGGTAACGGTTGGTGTTACCAGAAGGTCAATCTTTGTTTCTTTAGATACGAGTTTACCGAATTCAGCGGCAACGATGGCAACAATCAGTACGGCCAAAGGACCGCCTGCGCCACCAAGCATATTGGTTGCAAATCCAACTGGAATTAAGGAAAAGAGAACCAGTGGAGGGGCAGCCAGTGCATAACCAATGGCAGCAGCCATAGCTGGACCTACCATAGCGGAGGCAAATCCACCGATGGTGTAGCTTGCTGCTTCACTGGCAAAGATTGGTTCGGTCAATAATCCGATGTGGAACTGTGTTCCCAATGTGTTCAGGATTGTTCCGATTAATAATGTACAGAAAAGTCCCTGTGCCATAGCGCCTAACGCGTCAATTCCATAGCGCTTGGCAGAAATTTCAATATTCTTTTTCTTTAAAAATGCTTTTACATTTTCCATAGTAGTCTCCTCATATAGTTGTAATCATATGGTAATTATAGGTGTCTTGTCACCTGTCCTTGCTATGCAATAGTATACCCCTTTTGCAGGCTTGTCAATAAGAAAATGATTGCAGAATAATATTAGTAGTATTACAATATTTCTATCACCAGAGAATAGTAACAGCATTCTGAAAGGGTAAAGACGATGCAGATTTGGGTAACCCGTCATGGGCAGACAGACTTGAATAAGAAGAAACTGATGCAGGGACGCATTGACAAACCACTGAATGAAACGGGTATCAAGCAGGCCGAAAGTGTGCGTGCACAGATCGGAGATATTAGCTTTGATGCGGTTTATGCAAGTCCCCTGGATCGCGCAATTACAACAGCGTCCATTATCGGCAACGTGAAGAAGGAAGATGTCATTGTCGATGAACGTATCATTGAAACCGATTTTGGCAGATATGACTGTCGTCATTATGGATTGATGGGTCCGGCCATGACTGCTTACTGGGTGCTTCCGGAAGTATTTGCTGCGCCAAAGACCGTGGAGAGTATTCCAGAGATGGTAAAAAGAAGCCATGGATTCTTAAAGGAATTGGAAGAAAAGAACTATGAGAATGTTCTGATTGTATGTCATGGAGGCATCATTCGTGCGATTCGCGGGTATTTGGAAGATAGCCGTAAGAAGGTTGTCTGGAGACCGAAACCAAAAAACTGTGAAGTTCGCGTATACGAATCCATTGATGGAACACATAAATCCATTGCAGTGATCAAAGCCGAGAATCCGGCAAAGAAGTAGGGTAGAAGGAGTACATGTATGAAAAAAGGACTTTTTATTATTAATCCATCTTCCGGTAAGCAGAATATTATGTCTACCGTTGAAGCCATCATCGGTAAGCTGGTGATGCAGAAAATTTGTAATCATGTGGATGTATTTTATACAGAAAAGAAGGACGATGCCAAGAACCGTGCCATGGAGCTTCAGAAAGGTGAATTCGACTTTGTGGTAGCAGTTGGCGGAGATGGAACACTCAACGAAGTGGCAGCAGGGCTTTATTTAAGCAACAGCAATATCCCATTGGCAGTAATTTCTGCCGGTACGGTCAATGACTTTGCAAACTATTTAAGTCTTCCTCAGGCAGCATATTCCTTCGTTAGCATGATCGAACAGTTCAATTGTCTCACTGTTGATCTCGGTAAGGTAAACAATGAGTATTTTATCAATGTTGTGGCAGGCGGAATGCTTACCGACATTGCTTATAAAGTGCCAAAGGATAAGAAGGCAGCCATGGGTAAGATGGCGTATTATCTGGAGTTTGTGGCGGAATTTCCAAAGCAGCTCATTGACAGTGGCATCAAGCTCCATGTGGAAAGCGAAGAATATACTGGAGATACAGAGGCAATCGTATTCATTATCACCAATACCAAGAGTGTTGGAGGAGTTGCGAAGGCATTACCACTGGCTTCTGTAACGGATGGATTGCTGGATGTCATGATTCTTACAAGAGTGAATCCACTGACTACACCGGATGCAATCTTCAAGTTTTTACAGGGAGAACATCACAAAGCAGAAGATATCATATACTTCCAGACAAAGAAGGTGCGTATCGAACAGATTGCAGGTACAGATATTGTGCTTGATTTTGATGGAGAGGTCCTTGCCAATAACCTTCCAGCGGAAATCTCCGTCATCGAAGATGCAATTCAGATCATTGTTCCTGAAAAATAAAAATAAAATTGAAATATGTGAAATATAAAATGCCGCATCACTTGATGCGGCATTCGTTGTATATAGATCGTTATTTTTGGATTTTTACTGTAAATCTGGAAGAACCAACTTTTTTATCCTTATAGTAGAAGTTCATCACATTCTTACCATCCTTCACGGATACTTTGGATTTGATGCTTCCCAGTTTTGTGGATTTGTTCATTAAGATGGAGTAGTTCTCATCCCCAACGATGGAAATGGATGGGGTGGAGGATCTTAGGAACACTGGGAAGGAAGAAGTGTCTACGTTCTTCTTCTTGATTTCGTTGGCAAATGGAGTGTAGCCCTTGTAATGGTTATAACCATAATTTAAGAGACGATAGGTGTCTTCGTACCATCCAGGATTGCTTGTTCGAAGAACAACACAGATTAATTCCACGCCGTCTCTCTTACACCAGGTAACTAAAGTGTTACGCGCCATCATGGTAAAACCAGTCTTACCACCTTCTACACCTTCAAAGGTATAGGCAGTTTTCTTCACCATCTTATGATGATTCCATAAAGGACGCTGTGTCTTGCACTTGTTAGTAACCGGGATTGTGTAGCTTACTGTGGATGCAATCTTACGGAATGTCTCATTCTGAAGGGCAGCTCTTGTAATCACAGCCATATCATAAGCACAAACATAATGCTTGTCATGGTGTAATCCGTTCGGATTCATGAAATGGGTGTTCTTACAGCCAAGTTCCTTGGCTTTGGCATTCATCATGTCAACAAATCCTTCGATGGAGCCGCCAATGTGTTCGGCAACACCGTTGCAGGCTTCGTTGGCAGATTCCAACATGATGGCATATAAGCTTTCTTCTAATGTAAGCTGTTCACCTGGTTCAATGTAGATCTGACTGCTTCCAGGTTCAATGCTGTCAATGGCATGCTGGGAATAGGTCAGAGTATCATATAAAGACTCACAATTTTCAATTGCGACTAAGGTTGTCATGATTTTTGTGATGCTGGCTGGATAGCGCTTGGCTTCGATATTCTTGGAATAGAGAATCTCACCTGTGGCAGCATCCATTAAGATTGCGGATTTCGCTTCTACAGAGACATCACCGCTGTCTGCGCGATGAAGATCAGAAATCACTCCGCCAGATACCGGAATCTTGGTTTTCTTCTTTGTTTCAGGTTCATCTGCAAATACAGGAAAAATCGCTAATTGAAAAACGAGAATCAAAGCGAGTAACAGACTGCTGATTCTTTTCATACTATATCTCCTTTTCGTTATAATCTAGAACATTTTCTATAACATTGTATGATTTTTAGGAGAAAAAGTCAATTATCTGGCATTTCCAATAGGAAAAAACTGTGATAAAATGCAGTAAGTAAAGTATAGAATTAGGCAGGAGATTCGAAATGAGACTTAGAGCAGTAAAAGGCGCAAGGGAAATGATTGCAGCCAATGAATTTGTAATAAAAGAAGAAACACAGATGAAGGGCAGATGGCATGAGCTGTTTGGTAATGACAATCCAATCCATCTGGAGATTGGCATGGGCAAGGGCAAGTTCTTGATGACTTTAGCAGCTATGCATCCAGAAATCAACTATGTAGGAATTGAGAAATTCTCCAGTGTGTTGGTAAGAGCATTAGAAAAGCGGGCAGAGTTTGAGGGAGATAATGTATTCTTCCTTCGTATGGATGCGGAGAATCTGCCGGATGTATTTGCACCGGGGGAAGTGGACCAGATTTATCTGAATTTCTCTGATCCTTGGCCAAAGGAACGTCATGCCAAAAGAAGATTAACCTCCAGAGAATTCTTCAAACGCTATGACAAAGTCTTAAAGGCAGATGGAAAAGTCATCTTCAAGACAGACAACCGACCACTGTTTGATTTTTCATTGGAAGAAGTGCCAGAAGCTGGATGGAAATTAGAAAACTATACCTTCGATCTTCACAACAGTGAATATGTGGAAGGCAACGTTATGACAGAATATGAAACCAAGTTTGTGGCAGAAGGAAAGCCGATCAACCGTCTGGTGGCTTATCGGTAAAAAACTTTTAAAAAATAACTTGCATTTCTGATTTGCATGTGATATTATAGTTTTTGCGTTAAGAAATGCATATGCACCATTAGCTCAGTTGGTAGAGCAGTAGACTCTTAATCTATTTGTCCAGGGTTCGAGTCCCTGATGGTGTATCAGATCCCGAAAGATGATTCTTTCGGGATTTTTTTTACCATAAAGCAAAAAGAGAGCACCCATTGGCGGATAGGTGCTCTCATATTAAATTCATGCGTCTGTTAATCTAAAAAACTATTGAAAACAATAGAAAAAAGAGTATTCACACAAACAAACATTTAAAAGAAGAAAAAAGATGCATGAAATTAATAAACTTATTTACAGTTGTTATATTACCATAGTTTTTTTGAAAAGTATAATTGAATTTATTCACACTTTCTATAGATATATCAAATGATTTTGTGCTTAAAACTTTCTATAAATATGGTATAATACATAAGTAAAATTTGGAGGTAGATTATTTATGAATAGATTTAGATATATGGCATTTGCCCTGGCAATGATGCTCGTCCTTTCTTCTCCGATGGACAGCTTCGCAGCCAAAAAGAAAAAAACGACAAAAATTTCCACGGATATTTCCACAGATACCAACATTGAGGACCTTCCATCCGGTGCAGCTGATGAAGAGATGGGCGTAACCGAGGACACAAAGAAGAAGGACAAGAAGAAAGATCAGAAGGAAGATGCTACTGCGGAGACAACCGAAGAGCAGACAGAAGCAACAACAGCAGCAGTAATTCGTAATAAAACCAGAAAAACCTATACACAGAATGATATAGATATTATAGGTGAAGCGGCCATTGTAGTGGATCTTGAAACTGGGGAAGTTCTCTATAAAAAGAATGAAACTGATAAGATGTACCCTGCAAGTATTACCAAGATCATGACAGCGCTGGTTGCGTTGGAGAATAAGGATTTAGGTGATGCGATTCATTTCTCCAAACAGGCACTTCGTTCTGTAGAAAAAGGCAGTTCTGTCCTGGGAATCAAGAAAGGAGAACGACTTTCTCTCTCTCAGAGCTTATATGCCATGATGCTCAAGTCAGCTAATGATGTGGCCCACGGCATTGCTTATGATATCGGTGGGGATTTGGAAGGATATGCACAGTTGATGAACGAAAGAGCCGATGAACTGGGATGTAAGAAGACGCATTTTGTAAACTCCAGCGGTCTTCCGGACGATGACCACTATACAACGGCTGAGGATATGGCGCTGATCGCAAAGGCAGCTTACGAGAATAAGACCCTTCGCAAGATCATGAACACACCGAAGTATACGCTCGCACCAACCAACAAGTATCACAAAAAGCGTAAGATCAAGATGGGCAACCGTATGATCCAGAAGAAGAGTGACTACTACTATAAGAAGTGCGTGGGCGGCAAGACAGGTTATACCATCAAAGCCGGTGGTACTTTAGTTGCCTATGCAAAGATTCAGGGCAGAGTATTATGCGGCGTCGTATTAAAGAGCACAAACTCCGTTGGAACTTATAAGGATATGACATCCTTATTCAAATATATCGACAAAAAGCAGGATTTGAGTATCTATGGAACTGCGGCTTCCACAGCGAAGAAGCGTGTCAGCACAACAGCGGAAGAGAAGATCATCTATGATAAGCATGAGGCATCTAATATGGAAGATTCCTCCGGAATTCTTGCCAAAGTAGTACTTGGCGTAGTCATTGTATTACTGCTGATTGCCATCATCCGTATCATCTATGTACAGGCAGTGCGTAGAAAGCGTCGCAAGGAAGCAGAACGACGCAGACGTGTACAGGCAAGAAAGCAGAAGAGAGAACGGGAACGCAAGGCCATGGCCCAGCGCGAACGGGAACGTCTGAAAAAAGAATATCAGGATAAAGAATAACCAATAAAATAAGAGGTTGTCGCAACGTCGCGATAACCTCTTTTGTCGTCTAATGAATGATATATTCGATTGTCTAAAAACCAATCAAAATTCAATCTAAAGAAGATCTAAAGCAGATCCAGCGGCAGGGTCAGCTGCTCGTAATCCGGTTCTTCCATATAATAATTGGCTCTCTTCTTAAGATCTGCCACGGATAAGTTATGGCTGCGCTTGCGGTGCAGCATGCGGTGGCAGTTGAAGCAGACCGGAATAAAATCCCTGTCCAAATCAAGCATCTCATTCTCATCGTGGTCGCCCACATAGTGGATGTCGATCAGATCCTTCCCCACATCATAGCCATAGGACTTGGCAAAATTAAACCCACAGATGGCACAGGAAGCCCCCTTGGTATTCATCACGTACTCGCGATTGCCCATATCCCTCTCACAGCGCAGATGATAGGTCAGATGCTTGGCGGACTGGCACATCACATTGAGACTGACGGAAGAATTCTCATCATAGTGGACAATATAATCGATCAATGCCATATCGTCCTCAATGGATTCAAAGTTTTCAATGAAAAACTCAAACTGACTTGCCCGGTCAGTATAGATCCAGCTGTGAATCAGATGCACCTTGCCCAGGAAAGTAAACGGTGTCAGCTGCTGCTCACGATAGAACAGGAAGATGCGATGCTTCTGGGAATCCACATTGTCTAACAGAAGCTGGTCGGTTCCATGCTTATCTGCTCCTTCAATCTTGATCACATTGCCGCGAAGCTCATTCTTGAACTGGGTTGTGCCCGGCAGACGGTCCCTGGTTACAAACAGGATTAAAATATCCGAATCCTTCGGATGGAGAACACCCTTAGACAGCGCATGGTGGCTCTTGTAGCCCCACATAGCGGCCAGCTCTTTGGCGCTATAGGTATGATTCAGTTCTAATGCGTTCATATCGATGGTTGCCATGGTTTTCTCCTTTCTAACAGATCTATTATATCACAAAAACCCTGATTTGGGGCCCTACAGCAGATGTTTTATATAGGCAAATGTCTCCCTCACATAGTTATGTACCGAAAGAGCAGGCACGGATTTCACACCGATTCCGTGTACATTTTGATACTTTAATGCTTTGGCCATCTTTCGGCATCTGGCCAGGTGATACTGACTGGTCAGAATGATGACAGAAGGGTCATCGATCATCATATATTCTTTGGCAAAGCGAAGATTTTCTTCTGTGGTTCTTGCATAAGGTTCCACCAGAAGTCGGTAGCCTTCGATCCCTCGTTTTTTTAATTCGTTCTGCATGCATTTGCCCTGGGTGATATCTGCGCCCGGGTTCTGGTAGCCGGAAAGGATCGCAAAACATTTCTTATTGGTTTTTAAATATTCATATGCGCCATCAATGCGGTCAAGGAGTGCCTTAGAAGGTGTTTCTCTACGCACATTTGCACCGGGAACGATGAGATAATCGCAGCTTACTTCCGGTTCGGAAGGATTCCTAAGAATTATGCAAAGAATACTTAAGAAAAAAACAAGAAACAGCAGGACGAGAATGCGTATAATAAGATGGAGAACATGTGGCAGGCCGATGTAGAAGTCTGTCTGAATCACCACTGCGAAGAATGCGCAGACCATGGCGCAGACAGGCCAGAAGTTGACAAAGGAAGCCTTCGTTCCCACGTTGACAATGACAATACCATAATAAAGAATAGATAATACGGAAATAAAAAATAAGATCAATGAAATCATACAATAACACTCCTAACAATATACTGATTTCATTATAACAGAAAGAGGGTGTTTATGGTGAAAAAGAGAAGACTGGTTTTTCTGATTCTGTTGCTGGCTGTGGCGGGTGCATTTGCCGGGTGTCGGCTGGAACGGGTATCCATGCCGGGAAAGCAGGTGCAGGCCATCGACGTATCCTCCTGGAATGAAAAGGTGGACTGGAAGAAGGTCCGTCAGCAGGACATCTACTATGCCATGATCAAATTAGGGTCCGGAAGCAGAGATGGACAAGAAGCCAGAGAGGACCGGTATTTTAAGAGAAATTATAAGAAGGGCGTCCACTACGGTATGAACATGGGCGTATATTTTTATAGCTATGCAACCACGGTGGAGGAGGCGAAACAGGAGGCGGCGGACTGTCTTGCAATGCTTGAAAAGTATCAGATCACACCGGAGGATCTGACCATGCCGGTGGCATTCGATGTGGAAGAAGAGAAAACCCTTGCCACAGGACGAAATCAGGTGACAGCCATGGCCCAGGCCTTCTGTGAGGAAATCCAGGCGGCGGGATTTACACCGATGATCTATGCCAATGCCCAGACGCTGAACTGGAAATTTCAGTATCACAAAATCAGAAACTATAAAATCTGGGTGGCCCATTATGATGTGGAACGTCCGGCGTTTACCCATCCTTATGATATGTGGCAGTATACGGACGTGGCCAGCGTGGAGGGGGCCAACACGGATCGTGGCATCTGTGACATGAATTATTACAACGTTGAAGAAACGCCCTAAATGCGATAGAATAATACTGTTAGAATACAATGTGTGTTGACAGGAGAGAAATATGAAAGAAATTAAAAAAGTTGCAGTCATCGGAATGGGTGCAATCGGCGGCTTTGTGGCCAGAGAATTATATGGACTGTTAGGAGATGATTTTTATCTCATTGCAGGAGGTGCCAGAAAAGAGCGATTAGAGCAGAATGGGGTCACCATCAATGACGTGAATTATAAATTTCATGTAGTAACACCAGAGGATACATCCGGATATGCAGATTTTGTCATCTTTACAGTGAAGAATACCCAGCTTGAGCAGGCAATTAAGGATATGAAGAATCAGATTGGTCCGGATACCATCGTGATGTCACTACTCAACGGCGTCACCAGCGAGATGCACATCGGGAATGCCTTCTACCCGGAAAATGTTCTGACCTCCGTTGTCCGTGTACCGGCTCTTCACAATGCAGATGGCATCAGTTTCCCGGAAAACTGGGGTAAAATTACCTTTGGGGAAGAGAAGAATGATCCGGACAATTATACAGACAAGGTTCTTGCGGTGAAGGATCTCTTCGACCGCGCCGGCATCAATTATGCAATTCTTGATGATATGCTGAAGGATATGTGGATGAAGTACATCTCCAATGTCAGTGAGAATCAGACCTGTGCTATTCTCCAGGTTCCATACAAGGGCTTTAATGCAAGCCGTGAACATGTGGACGTTGTTCGTAAGATGGCTGCCCGTGAAGTCATTGCAATCTGCGAGAAGAAGGGCATCAATATCACCCAGGAGGATTTTGATGCGAGAGATGCTTATATCTACAGCTTAAATCCAGCTGGAAAGCCATCCACCTTCCAGGATATTGAGGCAAGAAGAAAGACAGAGGTAGAGACATTTGCCGGCGATATGATCCGCATGGGCAAGGAATACGGAGTGCCAACTCCGATCAATGAACTGTTCTACCATATGATCAGAGCGTTAGAAGAAAAGAATGAAGGAAAGTTTGTTGTAGAATAAAACTGCAGAATAATGAACAGGCAGGAATTCAAGGGTACTTGAAATCCTGCCTCTTTTGATTTGGGCATAATATTAGTTTTTTCGTAGTCAGTTATTACCTGCCAGTTTATGTGTAGAGTTGATCTTTCCTAGTAGCGGATGTAGATACCCTGTTCTTCGATGTAGTCTGCCAGTTCCTGATAAGCAGCTTCTGCCCAGTCTACTCTTGTTTCATAAGTATTACCCTTAGAATCCTGTAAAATGTCTTTTTCTTCTGTTGTTTCTACGGTTGTTTTGATTTCGTCTGTCATAGGAGCACTTCCTTTCTTCTCATATCATAATTCAATTTCTGATTTTTCTCATATATCTTCTGGATATGCAGAAAGGTGCCGCATACGCGACACCTTTGTCTTCTTAATTATTTTAACACGAAAAAATGTTTAAGAAAAGCCCCGGAAAAAAATTCCGGGGCTTGAATTCTTCTAAACTAAATTCGCACGGTGCCTTTGGCTTGTGCTCATTAAGTGTTCAATGCTTAGCAGATACCCTGAGCCTGCATAGCTTCAGCAACTTTTTCGAAACCAGCGATGTTAGCACCAGCTACGTAGTTACCTTCCATACCGTAACGTTTTGCAGCGTCATCGATGTTGTGGTAGATGTTAACCATGATGTCTTTAAGTTTAGCATCTACTTCTTCGAAGGACCAGCTTAAACGTTCGCTGTTCTGGGACATTTCAAGAGCGGATGTAGCAACACCACCAGCGTTAGAAGCTTTACCACCGATGAACCATACACCGTTAGCCTGGAAGTATTCTGTAGCTTCGATTGTAGAAGGCATGTTAGCACCTTCACAAACTGCGATACATCCGTTAGCTACTAATGTCTTAGCATCTTCAAGATCTAATTCATTCTGTGTAGCACATGGAAGAGCAACGTCACATGGGATGATCCACTGATTTGTTCCTTCTGTAGCTTTGTCATGGTATTCTGCAGATGGTCTAGCAGCTGCATATTCTGTTAAACGAGCACGTTTTACTTCTTTGATTTCTTTTAATAATTCAACGTCGATTCCTTCTGGGTCGTAGATCCAACCTGTAGAATCAGAACATGTAACAACTTTAGCACCTAACTGATGAGCTTTCTGAATAGCGTAGATTGCTACGTTACCAGCACCAGATACTACTGCTGTTTTGCCTTCTAATGTGTTGTCATGGCACTTGAATAATTCTTCTGTGATGTAAAGAAGACCATAACCTGTAGCTTCTGTACGAGCTAAAGATCCACCGAATGTTAAACCTTTACCTGTTAATACGCCTTCGTATAAACCACGGATTCTCTTGTACTGACCGAACATGTAACCGATTTCACGTCCGCCTACACCGATGTCACCAGCAGGTACGTCTGTGTCAGCGCCGATGTATTTGCAAAGTTCTGTCATGAAGCTCTGGCAAAATGCCATAACTTCTCTATCGGATTTTCCTTTAGGATCGAAGTCGGAACCACCTTTACCACCGCCGATTGGAAGGGATGTTAAAGAGTTTTTGAAGATCTGTTCGAAACCTAAGAATTTGATGATACCTAAGTTAACGGATGGATGGAAACGTAAACCACCTTTGTAAGGTCCGATTGCGCTGTTGAACTGTACACGGTAACCTGTGTTAACCTGAACCTGTCCTTTGTCATCTACCCAAGGTACTCTGAACTTGAACTGTCTTTCTGGGTTTACAAGTCTTTCTAATAAAGCGTCTTTTCTGTAAACTTCTTCGTTTGCATCGATTACTGGACGAAGGGAGTCTAATACTTCTGTTGCAGCCTGAATAAATTCAGGTTCGGAAGCGTTCTGTTTTTTTACGAGGTCTAATACTTCATCTACATATGACATAATTCATGTCCTCCTTAAAATAAATAATAAAATAAAAAAGTTTTATGAATAATTAATTAATTTAATTTCATACTAACTGTGTCATATTATACATAAGAAGGTATTGTTTGACAAGATTTGATTAAGAGAATTTCAAAAAAAATTAATTAAATTAAGTTTAATGGGTTTTTAGAAAAAATAATTAAGGTTTGGCACCTTTCTTTGACGGAGGTGGTTGCATTTCCTTCATTTTTGATAGAAAGATAGATGGATCAGGCTTAATTATTTCTTGAAATTTATGATAGACTTAAGAAAATCTAAAGAATCATGACCATAAAATGTGTTATGATAGACGAAATAGCGAATAAAGGAGGTGTATGGGTGAACTTTCTGAAAAAAAATAAATATGGATTATTATCATTTTTACTGCCATTTATGGTGATGACGGGAATTATGATTGCGACAAAAAGCAGACCCTTTGGGGAGAACAGCTTTATGATCGTAGATGCCCTTCATCAGTATCTGCCGTTTTTCTCGAACTATCAGCAGAAGCTGCAGTCACTGGACAGTCTCTTTTATTCCTGGCAGGGAGGTCTTGGATATAATTTCTACTCTCTCTGGGCATATTATCTGAGCAGTCCATTGAACTTTATCGTGGCACTGGTACCAAAGCTGACCATGATTTCCGTGTTAAACTGGCTGATTGCAGTAAAATTCGCACTCTGTTCCCTGACCGGATTTATCTATTTCACCCATAAGGAAGGAAAACAGAGTCTGAAGAATGCAGCATTTGGCATGTGTTATGCATTCAGCAGCTACATGACAGGATATTACTGGAACGTGATGTGGCTGGAGGTTATGATCTTCCTGCCGATCATTCTACTTGGCATGGACCGGCTCATCGAAGGAAAGGACTGCAAGGTATACATACTGGCTCTCTTTGGCGCCATGTTCTGCAATTATTACATGGCATTTATGGTTTGTGTTTTCCTTGTGCTCTGGTATTTTACCTATTACTTCACAGACTTTCGAAGCTTTTTCACCAGAGGCGTGACATTTGCAGTAAGTTCCTTAACAGCAGCGGCCATGGCGGCCATTCTGCTCATTCCGGCCTATAAAGGGCTGATGTCCACATCCTCTGCGTATTTCGAGTTCCCGGGATGGACATTCTACGGCAAATGGCTCGATCTCTTTTCCACCCACATGGTGGCAGTGGCACCGAATAATATGGCTGTAGATGATGGATTGGGAAATCTCTACTGTGGCATCCTTCCACTCATCGTGCTTCTTCTATATATAATAGATACGAAGTTTGAGTGGAAAGAGAAGCTTTCCAAGATCATTATTCTTGTATTTCTGGGTATCAGCTTCCAGGTAGAAATCTTAAACTTCCTGTGGCATGGATTCCACGATCAGTATGGCATTCCGAACCGATTCGCGTTCCTGTACATTTTCCTGATTCTGATCATGGCTTATGAGCAGCTGACCCGCATGGAAAAGGAACGTACCGCAGCTTGGAAAGTACTTCTGAGTGTGGCTGTCCTCCTTGGCGCAGTTGCATTTGTCTACAAGCAGGAGCAGTTTGACGATTTATATGCCTACGCCATTACGGCGGGACTTTTGATCCTTTATGGCATTCTCCTCATGATACCGAAGCGGGTTGCACGGACTGTCCTCTACATTTTCGTGATCACAGAGGTGTGCACCAATGCTGTTTACGGCTTCTATGAGAGCGGCCAGGTGGATGCCCAGTATTATTTTTCCGATACCCTTGCGGTCAACGATATTACCAAGCGGGTGCAGCCAAATCTCTACAACCGCATGGAGGTGCTGGATTCGAAGATGCTCGACGAGAGTATCTGGTACAATATGAACGCGGTGACCATGTTCGGCTCCACAGCCCTTGGGGCAACGGTGGATGCCATGGACCAGCTTGGTTTTTACACCGGGGTCAATGAGTACCTTTACGAGGGTGGAACCCCTGTGACAGATATGCTCCTCGGGGTGAGAGGCATTCTGGTGCGGGATAATAATTATATGCACAGAACCCATTATGAGTATGTGTTTAATTCCGGCAATGTGAGCCTCTACGAACACAATCTGCCGACAGCCATCGGCTATTCCATGAATGGAGAGGCTGCCGACTTTGACGATTCATCCTACAACCCGTTTGTAGTGCAGAATAATCTTGTCTCTGCCGCCTTTGCCAATGATCCGGTCTATCACCTCTTACCTGTACCGAAGCCGGAAGGTGACGGGTGCACTATAGATGAACATGAAAATGGACAGAGCTACGTTAAGGTGAAGGAGAATATGGATGCCCTGCAGGCATCTGTTGTTTATACATTTAATATAGAAGAAGAACAGGAGCTCTATCTCCATTTTGACGGAGCCCATGTGGAAGACGCATCCCTTTGTGTCAACCATGAAGAATTGCAGTCCGGACGTAAGGACTCTCAGATTCTGACGGTTGGAAACCTGCAAAAAGGAGATGTGGTTACCCTGACCCTCTGGCTTAAGGAAGGAAAATCAGGGGATGGATCCATCACCATGCGTGCAGCAGCCCTCGACGAGCTTGCATTAGAAGACCTTTATCATACAATGAGCCCTAGAAAGGTGAAGGTGGATTCTTATGATTCCACACACATTGAGGGAAACGTACATGCCTTTGAAGATGGAAGCATCTTCTTTGGTATTCCATATGATGAAGGCTGGACGGTTTATGTGGACGATGTTGCATGCGCGACAGAACCATTTGCCGGGGGATTCTTATCGGTGAAAGTGCCGGAAGGAGAGCACCAGATTCAGCTAAAATATCAGCCGCCGGGATTTTCCATTGGTTGGAAGATTTCGCTCATTGGCTGGTTGTTATTCTTGCTGGGAACCAGCTATTCCCGCAAAAGAAAGAATAAGATAGATATCTTAGGAGGAAATTCAAATGAAGAAGAAATTGACGAAGATTGTGGCATTGACACTGTGTATGATCATGATGTTTAGCCAGGTTGTTATGGCAGATTCCGTTAGCGAATATGTATCCTTAGGTGCGGACTTAAGTGCCAAGGAGAAAGCAGTCGTACTGGATCTGCTGGATATCGATAATCTGGATGATTACGAAGTTTCCTATGTAACCAACGACATGGAACACCAGTATCTGGATGAATATCTGAGCAAAAGTGTCATCGGAACCCGTGCCTTATCTTCCGTGCGCGTGCAGGAAGGCGGCAATGGCATCGAAGTAACCACACATAATATTACTTACTGTACTGCAGGCATGTACCGTAACGCGCTTGCAACAGCCGGCATGGAAAATGCTACTGTAACCGTTGCAGGTCCATTTAATATCTCTGGTACAGCGGCCCTTGTAGGTGCCATGAAGGCTTATGAAGATATGACTGGCAAGAATGTGTCTAATGAAAAGCTTGATGCAGCCAATCAGGAACTGGTTGTAACAGGAACCGTTGCGGAAGACATCGGAAAAGAAGATGCAGAAAAGCTTGTTGCCCTTGTAAAACAGAAGGTAGTGGAAGAACATCTCACTTCCGGAGAAGACATCAAACGAGTAGTGGAAGAATCTGCAAAAGACTTAAATATCAGATTATCTCCAGAAGACCGTGAGCTTATCGAAAAACTGATGAAGAAGATCAGCTCCCTTGATATTGATGTGAACCAGTTAAAGAAACAGGCTAAGGAAATCTATAAGACCTTGGAAGGTATGGGTATTACTGCTGGAAAAGGACTCTGGGCAAGAATCAGAGCATGGTTATTAAGACATCTTCAGTAGAAATCGTTCAGTAGAAATTGTTCAGTAGAAATCGTAATACAGTAATTTCGTAATATGTCGGCATTGAGAAATCTCAATGCCGATTTTTTTATACTTTGTTTATGGAATTTTAATATTAAAAATGGAAATAATTACCTTGACAATAATTACCAAACGAGGTATATTATAACCATCATTTCGAAAGCAAATGAAAGGGGTGATTGAGATTGACCATTTTAGTTGGAACTGCCATTTCAGCAGTTTACGACTGGAAAACCTACAGGATTCCCAATTATCTTTGTGGAATCTTAGCCCTGATCGGAATGATCAGATCCTACTATGAGACTGGATGGGACGGGATTCGACTCAGTCTGATTGGAATGATCATTCCATTTATTGCACTGTATCTGCTGTTTTACTGCGGCATGCTTGGCGGAGGAGATGTGAAGCTCCTGTGTGCCATCGGAACATTTGCCGGAAGCAGGGTTGCTCTGATTATAGCACTTTCCTTTTTGATCAATGGAATTTTCGCGTCGGGGAAGCTTTGCATGAATCATAATCTGAGGGAGAGATTATGGGCACTCGGCAGCTATGCCCAGAAGTGTAATGATACAGGCAGGTTACTGACGGGGTATTCCAGTGATGAGGAGGCAAGGGTCCATTTTTCCTTCGGGATTTTGGGCGCTGTAATCATCTATTATCTGGCAGGTTTAATCTAGCTGTAAGGAGGGGGAGTATGACAGCGATGAAAGTTGCAATTTATGATCATGACACGGAGTATAGCAGGAAGCTGATGAATTATCTGAACGGAAAGCATGGAGCATTGATTGATGCAGTGGCTTATACCAGCAGGGAGCAGATGATTCAGGATGTGACAAAGCAGAACTTTGACTGTGTCATCTGTGAGGAAGCCGCGGGAATGGGCACTATTCCAGTCATCAGAATCGTGGATGAACCGGATGCGGACGGATATTACCGCTATGGTTCCGCCAGAGATCTGGTAGGAAGGATTCTGCGCATTGGAGAAGGTGAGAAGGAGGAACTGGATGGCAAAGGACGATTTTTTGCCGTATATTCTCCGTCTAATGGACGTCTTCGCACCGATTATGCCTGGATGCGGGCACAACGTACGCAAGGCGTGTATGTTGGGATGGAAGAATATCTGAGCATCCAGACAGATCGCTACTGGATGGAGGAGATCCTATTTTTGATCAAAGAGCGGGATCCGGATATCGGGAAAAAGGTAAAGGACTGTATGGTTATGAGAGACGGGACTGCCTGTCTGCCATCAGCAAGAAGTTATCTGGATTACCGATATTTGAATTATGGAGATTATCACTGGTTTTTAGAGATGCTTCGCGAAGAAAGCGGGGAGCGATTCGTGTTTGATATTGGCATTGGGAATCTGGAGGATTTTCGGATCTTTGGGTTATTTGACCGCATCTATCTGATTACAGAGGAAAGCGAGAAGGAGAAGAATCAGATGTTTCTTCGACTCGTTGAACAGGAACTGCCGGACATTCGTGAAAAGCTCGTCTTTGTCAAGGAGCAGGATTGTCGGGACCAGAGATGTAAGGAGCAATATCTATGAAGCAGAAGATCTTAGAGGAGGTTCTTCATCGCATCGATCTGAAGGAGGATCTGACCGATGAAGAAATCAGAGCGGTCATCCGGGACGTGCTGGTGGAAGAAACCAGAGAAGTTTATGTACCGTTAGAGCGGAAGAATCAGATTTTCCATGATATTTTCTATTCACTGCGAAGACTTGATATACTGCAGGAACTTCTCAATGATGATACCATTACGGAAATCATGATCAATGGATATGACAAAATTTTTGTGGAACGCCATGGACAGCTGTATCTGACGGGAGAGCGATTCGCCTCTAAGGAGAAATTAGAGCAGGTGATTCAGCAGATTGTTGCTAAGACAAACCGTATCATCAATGAGACCACACCCATCGTGGATGCAAGGTTAGAAGATGGATCCAGAGTCCATGTGGTATTAGAACCCATATCCTTAGATGGATCTACCATGACAATTCGAAAGTTTGCCAAAGAGATTACAAGCTTAGAACAGCTGCTTCATCTGGGTTCTCTCAATGAAGAGGTGGTGGAATTCCTGTCCCTGATGGTGCGAAGTGGTATGAATATCTTTATCTCCGGCGGTACCGGAGCAGGGAAGACCACCATGCTCAATGCATTGTCTAACTGCATTCCAAAGGATGAGAGAATCATTACCATTGAGGATTCAGCAGAACTGAAGTTGCACGGCGTAGAGAATCTGGTTCGTCTAGAGGCAAGGAATGCCAACTTAGAAGGTGAGAATATCATTGCAATTAAGGATCTCATCAGAGCAAGTCTTCGTATGCGTCCAACTAGGATTATTGTTGGAGAGGTACGAGGCGAAGAGTGCATTGATATGCTGCAGGCCTTTAACACCGGACATGACGGGTCCCTGAGCACGGGACACGGCAATAACAATCAGGATATGCTTTTGCGACTAGAAACCATGGTGCTGATGGGGATGGACCTCCCGGTTTCAGCCATCCGTGGACAGATCGCATCTGCATTTGACCTGATGATACACATCTCCAGATTGAGGGATAAATCCAGAAGAATTGTGGAAATCTCAGAAGTTCTCGGCATGGAGTGTGGACAGATCAAGTTACAGACACTTTACCAATTTGAAGAGGAAGGGGAAAAAGATGGTCAGGTGATGGGATCCTTCGTTCGGAAGCATCCACTTCACAATACATACAAATTAAAAGAGAGGGGGCTTAGCAAGGAATATGAAGCGCTGCTTAGAGCGTATCCGCCCCAATAAAGAGAAGCTATACATTTTTGGAACAGGAACAGGATATCTGTTTCTAATATCTATTATTTACTATAATCAGCCATTGGTTACACTTCTATTATTACCATTTCTATATGTTTGGTATCTGAATCAATCAGCAAAAATCAGCAAAAAGAAAAAGAACGAATGCAAAAAAGAAATACGGGAATTACTTCAATCCTTAGTCAATTGCCTGAGTGCAGGCTATTCCATGGAACGAAGCATTCCGGTCATAAAGAAAGAACATGAGATGCTCTATTCCAGGGAACACAGCCAGCTCCTTCAGGGACTTTCACTGATGGAACGAAAAATTGAGATGAATCAGCCGGTGGAGACAGCCTTTGAGGAGTTTGCCAGCAGCACAGACAATGAGGATCTGATTGCCTTTTCCTACATATTAAAGACAGCAAAACGCGGTGGAGGAAATCTGATCTACATTCTCAATAAGACCATCGATTCCATTGGACGAAAAAACCAGGTGGAAGAAGAAATTGGCACGATACTGGCAGGAAGAGTATTCGAGAAGAATATAATGAAGGCCATTCCCATGTTTCTCATTATCTATATGAGAGTGTTCAATCCGGAATATCTGGACTGTCTCTATCATGGTCTGGCAGGGAGAATTGTGATGACCATCTCTCTGGCAGTGATGATCGGAGCCGGTTATCTGGCAGATCGCCTTGTAGAAATCGAGGTGTAGGATGGAATACTGGAAGAAGATACGACGCATCATAGAGGAAGAGAAGCGGCTCTATCTGTCCCTTGTGGCAGGAGGACTGATTTTTCTCGTGATTGGCCTTTTGCTGGCACTTTTTTATCATCCGGCAATCAGTTTTGAGAGAAACCGACCGGGACTTGGCGAAGAGAATCAGAAAGTTGTGCTAAAGACCGGAAGGGAAAAAGAAGAAATAGAAGTTGCAGTCGGTGAGAAGGAGTTAAGCGAGAAGGAGCTTGACGAAGCATTTGACGAAGCATTTGCCTATGTGAAACAGACACTGCTCGGGGAGAATCCATCCTTGCAGGAAATCACAGAGAATGTGGGAATCATCTGGTCTGTACCAAATACATCGATTACCGTATCCTGGGAATTTGAAGATGAAAGTGTTCTTGATATGGAAGGCATCGTGTACAACGAGAATCTCACGGAAGGATATAAGATTACCCATCTCAAAGCAACCCTTCGGTATGAGGACAGCCAGAAGGAAGCACAACGCACGCGGGTGTATACCCTTCGTATTTGTCCAAAGAATCGAACGAAGGCAGGGATGCTGTTTCATCAGGCGACGAAGGAGATCCTTCGTGTGGAAGATGCCACAAAGGAGAAAGAGACATTTGTCGTGCCGGGAAACTTAGGAGGCGTATTCGTTCGAAAAAAGGGTAGGAAGAACCGCCCTCTCTTAATGGGGGGATTCCTGATTTTTGCAGCAATGTTACTCATTCTTCGAAAACTAGAAGAAGAGAAGAACGCCTATGAGGAGCGGAGGCTGCAGGCGAAGCTTGGCTACCCGGATATCATATGGCAGTTTGTGCTCCTGCTTGAGGCAGGACATACGATACCAATGGCATGGAATAAGATTGTGGATGATTATGGGAAACGGAAGGAGGGCATGTCTGAGGCAAAACGATTTGTCTACGAACAGATGGCGACAGCGAAGCGTCAGATGGCGCTGGGAATATCCTATGAGCGGGTATTTTCGGAATTTGCGCAGAATGTGAAGCTGAAGCCCTATTCGAAGCTGATGACATTATTTACTCAGAATATGTCCAAAGGTTCAAAAAATCTGCTGGATATCCTGAAGGAAGAGGAGGAACAGGCATTTTTTGAACGATGTGAGGAAGCAAAGCGTCAGGGGGAAGAAGCAGATACGAAGCTGCTCTTACCGATGGGACTGATGCTGTTAGATGTATTGTTGCTGCTGATGGTTCCGGCCTATATGCAGTTTGTATGAGAAAAATGGAGGTTTGAAGATGGAAAGATTTTTATATGATGAATCCGGTATGGGAGTTGTAGAAGTGATATTAATTATTGTGGTATTGATTGGACTGGTGTTGATTTTCCAGGAACAGTTGACAAAGATCGTGAAGAATGTGCTGACAACCATTACCAACGGAACCAACGCTGTGAAATACAAGTAATGGATAAAACCAGCGGCCAGATGACAGTCTTCTTCTCCTTGCTGCTGATCAGCTTTTTGCTTGTGCTGAATGTATGCGTGGAAGGAATCTATGCCTGGATGGCGAAGGGGGCATTCCATGAACAGATGCAGATGTCTGGCGAGTATGCACTGGCCAATTATCACAAGGAGCTGTGGGAACAGTTTCATCTGCTGGCAGTGGACACAAGATACTATCACAAGATGGAAAGCAGTTTAAAGACGAACTGGCAGAGGAATGGGAATCCTGCCTGCAGCAGTCTCAATATTCAGCCCGACAAGAATTTGACCGATGTGGAGACTTTGAAGGATGAGATTCGGGAATATATGAAGTATAAGGAGACGGCAGATCTTGTTAAAACCTTTACCAGACTGTTAAAGGGTGTGGAAGAGGAATCTGAAAGTAATCGCCTGGGCAATCAGGTAGGGAAAGTGAAGAAACCAGAAGAAGAGAAAGTGGAAGAAGAATCAGGACCCGTAGTGGAGGATCCAAGAAAAGGACTTTCCAAGCTTTTAGCTGGCGATATTCTGACACTGGTTCTTCCGGATGGCCATGCCCTGTCCAAGAAGAAAATATCCATTGTGTATGGAGCAAAGGGCAGTGATACCACAGCGAAGGTGGATTTTTTTAATCCGGAATCTGTAGAGAAAAAGCTGAAGGAGAACAGGAAGAAGGCTTCCGGGATTGCAACGGAAGCACTGGGTATTGCCTATGCAGGAGAGGTATTCACATGTGCCACAGATCCAGCGCGAAAAGATGGAGTCAGATATGAGATGGAATATCTGATCGGGGGCAGAAACCGGGATGATGAGAATCTGAAGGCAGCCGTGAATAAACTGATCCTGGTTCGGTTTTGCATCAATTATGGATTTGTATTAAAAAGTCCCAAAAAACAGGCACAGGCGAAAGCGCTCACAGCAGGAGTGGCAGGGCCGGCATCAGCAGTTCCTGGTGTGGTGGAAGGAATATCCATGCTGCTTTTGGCAGCCTGGGCTTACGGCGAATCCATCGTAGATGTGAGAGGTCTGTTAGATGGAAAAAAGATTGCATTTACCAAAACAGAGGAAACCTTTGCCCTGTCACTTTCTAATCTGGCAAAGCTTAAGGGTAGTGCAAAATCAGTAAAGAACGGAATTACTTATCAGGAATATCTGCAGGTGCTTCTGCTCCTGCAGACCCAAAAAGATGAAAAGTACAAGAGAATGATGGATGTGATTTCTCTTCGTATTCAGGAAAAACAAAAGGATTTTTCCATGAAGGAGAGTTATCATGCATTTGTTCTCACGGTGGAAGAAAAGGTCGGCGCCCTCTTTATGGGCACAGGGTATACCTTTTCTGAACAACGGGTGGTTACCTATTAACCAATCGTTTTATAGTTTCTATTTTATTATTTACGAAAGGAGGGGAAACAGCATGCTCTCGAAGTTTTTAATTTCTATATTCTGTTTTATCATTCCCAACAATATAACTTCTCTCCAAGGATCAAAACAGATGGATTTTGTAAATGATTATCATAATAAAACCTGCAAAGTAAAGCATATAACCAAATCGGGAGTATGCTGCTTCCCTTCCTTTTGTAATGACGGATCAATGAGTTTGGAGGCCGCCATTGTGCTTCCTATGTTTTTATTTGCCATGATCAGCTGCATGATGTTCGGTCAGATGCTTATGGTAAAGGGAAAGATGCATCATGGACTGAACCAGGCTGCTATGGAGGCGGCGTTATCAGAATATAAGAAGAGCCGGGCAGGTTCCCATGTGGGGCTGGCAGAAATCTATGTTCTTCAGAAAAAGTATGCCGATCTGGAAGATATTCCTTCAGCAATCAAGATTAAAAATCTGAATTTTCTTGGCACCAGGATTCCCAATGATCTGGGAGAATCAGAGATTCATATGAATTATGGGATGGAGATGAATTTCCCCTTTGTGGGAAAGAAGGAGATGCAGATTATGGACGTGGTTTGTCAGAAGAACTATACAGGATATGAACCAACTGCATTTGAACTGGGTAACGGTTATGTCTATGTCACCAAATATGGGCAGGTATATCATAAATCCCTTTCCTGTTCCCATATCATGCTGACGATCAACAGCAGTGGACAGCTTGCCCATTACAGACCATGTTCTAAATGCATCAAAGGAAAGCCGGATCCCAACGGTACTTATTTCCTTCCCAAAGAAGGAGACTGCTATCACAGTTCTCTAGGCTGTGCCGGGCTTACAAGAACAATTCGAACCATTACAGTCTGGGAGATTGGAGGATTGAGACCATGTTCAGCATGCGGAAATTAGAAGAAGGGAAGATGACGGTGGAGGCAGCATTTGTTGTGCCATTTACCATATCCATTCTGGCGTTGATTCTGTTCTTTTTCTTCTATTGTTATGAGTCGGGCGTAGCGGCTGGTCTGATCCAGGAGGAACTGACGATCCCGAATCTGGTGGAAACATATACGGACTGTCAGGCAGATATGAAGAAGAAAATGGCAGTCAGATCCGTATTTGGAAAAGAAGTGAAGATTACGGTGAAAAAAAGTGGAGAAACAATATCAGTTGATATTAGTAGTGAGATGCCGGTGTTTCGAATCGCGCAGCACGGTAAATCCGTATTACGGAAACCGGCAGAGAAGATGAGGAGGTGGCAGCAGCTTGAATAGTCATATGCTCAGAGAAGGATTTGCTTCTTATTATGCTGTGCCCCGTATAGAAGGGCATGAATATGAAGAACGAATTATCAGAGAACAAAACTGCAGAATCATTCTTCCCTTTGAGATGAGAAGAGTCGATGATGCCAGTTATTACTATTATAAAGTGTCAGGACTTCTTTCATTGAAGAAGAGACTGACGGGAAACAGAATGGAAGAGAAAGATTTCCTTTCTGTTTATCAGGACATATTAGCATCGGTGGAAGAACTTGAAAGTTTTCTTCTGCCATCGGAGGGGTTGATCTTAGACAGCTCCGTCATCTTCTGTGATGAGCAGAAGGGCGGACTTTGTTTTTGTTATCAGCCTGGCAGACAGTGTGATCTCATAGAACAGCTTCGCATGCTGACGGAGGACTTTCTTGAATGTATGGATTATAAGAATCAGAAGTTAGTGACGATGATGTACCAGATTCATGATCAGCTGGCAAAAGGGATTTTTCCAAAACTTCTTTTGACAGGACTGGCAGAGGAAAGGATGGATCACCAGGCAGAGGAAGTAAGATCCGAACTCGTGCTGACAGATCAGGTTCAGGAAGTGAAGCCAGAGACAGTATATACCTATGAGGAGGACTTTTATGACGAGGAAGAGGAGGAACACGGAATCAAATGGAAAATAGAGATGGCTGTTTCAGTCGCCCTGGGTGTTGTATTTATCCTGATTCTCTGTTACTACCTTGTTACCGGAATACGCTTCGGATGGACTTCCTTACAGATGAAGCTTCTGATCCTGGCTGTTTTGGGAGCTGTTGCAGATACGATCTATCTCTTTCGAAAATCCATGGAAAAGCCGGTGCGGGATATTCAGACAACGATCTTTAGCAACGGACCGTCAGAATAACCGCCATTGGATTTCTTCTTTATTTAACATCTCTAATATGTTAAAATAATCTGATGAAGGAGGAAAAGGGTATGTCCTATATGGCTTTGTATAGAAAATTCAGACCTGATCAATTTGGCGATGTCAAAGGTCAGGATCATATTGTAACCACGCTGAAGAATCAGCTGATGGCAGATCGCATAGGACATGCATATCTGTTCTGTGGAACCAGAGGTACCGGTAAGACAACGGTTGCCAAGCTTTTTGCCAAGGCAGTAAACTGTGAACATCCGGTAGGTGGAAGTCCATGTGGAGAATGTCCAACCTGTAAAGCAATTGCAGATGGAAGCTCCATGAATGTCATCGAAATCGATGCTGCATCCAATAATGGTGTCGATAACATTCGTGATATTAAAGAGCAGGTTCGTTACTCTCCAACAGAAGGAAAGTATAAAGTCTATATCATAGATGAAGTTCATATGCTTTCCATTGGAGCTTTTAATGCGCTGTTAAAGACATTAGAAGAACCCCCTTCCTATGTTATTTTCATCTTAGCAACAACAGAAGCACACAAAATTCCAATTACCATTCTCTCAAGATGTCAAAGATATGATTTCAGAAGAATCTCCATTGACACCATCGCAGCCAGATTAAAGGATCTGATGGATCAGGAGAAGATCGTTGTGGAGGATGCAGCCATTCGTTATATTGCGAAGGCAGCAGATGGTTCCATGCGAGATGCATTAAGTCTTCTGGATCAGTGTATCGCATTCTATCTTGGTGAAGAACTTACCTATGATAAGGTGTTAGATGTGTTAGGTGCAGTTGACGTGGAGATTTATCAGAATCTGCTTCGCATGATCATGGCCTGTGATACCAACGCAGTGATGAGCTATATCGAAGAGATTATCTGGCAGGGTAAAGACCTATCCCAGTTTGTCACAGATTTCATGTGGCATCTGCGTAATATGCTCCTGATCAAGAGTGGTGATATTCAGGAAGATACCCTTGATATTTCCAGAGATAATCTTGAAAGTATGAAGGCAGAAGCACAGGGAATCGACAGCGATGTCCTGATGCGCTATATTCGTGTACTGTCCGAATTACTCAATGAGATCAAATTTTCCACCAACAAGCGTGTACTGACGGAAGTGGCATTCATTAAGCTTTGTAAACCACAGATGGAGACGAACTATGACAGTATCTTAGATCGCCTTCGACAGATGGAAGCAAAACTTGTGGAATTAGAATCCCGTCCGGTAGCAGCAGCACCTGTGGTAGCTTCAATGTCCGGAACCGAAACGGTGAAGGCCCATGAAGAAGCGAAAGTACAGGATCATATTCGTAAAGTATTCGAACCGGCAACCCTTGCAGAACTTGCAGGAATCGCAAAGCAGTGGAGCAGCTTAAAGATGAAGCTACATCCAAGGGTGCGTAAGTACTTACAGGCTGCAAGAATGATCGTTCGGGAAGACAGCGAGCATTTGTGTCTGCTCTTTGCCAACAATGAAGACGGCAAGGATGGAAAAGCTTATTTTGATCGCAGTGAACGACTCAAAGAATTGGAAAAGCAGCTTTCCGATCTGGTACAGAGAAAGCTTGTTTTGGAATATCAGCTGGATGAAAAAACACAGGTAGAAAACAAAGATTATTTCGACGTAAGTAAAATCAATTTTGATGTCGAATTTGAAGATAACTAAACGATGTAAATATAAGGAGGCAATTATGGCAAGACGTGGTGGCGGTTTCCCAGGCGGTATGGGCATGGGTAACATGAATCAGTTAATGAAACAGGCTCAGAAGATGCAGAGAAAGATGGAACAGGCTCAGAAAGAATTAGAAGAAGCCGTTTATGAAGCAACAGCAGGCGGTGGAGTTGTAAAAGTAAAACTCTCCGGTAAAAAAGAAGTATTAGAAATTTCTTTAGCAGAAGAAGTTGTAGATCCAGATGATATCGAAATGTTAGAAGATCTTCTTGTAGTAGCAATCAACGATGCATTAACACAGATGCAGGATGATGCAGACGCTAAGTTAGGCGGCGCTACAGGTGGAATGGGCGGAGGAATGCCTTTCTAATGAATTATTACAGCGATGCGATTACCAATCTGATCGATGAATTTTCCCGACTTCCGGGAATAGGTGCAAAATCTGCACAGAAGCTGGCATTTCATGTCATCAATATGCCAGATGATCAGGTAGAAAGATTGGCAGAGACGATTCTGACGACAAAGAAAAAGATCCATTACTGCAAAGAATGCTGTACATTGACGGATCAGGAGATCTGTCCAATCTGTGCAAGCTCCAAGCGTGATCACAGTGTGATCATGGTTGTGGAAAATACTAGAGATTTGGCTGCCTATGAAAAAACAGGTAAGTTTGAAGGGGTATACCATGTACTGCATGGTGCCATCTCACCAATGATTGGGATTGGTCCCAATGATATCCGGTTGAAGGAGCTGATCACAAGGCTTCAGGGCGATGTGAAAGAGATTATCCTTGCAACCAATTCAAGCTTAGAAGGCGAGACAACGGCAATGTACATCAGCAAACTGGTAAAGCCAACAGGCATCAAGATTACGAAGATTGCCAGCGGGGTACCGGTTGGCGGTGATTTGGAATATATCGATGAAGTAACCCTTCTTCGTGCGTTGGAAGGCCGAACAGAAATGTAAATTGATCCGGAGTGAAGAGACATCACTTCGGATTTTTTGCGTAGGAAACTCTTTTTTGGAGTCACTATTTGCGTGATGACGGGTTCTTTGATAAAATAAAATTAGTGAAATAGACCATAAAGGACGAAACTATAGTAATAATTATATAAAGGCGGTGAAATTATGAGACCTGAGGTTGGTAGAGTTTTAAATAAAGATCAAGTTCTTCAGTTAAACTATGGGGATAACTCCAGGCCAGACCAGATTTTGGGACGCCACGTGGTGAATAACGGACAGGTAATCAGCTGTTATCATCCGAATGCGGAGGAAGCCTATCTAGAGATTGAGGATCGTGAATATCCAATGGATAATATTGAACGAACCGATATTTTTGCTGTATATCTGCCACATAAATTTGATATTCCTTATCATATTCGTTGGGTTTTTAAGGATGGAACAGAGAGTTATCTGAGGGATCCATATGCCTATCCATTACAGCTTGACAAGAAGATGCTGGCCAAGTGGGAAGAGGGAGAATGGATTGACAGTTACAAATATTTGGGTGCGCATCCGATGATTATCAATGGCGTTGCCGGAGTACATTTTGCTGTGTGGGCACCGAATGCGAGAAGGGTCAGCGTGGTTGGAGATTTCAACCACTGGGATGGACGTGTACATCCGATGATCAAGAGAAGTGTCGGCGGCGTATTTGAAATCTTTATTCCCGATGCGACCGTTGGTATGTACTATAAATTCGAAATCAAAACACAAAAGGGCGATATCTTCATGAAGGCAGATCCATTTGCCAACCAGTATGAAGTACCACCGAAGAATGCTTCCGTTATTGCCAATATCAACCGCTTTGTGTGGGAAGACCGCAGATGGATGATCGAACGTAAGGAATCCAATCCACACAAAAAGGCCATTGCAATTTATGAAGTGCATCTGGGATCCTGGAGAAAGAATATAGAAGACAATAATCGCTACTTTTCCTACAAGGAACTGGCATATCAGTTGGAAGAGTATGTGACCTATATGGGTTATACCCATGTCCAGTTACTGGGACTGCAGGAGCATCTCCGTGAAGAAACCATTGGACATGAAGTATATGGATTTTTCGCTCCAACTGCCCGATACGGCAGAGGAAGGGGACTTCGTTTCCTGATCAACTATCTTCACCTCCATGGAATCGGGGTAATCGTTGACTGGATGATCGCAGGCATGTCCAATGATCCATCTGGTATGACAAACTTTGATGGAACTCATCTTTTTGAGACCGATGCACCGGAACGCAACAATATGATGAAGTGGGACTGCGCTGCATTCGACTTCTCCAAAAAGCAGGTGCGCAACTATGTCTTATCCAGTGCCGAATACTGGATGGAGGAAATGCATGTGGATGGATTCAGACTTTCTGCCATCGACAGTTTACTCTTTGACCAGTACTATCGTGCCAATGAAGAGAGCAGACAGCTGCTTGAAGATTTTCAGGAGCTGGTAAAAAGCAGGGATGAAGGATGCTTTATTATCACAGAACGTATTCCGAAATCCTTTAAGGGAACCTTCAATCCAACCTTTGAGTGGGCAGGTAACCATGTGGGACCATTGATTTCCCACATGAAGAAGGATAATTATGCTCAGCGTGAAGAAGATAACAGCAAGGAGAATCTCTTTGCCAAGATGAACAACAGTGAAGCACATATCATCAAGCTCTCCCATCGATTTGACTTTATGGGAGGCACCATGATTTCAAGAATGCCGGGAGATCGTTTCACAAAGTTTGCCAACATTCGTATGCTTTACGGCTTTTTGGTTGGTATGCGTGGAAAGAAACATTTCTTCATGGGACAGGAGTTTGCACAGTGGAATCCATGGGATGTGCATGGAAGTTTAGACTGGGATATTCTGAACAATGAATATCATAAACAGCTCCATGACTACAGCTACGATGCGATTCATTTCTATCGCAATCATCATGTATTATATGAAACTGATTATGAGCATGATGCAGTGGAATGGCTGACCAAACCAGGGGAAGCAGAGGTTGTTTCCTTCATGCGTAAGAATTTGAAGACAAGAGAAGAATTGATCTTCATCTGTAACTTCACACCAATGGACTATGAAAACTATAAACTGGGACTTCCTGCCGATCATGTATACCAGCAGGTATTCTCTAGTGACGATAAAAAATATGGTGGATTGGGATTATACGATAATGGATTCATCTCCGTGAAGGAAGAAGAGATGCGTGGATTCCCATACTACATCACCTTAAATATTGCAAAACAGTCTCTCGTAGTATTAGAGAGAAGAAATAGAAAGGATTTAAAACGAGATGAAGAAACAGGATTGTATTTTTTGTAATTTAGCAAATGGTATCTGGCCTGCAGAAGCCATTTATGAAGATGATATTGTAAAAGTAATTTTAGATGCAGGTCCAGCTTCCAGAGGCCATGCCCTCATTCTTCCAAAAGAACATGCAGATGACATGTTTGATCTTGATGAAGAAACAGCAGCACATGTATTTAAGGTTGCCAATAAAGTGGCAAAGGCAATGAAGAAGACATTAAACATGGATGGCATGAACATCTTACAGAACAATGGCTCCATCGCTGGACAGACAGTATTTCATTTCCATCTTCATCTGATTCCACGTTATGAAGATGATCAGGTGCGTCTCACATGGAAACCAGGCAATGTCACTGATGAAGAAAAATCTGAAATCATTGCTGAAATCAAAAAAGGATTCTAATTATGGCAAAAGTGTCTTGGAAACCGGGCAATATGATCTATCCTCTTCCAGCGGTCATGGTGACCTGTCGAGGTAAGGATGGAGAAGATAATGTACTTACCATCGCGTGGACTGGTACGATCTGTACCAATCCACCGATGACTTATATTTCTGTCAGACCGGAACGCCATTCTTATCAGATGATCAGAGAGACGGGAGAATTCGTCATCAATCTTACGACGAAGGAGCTTACGAAAGCGACAGATTTTGTTGGCGTTCGATCCGGGAGAGATATGGATAAATTCGAGCAGATGCATTTGACAAAGGGGCAGGCCATGGTGGTGGATGTTCCGATCATCGAGGAAAGCCCTGTCAATATCGAATGCAGAGTGACAGAAGTCAAAGAGCTGGGATCACATCATATGTTTCTTGCCGAGGTGGTAAATGTGATGGTGGACGACCGCTACATGGATGAGAAGGGAACCTTCCATCTAGACCAGGCACAGCCGCTTGTTTATTCCCATGGCGGATATTTTGAGACAGGAAGCAAACTTGGGACTTTCGGATATTCGGTTCGAAAGAAGAAGAAAAGAAAAAGGAAAAAGTAAGATGGATAACATTACATTACTTGGGATGCCGGGGGCAGGTAAGAGTACCATAGGAGTTCTGCTTGCCAAGGCCATCAATTATGATTTTCTCGATACTGACCTTTCTATTCAGAGACAGGAAGGGATGCTGCTTCGAGAGATCATCGCGAAAAAAGGACTGGAAGAATTCAAGAAAATTGAAAATCAGGTCAATCGGGACGTCCTTGTGGAACGGACAGTCATAGCACCGGGAGGAAGTGTGGTTTATGGAGAAGAGGCCATGGAGCATCTTCATGCCATCAGTAAAGTCATCTATTTAAAATTGTCTTATGAGGAGATCAATCGACGTGTCGGCAACCTGAAAAAACGTGGCGTAGCCATGCAGGATGGACAGACACTTCTTGATATTTATAACGAGCGTTCTCCACTCTATGAGAAGTATTCTGACGTGATTATTCCTGTAGACGGAATGGATATCGGAGAGGTTTTAGAAGAAGTATTACGAAATCTTTAACTTTTTTCGATGGCTGTATTTTCCGATTTACAAAAATTAATTGTATGCTATAATATAATTGTTTTAGTGTGTAAAACTAGGTTTAAAATTAGGTCAATTATATAAAAAATTCAGTTTTATTTTAGATAGATATACAATATTGAGGTGCAAATGATGGAACAGAAATACGTGATTAAAGGTGGAAATCCTCTGGTTGGAGAAGTAGTAATTGGCGGAGCTAAGAATGCAGCACTTCCTGTTTTAGCAGCAGCAGTTATGACCGACGGCAATTGTCACATTGACAACATGCCTAACGTTCGTGACATTAACGTTTTACTTCAGGCCATGGAGGGAATTGGTGCCACTGTTCATAGAATTGGAGATAATGAAGTAATCATTTCCGGCGGTGGGATCAAACCGGGCGAAGTAGTAGACAACGAATTTATCCGTAAGATTCGTGCATCCTACTATTTAATCGGCGCTATGCTGGGTAAATATAAAAAAGCAGAAGTTGTTCTTCCAGGAGGATGTGCCATTGGTGCAAGACCAATCGATCAGCATATCAAGGGCTTTGAAGCACTGGGTGCGAAGGTAACAATTGAGCACGGCATGATCAAAGCAGAAGCAGAACGTCTTGTTGGAACACATATTTACATGGATGTTGTCTCTGTAGGAGCGACAATCAATGTTATGATGGCGGCTTCTTTAGCAGAAGGTAACACAGTCATCGAGAATGCTGCGAAGGAACCACACATTGTTGATGTGGCAAACTTCTTAAACTGCATGGGTGCAGATATCCGTGGTGCAGGTACAGATGTGATTCGTATCAAGGGTGTTGAAAAGTTTGGTAACTGTGAATACTCCATCATTCCTGATCAGATTGAAGCAGGAACATTTATGGTGGCAGCAGTTTGTACCAAGGGTGATATCACAATCAAGAATGTCATCCCAAAACACTTAGAATCCATCACAGCAAAGCTTCTTGAAATTGGCGCAGAAGTACATGAATTTGATGATGCGGTTCGTGTTGTTGCAACAAAGAGATTAAAACCAACTCAGGTGAAGACACTTCCATATCCAGGATTTCCAACAGATATGCAGCCTCAGATGGCAATCACCTTAGCATTATCTGAAGGAATCAGCGTGGTTACAGAAAGCATCTTTGAAAACCGTTTCCGCTATGTAGATGAACTGACACGTATGGGTGCTAAAATTCAGGTAGAAGGTAACACTGCATTTATTACCGGTGTTGAAAAGTATACCGGAGCTGAAGTAAGTGCTCCTGATTTACGTGCTGGTGCTGCTCTTGTAATTGCAGGTTTAGCTGCAGAAGGTATTACACAGGTTGACAGCATTGGATATATTCATCGTGGATATGAAAAGTTTGATGAAAAACTCCAGGAATTAGGAGGACAGATCAAGCTTGTTGAAACAGAAAAGGAATTAAAGAAATTTATTCTTCAGGTAAGCTAATCTGTGCGTAGCCTGTTGACATTTATAAAATTAGGTAGTATGATTGCTACTACATGATGAAATATGAGTTTCTTATTAAGAACGATGGAGGTTTAAGGGCCGATGAAATCGTGGCAACCCCAGCAATGGAAGGTGCCGGCCGGAGCCACATATTATGTGGAGCAATAAGATGATTTGTATAAAGCAAGTTACAGTCCGGTCTTTTAGACCGGACTTTTTTCATCTATAAAAAGTACACAATAGATTAAGAACAAGAAAACAGAGAAAGGAAATGTAAATGGAAAAATTATTATTCACATCTGAATCTGTAACAGAAGGACATCCTGATAAGATTTGTGACCAGATTTCAGACGCAATTTTAGATGCATTATTAGAACAGGACCCAATGAGCCGTGTTGCATGTGAGACATGTACAACAACAGGTTTGGTTATGATCATGGGTGAAATCACAACAAAAGCAAGCGTGGATTATCAGAAAATCGTACGTAATACCATCAAAGAAATCGGATACACAAGAGGTAAATTTGGTTTCGATGCAGAAACATGTGGTGTATTAGTTGCACTTGATGAACAGTCCACAGACATCGCTATGGGTGTAGACAAAGCATTAGAAGCAAAAGAAAATCAGATGTCTGATGAAGAAATCGAAGCAATCGGTGCTGGTGACCAGGGTATGATGTTTGGTTATGCTTCCAATGAAACAGAAGAATTCATGCCTTACCCAATCTCCCTTGCACATAAATTAACTCTGAAATTAACAGAAGTTCGTAAGAATGGAACACTTCCTTACTTAAGACCAGATGGAAAATCTCAGGTAACTGTACAGTACGATGCAGAAGGAAAACCTGAAAGATTAGATGCTGTTGTATTATCCACACAGCACGGAGCTGAAATAAGTCAGGAACAGATCCATGAAGATATCAAGAAGTATGTATTTGATCCAGTACTTCCAGCAGAATTAGTAGATGACAATACAAAGATGTTCATCAACCCAACAGGCCGTTTCGTAATCGGTGGCCCACACGGTGATGCAGGTCTTACAGGTCGTAAGATCATCGTAGATACATACGGTGGATATGCTCGTCACGGCGGCGGTGCGTTCTCCGGAAAAGACTGTACAAAGGTAGACCGTTCTGCAGCATATGCAGCTCGTTATGTTGCAAAGAATATCGTAGCAGCAGGATTAGCAGACAAATGTGAAATTCAGTTATCCTACGCAATCGGTGTTGCTCAGCCTACATCCGTTATGATCGATACATTTGGCACAGGTAAAATCTCTGAAGATGCATTGGTAGATATCGTAAGAGAACACTTCGATCTTCGTCCAGCTGGCATCATCAAAATGTTAGATCTTAGAAGACCAATCTACAAACAGACAGCAGCGTATGGTCACTTTGGAAGAAATGATCTTGATCTTCCTTGGGAAAAACTTGATAAAGTAGACGTTTTAAAAGCTTATTTATAAAATCAAACCGATGAAACCCTGAAGGAGGGAGAACAGATGGCAGTAGAAATTTTCAATATGGAAAACTATAACCGTGTGGTTGTAGAAGAGATGGACAACTTCAAGGTAATCGAATGTCAGAAGGATACCAGTGTGGCTCCGGAAAATGCTACCCGAGAGTATTTCATGGGGCAGATGCACGTGCGTAAACGTCAGATTGTCATTGAACTTGATGATGATCATTCTGCAATTCTGCAGTCCGGTGCAATGCAGTGGATCGTGGGAGATGTGGAAGCGACAACTGGCGTGAAGGGAGTTGGCGACTTCTTCAGCAAAAAGCTGAAAGGTTCCCTTACCAATGAAACAACCATCAAACCGGAATACAAAGGCAATGGTATCATTGTGTTAGAACCTACCTACAAATATATCATCCTTCAGGATATTGGTGACTGGTCCAAGGATGGCGGGATGGTCATGGAAGATGGCATGTTTTTAGCATGTGATGGCGACATTGAGAATAAGGTTGCCATGAGAAAATCCTTATCCTCCGCAGCACTTGGGAATGAAGGTTTATTCAATCTTTACTTAAAGGGTGATGGTGTTGCAGCATTAGAAAGCAACGTGCCACAGGATGAGTTGATCGAAGTATATCTGGATGATGATGTATTAAAGTTAGATGGCAACTTCGCAATCTGCTGGTCCAAGTCCTTGAACTTCACCGTAGAACGATCCTCCAAAACCCTGGCAGGAAGTGCTATGAACGGAGAAGGTTTATTAAATGTTTACCGAGGAACCGGCCGCGTGTTATTAAGTCCGGTTGCACTGACAGACTGTCTGTACCATGCAACCCATAATGAACCAGTAGCGACCAAACATGAGGGTAGATAATAAATAGTTCATTGGAGTTTATACTTTCTTTATAATTGTTTATAGTTTGAAAATTGAATTCCCGATAGAATGAGCTATAATTAAATCATAGCAAGTGACCAATAAAAATCAAACTTGCTAATTAGTTTTTCATATATTTTTTATCCTCTCTTTTCAATAAAAACGAGAACCTCTGCAGAGCGTGTTGGCAGAGGTTCTTTTTTGTTCTTTTCGGGTTTTTTAGCTCTTTTTATCTGTTTAATTATCTGAATATTCTGAATACAATATAAATACAAATAAATTATCAAAAAACAGTTGACAAACAATATAAGCTGCCATATAATAGAGATACAAACAAAGAAGAGATCAACACAAAGACAAAGGAACTTTTTTCCATCGGCTTAAGTAGAGAAGCCCACATAAAGTGAAATTGCATCGATTCTTATAGTAGCAGGAGGTAAAGACCATTGGCATAACAACTATTAACATTTTATTTTATCCCCTTTTTAATCTCAGCATGAGTTAATCGAATAAAAACTGAAAACTGAATATCAAATCAAAGAAAGCGAGGTAATACAGTGAAACTTCTAGAAATTCATTAATCGGCCATCTGAATTGAAACAACAATCAGATGGCCTTATTTTTTTGCTCAAATCACTACGTCAAACTGCTCCCAAATCACTCCTGAATCATTTTCTAAAAGCCGGCATGGATCCCTATTTATGATTTTGCATTTTTTTCAATACTTAATGAAAAAATGTTTACAAGAAGAAAGCGGTTTGATATATTCCAAATGGATGGTATTCTGAAAAGAAACTATACCAATGATATTATACTTTTCAATCAGGTAAGCTTATATCCAGAAGGAATAAGACTTAGAGTGTCACCTTATGATAGAAATGAGGTGATCATATGAAGATAGGATTTGTCGGCGCGGGTAACGTAGGTTGCTCACTCGGGAGATATTTTCTCTATCATCATTTAGAAGTCGCTGGCTACTTTAGTAGAACGGCCCAGTCCGCACAAGAGGCAGCGCAATTAACCAACACAACACAGTTTGATACAATGGAAGAACTTGTAAAAACATGTGATACTCTATTTCTTACAGTACCAGACGGTCAGATTCAGACAGTCTGGAATCAGGTAAAAGCTTTTCCGATCGAAGGAAAAAGCATATGTCATTGCAGTGGTTCTTTATCCACTGAAATCTTTTCAGGTATTCATGAGACCGGTGCTCATGGATATTCAATTCATCCAATGTTTCCATTTAACAGTAAAACAATTTCATACGAAAGTCTGCAGAGTGCCCTGATCACCATTGAAGGATGTGTGGAGGGACGAGATGAGATGGTACGTCTATTTGAGAGTTTTGGTAATAAGGTGAAGGCCATCGAGGCTGAGACTAAAACCGCTTACCATGCAGCGGCCGTGATGGTCTCTAATCAGGTTGTGGCATTATTTGAAATGGCTACCGATCTTCTTTACGATTGTGGATTTTCAGAGGAAGAGTCTTTGATGGCAGTGAAGCCACTGGCTCTTAAAAATCTTGACAATATTCTGGCAGTTGGAACGACAAAAGCACTGACCGGACCCGTTGAGAGAAATGATGTGCAAACCGTACAGAAACATTTGCAGGTGCTTGATGAGGAGCAGAAGGCTGTGTATCAGGCATGCTCAAAGATGCTGATGCATATCACAAAACGTAAATACCCAGAACGAAATGAAACTTTAATGATGAAACTATTGGAGGAAAAGTAAAATGGCAAAGAAAGTTACAGTTACAACACTTCAGCAGATGAAAGATGCTGGGGAAAAAATCACAATGTTAACAGCATATGATTACTCCACAGCAAAATTAGAAGACGAAGCAGGCGTTGATACAATCTTAGTTGGCGATTCCCTTGGAAATGTTATGTTAGGCTATGAAAATACAATTCCAGTAACCGTTGACAACATGATCACTTACGGCGGTTCCGTTGTGCGTGGCGCAAAAAGAGCACTTGTAATCATCGATATGCCGTTCATGTCTTATCAGACTTCTGTATATGATGCAGTCGTAAATGCTGGTCGTATCATGAAGGAAACAGGCTGTGATGCAGTGAAATTAGAAGGCGGCGTAAAGATGGCACCAGTCATTGATGCAATCACCAATGCATCCATTCCTGTTATTGCACATATCGGTTTAACACCACAGTCCATCAATATCTTTGGCGGACACAAGGTACAGGGGAAAACAGAAGCTGCAGCAAAACAGCTCATAGAAGATGCAAAGGCAGTAGAAGCAGCAGGCGCTTGTGCAATCGTAATTGAAGGTGTTCCTGCACCAATCGCAAAACTTGCAACAGAAGCAGTTCATATTCCAACAATCGGAATTGGTGCTGGTCCGGATTGTGACGGACAGGTTCTGGTATTCCAGGATGTACTTGGCATGTTCACGGACTTCACACCAAAATTCGTAAAACGTTATGCAGATGTTGGAACAATTATGAGAGGTGCATTTGCAGACTATATTAAAGAAGTAAAAGAAGTAAGCTTCCCTGAGGATAAGCACTGCTACACAATCGCTGAAGATGTCATCGAAAAGCTTTATTAATAGATTAGAAGAAATAGGAGATAAATAAAATGAAAATCGCGTATACAGTTAAGGAAGTAAGAGAACAGGTAAAAGCATGGAAGAAGGAAGGACTGACTGTTGGGTTAGTGCCAACCATGGGATACCTTCACGAAGGACATGCAAGCTTAATGAAGAAGGGTGTGGAACAGTGTGACAAAGTGGTTGTCAGCGTATTCTTAAACCCAATGCAGTTTGGTCCAACAGAAGACCTTGCATCCTACCCAAGAGATTTCGAAGCAGACTGCAAGCTCTGTGATGAAATGGGCGTGGCTATGGTATTCCACCCAGAACCATCTGAAATGTATTCCTCAAGATTCTGCTCTTATGTGGATATGTCCGTATTAACAGAAGACTTATGTGGAAAATCCAGACCAGTTCACTTCCGCGGTGTATGTACCGTTTGTAATAAATTATTTAACATCGTATCACCAGACAAAGCATTCTTCGGTGAGAAGGATGCACAGCAGTTAGCAATCATCAAACGTATGGTGGAAGACTTAAATATGGATCTCGAAATCGTTGGATGTCCAATCATCCGTGAAGAAGACGGCCTTGCAAAATCTTCCCGAAACACATACTTAAATGAATCCGAACGTCAGGCAGCATTAATCTTAAGCAAGAGCATCTTCTTAGGCAAGAAAATGGCAGAAGAAGGAGAAACAGATGCAGCGAAGATTGTGGCAGCCATGACAGAATTAATCGAAACAGAGCCTCAGGCACATATCGATTATGTAAAAGTAGTAGATGGACTTACCATGCAGCCAGTGGACAAAATCGAAGGACCAATCGTGACAGCAATCGCTGTTTATATCAATGATACAGCTCGTCTAATCGATAATTTCCACTTTAATCCAGCTGAGTAGCATGTATGAATTTATAAACTTTACAGAATAACTAGGAGAACTTATAATTATGATGATTAATATGTTAAAAGCAAAAATCCACAGAGCCACAGTTGTTCAGGCAGAACTGGATTATGTAGGAAGCATCACAGTGGATGAAGAACTGCTCGAAGAGTCTGGGATTTTAGAATATGAAAAGGTTCAGATTGTTGATGTCAACAATGGAAACCGCTTTGAAACCTATACCATCGCTGGAGAACGTGGGAGCGGAATGATCTGCTTGAACGGCGCTGCAGCAAGATGTGTTTCTACAGGAGATAAGATCATTATCATGTGCTATGCAGATATGACTCCTGAGGAAGCAAAAACACACAGACCAAAGGTATTATTTGTGGACGACGACAACAAGATCAGTCGTATCACCAATTATGAAAAACATGGTCGGTTAGAAGATATGTAATAGAAGATATGTAATAGAGGATATGTAATTCATTACATGTTTATAAGGAGATAATGATATGTTAAAAGGCAAAACCGTTGTATTAGGAGTAACAGGAAGTATTGCAGCTTACAAAATGGCAAATGTTGCAAGTATGCTGATCAAGAAGCATGCGGACGTTCATGTAATCATGACAAAGAACGCAACCAACTTTATCAATCCAATCGCATTTGAAACACTTACCAACCACAAATGCCTGGTGGATACATTTGACCGAAATTTCCAGTTCCACGTAGCACACATCTCCGTGGCACAGGCAGCAGACTGTATGCTCATCGCACCGGCTTCTGCCAATATCATTGGAAAGATTGCAAATGGTATCGCTGACGATATGTTAAGCACAACAATTATGGCCTGCGAAGCGCCTAAACTCATTTCTCCAGCCATGAATACCCATATGTTTAACAATCCAATCGTACAGGATAACCTGAAAAAATTAGAAGGCTACGGCTATGAGATCATTCAGCCGGCAGCAGGACGTCTCGCTTGTGGAGATACCGGAGCAGGGAAGCTTCCAAGCGAAGAAGTATTAGTAGAATACATCGAACGCGCATGCGCAAGAGAAAAAGACTTAACTGGCAAGAAGGTATTAGTTACTGCAGGCCCAACAAGAGAAGCCATTGACCCGGTTCGCTATATTACAAATCATTCCACAGGCAAGATGGGATATGCCGTTGCGAGAGCAGCCATGCTTCGTGGCGCAGATGTTACTTTAGTAACAGGCGTAACCAATCAGACTCCACCGCCATTTGTCAATGTGGTAAATGTGGTAAGTGCCCAGGATATGTTTGAAGCTGTTCGTGATCATTTCGACGAAGCCGATATCGTTGTAAAATCTGCAGCAGTTGCGGACTATCGCCCAGCTACCGTTGCGGACAATAAGATCAAGAAGAAAGACGGCGGAGAAATGGCAATTGAGCTGACAAGAACCACCGACATCTTACAGTATCTTGCAGGATGCAGAAGAGATGATCAGTTTATCTGTGGGTTCTCCATGGAAACACAGAATATGCTGGAAAATTCCAGAAGAAAACTGGATAAGAAAAAATTAGATATGATCGTTGCCAATAACTTAAAGGTACAGGGTGCAGGCTTTGGTACAGATACCAACGTGGTTACCTTCATCACAAAAGAGGAAGAAAAACAGCTTGAAATCATGTCTAAATTCGAAGTGGCAGATGAACTCTTAGACTTCATTCTTGCTCATACAAAATAAGAATAATCATAACGAAAGAAGGAGCATCGCCAGATTGGAGATGCTCTTTTTTGGTGGGTTCATTCATAAAAAGTTTATAAATAGGATTTGTGGAATATGATATAATGTTAGGTAGAAAAATACTATGGGAGGCCCTGTCATGAAGATTTTAAAGCAAGTCCGGATGATTGTATTTCCGGCTATTGTGCTGCCGCTGATCATGGTGCTCATTGCACTGGTGGCACTGAATTTTTCATATAGTAAATCATTATATACCAACGGAGCGAACAATGTGGACTATCTGACCAACTCGACCCATATGGTGGACGACCTGACAGCAGATACATTTGCCGAGCTGCAGCGTATCGCAAAGGATGATCCGGAGAGCTTAGAGAATCAGGACTATATCGATAAGGTGAATGAAACCCTGACGAGCCGCTACTCTTACTTGATCATTCGTAAGGATGCCAATATTATCTACCGCGGCATCAGTCAGAAACATATAAAATTAGAAGCCATGCTGCCACCATATGGCTCTGTCATTGCAAGAACCGGCAACAGCATGCTGGTATCCAAACCGGAGAATTTCCTGATCAAGCAGCAGGATTTTATCTTTTCTGATTCCTCCGAGGGTACCTTATTTATCATGTCCAACTTAGACAATGTAACTCCGAAATTCCAAAATGTCATCAATCAGACCATCTGTGCCATTATGATTGTGCTTTTCATGACCAGTACCATTCTGACCTGGTTTATGTTTAAGGAATTTGTTCGTCCAATCGCTTTATTAAAAGAAGGAACAGACCGTATTCGAGAAGGGGACTTAGACACAGATGTAGAAATCGTAAGCGATAATGAAATCGGGGATCTGTGCGTCTCCTTTAATGAGATGAGGGCAGAGCTTAAGAACTCCATCAATGACCGTATGCGCTATGAGCAGGATATCAGGGATCTGATCAGTAATATCTCCCACGATCTGAAGACGCCGCTGACTGCTATCAAGGGCTATTCCGAAGCCATCATCGATGGGGTTGCCAATACACCGGAGAAGATGGAGCGATACATCAAGACCATTCACAGCAAGGCCGATGATATGGATGTACTGCTCAATGAGCTTTCCATTGCATCCAAGATCGATACCAATACCATTCCTTATAATTTCGAGCGCATTGATATTGAGGAATATTTTGCAGACTGTATCGAAGAGATCAGCTCTGATTTGGAACAGAAGAATATGGATTTTGCTTTCTTTAATTATATAGAAGAAAGATGCCGCGTTGTGGCAGATCCGGAACAGTTAAAACGTGTCATTAATAACATTGTCAGCAACTCCTGTAAATATAGTGGAAAGACAGGGAAGGGCGGACATCTGAATATCAGATTAAAGGATATGGAATCCTACGTACAGGTGGAAATCGAAGATGACGGCATCGGCATCAGTGCCAGAGATCTGCCAAATATCTTCAACCGACTTTACCGCGCAGACTCCTCCAGAAGCAGCTCTGGCGGAAGCGGACTGGGACTTTCCATTTCCAAGAAGATTATCGAAGATCATGGCGGCCATATCTGGGCCAGCAGTAAGGTTGGCACTGGCACGACCATTTACTTTACATTGAGCAAAGCAGCAGAGTATGTTGAGGAGGAAGATTATGAGTAGAATTTTAATCGTAGAAGATGAAATTGCCATCGCTGAGCTTGAGAAGGATTATCTGGAACTGAGCTCCTTTGAGGTGGATATTGCAACAGACGGAGAGACAGGGCTTGAGAAAGCACTTTCCGAAGATTATAATATGCTGATCTTAGACCTGATGCTTCCACATGTCAGTGGATTTGACATCTGTAAGAAGGTACGTGAGAAGAAGGATATCCCAATTCTCATGGTATCTGCCAAAAAAGAAGATATTGATAAGATCCGAGGTTTTGGACTTGGTGCCGATGATTATATCACAAAGCCATTCAGCCCAAGTGAGCTGGTTGCCAGAGTAAAGGCACATCTAGCCCGTTATGAACGCCTTGTTGGAAGCCAGGTAGAGGAGAATGATGTCATCGAAATCCGCGGTTTGAAGATTGATAAGACTGCAAGAAGAGTCTATGTGAATGGAGAAGAACGTGCATTTACCACCAAGGAATTCGACCTGCTCACCTTCCTTGCCAGCCATCCAAACAAGGTATTTAAGAAAGAGGAGCTGTTCAGCGAAATCTGGAACATGGAATCCTACGGCGATATCGCAACAGTAACCGTTCACATTAAGAAAATCCGTGAAAAGATTGAAGTGGACACATCTAAACCACAGTACATTGAAACCATCTGGGGTGTGGGCTACCGATTTAAAGTATAAGAATGAAGAATGGAAGAGGAACCAATATGAGAAACAGACAACCAAAACCGGAGATTCTCTACATGGATGATACCATCGTGGTTTGTGTGAAACCACAGGGAATGCCGGTGCAGAATGATAAATCCAGAGACTTAAGCCTCCTAAACTGCTTGAAGAATGAGATTGCGAAGAAGGAAAAGGCAGGAGAGCCGGAACTTCATGTGGTGCATCGTTTAGACCGCCCGGTAGGCGGGGTGATGGTATTTGCAAGAAGCAGGGAAGCAGCAGCTAGCCTTAGCCGTCAGATGCAGGATGAAACATTTGAAAAATACTACCAGGCAGTCCTTTCCGGTCATCTGAATGAAGAGTTTGGCGAAGTGACAAACTACTTATTAAGAGATGGAAAAACCAATACATCCAAGGTGGTAAAGAAGGGAACCAAGGGTGCCAAGGAAGCGATTTTAGAATATGAAGTCCTCGATATGGTAGAGACAGGACAGGGTAAGTTATCCTTTGTACTCATTTATCTGGTGACTGGAAGACATCATCAGATCCGTGTGCAGATGGCAAACTTAGGATGCGGCATCTGGGGCGATACCAAGTACAATCCAAAATTCCAGAAAGCGAAGAAACGATATCATCAGATTGGACTTTATTCCACAAGAATCGGCTTTGAGCATCCAAAAACCGGGGAACCAATGGTGTTTAAGACAGAGCCCGAGGGAGAAGCATTCGACATGGTGTTAGATGCCATGGAATTCTAAAAAATATGTATAAATTGGCTATTGATAAAATTTTGACAATCAGATATAATTGATACACTATGATGTAACGGTATGAAAACTAGGAGGTATATTATGCTGGAAAAAAGCTATTATGAAAAAGCTGATGAAATTATTGCACAGCATGGCGCACAGCAGAAAGCTTTAATTCCAATCATTCAGGATATTCAGAATGAATATCGTTATCTTCCACCGGAATTATTATCCTACGTGGCAGGACAGATTGGAATCTCTGAAGCAAAGGCATTCAGCGTAGCAACATTTTATGAAAACTTTTCCTTTGATCCAAAAGGTAAATATGTAATCAAAGTATGTGATGGTACAGCATGTCACGTACGTAATTCCCTGTCTGTATTAGACAGACTTTATACAGAACTTGGATTGTCCAAAGATAAAGTAACAACAGATGACATGTTATTTACATTAGAAACAGTTTCCTGTCTTGGAGCCTGTGGGTTAGCACCAGTTATGATGATCAATGAAGATGTTTATCCTGCTATGACACCGGATAAAGCAGCTGAGGTCATCCGCAAATTAAGAGAGGAGGCATAGGAAGATGGCTGTAATCAAAAATCTTGATGAATTAAAAGCAATCCAGAGCCAGACAAGCGAAGTAATTGATGGCACCAAATGCAGAATCCTTATTTGTGGTGGTACTGGATGTTTAGCAGGTGGATCCGGTCAGATTTACGATAAAATGTGTGAACTGATCAAGGATGATCCTGAAGTTGAAGTGCACATCGGACCAGAAATCGCACATGGTGATGTGACTGTTCATAAGAGTGGATGTCATGGTTTCTGTGAGATGGGACCTTTAATGAGAATTGAACCTCAGGGTATTCTCTATACAAAAGTAAAATTAGATGATTGTTATGACATTTATGAAAAGACAATCAAAAAAGGACAGGTAGTCAGCAGACTCCTCTTCTCCAAAGACGGAAAAGAATATGAAAAACAGGATGATATTCCATTCTATAAAAAACAGACTCGTCTGGTACTTGAAAACTGTGGTCAGATCGATGCTGAGAATATCGAAGAAGCAATTGCAGTTGGTGGATATCAGGCATTTGCGAAGGCATTATTTACTATGACTCCAGAAGAAGTCGTAAAAGAAATTACTGAGTCCAACTTACGTGGCCGTGGAGGCGGTGGGTTCCCAGCAGGTAGAAAGTGGTCTCAGGTAGCAGGTCAGAAAGAAAAAATCAGATACGTTGTATGTAACGGTGATGAAGGTGACCCAGGTGCATTCATGGACCGTTCCGTTATGGAAGGTGACCCTCATAAGATGATCGAAGGTATGTTAATTGCAGCTTACGCAGTTAGCGCACAGGAAGGTTACATCTACGTTCGTGCTGAATATCCATTGGCAATCAGCCGTCTTCGTCTTGCAATCGCACAGGCAGAAGAAAGAGGATTATTAGGCGACAATATTCTTGGAACAGATTTCAGTTTCAAATTACATATCAACCGTGGTGCCGGCGCTTTCGTATGTGGTGAAGGTAGTGCCTTAACTGCTTCCATTGAAGGTAACCGTGGTATGCCACGTATCAAGCCACCTCGTACAGTTGAACAGGGCCTTTTCGCAAAACCTACTGTATTAAATAACGTAGAAACATATGCCAATGTTCCTATGATTATTAACAAGGGCGCTGACTGGTACAAATCCATTGGGCCAGCGAACAGCCCTGGAACAAAAGCATTTGCCTTAACAGGTGCAGTAAAACATACAGGTCTGATCGAAGTTCCTATGGGAACTACCCTTCGCGAAGTAATCTTCGATATCGGTGGCGGTATCAAGGGCGATGGCAAGTTCAAAGCCGTTCAGATCGGTGGACCATCCGGCGGATGTCTCATGACTCCTCACCTTGATGTAAATCTTGACTTCGACTCCTTAAAGAAATTAGGAGCTATGATCGGTTCCGGTGGTCTTGTAGTTATGGACGACAAGACATGTATGGTTGAAGTAGCTCGATTCTTCATGAACTTTACACAGAATGAATCCTGTGGCAAATGTGTCCCTTGCCGTGAAGGTACCAAACGAATGCTTGAAATCTTAGAGCGCATCGTTGCCGGTCAGGGAACATTAGATGATTTAGATTTATTAGATGAACTCGGAAATATGATCAAAGACACAGCACTTTGTGGCCTTGGTAAATCCGCGGCTCTTCCAGTTATGAGTACTTTAAAGAACTTCCGCGAAGAATACGTAGAACACGTAGTTGATAAGAAATGTCGTGCGAAGAATTGTAAGGCACTCCGTCGCTTTGTAATCAGTCCTGAACTTTGTAGAGGATGTTCCAAGTGTGCAAGAAACTGTCCAGTTGGTGCGATCAGCGGACAGATCCGTCACCCATATACCATCGATTACGATACATGTATCAAGTGTGGCGCTTGTGAAGATGCTTGTGCATTCCATGCAATTCATATTGAAGAATAGGAGGTTACGAAGATGAAATATATGACAATTAACAACCGTAAGGTTGCATTTGACGACGAAAAGAACGTTTTATCCGTACTCCGTAAGGCTGGAATCAATCTTCCAACTTTCTGTTATCATTCAGAATTATCTACTTATGGAGCATGTCGTATGTGTGTAGTAGAAGATGACCGCGGTCGTATCTTCGCTTCCTGTTCCGAAACACCTCGTGATGGCATGGTAATCTACACCAATACACCAAAATTACAGCATCATCGTAAGATGATCATCGAGCTCTTACTTGCTTCCCATTGCCGTGACTGTACAACCTGTCATGCAAATGGAACATGTGAGCTTCGTCAGTTAGCATTACAGCTTGGCGTATCTTATGTACGTTTCAAAAACTATAAAGAACAGGTTCCAATTGACGAAACTTCCCCAAGTATCGTAATTGACCAGAATAAATGTATCCTCTGTGGCGACTGTGTACGTACCTGTGAAGAAATTCAGGGTATCGGCGTATTCGATTTCGCTTACCGTGGATCCAAGATGAAGGTAACACCAGCATTCAATCGTAAGATGAGTGAAACAGACTGTGTTGGCTGTGGTCAGTGCCGTCTCGTATGTCCAACTGGTGCCATTACAATTAAGACAAACTTCCGTCCTGTATGGGAAGCACTTGCAGACAAGAATACAAGAGTAGTTGCGCAGATTGCTCCTGCAGTTCGAGTTGCAATCGGTGACAAGTTCGGCCTTGAAAAAGGTAGAAATGCAATCGGTAAATTATCTGCAGCCCTTCGTATGATGGGATTTGATGAAGTTTATGATACAAACCTCGGTGCTGATATCACAGTAATCGAAGAAGCAAAAGAATTCGTGGAACGTCTTGAAAAGAATGAGAATCTTCCACTCTTCACTTCCTGCTGTCCAGGCTGGGTAAAATTCTGTGAAAACAAACATCCGGAAATGGCAAAACACATCTCCACATGTCGTTCTCCACAGTCCATGTTTGGTGCGATCATCAAGGAAGAAGCAAGATGTAATCCTAAGGATGAAAGAAAAACTATGGTCGTTTCCATCATGCCATGTACTGCTAAGAAGGGTGAAATCCTTCGTCCAGAACACTATGATGAAGGCGAACCAATCGTAGATTACGTTCTTACAACATCCGAAGTATCCCGTATGATCAAAGAAGCTGGTATGGATCTTTCACAGATTACTCCAGAAGCCCTTGATATGCCATTCGGTATCGCTTCCGGTGCGGCAGCAATCTTTGGTGTAACTGGTGGTGTAACAGAAGCGGTTATCCGTCATGTTGTTGGAGACAGCACTTCTGCAACACTTGCTGACATCAGCAATATCGGTGTTCGTGGTACTGCTCAGGTAAAAGAATTCGAAGTAACTGTTGGCGACCGTGATGTGAAGATCGCAGTTGTTCATGGCTTAAAAGCAGCAGATGAACTCTTAACCAAGATGGAAAAGGGTGAAGCATACTATGACTTCGTAGAAGTTATGGCTTGTAAGCGTGGATGTATCGCTGGTGGTGGTCAGCCACTTCCATTCGGTCCTCGTACAAAGAATGCCCGCTATGCTGGTATGTACAAGATTGACAGCAAATCCCAGATCAAGATTTCCCAGGATAACCCAATCGTCATGAATATGTACGAAACAATCTTAAAGGGCAAAGAACACAAATTACTTCATAATGAAAAATAATGAACAATAAATTAAGGCCGTGAGGATTAGTCCTCACGGCCTTTGTTTTTTTCTTCTTTTTTCTTTTTTCGTAAATTTCGGAAAAATTCAGACATCATGGAAGAACATTCTTCCTCGCAGACGCCGATTACCTTTTCCACCTGATGATTAAACTGTTTCATCTGGAGCAGATCAATGATGGATCCGGCGCAGCCTGCTTTCCCATTCATGCAGCCGATGACCACTTTGTCAATTCTTGACTGAACCAGTGCGCCTGCACACATCTGGCAGGGCTCTAAGGTCACATACATGGTACAGCCCTCTAATCTCCAGTCACCAAGCTTTTTGGTGGCTTTTTTGATGGCATTGATTTCTGCATGGGCCAGGGTGCTTTTTTCCTTGTTTCGTTTATTATATCCGCGGGCAATGACCTTGTCTTCATAGACGATGATACAGCCGATTGGCACATCGCCGATGGCAGCAGCCTTCTTCGCCTGGGTGATTGCCTGCTTCATATAACGTTCATCCTGTGTCATGACATCCTCCTAACTAAGGTGTTCCATCTCGGTCACCATCTGCACAAGCAGCGCTTTGTCATTGAGCTTTGGATCGTCTAAGACCAGATACAGAAGCATATCCAGAATTTCTCCCATATGCTTTCCTGGCTTGATGCCAAGCTTGATCAGATCGCCCCCATTGATGGCCAGATCCTTGATGGTGAGGCAGTCCATGTCAGCCACGATTTCTTCAAATAATTCCATGGTTTTGGCAAGGATTTCTAATTTATCCATGCGCTGATGCATACTTTGGGATAAAATATCCGCTTTCTGCACCTGGAATAATAGTCTTGTATTCTCCACACCGATTTTATTGGCCAGACGGCGAATGCTTCGCTTGTTGATCTCGTCCATCGTCATGAAACGCCAGTCATGCCATTTTACCAGGGTAATGACCTGATTTTTGGTGGCATTGTCGAACTTGAATCGATTCATAACAGTTCTTGTGATATCACCGCTGATGACCGGATGCTGATAGAAGTGATCAATGCCATTCTCATCGGATGTTTTGGTTGCCGGCTTTCCACTGTCATGGAGAAGCATGGTGTAGCGAAGGACCGGTGTGTTGGCCACATGCTGCATGGCAGTCAGAGAATGGATGCCCACATTGTACATATGGTGTGGATGATTCTGGGTGGTTGCCATCATGGCATCCCATTCCGGCAAAATGATCTTCGTAATGCCCATCTCGTAGGCAGTGAGAATGATTTCGGGATGATCGGAGGTGATCATCTTGGTGAATTCCTCGCGGATTCGTTCTGCACTGATGTCCTTTAAGAATGCTTTCTTTTCCACCATAGCTTTTTTTGTCTCTTCCTCGATGGCAAAGTCGAACCTTGCCGCGAAGCGAAGGGCACGAAGAATACGAAGGGCGTCTTCGTCGAATCGGTCTCTTGCCACGCCGACACAGCGAATGATACCCTGCTCCAAATCTTCCTTGCCGTGGTGAAGATCCACCAGACCGGCCTCGTCATTGTAAGCCATGGCATTGATGGTGAAATCTCTTCGAAGCACATCCTCTGCCAGGGATTTGGTGAAAATCACTTCCGTTGGACGGCGGTGATCCACATAATCGCCGTCCATACGGTAGGTTGTCACTTCGTAAGGCTCTTTGTCCATCATGATGGTCACGGTTCCATGCTGCAGTCCCGTGTCAATGGTGTGGGCAAATAATTCCTTCACCTCGTAAGGGGATGCAGAGGTGGTGATATCCCAATCCTTTGGTTTCTGACCGAGAAGGGAATCCCTGACACATCCACCTACCACATAGGCCTCATAGCCATGCTCCTGAAGGGTGTGAATGATGAAGTTTGCATGTTTCGGAATGTTGATTTTCATACGATACTAATACTTCTTATTTATAATCTTCTACTTTTGCGTCGATTTCAGCGAATAATTTTGCTTTTAATCCTGTGATGAAGTCAAATGCTTCGTCCATTGGCACCATTTCTTTCACAGATTTATCTCTTGTGGAGATTTCTAAGCAGCCATTCTTTAAGTTACGAGGAGAAACTGTCACGCGGATAGGCACACCGAAGAGGTCAGCGTCAGCGAACATTTCACCTGGACGTACTTTACGGTCATCGTATAATACTTCCACGCCTGCTTTCATTAATTTGCTGTAGTATTCGTCAGCAACTGCTTTTACTTCTTCATTGTCTGGACGTAAGCAGCAGATCTGAACTTCCCATGGAGCGATGGAGATTGGCCAGATTGGACCGTATTCATCGTGACGTTCTTCACATACGGAAGCAGCAAGACGGCCAACACCGATACCGTAGCATCCCATGATTGGATTCTTTAATTTTCCGTCGCTGTCTGTGTATGTCATACCCATGGATTCTGTATATTTTGTTCCTAACTGGAAGATGTTACCTACTTCGATACCACGCTTGATTGTGATTGTCTTCTTACCGCAGCATGGGCAGATACCGCCTTCCTGGATTTTGGAAATGTCTACATATTCAACAGCGTCTAAATCTCTTTCAAGATTTAAGCCTGCATAGTGATATCCTTCTTTGTTGGCACCAGCAACGACTGCATCAAGCCCTTTTAAGGAGTTGTCGATGAAGTATGTTACTTTGTCAGAGATGCCGTAAGGTCCGATGTAGCCTGCTACAAGTGGAGCATCTTCTGTGATTTCTGCTGGGTGGATATCTTCGCCAACTAAGTTACGAAGCTTTGTTTCATTCACTTCATAGTCACCGCGGACAAATGCTACTACGTATGTATCATCCATATTGCGCTGGTAAACAACTGCTTTACAGGAGTCTTCCACTGGAGCCTTTAAGAATGCACATACATCTTCGATTGTTTTGCAATCTGGTGTTTCGATGCAGGCAAGTTCCTGAACGCCTTTAGCTACATTTTCTACCGTTGTAGCTGCTGCTTCCATATTGGCACGGTAGTCACAGTCTGTACAGATTACGATGGAATCTTCTCCAGCTGCAGTAAGTAACATGTATTCATGGGATACGGAACCACCCATCATACCGGAGTCGGATGCAACTGTTACAACTTCTGGTACGCCAGCTCTCTGGAATACACGGTTGTATGCTACGTAGCATTCATCATAATATTTTTCTAAATCTTCCTGGGATGTATGGAAGGAATAAGCATCTTTCATAGTAAACTCACGAACACGGATCATACCTGCACGAGGACGAGCTTCGTCACGGAATTTTCTCTGAATCTGGTAGATCATGAATGGATACTGCTGATAGGACTGTGCGTATTCACGTACAAGATGTACAGCAGCTTCTTCGTGTGTCATACCAAGAACCATGCGGGAGTTGTTACGGTCGGAGAAACGAAGTAATTCGCTTCCTACGGATTCATAACGTCCGGACTGATCCCAGAGATCTGCTGGCATGGTAACTGGGAATAATACTTCCTGACCATCGATCATGTTCATTTCTTCACGGATGATCTTTTCGATTTTCGTTGTGATTCTTCTTAAGATTGGGTATTCAGAAAAAATACCATTGCCTACATACTTCATGTAGCCGCCACGCACCATTAAAGCATGGCTGTCGATGACACAGTCTGCAGGTCTTTCTTTAAAACGCTGACTTACTAATTTGCTAACTTTCATTTATCTTTCCTCCTAATGTATTGACATTTATGTTGGTTATTGATACTTTCCGTTTTTTCGAACGAGTGAGATTGTATCAATAAAAAAAGCCCTAAATACAGCATTCCCGCTATATTTAGGACGAATATAATCCGCGTTACCACCTAAATTCAGACAGTTTTCTCTGTCTGCTCTCTGTATGAGCTCCACCAGTCAAATGTTTCACTCATCTGCCCATGATAACGGAGGCACTCCGGCAGGTTTTGCCTGCTGCTCCCAGGTAGGTTCAACAATCTTTCGTGGAAATCTTACACCAGCCGATTCCTCTCTGAGCACGTCCAATTGCCTACTAGTCTGTTCGACGCATTTGTTTTATGTTAGCATAATTCGAAAAAAAGGTCAACTTGACTTTTTGACGGTAAAAGACTATAATCACTTTAACACACTAAAGTGTAAAAATATCGAAAGAGATACAAAAGCATACACACAGAATAAACAAACATTTAAAGGAGAAGAATTATGAAATTACATATGCAGACGGCTTCTGCAGAGTATGATATCATCATTGAACGTGGTGTAATCAACCGGATTGCCGATCATATCAATGTAAACCGTAAGGTGCTGATCTTAACAGATCAGAATATTCCATCAAAATGGGTGGAGATGGTAAGTGCACAGTGCCCGAACTGCCTTGTGTATAAGGTTCCTGGTGGGGAAGATTCCAAAAGCATGAAAGTGTTTGAAGAGGTACTTCGTGCATGTCTTGAATTTCATATGGGAAGAAAGGATCTGATGATTGCTCTTGGCGGAGGCGTCATCGGGGACTTATGTGGCTTTGTGGCAGCAAGCTACATGAGGGGCATTGATTTTATGTCCATTCCAACGACTACCCTTTCTCAGATCGATTCAAGCATCGGCGGCAAAACGGCAATTAATCTGGGTAAAGTGAAAAATATTGTGGGTGCATTTCATCAACCGAAACTGGTACTGGTGGATCTTGATACCCTGTCCACCCTGCCGGAACGTCACGTAAAGAACGGCCTTGTGGAAGCAATCAAGGCGGGACTCATCAGAGATCCAAAGCTTTTTGCAATCTTTGAACAGGAAGACTATATGGATCACTTAGAGGAAATTATCTACCGTTCATTATGTATGAAGCGGGATGTGGTAAGCCAGGATGAGAAGGAGAATGGACTTCGAAAAATCTTAAATTTCGGCCATACCATCGGTCACGGCATCGAAGCCTACTATAATTTAGAGACCTACTACCATGGAGAGTCAGTGGCCATGGGTATGTTCTACTTTCTCGAAAAAGAAGAGGTGAAGGCAAGACTACAGGCAATCTGCGATCGTATGAGACTTCCAACGAAGGCACCGATCGATGTGCAGAAGGTATATGAACTGACCACTATGGATAAAAAGGCGTCCGGCGGCACCATCAGCACCATCTGGGTGGATGAGATCGGCACAGCACTGGTGAAGGATATTCCACAGGAAGAAATTTTAAGTATATTAATGCAAGGATAATCCCTTGACAACTTTATGAAATTCTGATAACATAGGTAATCGTATGGAAATCACTTCATACGGGTGAGAGTTGCCCGGTATTGGTGGCGTTGAAGCCCTAGTCTTGTGCGGTAAGGCCCGGGAACCGTGTCAGGTCGGGAACGAAGCAGCACTAACCGGTAAACCTTAGGTGCCACGAGGAAGCTTGGGTGGAGTCGCCTTTACCGGGCAGCTCTTACGAATGATCAGAAAATTATATTTTCGAACCAGAACGTTTGAAACATAGCAGCAGAGAGAAATTTTTGAAATGGGTTTCTCTCTGCTGTTTGTTTATGATAAAATATATAGTGAGTTAGTCTGTAAAAGGAGTAAGCAATGAACGAATATTTGGCATTACTGGAAGAAAATTTGAATATCGATCTGGTTTCTATCACCATCAGCAATCCGAGAAAATCTGGTGAGGTAATCAAGGTGAAGGTGCGTCCGATGTATCTTCGCGATGAACTGGTATTTCAGACGGAAAGCTTCACAAAAAAACAAGTATTTCATAAGAATTTAGACAGAACATCCATGATGGATGCCATGATAGAATATAAAGAAGAATACAAACAGATGGTCATTCTTACCAAGAAACAGACCATTCATATATTGATCAGCAAAAAGGGCAAGATGACCATCAAGAAGAAAAACATTGGTGGCAAGCAGAAAACCCTCTCCCACAACCGAAAGAAGAAATATGTGCTGGAGGAGGGCATGAAGGTGCCATTTCTCATTGATTTAGGTGTTATGACCCAGGAAGGCAAGATCGTCAGAACCCGCTATGATAAGTTCAGACAGATCAACCGCTATTTAGAATTCGTGGAAGACATCCTTCCAAACCTTCCAAAGGACAGGGAAGTGACCATCATTGACTTTGGATGTGGCAAATCTTATCTGACCTTTGCCATGTATTATTATTTAAAAGAATTAAAACACTATGATGTCCGCATTATTGGACTGGATTTGAAGGAAGATGTCATTGAGCACTGCAACGAGCTCCGTGCAAAGTATGGATATGAGAAGCTTGATTTTTATATCGGCGATATCGAAAACTACGAAGGTGTGGATCAGGTGGATATGGTGGTTACCCTCCATGCCTGTGATACTGCAACGGATTTTGCATTGGAGAAGGCAGTTCGCTGGGGCGCGAAGGTAATTTTATCTGTGCCTTGCTGCCAGCATGAACTCAATGGACAGATGCACAATGAGAATCTGAGCCCGATCATGAGCTATGGCTTATTAAAAGAACGTATGGCAGCCCTTGCCACAGACGGACTTCGTGCCAAACTGCTTGAGATGGAAGGATATCGTACACAGATTCTTGAATTTATCGATATGGAGCATACACCTAAGAATATCCTGATTCGTGCTGTGAAGCAGTCAGAACCGGTGGATGCATTGACCGAAGATTATAAAAACTGCGTGAATTTACTTGGCGTGGAGCCAACCTTAGAACGCCTCTTATGGAAAGGAGAAGAGATTCGTGGAAGAAAGAAATAGAAGTATCATACCAGTCATTGTCTTTGCCGTGGTATTTCTGTTATCCCTCGTGATTTTTAACTACGCACTGGTGGGCCGACACAGCAAATCTGTGGCAGAAACAAGCGAAGCATCTCTTCCTTTATTAACAGTAAAGGTGGATTCCTATAAACTTGGTACCCTCCACGGCTATGTGGGTGAGATGGACAAAAGCCTACTTCGTGAGGCCATTGTACCTTTGGAAACCGACTATAACTTTGATGTATATCTGGGAAAGAGCAGGGAAGATATCCCATCTGTTTCCTACAATATTTATAAAACAGATAACAAGACAGTGCATGATTCCGGTATCGCTTCCTTTAGAAAGGAAGGGAAGAAGACGGTGGCAACCATCCGTCTGGAGAAGAAACTGGAAACCGGAAAGGCGTATTTGGCAGAGCTTGTGCTGGAGAATAAGAACGGGGTAAGCATCCGCTACTACACCAGAATCAAGTACGGAACAGAGCTTCATTTCTCTGAATGTATGGACTTTATTAAGAAGTTCCATAAACAGGCACTGGCAGGCGGAACAGAAGGAACCTCTTATATCAGCAGATTCTTAGAACCGAAGGATTCCTATCAGAATAATGACCTGTCCAAGGTGGATATTCATTCCAACACCGATGTGGTCTGCTATGCCAGCATGAAACCGAGAGTTGAGAAGAACTTTGATACCAGGGTGACGGAGATTTCCGATGACCTCTCCTCTGTAGAGATGCAGACACTGGTATCCTTTGAGAATAAAGAGGGAGCAAAGCAGTACTATATGGTAACGGAAAACTTCAAGATCCGTTATTCTGTCAGCCGTATGTATCTTCTTGATTATGAACGATCCATGGAAGAGTATTTCCAGTACAATGCGGTGGAGGGCTCCAAGAACCGTTTCCGCATTGGTATTACCGGAAGCAATCAGAAGGATCTCCACACGGCCAATGACTGTGAACTGGCAGCATTTGTGCAGGCCGGACAGCTTTGGCTCTATGATTTCCAGCAGGGCGAGATGGTAAGCGTCTTCTCCTTTATCGGAGAAGATTACAGAGATATCCGTAATAATTACAGCCGCAATGCGGTGGATATCATCAACTTAGATAAGAAGGGTAATGTGATCTTCCTCGTATACGGTTATATGAACCGTGGCGCACATGAAGGAGAGAATGGTGTCTGTGTATACCGTTTCAATGCCAAGGAACGTGCCAACGAAGAAATCCTCTTTATCCCAACCCAGATTCCATATGAATATATGAAATCTGACATGGATGCTTTGGCATACTTAGACAAGAATGACAATTTCTATTTCTTTATGGATGGAAGCATCTACAAGGTGAATCCGGCAGTGAAGGAATATGAAGTGCTTGAAAGCGGCATTGCTGCAACGGATCTTGTTTCCTCTGAAGCAGGATACTATGCCCGTGCCAGCAAGAATGTGGTAACCCTGTATGACATGAATGCGGGAAGAAGTCAGACTATCAAGTGGTCTGAAGCCAATACACTCTATCCAATCGGATTTATCCAGAGTGACTTCGTATATGGTATTGGGGATACTGCTGACATCCGTACCAAGGCGGATGGATCGAAGGTGACACCGATGAGAAAGGTGCTCGTGGTGACACCAGAATTAGAAGAACAGACCAGCTATGAAAAACCTGGTATTTACGTCCTTTCTGCAAAGACAGAGGGCAATATCGTGAAGCTTCAGAGAGCGAAGAGTACAGCCATGGGCTACGAACCATTGGTGGATGACTACATTCATTTTAAAGAAGAAGTCAGTGATAAGATCAATTTCGAATATGGATACAGCCAGAGTATCTACAATCAGTTATATATGACATTCCCAACCTTTGTCTATGTAACCAGCGCGCCGAAGTTAGTTACTGCCAAGGAACAGGTAAGTGGCAATTACAAGACCATTTCCTTCGAGGATAATGACGCGAGAAAGAATCTCTGCTATGTCTATGCCAAGGGCAAGCTTCTTGGCACCCATGTCAGCGTGAAGGAAGCGATCAAGGAAGCCAAGGACAATGCAGGCGTGGTTGTTGATGCCCAGCAGCATTATATCTGGGAGAAGGGCGTGGCAAAACCATATGCCAAGGTTCCTAGCGTCAGTGTGGTAAAAGCAAAGAACAAGAAGCAATCCTTTGCAGCGTGTATGCAGATGCTCTTAAAGCTTCGTGCAGATAACACTTCACTGAAGACCCTCGCCAAAGAAAAGGGCACACCGATGGATATCCTGAATAAGTATTATGATGGATGCGGTGTCAACTTATCCGGTTGTAAGATGGAGGATATTGTCTACTATATCACCAAGGAACGACCAGTCATTGCACGCTTAAAGAGCGGCAAATATATTGTCATCATGAGTTACAATTCTACCAAACTTCGCTACATTGACCCGGTTAAGGGTGAGTCTGTACAGGCCGACCGTGACAAGCTGGAGAAGCAGATCAGGGCAGCCGGGGGCAAATATTACAGCTATACAGATTAGGCGAAATAAGGTATAATTAAGGGATGTGAAAGGGGATTATTATGCGATTTTTCCATGCGGCAGACATCCATTTGGGGGCTGTTCCCGACAAGGGAAGGCCATGGAGCATCAGCAGGGAACAGGAGATTTTTGAGACGTTTCGTCGCCTGATTGACAGGGCCAACGAAGAACAGGTGGATTTTCTATTCCTGAGCGGAGATGTATTTCATAAACCCCCTACCCTCAATGAGATTCGTGAATTAGACTATCAGCTTGGCAGACTGTCTGTGACAAAGACGGTGATGATCGCCGGAAATCATGATTATATTTCCGATGATTCACCGCTGAAACAGTATGTGTTTCAGTCAGACACCTATCTGCTCGACAGCCCGGAGCTGGAATATATATATTTTGAAGAAGAACGTACCGCAGTGTACGGATTTAGTTACTGGCAGCAGGAGATTACCACTGCCTGCTATGACAATATTGCACCGTCCGATGTGGATGGATATCATATCCTGCTTGCCCACGGAGGAGATGGGAAGCATGTTCCCATTGATTTTGATGAGCTAAAGTGGTCCGGGTTTGATTATATCGCCCTGGGGCATATCCACAAGCCGGAAATCATATTTGAAGATCTGATGGCCTATGCCGGTTCATTAGAACCCCTTGATCAGACAGAGACAGGTGCACATGGCTATATAGCCGGAGAGATTTCTGAGGAGGTACAGAAGATTTCCTTCGTACCATTTGCCAGAAGAAGCTATTTGGAATGCGAGATCTATCTCCATGATCAGATGTCAGAATCGGAGATTTATGACCTGATTCGAACAGAACTGATTCGAAGGGGTGCAGAGGATTTTTACCATCTGATTTTAAATGGCAACATTCACTATGGCATAACCCTGGATTTCGCAGCATTAACCGAGGAATTTCATATAGTATCAATAGACAATCAGTTAACAGAGTTTGGCGATTATGATGAGATGCTCATGGCCAACAGAGACAACCTGATCGGGAACGTGATGGTGAAGCTTTCTGATGAGCCGAAGGCACTTTCCTATGCGATGAAAGCATTACTTTCTACTGCGCGGAAGAAAGGATGATCATGAAGATTCAAGGCTGTACCCTGATGGGATTTGGTAAATTTCATAGAAAAACCATTGCATTCGGCGATGGTCTCCATGTGATTTATGGAGAGAACGAGGCGGGGAAGACGACCTTAAAGGCCTATCTGGTGGCCATGCTTTTTGGAATCGAGAAGAAACGAGGGCTGGCTTCGAAGAATGATGATTACCACAGATATCTTCCATATATGGGAGGCATCTATGGCGGAACCCTGGATTTTGTATATCAGGGCAGGAATTATCAGGTGCAGAGGAATTTTTCCCAGAATCAGGATGTGATCTTATTTGACCGGGATACGGGCAGAAGGATTTCAGAGAGAAGGGAGCTTTCCGGGACATTGTTTTCCATGACCAGGGAAGGATTCTTACAGACCCTTTGTGTATCTCAGGGAGAGATACTTACCGGCAGGGAATTAACCTTTATGCTGCGCAACTATCTCGCCAATATGAGTCGCACCAGAACCCGGGATGTGAATGTGGAGGAGGCATTAAGCTATCTTCGCAAGGAGATCCGACGGGAGAAGAAATCAGAAGCGTATCAGCTTCGGGACCGTCTGAAGGAAGAAATCGAAGACGGAAAAGACGGTGAGAAGCGCATCGTAGCATTAGAAGAGAAGAAACAGAAGTATTATGACCTGCTTGGGCAGGAAGAGGAACTGGGACTTTTTCAGAGAATTATGGCCTGGATCCGCAGATTTCTTGGATTTGCCAGCCAGGAAGAGCTTGATCGACAGGAGTATACCTATCAGATCGAGATGATCGACATGAAGTTGGAACAGCTTTATGCCAATCAGAAGAGAAGGCTGAAGCAAAGACGTCACATGGAAGAGCTGAAGAACCAGATCCATGAGACGGAAGTGAATATTCGCGCCATGGAGCGCGCCATGAATGCCATTTCTGAAGCTTCGGAAGAGATTCACGAAGCATTTGGCAACGGGTTAGAGGAACGAGTTTCCACCATTATGGAAGAGATTACCGATGGTACTTATGCAAAGATCCGTATCGATGATTCCATGGGAATTGTCGTGGAAAAGGACGGAACTTTACTTGATATAAATTACTTAAGTACGGGAACTGTAGAACAAATATATCTTGCAGTGCGCATTGCCGCAGCAGAGCTCATGTTTCAGGAAGAACAATTTCCGATCATCTTAGATGATGTATTTGGGAATTTTGATGATCAGAGACTGCGGCGGATACTGACCTTTTTAGGAGAAGAGAAAAGACAGGTGCTGGTATTTACCTGTAGAAAGGATGTACTTCATATCCTTGATGAGAGCGGCTGCAGATATGAGAAAACAGTATTAGTATAAAGAGGAGACGTAATGGCAGACAAAGAGAAAAAAACGAAAAGTAGTAGTAATCGAATTGTCAAATCTGTTCTGAAGCTGTTGGCACTTGTCATCCTGATTGGATGTCTGGGTGTTGGCGGTAAGGTTGGTCTTGTACTGATCAGTATGAAGAAGGAAGCGGTAGAACTGGTTTCCACTGCGACAAGAGATACCTTCAAAGCCAGCCAGACAACAGAAGTATATGACACAAATGGCGAGCTGCTCACCAAGTTAAAGGGTGAAAAAGACGTTTACTATCTGGAATACAGAGAGATTCCGCATAGTGTCATTGATGCCGTAGTGGCAGTAGAAGATGTCCGTTTCTATAAGCATAAGGGTATCGACTTAAAAGGTATTACCCGTGCGATGGTTTCCCTGATTAGAAACAAAGGGGAGATTCATGAAGGTGCAAGTACCATCACACAGCAGCTTGCGCGAGGCATTTTCCTGAACAACGAAGTTACCTGGACCCGAAAGGTGAAGGAGATGTTCGTTGCGATTGAACTTGAAAAGGTATATTCCAAGGAGGATATCCTGGAATTCTATCTGAACAATATTTATTATGGCAACGGTCTGTATGGTATTCAGGCTGCTTCCCAGGGTTATTTCCGTCAGGATGCAGAGAATCTGGACTTATCCCAGATTGCATTCCTTTCCGCAATTCCGAATGGACCAACCCTTTACAATCCATATGAACATCCAAAGAATACCATCAAACGTCGTAACAAGATTCTGAAGCATATGTTAGAAACAGAAAGCATCACTCAGAAGGAATATGACGAAGCCGTTGAAGAAAAGATCAAAGTTAAGAAGAAAAAAGTCAAAGAACCAAATGACTATGTAGAAACATATACCATTCGTTGTGCGACCAGAGCATTAATGAGAAACAGTGGTTTCGAATTCAAGACTGTCTTTGATAATGACAGAGAACGAGAAGTATATCAGGATGATTACGATAAGGCATATGCAACTGCGAAGCGTACACTCTACACAGCAGGTTATCGTATCTATACAAGTATCGATTTAGGTAAGCAGGAAGAGCTTCAGTTTGCAGTCAATACAAAGCTTGCAGGCTTCTCCGCTAAGAATGACGGCATTTATGCTGTTCAGGGAGCTGCAACCTGTATCGATAATAAGACTGGTAAGGTAGTTGCCATCGTTGGTGGCCGTGCACAGGATGACACAGAAGGATATACCTTAAACCGTGCATACCAGAGCTCCAGACAGCCTGGTTCCAGTTTAAAACCACTCCTTGTATATGGACCAATGTTAGAACGTGGCTATGGCCCTGGTTCTACCGTTAACGATTCCAAGATGTCCAAGGATGACAAGCATAGAGTAAGTAACTCCGGAAGCTACGGCGGCTATATCACATTAAGACAGGCGGTTATGAAGTCTTCCAACGTTGCAACCATGAGACTTTATGAAGAACTGACACCAAAAACAGCATTAAAATATCTGGAAAAGATGGGCTTCATGCACATCTGTGAAAGAGATTACAAATATTATACAACCTGTCTCGGCGGTATGACCTATGGTGCAACCACTGAAGAAATGGCAGCAGGATATGCAACCTTCGCCAATGGCGGTGTGTACCGTGAACCAACCTGTATCGAAGAAATCTTAGATGCAAGAGGAGATCTGGTTGTGAAGGGTGAAGGAGCAACAAAGAAGATCTACTCCAAGGAAGCAGCTACTAAGATGACAGACGTATTACAGAGCGTTGTCAGTGGTGGTACTGGCCGTGGCGCTAAGATCTACAATATCGATACTGCTGGTAAGACAGGTACTACATCTGATTACCGTGACGGTTGGTTCTGTGGATATACGCCATACTACACAACAGCAGTATGGGTAGGCCGTGACGACAATAAAGTAATCAACGGTCTCCATGGTAACAGCTATCCATTATATATCTGGAAGGCTTACATGGACCGCGTACATGAAGGCATCACCGCAGGAGATTCCTTCGGAACAAATGGCAGAGGCGATGGTGAGGCAGCGAAAGCACCGGCAACCAAGCAGACAACCAGCCAGAAGAAGGCTACAACAGAAGCAGCTCAGGTGACAGAGGCACCTACAACAGAAGCTCCTGCAACAGAAGCTACGACAGAAGCGCCAACTCCGGAACCGGAACCAAGTGATCCAGGGGAAGAGAGTGGAGAATAGGTAAGCATAATAGATTTGCAATCATTTGCAATCAAATAAAAGGTCTGCACACGAATGTGTGCAGACCTTATTTTTTTACGCTATTGATCAGATTAACCAAATAATTTTTCGAATCTTGCCATAGCTTCCACTGTGTTTTCGTAAGTACCGAATGCAGTCAGACGGAAGTAATTTTTACCATTTTCACCGAAACCAGCACCAGGTGTTCCAACAACCTGAATGTTTTCTAAGAGGTAGTCAAAGCATTCCCATGCTTCCATGCCGTTTGGACATTCAAACCAGATGTATGGGGAGTTGATACCACCGAAGAAACGGATGCCAAGTTTTGCCATGGTGTCAGCGATATATTTTGCGTTTTTCTTGTAGTATTCGATGTTTTCGGAACATGCAGCGATACCTTCTTCAGTAAATACAACCTTTGCACCATGCTGAACGATGTAGGAAGTACCATTGAATTTTGTGCTCTGACGACGGTTCCACATAGCATTTAAGGACATTTCAGTTCCGTTGGAAGCTGTGAATACTAATTCCTTTGGCACAACAGTGTAGCCACATCTTGTTCCGGTAAATCCAGCTGTCTTGGACAGGGAACAGAATTCGATGGCACATTTCTTCGCACCTTCGATGGCATAGATACTTCTTGGAAGTTCTGGATCAGAGATGAATGCTTCATATGCGGAGTCGAAAAGGATAACTGCATCGTTCTTTAATGCATAGTCAACCCAGATTTCTAACTGTTCTTTGCTGTAAGCAGCACCAGTTGGGTTGTTAGGGGAGCAGAGGTAGATGATGTCTGCCTGCTGTTCGTAATTTGGCATTGGTAAGAATCCATTTTCGGCATTACCGTCTATATATACGATATTGTAGTTGCCACACATGATGTTGGTGTCAACATATACAGGGTATACAGGGTCTGGAATTAAGATGGTATTATCATGACCGAAGATGTCTGTGATATTACCTGTATCGGATTTTGCACCGTCAGAGATGAAGATGGCATCTGGATCTACATCTACGCCATTTCTCTTATAATAATCAGCGATGGATTCACGAGTTTCGGCATAACCCTGTTCCGGACCATAGCCCTTGAAGGTTTCAGCACTTGCTAACATGTCAACACCTTCGTGTAATGCGTCGATTACCTTTGGAGCAAGTGGTTTTGTAACGTCACCGATTCCCAAACGGATGACTGGTTTGTCAGGGTTTGCAGCCTGGTAAGCAGCTGTTTTTCTTGCAACTTCAGAGAAGAGATAGCTCTGTTTGATGTTTAAATAATTCTCATTTAATTTTGGCATGGGTTTTATATCCTTTCTTCAATATAGTTAGATTAAAAAAAGGCGGTTTGAGGGTGCACTTAACCTGTGTACCGTCAAAACCGCCTTTGGTTTCATAAAATTATGTAATTGTAATCAGATCAATCTCTAATAGATCACGGATTAATCGAAATCACGAACGCCAGCTTTGTATTCTTCGATGCGTTTCTTGATACGTTCTGTTGGATCAAGAAGTTCGCTGATGGAAGCGTTGTGGTTCATGTTATCGATGATCAATGCAATATATTTGGAAAGATCAGCGCTTACATACCATTCTCTGTCGAATAAGTCTGGGTTCTGATATGTTGCATTTGTTGTGATAATACGATAGATTGTTCCGTCTGCGAAAGCTTCGTCGAAGCGGGAAAGACCATTGGTGAAAAGACCGAATGTGGAGAGACAGAATACTCTTCTTGCTTTTCTTTCTTTTAACTGTTTTGCAACGTCGATCATGGAATCGCCAGAGGAGATCATGTCATCGATGATGATTACGTCTTTTCCTTCTACGGAGTCGCCTAAGAATTCGTGCGCAACGATTGGGTTACGTCCGTCTACGATTGTGGAGTAGTCACGACGTTTGTAGAACATGCCCATGTCAACGCCTAATACGTTGGAGAAGTAGATTGCACGATTCATGGCACCTTCATCAGGAGCAATTGTCATTAAGTGATCTTTGTCAATCTGTAAGTCATCACAGGAAGTAAGTAATGCCTTAACAAACTGGTAAGTAGGCTGGATTGTCTCGAATCCGCTTGCTGGAATCGCATTCTGTACACGAGGGTCGTGTGCATCAAATGTGATTAAGTTATCAACGCCCATAGCAAATAATTCCTGAAGCATGGAAGCACAGTCTAAGGATTCACGCGCGCTTCTCTTATGCTGACGGCTTTCGTACATGAAAGGCATGATTACGTTGATTTTGTTTGCCTTACCACATGTAGCAGAAATCATTCTCTTTAAGTCGCTGTAGTGGTCATCTGGGGACATACGGTTAGGCTGTCCGCATAATTTATATGTGATGCTGTGGTTTAATACGTCTACTAAAAGATAAACATCATCACCACGAACGGATTCCTTGAAGATACCTTTTGCTTCGCCGGAACCAAATCTTGGACATGCAGCATCAAGTAAGTAGCTGTCTTTGAGGTAGCCATCGAATTCTACTGCATCAGTGCCACGATTTTCTTTTCTTCTTGTACGCCAGTCAACAATATACTTGTCGATTTTCTGTCCGAGCTCGTTACAGCTTTCTAATGCGCAAATTCCTAATTTACCTACTGGAATAGAGGTGTATTTGCTGTCGTTTAAATTCATGATTATTCTCCTTTATATAAATAACTCTTCGATTATAAAAGTCACAATTAATCTAGCATAGTCAATCCCTTTATAACATTATTTGTTAATAGAAGTCAAGTTTTTATTCCTATGCAAAGGATTTTTTCATACGAATATCCTCGCCATAGATATTACAGATCAGATAATGCTCTGCAATGCGGGAAACTACCCGTTCTGTATAAGCGTCTTTGAGCTGCCCCAAAGAAAGATTGGTGGAAATAATGACTGATTTTTTGCGCAGTAATCGTTCGTTGAGGCAGAGGAATAACTCAGATGCAATAAAAGAATTGGTCATCTCCGTGCCCAGATCATCGATGATGAGCAGGTCACAGTTTAAGATGTAATCCATGGAATAGGAGTGATCCTCTTCCCGGCCTCTTCCGAAGCGGTGCTTTTCAAATGCTTCCACCAACTCAAAGGCTGTGAGATAAATCACCGTGCATGCCTCATCGATCAGTTCCTTGGCAATGCAATTGGTGAGAAATGTCTTGCCCACACCTACACTTCCCTGAAACAGGATGTTCTGTCCCGGATTAGACTGAAATGTAGAGATAAAATCCATGCATTTTTCAACGATGGATACCATGTTCTGTCTTGGTGTTGGACGGTTTGGGTACATCGGATAATCAGAGTAGTAATCATAGGAAAAGCTCTGGAAGTTCTCCTGGGCAAGCATTTCTTCGATGTTGGACTGGCTGTAAAGGGAGCGGACGATGGCCTGCTTCAGGCAGTGGCATCGCTGATCGCCGATGTAGCCGGTATCCTTGCAGTCTGGACAGGTGTAGATTGGAGACAGATAGTCAGGATCATATCCGTTCTGTACCAGATGTTCGATCTTTGCCATGGAGAGATTCAGGTTTTCCTCGCGAAGGGCTGCAAGGGCAGATTCGTCGGTGTCAAAAAGCAGCTTTCTGCCGATTGCAATGGAATGGGAGGTGATCTGGTCATCTAATTCCTTGATAGCTGGAATCTTCTCATAGATTTCTTCCTGGCGCTGTAAATGCAGATTGTGATTGTTCTGTCTTGTCTGATCATAGCCACGCATGATTTCCTCGTAGCTTTTTGTGGATACTGCCATTGGATGCCTCCTTTCCTACTGGTTGATCTTCTCGATGTAGCGTTGTTCTAATTCATCAAAATTATAAGATCGTTCATTAAAGTTATGAATCTGGGATGAAACCTTCGTCTGCTGTGGACGAGGCTTTGGTTTTGTGTCTTTCTTAGCGGATTTGCTTGCGGCAAAGCGCTGATCTGCGGCAGAGACATCCTGAAGGGTACGAACCTGATCCTTCTCCCAGGATTCCAAAATGCTGTCTGCATATGGGAAAGATGCTTTGCCGGTTGCCATGATGGTACGATTGCAGGCTTCTAAGATGAGATTCATGGAAAAGCCCTTCTGGTAGAGCCAGCGCTCCATAAATTCCACCTGCTTTGGCGTTGGTTTGCCGCCAAGTCCCATGGTCTTCATAATCTGGTAATACTCCTTCTGATAAGAGGCGGATGCGTTCTTCGCCTGGGTCGGAGTTTTGATATTTTGTGCATGCCAGTTGATGGCTACCTTCTCGATATAATGGAAGCTCGTCTTGTGATTGCTGACACAGTATTCGATCAGATATTCAATCAGATCAACAGGCATCTTCAGGGTATCATAGATATAAGAGAGGGAGTTTAACTCGCTCTGTGTCATCGGATGCTGCAGATAAATCTCGGTGATATAAATCAGATGAGAGAACTCATCCTTCTCTCGAAGCTGATTGATCTTCTGGACAGATAACTGCTGTTTTGGCGGAGTCGTATCTGTGGTCTGATTCGGCATAGCCCCTCCCTGTCCACTGGCAGGCATTGATGCAGTTTCCTGTTCGCTGGATGCAAGAAGCCCCTCTTCTTCCCAATAGGAAAGTGCGCGGTTGATGGCACTGACGGTCATATCAAGCTTTTGGGCAAGAATGGAAGGGGAGAGTGGTTCTCCGGCCTGGCTCAGTCTCATAAGCATGAGCAGGACCTTGATGTTCTCACCGCTTGCTTTGGCCAGATACTGATCGATCAATTGATTTTCAATTGTAGTTGTATGTGGCTTTAAGTTGCCAGTAAGAGAAATCTGCTTCATCTGATCTTCCTTTCAAAAATGATACTCTATAAATATAACACATTGAAAAAATAAAGCAAATTCCAGGGGGTGTGGGGAAAACCGTGGAAAAGAATTGTGGAAAGTGTGAATAATGTGGAAAAGTCGGGGTCAACAGCGTGAAAACGTTGAAAAATGGATATTTGTAAATGATTCACAATGTGGATAAATAAAAAAATAATCCACAGAGCTTTTGCACACATTTCTGTGCATAACCCTGTGGATAATGTGGATAAATATTACTTAACCAGGTTTTCGCCGATATTTACAACGTTTCCGGCACCCATAGTTATCAACAAATCATTGTTCTTACAATTTTCTAAAACAAATTTTTCGATGTCCTCAAAAGCGGAAATATAATATACATCTGCACCAAGTTGTTCAAGTCTTGTTACGATATCTCTGGAAGAGACGAGGCCTTCATCCTTTTCACGTGCCGCATAGATGTCAGTTAAGATGACATGATCGCTTAAGGAAAGGCTCTTTGCAAAGTCATCTAAGAAAGCGATGGTACGGCTGTAGGTGTGTGGCTGGAAGATGGTCCAGATTTCGTTGTGTGGATACTTCTGAGCCGCATTCAATGTGGCGCTGATTTCTGTTGGGTGATGTGCATAGTCGTCGATGACTGTGATGCCATTCACTTCGCCCTTGTAATCAAAACGACGCTTGGTTCCTGTGAAATTGAGGAGACCTTCCTTGATGAATGCCATATCAATGCCAATCTGCTTTGCAGCAGCAATCACAGATAAGGAGTTCATAATATTGTGACGGCCGTTTACACTTAAGCAGATGTGATCAGTAACCTGTCCGTTGACAACTAAATCGTAGTATCCGTTGCCGCGGTCATCATAGCCGATGTTGGCAGCAGTATAAGTTAAATTGTCTCCCTCAAGGCCAAATGTTACGATGTCTGCATCCACACCTTCGCAGATGTAATCCACGCAGCCCATGTCGCCGTTGATGATCAGTAATCCATTCTCTGGAAGGATGCGTGCAAATGTCTGGAAGCTTTTTTCAATGTCTGCTAAATCTTTGAAGAAGTCCATATGATCTTCTTCCACATTTAAAATAATGCTGATCATAGGGTGGAAGGAATGATAACTGTTTGTATATTCACATGCTTCGGTAACTAAGATGTCAGATTTACCAACGCGGATATTACCGCCGATGGCATCTAAGATACCGCCAACACTGATGGTTGGATCTGCATCTGCAGCTAAGAGAATGTGGGATAACATGGAGGTTGTAGTTGTCTTCCCATGGGTACCAGCGATGGCTACCGGATTCTTGTAGTTGTCCATCATCTGTCCAAGTAACTCTGCTCTTGTAAGCTTTGGAATGTTGTGGGCGAGGACTGCCTGAAATTCCGGATTGTCTTCGCGGATGGCTGCTGTGTAGACAACCAAATCGATGTCATCTGTAATATTGTCTGCTTTCTGTCCAATTGCAACAGTTGCACCTAAAGATACTAATTTATTCGTAATGTCAGATTCGTTCATGTCGGATCCGGAAATAGTAAAGTGTTCTTCTAAAAGAATTTCAGCAAGACCACTCATACTGATACCGCCGATTCCAATAAAATGAACATGAATTGGCTTTTTAAAATCAATCTGATACATGTTTCTGATATTTTCCTTTCTTACTTAATATATGAATATAATTATTCTAAACATAAATAAAGTTTTCTATTATATAGAAAGAATGTGAAACTTTCTTATAAATTAGTATAGGACAAAAAGTTTAAACTTTCAAGACAGACACATTGCGAAATAACAAAAATTCAGTTATAATAGAAACATACGTGAAATATGGATAATATGACGAATAATTGGAGAGGGATTTCAAGGAATGTAACAAATTTCCCTAAATTATTGTGATAGAAAGCGCGATTCATGTGCGGAGTGTACAAAAAAGTTCGTTGCATTTTTAACGGTTTCTATGTTTATTATTCACATTTTCCACCATTAATGTTATAATTAACTATCAATGTTATAATTAACTATCATGCACAAAGGGGTGAATACGATGGTAAAAAAAGAGATGATCGCTATGCTTTTAGCAGGCGGACAGGGAAGCAGACTTGGTGTTTTAACTTCTAAAACTGCTAAACCAGCTGTTTCTTTCGGTGGTAAGTATAGAATTATTGACTTCCCACTTAGTAACTGTATTAATTCTGGTATCGATACTGTAGGTGTTATGACACAGTATATGCCACTTAAACTGAACCAGCATGTAGGAATTGGTATTCCTTGGGACTTAGACCGTAACGTAGGTGGTGTAACTGTTCTTTCTCCATACGAATCCAGCGGAAAGAGCGGATACTTCGCAGGTACAGCAGATGCTATTTTCCAGAACTTAGAATACATGGATTACTATAATCCTGATTATGTATTAATCTTATCTGGTGACCACATCTACAAGATGGATTACGAATTAATGCTTGAAAACCACAAACAGAAGGGCGCAGCTATTTCTATCGCAGCTATGGAAGTTCCTATGGAAGAAGCTAGCCGTTTCGGTATCGTAGTAACAGATGAGAATGACACAATCGTAGAATTCCAGGAAAAACCAAAGGAACCAAAGAGCAACAAGGCTTCCATGGGTATCTACATTTTCGATTACAAAGTTCTTAAGAATGCTTTACTTGCATGCGAACATATTCCAAACTTAGACTTTGGTATGCATGTAATCCCATACTGCTTCGAAAACGGAAGCAAGATTATTTCTTATGAATTCCAGGGATACTGGAAAGACGTAGGAACATTAAGCTCTTACTGGGAAGCAAACATGGACTTAATCAGCCTTATTCCAGAATTCAATTTATACGAAGAATACTGGAGAGTATATACAAAGAGCGAATCCATCCCTCCAATGTTCATCGGAGAGAATGGTGCTGTTAAAGGCTCTATCGTTGGTGACGAATCCGAAATTTATGGTACAGTTGAAAACTCCGTAATCGGTTCTGACGTAATCATCGGAGAAGGATCTGTAATCAAAGATTCTATCATCATGAACCACACAAGAATTGGTGAAAACGTAATCATCGACAAAGCAGTTATCGCTGAAAACTGTGAAATCGAAGATAAAGTAGTACTTGGTTCTGCTGACTTTGAAGATGCTGAAAACACCTTTGCTCCACATATCTACAACCATGGTTTAGTAGCTGTTGGACAGAACTCCTACATTCCATACAAAGTAAAAGTAGGTAAGAACGTAGCAATCTTCGGTAAGACAACTCCAGAAGATTATCCAAACAGAGAACTTCCAACTGGAGAAGCTTTAATTAAGTAAGGTAGGTGAAAAAGCATGAAAACAATCGGTATTATTTTAGCAGGTGGTAACAGCAAAAAGCTGGGCGCACTTTCTGATAGAAGAGCTACAGCAGCTATGCCAGTAGCAGGTAGCTATAGAGCAATCGACTTCGCTTTATCTTCCATGAGCAACTCTGGAATGCAGAAAGTTGGCGTTATTACACAGTACAACTCCAAATCTTTACATGAACATTTAAGTTCTTCTAAATGGTGGGATTTCGGACGTAAACAGGGTGGTTTATATACATTCACACCAACATTAACAAATGAAAATGATTTCTGGTATCGTGGAACAGCAGATGCTATTTACCAGAACATCGATTTCTTAAAGAAGAGCCATGAACCATACGTAGCAATCGCTGCAGGTGATGGTATCTACAAATTAAACTACAACGACGTATTAAAATATCACATTGAAAAAGGTGCTGATATCACAATCGTTGCAAAAGATATGGCTGGCGTTGATGAAGACATCACACGTTTCGGTATCATCGAAAAAGATGAAACAGGCGCAGTTGTTGGATTCGAAGAAAAACCAGAAGCTCCAAAGACAACATTAGTTTCCGCTGGTATCTACATCATGAGAAGAAGACACCTCATCTCTGAATTAGAAAGATGCGCAGAAGAAGGTAAATTTGATTTAGTTAAAGATATCATCTTACCATCTATGGAAGAAAAACGTGTATACGCGTTCGAATTAAGCGGATACTGGAAGAACATCTCCACAGTAGATGCATACGCTCAGGTTAACAAAGATTTCTTAAAGAAAGAAGTTAGAGATTACTTCTTCAAGAAACATCCTGGTATCTACACACAGGTTGCAGATCTTCCTCCAGCAAAATACAACGAAGGTTCTTGCGTTAAGAATTCTATCGTTGCTACAGGCTGTGTAATCAACGGCGCTGTTGAAAATTCCGTACTTTTCAAAGATGTATATGTTGGAAACAACGTAACAATCAAGAACTCCATCATCTTAAACGACGTTTATATTGGTGACAACACAGTTCTTGAAAACTGCATCGTTGAAAGCCGTGACACATTACGTCCAGGCACAAACTATGTTGGCGAAGACGGATACAAAATCGTTGTAGAAAAGAACGAAAGATATATCCTGTAATTTCGAATAAATAATCAACACATTAAAGGTTCCTTGTATTGTACAAGGAACCTTTTTTATGCTATCCTATAGTGTGCGAAAGGAGTGAACACAGATGAAAATCGTTGTAGGATTAGGAAATCCAGAGAAAAAGTACGATGGAACCAGACATAACATCGGGTTTGTAGCCATCGATTATCTGGCGAATAAATATAATATCAGCGTGGACACCAAAAAGCATCGCGCACTCATCGGTAAAGGTATGATCGACGGTCAGAAGGTGCTTTTAGTAAAACCACAGACCTATATGAATTTAAGTGGAGAAAGCTTGCGTTCCATTATGGATTTTTATAAGCTCTATCCGGAAGATTTTATTGTCATTTATGATGACATCAGTCTTGATGTCGGCAGAATCCGTATTCGCAAGAAAGGCAGCGCCGGCGGCCATAATGGAATTAAGAGTATCATTGCCCATTTGGGTGGACAGGACTTCCCACGTATTAAAATCGGTGTGGGCGAAAAACCAAAGGGCATGGATTTAGCCAATTATGTGCTTGGTAAGTTCTCCAAGGGAGAGAATGAAATATATGAAAAACTCATGCCGAATGTGGCAGGGGCAGTGGAATGCATGGTCTGGGATGATGTGGATAAGGCCATGAACGATTACAACAAATCCATCATCGAATAAGAAGAGCGTATTGATCGAAAAGAAAGGCGGGTGAGAGTATGAAGACGATCATGTATCCATTAAAGGAATACCAGGAATATCTGAATATAGAAGAAAGTCTGAAGAACGGTGTGACACCGATTGGAATCAGCGGATGCATCGACAGTCAGAAATGCCATCTCATCCATGGACTGGGACAGGACTACAAGTGCCGCGTCATCATCACTTATCACGAGATGAAGGCGAAGGAAATTGCAGAGGAATATCGTTTCTATGACCGTAGCGTCCACTATTTCCCAGCCAGAGACCTATTGTTTTACAGTGCTGATATCCACGGCAATACCATCGCCCAGCAGCGACTGGCAGCACTCCGTGATCTGATGGAGAACCGTGATGTCACCATTGTAACCAGTGTGGAAGGTGTGCTTGACCGCATGATCCCCATGTATCAGTTTCGCAGCAACCGCCTGTTCTTCCAGGTGGGAGATGAGATTGATTTAGAGAAGATTGCGCGAAAGCTTACAGATATGGGATATGAAAAAACTGCCTTTGTAGAGGGGGCAGGTGAGTATTGTATCCGCGGCGGCATTCTGGATATTTTCCCAGTGACGGAGGAGAATCCATATCGAATTGAGCTTTGGGATGTGGAGATCGACAGTATTCGTATGTTTGATTCTGAATCTCAGCGCTCCATTGAGAATGTGGAAGAGCTCTTTGTCTATCCGGCTACAGAGGTAGTGCTATCAGGCGTCCGTGTGAAGGAAGGATTGAAAAAAATCTCCAGAGAGCATAAAACCTACGCTGCAAAACTTAAAAAAGAGAAGCGTTTCGAGGCTTATGAGCGCATCCAGAAGGAGATGGCCCGTGTGAAGGAGGAACTTTCTGAACTTGGCAGTCTCATTGGAATCGAAGCCTTTTTGAACTATTTTTATGAAGAAACCGTATCTTTGATGGATTATTTTCCAAAGGGGGATACGTTATATATAGTAGATGAGCCGAATCGAGTGAAGGAACGTGCAGATGCATTTGCCACGGAGGTGGAGATGAGCATGCAGTCCCGTCTGATGGGAGGATATATCCTGCCGGGACAGACAGACCGCATCGATTCCTTCGAGAAGATGATCGGCGAGGTGTGCAAAGCACCGGCATTATTTACCAGTATGCTGATGCAGAGCTATAAATTTGCACGGCTCCGTGAAACTTATTACCTGAATGTGAAGTCCATTCAGGCCTATAACAACAGCTTTGAGCAGTTGGTGAAGGACTTAAAGCTTTATAAAAAGAAGCAATACAAGATTCTGGTCCTTTCTCCATCCCATACCCGTGCCCAGCGTTTTGCCGATGAGCTTCGCAATGCGGGATTGGAGAACTTTTACGCCGACCGTTTGGAGCATAAGCTGTTAGACGGCGAGATCATGGTGACCACAGGGAAGCTGAAAAGCGGGTTTGAGTATAGTGATATCCGCTTTGTTGTTATTGCAGAGAGTGACATTTTCCAGCTGAAGAAGGACCGCAAGAAGCGCCGAAAGAGTGAGAAGAAGGGCAAAACTCTGGCAAGCTTTGGAGATTTATCCGTTGGGGACTACGTGGTTCACGAAAATCACGGTATCGGCGTCTACAAGGGTATTGAAAAAATCGATGTAGGCGGCGTGACCAAGGATTATATCGATATCGAATATAAGGGCGGCAGCCATCTCTTTATGCTGGCCAGCCAGCTGGATCTCATTCAGAAGTATGCCAGTGCCAGCGCGAAAAAGCCGAAGATCAACGTCCTTGGCGGCAAGGAGTGGGGCAGTGCCAAGAAGAAGGTGCGCACCAAGGTCAATGTCATTGCTCAGGATCTGGTAGATCTCTATGCCATCCGTCAGCAGGAGGAAGGATTTGCCTGCGATGAAGATACGGTGTGGCAGGCTGAATTTGAGGAGATGTTCCCATATGAGGAAACCATCGATCAGCTTACTGCCATTGAGGAGACCAAACGGGACATGGAGAGTAAGAAGATCATGGACCGACTCATCTGTGGGGACGTGGGATTTGGCAAGACAGAGGTTGCCATCCGTGCCGCATTCAAGGCGGTGACCAACAGCAAACAGGTGGTATATCTGGTGCCAACAACCATTCTGGCCCAGCAGCATTACAACAGCTTTAAGGAGCGAATGAAGGATTATCCGATCCGAGTGGAGATGCTGTCAAGATTTCGAACCCCTGCCCAGAATAAGAAAACCTTAGAGGGACTGAAAAAAGGCAGTGTGGATATCGTCATCGGAACCCACCGTGTATTATCAAGGGACGTGTCCTTCAAAGATCTGGGATTGCTCATCATCGATGAAGAACAGCGTTTTGGGGTGACCCATAAAGAAAAAATCAAAAAACTGAGAAAAAATATCGATGTATTGTCCCTTTCTGCCACACCGATTCCAAGAACCCTCCATATGAGTCTTATTGGAATCCGTGATATGAGCATTCTGGAGGAGCCGCCTGTGGACCGACAGGCAATCCAGACCTACGTCTTAGAATATAACGAAGAGATGATCCGAGAAGCCATCCTTCGTGAATTGGGCCGTGGCGGGCAGGTTTATTATGTATACAATCGAGTGAATAATATAGAAGAAGTTGCATCAAAGATTCGTCATCTGGTGCCGGAGGCGGTGGTAGAATATGCCCACGGACAGATGAGCGAGCGAACCTTAGAGAACAAGATGTTCCAGTTTATGAATGGAGAAATCGATGTACTGGTTTCCACCACCATCATAGAGACCGGTCTTGATATTTCCAATGTCAATACGATGATCATTCAGGATGCCAACCGTCTGGGGCTTTCCCAGCTGTACCAGCTGAGGGGCCGTGTCGGACGATCCAACCGTATGGCATATGCATTTTTGATGTATAAGAGAGATACTATGCTCAGAGAAACTGCAGAGAAGCGTCTTCAGGCCATCAGAGAATTCACGGACTTAGGATCCGGATATAAGATTGCTATGAGGGATCTGGAGATCCGTGGTGCAGGCAACCTGCTTGGAGAAGCTCAGTCCGGCCATATGGAAGCGGTGGGCTATGATCTCTATTGTAAGATGCTCAACGAAGCTGTGCTTCGCTTAAAGGGTGAGCTTCCGATGGAGGAAGAATTTGAGACAACGGTGGATCTGACTATGAATGCATTTATCCCGGCCGGCTACGTGCGCAATGAGTTCCAGAAACTTGAGCTTTACAAACGCATTTCCCAGATTGAGACACAGGATGACTTGGAGGAGATGACGGATGAGCTGATCGACCGCTTCGGTGACATGCCCAATGCTGTCGTCAATCTGTTAAACATCGCCTACATGAGGGCCAGAGCACACAAGGCCTGCATGACTGCTGTGGAACAGCGAGATTCGGTATACGTCATCCGGATGTATCCGAAGGCGAAAGTTGACGTGGACCGCATCCCGGAACTGTTGGAGAAATATAAGAAGATTATGAAGCTTACCATCAAGGATAGCCCGGTATTTACCTTAAATCTTGAAAAAATCAAGAAGACAGAGCAGATTCCGATGGTTACAACCATGATTGAAGAGATAAATGATTTGATAGAACGATAGTTTTGTAGTATATTATTAATGGAATAATAATCATTGGAGGTCATAGTATGAATAAGAAACTTGCAGCAATTATTACCGCATTTCTTTTACTTGTTGCTCTTTGCTGTGTCGGTGTTTTTATGATGTTGGATACCACACTGTTTCGATATGATGGCATGAAGGTTACCAAAGCGGAAGCAGAAGTTTACGCACGTATTCAGGAATATACCTTGGAAAGTGAGTATGGCTCCAGCCTGGGTAAGAAAATGTGGCAGACAACTGTGGAAGATGGTATTACATTAGAAGATTCCACCAAGAAGGACGCAGTGGAAACTATTCTTGCAATCAAAACATTAGTTGCCCATTCTGAAGAGCTCGGCGTCTATTTGGACGAAATCGAGAAAACCAATGCGGCCAACAGTGCAGAAAGCTTCGCACAGAGCAAGGTGGGACAGAAAATCATGGATATGTCCGGGGCAGATCTTAGCCTGATCAAGACAATCTATGAAGAGAATGCACTTGCAGATAAGGTAAAGAATGAATTATATAAAAAGGCAGATACCAAGATTTCCGACAAAGAAGCAGTTGTAAAAACTGTATATAAACTGGTATTTGCAACCAAGAAGATCGATGCCAACGGAGAAGAAGTTGAGCTTTCCGCAGAAGAAAAGGAAAAACAGAAAGCCAAGGCAACCAAAGCTTACAAGCAGGCGAAGGCAGGCGCAGACTTCACATTCCTGGCAAAACAGTATGATGTGTTAGATACGTTAGATGAAAGCTATGGTATCGGAAGAGCAGAATGCGGACCGGAATTTGAAGCGGCAGTGGATCAGTTAAAACCAGGTGGAATCACCAAAGTATTAGAGACTCCACAGGGATATGTCGTAGCGATGCTCCGTACTGCCAACAATGAACAGTACTTAGATGATATGAAGGATCTGATCTGGCAGGAAAGACAGCAGAAGATATATGACGAGCAGTATGCACAGTGGACAGAAGATAAGGTGTTCGATTACGAAAAAGAAGTATCTGATCGCATGTGGAATAAGGTTGTATTCACCTACGGCGAACTGACAAAATAGGAGCTGTGACTGTAGCAACATATATAACAGTATTAGAATAGTATAAAGACAAAAGAAAACGGGTAGCACGTTAATGTGTTACCCGTTCTTTGTTATTCATTATTTAAATCTTATTAATATCATAAGGGTCATTCCCACGCAGATCACAAGATATGCGTAAAGGCTAAGGGAACCAATCTTTGTGCTTTCTCCCTCTTCAAGAGCAGGAGGTGAGAAAATGCTTTTCAGCGCATCGCCTCTGTGGTTGAGCTTTGCCAACAACACTATGATCAGGATGGCTAGGATCAGTCCAACGAGTGCCGCCGGTGTCGTCTGCTTGATGGTTGCCATGGCTTCTGATGTGGACATGAGGTTGCTCTGACCGTTGATTATCTCTGCTGCGTCGGCAGCTGTCTGGGTCGCCTTCATCAGATAATTCACAAGCACGGAGATTCCATTAAAGAGCATATGAACCAGGATCGGAGCCAACAGGCTTCCGGTAGCTTCGAATATGAGAATGAGGAAGATCCCCATGACAAATGCGTAGGAAAACTGATTCACATTCATATGCATAATGCCAAAGCAGAAGGCTGCAATGAGAATGGATTTCAGTGGTCGTTTATTCCTGATGCCAGTGTAGTATACGCCTCGGAATACAATCTCTTCCACAATGGCTGGGAAGAGCGCAATGGTAACCAATGTGATCAACAGTCCCTTGTCACTGATGGTGCTGTTGATTTCTGTGCTGACAAGATTTCGGGCAATCACCTGACTGAGCACTCTGACAATCGTAGTGATCGGCAGCACGAGGTATGGATAAAGGATGATCAGAGGCAGAGACAGTGGATGAAAAGGCTTGATCGATAATGCCTTCACCGGATTCTGTCCTGTGATGATCAGATATCCAATGGCAAGAAGCAGTGGAAAAAATCGCAAAATCGTGAAGGTCAGGTCTTCCGGCAGGAATTCCGGCCCTACATATCCGATGACCAGATAGGCAAGCAGATAAAGAAATAAAAACCGGTTTGCCGCTTGTGGATGATACGTATGCTTATTCAAAGACATCGCTCCTTCCAATTACAGTTTGCGGATGGAGGTGCTGGTAATTTCCACCTTACCCTGCTTTAACAGGCGGCCAACGGCACGCTTGAATGCATTCTTGCTCAGTCCCAACTCGCGTTTGATGATGGCTGGAGATGCTTTGTCTGTAAATGGAAGCACGCCGTCATAACTTTCAATGGTTTCCATAACGAGAAGGCAGTCAGCATCCATCTGAATGTATGCTTTTTCTCTTAAACTCAGATCTAACTTTCCGTCATCGCGGACACGTACCACGCGGGCTTTGACTTCGTCGCCAGCATATAATTTCTGGTGTACTTCCTTGATCGGAATCATTCCGTTATATTTGTTATCAACGGCAACGAATACGCCAAGTTCTTCGTTGATCGAAGTGATCGTTCCCTTCACGTGGTCTTCTGCCTTGTAAGGGCTGTCTGTAGACAGATAATCGTAAACACGCATGGATGCGCAGAGACGTTCGCTCTTGTCGATGTAGAGAGTGCAGAGATATTCTTTTCCCTCACGGACAGTCATAGTCTGTTCCTTGAAAGGAAGGAATAGATCCTTCTCCAGTCCCCAGTCCATGAATGCACCGATGGAGGATAAGGATACGCAGCGAAGCTTTGCCACTTCTCCAAGGGTTAAGGCTGGTGTGCTGGTTGTTGCGATTGGTCTGTCTTCGGAATCTTTATATACATAAACTTCAATGGCGTCGGCCATTCTCATCTGTGCCGGCACCATCTTCTTAGGGAGTAAAATGCTTCCGTCCTTTTTACCAGGTGCGTCATTTAAATATACGCCGTGGTCGGTGCTCTTTACCATGTATAAAGTCTGTAATTTTCCTAATTCAATCATATTATTCTCCTGTTCTTCCGTTTAGCTAAATGCAATGACTGCGTAAGCATCGCCGTCTTCATTGCACAGCTGTATAGTATAAGTGTCTTCTCCCGCGGTCACACGTGGATATATCATGTCGTGGAGCACGGCAGAACGTTTGTAGTAAACACGAAGACCGTGAATATCAAAGTCTTCTGGCAGAAATTCTTCTGCAAGGGATACATATTGGGCATTGTTCATGTGCTGATAGGTGTCAATATAGCTCTTTAACACGATCAAAGGTTCTTTCTCTTCGAATTCCTTTGGTGCGCGAACCTTTCTTGGATAATACTTCATATCCAGACGTTCTTCTGTGCCATATCTGGCAATGTCCTCAGGGTTTGCACGAAGCAATGCCTGATTCTTCAGATCTGTATATACCCAGATGGAATTGGCGCGGACAATTGGCTGATCATCCTTGTCGTGGATAACAAAGTTTCGGAATCCGTATACACCCTTCCAGTCATATGGCCAGGTACTGATGGTGATTTCTTCGCCGAATACAGGGAAGCGGTCCACCTCAATCTGCCATCCAGACATAAGCCATGCACGTTGTTCTTTTTCAAGATAGTGGAATCCTACGCCCAATGATTCGGAGTGGAAAGAGGAGCAATCCTGAAAATAGTTGATAATCTGTGAAATCCCTACGCACTGGTCAGAAGAGACCTCGCTGAAGCGGACAATGTGTTTCATACTGTACTTCATAATAATAGATACCTCCATAGCTTTTGCCTGTCTGACTAGCATTATAACCGATGAGTTCATAAAATGCAAAAAAATTGCGTAAAATAAGGGTTTTTCGTAATTTTCTCTTGACATTAATGGGCAAAACCATTATAAAGGATATTGCAAGTTTTAATTCGAGTATAAAAATGAGATGAGATAAGAAAGCATCCTAGGGAGGAAATATTTGCAATGAATAAAACAGAATTAGTAGCAGCAATTGCTGAAAGAACTCAGATTTCTAAAAAAGACGCAGAAAAAGCTTTAAAAGCATTCACAGATGTTGTAGCAGAAGAATTAACAAAAGGTGAAAAAATTCAGTTAGTTGGTTTCGGTACATTTGAAGTATCCGATCGTGCAGCAAGAGAAGGAAGAAACCCAAGAACAGGCGAAACAATGACAATCGCAGCTTCCAAAACTCCTAAATTTAAAGCAGGTAAAGCTTTAAAAGACGCTGTAAATAAATAATTACTGAAAAAGCGGGCTGTCTTTTCGAAGGCAGCCTTTTGTTTTATCTGTTAATTAATTGTATTAATATTGTATTAATATAGAAAGGTTTCGAACAAATGAGATTAGATAAATATTTGAAGGTGTCCCGTCTGATCAAGAGACGTTCCGTTGCCAATGAAGCATGTGACGGCGGCCGTGTGATGGTCAATGATAAGGTTGCAAAGGCAGGCACGAAGGTAAAGGTTGGAGATATCATTGAAATTGCTTTTGGCAATAAGTCAGTAAAGGCAGAAATCTTAAAGATTCAGGATACAACCAAAAAAGAAGAAGCAAAAGATATGTTTCGTTATCTGTAATCATTGAAAAATGTGATAAAAAACGTTAAAATAATGCTAAAGAACAGGGGGAGTGGGATTATGCGTAAAAAAGATGATCAGTATGCAAAATACGAAAAGTATAGAAAAAAGCATGACGGCGAGAATGGCGACAAGAAAAAGCGCAGCAGTATTCGTATCATCGTTGCGGTGATTCTGATGATACTTCTTGTTTCTGAAGGCATACAGGTGTATAACGGTGTTCGACTTCGCAGTGAGAAGGCAAAGCTTGAAAAGCAGTTAGACGGTGCGAAGGAGCAGCAGAAAAGCTTAGAGAAGGAAAAAGAGAATCTCACAACAAGAGAATATATCGAGAAGATCGCCAGAGAAAAACTGGGTCTTTTTTATCCGGATGAATATGTTCTAGAAGAAGATTAAAAAATAGTTGACAAACATGATTATGGTTGCTATAATCTTGATTGTTGAGTGCGGCGAAGTAGCTCAGTTGGCTAGAGCACACGGTTCATACCCGTGGTGTCAGCAGTTCGAATCTGCTCTTCGCTACTTACAGGCGATATAGAGAAATCTATATCGCCTTTTTTCGTTTGATCATTATTTTCGTGGATTAATATCTAAATAGCTATGAAATATCTGATAGAGGGATTGCATGTTAAAACCATATGAAATCGATGATAATTTAATAAAGAGAGGCGACCGGATTCTGATTGCCTTTTCTGGCGGACCGGATTCTGTCTATCTGGCATTAAAGCTTGTGGAACTTAGGGAAGCCCTTGATCTTACCCTCTTTGCGGTACATATCAATCATAACCTTGAGGAGGAAGCAGATGCCCAGGCGGACTTTGCGAAGGCGTTCTGCGTCGAGCATGGGATTACTTACGCAGTGTTTTCTGAAGATATCCGTGGCGTGGCCAATCAAAACAAATGCTCTTTGGAGCTTGCAGGCAGACAGGTGCGCTATCAAAGGTTCTATGAGCAGTTGGAGGCGTGGAACTGTGATACCATTGCCCTTGGACATCATAAGAATGATCAGGCAGAGACCCTGCTATACCGCATGGCCAGGGGAACCGGCCTTCATGGAATGGGTGGCATCAAACCAAGACAGGGCAGATTGATCCGTCCACTTCTTTCGCTTACGAAGGAGGAGATACTTGCAGCGCTTTCCCATCTGTGTCAGCATTACAATGTGGATGTGTCCAACGCCCGTACCGATTATGTGAGAAACCGGATCAGACATCTGGTGATTCCTGAATTGGAGCAGGTGAATGAAAAGGCAGTCCATCACATGGCAGAGCTTGCCCAGCAGGTGGAAGAGATGCTTGCCTATCTGACACCTCAGGTTGAGGAGGCCTGCAATCGATGCATCGATCAGAATAAGATTGATCTTTCTTCTTTACGGGAATATCCGGTATTTTTACAAAAAGAAGTGATTCGCCAGGGAATCATTACAGCCTGCGAAGCAGAAAAAGACATTGGGCGGGTACACATGGAACAGACGCTGAATCTTTTGTCAATGCAGACCGGCAGAGAGGTGCATTTGCCTTACGGTGTCCGTGCTGTGCGGGAGTATGATCAGATCGCTTTTTATAAAGAAGGAGATGTGGGTCGTGGTCAGAATGGACAGGAACAGAAGGACCTTCCCATTGTGCCCGGCAAGGAGTATGTACTTCCTGGATGGAACGCCTGTATAAAGATCAGATTATTGGAAAAAGGGTCAGCGATTTCTGAAAAAATATATACGAAATATTTTTCCTATGATAAAATTAAGAGTGGTATAACCTTGCGTACTGCCCGTGAAGGGGACTATTATATCATGAACCAGGCGGGGCAGCACAAAAAGCTGAATCGATATTTTATTGACCAGAAGATACCGAAGGAAGACAGAACCAGGGTCCCGCTTCTGGCGGATGATCATCACATCCTTTGGATTGTTGGTGGAAGAATCAGTGAGGCTTACAAGGTGAAAGAGGATACACAGAATATTTTGGAAATTACATGGATAGAAAAGGAGACGTAATACTATGGCAGAACACAAAATTAGCGTAATGATTTCTGAAGAAGAAGTGGAAGCAAAACTTGCAGAGCTTGCTGAACAGATTAGCAAGGAATATGAAGGCGAATCAGTACATCTGATCTGCATCTTAAAGGGAAGCGTATTCATCACAACAGAGCTTGCAAAGAGAATTACCATTCCAGTAACACTTGACTTTATGCAGGTTTCCAGCTATGGAGACGGCACAAAATCCTCTGGTATCGTAAAACTTTCCAAGGACTTAGATGAAACAATCGAAGGCAAGAACGTAATCGTAATCGAAGATATCATCGACTCCGGACGTACCCTTCACTATCTCATGCCATTATTAGCACAGAGAGAACCAAAGAGCTTAAAATTATTTGCATTTTTAGATAAGCCAGACCGTCGTGTCAAAGAAGTACAGGTTGACTACAATGGATTCCAGATTCCAGACGAATTCGTAGTAGGCTACGGTCTTGACTATGCCCAGAAATACAGAAATCTTCCATATGTGGGCATTGTGGAAGTATAAAGGAGAATTAAAAATTGAGACGTAAAGGTAATGGTATTTATGTCCTTACCCTTCTTGTGGCGATGATGCTTTTCTACTATTTTACCCTGTCCTCAGGCATTGGTCAGAGTCCATATTCAGAAAAGCAGTTTTACAAAGACCTCAAGGCGGATAAGGTGACATCGATTGTCATTGCACAGAATGAAGAAGTTCCAACCGGTGAGGTGCGCGTGCAGATTGGCGAGGAGAGCTACCGATTCCAGAGCTCCGATGTCAATAAGGTGCAGGAACGAATCGAAGAGACCAACAAGGATGTGCCGGTTCAGCTTAATGGCATCAGCCATTCCAGCAACTGGGTTGAGATTTTCACCAACGTGGCATTGATCGGTGTGATGGTCTTTATGATGATGATGATGCTCCGCCAGAATGGCGGCGGTGGCAAGATGAATGATTTCGGCAAGAGCCGTGCCCGTCTTGCAACCCAGGATGATATCAATGTGACATTCAAGGATGTGGCTGGCTTGAACGAAGAAAAGGAAAGCCTGGAAGAAGTGGTTGATTTCCTGAAAAACCCAGCCAAATATATCCATTTGGGTGCCAGAATTCCGAAGGGCGTCCTGCTTGTGGGACCTCCGGGTACCGGTAAAACCCTCATTGCCAAGGCAGTGGCAGGGGAAGCTGGCGTTCCATTCTTCAGCATCTCCGGTTCTGATTTTGTAGAGATGTTTGTCGGTGTTGGTGCTTCCCGTGTAAGGGACTTATTCAACGAAGCGAAGAAGAATGCACCTTGTATCATCTTTATTGATGAAATTGACGCAGTGGGTCGTCAGCGAGGCAGTGGTCTCGGCGGCGGACACGATGAAAGAGAGCAGACCTTAAACCAGCTACTTGTAGAGATGGACGGATTTGGTGTAAATCAGGGCATTATCGTCCTTGCAGCAACCAACCGTGCAGATATTTTAGACCCAGCAATCTTAAGACCGGGCCGTTTTGACCGTAAGGTTGCAGTGGGCCGTCCGGATGTGAAGGGCAGAGAAGAAATCCTTCAGGTACATTCCAGAAAGAAACCACTTGGAGATGATGTGGATATCCACGAAATCGCCAGAACAACAGCCGGATTTGTCGGTGCAGATTTGGAAAACCTGATGAATGAAGCAGCCATCAATGCAGCCAGGGATGACAGAAGATTTATCCGCAAGGATGATATTGACAAGGCATTTATCAAGGTAGGCATCGGAACAGAGAAGAAGAGCCGCCTTGTTCCGGAAAAGGAAAGAAGAATTACTGCATACCACGAAGCTGGACATGCATTATTATTCCATCTCCTTCCAGATGTGGGACCGGTTTATACTGTTTCCATCATTCCGACTGGCGTTGGTGCAGCAGGCTACACTATGCCGCTTCCAGAGAATGACAATGTATTCGAAACCGAAGGCACATTGATCCAGGATATTATGGTAAGCTTAGGCGGACGTATCGCAGAGGAACTGATCTTCGGTGATGTAACAACCGGTGCTTCCCAGGATATCAAGCAGGTTAGCGACGTGGCAAGAAGCATGGTCATGAAATATGGTATGTCTGATAAGCTTGGACTGTTAAATTATGAGTCCAACAATCAGGAGGAAGTATTCGTAGGCAAGAGAATCGGACACGAGATGACCTTCAGTGATGAAGTGAATGCACTCATCGATCAGGAAGTTCATGCAATCGTGGATGAATGTTATACAAAAGCGAAGGCAATGATTGAAGCTCATATGGATGAATTACATGCATGTGCACAGCTTTTATTGGAAAAAGAACGAATCGATCAGCAGGAATTCGAGGGGTTATTCATCAAAAATGCATAAAAAAGAACAAAAAAATTCGATTTTGTAGTAAAAAATAGAAATAGTGCGATAAATAATTAACGATTTGCACAAAAATGAAGATGAAATATGTGAATGTTTATGCACACTTTCGAAATGTTATATGTATAATAATAACTGTAACCCCCCAATACATTATATAGTTTTTTGCTACACCCAATAAGTAACAAAATACCTTCTCCAAAAAGGACAGTCTTTTGACTGTCCTTTTTACTTGTCTGCTTTTTTACACTGCAGGAAAAATGGATTGTTTTTTTTTATAACCTATATTACAATATAGGCTAGTGTATTATGTGATTTACCGAGGGAATACAATATGAAGAAATATTCAAAAGCAGAGAAACTGCACGCATATCTGTTTAATCGCGTTCCATTGATTCGAACAGATGGCTTTTTCTCCGACAATACTAAATTTTATCAGTCTCCGGAAGAACCAACCGATCAGGATGATATCACGATCAAATTCCGAGCTGTTCGATATAATGTGGACCGCGTGTTCGTTGTTGTCAACGGAATAGAGAAGGAGATGGCTTTTTATAAGTCCGATAACTACTTTGAATTCTATAAGGTAGTGATTCCAGCCGGATCAGAGACACTTCGCTATTATTTCAAGATCGAAGTGAATGACATGTTCCTGTATTATAACCGTAATGGTACCTTCCGTAACAATGACGATACCTACAATTTCTCCATCGTGAAGAACTTCTCCACTCCGGCATGGGCGAAATCTGCAGTTATGTATCAGATTTATGTGGATCGTTTCTACAATGGGGATCCAACTAACGATGTGTTGGAGAACGAATACGTCTATATTAATGAAGTAACCAGAAAGATTGATGACTGGGGCAAATATCCTGCATCCATGGGTGTCCGTGAATTCTATGGCGGCGACCTTCAGGGTGTTATGGATAAACTTGATTATCTTCAGGATTTAGGTGTGGATGTAATCTACTTTAATCCACTATTCGTTTCACCATCCAATCATAAGTATGATATTCAGGATTATGATTACATCGACCCGCATTTTGGCCGCATTGTTGTGGACGAGGGCGAGTTGGTGAAGGAAACAGACACCAATAACAAGAACGCGACCAGATACATTTCCCGCGTGACAGATAAGAGAAACTTAGAAGCGAGTAATCAGCTGTTCATCGAGCTTGTGGAAGAGATTCACCGCCGTGGCATGCGTGTGATCATCGACGGCGTATTCAATCACTGTGGATCCTTCAACAAATGGATGGATAAGGAGCGCATCTACGAAGGCGTTGAGGGCTATGAAGACGGCGCATTCATCTCCAAGGAAAGCCCATATAACAAGTTCTTCAAGTTCTATGATGAAGACGAATCCTTCTGGCCTTATAATGCATCCTACGACGGATGGTGGGGTCATGACACACTGCCTAAGCTGAACTACGAAGAATCAGACAAGCTTTATCAATATATTTTAGACATCGGTAGAAAATGGGTCTCTCCACCATTCAACGTGGATGGCTGGCGTTTAGACGTAGCCGCAGATCTGGGACATACCAATGAATTTAACCATAAATTCTGGAAGGATTTCCGTAAAGCAGTCAAGGAAGCCAATCCGGAAGCAATTATTCTTGCAGAGCATTACGGAGATGTGTCCTCCTGGCTTCAGGGCGATGAATGGGATACCGTAATGAACTATGATGCGTTCATGGAACCAATCACCTGGTTCTTAACCGGTATGGAAAAGCACTCTGATGAATACAGAGAGGATCTAGATGGCAACTTCCAGACTTATTCCGGAGCAATGAAGTACCATATGTCCAGATTCCATTACCCATCTTTACAAGTTGCGATGAATGAGCTTTCCAACCATGACCACTCCAGATTCTTAAGCCGTACCAACAAGGTAGTCGGAAGAACCCAGTCTGTGGGACCGGAAGCAGCTGATCGAGGCGTTCGCAAGGAAGTATTTAAGGAGGCGGTTATGTATCAGATGACATGGCCAGGTGCCCCAACGCTCTACTATGGAGACGAAGCAGGTGTGACCGGATGGACTGACCCGGATAACCGTCGTACTTATCCATGGGGCAAGGAAGATCTGGATCTCATCGACTTCCACAAGAAGATGATTCGTATCCATAAGGAATATCCAGCATTCATGGAAGGCTCTGTGAAGTATCTCCACGGAGAGAAGGATATGTTCTGTTATGGACGATTTACAAATAAGGATCAGGCTGTGGTAATCTTAAATAACAGCGATGAAGACAGAGAAATTACCATCCCGGCATGGGAAATCGGTGTAGATAATAAGAAATTGGTACAGATCATGCAGTGTTCTGCCCAGGGACATCAGGAAACCAGAGTAACCTATCCGGGTTATCATGGCTATGTAACAATGAAAGTTCCGAAAAAATCAGGTACCATTCTTCACGCAGAATAAGGATTCTGACTGCCTGGAAAAACTTTTGAAAAAAATATAAAAAGTACTTGCATTTCAATTCGAAGTCTAGTATACTAAATAACTGTCAGATGGTTCTTGGATGGATTCCCGAGTGGCCAAAGGGGGCAGACTGTAAATCTGTTGGCAACGCCTTCGAAGGTTCGAATCCTTCTCCATCCACTTGCTGTAAGGCTTATGTCGAAGGCATATGCCGGCGTGGCGGAACTGGCAGACGCACAGGACTTAAAATCCTGCGGGACTTATACTCCCGTACCGGTTCGATTCCGGTCGCCGGCATTCTATCATCTGACAACCCTTTGCGGGTGTAGTTCAATGGTAGAACACCAGCCTTCCAAGCTGGATACGTGGGTTCGATACCCACCACCCGCTTTCCAGATGGAAAAAACTTCATATGCCCAGATAGCTCAGTTGGTAGAGCAAGGGACTGAAAATCCCTGTGTCGCTGGTTCGATTCCGGCTCTGGGCACTTTACATGCGCGAGTGGCTCAGTTGGTGGAGCACGACCTTGCCAAGGTCGGGGTCGCGGGTTCGAGTCCCGTCTCGCGCTTTTCTTATGCACAAAAACAGGAGATACCCAAAGGGTGTCTCCTGTTTTTGTGCATAAGAAAAGCCTGCGTGAGCCGGTGACTCTTCCCGCGAAGCCTGATTGGATGCAGCCTACCGCCGAGTCCCGTCTCGCCAACCATCCATTCAATACATTTTTCTTTCCACATAAGATACAATGCTGTCACAAAAATATCATTTGTTAGGAAAAACCCTTGACCATTTAAATTTTTTAAGCTACAATAGTTACCGATGAGAAATGAAAACTTAAATTTGTATCAGGATTGTAACTGGTAAGGCAGGCAAAACCAACGCAAAGATTATACCAAACGCCATGGTTATATATTAGTCATTGGCCGGTGTTTTTTTGAGTTGGATTTTTTTATTTTGAGGAAAAAAATCATATGATTATAGCTAAAGTTGTAAACAACAATATTGTAACTTCTTTTGATAGTAACAACTGTGAGCTTGTTATTATGGGACGTGGTCTTGGATATGCCAAGAAGCGTGGAGAAGTTATTCCAGATGAAAAGATTGAGAAGATCTTCCGTCTGGAGAATGAAGAACGCAATTCCCGCTTGATTGAAGTTCTGAAGGACATTCCACTTGAACACATTCATGCAGCAGATTGCGTCATCACCTATGCAAAATCTGTTTTGGGTGAAAAATTAAAGGAAACCATCTATTTGTCTCTGATCGACCATATCCACTGTGCGATCGAGAGATTAAATAACAATATATCATTTTCTAACCCGCTTTTGTGGGAGACAAAGCAGTACTACCCTGAAGAATTCAAAGCAGGAGTACAGAGTCTTGTGATCTTGAAAAAGACATTAGGCATCAAATTTCCGGTGGATGAAGCCGGATTTATCGCATTACATTTTATTACATCTGAATATGATACAAGCATGCAGGCGTCTCTTGACATTCCGAAGTTTGTTGACAGTGTGATTTCTGTTGTGGATGAGTGCTTCCCAAATCATGTGGATAAGAAATCCATTCACTTTGAACGATTTGTCACACATATCAAGTTCTTTGCAGCCAGAGTGTTGCAGGCAAAGCAGATTCCGGAAGATGACGATTTCCTGTTCCGTACGATGATTCGTGATCAGTACAATGATGATTATCAGTGTGCCTTGAAGATTCGTGCAGTCATCAGTGAAAAGTATGATATTCAGATCAGTGAAGAAGAATTAGTTTATCTTACTGTTCATATCCATCGAATTACGATGTAACAATATTGTAAATTGGGGGATTGAAGTATGGTAGACCGTATATTTGGGATACTTCAGAGAGTCGGGAAGTCCTTTATGCTTCCAATTTCTATCCTGCCTTTTGCAGGTTTACTGTTAGGAATTGGCTCCTCCATGACCAATACAGCAACATTGAATGCCTATGGATTGATCTCGGTGATGGGTCCGGGAACAGTTCCTTACTATATATTTACCATCATGAAGAATGCAGGGAATGTTGTATTTGACAATCTGCCTGTACTGTTCGCAATTGGTGTGGCTGTTGGTATGAGTAAAGCGGAGAAGGAAATCGGAGCATTGGCTGCGGTACTGGCTTATCTGGTTATGAATGCAACCATCCATTCCTGTTTGATCTTTACAGGAATCGTAACAGCCAGTGGAAGACCGGCACTTACCGCGGTGGAAGGAACCATCACAAGTGCACTTGGGATTACTACACTTCAGATGGGTGCATTTGGAGGTATCATAGTAGGTATTGGAGTTGCGTATCTGAATAACCGATTTCGTATGACGCAGCTGCCCAACGCATTATCTTTCTTTGAAGGTAGCAGATTCGTGCTGATCATCAGCGCATTTATATATATATTTGTTGGAGGAATCCTGTTTTTTGTATGGCCTGGTGTGCAGGCAGGGATCAACTCCGTGGGAGCGATTGTAAAAGATAGTGGTTATCTTGGCACATTTGCCTATGGCATTATCAAGCGTTCCTTAATTCCATTTGGGCTTCACCATGTATTTTATATGCCATTCTGGCAGACAGCTGTTGGTGGAACCGCAGAGGTTGGCGGCAAATTAGTAGCCGGCGGGCAGAATATATTCTTTGCCCAGCTTGCCGATCCAAGTACGATCCGATATAGTGTGGATGCTTGTCGATATTTCACCGGAGAGTTTGTTTTTATGATTTTTGGACTTCCTGGTGCGGCACTTGCCATGTATCACACAGTGGATCCGGCGAAGAGAAAAAAGGTGGGAAGTCTGATGCTTTCTGCAACCATGGTCTGTATCATTACCGGGATTACAGAACCATTGGAATTTGCATTCATGTTTGTTGCACCAATCCTTTATATTGTTCATGTCAATCTGGCGGGGCTTGCTTATATGCTGACCCATATGCTGAAAATTTCGATTGGACTGACCTTCTCTGGTGGTGTCATTGACTTTCTGCTTTTTGGTGTCATGCAGGGGAATGCAAAGACAAACTGGATTTTTATTCTTCCCCTTGGGGCATGTTATTTTGCAGTCTATTATCTGGTCTTTAAGGTGTTGATCGTTAAGCTCAACTTAAAAACTCCAGGCCGTGAGACTGACGAAGATGCCATGAAAGAAGACGAATATTATTATGGTAATCCAGCTCTGAAGAGTCTGATTCCAGGACTCGGAGGACTTGATAATATATCTCTGGTAGATTCCTGTGCTACCAGACTTCGCGTGACTGTTCACGACGAAGAGAAGATTGACCAGTTGAAGATCAAGGAGAGTGGATCAGCAGGTATCATGGTTCGTGGGAATAATCTTCAAATTATTTATGGCCCACGGGTAGGGATGCTTCGCAAGCAGTTAGATCATGCCATCCGCAAGCAGCAGGTGAATCATACAGGAAAAAGGGTGGAACCCCTTGTGGTGGTTATGAAAGAACCGGCCAAAGAGTTTCATATGGATGAAACATATTTAGAGGATATTCCATTACAGAGCGAAAGCATCCATGCATTTGCCAATGGAACGGTTATACCCCTTTCCAATGTGGATGATATCGTATTTTCATCAGGACTGTTGGGAGATGGATTCGCCATCCTGCCAGATGATGAGAACATTTACTCGCCAGTTAACGGAAAGATTTCCTCGATTTATCCAACCAAGCATGCCATCGGCATTCAGAGTGTCGGCGGGGCAGATATACTGATCCACATTGGAATTGATACATCAAGAATCAAAGATCAGGTATTTGCGATTCATGTACAGGTGGGACAGAAGGTTGCAATTGGAGATCCAATCTGTACCTTCAACAAACAGATTATTATTGATCAGGGGTACTCAATCACATCGCCACTGGTTATTAATAATACAGACTCTTATGAGATGATTACATCTCCGATTGCGAAATCCGTAAAAGCAGGAGATTTAGTCTTACAAACAAACATTTAAATTATTGAATGGATTGTTACTGGTCATGCAGGCAAAACCAACTTGAATGTCCGCGGGGATACTGTACCCTGCGAGAGTTCTGGTTGGTTTTTTTGTTTATAGGAACGCTCATTTCTATAGATACGAACGATCTGTATGTATGAATATCAATAATTTAAAACCAACAAAATACGAGAGGAGGAAAAAGTATGGTTGGAATTATCCTTGCAAGCCACGGCGGTTTTGCACCTGGTATTCTTCAGTCTGTATCCATGGTATTCGGTGAACAGGAAAATATGAAAGCTGTTGCACTTATGCCAGAAGACGGTCCTGATGATATCAGAAAAAGAATGGAAGAGGCAGCAGCTTCTTTCGACGATCCTGACAATGTAGTAGTATTTGTTGATTTATGGGGAGGTACTCCATTTAATCAGGCAAATAAACTCATCGCAGGAAAAGAAGACAAATGGGCAATCGTTGCCGGAATGAACCTTCCAATGTTAATCGCAGCTGTAGCAGCATGCATGAGCACAGACAATGCTCAGGAAGTTGCAGCATCTGTATTACAGGAAGGCAAAGATGGAGTTAAGGTTTATCCAGAAACTCTTGCTCCAGCAGAAACAAAAGCAGCTCCAGCAGCAGCTGCAGTTCCTCAGGGCGCAATCCCAGAAGGCACAGTACTTGGCGATGGTAAGATCAAAATCGGTCTTGCTCGTATCGATACTCGTTTACTTCACGGTCAGGTTGCTACAGGCTGGACAAAAGCAGTTGGTCCAGACAGAATCATCGCTGTATCCGATTCTGTAGCACATGATGACTTAAGAAAACGTATGATTATGGAAGCTGCACCTCCAGGGGTAAAAGCTCACTGTGTACCTATTTACAAAATGTGTGAAGTAGCAAAAGACCCACGTTTCGGTGAAACAAAAGCAATGCTTCTTTTCGAAACACCTCAGGATGCTCTTGCAGCAATCGAAGGCGGCGTAGAAATCGAAACATTAAACGTTGGATCTATGGCACACAGCAATGGTAAAGTTGCGGTTAACAAGGTATTATCCCTTGACGCAAAAGACATTGAAACATTTGCTAAGTTAAAAGCACTTGGCGTTAAATTTGATGTACGTAAAGTACCAAGCGATTCCGGCGAAGACATGGATGCTTTAATTGCAAAAGCTAAAGAAGGTCTTGGAATCAAATAGTTAACATAAAAAGGAGGAAATAAAAATGTCTGTTGTATCAATGATATTAGTAATTATCGTTGCATTTTTAGCAGGTATGGAAGGTATTCTTGATGAATTCCAGTTCCATCAGCCAATTGTAGCATGTACATTAATTGGTTTAGTAACAGGTAACTTAACAGCAGGTATCATCTTAGGTGGTACTCTTCAGATGATGGCTTTAGGATGGGCTAACATCGGTGCTGCTGTAGCACCAGATGCTGCTTTAGCATCCGTAGCATCCGCTATCATCCTCGTTCTTTCCGGTCAGGGCACAAAGGGTGTTTCCACAGCAATCGCTGTAGCTATCCCTCTTGCTGTAGCTGGTTTATTCTTAACAATGATTTGTCGTACACTTGCTGTACCTATGGTTCACTTCATGGACGCAGCAGCTGAAAAAGGTAACATGAGAGGCATCGAATTCTGGCAGTTAGCAGCAATCGCTATGCAGGGTCTTCGTATTGCTATCCCAGCAGCTTTCTTATTAGTAATCCCATCTGAAGTTGTAGCTAACTTCTTAAATTCTATGCCAGCTTGGTTAACAGATGGTATGGCTATCGGTGGTGGTATGGTAGTAGCTGTAGGTTACGCTATGGTTATCAACATGATGGCAACAGCAGAAGTATGGCCATTCTTCGCAATCGGTTTCTGTTTAGCAGCTGTATCTGACTTAACATTAATCGCATTAGGAGCAATCGGTATCTCCATCGCTTTAGTTTACCTTAAATTATCTGAAGCAGCAGCTTCTGGTGGTGCTGTAGGTAACGGCGGAACTGGTGACCCACTTGGCGATATCTTAGATGATTACGAATAAGGATAAGGAGGAAGTAAAAATGGCAGATAGAATTACATTAACTAAAAGCGATCGTATGTCCGTAGCACTCCGTTCAACTTTCCTTCAGGGATCCTGGAACTACGAACGTATGCAGAATGGTGGCTGGTGTTTCGCAATGATCCCAGCGATCAAAAGATTATATAAAACAGAAGAAGATAGAATTGCAGCTTTAAAGAGACATCTTGAATTCTTTAACACACATCCATATGTAGCATCTCCAATTCTTGGTGTTACTCTTGCGTTAGAAGAAGAAAAAGCAAATGGTGCAAATGTAGAAGATTCCGCGATCAACGGTGTTAAAGTTGGTATGATGGGACCTATCGCTGGTGTAGGTGACCCTGTATTCTGGTTCACAGTACGTCCTATCCTTGGTGCTTTAGGTGCTTCCCTTGCTATGACAGGTAATATCCTTGGACCAATCTTATTCTTCGTATTATGGAATGTAATCCGTTTCGGTTTCATGTGGTATACACAGGAATTCGGTTACAAAGTAGGTACAGAAATCACAAAAGACTTATCTGGTGGTTTACTTGGTAAAATTACAAAAGGTGCTGCTATTCTCGGTATGTTCGTATTAGGAGCATTAGTAGACAGATGGGTAAGTGTATCCTTCACTCCGGTAGTTTCCAGAGTAACATTAGCAGAAGGCGCTTACATTGACTGGGGTTCCATCACTGGCGATGCAGCTGGTATCCAGAATGCAATCACACAGTATGCTTCCGGTTTAGCATTAACACCTGAAAAGATCACAACTTTACAGGACAACTTAAATACATTAATTCCTGGTTTCGCAGGTCTCTTATTAACATTACTTTGCTGTAGATTATTAAAGAAGAATGTTTCTCCAATCGTTATCATCGTTGCTTTATTCATCGTTGGTATCGTATTCCACTTAATCGGATTAATGTAATCATTCATTTTTAAATGAGGTTAACAACCATGGTACAATCAATCAATACAAAAGTAGATTTTGCTGTATCCGGAACATCTTTTCACGGTCTTACAACCTATGGAAAAATCATGGTTGGTGACAAGGGCTTTGAGTTTTTTAACGAAAAGAACGTACAGGATTTCATACAAATTCCATGGGAAGAAGTGGATTTTGTATCTGCTTCCGTCATGATGAAAGGGAAGGCCATCCCGAGATTTATGATCCAGACCAAGAAGAATGGCGCATTTTCCTTTGCTTCCAAAGAACCAAAGAAAGTGCTCAGAGCCATCAATCAGTATATTCCGGGTGAGCGTATGCTCCGATCACTGAGCGTATTTGAAGTGATCAAGAAGAAATTTACGAAAAGTAAATAATCAAGTTTTTCATTTTTAATTATCACTAGAACAGGAAAAGTCCGGCTCGATATTGGGGAGCCGGACTTTTCCGTTTTACAGATGTATACCCTATGTGTTAGAATAAGCCTTGAATGAGTTTATATTGAAAGTGAAAAAGGAGAATTGATATGGAACACTATATTGATTTAAATATGAAAAGTATCTATAGCGATGATGGACAGTATGCACCGGAACAGCTGGTGAAGATGTGTGCAGACAAAGGGATTACCATTATGGCCCTCACAGACTGCAACTGGGTGAAAGGTGTGGAGGAAGCTGTGGAAGCAGCAGCACAGTATGGCATTACCTGTATTCCTGCCATCGAGCTTGAATGCAAATATAAAGATCAGCCTGTATCCGTGCTTGGATACGGTATTAATTTAGAGGCATGTGAATTCGATGCCATGGGTGAAATCTTGGAAGCACAGAAGATGATGCTTGAAGAAGAACCAGAAATGACAGAAGCCGATATCATCTATCCGAACTTAAAAGAAATGGTGGAACTGATTCACGATGCCAAAGGACTGGCAGTACTTGCAGCACCAGGCAGATTCTTCGGTGAAGAAAAAGAACAGATTGAGGAACTCATCGAAGACGTTATGATCGATGGTGTGGAGTGCTTCGCAGGCTGTCACAGCGAAGAAGAAGCAGATTATTATTATGAAATTGCCAGAAAGAATTCTCTGATGACAACTGCAGGCTCCGGTTTTTGCGGGGATCAGGAACCAGAAAAAGTACTTGGTGAATATCCTTGCCGTTTCGGACAGGATCTGATCCATGCACAGCTGGCATTTGCCAAATTTGTGGCGCCATTAGAAACAGAAGAATAGAGAATTGTAAAGCGCAAAAAATAGGAGATGACAAAAAAGTCATCTCCTTTTTTATGATCTATCTCAATTACTGTCTCACCAGATGATACTGGATTGCGTCATACTGGAATAAGATCAGGGAAAGTGGGATACCTGCCTTCATCAGGACACGTCCGGATACGGTCTGTTCTAATTCTTCAATATAGTAGAATGCATCTCCTTCTAATCCCTTTAATTTTAAGAAACGCTGAGGACCATTTGGCTCATATTCTGTAATGACTACGCTGGCGATGACCTTCGCGCCGTCCTTGGATACAAACTGCCATCCCATGAAATTATTATGGTCATTCGGTGCAGTCAGGCGATAGTAATCTCCGTTGCCGATGACATCGTAGTCCTTTTTGTAGATTGCAATCTGATTCATGCACACTTCCTTTTCAGCAGGAGTGAGCTTGGTGGAATCAAATTCATAGCCGAGAACGCCGCCCATGGCAACAATTCCACGGGTATCGATCGGTGTGATACGGTTGGTCTGATGGTTTGGACATACAGAAACGTGGGCTTCCATGGTGTTGACCGGATAAGCGAAGCTTGTGCCGTACTGAATGGACAAACGGTTCACTGCATCGGTATTATCACTGGTCCAGATCTGTGGGCTGTAGTACAGAATGCCAGCGTCGAAACGTCCGCCACCACCGGAGCATCCACAGAAGATGATATCCGGATGCGTTAAGATCACTTCGTCGAATACACGGTACAGTCCTAAGATATAGCGATGGAACACTTCTCCCTGTTTTTCAGCAGAAAGTACATGGGAGAAAATGTCGGTCAAATGTCTATTAAAGTCCCACTTGATATATTCGATCTGAGCGCTGTCGATAATTGTATTTAAGGTATGGATGATGTAATCACATACATCGTCTCTGGAAAAGTCTAACAGGAGCTGGTGACGTGCTCTTGTTGGCTGACGGTTCGGAATGGAGATGGCCCAGTCCGGATGTGCGCGGTAGAGATCACTGTCTTCGGAAATCATCTCAGGCTCTACCCATAAACCAAACTGTAATCCCAGGTCATGGATTTTCTTGGCAAATCCATCGATGCCGCTTGCTACTTTCCTGGTGTTGACATACCAGTCACCGAGACCGGACAAGTCATTGTCGCGCTTTCCAAACCAGCCGTCGTCAAGTACGAACATGTCTACGCCCATTGCAACGGCAGATTCTGCAATGTGAAGCAGTTTTTCTTCATCAAAGTCAAAGTAGGCAGCTTCCCAGCTGTTGATGACTACCGGACGGAGCTGGTCCACATATGGGCTCTTGATGAGGTGCTTGCGGAACATGTCATGGTACTGATGGGACAGTCTGGCAAATCCATCTGCAGAGTATGTCATAACAACTTCCGGTGCTTCAAAGCTTTCTTCCGGCTGTAAGGTATAAGAAAAACCATATGGATGGATGCCCATGGTCAGTCTTGTCTGAGCAAACTGATCTTTTTCCACGTCACAGAGGAAGTTACCACTGTAGACAAAGCAGAAGCCGTAGCAGTCACCGTGATCCTCGGTTGCGTCTGGTTCGCAGAGGATGGCAAATGGATTGTGCTGGTGGGAAGAAGCTCCACGGGTACTTCCAATGCTTGTTGTGCCACAGGTAACCGGAATTCTTGTCAGGTTACGTTCCATGGTATGGCGTCCATCGAAATGGATAAACTCAAGCTCTGTATTTAAAAAGTCCATGGTTGTGGACATGATTTTTTCTAATGTAACTGGATGTGAAGACTCGTTGATGACCTTTACATGGCGGGTAATCACATCTTCTGCTTCAAATACACTGTAGTAGAGGATGACACAAAGGCCGGTTACAGGGTCGGTCATCTTGATGGAAAGGGTCTTTGTACCATCACCTTCTGTTGCAAATGTGGTTGGAAGCCCTGCAATCTTTTCCTTGCCATCTGTAATGGAGTGGCTTTTGTAAATGCCTGAGAATGCACGGCTGCCATCGTGGTTTAATACTTCGATGCTGGATCGTCGATAGTCCCCTGTGCCAGTAGAAGAAAATTCCTGTGGCAGAACATCTAAAGTATAGGTACGGTCATGGCCGGATTCGTAAGGGTTTGGAGAAAATCCGCGGTCAGCAGGGATGTATAAATAGCTTAAATCCTCATCTAAGATGCGTTCTCCGTAGTAAGTATGCATGAGACGCCCAAGGGCATCGATTTTGATCTGATAGGTTGTGCTCTTCGTGTGGAGCATAAAGGTTTTTGTTTTTTCTATATAGTGTATGGACATTTTTATTACCTCACAAAAAATATATCGTTAATTATATCAATGGAAATATGGTGCTTACATATACATTCTCTTGATAAATATATCAAAATGCTAGATGATTGAAAAGTACAAATTGAATACAAAAAAATCAACACTTCATTGTATAATATGACACTTTACATGAAAACGATTGTCATACTATAATCAAAATAAGGGATTTTAGAATGTGTCAATAGGAGAACATATGATGAAAGAAACAAAAACAAGAGATGAAATCTTCCAGGCAAGACTGGAAAAAAACTATGATGAACTGAAATGGTTATATATGGAACTCTATAATAACCCAGATATGTATGGAGAATTGGAAGAAACCATTTATCAGTTCTATTTAGAGCGAAATAACGACTTAAAGTCTATGGATACAGAACGTGAATCCAATCCGGACTGGTACAAGAGTAATGATATGCTCGGTATGATGTTCTATATCGATAACTTTGGTAAAAATATGAAAGGTGTGGAAGAAAAAATCGACTACATCGAAAAGTGTAACGTAAACTATATCCACCTCATGCCATTTTTAGATACTGTGGAAGGCCGTTCTGACGGTGGTTATGCAGTTGCAGACTTCAGAAAGGTTCGTCCAGACCTTGGAACCATCGATGATCTTGAGAATCTTACCGGCGCATGCCATAAGAAGGGCATCAACGTATGTATGGACTTCGTTATGAACCATACTTCTGAAGATCATGAATGGGCGAAGAGAGCCCGCGCAGGAGAAGGCGAATATATGAGTCGCTATTTCTTCTTCGACAATTACAACATTCCAAGTCAGTTTGAACAGACTGTACCTCAGGTATTCCCAACAACTGCACCTGGAAACTTCACATGGTTAGAAGACTGCGGTCATTATGTCATGACAACCTTCTATCCATATCAGTGGGACTTAAACTACTCCAATCCTCGCGTATTTAATGAAATGATGTACAATTTCTTATATCTGGCGAATAAGGGGATTGATATTATCCGTATTGACGCAGTTCCTTATATCTGGAAGGAATTAGGAACAGACTGTCGTAACCTTCGTCGTGTACATACCATTGTTCGTTTGATGAGAATCATTTCCGAAATCGTATGTCCATCCGTATTACTTCTCGGTGAAGTAGTTATGGAACCTCAGAAGGTTGTACCATACTTTGGTACTGTAGAAAAACCAGAATGTCACATGCTATATAATGTAACAACAATGGCTACAACATGGCATACTGTTGCAACAAGAGATGTGGCACTTTTAAAGAAGCAGTTAGATATCGTCAGCTGGTTACCTAAGGATTATGTATTCTTAAATTACCTTCGCTGCCATGATGATATCGGCTGGGGTCTTGACTATGCAGAGATTCAGCAGAGAACCGGCGCAAGCGAACCGGGACATAAGAACTACTTAAACCTTTACTTCCAGGGATTCGCAGGCGACAGTAACAGCCGCGGCGAATTATATAACTGGGATCCAGTGACACAGGACGCTCGTTTCTGTGCAACCACAGCTTCCATGTGTGGAGTTGAAAAGGCTGGTTATGAAGGCGATGCAGCTGCAATGGAAAAGGCAATCCGATTCGACTTAACACTGCATGCATATATGTTTATGCAGTCTGGTATCCCTGTTCTTTACAGCGGTGACGAAATCGCACAGCTCAATGACTGGGATTATAAATTAAATCCAAACAAGGTTCAGGATTCCCGTTACATCCACCGTGGTGCAATGAACTGGGAGTTAGCAAAGAACATCGATGATCCTGATACTGTAGAAGGTAAGATGTTCATGGGCCTTGCAGAATTAGAAAAGAAACGTAAAGAAGAGAAGGTATTCGTATCCAACGCAGATATGTGGACCATCGAAACCTACGAACCAGCTGTTTTATGTATCGGAAGATACTATGATGGCGACAAGATGATCGGCTTATTCAACTTCAGCGAATTTGATAAAACTGCATGGATCAACGAAGACGGTGTATGGGAAGATGTATTTACCGGGGAACTTAAAAGGGCTGCCGGTGTGGATATTCCAGCATACGGCTTCTACTGGTTAAAGAAGATTCAGTAATCACCACCTGTTGATAGCGAGGAGGAAGATAGATGGCAACCTTTCGTATTAATTATGCATCTCAGTGTTTGAAGAGATATCATGATCTCAATGTAATCCTGCCTGTGGAAGACTCCATGATGATGGATGTATTTGCATCAAGCAGAGATTTGAAGAAGAAAAAATTCAAGACCTTATATCTGTTACATGGCTTTTCCGGCAACCAGAATGACTGGATGACAGGAACCCGTATTCAGGAGCTGGCTGATTATTATGGCATTGCAGTGGTTATGCCTGCCGGCGATAACAGCTTCTATGTGGACGGACCAAGTGCAGGAACAAACTATGGCGAGATGATCGGGAAGGAGATTGTGGAATTTACCCGCAACGTATTCCCATTATCCAGAAAGCGCGAAGATACATTTATTGGCGGGCTTTCCATGGGGGGCTTTGGGGCACTCCGCAATGGAACCTTCTATTATAATACGTTTTCCAAGATTGTATGTCTTTCCACCGCATTTGTAGTTGACGAAGTAGCTGATATGAAGGAAAATGAAGAGGGTGCTGTTGGTGACTTTTATCTTTATCAGCACATCTTCGGTGATTTATCAAAGCTAAAGGATTCCAACAAAGATCCATTCTGGTGCGTCAAACGTGCATTAAAAGCCAAGAAGATGCCAGAATTATATATTGCGATCGGTTCCGAAGATATGTTAATTGAAGCGAACCATAAAGCAAAAGAAAAATTAACAGAGATGGGGGTTGATTTCCATTATCATGAGAGCCCAGGTATTCACAACTGGAATTTCTGGAGCACCGAAATCGAACCCGCTATCAAATGGTTATTAGATATGGAAGAAGAGGAGAAGAACTACTTATGTTAAAACGTTGGCAGAGATCAAGATTTACGCCGAACGTTCCCCTTTATCCAAAACAGCCGAAAGTAACTGCCGGAGAAGCACATCTTGCACTTTCTCGCAGAGCTTCCCGTGAAGGCATGGTACTTTTAAAAAATGACAATCAGGTATTGCCAATCAACACCCTTTCCAAGCTTGCTCTGTTTGGAAAGGGTATTTTTGATTATGTCAAAGGCGGTGGCGGAAGTGGCGACGTTACGGTTGAACATGTACACAACTTATACGATGGATTCACTATGAGAGAACATCCGGTGGATCTTTTTGCACCACTCTGTGACTATTACAGAGACGAAGTGGAAAAACAGTATGCAGCCGGCCGCATGCCGGGACTTTTAGAAGAGCCTGAGGTTCCTGAAGACCTGTTAGAAGCTGCAAAGGCTTATACAAATACTGCAGTCATTGCATTAAGCCGTTTCTCCGGCGAGAGCTGGGACCGCAAGGTGGTCTACTATGACAGACAGGAGCAGGGTGAGAAGATCCAGTCCCAGCTAAGTGAATCTGTTTTTGGCGAGAGCGACTATTATCTGACAGAGAAGGAACGTAAGATGATCGATGTTGTCAGCAACTCCTTTGCAAATGTTATTGTCGTGCTCAACGTCGGTGGCGTAGTTGATACCCAGTGGTTTGCGGATAACGATGCCATTGATTCTGTATTATTGTCCTGGCAGGGCGGTATGGAAGGCGGATTGGCAACAGCCGATGTACTCCTGGGTGAGATCAGCCCATGTGGAAAGCTGGCAGATACATTTGCCAAGAGTCTGGAGGACTACCCATCCACAGCAGGATTCCATGAATCTCCGGATTATGTCAATTATGAAGAAGATATCTATGTGGGATATCGCTATTTTGAGACCTTAGAAGGCAAAAAAGACAGAGTCAACTATCCATTTGGCTTTGGTCTTTCCTATACAACCTTTGATCTTGCGATTATCGAAGGAAAAGAAGCAGGGGGAGAAATCTCCTTTGAAGTGGGTGTGACCAATACAGGAGCCATGGCAGGCAAAGAAGTTGTCCAGCTCTATGTGGGCGCACCACAGGGACAGCTTAAGAAAGCGAACAGATCGCTTGTGGCGTTTGCCAAGACGAAAGAGCTTGCACCGGGCGAAACACAGACACTGACCCTGACGACAGATCTTTATGGCATGGCATCCTACGATGATCTTGGCAAGGTGAAGAAGTCCGCCTATGTATTAGAAGCTGGCAGCTACAAATTCTATGTGGGAAACAGCGTTCGCGACGTGAAAATGGCAGATTATACCTATGAAGTGGATAAAGATATCATTGTGGAAGAACTGAGCGCCTTATGTGTACCTCATGAGCTTCCAAGACGTATGCTCTCTGATGGAAGCTATGAAGCGTTAGAACAGCTTTCGCCAGTTGATTATATGGCCAATGCCATTGGCTGGTCTGAAGCAGCACTTGGTGCCAACGGACCGGAAACCCGCGGACTGCCATGGTACAATTTAGAAGCAGAAAATACGAATATTCTCTTAGATGACGTGGCAGATGGCAAGGCAGAATTAGATGATCTGATGGCACAGCTTTCTGATCTGGATCTTGCTTATCTTCTCAGCGGCCAGCCTAACCAGGGTGTGGCAGACACTTACGGATGGGGGAACAATGAAGCATTTGGCATTCCTTCCGTTATGACAGCAGATGGACCTGCAGGTCTTCGTATCCGTCCGGAACGTGGCGTGTATACAACGGCATGGCCAATTGCAACCCAGCTTGCATGTACCTGGGATCAGGCGCTGATCCGTGAAGTAGGTGTGGCAGCAGCTGAGGAAGTAAAGGAGAATAATATCGGCGTATGGCTTGCACCAGCCATGAATATTCACAGAAATCCACTTTGTGGACGTAACTTTGAATATTATTCCGAAGATCCTTATCTGACAGGGAAAATGGCAGCAGCGATCATCGATGGCATTCAGTCCATGAAGGTGGCTGCGACAGTGAAACATTTTTGCTGTAATAATAAGGAAACCAATCGTCGAAACAGTGATTCCCGTGTGTCTGAACGTGCCCTTCGTGAAATATATATTAAGGGATTTGAAATTGCCATCAAGGATGGAGATCCGTGGGCGTTGATGTCCTCCTACAACCGTGTCAATGGATATCGCGCTTCTGAAAATCATGAATTACTGGAAGATATCTTAAGGGGTGAATGGAATTATCAGGGTGTGGTTACCTCTGATTGGTTCACCCTCGGCGAACATTATAAAGAAACCCTTGCAGGCAATGACATAAAGATGGGATGCGGTTATCCGGAACGTCTCATGATGGCATTGGAAGCAGGTGCAATTACAAGAGAAGATCTGTACCGCTGTGCAAAGCGCGTATTGGAGCTGATCTTAAAATTGGAGAAGTAAAATGGAAAAGAAAATAGTGGCTCTGCAGGGATATCTTCATATCCCTGTGAAGCCTGGATTTGAGAAAGAAGTATTTGAATTATATATAGAAGAAAGTGGGCAGGAAACGAAGATCATGGAGTTTCGCATGCCCGTTGACAAGGACGCTTCCGGCTATTATGGACAGCACTTTTTTGCAGAGATTCCACTAAAGGAGTATCTTGACCAAACCCTCATATTAAAGGGAGATGCACCGGAAAGCTTTTTCGATACCGTGAAGGTAAGTGATGAAGTGGCAGAAACTGACGACGATCGTCCGTCTATCCATTTCACAGCAAAAAGCGGCTGGATCAATGATCCCAATGGTCTTGTATACAGAGATGGCGTTTATCATGCCTATTTTCAGTACAATCCATGGGATATCAACTGGGATAACATGTCCTGGGGTCATGCAGAGAGTAGAGATCTCCTCCACTGGAAACAGTGTGACACTGTGATGTTCCCTGACGCGGATGGAACCATCTTTTCAGGAAGCGGCATTGTCAATGAGAGAGGTATGATGGAGCTTCCGAAGGATGCTCTCCTCTATTTCTACACAGCTGCTGGTAATACCAACGACTGGTCTCAGGGCAAAGAATTCACCCAGAAAATTGCCTACAGCACCGATGGGGGCAGAACCCTTCACAAGGTGGATGAACCTGCAGTGAATACGATCTTTTATGACAACCGTGATCCGAAGGTGTTCTGGCATGAAGAAAGTCAGGCCTATATTATGGTACTCTGGCTGCGTGGTGCCCAGTATGCCATCTTCCGTTCCCACAACCTGACCGACTGGGTGGAAAGCCAGAGACTGGAATTTTCGGATACATGGGAATGTCCGGATCTGTTCTGTCTGAAGAATGAAGATGGGGAATCCTGCTGGTTCTTCTGGACTGCCGACGGCTTTTATTTCCCTGGTGATTTCGACGGTTATACCTTCCGTGATTTTGGTGAGCGGGGAAAGGCCTATGTTACCAAATATCCATATGCAGCCCAGACCTTCTCTGGAACAAAGGACCGTGTTATCTCGATTCCGTGGCTTCGTGTACCGAATGATGGTCGAAACTTTACAGGTGCATTTGGCACGCCGGTTGAATTATCTTATACAATTGAAAATGGAAAACATGTATTGATACAGAAGCCTGTACGAGAATTATTTGAGCAGGCAGTCCCTGTTTTGACACAATCTGTCATTGATGAAAATGAAAAAATCAGTTATAATGAAAACGATAAGCATGCGTCATTGCTTGTGAAGATGAAACTGAATCCGGAATACAGGAACGAGTACAGATGGCTCGTGAATGGTACCCAGGTTCAATATTCTGCCGCGTCCGGAATGGTGATGGTGGAGCCGGATAAATTCCTGGCAGGATATGATTTTTCTGAAGTGACGATGTTGATTGATGACCGAATGCTTGAACTTTATTTCGCCGCAGGGAAAAGAGTGGCAACCTTCTGGTTACATCAGTCAGAGGTATCGGTTTCTGTGGATCGGGTCCTCATAGAATCCATGGAGATCTATCGAATTATATAAAAGCATTTTGTAGTAACGTGGGAGAAACTGTAAATGGCGACAATCAAAGACGTAGCAGAAGAAGCTGGACTGGCGGTCAGCACCGTGTCCCGTGTGTTGAATAACCGCGGATATATCAGCGATGCTGCAAGAAAAAAAGTAAATGATGCCATGGCAAAGCTCAATTATCAGCCGAATGAGCTTGCACGTTCCCTTCACCGAAAGAATACGAATATGATGGGTGTGATTGTCCCTCATATTCGCCATCCGTATTTTGCAGAAGTAATCAGTAACATTGAGTCTTATGCTTATAAAAAGGGTTATAAGGTTCTGCTGTACAATACACGTGGCAATTTAGAACGTGAGATGGAATGTGTTGAGATGTGTCGAAGCAATCGTGTGGATGGCATCATTATGTGTACAGGCGGAATTTCGCTGGAAGGGTTCCATAACCTGGGACTTCCGGTTATTTCATTTGAACGAAATTCCGATGTCAGCGACGCAACCATTGAATGCGATAACGTTCAGGGCGGTAGAATGGCTGGCGAACTGTTTATTAAAAAAGGCTGTAAGCATATCCTTCACATCGGGGATATTTCCAATGATTATTCCATGCCGGGTGATAATCGAGGCAAAGGAATTCATGAAGTATGCGATCAGGCAGGTGTAGAATGCATTGATATTATCGTAGACCGTGATTCCTATGCAAATCTTGAATACCATGAAGTGATTGAACAGGCAATCAGGGATTATCCACAGGCAGATGCAATTTTTGCCAACAGTGATATCATTGGAGCACAGGTTTTACAGGTATGTAGAAAACTTGGCATCGAAGTACCGAAAGATAGGAAGGTCATCGGATTTGATGATGTTCAGATTTCTTCTCTGACAGCTCCAACATTGACAACCATCCATCAGCCAATTGAAGAGATGGCAGAGATTGCAGTTCAGATGTTTGACAATGTGGTGAACGAAAAAGCAGTACCGAAGCAGACTGTTTTACCAGTTAAATTAGTTGAACGAGAAAGCACAATGTAAATACAAATATAAAAGGTCTCTCCGGAGTGTTCCGGAGGGACCTTTTTGTTACTTTTTTATTACTTATAAAGCGCTTCGACAAGCTTTAAGCTGTCATCAAAATGTTTCGCATTGCGGATGACCATGGCATAAAGCTTTTCTTTGTTGCCGTCCTTGGTGTTGTACTTCTGACCAAATTCTGTATTCGAAAGATCGATTGCAAAATATCCGTCAAATGCATCTGTCTTATCCAGGGATCCATCCTCGTTGATACGGATTCCTGCAGTATCATAGATGAGCTGTCCGGATTTTTTCAAAGCTTTGACATCTTTTTCTGGAAGAATGTCGGTAAGATCAAAGCCTGCATTGATGGCCAGCAGGTATTTGTACATATCCGCATTACAGATGGCCACATCGATGCGTCTGGATGCTACTTTGGTCTGTACTTCCAATTCCATAATATAATAGTAGGAATTGTCATAATCAAATGGCTGGTCATAGTCTACACGGACGCCTCCCTGATCGGTGATACCGTCCTTTAAGAGTTCTTTCTCAAAGTGTTCGAACCATGGAGATGCATCTGTCTCTTCTGTGTTCAGTACGCAGCACACATCTAATCGAACCGGTTTGTGTCCCTGATAGAGTAACTTGCCGAAGGTTGCGATGGTAATGATGATAAAGATTCCGGCGAGAATATACCATTTGAAATAATCCATCACAAATTTAAACTTGTCAAATCCCTTTAATCGCTTGAAGGTGTTGATATCTCGCTTTACTTCAAGCCAGAAAAAGGAAGGTACTTTGTCATTCTTTGGTTTTGCCATAGGTTACGTCTCCTTTAGAATAAATCCTGGATATTATCATAATCCATATAATCCTTGCTTGGAGTACCAGGTCCCTTTGGATTAAAGTCATAGAATTCATCTTCTGCAAATCCATCTTCATGCTTTGGAAGATAAGGCTTGATGACAGCTGCGATCATGGTTGCACAGAACTGTCCAAGAAGACCAAAGATGATAAATAATAATCCAGGGATGTTGGATGTGATAAACATTCCGCCTGCGATGACAACGATCATCAGCAGAGTAGTCGGTGCATGCTTGATGGAAAGGGTGAATGCCCAGATGAGGATGTCTCTGTTGGAACGGTCAAACTTTGCAAGAAGTGCAAATGCGTAGAGCGCAATAAACATCCAAATGAGGAAGAGCACTGCAAAAAATACCATAAAGAAGGTGAATATACCTTTGCCCATCTGATGACATAAATACACATCAAATGCAAGAAAAGCACCGCAAAGGGTTAATGGAATTCCAAGAAGCATTCCCTGCTTTAAGTTGGCCTTAAAAGAACGGAAGAAATCGTTCTTTAAATAACCTTCCTCACCGATGGCTTTCTGCAGCAATGCATAGAACAGAGCGGTGGTTGCAGGACCGATGGTAACAATTGGGAGACAGCAGAGAACCCAGAGAAGGTTGGCCACGAACAGGTCAAACATGGTGTCCATGGACTGCCAGAAAGGATTCTGTGCATTAAAAATTTTATTCCACATAAAAATGATACCTCTTTCTTCTTATTATAATTATTAAATTGTATGCTTTTGTTCATTTGTATATTGTAACAAAAGGAAATGGAATTTGCAATAAAAATGCTAAAGGATTGACATAAAGGAAGGTTTTTATAAATATTGTTTTATTGACAATTTGTCTAAAAAAGGGCGGAAATCATAGAAATTATATACAAAATGACTAATAATAATTGACATTCCATGTATGATGGTGATAGAATGTGTATGTAAAACGTTTCTCATAATTATGCATAAGTTGTGCTCATATAATGACATATGCATGATCATTTCAAAGTATGGAACACGCTAGCAACTGTGCTTTGAGCCGGAAGAGGACATACCGGTGAGGAACAAAAGGTTATCTGAGAAACCGATCATTTTTCAGATAATAACGTATTTATTAACTTTATTGTTACTTGAAGGAGAAATGACATGAAGAAAAAATTATTAGCACTCTTACTTGCAGTTGCTATGATCGGCACATTAGTTGCATGTGGCGGTGGCAAAACTAGCGACGGCGGAGATGACAAAAAAGCTTCTGGAGACGAAGTTGTATTAACAATCTTCAACTCCAAGAGTGAAATTCAGAGCCAGTTCGAAGAAATGGCTACAGAATACTCTGACACACATGAAGGCGTTAAAGTAGAAGTATATTACAGCTCTGATACAGTAGCTGCACATATGGCTACAAAATACTCTTCCAAAGAACCTTACGCACTTGCAATGGTAGATGCAAAAGATATCTACTCTTTAGGTGCTGATCACGCTGCTGATTTAACAGACGAAGATTGGGTTAAAAACACAGAATACGCTATCGGTCTTGAAGATAAAGTATTAGGTTTCCCAGTTTGTGTAGAAGCTCGTGGTTTAATGTACAATGCTGATGCTATCAAGAACATCACAGGCGAAGATTTCGATCCTGCAAGCATTGCTACAACAGAAGAATTTGACGCTCTTTGTAAGAAATTAGTTGACGGCGGCATGGCTGCTCCAACTGGTATCATGAAAGAAGACTGGTCCTTAGCAGCTCACTTCTTAGCAGAATTCTTTGAAGAACAGGAAGACGTAGATGCATACGTTGATTCTTTATACAAAGGCGAAGCTGACGTAGCTGGTAACGACAAATTCAACACATTAATGGATACATTTGATGTATTAATGAAATACAACTATGCAGCTGAATCTCCAGTAGCAGCAGAACGTGAAACATCTGAACAGAAACTTGCTCAGGGTGAAATCGCATTCATGTTCGGCGGAAACTGGGATTGGTCCTTAATTGCTGAATACGAACCAACAGAAAACCTTGGTATGTGTGGTGTTCCTGAAACATCCAAAAACCCTGGCAACGAATACTTAGTTGGTGGCGGTTCCAAATACTTCATGGTAGACAGCTCTGAATACACAACAGACGAACAGAAACAGGCAGCTAAAGACTTCCTTAACTGGTTAGTATTTGACGAAGCTGGTAACAAGTTCATCACAGAAACTTGTGCATTAGTTCCTGCTTTCTCTAACATCGATGCTTCCGCATTAGACCCATTAAGCAAATCCGTTAAAGCATACGCTGACAATGGTAAATTAATCCCATCTTACAACTATGCTCCAGATGATCACTACGCTGTAGTAGGTGCTGCTATGCAGAAATACTTAGCAGGTGAAGCTGATCGTGCTGCATTTGCTGAAGAAATCGTTAATTACTGGAAATCTACAACTCCTGTAGAAAAATAATTTAACATTATTTAGTAATTAAGATTGAAAAGAAAATTAATTAAGTTTTAAAGGATCCGGTCAGGAGGCTAGCGTCCTGACCGGATATTTTTTTAGGAGGATTATTATATGGATACAAATAGTATGTCCTACAAAACCAAAAACTTTTTGATGTTTGCAGGCGTAACAACATTTGTATTTGTAGCAGTAGTAATCGCACCATTTGTTTATGGTCTTTATTTAACATTAACAAGCTGGGATGGTGTTTCCCTTAACAAACCTTTCGTAGGTTTAGCTAACTACTCTGCTACATTTGCAGACACTGCTTATTGGCAGGCAATGGGTAGAACAATCATCTACACATTAGTTGCTGTAATTTTAGTTAATATCGTAGCCTTTATTTTAGCATTCCTTGTAACAAGTGGTGTTAAAGGACAGAACTTCTTCCGTGCTGGTTTCTTCGTACCAAACTTAATCGGTGGTATCGTTCTTGGTTACGTATGGAAATTCGTATTTAACCGTGCATTCGTTGCAGTTGGTGAAGCAATCTCTATCGGTGCTTTAAAAACTTCCTGGTTATCTACACCAAAAGGAGCTATGCTCTGTTTAATTATCGTAGCTGTATGGCAGTATGCTGGTTACATGATGTTAATCTACGTAGCTGGTTTCATGAGCGTATCTAACGACGTTATCGAAGCTGCTAAAATCGATGGATGTACCAATATGCAGACAATCGTTCATATTTCTGTACCTTTAATGGTATCTTCCTTCGTACAGTGTTTATTCTTAACATTAACAAGATGTTTCATGGTTTACGACGTAAACTTATCCTTAACAAAGGGCGAACCATTCAACTCTTCTGTAATGGCTGCTATGCACGTATACAACCAGGCGTTCACATATAAGAACTTTGGTACAGGTCAGGCAGAAGCTCTTGTATTATTCGTAGTTTGTGCTGTAGTTGGTATGGTACAGGTATACGTTGGAAAGAAAGCGGAGGTGTCAGCATAGTATGGAAACTTTAAATGAAAAAGCTGCACGTAATCAAAAGATCGCCGCAGTCGTAAAAATTTGCTTATTACTTGTATTATTTATTGCATTCGTATTCCCATTCATCCTTGTAATCATCAACGTATTCAAAGTAAAAGCTGATATTACAATGAACCCAATGGCATTAGTTGGTGCTCATGGATTTACAATGCAGAACTTCCCTAATGCTATGGAAAAGATGCACTTCTGGAGATCCTTCGGTAACTCCGCTTGCATCACAATCCTTTCTACAGCATTAACATTATTATTAGCTGCTATGGCTTCTTACGTATTAGTACGTAACAACTGGAAAGCTTGTGGATTATTATTTGGTGCTATGATCGCTTCCATGGTTATCCCATTCCAGGTATTAATGATCCCATTAGTATCTTTATATGGTGGTATCCTTGGTTTATTAGGACATAGAGCTACATTAATCTTCTTACATGTTGGTTTCTCCTTATCCATGGCTACATTCATGTTCCACGGAGCAATCAACACTAACGTACCTATCGCGTTAGAAGAAGCTGCTACAATCGATGGATGTTCCAAATGGCAGACATTCTGGCAGATCGTATTCCCATTATTAAAGCCAACAATCGCTACTGTTGCTATCATCGATGCAATGGCATTCTGGAACGACTACTTACTTCCATCCCTTGTACTTACAGCTAAAGAATTATATACAATTCCTATTGCAACACAGGTATTCTACGGTACATACTCTACAGATATCGGTTTAATCATGGCTGCATTACTTTTAGCAATGCTTCCTATCTTAATCCTTTATATCTTCTTACAGAGATTCATCGTTGAAGGTGTTACATCTGGTGCTGTTAAATAATTCATTTTATTTAATACGGATATATTAGATATTTATATACTGACTGCACATATGGACCATGTGCAGTCAGTTTTAAATTAAAGGAGTATTTATGAATTACGAACAGGAATTAGAAAAGTCATTAAAAGAATTAAAGAGAGTGACAGGATTATCTCTGACAGTCAATATGGAAGATATCGTTGATTTAGAAGAGACCATTAAGCAGGTTCGTGCTCTCTCCACTGCTTATAAGGAAAAAAATAATAAGAATCTTGTGATGCGTAAGTGGATTACCGGATCCATGGAAGAGGATGAATTCTATGACATTGCAAAAAAACTGCATATTCCTTTTGAAGAAAAAAGAGTGCTATATCTGATCAAGACTAAGGATCAGAGCAGTGAAGAGGTCATTATGATCTTAAAGAACCTGTTTCCAAGTAATTCTAATATGTGGCTTCTTCCGCTAAATAGCTCTGACATCATTCTCCTGCAGAGCTTTTACCGAAAGGAACCAAACCCTAGAAAGACCGCTTACGAAATCGTAAATACTGTAAGCACAGAAGCATTTACCCAGATTCGAATCTCCTACAGCGGCTTATCCGGACATGTGAAAGATCTTCCAAAGGCCTATAAGGACGCAGAATTCTCTATGAATGTGGGAGGAGTTTTTGGACTGGATGAGTATGTATATGGATATGACCAGCTTGGTATTGGAAGAATCTTATATGATGTTCCAAAGGATCTGTGCGCTGATTATATTAATGAAAACTTAGATCAGAATCTGATGCGTGAGAATACCCAGGTGTTTGAGGCTGATATGTTATCAACAGTAAACTGCTTTTTAGATAATAATCTGAATATTGCGGAAACAGCAAGACAGCTTCATATCCACCGCAATACATTGCTTTATCGTTTAGAGCAGATTGAGAAAGAAACGGGACTTGATATCCGCCAGTTTAACCAGGCGATGATCTATAAGATTTCTTCCCTGATCTTACTGAAGTTCCCGGATATGATTGAATAATTGAATAAGAAAAGAATGTCATGCCCTGCAGATGATGCGGGGCTTTTTTCGTTTTATCTATTTTTGCACAAAAAGATACACCTGAAGCTTTTCGGCTTCAGGTGTACCTGGGGTATAATTTAATAGGAATGTAATACTGTTTATCTTAGTTAGTGATAGTTTTTTCTGTTTCCTTATCAAATACATGAAGTTTGTTCATGTTTAAGGAGAAGTAAGCATCGCTGCCTGTTGTGTATTTTGTATCAGAAGCTGTACGACATGTTAACTGTGTACCTTCAAGATCGAAGTATAAGTAAACTTCAGCACCGAGTAATTCGTAGAAGTTAACTTTAGCGTTGATAGCGTGTCCGCCTTTGATTTCTTCGTCTGTAGCTTCGTTTACGTCTTCTGGACGGATACCAACTACAACTGTTTTACCTACATAGTCTTTTAATGCAGCCTGTTTAGCAGCTGGAACTGCGAATGTGGATTCACCAATCTTAATTGTTTTACCACCATCGATTACTACAGCGTCCATGAAGTTCATCTGTGGAGAACCGATGAAACCAGCTACGAATAAGTTACATGGTTCATGGTAAAGTTTGGATGGTGTGTCAACCTGCTGGATCCAACCATCTTTCATAACTACGATTCTTGTACCAAGAGTCATAGCTTCTGTCTGGTCATGTGTTACGTAGATGATTGTTGCACCTAAGTTCTGGTGAATCTTAGAAATTTCAACTCGCATCTGTACACGTAATTTAGCATCTAAGTTGGAAAGAGGTTCGTCCATTAAGAATACTTTAGGGTTACGAACGATTGCACGACCCATAGCTACTCGCTGTCTCTGACCACCAGATAAAGCGTTAGGTTTACGATCTAATAAAGCTTCAAGACCTAAAATACGAGCTGCTTCGCGAACTTTAACGTCGATTTCGTCTTTAGGAACTTTATGTAATTTTAATGAGAATGCCATGTTATCATATACTGTCATATGTGGATATAAAGCATAGTTCTGGAATACCATAGCGATATCTCTGTCTTTTGGTTCGATGTTGTTCATAAGAACGCCGTCAATTTTGAATTCACCGTCTGTGATGGATTCAAGACCAGCGATCATACGAAGTGTTGTAGATTTAGCACATCCAGATGGACCTACGAAGATGATAAATTCTTTATCTTCGATTTCAAGGTTGAAGTCGTGTACTGCGTGGTATCCGTTAGGATAGATTTTCTGGATGTTTTTTAAAGATAAATTTGCCATTTTGTTGCCTCCTAATACAATTCCTATTATTGTTTCAATCTATGTATATTTTAGTAAAAGGCAAGTAAATTCACAATGTATTAAGTATATAAAAAAATAAAAAATATATGGTTAATTCGTATATACGTTGATACAATATTAGGTGATAAAATTACTATGTGATATAACGTAAAGAATGAAAAACGGAACAATATGAAAGTATACACATATAATGGAGGTATTCATAAGATGAGCACATATGATGTTACAGCTTTAGGCGAATTATTAATTGACTTTACAGAGAATGGAATCAGCGGACAGGGTAACCCAATCATGGAAGCAAACCCAGGTGGAGCTCCTTGTAACGTATTATCCATGTTAAACAGATTAGGTAAGAAAACAGCATTCATCGGTAAGATCGGTAGAGATATGTTCGGTGATCAGTTAAGAGCAGCTTGTGAAGAAGTAGGTATCGATACAAAAGGCTTAATGACAGATGAAGAAGTACATACAACACTTGCATTCGTTCATACATTAGAAGGCGGTGACAGAGAATTCTCCTTCTACCGTAATCCAGGTGCTGATATGATGTTAAAAGAAGAAGAAATCGACTACGATTTAATCAATGACAGCAAGATCTTCCACTTTGGTTCCTTATCCATGACAGACGAACCTTGCTTATCTGCTCAGAAAGCAGCTATGGCAGCAGCTGAAAAAGCTGGCTGTATCATGTCCTTCGATCCAAACCTTCGTCCTCCATTATGGAAAGACTTAGCAGATGCTAAAGTAGCAATCGAATATGGTTTAGCTCACTGCCAGATTCTTAAGATTTCCGATAACGAAATCCAGTGGTTAACAGGCAAAGAAGATTATGATGAAGGTATCGCAATCGTTCGCGAAAAATATAACATCCCATTAATCGTATTATCCATGGGTCCAGACGGAAGCCGTGCTTACCACAATGACTTAAGAGTAGAAGTTCCTGCATTCAGAAACCCAGCAACAATCGAAACAACAGGTGCTGGTGATACATTTGGCGCATGCGTACTTAACTACGTATTAGAGAATGGATTCAGAGATTACACAGAAGAAGAATTAATCGATATGATCACATTTGCCAACGCTGCAGCTTCTCTTACAACAACTAGAAAAGGCGCTTTAAGAGTTATGCCTACAAGAGCTGAAGTTGAAGAATATTTAGCAAGCATGAAATAAGAGCCATCTCTATTTATTCAATTAAATAGGATTACAGGAACGTCATCTTTGCACCAGGATGGCGTTCTTTTTTTGCCGTCCTATGTTATAATAAGGTTAAGTAAAACCTAAGAATGGAGAAAACGAATGATTATTAAAAAGAATGTAATGTTCGATCCGGCGAAGGAAGAGCGTACCCTTCACATCTATCTTCCTGACGACTACGAGACAAGCGAAAAGAGATATCCAGTGATGTACTGTTTCGACGGCCACAACTTATATCTCGACGAAGATGCAACATACAAAAAGAGCTGGGGATTCAAAGAATTTTTAGATTCCTGGGAGAAAGAACTGATTATGGTTGGCATAGAGTGCAGCCATACCGATCGTTTGAGTGAATACAGCCCATATGACAACAAGGGCGGATTCCTGGGCGATATTACCGGCACGGGGCACACAACCTTAGAGTGGATGGCCAACACCTTAAAGCCAATGATCGACAAGGAATACAGAACTTATTCCTTCCGTGAAGCGACTGCAATCTGTGGTTCCTCCATGGGCGGCATCATGGCAATCTATGCGGGTGTAGCCTTCAGCGATACATTTTCCAAATGTGCCTGCATCTCCAGCGCAATCTCCTATTGTATGGACGAGCTGGCGGCGGACATTGCTGCGTATGAAATTGCAGAAGATACCAAATTTTATTTATCCTGGGGTGAACATGAAGGTGGACCATGGAAGGTTGCACCTGATGTGGATTCCAAAGGCGCTAAGAACAATCACCGCGTGGCAGAGCTTCTCATGGAGAAGGGCGCTCTTACCAGAGTGGTATACCAGCCGGACGGCAACCACTGCGAAGCTTCCTGGGAGCTGCTTGTTCCAGAATTTATGAATTATTTCTGGTTTAACAGATAGTATAGAATATGAAATAAGGGAGAATCCTCAAACCGGATTCTCCCTTTTATGTTGTCCATATATAGTTGATTTGTGCGTTTAAATTAAGCTTCCGGAGCTTCCTTATAATCCTTTGGAATGGTGAAGCCGTAGCCTTTTACCTCGTTGACACGGGTTACAACCATGAAGCATTCCGGGTCGATGCTGTGAATCAGACGCTCGATCATAGGTAACTGACGGTTGGAGATGACGCTGTAAACTAACTGAGTCTGTTCGTGGAGATATCCACCTTCACAGTCCATTAATGTGACACCGCGGTCACCATAATTGATGATAGCCTGGGTGATTTCTTTATATTTCTTGCTGACAATCTTAAGCTCTGTTCTTGTAGTACCAAGAATCATGACCTTATCCAGCACAATGGTGTAGATAATGATCAGGATCAGACCGTAGAGAATTTTATTGATCGGATGAAGTGGAATCTGCGCAATGAGAATCACAAAATCCACCAGCCACATGGCAATGGAAACAGATATATGGAAATATTTGTTCATGGCAAGGGGAATAATATCGGCCCCGCCTGTGGAAGAACCAGCCTTTAATACGATACCAAGAGAGACACCCACACCGATACCTGCGAAGATGGTATTTAACAGGATATCATCGGTTAAGATGAAGCAGTCCCCGAGGATTCGGTCAAATACATCCAGGGCAACCGGATAGACGAGCGAGCTTAGTATGGTTGTTGCCACAAAGGATTTGCCCATAATGAAAAGGCCGGCGATTAATGCTCCAATATTAAAAATCAGAATGTAGCGTGCGATGGAACCACCAAGTACGTGGTGGAGGGCCATGGCGACACCGGTTGCGCCTGCGGTAACAAGGTCAGACGGAATCATAAAGACTTTTACAGTGAGTGCGAATAAGACACTACCAAAGATTACCTGCGCAACAGAGAGCGCAGAGTTTGTGATGTTAATTTTGTTCATAAACTGTACCCCCATTTCCGACATGGAAACCATGTCTAAAATAATTGTTTTTAGAAAATAAAAAACACCCGTTTAAGTTTTCCCTAAACGAGCGTGGATCGAGGCTCTTGCCTAATACATGGATTATTATATATATTGCTATCACAGATGTCAACAATATAATATTTAACTAATTTCCCCTGTTACACAGACCTTAAAAATTAATTAAGTTTTTCCATATTCCGACAAAGAGAAAAGGAATATGGTATACTACAATGGTAAAAAATAGTCACTACAGGAGTTGATGAAAAGCATGAAGCTGTTATTATGTGCTGTCAACGCAAAGTTCATTCACACCAATTTGGCTGTTTATAATCTGGAGGCCTCTGGGCGCGGACATGGTGTGGAGCTTGAGCTGGCAGAATATACGATCAACAATAGAATAGAAGAAATGCTGAAGGAGATTTACCGGAAGAAGGCAGATATCATCGCATTTTCCTGCTATATATGGAATGTGGAGATGATTTATGATCTTTCCAAAGAATTAAAGAAGGTGCTGCCGGATACGAAGATCTGGCTTGGTGGTCCGGAGGTTTCCTACGATGCAGACCGCGTTCTTGCAAAGCATCCGGAGATTGATCTGGTGGTGCAGGGCGAAGGAGAAGTAACCTTCAGGGAGCTCTGCGAGTTTTATGGTGGTGAGCGGTTTACGTCTCTTCGAGACATTGCCGGCATCTGCTTCCGTGAAGATGACCAGATTTATGCAAATGTACCCCGACGTCCCATGGATATGGACGACATTCCATTCGTCTACTACGATATGGACCGATTCAAGAATAAGATTCTGTATTATGAGACGACCAGAGGATGTCCATTTGCCTGCAGCTACTGCCTGTCTTCCATAGGAGAGAAGGTTCGTTTCAGAAGCCTCGACCTGGTGAAGAAGGAGCTGCAGTTTTTCCTGGATCAGAAGGTTCCACAGGTAAAATTTGTGGACAGAACCTTCAACTGCAGAAGAAGCCATTCCACCGAAATATGGAATTATCTCATTGAACATGATAATCAGGTCACCAATTTTCATTTTGAAATTGCGGCGGATCTGCTGACAGATGCAGATATCGAGATTTTTAAGAAGATGCGCCCGGGTCTGATCCAGTTGGAAATCGGCGTGCAGTCTACCCACGATGCAACCATTCATGAAATCCGAAGGGTGATGGATCTTGAGAAGCTGGCAGATATCGTTGCCAAGGTAAAGGCATTGGGGAATATTCATCAGCATCTTGATCTGATTGCGGGACTTCCATATGAAGATTATGAAACCTTCAAACAGTCCTTCAATGATGTCTTTCTCATGAAACCGGATCAGCTCCAGCTTGGATTCCTGAAAGTATTGAAGGGATCCTATATGCATGAAAAACGATTCGACTATGAAATTCACTACACTGATAAGGCACCTTATGAGGTCCTATATACGAGATGGATTACTTATGATGAGATCTTAAAACTGAAGGAATTAGAAGAGATGGTAGAACTTTACTATAACAGTGATCAGTTCACCAAAACCCTTCCTTATGTTATGGAATTTGCCAAAGATCCATTCACCTTCTTTAGAGATCTGGCAATCTACTATTTTAAGCGAACCGGAATTGGCGTGAAGCGAACCCGCTTGTTTTACTATGAGCTGTTACGAGAGTTCATGGCAGATCAGTATCCGGCAGCAGACGGCAGGATTGTAGAGCAGCTGTTGATGTATGATCTTTATCTGAGAGAGAATATCAAGAAACGCCCGGCATGGACACCGACATTTGCCTTAGAGAAGAAGGAAGCAACGGCATTCTTCAAGGCAGAAACGACGGCGAAGTATTTCCCAGAGATGGAAGAATACAATTCCAAAGTATCTGCAGGCAATGCCCATGTGGAGCAGTTTGCAATTGATGTGGATACTTACGAAGACAGATGCTGGTGGGCGGTATTCAACTACCACAATCGGAATCCACTGACCGGGGACGCCAGAGTATACGAAGTAGAAGAGGATGAGGAGTCCTTTGGAGGCAGAACAAAAAGGTAATTATAATGAAAGAATATGTGGCATTTGATATAGAAACAACAGGGCTTTCCGACGCGAATGACGAGATCATCGAAGTCGGGGCAGTGAAAATCAGAAACCACAAAATTGTTGGCAAGTATAATCAGATTATCAATCCCCACCGGAAGCTGTCGCCGATCATTATCGAACTGACCGGTATCGATCAGGCACTGGTTGACAGGGGCAGGGAGAAGGAAGATGTCCTTCGGGAATTTGCAGATTTTTGTGACGGATACCCCCTTCTTGGACATAATGTGATGTTTGATTACCGCTTTATGAAGACGGGGATGAAGCAGTTCGGGATCCCCTTTGAGCGGAGCGGGGCAGATACATTTGCCATGGCCAAGGTCCTGTTGAAGAATGAGATTGAGAATAAAAAACTGTCCACACTGTGTGATTATTATGGTTATACCAATCAGGCGGCCCACCGTGCATACCACGATGCACTGGCCACCGCAGTGGTATTCGAGCAGATGAAGAAACAGTTTGGAGAGGATCACAAAGCATTTGCACCGCAGCAGCTGCAATTTAAACCAAAGAAAGTATCTTTGGCCACAGAAAAACAAAAGCGGTACTTGAATGATTTGTTAAAATATCATAAAATAAAGAGTACTTTGGATTTTTCTACCATGACGATGGGAGAAGCGTCCAGAGAGATTGACAAGATAATATTAAAATATGGAAGGATGAAGTAAAGATGAGTCCGAAAAAGAAACAGAAAATTACAGCAATCGTTGCTCTTTTACTTGTTGCAGCTATGATTCTGACATCTTTGTCATCAGCATTTTTAGCGCTGTTTTAGTAGTAAGAGTGTGTACATTTGTGAGGAGTATTTAGAATGAAATTAATTAAGAACGAGAAAGTACGAGCAGTCATTATTTCTTCTGTGGTTGTGCTGGTATTTGCCTTTGGCGCTATGATGTCCACAATCCACTCTGCAGTCGGCGATGAGAGAATGCTTCAGAACGTCTATATCAACGGCGTGGATGTCAGCGGTCTGAACAGAGAAGAAGCAAGCCAGATGATGAATCAGTATACTGCAACCAAAGAGTTGAATAGTATGAAGATCATTTCCGGCAAAAAGTCTGTGGATGTAGAGCTTGCAGATATGAATCTTGTGATCAAGACAGATAAGGCTGTTCAGGAAGCCTATGAAGTGGGACGAGGAAGCAATCCGTTTAAGAACCTTTCCCAGATCATGAAAGCAAAGAAGAATAAGACAGAAATTACCATCGAAGCTACCATCAGCGAAGAAGATGCTCAGGCACTGTTAAGTACCTACGAGAAGAAGCTGATCGCGAAGACAAAGAACGCATCTTTAAAGAGAAAGAATGGCAAGTTCAAAGTCATCGATGAAGTTTATGGCGTTAAGATCAAGAAAGAAGAATCCATCTCCGAAATCCAGAGAGCAGTGACTGCTGACTGGGATCAGGATGATTTTACAGTAAAATTAAAGATTGAAAAGGATAAACCGGAATATCTTGCGGAAGATATGGCAGAAGTGAAGGATTTACTTGGTACATATACTACTTCCTATGCAACAAGTGCTCCAGGAAGAAAGAAGAACGTGGCAAGAGGCGCTTCCTTAATCAATGGAAGAATGCTCTTCCCAGGAGAAGTATTATCCGTTTATAAGTGTATCTCTCCTATGGATGCAGCCAATGGATATGCCATGGCACCATCCTATGCAAGCGGTAAGGTCGTACAGACCTACGGCGGCGGTATCTGTCAGGTTTCCACTACATTATATAATGCAGTCCTTCGTTCTGAATTAAAGGTGAAGGAACGTTCCAATCATTCCATGACAGTACACTATGTTCCATTAGCAGCAGATGCAGCTATTTCCGGAACAAGCAAGGACTTTAAATTTGAGAATAATACTAAGACACCAATCTACATTGAAGGAATTACCAATGGAAGTACCATTACCTTCAATATTTATGGTAAAGAGACAAGAGAAGATAACCGTGAATTAAAATTTGAATCAAGAACACTCTCCGTTAGACATCCAAAGACAAAACAGGTCAAGGATAAGACATTACCGATCGGAAAGACAGTGATTGATACAAAGGGAACAACAGGTTATGTTGCAGAGCTTTACAAGATTGTATACATTGATGGCAAAGAAACAGAACGTACATTAGTGAACAAGAGCTCCTACAATTCTGCTCCTGAAATTGTTCGTATCGGTACAATGAAGAAGAAAGATAAGAAGGATAAGAAAGATCAGGCAACTGCAACAGATAAGAATGGAAAACCAATTCCAACAACCGCCGGCAAAGCAACCACAGCAGTGAAAAAACCAGCGAAGACAACTACTGCAGCGAAAAAGCCTGTGAAGAAAGCAACTACAGCAGCCAAAAAGCCAGCAAAGAAAACAACCGCAAAGAAAAAGAAATAATCAATATATTAGATAACGATGAAACCAGGGAAAATCACAGAATCTGTTTTAGAACGATCTGTACTTAAAGTGTTACAATTTCATAGTGATGAGATGGAAAAACCAGCCTTCGGTCAGGATTATGGAACATTTGACACAGACACAGATACTTATGTCTGTTCCATGGATCCGGTCATTGGCGGTCTTGATGCCGGCAGGCGTGCCGTATATTTGGCAGCCAACAACATTGCCACGTCCGGTGCCAAGCCAGTGGGTCTTATGATGAGTATTCTCATGCCGGAGTCCATGAAGGAGAAAGAACTGAAGAAGGTAGTAAAGTCCATTGATTTCGCCTGCGAGCAGACAGGACTGCATGTGTTGGGCGGGCATACGGAAAGCTCTGGTGCAGTCAGTCAGTTGATTGTTACAGTGACAGCCTTTGGTCAGGTGAAAAAAGAAGAGGTCATTCATTCTTCCGGTGCAAAACCAGGACAGGATGTGATTCTGACCAAATATGCTGGAATGGAAGGAACGGCTCTGATCGCCAGAGACCGGAAAAAAGAACTCCTATCTAGATATAGTAATGACTTTATTGATGCGGCGACGAAGTTTGACGAGGAGCTGCTCATTATAAAAGAGGCACAAATTGCAGCAAAACACCAGGTCAGTGCCATGCATGATCTTCATCAGGGAGGCATCTATGAAGGCCTGTGGGAATTAGCTGCCGCCTCTAAGGTGGGACTAAAAGTAATTCTTGAAGACATTCCTATGAGGCAGGAGACTGTGGAAATCAGTGAATTCTATGATCTGAACCCATACAAGCTTCTTGGAGGAGGAAGTTTGCTAATCGTGACGGATCAGGGGAAGGAACTGGCAGATATCCTGATTGAGGAAGGGATACCGGCTACAGTCATCGGAAAAATAACCGCTGATCATGGATGCATCATTGTAAGAGAAGGGGAAGAAGGATTTTTAGAACCACCAAAATCGGATGAAATATATAGAATGTAACTGGAAGGAGAATAAAATATGGGATTAAGAAAAGATATTTTAAAATTAATGGAAAAAAACAGCCGTATCGATCTTCAGGATATGGCAGATATGTTAGATACAGATTTAGAAACTGTTAAAAAGACAATCAAAGAGATGGAGAATGACCGTATCATCTGTGGCTATGACACACTCATCAACTGGGATAAGTTAGATGAAGATGAAAGAGTAACTGCAATGATTGAAGTTCGTCTGACTCCTCAGAGAAGCTTCGGATTTGATAAGATTGCTGAAAGAATCTACAACTATCCGGAAGTGAAAACTGTATACTTAATGTCTGGTACTTATGACCTTATGGTAATTTTAGAAGGAAAAACTTTAAGGGAAGTATCCTATTTCACATCCAATCGTCTCGCGGTAATCGATGATGTAATCGGTACAACCACACACTTTGTATTAAAGACATACAAAGATCATGGTACAGTTATGGCTGAACCAGCAGACAGACGAATGGCGGTGACATTATAATGGGAGATAGCAGCAGATTTTTATCCGACCAGATCGTACAGATTGCGCCATCTGGTATTCGTAAGTTTTTTGATATTGTAAGTGAGATGCCGGAAGCAATCTCTTTGGGGGTTGGGGAACCGGATTTTGACACACCTTGGAAGGTACGTGAAGAAGCAATCTATTCTTTGGAACGTGGTAGAACCTTCTATACATCCAATTCAGGTCTTGTGGAGCTTCGACAGGCAATCTGTGATTATTCCGCGCGCAAGTATGATCTTCATTATCATGAAAAAGAATGTATTGTTACCATTGGTGGTAGTGAAGCCATTGATATTGCAATGCGTGCAATCTTAAATCCAGGCGACGAAGTTGTCGTTGCAGAACCTTGCTACGTATCTTATCTGCCTTGTGTTACGTTAGCAGGAGGCGTAGCAGTTTCTCTGCCATTAAAAGCAGAGAATGAATTTAAGCTTACGGTGGAAGATTTAGAAAGCGTGGTTACAGACAAAACGAAGGCTGTTATCATGTGCTTCCCGAACAATCCAACCGGAGCAATCATGACAAAAGAAGAATTAGAACCAATCGCAGATTATATCAAAGAGAAGGATCTGCTCATTCTCTCTGATGAAATCTATGGGGAATTGACCTATGGAAAACCTCATTACAGCATCGGTGCATTCCCGGATATGAAGGAAAGAACCATCGTGGTTAATGGCTTCTCCAAAGCATTTGCCATGACTGGATGGAGACTTGGTTATGCATTAGCGCCAAGAGATATCATGCGTCAGATGGTGAAGATCCATCAGTTTACCATCATGGCTGCACCAACCATCAGCCAGTATGCGGGAATCGAAGCGCTTAAGAACTGTGATTATGAAGTGGAAGAGATGCGTACTGCCTATAACCAGAGAAGAAGATATCTGTTAAAGGCATTTGAACGTATGGGACTTCCTTGCTTTGAAGCAAAGGGTGCTTTCTACTTATTCCCATGCATCAAGGAATTCGGTATCAATTCCGAAGATTTTGCAATGCAGCTTTTGGAAGCAGAAGAGCTTGCCGTTGTTCCAGGAAGTGCCTTTGGTGATTGTGGGGAAGGATTTATCCGAATCTCCTATGCATACTCCATTCAGGAACTGAAGGAAGCAATGACAAGAATCGAACGATTTATTACAAAATTAAGAGAGAATAGATAAGATGTTACATATCGTATTACATGAACCGGAGATGCCATCCAATACTGGTAATATTGGAAGAACCTGCGTTGCCACAGGTTCCGTCCTTCATCTGATCGAACCCCTTGGATTTCGAATCAATGACAAGACAGTAAAGCGAGCAGGCCTCGATTACTGGGACAAGTTAGATGTCCGCACTTATGTCAACTATGAAGATTTCCTGGCAAAGAATCCGGGCGCGAAAATCTATATGGCAACAACAAAATCCAAACAGACATATACTGACGTCACATATGAAGATGGATGTTATATCATGTTCGGAAAGGAAAGTGCAGGTATTCCGGAAGAAATCCTGTTAGAGAACAAGGACACCTGTATCCGTATTCCGATGTTAGATGATATTCGTTCCCTGAATTTATCCAATTCTGTGGCGATTGTTACCTACGAAGCGCTGCGTCAGCAAAACTTTGAGAACTTCCAGATGGAAGGTCAGCTCCATCGCTACGAGTGGTAACCTATGCATAATATCTATAGATAGGTATGAAAATATGCATTGTATATATAATTGACAAATGAATATGCATATAATACAATGAATGCATAGCATATATGCTACGTATCCAAAAAGTGTGTGTAATATAAACAAATGCTTTTAGGGTATGCCCGTTTTTTCTTATTAGTGTTTTATATGAAAAAGAGCACATGGTTTCCATGTGCTCTTTTTTTGTTCAAATATATAAAATTAAAATATTCAAATTATCCTATTACAGATATACGATGGTAACGCCCAGATCCCCTTCGCCAAATTCTGCCTGTTTGAATTTGCTCACATAAGGATTCTTGCGCAGATACTGCTGGATGCCCTTTCGCAGTGCGCCAGTGCCCTTGCCGTGTACGACACGAACCTGAGGCAGGTTGGCAAGATATGCATCATCCAAGTACTTCTCTAACTTGGCAATACCTTCGTCTACTGTCAGACCAAGGAGATTGATCTCTGGAGATATGGTTGCAGATTTGTTGATTGCTGTTTTGCCTGTATTGCCACGCTTTGGACGATTCTTCTTGGTGGTTTCTCTCTGCAATTCTTTCTTCTGTTCATTCATGCTCTTGGTGATCTCAAGATTCTTGATATTAACAAGTGATCTCATCATACCCATCTGAACATATAAATCACCCTTGGCATTTGGCAGGGATACAACCTCGCCCTTTAAGTTTAAGGTTGTAACAAAAACCTCATCGCCGATGGAGAAATCTTCCTTACGATGCTTGCCGGAACCCTGTTTGCCCTTGTAGGCCATGTCCTTCTCCAAATCTGACATACGCTTGCGAAGGTCGGAACGTCTTTTTTCCATGCGCTTGGTATTGTTCTGTTCCGGATGCTTGCTCCAACTGTTGTACTTTTTAATGGTTTCGTCTGCCACTTCCTTGGCTTCCGTGATGATTAAGTAAGCTTCTTCTCTTGCATCCGCAAGAATCTGTGCCCGTTTTTCCTTCACGTCATCCTGTTTCTGCTTGAGATTTGTCTTTAACTGTTCGATCTCTTTCTTATATTCATAGATTCGTTCCTGTTCCTCCTCAATCTTGCGCTTGCTCTTTTCCAAGTCTGCCAGCAGGGATTCAAAATCCTGAACAGATTCGTCAATCTGGGAGTTGGCAGATGCGATGATGGTGCTGTCAAGTCCAAGCTTCTGTGAGATGGCAAATGCATTACTCTTCCCAGGAACACCGACCAAAAGTCGATAGGTTGGGCTTAAGGTCTCAACGTCAAACTCACAGGAAGCATTTTCAATGCCAGGAGTGGACAGTGCAAACATCTTAAGCTCACTGTAGTGGGTGGTTGCCATTGTCTTGATACCGCGTCCCAGTAAGTTGGACAGAATGGAGATGGCAAGGGCAGCCCCTTCGATTGGGTCTGTTCCGCCACAAAGCTCATCGAGCAATACTAAGCTGTTCGGCGTTGCATTGTCGACAATGTGGACAATGTTGGTCATATGGGAGGAGAAAGTGGACAGGTTCTGTTCGATACTCTGTTCATCCCCGATATCTGCGTAAATTTCATCAAAAATTGTCAGGCGGGAACCCTGGAATGCAGGAATGTGCAGCCCGGCCTGTCCCATGAGGGAGAATAATCCCACAGTTTTTAAGGAGACAGTCTTACCACCGGTGTTTGGTCCGGTGACGATGAGCATGTCAAATGTATCCCCCAGCGTCAGATTAATTGGAACAACCTTCTTCTTATCCAGAAGCGGATGGCGCCCCTGCTTGATTTCAATGATACCTTCGCTGTTAAAGAGTGGTTCGCTTCCGTCATAGGAACGGGCAAACTTGGCTTTGGCAAAGATGAAGTCAAGCTTTTTCAAAATGTCGATGTTATAAGCAAGGTCTTCGGCTTCGAATGCGACCTGTTCAGAGAGTGCAGCAAGTACACGCTCAATTTCTGCATGTTCCTGAAGCTCTAATTCCTTCAACTGGTTATTCAGCTGAACAACAGCCATCGGTTCGATAAATAAGGTGTTACCGGAGGAGGACTGATCGTGGATCATACCAGGAAAGCTGCTTCTGTGTCCGGCTTTCACCGGGATACAGTAACGGCCATTTCTCATAGTAATGATGCTGTCCTGAAGTAAGCTCTTATTGGATTGGGAGTTGACGATGGAAGCTAACTGGGAATGCACCTTATTATTGGTTGCCTTGATGTTGCGGCGAATCTGCTTTAACGCGGAGGAAGCCTCGTCACTGATCTCATCCACAGCAATGATACATCTTCTGATGTCGAGCAGAAGGGCAGTCATGGAAATCAGTTCATTGAACATGCCATCAAGGGAGTCATATCCGTCGTCAATGTCTTCCCTGTCGCTGTATTGCTTGGCATTATCTACGATTTCCAGAATTCTAGCCACATCTAAAAGCTCGCCGGAGCTTAGGGATGCCTGGACCTCAAGACGCTTTAAGGAAGCTGTGATATTCTTAAGCCCCGCAAATGAGATGCTTCCGAAACGGTAGATACGGCTTAAGGCATCTTTGGTCTGTTCCTGTGCAAGCATAATTTCTGCTAAATCTGTGGAAGGAACCAGATGCTTACATACGTCCTTTCCCATCTCAGAGGACGCATGAGTTGTCAGCTGATCGATAATTTTGTTGTATTCTAAAATGCGTAATGCACGTTCGTTCATGTCTTTCGTCCTTTCTGTGCCTGAAATGGCATACATAAAGTTATTTTAGCATACATAAAAATAATTGTAAAATACGTGTGTATGAGCTAAAATAGGTGTTGTATGTCCGCAAGTCTGGACATAGAGATATGATAGGATAAAGATGCCTCAAGGAATTGGCTTAGAATAGGAGACTTTATGAGATATATTAATGAAATGCGTGAAGGGGATATGATATCTGATGTTTACCTCTGCAAGCAGAAACAGATTTTAAAGACCAAAGCAGGAAAAACTTACTATGCCTGCTTATTACAGGATAAAACAGGTACCGTAGATGCTAAGATCTGGGATTTGAATAATGGAATCGGACACTTTGAATCCATGGATTATATCCGTGTAGATGGCCAGATTACAGTATTTCAGGGTTCCAACCAGTTGAATATCCGAAGAGTGCGTAAGGCGGATGAAGGAGAATACTATCCAGAAGATTATATGCCTTGTACAGACAAGGATGTGAAGCTTCTCTGGAAGGATCTGACAGAGATGATCAAGAAAACAGAGAATATCTATATGCGTCAGCTGGCAGAGAAGGTATTTTTCGAGGACAAAGCATTTGCTAAGGAATTCGTGAAGCACTCTGCAGCGAAGTCTGTCCATCATGGATTTATGGGCGGACTATTAGAACACTCTGTGTCAGTTGCCAAGATGTGTGAATTCTACTGCACCCAGTATCCGGAATTAAACAGAGATTTACTGGTTATGTGCGCACTGTTCCATGACATCGGAAAGGTTGGAGAATTATCCGAATTCCCACAGAATGATTATACCGATGAAGGACAGTTAGTAGGACACATTGTCATGGGAGCCATCAAGTTAGACCGCTACATGAGAGAGATTCCAGGATTTCCAGTAAAGCTTGCCAATGAAGTAAAACATCTGATTCTTGCCCATCACGGTGAATTAGAATTTGGTTCACCGAAGAAGCCTGCATTGATCGAAGCAGTTGCCCTTGCAATGGCAGATAATACTGATGCCAAGATTCAGTCTTTCAAGGAAGCATTAAAGCAGGAACCTAAGAGTTCAGACAGTGAATGGTTAGGATTCCAGCGTGTATTTGAGAGCAACATCCGACCAACCTCCGGTAAATAATAAGGGATGCCATATTCTTTTGGATTAGAAAGTAGAATATTCATGGAATTTAAGAAAAATCAGACAATTACAATTGAAATTACAGACTTGGGAAGCTCCGGGGAAGGGATTGGCCGCGTGGATGGCTTTACCTTCTTTATTAATGGTGCAGTCATCGGCGATGTGGTGGAAGCGAAAGTCATGAAGCTTAAGAAGAATTATGGCTATGCAAGAATTGAACGCATCGTGACGAAGGGTGTGGACCGCGTGGAGCCGGTGTGCCCAGTGGCGGCCAAGTGCGGTGGATGCAGTCTGCAGCATCTCTCCTATGAAAGACAGCTTGCCTGGAAGTTTGATAAGGTGAAGAACTGCTTGGAGAGAATCGGCGGACTTGTAGGAATCGAAGAGAAGATGGAGCCAATCTATGGTATGGAGCATCCGTATTATTACCGCAATAAGGCCCAGTTCCCGGTTGGTGTGAATAAAGATGGAAAGCTCATCACCGGATTTTATGCCGGAAGAACCCATTCCATTATTGAGAATACCCATTGCTACATTCAGGCAGAGGTCAACGAACAGATCCTTGAAATTGTCATGGATTATGCACGGAAAAATCATGTGAAATCCTATGACGAGAAAAATCATAGCGGAGTCCTTCGCCATGTTCTCACTCGTGTGGGCTTTCAGACTGGCCAGATTATGGTGTGCCTGATCATCAATGGAGGTAAGAAGTCCTTACCGAATATTACTGAACTGGTGGAAGCATTGACTGCCATCGAAGGCATGACCAGCATTACATTAAACATTAATAAAGAAAAGACAAATCGTATTTTAGGAGACCGCGTGGTGCCGATTTGGGGAGAAACATATATCACTGATTACATCGGCAATGTTAAATATCAGATTTCTCCACTATCCTTCTATCAGGTAAATCCACGCCAGACCGAAGTGCTCTATGGAAAAGCATTGGAATATGCAGACCTTCACGGGGATGAAATCGTGTGGGATTTATACTGCGGTATCGGAACTATCTCCTTATTCCTTGCACAAAAAGCAAAGAAGGTATATGGCGTCGAGATCGTGCCACAGGCCATCGAAGATGCAAAACACAATGCAGCATTAAATGGCTTTGAAAATACAGAATTTTTTGTTGGAAAGGCAGAAGAAGTCCTTCCACGAGAATATAAAAAGAACGGTGTCTACGCAGAAGTCATTGTAGTCGACCCACCAAGAAAGGGCTGCGACATCGTCTGTTTAGAAACCATGGTCACCATGGCACCGAAGAAGATCGTCTATGTCAGCTGCGACCCTGCAACTCTTGCAAGAGATGTGAAGATCCTTGGCGAAAAGGGCTATCAGGTGGAGAAGGTCAGTGTTGTGGATCAGTTCGGCCATACCGCTCATGTGGAGACTGTATGTTTACTACATCGAAACGAGAAGAAGAATATGTAGAAATCCTTTGTTTTAAGCACTTTTCACGGTTTTGGAGATTTGACTCCGTTACTAAGAAGGGGCGCAAAAAGGAGGTCATCGACAGTGTGGACGTGTCAGTGGTTCTGCATATCGTATGAGTGAATACATCAGAGATAAGATGAAATTCTTCGAAAACTGAATAAAGAAATGCGAAAAAGCGCTTGTTTTCTAAGGTTTTGGGGACCATTTAGAAGCAGGCGCATTTTTGTTGTCAAAGTACAGATCGGAGGAAAGAAAAATGGCTGGAAATAAGTCGATGTGTTCATCTCGTAGTTACGAATCGGGTGTAGAGGGTGGAATGGTAAGAATTAGTGCAATGAGGGCATTTTCAAACCACCCATATCATGTGGAAAAGGATGCTGCGATGCTGGAACTGGTAGAAAGTATTCAAACAGAAGGGATTCTGGTGCCGCTATTGATTCGACCTGTTAAGGATGAAAACTACCGATTCGAGATCGTATCCGGACACAGACGAAAGATGGCTGCGGAAATGGCAGGACTCAGTGAAGTGCCAGCAATCATCAGAGATATGGATGATGATCAGGCGATCATAGCTATGACAGACAGCAATCTTCACAGAGAGCACATTAAGCCAAGTGAAAAGGCATTTGCTTATAAGATGCGGCTTGAAGCGATGAAACATCAGGGAAAGAAGAATATGATGACTTCGGCTCAAGTTGAACCGAAGTATAATGAAAATCAGGGTGTAAAAGAATTAACACCCAGTAGAAGTAATGAATTGTTGGCAAAAATGGTAGGAGAGAATGTAAATCAGATCAAACGATATATTCGACTGACCTATCTGATACCACAGATTCTTCTTATGGTGGATGAAGGAAAGCTGGCACTGACATCTGCTGTGGAACTGTCTTTTTTGAGAGAGAATGAGCAGTATGAATTGCATGCCATCATGGATCTGGAACAGAGTATTCCATCCCTGTCACAGGCGAATCGAATGAAACGGATCAGTCAGCAGAAAGGACTTACGATGGATGATATTTGTTCGATTCTGGAAGAGATAAAGCCAAATCAGAGAGAGCAAGTCAAAATTCCAATGGAGAGAATACAGAAGTATTTCCCGAAAGGTTTCACTCCGGTGCAGCAGGTGGAGCTTATAGAGAAGCTGCTGGCCGGATGGGCAAAGAAATATTTAAAGTAACATAGTTGTTTAGAGAGTGCAGGCATGTATAGTGTCTGCATTTTTATTTTAGAGGAGGAAATTATATATGTCAGAAGTTTTTAGAGTAGAGAAAAATAAAAATTATACAGTGATGAGTAATTATCATCTGAAGGATCAAAAGCTGTCATTGAAAGCCAAGGGATTACTCTCTGTGATGCTGGGTTTGCCGCCGGACTGGAATTATAACATGAAGGGCCTGGCAACTTTGAGTAAAGATGGAGTAGATGCTGTGCGAACAACAATTAAGGAACTGGAACACCATGGCTATGTCTCCAGAAGACGAATACGAAATGAATATGGATGGCTGGAGGATGTCGAGTATATCATCCGTGAGATTCCGGAGGGAATACAGGTTTAGCCAGTGGTTCCTAAATTGTGAT
>JAZLGR010000025.1:0-41013 GCA_045616445.1 Candidatus Fimousia sp. | reverse complement strand
GCGATACACCAAAAAAACAAAAAACTTCATAGGACAACGTCATGGCGAACTCAACACCTTCGCTCTTTTGTCATGCAATTTTTTATTTCTCTATAATTATACACTCTCTGGGGCTATAATAGCAATTTCCTATATATTAAAAAAAGCGCTGCCACATATGTGGCAGCGCCAAAACTGATCAAATCATTATTCTATAATAATTTCTTCCATGCCTTCTTCGCTGAATTCTTCATCGAATTCAACATCTACTTCGTCGAAGATTGTATTTAATTCTTCGTCTGTAGAAAGTTTTACGTTGCGGTATGTCTTCATACCAGTACCAGCTGGAATTAACTTACCGAGAAGTACATTCTCCTTAAGACCTACTAATGGGTCGATCTTACCTTTGATTGCTGCATCTGTAAGAACTTTTGTTGTTTCCTGGAAGGATGCTGCAGATAAGAAGGAGTCTGTTGCTAAGGAAGCTTTTGTGATACCTAACATTACCTGTTCGCCTGTTGCAGGTTCTTTGCCTTCAGCAACAAGTTCTTTGTTTTTGTTTCTGAATTCAAGAACATTCACAAGTGTGCCTGGTAAGTAATCAGTATCGCCGTTTTCTTCGATGCGGATCTTCTTAAGCATCTGACGAACAATTACTTCGACGTGCTTATCATTGATATCTACACCCTGAAGACGGTAAACACGCTGTACTTCGCTGATCATGTAATCCTGAACGGCTCTCTTACCTTTGATACGTAAGATATCATGTGGGTTTACGGAACCTTCTGTTAATTCATCACCAGCTTCTAATACCTGACCATCCTGTACTTTGATACGGGATCCGTAAGGGATTAAGTAAGCTTTTGTTTCGCCTGTTTCTTTATCTGTGATTACAACTTCACGTTTTTTCTTTGTATCTCTGATTTCTACAGTACCACCGAATTCTGCAATGATTGCAAGACCCTTAGGTTTACGAGCTTCGAATAATTCTTCTACTCGAGGAAGACCCTGTGTGATATCGTCACCGGCTACACCACCAGCATGGAATGTACGCATGGTTAACTGTGTACCAGGTTCACCGATGGACTGAGCAGCGATGATACCAACTGCTTCACCAACCTGAACAGCCTGACCTGTTGCAAGGTTCGCACCGTAACACTTCGCACATGCACCAACTGTAGATTCACATGTAAGCATTGTTCTGATCTTAACTCTTGTGTATCCTGCTGCGCAAACTTTAGCTGCACGTTTTGGTGTGATCATGTGGTTTGCTTTTACAATGATATCTCCATTTACTGGATCAACGATTGTTTCAGCTGCTGTACGTCCTGTAAGACGTTCTTCTAAGCTTTCGATGACTTCCTGTCCATCCATAAATGCTTCTACATACATTCCTGGGATTTCTTCTCCCTTAGGTGTACAGTCGATTTCACGAATGATCAGATCCTGAGATACGTCTACCAGACGACGAGTTAAGTAACCAGAGTCGGCTGTACGTAACGCTGTATCGGAAAGACCTTTACGAGCACCATGAGCGGAAATGAAGTATTCCAGTACGTCAAGACCTTCACGGAAATTGGATTTGATTGGTAATTCGATTGTACGTCCGGATGTATCGGCCATCAGTCCTCGCATACCAGCAAGCTGTTTGATCTGCTGGTTGGAACCACGGGCACCGGAGTCAGCCATCATGAAGATGTTGTTGTATGTATCTAATCCTGTAAGAAGTTTCTTTGTAAGAAGGTCATCGGCTTCGAACCATGTCTTAACTACCGCTTTGTAACGTTCTTCTTCTGTTAACATACCACGGCGGAACTTCTTAGTGATTGTTTCAACTCTCTTTTCAGCATCTGCTAAGATCTGAGGTTTTTCAGGTGGTACTGTCATGTCAGATACGGATACAGTTAAAGCACCACGAGTGGAGAACTTGTAACCGATCGCTTTGATGTCATCTAACATTTCAGCTGTCTTTGTAGCACCATGGATATTGATACATTTGTCAAGAATCTTCTTTAACTGTTTCTTACCAACCTGGAAATCGATTTCTGGTTTTAAGTAGTTTTCTGGATCTTCACGATCTACAAAACCTAAATCCTGTAAGATGATTTCGTTGAATAAGAGACGTCCCATAGTACTTTCAATTGTACGAGTGATGGCATTGCCTTCTGGGTCGAAACCATGTCTTCTTACTTTGATACGAGCATGAAGAGTGATTTCTTTGTTTTCGTAAGCAAGGAATGCTTCATTAACGGATTTGAAGAACTTGCCTTCGCCCTTGTCACCTGGTTTGTGCATTGTCATGTAGTATGTTCCAAGTACCATATCCTGGGAAGGAACGGCTACTACACCACCATCAGATGGTTTTAACAGGTTGTTAGGGGATAACAGTAAGAAACGACATTCTGCCTGAGCTTCTACTGTTAATGGTAAATGTACAGCCATCTGGTCACCGTCGAAGTCGGCGTTGTAAGCAGTACATACTAATGGGTGAAGACGGATTGCCTTACCTTCTACTAAGATTGGTTCAAATGCCTGGATACCTAATCTGTGAAGTGTAGGAGCACGGTTTAACATAACCGGATGTTCTTTAATTACTTCTTCTAAGACATCCCAAACCTGTGGATCTAATTTTTCCACCATCTTCTTAGCAGATTTAATGTTATGCGCTAATTTCTGAGCGAGTAATTCTTTCATTACGAATGGCTTGAATAATTCGATTGCCATTTCTTTTGGTAAACCACACTGGTAAATCTTTAAGTCTGGACCTACTACGATTACAGAACGTCCGGAGTAGTCAACTCGTTTACCAAGTAAGTTCTGACGGAAACGTCCCTGTTTACCCTTTAACATATCGGAAAGAGATTTTAATGCACGGTTACCAGGACCTGTTACAGGACGTCCTCTACGACCATTGTCGATTAAGGCGTCAACAGCTTCCTGAAGCATTCTCTTTTCGTTACGTACGATAATATCAGGTGCGCCGAGTTCAAGAAGTCTCTTTAAACGGTTGTTACGGTTAATGATTCTTCTATATAAATCGTTTAAGTCGGATGTTGCGAAACGGCCACCATCTAACTGTACCATTGGACGAATATCTGGTGGGATTACTGGTACTGCGTCTAAGATCATCCATTCTGGTTTGTTGTCAGAGCCTCTGAAAGCTTCTACAACTTCAAGACGTTTGATGATTCTTGCACGTTTCTGGCCAGTAGCTGTTTTTAAGCCATCCTTTAATTCCTTAGATTCTGCTTCTAAGTCGATTTCCTGCAGTAACTGTTTTACAGCTTCTGCACCCATGCCTACGGTAAATGCGGACATTCCGTATTTTTCGCATGCTTCATGATATTCATGTTCTCTTAAAACCTGTTTGTAAAGTAAATCTGTTTCGCCTGGATCTAATACGATATAAGAAGCGAAATAGAGTACCTGTTCTAAAGTTCTTGGAGAAATGTCTAAGATTAATCCCATACGGGAAGGGATTCCCTTGAAGTACCAGATGTGGGAAACTGGTGCAGCAAGTTCGATATGACCCATACGTTCACGACGAACATTTGCCTTTGTTACTTCTACTCCACAACGGTCGCAGACTACACCTTTGTAGCGTACTTTTTTGTACTTACCACAATAACATTCCCAGTCTTTGCTTGGTCCAAAGATTTTTTCGCAGAATAAACCGTCTTTTTCTGGTTTCAGGGTTCTATAGTTAATTGTTTCAGGTTTTGTAACTTCTCCTCTAGACCATTCACGGATCTTTTCAGGAGAAGCTAACCCGATCTTAATTGCATCAAAGTTCATTGGCTGATCAATAATTTGATTCATTTCAGACATCAGGCTGCTCCTTCCTATCTATCATCTATTATTGGAAACACTTCTTCATTACATAAGAGAAGTATCGTCTCCGTCTTCATAGTTTCCTGCTTTGTATCCCATGCTTCCAAGTGCTTCGTCATCTTCATACTGAGTCATCTTGGAATCGCCTTCGATCATTTCCTTCATGTCATCTCTATTGGACACTTCTCCGGAATAATCGATGCTTTCTGGAAGAGTAATTTCTGTCTGATCGTCCTTTAAGACTCTTACGTCTAATGCTAAGGACTGGAATTCCTTTAACATTACCTTGAATGCTTCTGGAATACCTGGTTCAGGGATATTATCACCCTTGATGATTGCTTCATATGTCTTAACTCGACCAACAACGTCATCGGACTTAACTGTAAGGATTTCCTGTAAGGTGTAGGAAGCACCATATGCTTCTAACGCCCAAACTTCCATTTCACCGAAACGCTGTCCACCGAACTGAGCTTTACCACCTAATGGCTGCTGAGTTACTAAGGAGTAAGGACCAGTGGAACGAGCATGGATCTTATCGTCTACTAAGTGGTGGAGCTTCAGGTAATGCATGAAACCGATTGTTACTGGGTTATCGAATTCTTCACCTGTTCTACCATCACGAAGCTGAACTTTACCAGTTCTGTCGATTGGAACGCCCTTCCATTCAGCTCTGTGGGCTCTGTTTTCATATAAGTAATCTAATACTTCGTCGTTCACCTGGTCACCCCAGATTTCAACGAATTCTTCCCATGTCTTGTTCGCGTAATCATTTGCCATTTCAAGAGTTTCCATGATGTCATTTTCCTTGGCACCATTGAAGACTGGTGTAGCTACCTTGAAACCTAATACCTGGGAAGCTAATGATAAATGAATTTCGAGGACCTGACCGATATTCATTCGGGAAGGTACGCCTAATGGGTTTAATACGATATCAAGAGGACGGCCGTTTGGTAAGAATGGCATGTCTTCTACTGGTAAGATACGGGAAATTACACCCTTGTTACCATGACGACCAGCCATCTTATCCCCTACGGAGATCTTTCTCTTCTGTGCGATGTAAACACGTACAGATTTGTTCACTCCTGGAGGAAGTTCATCGCCATTTTCTCTTGTGAATACCTTAGTATCCATAACAACTCCGTATGCACCGTGTGGTACACGAAGGGATGTATCACGAACTTCACGTGCTTTTTCACCGAAGATTGCACGAAGTAATCTTTCTTCAGCAGTCAGTTCTGTCTCTCCCTTAGGAGTTACTTTACCAATTAAGATATCACCGGCACGTACTTCTGCACCGATACGGATGATACCACTTTCATCTAAGTCTTTTAATACATCTTCGCTTAAGCCTGCAAGATCTCTTGTGATTTCTTCCTGGCCAAGCTTTGTATCTCTTGCTTCTGCTTCATATTCTTCGATATGAACAGATGTGTAAACGTCATCCTGAACAAGACGTTCACTTAATAATACAGCATCTTCGTAGTTGTAACCTTCCCATGTCATGAAACCGATGAGTGGGTTCTTACCAAGAGCCATTTCACCGTTGCTTGTGGAAGCACCGTCAGCTAAGATGTCATCTTTCTTAACAACATCGCCAACGTTAACGATTGGTCTCTGGTTCATACAGTTACCCTGGTTGGAACGAGCGAACTTGATTACGTTGTATACGTCTTTTTCGCCGTCTTCTCTGCGAACGATGATTTCTTTACTTGTGGAACGTTCAACCACACCATCATTCTTCGCTACGATACATACACCAGAGTCAAATGCTGCCTTGGATTCCATACCTGTTCCGACTACTGGAGCATCTGTACGAAGAAGTGGAACTGCCTGACGCTGCATGTTGGATCCCATGAGGGCACGGTTCGCATCGTCATTTTCAAGGAAAGGAATCATGGATGTAGCAACGGAGAATACCATCTTAGGAGATACGTCCATGAAATCGATTCTGGATTTTGGGAATTCAGTTGTTTCTTCGCGGAAACGACCAGATACGGAAGAGTGGATGAAATATCCATCTTCATCTAATGGTTCGTTCGCCTGAGCTACGATGTAGTTATCTTCTTCATCTGCTGTCATGTAGCGAACGTTGTCTGTTACGCGTGGATTAGCAGGGTCAGATTTGTCAACTTCACGGTATGGAGCTTCAATGAAACCATATTCGTTGATTCTTGCGTAAGTAGCAAGGGAGTTGATCAGACCGATGTTAGGACCTTCAGGTGTTTCGATTGGACACATTCTTCCGTAATGGGAGTAGTGTACGTCTCGAACTTCGAATCCGGCACGGTCTCTGGATAAACCACCAGGTCCTAATGCGGATAAACGTCTCTTATGTGTTAATTCAGATAATGGGTTGTTGTGGTCCATGAACTGAGATAACTGAGAACTTCCGAAGAATTCCTTCACTGCTGCTGTTACTGGTTTAATGTTGATTAAGGACTGTGGAGTGATTGTTTCTACGTCCTGAGTTGTCATTCTTTCACGAACAACTCTTTCTAATCTGGATAAACCGATGCGGTACTGGTTCTGTAATAATTCACCAACCGCTCTGATACGACGGTTACCTAAGTGGTCGATATCGTCTACATGACCAACCTGGTATTCTAAGTGCATATTGTAGTTGATGGAAGCAAAGATATCTTCCTTTGTAATATGCTTAGGAACTAATTCAGAAGCGTTCTTCTTGAGAGCTTCTTTTAATTCTTCTACGTCGACTTCACTATATTCTTCTAATAATTTTTCAAGTACAGGGTAGTAAACGTTTTCAGAGATTCCAATTTCTTTTGGATCGAAATCTACGTATGCGCTCAGATCAACTGCCATGTTGGATAATACTTTAACCACACGGTCTTCTGTCTGAACAAAGATGGATGGAACTGCTGCGTTCTGAATCTGTGTAGCGATTTCTCTTGTGAGTGTTGTACCAGCTTCTGCGATGATTTCGCCTGTGCTCATATCCACTACATCTTCAGCTAATTCAAATCCTGTTACTCGATTAGCTAATGCGAGTTTCTTATTAAATTTGTAACGACCTACTTTTGCAAGGTCATATCTTCTTGGATCAAAGAACATTGCGTTGATCAGGCTTTCTGCACTGTCTACAGATAATGGTTCGCCTGGACGAATCTTCTTATATAATTCAAGTAAGCCATCCTGATAGTTATCAGATGGGTCCTTTTCAAGGGAAGCTAAAATCTTAGGTTCTTCACCGAATAATTCTTTGATTTCAGCATCAGTACCTACACCTAAGGAACGAATTAATACTGTGATAGGTACTTTACGTGTTCTGTCTACACGTACATGGAATACATCGTTAGAGTCTGTTTCATATTCTAACCATGCACCACGGTTTGGGATTACAGTACAGGAATATAATTCCTTACCGATTTTATCATGACCGATTACATAGTAGATACCTGGAGAACGTACTAACTGGGATACGATTACTCGTTCTGCACCGTTAATTACGAAAGTACCTGTCTCAGTCATCAGAGGAAGATCACCCATGAAAATGTCATGCTGCTTGATCTCATCTTCTTCCTTATTATATAATCTTACTCTCACCTTTAAAGGAGCTGCATATGTTGCATCTCTTTCTTTACACTCTTCGATTGTGTACTTTGTTTCATCAGTACATAATTCAAAGCTTACAAATTCTAAGCTTAAAAGACCATTGTAGTCTTCAATCGGAGAAATATCTTCAAAAACTTCTGTTAATCCTTCGTCTAAGAACCACTGGTAAGAGTCCTTCTGAATTTCGATCAGATTAGGTACATCTAAGACGTCGTGCTGTCTAGCGTAACTTACTCGATTCTTTGTTCCGGATTTCACTGGACGAATTCTGTTTTTTTCCATCGACGTTTCACCCCTCGTAAATGAAATATTGTTGTCTAATTACACGCATCGTAAGGCATTATAAGCCATTATGATACAGATTACTATTTTATCTTAAATGTCAAGGGATGTCAAGGGAAATTGTTAGTATTTATAAGGAATTTAGGATGTTGTGTGAGGAAGCATATTAGTTTCGGACATAAAGAAAAACCGGCTCGTTGAGCCGGTTTTTGCTGTATGCGTTCATTGTTGTATTGTACTACGCCCTAAAATTTAACGGTGCATTTTTTGCCTTTTAAATTTTCATAGATCAGCTGACCAGGTTTCAGGGAAACACCCCATCCTTTGTATTCTTTTGTCACTTTTGTTTCTTTGTCAGAACCAATCTTATGTTTCACTACACAAGCGCCAATATCATAGTCTTCCCATTGATAAATATAATAGAAGTATCCATCTTTAATATAGTAGAGATTATTGATTTTATCAGGGAATCCCCACTCAGAAGCTCCTACATAATTTTCTTTCATTTTGTCAATATCCCAAAGACAGATATCATTCCAGCCTTCTTCATTCTGTGTCAAAATCACTGCATATTTGCCTGTAAATTCTTTAATGAATATCCATGACATCACATCGTGGCTATCATAAGAACTATCCCCGCTGTAGCACATATTTTTATATTTTGTTTTTGCTGTTGATTTTGGATTCAGGCAATACATGTAATCCCATGCAAAATTTTTATCACCGATTACATCGGATTTATATACAATCTTTCCACCATATGAATAATATACATTCACCTGATGTTTTGCTTTGTAGACAGTCTTCTTGCTCTTACCGGTTGCCTTGATGCTGTAGATGATCCCTTTGTTTGTTTTATCATCATTCACTGCATAGTAGATGGTAGTTCCGTCGGATGTAAAGCCATATGCATAACTTCCATTATCTTTAATTTTGGATGTTGCCGCTTTTACTACTAACTTAAATCCACTGGTTTTTTTCTTACTTTTATAGATACCAGTCTTATTACGCTTGATATAATAGCTGCCGCACTTGATTACTTTGCCATATGGACTGCTCTTATATGCTGCCTTTGCTTCTGTTGGCACTGTCATCGCTACGATTACAGCAAATACCATCAGAACCAGCACCATGGAAAGCTTCTTAATGTATTGTTTCATCTTCATTCCTCCTTATATGGTATTTTCACCTTGTCTGATACTTCTATTATACAGTAGCCGCCTTTGAATAGCTATGACATTTCTATGACTTTTTAATAACATTGCTATTCTAACATCCAGTCATCACACCTTTTACTTCAAACTTCCCTCTACCACACATCATCCAGCTCATCTAAAACCTCTCGCAATGTCTTTCTGGCATCTGCGATGGCGATCTCATCTCTTATATTTAACACTCTCTCAAACTCGCGGAGCTCATATTCGATCTGAAGTCGTACCTCGCCGGTATTTTCCTCATACATACGCTCGCCACGGAGCAGGAGAAGCTTGTTCTCTTCCTGATCTCTTGGGTGGATCTTTAAATAAGCCAGCTCTTTCATGCGGGCTTCGATTTCCTCGTCGGTCATGTCAAGCTCCTGATTCTTGATGATCATGCGCTTCATTTCCCCGGTGGAAACAACCTTTACCTCAACCTCCAACAGGGAATTCACATCGTAGGTGTAGGTCACATCCACGCTCTCAGCGCCTGCTAAGTTGTCTGGCACTTCGATCTCTAAGGTTCCCAGAGACACATTATTGTCTGCGAATCTGCTTTCTCCCTGGAGCACGTGGATTTCTAAGCGGGTCTGGTGATCGCGGATCGTATGGAATGTCTCCGTTCTGCTTGCCGGGATCGTGGTATTACGCTCAATGATCGGTGCAAAATGTCCGGCTTCGTATTTGTCCTCCCCACGGGAGATGGCAACCTCTGTTCCGAGGGTAAATGGACATACATCCGTCAGGATGACTTCACGGATTGCTTCCTTTCGTTCCTTCATGGCAGCCTGGATTGCTGCACCAAGGGCCACTGCTTCATCCGGATGGACGGAGGTGTTCGGCATCTTCTTGAATAGCTTCGCCACATATTTGCGGATCAGTCGAAGTCTGGTACCGCCGCCAACCAATACCACCTCGTCGATATCGGAAACCTTGATCTTGGCATCGGCCAGAGATTTCTTCACTGGCTTTTTGATGCGTGCAAGAAGGGGTTCGCATCGTTTTTCGAATCTTCCAATGGTCATTGGGGCAGAATATACTTCGCCGTCAATGGTAACCTTCATGGTATAGCCATTCTCTGTGGCGAATGCAAGCTTGCACTGTTCTGCCTGTTTGCGGATCATGGAGCGAGCTCTGCCATCTAAGTCCTCCTCCACAAGTCCGGTATCTTTGATAAATAACTCTTCTAATATGCGGGTAAAATCTTCCCCGCCCAGGTAATTGTCGCCTGCAACGGCGCGCACTTCCAAAATATTGTGAAAAAGCTCCAGAATGGAGACATCGAAGGTTCCGCCTCCCAGGTCAAAGACGAGAAATTTGGTATTCTTGTTCTTCTGGTAGAGGCCGAAGGCGATGGCTGCTGCCGTCGGTTCGCTGATGATACGCTCTACCTTAAGCCCTGCCAGCTCCCCGGCACGCTTTGTCGCTTTTCTTCTCGCCTCATTGAAGTAGGCCGGCACACTGATGACTGCCTCTGTCACTTCCTCGCCAAGGTAGCTTTCTGCATCCTCCTTCAGGCTGCGAAGGACAAAGGAGGACAGTTCTTCTGCTGTGAATTTCTTTGTTCCCAGTGTATACTCCTTATTACTTCCAATATTTCGTTTGAATACGCTGGCGGAGCTTTCCGGGTAGAGAATCTGGCGTTCCTTCGCCGTATCCCCCACGTAGATCTGCTCATTCTCATCGATGGAAACCACCGATGGAGTCATATTCTTTCCAAGACGGTTTGGGATGATCTTTGGTCCCTCATCGGTAAAATATGCCGCCAGAGAATTGGTTGTTCCTAAATCTATTCCTATAATCATGAATTTTTACTTTTTTCCTTTTCTATCCTGTTTTTCAGGCAAATCGCCTGTCCAATGGATGAATCCTCCTGGAAAATCTCCTTCAGAAGGGCTTCTCCATCCTGATATCTGCCTTCGTCCGCTGCGACCATGATTTCCAACAGCTTCTCTTCATAGCAGAATCCATGGGTACAGAAGTAACACATGGAAAACTTGCGCATCTCCTCTATATAATAGAAGAAATGCTCCCGGTTGCCGCCATAATAATACATCAGCGCCAGGTTATAATAGACATATTTCTGTCTTTCTTTTTTGCGCACGTAGCCATCGATGGAGCCGTAAAGTCGGGCGATGACCTTCTCGGCGAGACGGCACATCTTCACGGCGTCTGGCTGCTTGCCAAGCTTTGCATAGACCTCCACCAGGCGGATGTATGGTTCTGCCACCGTCTCATCGCAGGCATGGTAGTAGTATCGGTAGGCTTTTTTCGGATCATCCTTCTCCTCCAGATAGAATTCTCCAATCTTGGACAGGATTTTGGCATCCTCGCCGTACTGAAGTTCCACCTGCTTTAAGGTGCGACGACATTTGATCGGGTTTTTATTGTAATGGTAGGCTCTGGCCAGGTCCATCATGACAAATGGTTTTGCGTGATGATCTAATTCGATGGCTTTCTCATAGCAGCGGATGGCCTTTTCATACTGCTCCATCCTCATATAATTTTCGCCCATCTCTTCATAAATGTCTGCAGCATCAGGATCGATCTTCAGACATTTCTTCAGGCATTCGTTGGCCTTGCCATACTCACGGTTTCTTGTATAAATTGGTGCCCACCAGTGGTACATGCCGTATTTCTGCTGCTCAGTCTCTGCGTGGGGCTCTGCCAGCTTATAGTAGCGGATGGCCTCCTTATAGTTTCCAAGCAGGCGGTGGATGTATCCCATACTGCTTAAGGCATAGAGATCCTCCGGTTCTAACTGATAGGACTCGATCATATCCGGCAGGGCACGGTCGTATTCCCCATTTTCAATGAACACGTAGGCACGTTCTCGTAAATAATAGGCATTCTTGCAGTTCTCAAGCTGTTTGTCAGCATGTCTGACTGCCTTTTCATAGTATTCTTCTTCCCTTGTCTTGGAGAAGAGGTTCAAATACTGGTTCATCAGGGTGTTATGGATAAACTCATGACCAGGGGCTAATACTACTGCCCGCTCATAGACATCGATGGCCTTCATGGTTTCCTCTAATTTCAAATAAGCATTGCCCATATCAATATAGGCATCTGCCATGGTTGAATCAAGCTCCACCACACGTTCATAACAATGAATAGCCTTCTCATATTCTCCCTGTCCCTGATATATATCTGCCAGTAGCCAGTGATGCTGTGGCACACGGTTGTCCAGCTTCACCGCCTCTTTGGCATAGTGTAAGGACTTTTTAGTATTTGTGATGAGATTCTCTTCCTTATCAAACTGTCGGAGACTGTCATAGACAAGGGCCAGACGGTAATCAATCTCCGCCTTCTTCTCCGGAAGCTTGTGAAGGAGTTCTTCCATCTCTTCTGCCAGAATTTTCAGCTCCTGCGGATTCTTCACCTTATGTCGCTGATAATCCAGGGCATAAAAATCCAGTTCCGGATCATCCACCCCATTCTCCTCAGCCATAAGGAAAATCTGTTCCAGTTCATTGACCGCATTGAGTTCCATCATCAGGCGAACCAGTGTTACATAAGGCTTGCCCTGATTTGGCGCCAGCTCCCGGCAGCGATGGAAGTCGTCGATGACCTGCTGTACACGGTAGAGACCGTAGTTGGCTTCCTGTCGGTATACATAGGCCGGGAAGAAGAATTCACTGATTTCCAGACACAGATTGGCCTCGCGGATACAGTCTTCATAGCGGTGTTTTTCCAAAAATGTGTCCATTCGTCGCTCACGGTACATGAAGAGATCCATCTGTTCATGATCAAGCTCAATGGCACGATTTAAATATTCATCACATTTCTCCTCCAGATCAAGCTCTAAGCAGAACATGGATGCGATAAAATGGGCGTAGCCGTAGCGTCGGCTCTTTCGGCTATAATCCTTCTCATCACCCTTTAACTGTTCGATATTTCGAATCCAGATTTTGGTCATTTCATAACCGAGTTCATATTCCTTCGTCTCCAAAAGGACACGGGCCAGAATGTTGTAGTAGTCAAACTCCCATTCTCCCTCCGGTTTCATGGTGCGAAGCAGGGCACGGCAGTCTTCAAAGCGCTGGTTCTGATAATAACACCAGCACATATCCATCTTTTTCTCCGGTTTATCAATCCAGAGCTTAATGAGTTCCTCATTGATTTCCATCAACACGTCGCAAATGTAATCGTCTGGAACCTTCTCTTCCAACATATCCAGGCAGATGGATTTGCCTTCTTCATAGTTGCCCGTCTCATAAAGTGTCTTCACATAATGTCTTGCGATCGGAATATAGTCGGTTCCTGCCTCAAAGGCAGTTTTCAGATATGGAAGGGCACCCAAAAAGTCGCCTTCTTCCATCTTCATCTCTCCAATGAAATCGGAGAGGTATGCATTGTCATATAATTCATCCTCAAGCTCTGCAATCAGCTCTTTCCAGTCATCTCCCCCCTGGACATGGGAGAGTCTGGCAAGCTCGAGCTTGGCATATGGATGAGTAATCTCGCTTTCTCTTACCCGTTCTGCGCAGGATACTGCCTTCTCTATGTCTCCTTCTTCAATATGAAGCTTCAACATGGTTGCATCCCGGATAAATGCATCATAATCCGCGTTCACTGGTCCCTCAAAAAGGTCAAAATCAAAATAGTCGTCATGGGTGGCGCGGTGTTCGATATAGGTTACAAAATCAGGGGAGATCTTCTCTGCAATATGCTCCCTGTTTTCATCAAAATCAAAGGTATCCCACATGCGTTTCCACACGAATCGTGGCACCAGATAGTGGTTCATGAGGAATGTGACCATAGCCTCTCTGGCATCCTCTTCCGTATCCAGATCGGTGCAGACCTCATTGTCGAATATTTCGTCCCACTCATCCTCATCGATACGATAATAGAAGTTGTCATAGAGCTCTTCCATGTCATACACCCACTGCTCTAAGGGGCCCTTCTCCTTCTTGGCCTTCTGTGCCCAGGCGCAGGCTTCCTCATAAGCAGTTCGAAGCTGTTTAAACTCCTCCGGGTGTTCCTCCGGATTGGCATATATTAACTTTTCATGGTATGCAGTCTTGATGGCTGCTTCGTCAGTTGTCTTATCGATCCCCAGTGTGCTCCACATTTGCTCTTCTCGCCTCTAATTCTTTTGGGATAAAACGGTCAAAGATGATGGTATCAAATCGTTTGCCGTATTTGCGGACTTCCTTTCTGCTTCGGAAGGTCCAGCCTGCATTTCCACAGCGGTACAGCTTGCGGAATACGCGGTAGAAGATGTTTCTTCTATATTTATAGTTATATGAAATAAAGTCTGGTTTGGTTAAAAAGTTGGTCACTAAAGTTGTGACAACGATCTTCTCAATGAGATTCTTGCCAAGGTGGTTACGGAACATATCCGTTGCCAGCTGTCCTCGAAGAATCTGTGGACGGTTGATGCGGAACCAGCGTAGGATCCATGGGTGGAAGGTTTCTAATACCCAGAAGCCTTCGTACTGATCCATGCGTTCTGCCACCTTCACCACTGTTTCCTTATAATTGCCGTGTGGCTTAATCTCAAGGACGATTGGCACCTGTCCGTGAACCATCTCCAGTACATCGTCAAGGAGTGGGATGACCTGATCGGATTCCTTCAGCGGATACTGCTTGATTTCATCATAAGTAAGCTGATTCATCGGTACATCCACGCCACACATGCGCTTTAGGTTTGGGTCATGGAGCATGGCAAGCTTGCCGTCTTTGGTCAGATGCACATCACATTCGAATGGGACGCCGTACTCCACTGCACGCTGATAAGCAAGGAGAGAGTTCTCCGGTGCGTCTCCCTTGTTGTTAAATATACCTCTATGTGCAACCGGATTGACCTCCACCGGCTCTAACAAATCGCGGCGGGTTGTATTCGGTTTAATTGCAAGAATATATAAAATTGTGAGAACAATACACACAATTATTAGTATGATCAAAATATTCATGTCGTTCCTCCATATCCTTTATGGCATCAGCAAATCACTTAAGGTTGCAAACTGGGCTAAGGTAAGCTTCTCTCCTCGAATGGTTGGAGATACTCCCATCTGTTCAAGGGCTGCAACCACATCTGCCTTATTCACATTCAGTTCCTGGCTGTTGTTCAATCCGTTCTGAAGGGTCTTACGTCTCTGGTTAAATGCCGCGCGGATCACCTTGAACATGAATTTTTCATCCTTTACGGTGACAGGCATTTCTTTATGCTTGGTCAGGCGAATGACTGCAGAACCAACTTTTGGCCGAGGCATGAAACAGTTGGGCGGTACATTTGCCACGATGTAAGGTTCGGCATAATACTGAACGGCTAAGGACAGTGCGCCGTAATCCTTGGTGCCAGGGCCAACCTGCATGCGGTCTGCCACTTCCTTCTGCACCATAACGGTGATGCTCTCCACCGGCACATGTGCTTCGAATAAACCCATGATGATCGGTGTTGTAATATAATATGGAAGGTTCGCCACAACTTTCACCGGCTTGCCTCCGTTCTTTTCCTGGGCAAGAGCTGCGATATCCACCTTCAGCACATCTTCATTGATGATGGTGATGTTGTCATAGGCGGATAACGTGTCCTGAAGGATCGGAATTAAGTTGGTATCGATCTCGATGGCAGCCACCTCGCGGGCATTCTCTGCCAGATACTGGGTGAGGGTTCCGATTCCAGGGCCGATCTCGATGACAAAATCATCCGGACCCACATCTGCTGCCTCAATGATCTTGTCGAGAACATGGGCATCGATTAAGAAGTTCTGTCCGAATTTCTTCTGAAATGCGAAATCATATTTCTGAATTACCTCAATGGTTTTCTGAGGATTGCTTAATTTTTCATTCATCATTATTGTTCCATTCTATATAATCTACATGCGTTTTCGTAGGTTGCTTTCACCAGTTCCTCTTCAGAGATGCCCTTTAAGGAGGCGATTTCTGTCACCACGTATGGCAGGTTCTGACTGGAGTTTCTCTTGCCACGGAATGGCACTGGTGATAAGTATGGGCAGTCGGTTTCTAATACGATGCGGTCAAGGGGCACATATTTTGCCACTTCCTTCAGCTTTTTGGAGTTTTTGAAGGTTACCACGCCGCCGATCCCGATATAAAATCCCATATCGAGAAATGTCTTTGCCAGCTCTACAGAATAGGAATAACAGTGAACCACACCGCCGATTTCTGAAGCACACAGCGCCTGCATCATATCCACCGTATCCTTGGCTGCATCACGGCTGTGGATGACAACTGGAAGCTTCTCTTCCCTTGCTACCTCCATCTGGGCCTCAAACCACCATTTCTGTACGTCCCTTGGCACGTTATCCCAGTAGTAATCAAGACCAATCTCGCCGATGGCAAGAATCTTATCTTCTCTGCTCATGGTTCGGATATAGTCGATCTGATTTTTTGTAAGTTCTCCGCAGTCGCTTGGATGGATGCCCACGGCGCCATAGATAAAATCATACTGTTTTGTCAGATTCACAGTTTTGCCAATACTTGCTAAATCGGAAGAAATATTGACGATTCTTCCAATTCCATTCTCATTCATGGAGTCCAACAAACTCTCTCTGTCTTCGTCAAACGCCCTGTCATCATAATGGGCATGTGTATCAAAAATCATCGATGTAACATCTCCTTTACTTGATCTATTGCAACGCGTGTCAGATCCTTCTGCGGACATGCCGGGATTACCAAGTCACGGTTTTCCCCATTGATCACACAGTGGAACAGATAGACCGGCTGATAATATCCCTTGCTGTCCTGGGAATAAGTCAGTTCAACCCCTGTCACCTTCAGCGTGAGGATATCCACCTCATGGGTATCCCAATAAAAATATCCGTTCCTTAACAGATTTGCCGCATCCTGTTCAGAGATCATCTTCACAGGTACACTTCGGTCAAATGCCATCATGCGGTAATCAATCTCGTAGATTTCTCCCGTTACCGTTGTGAGGCACTTCATATATCCGGAAAGACCTTCGGTCGTTTCTTCAGTTCGTTCAATGGTCCAGAGGTACTCTCCCTCCTCCGGTTTAGTAAGTACTGCCTTCTTCGGAATCTCAATTTCATAATCAGTGAGCTTACTCTTGACATTGGCAATACCCATGTCTCCCTTGCCATTTTCATGGTTTGTCACATGTTCCGGATCCACACAGCGGAAGGTATAGCATCGGTCATACATATTCACGGTCACTTCATAATTGCCACGTCGTACGAATACATATGGTTCCGCCACTGTTACATGATCCTTGCCAGCAATATTCATACGGTTTAACTGGTTGACCCCGAAGGATCTTGCCTGTCCGGAATTAAATGCCTTTGGAATGTAGACATTGCCCTCCTTGCTCTCCACATCGAATGTCACGTCATCAGCCACCCGGTAATCGGTATGTAAGGTATTCACCTGATAGGTGTACTGAATTGGAAGGTTGCCAAATGGCTGTGTCTCATAGGTATAATAGATAAAGCCAAATCCACCCACGATGATACCAATCGGTATAAGTGCCAGCAGGAATTTGATCAGTTTAAAGCGCTTATCATCAAAAAATGTGAATAAGATGCGGAACACACAGTAGCCCAGGATGACGCCCATGGTATTGTTAATCAGGTCGTCAAGCTCACACAGGCCAAGCTTTGTCGCATACTGTCCTGCCTCGATTCCCACGGAGAAGAGGCATCCAAGAATCGTCGTCCGATATCCCTTCCTCATTCCGTCAAATGTTACCGGAAGCAGGAAGCCCAGTGGCGAAAATACCAGAATATTGAAGATTACCAGCTGCCAGTTCCGAATGGAGAAGGAATTCCATGCTTCTCTATAGGAACGGAATGGGTGGAGGTCATACTGACCATAGGCTTCCGTTCTGGTAAAGAAGGTCAGGTAGCCAATGAACAGCACTGTCATGACCAGCAGAAATCCCGTTAATATTTTCCACAGCGGCATCTCTTTTTTTCGTATAAATTTATGTATAATCGTGCAGATCAGAGTGACTGCTGCAGATGCCGGTGCAGCGATCATCATAAACTCTCTGATTTGTGTCAAAATGGATAAAATACTCATCTTTTGTTTCCTTATCTATAAAAATCTATAAAAATTGTGATGTATGCATAGTTATAACAAGTATAGCACAAATATCCTGAAATATCATCTTTTACAAATGGCTCATTTAAGCTAAAATATTATTACACAGTTTATCGAAAAAAGAAAGAAGGAAAACACATGATCAAAGCATGTATATTTGACTTGGACGGAACATTATTAGATACATTGGATGCCCTCTCCTACTGCACCAATGCAGTCACCAGAGGCTATGGACTTGGAGAAATCCCAAGGGATGAATTCAAGTGGATGGTTGGCGACGGCTATTACAATCAGATCAGACGCGCCCTTACCTATTTAAAGGACCCGGATTTTGATCTGCACTATGACAAGACCTGCCAGAATTACATCCAGTTTTTTGCCGAAAACAGCATGAAGGGAGTAGTCCCTTATGATGGCATCATGGATATGTTAAAGGAGCTTCGTGCCCGAAACTTAAAAATCGCCTGCTTCTCCAACAAACCGAACGAACAGGCCATCAAGAATATTGAAGTCTTCTTCGGGCCGGAATACTTTGATGAAACAGCAGGACAGATTGATGGTGTTCCAAAGAAACCAGACCCAAGCGGGGCACTGCGCTTAGCAGAACTTTTCGGTGTAAAACCGGAAGAATGCTTATATGTGGGTGACACCAACACAGATATGAAGACCGGTATTGCTGCCGGCATGATCACCATCGGTGTATTATGGGGTTTTCGTGAATATGAAGAGCTTGCAGCCTTCTCCCCATACAAGATCATCGAACACCCATCCCAGATTCCTGGCATCATTGACGACTACAACCAGAATTATTACACAAATAATAATAATTAAAACAAAGTTCATATTCTGTTAACCAGACGTTAAAACCTAAATCTCCTGTTTGTTCTATAATAAAAGAAGCAAAACAAACAGGAGGTATTTTTATGCAAAAATTGAAAAAATCCATGCAGAGACTCCTTTGCTTAATACTCATAGCCGCAATGTGTATTTGTCCAATGGACGTATCTGCATATGGTGGAGCACTTTACCCATCAGAAGATTCTACCGTAGACTACACCAATGGTATTTCTGCTGATTATCAGAATAAATCCATTCCATCCCTCTACAAAGATGGAAAGATCGAAATCAGCGGAGACGCTGTAATTTCTGAAAATGAGCAGGGAATCTTATTGACCGGCAAGCAGAAGGCGATTTCCTCAACTGTAATCAAGTTTGCAGATGCATTTGACTTTGATCAGAGTCAAGTGGGAAGAATCACCATCGATGCCCTCGCTCAGAAACGATGCACCGTGAATGCTGAAATCTATTTAGACGATGCAGAAACACCGGTTGCATCCATTCCACTGAAAAAAGCCAAAAAAGAAGACACCTGGACTTATAAAGGCAATCTTACCGTGGATGTCAATGATCAGCACATCACAGGAAGCCACCAGGTTACCATCAAGCTCAAGTCCGCTACCGACTCCAAACAGGCTGTCCTTCTTCGCTCCTTAGAATTTGTACAGTCCTCTATTCCGGTTGTTTATCTTGACATCGATGAAGCAGAAGGCTCCATCGCAGCAATGAACGGGGACGACGAACACGAAACCGAATGCTACGGTAACATGACTGTTCAGGTTCCAGACTCCTACGTTGGAGAATATGGCAGTCAGGAGACAGCAACCTATGAGATGGAATACATCCGTGGCCGCGGCAACTCTACATGGATGGTAGACAAGCGACCTTATAAGATCAAGCTCTCCAAGAAGGCAGATCTCTTCGGTATGGGCAAGAACAAGCACTGGGTATTACTTGCCAACCGTTTTGACAATACATTTTTAAGAAATAAGATGACTTACTGGATGGGACAGAAGCTCGGTATGGAATTCACTCCTCAGTCCGTATTTGTCGACGTTGTCATGAACGGCGATTATCTGGGAAGCTACTATCTCTCCGAACAGATTCGTGTTGGCGAAAGCCGTGTTGAAATCGATGATCTGGCAGCTGATGACGTAACAAAACAGGCAACAGACGACGAAACCATCAGCGGTGGTTACCTGCTCTCCATGGAACCATACGGCGGTGAGACAAAGCTTTCCTTCTCCACAGCAGAAGGCAACGAATTCTTAATAGAAAGTCCTGACTTCGAAGGTTATACCAACGATGCGCAGTACAATTATATCTCAAACTATGTACAGAACGTGGAAAATGCCATCTACGGCAAGGATTTCAAGAACGAAGACGGCGTTTCCTACAAAGATTTGATGGATGTTGATTCTGCAGCCAAATACTGGCTCATGCAGGAGATCTCCAGAAACGGTGATGGCTTTATCTCCACAAGTACTTACCTCTATAAAAAGCGTGGTGGCAAGTTATACTGGGGTCCACTCTGGGATTTCGACTTTGTAGCATGGATGTCCTGGAACCCTGATTCCAGTGAAGATGATTCCCATGAAGGATTCGATCATGTCAATTCCACATGGTTCCAGAAATTATTCTTAGATCCTGACTTTGCAAAAGCTGTCACAGACAACTGGTCTGCATACAAGGAAGCCCTCACAGAAGTATCAAAGGACGGCGGTATCTTAGATCAGTACGCAGAGCAGCTTCGCGTATCCCAGTTCTATGATTTCGAAAAGAACGGTGCAATGGACTTTGAGCAGGGCGAACCTCTTACCTATGCACAGGAAGTAGAACGATTAAAGACCTGGATTCACAAACGTACAGACTGGGTAGATGAAAATATCAATACACTGATTCCAGTTCCTTGCAAGATTTCCTTCGTTGCCAACGGCAAAACCATTGATACCAGAACCATCATGCGTGGCGACATCTTCGGTCCTTTACCGGAAGCACCAGCTGCCAAGAAGGGATACACCTTCATTGGATGGTATTCCGAAGAGGACGACTATCTCATCAATCAGTATGACTATGTATTTGAAGATGCTACATACATCGCAAAATATGTAAAAGATTCCAAAGTTACCCATGCAAAGAATCTCTACTTTGAAACAAACGAACTCTATGTTGAACCGGAAGATTACTTCAGCTTAGAATATACCATCACCCCATTTGACGCATTAGAAGACGAAGTAACATGGACAAGCTCCGATCCTTCCATTGTTAATATCGATGACGGTTTGATGGAAACATTTGAAAAATTAGGAACTGCAACCATTACAGCCAAGTTATCCAATGGCGTTACAGCCAAATGCAAGGTACATGTCATTGATTATGAAGACTTGGAATGGCCATCCGAGTTCAAGGTTGACAAAACTTCCCTCACAATGAAGACAGGGGAATACCAGAAGATCACACCAAAGGTATATAAGAATGTAATGTCTGGCGATCTCAACTGGATTTCCACAAATCAGAATGTGGTAACTGTAACAAGCAGCGGTGTCGTTCATGCAGTAGCTCCGGGGAATGCAATCATTGGTATCTACAACACCTACACAGAAGACTTAGTAATCTGTAAAGTGAAGGTTACCGGACCAACCATCAAAAAGGGTAAAACATATACCGTAAAAGGTGCGAAATACAAGGTAACCAGCACAACCTCTAAAAAACGTACCGTTACATTTGCCGGCATGAAATCCAAGAAGAAGATCACATCTGTGACAATCCCGGCAACTGTGAAATTAAACGGAAAGTCCTACAAGGTAACTGCCATCAGCGCAAAATCCTTAAAGGGACAGTCCAAGCTGAAGAAGATTACAATCAAATCCTCCACCATCAAATCTGTTGGCAAGGAAGCGATCAAGGGTATCCATAAGAAGGCAGTCATCAAGGTTCCTTCCAAGAAGTTAAAAGCTTACAAGAAGCTCTTTAGCAAGAAAACCGGATACAAATCTTCTATGAAAATCAAGAAATAATGCCATAAAAAGCAGCAAAAAGGAGTCCCACCTCTCGGTGAGACTCCTTTTTATTGTAAATATATTGTTTTAGAATGATAATCGAATCAACGCTCTCTGAAGCGCCAGCTCTGCTCTGGCAACATCGATTGAGCCGCTGTCTTTCTTTGCAAGACGGTCTTCTGCACGTTTTTTCGCAGCTTCAGCACGGTCTTTGTCAATATCTTCCGGCCATTCTACGGTTTCTGCAAGAATTGTAATCTTGTCTCCAAGAATTTCAACGAATCCGGAGATTAAAGCAGCTTCTTTCTTTGTGCCATCGGCTTCTGTAATGGTAAGTTTGCCAGGAGCAATAATCTGTGTCATTGCTACATGGTCTGCGTAAACACCAACTTCACCTTCTGTGGTGCGGTATTCCACCATTGTAGCAGCTCCATCATAGAATAAGCGGTCAGGAGAGATGATTTCCAGTTTAAACTGTTTCTCTGCCATGATTTCACCTACTTATTGTTGTAGCGTTCTACTACTTCATCAATAGAACCAGCGTATAAGAACATACCTTCTGGAATCATATCGTGTTTACCTTCAAGGATTTCCTTGAAACCACGGATTGTTTCATTCAGTGGTACGTATCTACCTGGGTTACCAGTAAACTGTTCTGCTACGAAGAAGGACTGGGATAAGAATCTCTGGATCTTTCTTGCACGAGCAACTACTAATTTCTGGTCTTCAGATAATTCATCCATACCTAAGATTGCGATGATATCCTGTAATTCTTTGTAGCTCTGTAAGATTTCCTGTACGCCTCGAGCAACCTGATAATGTTCTTCTCCAACGATACGTGGATCTAAGATACGGGATGTGGATTCAAGTGGGTCTACCGCTGGGTAAATACCCTGTTCAGAAATACCACGGGAAAGTACGGTTGTTGCATCTAAGTGAGCAAATGTTGTTGCTGGAGCAGGGTCAGTTAAGTCATCGGCAGGTACATATACAGCCTGTACGGATGTGATGGAACCGTTCTTTGTAGATGTGATACGTTCCTGTAAAGCACCCATTTCTGTCTGTAATGTTGGCTGATAACCTACGGCTGATGGTACACGTCCTAACAGAGCGGATACTTCGGAACCAGCCTGTGTGAAACGGAAGATGTTATCAATGAATAATAACACGTCCTTACCACCCTGGTCACGGAAGTTTTCAGCGATTGTAAGACCTGTAAGACCTACTCTCATACGAGCTCCAGGTGGTTCGTTCATCTGACCGAATACCATGGCTGTCTTTTCGATAACGCCGGAATCTGTCATTTCGTAGTAAAGGTCATTACCTTCACGAGTACGTTCACCTACACCTGTAAATACGGAATATCCACCATGTTCTGTAGCGATGTTACGGATTAATTCCTGAATTAATACGGTTTTACCTACACCGGCACCGCCGAATAAACCGATCTTACCACCCTTCTGGTAAGGACAAAGTAAGTCAACGACTTTGATACCTGTTTCTAATACTTCTGTATCTGTTGCCTGTTCTTCGAATGTAGGAGCCTTTCTGTGGATTGGCATGTAATCTACACCTTCTGGAGCAGGTTTTTCATCAATTGGTTCCCCTAAAACGTTAAAGATACGTCCTAAGGTAGCTTCGCCTACAGGAACACTGATTGGAGCGCCTGTAGCAACTGCATCAGTACCACGAACAAGTCCATCTGTAGGACCCATCGCGATACATCTAACTGTGTCGTCACCTAAATGCTGAGCAACTTCGACAGTCAGATTCCCATCCTGTGTCTTAATGCGGATGGCATCATTAATTTCAGGAAGCTTACCTTCGCTGAATTTAATATCTAAAACGGCCCCGATAATCTGGGTAATTTTCCCGATATTTTGTTCTGCCATTTTTACCTCCTTGTGTCTGAAACCATCTTAGTTCAGTGCTTCGGCACCGGAGATGATTTCGGTTAATTCCTGAGTAATAGACCCCTGACGTGCACGGTTATACTGAAGAGTCAGTTTTTCGATCAGTTCTTCTGCGTTACTTGTAGCAGAATCCATAGCCTGCATTCTGGCACCATTTTCACTGGCATGGGCTTCAACAAATGCACCGTAGATTAAACTGCACACATACTTAGGAATGATCATATCTAAGGATTCTTCAGCTTCTGGTTCATAGTTCATTGGAGTCTTTGTATCTTCTGTATTTTCTTCGACTGCTGTTTCATCAAATTCCACTGGAAGTAATTTTACTAAAGTTGGAACGTGTACAACGGTGTTCTTGAACTGTGTGTAAGCAAGGTAAATCTCGCCGATTTCACCTGCTGCAAAACGTGCAAGAATTTCTTTGCCAAGGTTCATCGCATCCCCATAGTTTGGTTCTTCGATCATATCATGGCATTCCTTCACAATGTTATAGCCTTTACGGTCTAATGTTTCAATTGCTTTCTTTCCTACACCGTAAATTTCAAGATCTTCCACCTTTAAATCACTTTCAGTCAGCAATTTTGCTACGTTGGAGTTGTAGCCGCCGGCAAGTCCACGGTTGGAAGATACAATAATAACCGCTTTCTTAGTAGAACCGTTATCTGTAAGATAAGGGTGGTTCAGGTTGCCGGATTTTTTCAGAATAGATGTCACAGTAGCGTACATTTTGTCGAAATAAGGTTTTGACTGCTCAGCTCTTCCTCGAGCTTTCTGAAGCTTAACTGTGGATACAAGCTTCATCGCTTTGGTAATCTGCTGAGTACTCGTAACGCTCGCTTTTCGTCTTTTGATATCGATCATAGACGGCATGTCGTGTCACCCCTTCTTATTTAGCAAATTCCTGTTTGAATTCCTTGATCGCTTTGATTAATGTGTTTTCTGTTTCGTCAGAAATCACTTTTGTTTCACGGATTGCTGTATAGATTTCAGGATACTTTGTATCTACGAATTCTAATAATCCCTTTTCAAAGTCAAGTACCTGGGAAACTTCAATATCTAAGAGATATTTCTTAGTAGCAGCGTAGATGGTAACAACCTGCTTTTCTACTGGCATTGGCTGATACTGTGGCTGTTTTAACATTTCACGGATACGTTCACCCTGTGCTAAACGTTCTTTTGTATCATCGTCAAGCTCGGAACCGAACTGAGCGAAGGAAGCAAGTTCACGGTACTGAGCTAAGTCTGTACGGATAGGACCTGCGATCTTCTTCATCGCTTTGATCTGAGCGGAACCACCTACTCGGGATACGGATAAACCAGCGTTGATCGCTGGACGGAAACCGGAGTTGAACATCTCTGTTTCAAGGTAGATCTGTCCGTCTGTGATGGAAATAACGTTTGTAGGGATGTATGCAGATACGTCACCTGCCTGTGTTTCAATAATTGGTAATGCAGTTAAGGAACCGCCGCCTAATTTGTCGGAAAGTCTTGCTGCACGTTCTAATAATCTGGAATGTAAGTAGAATACATCACCAGGGTAAGCTTCACGTCCTGGTGGACGACGAAGTAATAAGGAAAGGGTACGATAAGCAGTAGCATGCTTACTTAAGTCATCATAGATAACTAATACGTCTTCCCCATTTTCCATCCATTCTTCACCAATCGCACAACCGGAGTATGGAGCGATATACTGTAATGGAGCTAATTCACTGGCTGTGGATGCAACGATTGTTGTGTAATCCATAGCGCCATATTCTTCTAAAGTCTTAACGATGTTTGCAACTGTAGATGCTTTCTGTCCGATTGCAACGTAAATACAGTGAACACCCTGACCCTTCTGGTTAATGATTGTATCGATTGCGATGGCTGTTTTACCTGTCTGACGGTCACCGATGATTAATTCTCGCTGTCCACGTCCGATTGGAACCATTGCGTCGATCGCTTTGATACCTGTCTGAAGAGGAGTATCTACGGCTTTACGGGAAATAACACCGGATGCTACTCGTTCAATTGGTCTTGTTTTTGTTGTTTCGATTGGGCCTTTGCCATCGATTGGCTGACCTAATGCGTTAACAACACGTCCTGTCATCGCATCACCAACTGGTACTTCTACTACTCGTCCTGTTGTCTTTACGATGTCACCTTCATTAATGTTTTTATTATCACCTAATAATACTGCACCAACATTATCTTCTTCTAAGTTTAAGATCATGCCATATACGTCGCCAGGGAATGCTAATAATTCACCCTGCATAGCACTTTCCAAACCATGAATACGTGCAATACCATCCGCTACCTGAATGACAGTTCCAACATCAGAAGTTTCTAATTTTGTAGAATAATTTTTAATCTGTTCTTTAATTACAGAACTGATTTCTTCTGGTCTTAAATTCATGGAACTTTTTTGCACCTCCTTTTAGCTTAACTGAATCTGATTCAAAGCTTTTGTCATACTTTCAAGCTTTGTCTTTATGCTGCTATCCATTACACGGTCTTCGATACGAATTACCAATCCACCGATCAAGTCTGGTTCAATGGAGTATTCTACTTCAATTGATTCATACTTTGTAGTTTCAAGCAGACGTTTTTCGATTGCTTTCTTCTGCGCATCGGTTAATTCCATTGGGGAAGCAACACTTGCAACGCCAATATTTTCATATTCCTTGATGCGTTTTTCGATGTAAGCAAAGATATCAGGGATATCATTGTAACGGCCTTTGGATACAACGATTACTAAGAATCCTGTCATATCATCGCTGACCTTACCTTTGAAAATGTTCTCGATAATCTTTACCTTTTCTTCACCCATGATTTTTGGGTGGTTGAGCAATTTTAATAATTCATCATTTTCATCGAAAATTTGTTTTACTGCCAGGACTTCTTCCTTCATTACAGAAATCTGGTCCTTTTCTAAAGCTAAATCAAACAACGCATCGCCATATGTTTTGCTAACTAGCTTAGCCATGTCTGATCACCCATTTCCTGTAATGTTTCTGTAATTAAAGCGTCCTGTTTATCAGCATCGATTGTTTCTGCAACAAACTTTCCAGCCATAGCAGATGCAATCGCGATCATTTCTGTTTTGACTTCGTCTTTTACCTTTTTCTTTTCTAATTCAATTTCCGCATTGGCACGAGCAACGATTCTTGCAGCTTCATCCTGTGCATCTGCAATGATTTCCTGCTCTTTCTTCAGTGCTTTTTTACGGGCTTCGGCCAGAATCTGATCCGCTTCTTTGTTAATGTCTTTTAACTTATTTTCATAATCAGCTCGTAATTTAGCTGCTTCTTCCATGTCAGAGGCTGCTGTTGCCAGTTCATTCTTAATCTTTTCCTGACGATCCTTTAAAATCTTCTTTACCGGTTCATAAAGGATGTAGGTAAGAGCCATGAATAAGAGTAAAACAGCAATTGCCTGTAACACGGCGTCAAAGCCTAACTGTAAATCCAAGCCAAAAATTCTACCATCCATTCTTTGGCCTCCTTTGGATTATTGGTTACTACTTACTGTTTCTTATAATCTACCAATTAATGGGTTAGCGAAGAGTAAGATCAGAGCAACTACTAATCCGTAAAGACCTGTTGTTGCGGCAACGGCCTGACCAAGTAACATTGTGGACATGATTTCACCACGAGCACCTGGGTTACGTCCTACAGCAGATGCACCATAACCAGCAGCGATACCCTGACCAATACCAGGTCCGATACCAGCGATAACAGCGAGACCAGCACCGATAGCAGATCCCATTAATACTAAGCCTTCATTTGTGATATTACCCATAGTAATTTTCCTCCTAAAAATTGATTAAGCGTCACGCTTGTCTGTAATATAAACCATAGTTAACATTGCAAATACGTATGTCTGAATTGCTCCGGAGAACAAATCAAAGTAAGCATGCAAGAAAGCCGGAATTCCCAGCTTCACGAATACTGGAAGCAGACCATACCATAAACCAAGCATTACTGTACCGGATACAACGTTACCAAACAAACGAAGAGACATTGAAAGTGGTGTTGAAATCTCTCCGATGATGTTGATCGGCAGTAAGATTGGGATTGGCTTTGCCAGATCTGTCAATGCTCCGAATCCACTTGTCTTAAATGCACTGAACTGAATCAGTACAAATGAAATCAAAGCCAGAGCCAGTGTGGTACCGTAATCAGCGGTAGGTGGTCTAAGTCCAAATAAGCCGGATGTGTTGGCTATGAAGATAAAGATCATCAATGTCATGATATAGTTGGAGAATGATTTCGCATGGCGTCCCATGTTATTCTCTACAACGCCATTCAAAAATTCGATCAACATCTCAACGACATTCTGAACATTATTCGGCACTTCATAGTCTTCCTTCAAAACTGCATGTCTTGCAAAAAGCGCCATAGCAAGAATTGCAATTAACACAATGCATGTACATACATGTGTTGTAGTGAAGTACACCGTCTGACCAAACAAATTGATTGGCATCAGATAATGGGCAGTAAAATCAGCATCTGCCAGCATCATGCCTGAGCCTGCCATCATATTGGTCATAAACATTCCCATAGCATCTCCTTCCTTTCTGCGAAAGATTCGCTTATTTGCCCCTGACTACTCGTCAGGTATTGTTATTTTTTTTGTGATATATTTATTCACAAATGGCTGCATATGGGCCGCAGCCTTTATTCCTAATAATGCAAGAATTCCACCGGCAAAGGTGTAAAAGTGGACTTTGATTGCAATAATTGAAGAAGCTCCCATAATTCCATACCGAATCATCTGTCCCTTTAACATATATGCATTCGCCGACTTCGGATCCATGTCCAGAGCACCGTCAATGAAGTAGAGCATGATAAATACCATGATCACTGCCAAAACTGTGCCTCCTGTCACCCCTAACAGGTAGAACAGGCTTCTCTTAATGATCATTCCTATCACCCCAATCAGCACATTGTAGATCAATATGCCGATGATCAGATCCAGCAGTGTCTCATTAAGTTCACTTAGTTTCTCTTTCATCATCGCCAGACTCCTCATCATTCGCTCTTACGATCAGGTTGTAGATGCCCTTAAAGCCTCCACCAATCCCAATTAGTAAGAAAGGAATAAAAAAATGGGTACCAAATCTTCCATCCAGGAAAAGTCCAATAAACATACACAGAAAAATAGATGTCAGCATCGTAATACCAAGCTGTGATATTAAGAATAACATTTTCACTACTTTGCGATTTTCTTTCATTGTTTTCTCCTTTTGAAAGTTTCACCCACCCATTAGAGCGCACTACGCCCTATTATTGAATTATAGCATTTTATATAGACATTCGCAATCAAAAAGGATTTATAAAAGCATTTGTTCAATGAAAACAGGGTGCAAAATCCAAAGATTTTACACCCTGTTTACAATTATTCTAATTTAATATTAATCCCACTCGAAGGCTCCGGTATAAAGCTGATAGTAGGTGCCCTTCTTGGCGATCAGCTCATCGTGGGTACCGCGCTCGATGATGTGTCCATGGTCAAGTACCATAATGCAGTCACTGTTTCGAACGGTGGAGAGTCTGTGGGCAATGACGAATACAGTTCTTCCTTCCATCAGGTTATCCATACCTTCAGAAACCAGCGCTTCGGTACGGGTATCGATGGAGGATGTCGCTTCGTCTAAGATCATAACCGGATGGTTGGCAACTGCTGCGCGGGCGATGGATAAGAGCTGTCTCTGTCCCTGGGAAAGGTTGGCTCCATTACCGGTAAGCATGGTGTTATAGCCTTCTGGCAGTCGCTCGATAAAGCTGTGTGCATTGGCAAGCTTTGCTGCTTCAATACAGTCTTCATCCGTTGCAACCAGTCGACCATAACGGATATTTTCCATCACAGTTCCGGTAAATAAATTTACATCCTGTAATACGATACCGAGAGAATGTCTCAGATCGTGTTTCTTGATCTTATTGATATTAATACCGTCATAACGAATCTTTCCATCCGGAATATCGTAGAAACGGTTGATTAAGTTTGTAATTGTGGTCTTGCCAGCGCCGGTTGCACCAACAAAGGCAATTTTCTGACCCGGTTCTGCATAGAGGCTAATGTCATGGAGAACCATCTTCTCCGGCACATATCCAAAGTCCACATGTTCAAGCTCCACATGCCCCTTCAACTCTTCATAGGTCACAGTACCGGTTGCCTTGTGTGGATGCTTCCATGCCCAAAGTCCGGTACGGCTTGGTGCTTCCTCAAGCTCGCCCTTTTCATTTCTTCGTGCATAGACCAATGTTACATATCCTTCGTCATATTCCGGTTCTTCATCCATCAGGGCAAATACACGGCTCGCCCCTGCCATACCCATGGCAATCATTGGTACCTGCATGGAGGTCTGGCCAATGGTCTGGGAAAGCTGGCGGGAAACGGTTAGGAAGGAGATGACAACGCCGACTGTTACCGGTGCCACTCCGGTGATGGAAACATTTGGCACATGGAAATAAACCATTAAGCCGCCGATAATGGCCAAAAGCACGTACATCATGTTACCGATGTTGTGGATGATCGGCATGAGGATGTTACCGTTGGCATTGGCAGTACGGCCTGCTTCGTAGAGAGCTTCATTGATCCGGTCGAAATCTTCCTTCGCCTGTTCTTCGTGGCAGAACACCTTGACAACCTTCTGCCCAGTCATCATCTCTTCCACGAATCCTTCTTCTTCCGCTAAGGTTTTCTGCTGTGCCATCATATATTTGGCACTTGCCCCGGCAAATGTCTTTGTCACGTATACAATACTCAAACTAATGATTCCAGTGGCAATTGTCAGCGGAATGCTGAAACTGATCATCATGATGATCATGGAGCTTAAGCTCAATACAGTCTGGAACAGGTTTGGAATACTCTGACCAATGAGCTGACGGATCGCATCGGTATCATTGGTATAAGTACTCATGATATCCCCGTGGGCGTGGGTATCAAAATATCTAATCGGAAGGGACTGCATCACGTTGAACATGTCATTTCGGAAAGACTTTAACATGCCCTGGGTGACGGTCGCCATGATTCTTGTATAAGTCGTTGTACAGATGACCCCTGCCAGATAGATGCCCGCCATCAGGCAAATGTACTTCACAAGGTCTGCCCATACTGCATCAAGACCTACGGTTAAGCCTGGTGTGATGACCTGATCGATGAGCTGTCGTAAAAATACGGTTCCAATTACCATGGAAACGGAGCTTACAATGATACAGATCATGACGATGAGCAGTCTTCCTTTATAGTTTTTCAGGAGATATTTGATCAGACGGCCGAATGTACCCTTTTTGATCGGTGGACCACCCATTGGAGGGCCGCCCTGTGGACCTTTGTTCATCTTTTTCTTTGCCATCCTAGTCCACCTCCTTGCTCTTTGTCTGAGTTTCATACACTTCGCTGTAGATACCGCCAAGGGCTAATAATTCTGCACTTGTACCGCGTTCCGCGATTCTTCCTTCTTCCATAACAAGGATTTCATCTGCATCCTCCACGGAGGATACACGCTGTGCAATGATGATCTTGGTTGTATCTGGAATTTCTTCCCTGAGCGCCTTACGAATAAGGGCATCCGTTCTCGTATCTACTGCAGAAGTAGAGTCGTCTAAAATTAAGATTTTCGGTTTTTTAAGTAACGCACGGGCGATACAAAGTCTCTGTTTCTGTCCACCGGATACGTTGCTTCCGCCTCGCTCGATCATGGTATCATATCCATCCGGGAACTGGGATACGAATTCATCGGCCTGGGCAAGCTTACAAACATGGATGATTTCTTCATCGTTTGCATCTGGTTTGCCCCAGCGTAAATTCTCTTTGATCGTTCCGGAGAATAAGATATTCTTCTGTAATACAACAGAAACTTCCTCTCGAAGGGATTCCAAATCATAGTCACGAACATCCCTGCCGCCAACATAGACAGCACCTTCACTGACGTCATACAGTCTGGAAATCAGCTGAATGAGAGAGGATTTGGAGGATCCGGTTCCACCGATAATACCGATGGTCTGTCCTGATTTGATTTCTAAATTGATATCTGTTAAGGCATTCTTTGGGCTGTGATCGTTATATCGGAATGATACATGGTCGAATACGATGCTGCCGTCTTCCACCTTTGTGATTCCATCTTCCGGAGAGGTGAGGGTGCTTTCGTGGTCTAATACCTCAACAATTCGGTTGATTGGTTCTACTGCCAGAGAACACATGACGAAAACAAAGGATAACATCATCATGGAGGATAAAATCTGGACACCATAAGTGGTAAGCGCAGATAATTCTCCGATGGAAAGTACCGTCTCATGGCTTTCGATGATCATCTTGGCACCGAAAAAGCTGACTAATGTCATGGCTAAGCTGATACAGGTCATCATGAGCGGTGCATTGAATGCTAAAATCTTCTCTACATGGGTAAAGTCCTGTCGAACCTCTTCAGAAGCCTGATTAAATTTCTGCTTTTCAAAGTCTTCACGCACAAAGGATTTCACCACGCGGATGCCGGAGATATTCTCCTGCACGGAATTATTCAGCGCGTCGTATTTTTTAAAGATACGTCTGAAAATCGGAAATACAGTGGTTGCGATTTTTAATAATCCATAGCCTAAAATCGGGATCATCACAAGGAAGATCATCGCCATCTTCACATTGATCGTCATACACATGGCAACGGAGAAAAACATCATCATCGGCGTACGCACTGCGCCTCGAATCAGCATCTGGTACGCATTCTGAATGTTTGTTACGTCTGTTGTCATACGGGTTACCAGGGATGAAGATGAGAATTTGTCGATGTCTGCAAATGCAAAATCCTGAATCTTAAAAAAAAGATCCTGGCGAAGGTTTTTCGCAAGACCACAGGATGCTTTTGCTGCATTCATACCGGATAATGTTCCACAGGCTAAGGAAAGCGCTGCAAGAATCACTAAAATTACTCCATATTTTGCAATCACTCCAAGATGATTCCCACTCATCTCGTCAATCAGTGCTGCCATGATCAATGGCAAAATACACTCAAAAATAACTTCCATCCCCACGTAGGTCGGTGTCAGAATGGAAGCCTTCTTATACTCCCTGACACTGGATAGAAGTCTCTTGACTTTATACATATCTGTCTCCTCCTAATAAATAATATGAGCCCCCACCCAAAAAGGTGAGGGACTTTCATCTAGCTTATAGATAATCCACCGGCTGACCCATGTTATAGTAGGTCATCACTGCCTGTGCCACAAGACGATCATGCTCATCCTTAATATCCACATTAAAAATGCTGATGGTTTTACCCATCTTGATCTCTGTTGCCACAGCATATATATCGTTGGATCTTGTTGTCGGTCTCAAATAATTGATGGTACCCGTGCTGGTTACATGGGCAAATCCACTGCTTAATGCCGCACTTCCTCCTACCGTGTCAGCAAAAGAGAATAATACGCCGCCATGAATCGCACCATAAGGATTGCGCATTCTGTCAACAATATGCATATGCCCCTTGGAATAGCCTTTGGCAATCTCTAAGATTTCCATGCCCATATCCTGCATATGACCACCCTGGTGATTTCTTTTAAAGGTTAATTCTTCATAATTCATGCTCATAATGATATCTCGTCTCCACGGAAGACAACTTTATTGCTTCTCCAGTCCAGATCATCCACAATAACAAGAGATTCTAATCGAATATCCTTATCACGAATCAGCTTACTTCCAATCTGGAAACTCTTCTCAATCGCCACACCAATTCCTACTAATTCTGCGCCGGATTCCATAACCATATCGGAAAGGCCTTCTAATGCTTTGCCATGGGCAAGTAAATCGTCGATCAGTAGAACCTTGTCTCCTTCTCCAAGATACTGCTTTGCTACAAAAAGCTCATATTCGTCCTTTGTAACGGTTGTAACGGTTTTCTGATATAATTCTCCGTTCATATTCTTTGTCAATGTCTTTCTTGCAATGACTACCGGCACCTTCAGAATATCTGCCACCATACATGCAATGGCAATTCCGGAGGTCTCAATAGTAAGAACCTTATTGATCTCTTCTCCTTCAAATCGTCTTGCAAATTCCTCTGCCAGAACGCGGAGTAATTCCATATCTAACTGATGGTTCAAGAAGCTGTCCACCTTTAATACGTTCCCCTGACGGATCACGCCTTCTTCTCTGATTCGGTCCTTTAATTTCTGCATAGAAACACCTCCTCTATATGTATTCCTTCTATAATATATATCCGTTTCTATCTATTACTATCATAGCATATTTTTAAACTTTTAAAAAGTGTTTGGGACGAATGCCAAAACAGTTCTGTATTTTGCTGATCGTGTGAAAAAAGCAAAAAATGCCAGCCAACCCTCACTGAGTCAGCTGACATTTATATTCATTCATTAATCAAACTTGGTCACATAATACCATCTACTGTGCTGCTTCGATTTCAGCCATCATTTCCAAACGTCTTACGTGTCTTGGATCGTTGGAGAATTCTGTATCTAAGAATGTATCTAAGATTTTGATTGCAAGACCAGGTCCTGTTACACGAGCACCTAAAGCCAAAATGTTAGCATCATTGTGTGTTCTTGTAGCTTCTGCACAGAAACAGTCTGTACATAATGCTGCACGAATACCCTTGATCTTATTCGCAGTTACAGAGATTCCGATACCTGTACCACAGATTAAGATACCTCTTTCGCATTCGCCAGATACAATTGCTTCTGCGACTGCTTTACCGTAGATTGGATAGTCAACGGATTCTTCGCTGTAGCATCCATAATCCTTGTATTCTAACCCTCTTTTGTCTAAGTGTGCCATAATTTCCTGTTTTAAAGCGTATCCGCCGTGGTCACATCCGATTGCGATCATAGTCTTCTCCTCCATATTACCTCAAACTAACTTATATCACTTATACTTCTATTCTATCATATCCTGCCGCTTTCGTCAGTCGATTCATGATAGCAAATCCATTCTCCCCGGAATCAAATACCTGAGAGAAGATGACGTCGACATCTTCATGGTCGAACTGTCGTAACACGTCATAAAGGTTCTGCGCGATGGTATCATCACTGTCCCTTGTACCGATGGATAAGATGACGTCTCCATGATATAAGCTGACCGTATCATCGGTACCGATAATGCCAACTCTTAGGGCCTTTTCATGGGCTTCTTCTGTCTTCTTATTGATATAACCAACGACATCGTCAATATCGCCGGAAACGAGCAGTAAATCTGCCTTTGGTGCATAATGCTTATACTTCATACCTGGCGCCTTCGGTGCCAGTCCCTTTAACTTATTGCTGTCAAGGACAGCCGGATCAATGGTCACTTCCTCCCCGATCACTTCCTCGAACATCTCCGGTGTAATAAAGCCCGGACGAAGAATCATCGGATGTGTGCCGGTGAAATCAATGATTGTGGATTCAATACCGATTCCCACCATTCCTCCATCTAAGATACATGGAATCTTGCCGTTCATATCCTCGTAGACATGCTCTGCCTTTGTCGGACTTGGTCTTCCTGAGGTATTGGCACTTGGTGCTGCAACGGGGCATCCGCTGGCGCTAATGAGTGCCAGAGCAACCGGATGATTCGGCATTCTGACTGCGACAGTGGAAAGTCCGCCAGTGGTACCGTCAGGGACAATCTCCTTCTTATTCAGGATCACTGTCATCGGTCCTGGCCAGAAAGCATCCATAGCCTTTCTTGCTGCAGGTGGAATCTCTGTTACCAGTGGTTCTAACTGACTAAGGTCAGAAATATGCAGGATCAGAGGGTTGTCTGATGGTCTTCCCTTGGCTGCATAAATCTTGGCTGCTGCCTCCGGTACCAGTCCGTTGGCACCCAATCCATACACCGTTTCTGTGGGAAATGCAACCAGCTCCTCCTGTCTGATCCACTGTGCCGCTTCGGCAATCAGATTCTCATCGATATGAAATTGATCAACCTTTAATAATTTAGTATTCATAAAGCATCCCTTTCAAAGGGTATTATTGCATAGTAAAGTATCTTTTTCAAGTTACATTTTTGGCGTGAAACATGCGAAACAGGCCATCACTACACCTGGTGATGGCCTGATCTTATTACGCAATTCACAGCTTATTCGTGGGCGATACAAATTTCTGTTGTTGTTTTTCGTGTTTTTTGTAATGCAGATTCTTTCACTGCTTAGGAAGAGTTAGCGCTCTCTTCTAATGTTTATTATATTCTGATTTGGAAATATTTGCAAGTTTTTGAGAGAATTGATTATTAAGAATTCGTAAAGATTATTATGACTTTCGAAAAATACTTTACAACACTAAATTGAGTCATTATACTTAATTCCATAACAAAACTGGAAAGGGTGTGAAGAATTGAAAATAGAAAAAATCAATGACAATCAGATTCGTTGCACTTTAACAAAAGAAGATTTAGAAGAACATCAGGTTATGCTGAATGAACTGGCAATGGGTACTGAGAATGCCCGCGAGCTGTTCCACGATATGATGGAGCAGGCATCCGATGAGTTCGGCTTTGAAGTGGAAGATAATCCACTGATGATCGAAGCAGTTCCTGTTTCTGCTGAGAAGATCATCCTGATCATTACAAAGGTGGATGATACACAGGAGCTTTCCGACAAGTTCTCCAACTTCATGTCCCCTTTGGAATCCCTCTCAGAGGACGATAGAAAGAATGTGTTGAATGACGTGATCGAGCATGTGGCTGACAACATCGAGAAGGCCCTCGACGACTCCGATCACTCAGATGATCATAAAAAAGAAGGATTCTTCTCTCCAATCGGAGAGCTGTTAAAAGAAGCAAGAAAGCGCGCTGCTGCTGCCAAAAACAATGGCGAACAGGCAGCTCCACCAACTGACGAGACTCCATCTGCTCCGGAGAGTCCTGCAGCTGACAACGTGCATATCCTTCCTGAAACACACCGTATTTACCGTTTCTCCAATCTTGGACAGGCCATTGCTGCCGCAACAGCAATCTCTGATTTCTACAAAGGCGAGAACACATTATACAAAGACACCGAAGAAGACTTCTACTATCTGCTTGTGGAACGCAACCCACACACAGAAGAAGAATTCCAGGAATTCGGCAATATGCTTTCCGAATTTGCAATCCAGATTCAGTACACCTATGCCATCGCAGCTTACTGCGAAGAGCATTTTGTCAAGATCGTGGAAAGCGACGCGCTGAATACGCTGGCGATGTTATAATAAAGAGTAATGAATCAATCCCCCAATGGACGCATCCATTGGGGGATTTTATTATGATTTATTTAATTTCCAATGCAGGCACGAGAATGATAAATGCTTTCTCATAGCCCTGTCCGTAATTTAAATCCAGGCTCAGATTGCCACCGTGCATCTGTGCAACCTTATGGGCGATACTAAGCCCCAAGCCGCTTCCACCGCTGGTGGTCTGTCTGGCCTCATCACTTCTGGAAAACGGATTGAAGATGGTTTTGGCAAATTCTTCCGAAATCGGAAGTCCATCGTCTGCCACGATGACACGGTACTGATCCATGCCCTTCACATTCACTGTATCCATCTTCACCTGTACATTATGTCCGGTGCTGATATATCGAATCGCATTGGTCAGCAGATTGGTCACCACGCGGGACATCTGCAGCTTATCTACCTCCACCATACATAGATCATCTGGAATATCGATATCCAGATCTATATCCTTCTCATAGAAGTCCTCCAGCAGCATGATCACATTCTCACGTACTAACTCTGCCATATCCAGTTTCTCTTTATGCAGGGTGAATCCATCACTGTCAAGCTTTACAAACTCGAACAACGTGGTGATCAGTTCACTGATTCTAAGAGATTTGCCATAGATGGAATTGAGATAATCCATCTGCCGGTCCGGATCTGTCACCAGCCCATCACTTAATGCCTTTGAATAACCCACGATTGATGTGATCGGCGTCTTAATATCATGGGTAATATCGGAGAATAAGAGATTTCTTCTTCGGTCAAATTCTGCCTTCAGTCTTGCATCCTCTTCTCTTAAATCATTCATCTTTCTGGCAATGCAGCGGATATACCACCATCCACCCATAAAATATGGGCAAAGGGAAAGCGCCAACTGAATGATAAGCAACACTACAATGGTCGTATAATACAGTCGTACCATCAGACTGCCGTACTGACTGATAAATGGCGGTGCCTGATAAGCAGCTGCTGCATGGGTTTCCAAGAAACGTTCCACAGGGTCAATGACGAAATATGGAATTTTATCGGAGGCAAGGTTCCATAATGGTCTTACAAGGAGTGCTAACCCAGCCGAAATTGATTCGTTGCTGTGGTTGATCTCACCCACCATTAAAACATTTGTCAGAAGGGGAACCAGGCATCTCTGGTAAACGAGATTGATGAATTTTTCACTTACATAGATTCCAACCATAACGACGATGAAATTCTTTGCAAGATAAACCCCCAGGTCGTACCCTCTGTTCCTTACTTTATTTTCATCCATAACGGGATTCTTCCTTTACTGAATTCTGTAGCCAAGTCCACGAACTGTCTTGATATATTCATTTGGATTTTCAGAGATCTTGCTGCGAAGCTTACTGATACAAACCATGATATTGTTGTCACTTACATAGAAGTCATCATCCCAGCCTGCTTCATAAAGCTGCTGTTTGGTATACACACGGCCCGGTTTGCCCATGAGAAGCTGTAAGATCTTGAATTCCACGCTGGTCAGCACGATTTCTTCATCGCCTTTGTAAAGAAGACATGCTTCCTGGTCTAAGCGAAGATCACGCACTTGAAGGTCTGGAAGTGACTCCACCTTTTGTTTTGCATTGGCACCAAGGGAATAGAAACGGCGAATGTTGGAATTGATACGTGCCACTGCTTCCATTGGCTGGAATGGTTTTACGATATAATCATCAGCTCCCATATTCAGACCGAGAATCTTATCGGATTCTGCACTTTTCGCAGATACCATAATAACCGGGATATTGTTTGTTTCACGAATGCTCTTTAAGGTACGATAACCGTCAATGCCAGGCATCATAACATCAAGGAGAACCAGGTCCACCTGTTCCTTCTTTAAGATGGAGAGGGCTGTCATCCCATCTGCTGCCTCTAATACATTATAGCCTGCCTGTTCCAAATATAATCGAAATACGTCTCTGATTTCTTTTTCATCATCTGCTGTAAGAATTGTATATGCCATTATTCACGTTCTCCTTCTATCTCTTTGAGTTTTAAGTATAAGCATGCATCCACCATGTTCTTCTTTGGTTTTACATAGAAGACTTCTGCGATGCCAAATGTAATCAAGCCAAGCAAATGCCACAAAATGAAATACACATCCAGCATGAAGGCCTTCTTCTTGTTGCCCATCATCATCTGTTTGCTTTTGGCAAATGCATCCCTCATATCCATATATGGGTCCTCAGATAAGAGATATGGAATCATGAGATATTCATAGTGTTTTATAATTCCTGGTACAACCAGTAACACAGTCCACAAATCTGTCTTCAGTTTTCGGAAGAACAGAATCTTCACTGCATTGATATAGTCTGCATCATAGGCAAATGCCAGATCCGCGAGCATCACCGGCGCTTCCTCATCCATGGCATTTAAAAACATGCGGTCGGCACCGATTTCCAATGGATTCTCCAGGAATACATCTATGAGCAGTTTTATGATCACGGAAATCAACAGCATTCCGCCGACTAATGTAAGCAATACTGCGATGGTTCTGCTGTCAAATGTTCTTCCCGAAAATTCACGTGAAATAACATTCTGGATCAGCTCCGGCAGATCATTGACTGATCGGATCAGCGAAGCATAGGATAATCCAGTAGACAGAAGAATCATGAGAAAGGATACCGTCGTAATCTTCCAGTAGCCCCGTCTCATAGGTTTCGTTGTGTCCGTCATAAGTTCATTAATTGTCCAATTCATAATTTTGTCCTTTTCTACACGATCATTATTCTTATTATTCTAACTATATATTATATCATATTTTGATGAATGTATCTCCACATCTTCCACATCGATATCGTTTATAATACTTCACAAACTTGGACATCTTCTGTCTCTTCACGATCTGTCCGCACCCTCTGCACTGAAACTGGTAAGGGTAGTCTCTCTCCCGCTCCGCCACCGCAAGCTCCTGAGGCGAGTTGGTACGCTTCACACGATATCCATAGGTCCTGTTCACCCTGTCCGCATAATATTTCCATAAGGATCCATGATTCATGCATCCGGGACAGGTATGGATCATCTCATGGATCAGCGTCTGCATCAGTGCATCCTCCGGCACCTCATCTCCAAGCAGTCTTCCAGAAATCTCAATCCGGTAGCCGCTTCCATCAGGAAGCTGATGGCATCGTCCCCAGGTGGAACGAAAACGGGAATTGACGCGGACCTCTGTTATATTACCAATGGGGATTTCTATGGCCAGCAACTGTTTTTTACAAATCCGATAAAATAAATCCAGATTTTTCATTGCCACACTCCTGTATCTTCATAATAGTTCGGATTCTTCCTGGTTCGAATCACTCTAATGATTGAGGCAACAAAAAAGGAGTTCCCAACGGAAACCCCTTTTGCGTTCAATAAAATTGATTATTCAGCGGAAATAGCGCCTACTGGACATCCGTCTTCGCAAGCTCCACAATCGATGCAGCTAGCATCATCAACTTCGTATTTTCCATCGCCTTCAGCGATAGCGCCTACTGGGCAAGTACCTTCGCAAGCACCACACATGATGCAATCGTCAGAAATGATATGTGCCATTGTGAAATCCTCCTTTTTGTTTAATAGTACTATTTTACATTAGATAAATACTTATCTAGATATATTCTAATACAGTTTCATAAGATTTACAAGTCAAATGTATACAAGCACAAAATTTCAAAAAGGATCAGAACGTGGCTACTTGATTTCAAAATATTTTCGTATTATAATAATTGTGCTTTATGAAAGTCGTACATATTTTAAATTTTTATATATAGGAGGTGCCCATCATGGCAAAAATCACTAAAGATATGATCATTGCAGATATCCTCAATGTAGATATGGATCTTGCTTACGTATTAATGGCTTCCGGTATGGGATGTGTAGGTTGTCCTTCTTCCCAGGGCGAAACACTTGAAGAAGCAGCATTCGTTCATGGTCTTGATGCAGACGGATTACTTGCAAACTTAAATGAATATTTAGCTTCCAAAGAAGCATAATTCTGGCAGAAACATTTGCAAAAAAGTAAAAAAGTGTGCTTCGCACACTCTCAACTCCCCTGCCCCTCATTCTTTGAGGGGTGGGGTTTCTTTTTGCTTCGTTTTCCTTCATAATAATCATATGAATGTATTACAGGAAATCTTTCGAGATCATTATGAAGAAATGTTATATCTCCTCCGCCCGCGTCCTTCTGTCATCGAAAACGTCGATAAGATGATCGATTGTG
>JAZLGR010000024.1:0-48949 GCA_045616445.1 Candidatus Fimousia sp. | reverse complement strand
AAGCAGATTAACAGATCTTCTGATTGATGGTACAATTAACAGAGACACCTATGACGAAAAATTGCTGGAAATGGAACGCAAACTGAATACATTCAAAAACCAGAGGGATGAGCTTCGGATTAATGTAAATCAGCAGAAAACTATCAAAAGCAGAATGGAACAGCTTCGTAAGACGCTGCAGACTGAGGATCCGATGGATACCTTCGACAGAGTGGTATTTGAGAGCATTGTAGAGAAGGTGATTGTGGGCGGATACGACCCGGATGGTAACGTGTTGCCTTATAAAATCACCTTTGTGCTGAAAAGTGACCAGAGTATTGCAGCTTCGTATGATCTTTCAGCTTATAGGAAAAAGCAGAAAGAAATGAAGAAATCTCAGGAAAGTAAGGTGTCATAATGAAGAAAACAGGCGTATCGGTTGAGAAGAATTTTGTGAATTCAAAAATGTGTTCATCAGACGTAGACGAGACAGGAAAAATGAGTTCATCATTAAGTACCGATGCATGTTGAGAGCGTTGTGTCGCTTGTGAAAAAGTAAAATGATTGCAGATTTTAACCGCACCAGAGTACTCTGGTGCGGTTTCTTGATTTCTTTATTATGGCGATTGGGCACAGAGTTGGTTTTCAGTAGAGTGATGCCCAACGAAATTTGGCAAATTGGACACAGACTTGCCTTTTCTAGCTCTCTGTGCCCAATTATTATTTTTTGTTTTGGTACGTGGTTGCAATCCTGAATGTTTATGCCCATGAATTGGGCATGGAAATAAATATAGTAAGAATAGTGCCCACAATTACTGGGCAAAAACAGGAAAAATGCTTGAGAAATGCCCAATTCCTGAAAATTCTGTGGGTGCAAAATAAGAAAAACTTAATTCGTGCCCAAATCAAAATCATATTAACACACAAAGCTTGAGAAACTCAAATATCCGACTGTAGCAATCGGTTTGACGATACTCCAGAAATGGTGTGTTGTTCAACAGAAAAGAATGGCTTGAACATATAGCATATAGAAATTACAATGAATTATTAATTGGTGATTTAATTGAAATAAATGAATGTTTAGGAGTTTTAAATGGATAAAATCGATGAATTGATTTATAGGGCGAAAAAAAAAGACAATACAAATGACGAATGGCTTGAACTTGAGAAAGATATGATGGAGTTTATGAGAGAAAAACATCCAAAAAAAGAAAAAGCCGTGTTAGCTCCTTTAGGTTTTTTAGAAATGGTTACAATGATTTGTCAAGCCATTAGAATTGAAAAGGGTGAAGTTTGACGATACTCCAGAAATGGTGTATTGTTCAACACAAAAAGTCCACAATCGACTGGTTTCCAATTTTACTCAGTGCGATCGTAGACTTGATTGTTGGAATCTTGTTGATCTTAATTGACAAAGTTCTTTAATCGATTACGAAATAACAAAACCTCAGGGGATGGGTTAAATCCCCTTTTAAATAATATATCACATTTGTTCATCCAAGTAAATATGATTGCTAAATTCGGAATATTTTTTATAGCAATTGCTTTTGTGAAATTAGCCATTTATCTTATCCCAAAATAACAAAAAAGAGAAGCGGATCTTCCGATTCTCTTCTTATATTATATTTACATCTTGTTATATGGTATGTGACTGTGAAAATTATGATTAAAGATATAGAACAGTGCGGTCACCCATGCGATCGTTTCTGCATATCCGATAAAGCAGACCATCCAGCTAAAACCTTTAAAAACCCAAAGCTGTAAAACTCCCCATAACATGAAACCAAGCACTCCAGACAATGTGGTTAGAATGAATAAAAATAGATAGGATTTTGTGAGCATTTTCCATTTTTGATTTTCAATTAGAGTCCATAAATATGACATTTGTTTCACCTCCGCTTTTTTTAAGAATATATGATTTATGTAAAAGCTGAAATCATGTTGACGTAAGATTTGTGTAAAAAGAATTGAAGTTCACTAGTTATAGATATACAATAAGCATGAGTGAAAGAGAGGGCTGTTGTGGTAGCTGATATGAACCAGCTACTGCAACCACCTCATAGCCAACACCGGGCCCTACCACTTTTTTTAGAAGAGTTTATACTTTCTTTAGAATTGTTTATAATTAGAAAATTGAATTATGAAGAGGATTCGCTATAATAAAGACATAGTTTTTCATATATTTTTTATCCTCTCTTTTCAATAAAATAAATAATGAACGTGAAGGAGCTGTTGTATTCGCCTATTGGGCATGGACGAATGCATCAGCTCCTTTTTTGTATTATTTAAGTTAACATCTATTTAAATTAATGATACAATTATTGAAGAGAAAGAGGTGAGACGGAATGGGAGAATCAAACAGATATATCCAGGGTGCGCTTGGAGAGATTAACAGACAGATGGTGAGTCTGATGAAGCGAAAGGAAAGCTTGCTTCAGGAGACAGAACAGACACAGATTGCCATGTCTGATTCGATGTCAGAGAGCATGCAGGATATCAGCAACCATCCATATGGAAGATATCTTGACATGATCAAGGGAAGAAGAGAGATTATTGAGAACCCTAGGGTAGTATATCAGGGTGAGCCAGGTGCATTTAGCGAAATTGCGGCCAGAAGATTTTTTGGTACGGATGTAAACGCCAAGGGATTATATCAGTTTGAGGATACATTTCTGGCATTGAAGAACGGAGAGGCGGATTATGCCATTGTTCCGATTGAGAATTCTTCCACAGGAGCAATTCGTCAGGTTTATGATCAGCTGGCGTTATTTAATTATTTCTTTGTTGGGGAAGTGACCGTTAAAGTGCAGCAGAATCTGATGGCTCTTCCGGGAACCACTTTAGAAGAAATCGATACAGTTTATTCCCACGAACAGGGGCTGTTCCAGTGCGAACAGTATCTGTCCAAGTTCCCACAGTGGCGCAAGGTTGCCAAGGCAGACACCGCAGGAAGTGCCAAGATGGTGGCAGAGCTTGGAGACAAGACCAAGGCAGCCATCTGTTCCGACCTTGCAGCAGAGATTTATGGTCTGGAGATCTTAGTTCCGGCCATCAATGCCAACAGCGAGAACACAACCAGATTTATTGTCATCTCACCGAAAGCAGAGCTTCGCGAAGGAAGAAATAAGATCTGTATTTCCATTACCACACTCAATGAATCCGGTTCCTTACATGACATTCTGACCGTATTTGCTGTACATGGTGTCAACTTAGTACGTCTGGAATCCAGACCGATTCTTGGCAGAAATTGGGAGTATATGTTCTTCATTGAATTTACAGGAGATCTCCTGACTGACACCATGGACAAGGTCATCCATGAACTGTCCGTCATTTCCGGCGATCTTCGTGTGATGGGTAATTTTAAAGATAATCTTGATTAATTTGGAGGTGAGAATATGAAGTATTCTGAAAATCCAGATAAACAGTATCATATTGATGTGGGTCCTGGCGATATCGGCCGTTATGTGATTCTGCCGGGTGACCCTAAACGCGTGCCGCTGATTGCAGCTCATCTTGACGATGCGAAGCTGGTGGCAGATAAGAGAGAATTCGTGACCTATACTGGTTACCTTGACGGCGTGAAGGTCAGTGTAACCTCCACAGGAATTGGCGGGCCGTCTGCGTCCATCGCTTTAGAGGAACTGGTGAATGCAGGTGCAGATACATTTATCCGCGTGGGAACCTGTGGCGGCATCCAGACTGAGATATTAAGCGGCGATATTATTATTGCAAATGCTGCCGTACGCATGGAGGGTACCTCAAAAGAATATGCACCGATCGAATATCCGGCCACATCTGATTTTTATGTAACCCAGAGCCTGGTTCAGGCAGCAAAGGACATGGGAATCAGCTATCATGTGGGCGTTGTACAGAGCAAGGACTCCTTCTATGGGCAGCATTCACCGGAGATCAAACCAGTCAGCTATGAGCTGATGAACAAATGGGAAGCGTGGAAGCGTATGGGATGCTTAGGCTCCGAGATGGAGGGAGCAGCACTTTTTATTACCGGCGCTTATAGAAGCGTGCGCGTGGGCGCATGCATGCTTGTCATGGCTAATCAGGAAAGGGAAGCAGCGGGATTGCCGAATCCGGTCGTGCATGATATGGATCTTCCGATTCGCCTGGCAGTGGAAGCAATGAGAAGAATCATCCAAGATGATCAGCAATAATTGAGGATAATTATGGTAGAGAACAACATTCCAAGAATGATTACAAAAGCAATGGAACAGCTCGATTATTCCTACGCTCCATACTCTCACTATCATGTGGGCGCAGCCCTGCTGCTGTCTGACGGTGAGATGATTGGGGGCTGTAATATCGAGAATGCGGCCTATGGCGAGTGCATTTGCGCGGAGAGGACTGCAATCTTTAAGGCAGTCAGCGAAGGGAAGAGGAATCTTGCGGGAATCTGTATTGTTGGCGGAACCGATGGCGTGGTGGCAGACTATGCGCCTCCGTGTGGCGCCTGCAGACAGGTGATGGCAGAATTCGCAGACCCGGATCAGTTTCAAATTGTCTTGGCAATCAGCCAGGAATGTTATAAAATATATACCTTGAGGGAGTTACTTCCAACAGGATTTGGGAAAGGATATTTATAGGAATGAAGAGAAAGATGATTGAGTATCTCATCGATCATCCGGGATTTGTGCCGGTTCGTGACATTGCAGATGCTCTTGATACGGATCAGAAGACCATTCGAGGCATGATGCCGGAACTGATGCAGACATTCTGGGATTATGAAATCGAGCTCGTCTGGAAGGGCGACAAGGAGATTATGATCCGTGGGAATGAAGCCGACGTGAGAAAGTGCGGCGTAGAGATATGTGAACGAATGGATTTGATACAGACCATGGATCTGGGGTATATGCCAGAGAATGATGGACGTGTGGAACGAGTGATTGGTCTGATTGCAGATAAGCTGGGAGTGGATCTTGCCTTCAGTCCGGATGTGGTCAGTGACTTGATGGAGCATGTCTACAAAGCCGTGGAACGAGTAAAGAAGAATATGAGCATCTCCAATCCGTATATGGAAGAAGCCAGAGAAAAGCATGCGGATTTATTCGAAATCGTATCTAACTGTCTGGAGGAGATCTATCCGGAATTGATTTTTCCACTGGATGAGATTGGATATATTGTGCTCTATTATACGATGATGCTGAATCTGACATTTTAGAAATTGCATTTACAAATGAAAAAGACCGAGGGAAAGATACGCCTTCGGTCTTTTTTATTTGTAATGAGCTTATTTCATAAGATTTTCGTTTAACGTATCAACAATATGAACGGTGAAGGAGAGCACGGTATCGATATCTTCCTTCATGCCGGTATTGATCCAATGATTTAATATGCCGTTACAGCCTTCCCCAATAAAATAGTAGAGCCAGTCATGCTCCGTCTGACTCATCTGCGGGAAGAACTTGTGAATGATACGGATATTCTCATGGTAGCTTAAGTCGAAAATCTGCTTTTTGAATGCACCGTCGCCATCCTGAGCGAAGATGACTTCATAGCTGTCGTGATTGTCCTTTAAGTTCTCAAGGACGACACGAAATACCTGCTGAAAGTCACGATGGTTTAGATTCATCAAAGCTTCTTCTAATTCCCCGAACAGTCCGGCCTTGATTTTATCCAGCAGGTCATAGGGATTGTCATAATATTTATAGAATGTAGCCCGGTTGATCTCAGCCCTTTTACAGATCAGGGTCACGGCAATTTTGTTGATGGGCATCTCCTCTAGCAGGAGCAGAAACTCCTTCTTGATGCGTTGTTTGGTATACCTGATTCTGGCGTCAACAGCCATGCAAATGTCCCCCTCTCCTTTACAACTGGTGGCGAAAACCGTGTATGAAAAAGAATACAACGGAACGCTGAAATAATATACAAAAATAAACAGAGTGTATATTAAATAACAAAACGTTTATAATTTGATGATTGAAATATTGTTAAAATGAAGTATACTACTAAAACGAAAGTTAATCAACAATCTGTTTATTATCTCGAAATAAGTAGGAGGAGATAGCATGAGTATTAGAATTATCACAGACTCTGGATCTGATATCGTTCCAGAACTTGCAAAAGAATTGAACGTAGAAGTCATTCCATTAAAAACATATTTTGGTGAAGAAGAATATATTGACGGTGTTACCTTAAATCACACACAGTTTTTCGAAAAATTAATCGAAACAGATGTGTTCCCTACCACAAGCCAGGTGACTCCATTTGAATACGATGAAAAATTCGCAGAAGTTGCAGCTGCCGGCGACACAGCTATTGTGATCACAGTTTCATCCAAGCTCTCCGGATGTTATTCCAGTGCCAACATCGCTGCCGCAGATTACGACAGCATCTATATCGTAGATTCCCTGAATGTAACTGTAGGACAGCGCCTCTTAGTAGAGCTTGCCGTTCGTATGCGTGAAGAAGGGGTTGGAGCAGAAGATTTAGTGGAAATCTTAAATAGAGAAAAGAAGAATATCCGTGTTGTTGCATTACTTGATACTTTAGAATACTTGAAAAAAGGCGGTCGTATCTCTGCAGCCGCTGCCATGGCAGGTACTTTATTATCCATCAAACCAGTGGTTGCTGTTGTAGACGGTGAGGTTGTGATGATGGGTAAAGCACGTGGCTCTAAGAAGGGCAACAACATCTTAAATCAGCTCATCGAAAAGGAAGGCGGTATCAACTTCGGTGCGCCTTACGGTGTTGCTTACAGCGGATTATCCGACACATTATTAAAGAAATATCTCAAAGACAGTCTTCCAATTTACGAAGGAAAGGTAGATCACATTCCAGTTACTACCATTGGTTGTGTCATCGGTACCCACGTTGGACCTGGCGCGATCGCTGCATCCTTCTTTGTAAACTAATTTTGCCCGCTGATTTTCTTAGCGTAAGCAAACGATCAAATAATATAGGCTGCTGCACGCGAATGTGCAGCAGCCTTTTCTAATGTATAATAATCCAATAAAGGTTCTGAAATTACAGTAATCCTTCTATATAATCCCATGCGTCATCTAACTCATCCAATAGATAATCTCCATCAAATCCGTGTACAGCACCGTCATATTCCAAGAAGGTGCAGTCTTCCATCACTTGAAAGAGTTTTTCGGAATAGGAAATTGGCACGATATCATCGGCATTCCCGTGAATTAATAACATTGGTTTCTTATATTTGGCAATCTCTTTATAAATATCAACAGAAAGTGCATCCCTATGGTAGCGGGCGCCAATTTCAAAGTCCATGATGGTCATTTTCTCTGGTACGCCGTCCACCACACGTTTTACCGTATCATCATAGATGACCAATGCCGGGAAGCAGAGGATCAGCCCACGTACACGGTCTGGTCGCTGTCCTGCCACATAGCCGGATACATAACCACCCTGGCTAAAGCCCATCAAAAAGACGCGATTTTCATCGATTTCATCCATGGCACAAAGTCCATCCATAACAGTACAAAGATCTGCCGCTTCAGTCAGTACGGACATATCCATTGGGGAGCCATCACTATATTTGGTGCAGCTTCCACCACAAAAATCATAAATGAATGCCCCGATGCCATGGTCTGAATAATGTTTTGCTTCTGGCAGATGATGCTCATGAGTGCCGCCAAATCCATGACTTAAAATTACCAGTGGGAATGGACCATCCCCTTCTGGCAGAAATAATTTGCCCCAGATTTTTAATCCGTCTCGATCAAAATACAATTCCTTTTCCAAAATCATCCCTCCTTCTAAAATCTATTGTACTACAGGAAAAGACAGAATACAAAAGATTGCAAAAAGATGGCTAAAATCCTATAATAGAACAAGATAAAAACGAAACAAATACATTTGCAAATAGAAATGAGGATAGAACGATGACATTACAGGAAGAAATGAGAGCAGTCAAGCTCGCTTCTCCAAAGCTTGCAGCGACAAGCGCAGAGGTGAGAAATAAGGCATTGGCAGCAGTGGAAGCTGCGCTGATTGCAAGACAGGAAGAAATATTCGCTGCCAATCAGGCAGATTTGGTACAGGCAGAAGCAGACGGCGTGGAAGGTCCAATCTTAAAGAGATTAAAATTCGATGAAGGCAAACTTCGCGACGTGACAGCAGGTATCCGTGACTTAATCGGCATGGAAGATCCATTATTTAAGAAGCAGTTTGTCCGCGAGATGGATGAAGGCTTACGATTAGAACGCGTAACCTGTCCAATCGGTGTAATTGGTGTCATCTTTGAAGCAAGACCTGACGCGCTTGTTCAGATTTCTGCTTTATGCATCAAGAGCGGCAATTGTGTCATCTTAAAGGGTGGCTCCGAGGCGATGAAGAGCAACCGAACATTATTTCAGATCATCTATGATGCAGTCAGAGAAGCCGGACTTCCAGATCACTGCATGGCACAGTTAGAAGCGAGAAGTGAAATCTCTGAATTATTAAACTGCCATGAGTCTGTGGACTTACTGATTCCACGCGGATCCAATGCATTTGTGCAGTATATCATGAATAATACCAAAATCCCTGTTATGGGCCACGCAGACGGCATTTGCCATATCTATGTGGACAAAGCTGCAGACATTAAGAAGGCAGTTCCAATTATCTTTGATGCAAAAACCCAGTATGTCTCTGCATGTAACACTGTGGAAACCCTGTTGGTGCACAAAGATGTGATGAAAGACCTTCTTCCAGCATTAAAGGAAGCCCTCGATGTGAAACAGGTTACCATCAAAGGAACAGAGGATGTGGCAGCGATTATTGACTGTGAAGCAGCGACAGAGGAAGATAATAAAAAGGAATATCTTGATTATATTCTTTCTATTAAACAGGTGGCATCCATTGAGGAAGCCATCGATCATATCAACTATTATGGTTCCCATCATACCGATGCCATCGTAACAGAGGATGCGGAGGCAGCAGAAGTATTCATGGATTTGGTTGATTCCGCAGGGGTATATCAGAACTGTTCCACCCGTTTTGCAGACGGCTTCCGCTATGGATTTGGGGCAGAGGTTGGTATCAGCACAAGCAAGATTCATGCCCGCGGACCAGTTGGATTAGAAGGCTTACTTAGCTACAAATATAAGATGTATGGAAGCGGCCATATCGTAGATGATTATTCTACAGGAAAGAAAAGCTTTCATTTTAAAGACTTATAGGCTATAATAGTATGGCAAATTATTAAAATGAATCATTGAAATCTATTTAGGAGGTGAAATTACATGGACAGTTGTGATAGTCATGGGCCGAGAATTTTCATAATGAAACAAAGCTTTTGTGAGTACACGCTGAATTTCTGTAATTTCAGCTCCTTTGTCATGTCTTAAACTCTTTTTCAGAGTTTCTTTTGAACCAAAGGAAATACTCACAGAAACTTTCCCGAAAAGCTGATTACTACACGTCTATATGTGAACTCGATTTGAACTGACACTCGATCGGGGTGTTTTTGCTGCGTCAAAATGTGGCGCATGGAAATTGTAGAGATGCAGAATATTTTGGAGGAAAGAGACGATGGAGAAAGAGATTTTAAAAGAACCACGTTATGCAGAAGAGATTATTGAGATTATCCGTTCCGGCAGAAAAGCCAAGGAACTGATCAAACAGCTGGACGATTACCATGACATGGATATCGCCCAGGCTTATGAACAGATGACCGCAAAGGAACGCCGAAGAACCTACAAGGCATTGGGACCTGAATGGATGGCGGAAGTATTCAGTTATCTGGAAAACATCGTAAGCTATTTGGAACAGATGGATGCCAAAGCGGCAGCCATGATCATTGAAAGTATGGAGTCCGATGATGCGGTAGATGCATTGGATGAATTAGAGGAAGAAAATCCGGAATTCTATGCTAATGTTGTTCCGTTAATTGACGACGAGAGCCGCAAGGATATCCGCCTGATTCGTTCTTATGATGAAGAAGAGATCGGTAGTAAGATGACTACCAATTTTGTGCTGATTGGTAATCACCTTACAATAAAGGAAGCTATGCGGGAATTAGTCGCACAGGCGGAAGAGAACGACAACATTTACACAATCTATTTCAGTGATGATGACGGCAAATATTATGGTGCCATGGACATCAAAGACCTGATTACAGCAAGAGAATTTATGAATCTGCAGGAACTCATCAGCACATCCTATCCATATGTTCGTGACCACGAACTGGTGGATGACTGTTTAGAACGTCTTCGCGATTACGAAGAAGATTCCATTCCTGTATTAAATAGCAAGAACGAAGTCATCGGTGTTATCACATCCCAGGACATCATCGAAGTTGTGGATGATGAGATGGGGGAAGATTACGCTCGACTGGCTGGTTTAACAGCGGAAGAAGATCTGAATGAAACCCTTCCAGAGAGTATGAAAAAGCGTATTCCATGGCTGGTCGTCCTCTTATTCTTAGGAGTAGGCGTATCCACGGTGGTAGGTATGTTCGAGGGAGTGGTTGCCCACATTGCCCTTTTGGTAAGCTTCCAGTCCCTGATTCTTGACATGGCTGGTAACGTGGGAACCCAGTCTCTGGCGGTAACCATTCGTGTTCTGATGGATGAAGATCTGAAAGCAAGTCAGAAGCTCTACCTTGTCTTTAAGGAAATGAGGGTCGGCATGGCCAACGGTCTCCTCTTAGGATTACTGGCCTTCTTAATGATCGGAGGCTATGTAGTACTCATCAAAGGAAGAACCATCGCATTTGCATTTGCCATGTCTGGCTGTGTAGGTGCAGCACTTTTAACAGCCATGATTATCTCCAGTTTTATCGGAACAGTCATTCCGATGTTTTTCCACAAGGTTGGCGTTGACCCAGCAGTTGCATCCGGTCCGCTGATTACAACCGTCAATGACCTTGTGGCAGTATTATCCTATTACGGACTGGCATTCGTATTGCTGATCAAGGTGATGGGATTATAGAAAGGATTCTTATGGAACAAGAGAAAAAACACGTCCGCAGGAAACGTTATTCCGGCACACATCCCAGAAAATATAGTGAAAAATACAAGGAGTTAAATCCTGAAAAATATAAAGATATGGCAGAGCATATTATCGCCAAGGGCGGTACCCCTGCCGGAACCCATATTTCCATTATGGTACAGGAAATCCTGGATTTCCTTCAGATCAAGCCGGGTCAGAGCGGGTTAGATGCAACCCTTGGCTACGGTGGACATACAAGAGCCATGTTGGAGAAACTTCAGGGGGAAGGGCATATCGTTGCCCTTGACGTGGATCCCATTGAATCAGCCAAGACCAAGGAACGCCTTGCCGCAGCAGGCTATGGGGAAGATATTCTGACTGTGAAGCTTACTAATTTCCGAAATATCGATCAGGTGGCAGAGGAATATGGCAGATTCGACTTTATTTTGGCAGACCTTGGCGTCTCCTCCATGCAGATTGATAATCCGGAACGTGGATTTACCTACAAGGCAGAAGGCCCTCTAGACCTTCGCCTAGACCCAACCTCCGGTACCTCTGCAGCAGACAGACTGATGGAGATTACACAGGAGGAATTCGAAGGGATGCTCATCGAAAACTCTGATGAGCCTTACGCAGCTGAGATTGCCAATCAGGTGATGCGACACATTTCCCTGAAAGGGAAGGTGGAGACAACCACACAGCTGAAGGAGCTGATTGAACGCGCTTTGGTGCGGGTGCCAAAGGCTGAAAGAGAGGAAGCCATCAAGAAGTCCTGTGCGAGAACCTTCCAGGCCCTACGTATTGATGTGAATTCTGAATTTGAAGTTTTATATGACTTTTTGGATAAATTACCTGGTGTACTCAATGAAGGAGGAAGGGTTGCAATTCTTACCTTCCATTCCGGAGAAGACCGTCTGGTGAAGAAAGCGTTCAAGCAGTATAAAAAGCAGGGAGAATTCTCTGAGATTTCCAAGGATGTGATTCGTCCGTCGAAAGAAGAATGCCGACGCAACAGCAGAGCCAAATCCACAAAGCTTCGCTGGGCCATCAAGGCGTAAATATGAACAATAGAATATGAGGATGTTATAGGATGAATATTATATTTGATATGGATGATACCATTTATGATCTTTCCGGTCCCTTCAAGAAGGCCCATCAGGACCTGTTTGCGAAGCGTACCGATGCGGATCCGGAGAAGATTTTTCAGCTCTCCCGTATCTACAGCGAGAAGGCATTCTACCGTCAGGAACGGGGAGAGATTACAAAGAAGGAAGAATTCGCTTACCGCATCCGCAATTGTTATAAGGATGTGGGGGTAACAGCAACTGATGAAGAGGCGGAGGAATTCGAGAGACGTTATCGTTACTACCAGAAGCATATCGATTTATTCGATGGGATGAAAGAAATCCTTGATTATTGCAAGGAGCGTGGCGTGACCATGGGCCTGATGACCAACGGAGAACACCCATCCCAGTATGCCAAGATCGACTGCCTGGATCTGTACCGCTGGTTTTCGAAAGAACGCATCTTTATTTCCGGTGATATGAAGGTTTCAAAGCCTTCCCTGGAGGCGTATCGATACGTGGAAACCCACATGAACATCCGCCCTGAGGATACGGTATTCGTGGGGGATGCATTTGAAATGGATATCGAGGGCGCAAAAGGTGCCGGCTGGAAAGCGATTTTCTTCAACCACAGAGGAAGAGCCCTTCCAAAAGAGAGAAATTGCGAGGCAGATGCAATTTGTTACACAATGGAAGAAATCTATGATACAATTAAATCTATCATATAGGTAGGAAAACAAAGGAGAATGATACATTATGAAAATAATCAGCACAGAATATGCACCAGCAGCAATCGGACCATACTCTCAGGCAGTGGAAGTGAACGGATTTGTATATGCATCCGGCCAGATTCCAATCGTGCCAGCAACTGGTGAAATCGTAGAAGGCGGTGTGGCAGAACAGACAGAACAGGTATGCAAAAACATCGGTGAAATATTAAAGGCTGCAGGCCTTGGCTTTGAGAATGTCATCAAGACAACCTGCTTCTTATCTGAAATTTCTGATTTCGCAGCATTTAATGAAGTTTACGCACGATATTTTGTTTCCAAACCAGCAAGAAGCTGTGTTGCAGTAAAGGATATTCCAAAGGGAGTGCTTTGCGAAGTGGAAATCATCGCAGCAAAATAAGTAAAGGATACAGGAATGATCAATTCAATTGAAAAAGAAATCAAGGGAATCGTAGCAGATATCTTAGATGATTACCAGAACGAGCGCGGCATCGACAAGATGGATTTATTCGGACAGCCGGATAAGGAAATCATCATCGATATCGTGGAAAAACTGATCAAAATCGTATATCCGGGTTATTCCCGCAACAAATCCTATCGTTTATATAATGTGGAACATCATCTGTCCATTCTGATCGAGGATGTGATGTATAATCTGAACAAGCAGATCTGCATCGCCCTTCGCTATTCCGAAGAATATCGTGACCAGACGGAAGAAATCAGACGTGTGGCAGCAGAACAGATTTCCATCAGCTTCTTTAAGAAGATTCCGGCAATCCGTGAATATATCGATACCGATTTACAGGCAGCCTATGATGGTGACCCGGCAGCATATTATTATGAAGAAATTATTCTTTCTTATCCGGGGCTTCTTGCAATTACCATCAACCGTCTGGCACATGAATTATGGAACCTGAAGGTACCTTTAATTCCACGAATCATGACAGAATATGCCCATAGCATCACCGGAATTGACATTCATCCGGGTGCTACCATCGGCAGATATTTCTTTATTGACCACGGTACCGGCATCGTTGTGGGTGAAACCACAGAAATCGGTGATAATGTGAAGATTTATCAGGGCGTTACTTTAGGTGCCTTATCCACAAGGGGTGGACAGAGCCTTCGCGGCGCCAAACGTCATCCAACCATTGAGGATAATGTTACCATCTACTCTGGTGCCTCCATCTTAGGCGGCGAGACAGTCATTGGCAAGGGTGCCATCATCGGCTCCAATGCCTTCATTACTGCATCCATCAAGCCAGGCATGCGTGTCAGCATCAAGAACCATGAGCTTCGCATGAAACCAGGCAAGGATGCTATGCCTCAGAAACCGGAGAAGATGTACCCTGGACAGGACGATTCCTGGGTTTACAATATTTAGCGGCCAAATATAAAAAGTTTATATATGAATATGTATACAAAAAGCAGATGCGTATATGATCGATGAATCATATGACATCTGCTTTTTTGTGTTGTTATTCGTTTTTGTCCTGTTGGGCCAGCTCTTTCAGACGCTTTGTCTCTTTGCGCAATCCCCTTAACTGATAACCAGGATTGTGTCGGATGTTGTGGGAAGCGTGTGGAAGCATCTTATGAATAAGCTTTTCTCTTCGCTCGCGGAGCTCCTGAATCTGCTTTTCCATTCCCCATTCAAATCGCTTGAGGCGCATCTCTGTAGTCAGGGCAGATAATTCCATGTTGTGATGGAATTCCAGAAGCTTCTCTTCTGCCTTTTCGCCCCAGAATTCAAGCATATATTCTCTTCGAAGTTCTAAGATACGAAGCCTGTTCTCCATATCCTCTCGCATATAGGCAATCTGCCAGTCCCGGCGTACGGAAAGTTCTTTTCGCAGATGCTCTGCCTGCAGAATCATCGCGCGTAAATCCATCGCAGTTCTGAATGCGTATGCGAAGTCGAAGACAAATGCCAGTGTAATACCAAAGACGATCACACCAAGCAGGTCAAAGTTCAAGCTCAGGATGTAGTTTGAAAGCGGATGATGTACAACATAGATCAGGAGCAGGCTCATAACGCCCCATGCCAGTGAGGACACGAGGCAAATGTGTCCGTGCAGCTGAATCTTCCGGTAGGAATAATCCCAGTATCGAACGCGGAAGAATGCAAGCATGAATGTTCCAATGATATATTCAAGAACCGTTGCGGTGATCATACCGACTAGATAGACAAGAATCGGGTAGTCCTTGAAGGGAAGCGTGACAAAAAGTACGCTGATTGCTCCAAATCCATAAATCGGAAGCCAGGGTCCTTTCATAAATCCCCGGTTTGTGAATTGTTTATTTTTTGCTGATACATAAGTCGTTTCAAAGCACCATCCAAAGATGCAGTAAAAGTAAAAAAATGCCAGCCACTGATGAAAATGATAATAATACATACTGATATTATAAATTAAAAAACATGAAATGGATAGAACAAATGGATAAGTGACAGGGCAAAAACATTATTTTAGCTATTATACTTTTAAGATGAGCGGAAATTTTGTATAATACCTATAGAAAACGCCAACAAATTATATAGAAAGCGCGCATGAATAAAGGGGAATGATATGAAAAAGGTAGCACTGATTACTGGTGGAACAGGTGGGCTTGGACTTGTTCTCACGATTGATCTGGCGAAGATGGGATATCAGGTTATTTCCGTTTCAAGAGATCCAGAGAAAATCGAACGTGCCAGAAAGTTTGTAGATCCACAGGCAGTTACATTTCTTCAGGGAGACATTACAAAGGAAGCAGATGTGGAGATGGTATATCGACATATTCTTGAGACGTCAGGATATCTTGATGTACTGATCAACAATGTTGGAGCAATGGCCGGGGGCGGACTTGAAGACATTGATCCGGAACGATTTGCACAGATCATGGAGCTGAATGTGAATGCACCTTACCGTGTGACACATCGTATGCTTCGATTATTGAAAAGAGCAGAGCATGCAAGCATTGTTAATGTTTCGTCAATTGCATCCTGTATTACAGGGGGATGTATGGCATATTCTGCAAGCAAGGCAGCACTTGATATGATGACAAAATCTCTGGCGAAAGACCTTGCAAGCTATTATATTCGAGTGAATTCTGTTAATCCGGGGCTGATTAATACCGGATTTCAGGTAACAAATCAGATTGTGAAGGATGGAGAATATGAAGAATTCCTTCAAAATACAGCAAAAAGCTATCCTTTGGGTACAGGAACAGCCAGAGACGTTGCAGATTTGATCGAATTTCTTATTTCTGACAAAGCAAGATGGATTACAGGCGCCAATTACATCATTGATGGTGGACGCTCTGTTAATTTGTAGACAAAATTGCAATATTGATTGAAAGAATGTTTAAATAAAGTGTAATAATACTTCACTTATACATATGTTCAAAGAAAAAGGTTGACCATGTAAAAATGCATTCTTATAATTAAAATAAGCAAAGAGGAAAGTTGTTTTTGGAGGAGGTAATAATGAAGAAAATTGTTGATGACTTAAGACTTATTTATAAATGCTGCGACTTGTACTACACAGATAATATGACACAGCAGAATATTTGTGATTCTTTAGGTCTCTCCAGAGCAACCGTATCCCGTATGCTTCGAATCGGCAGGGAACAGGGGATTGTAAGAATTGAAGTAATCAATCCGATTGACTTTGATTATGGAAAACTTGAAAAAGACTTAGAAAGAAAATATGGTCTGAAGGAAGTAATCATTGTTGATAATCAGCCTCTTGACACTGCTGATGACAGAATCCAGAGATTAAGTGAAGCTGGATTTGATTATCTGTCTCATCTGTTCAGGGATGGGGATACCATTGGTCTTGCCATGGGTCATACATTATACCATGTGGCCAACGTTCGTAAATCCTATGACTTTGACAGACAGTTCTTATTTGTTCCACTTTTTGGTGGAATCAGTCAGACCCGAATGGGTAAAATTGATGTACAGGCTAATCAGATTGCAATGAATTTTGCTCAGAAGTTTGGTGGCCGTTATGTACAGTTCTTAGCACCAGCTGTTTTTTCCAATGAAGAAGTTATGAAGGGCTTCCTCCAGGAAAAATCCGTAAACTACATTTATGACTACTTTGAAAAGTTAGACAGTGTAGTGCTTGGTGTAGGTATTCCGGAACACGGCAATTCAACAGTAGTATCTGCAGGCTACATCGATGAGAAGAGACTGCAAGATTTTGTTGATCGAGGAGCTGTAGGTGACATCGCCCTTCGCTACTATAATAAAGAAGGGAATATGGAACCGTTCCGTGAATTCAATGATAAAGTGGCATCAATACCTATGACTACTCTGAAGAAGGTAAAAAACCGCATTGGAATTGCTGGAGGAGTAGAAAAGGTTAATGCAATAAAAGGAGCTATTCGTGGCAAATACATCAACATTCTGATTACTGATGTTGAATGTGCTCAGAAGATGCTCCAGTAATGCCGATGTTTGAGAACATTGCATCTCTTGGGCCTTTTAAGATGCGGTTCTTAGCATAGACAAGTGTATTATTTAATAAGCAAGGAGGACTTTAGACATGCTTAATATGGATACTAAGTTAATCAAGAGAGAACAGGAAGGCAACATCATCATGACAGGTATCGTTGGTGCTGGTCAGATGGGTCGTGGTATGGTTACACAGATGTGCTTAATGCAGGGCATCAAAGCAGCAGTTGTAGCTGACCTTAAGATGGAATTAGCAGTAGCAGCTTTCAAATATGCTGGTATCACAGACGAAATGATCGCTCAGGTTGATACAGTTGAAGAAGCTAACGCAGCTTTAGAAGCTGGTAAATTCGTTGCTACAACAAATACAGATATCGCTTGTTCCGCTGACGCTATCCAGGTATTAGTTGACGTTACAGGACATCCTGATGTTGGAGCTATGCTCTCTATCAAAGCTATGGACAACGGTAAAGACGTAGTTATGATGAACGTTGAAACAGACGTTGTTATTGGACCTTACTTAAAGAGATATGCTGAATCCAAAGGCGTTATCTACACAGGTTCCGCTGGTGACGAACCAGGTGCTGTTATGGAAATCTACTGCTTCGCAAGAGCAATGGGTATGACAGTAGAAGTTATGGGTAAAGGTAAAAACAACAAACTTGACTATGACTGCAACCCTGATACAGTTTTACCAGAAGCTACAAGAAGAAAGATGTCCCCACGTATGCTTTGCGCATTCAAAGATGGTACAAAGACAATGGTAGAAATGACAGCTATGTGTAACTACACAGGTTTAATCCCTGACGTTATCGGTGGTCATGGCCCAGAAGTTTCTCCAGGAACAGAAGGTATCAAAGAATGTAACGAACTCTTCAAACTTAAAGAAGATGGTGGTATCTTAAACAAACATGGTGTAGTTGAATACGTTAACGGTATCGCTCCTGGTGTATTCGTAACAGTTTCTACTCCAAACGAAGAAATCGCTTACCAGATGGGTTACCACAGCATGGGTCCTGGACCTCTTTGGACATTATATCGTCCATACCACTTATGTAACTTAGAAACACCATTAACAGTTGCTAAGTTAGTAATTGACAAAGAACCTCAGTGCGTACCTATTGATGGTTTAGTAGCTGAATGTATCACACGTGCTAAGATCGACCTCAAAGCTGGTCAGACAATCGACGGTATGGGTGGTTACACAACTCATGGTTCTATCTGTGAAGCTGCTGTATCTGATGAAAACAAATACGTACCATTCGGCTTAGTTACACCTAATGCTGTAATGAAGAGAGATGTTAAGAAAGGTCAGTTAATCACATTAGATGACATCCAGCTTGACACAAATACATACGTATACAAATTACGTCAGGAACAGGACAAAATTTACGGAAAAACAAACTTACTTTAATTAGTAGATAGGTTTTCATTCGAATAGAATAAGCCGTAAACAATTATATATAGCAAGTGCATCCTTCGGGATGTGCTTGCTTTATTAAAAGATAAGAGGTGACATCACCATCTCAATGTCATAGAAAGGATATATATATTATGCCAAAAGCTGAAACACCATTTTTAATTGTTAACCCAAAATCCTACTTATATGGACAGAAGAGCTTAGAATTAGCAAAAGCTGCTGATGAAGTTGCCAAGGACACAGGCCTTCAGATTTATTTTACATGTCCTTACGCTGACATCAGAATGATTAGAGAAAACACAGAAAATGTTATCGTTTGTGCACAGTCCATGATGCCTTTAACACCAGGACGTGGTATGGGACACATCCTTCCAGAATCTTTAAAAGAAGCTGGCGCTGACGCAGTATTTTTAAACCATGCTGAAAATCCATTAACAGTTGCAGACCTTTACGCTACAATCAAACGTGCAAAAGAATTAGATATGATTACAGTTGTATGTGCTGACTCCGTAGTAGAAGCAAAAGCTGTTGCATGCATGGATCCAGATATCGTATTAGCAGAACCTACAGACTTAATCGGTACAGGCCAGGTTGCAGAAGATTCTTACACAACAGATACAGTTGCTGCATTAAATGAAGTAAATCCTAACGTATTAGTTATGATCGCTTCTGGTGTATCCACAGCTGCTGACTGCTACAACGTAGTTAAATTAGGCGCTGACGGAACAGGTGCTACATCTGGTATCCTTAACGCTCCATCTCCAGCTGTACGCGTACGCGAAATGGCTGAAGCTATCGTTAAAGCTTACAAAGAACGTGCATAATTCAAAGATTTTATATATATAAATTTTAAGGAGAAAAAACCAATGGCAATTTATAAAGAAACCATCAATTTAAAATCCCATGGTGTTACACCAACATTTTTAGATATCACACCACAGGTTAAAGAAGCAATCGCTAACAGCGGTATCCAGGATGGTATCGTAATCGCTCTTACAGCTCACACAACATGTTCCGTATTTTTCGAAGAATTCGTACATGACTATGTAGGCGGCGACGGAATTGATAAAGATACAGAATTCTTACAGATTGACTTAAACAAATGTTTACAGAAGATCGTTCCAGATCAGATGGAAATGCCACCTGCAGGTGGATACATGTACCCAGGTGAAGCTCATTTCGTAGACGTTGAATCCTGGCCAAATGCAGCAGAATACCTTCCAGATGGTGACCGTCATGCGTTACTTAACGCTGACGCTCATATCAAAGCTACAATGCTTGGCAACTCTGCTACATTAGAAGTAATCGACGGTAAATTAGGTGTTGGTTCTACAGGTTACATCTACTTCGTAGACTTTGACCGTACAAGAGAACGTCCACGTAAAGCAAGAGTAATCGTAATGGGTGAATAATAGGAGGATTTTAAGATGTTAGTTAACTCTAAAGAATTATTTAAAAAAGCACAGGAAGAACATTTCGCTATTCCTTCCGCTAACGTATTAGATATGGAAACAATCAAAGCTCACGTAGAAGTAGCTGAAGAATTAGGTTTACCATTAATCATTGGTGTTGCAGAAGCTCATTTAGGACCAAACATGTCCATGGAAGATGTTGCAATCATCGGTAAAAAATATGCTGAAGCAGCTTCCGTACCAGTAGTTCTTCACTTAGACCATGGTATGAGCGTAGAATCCTGTAAGAAAGCAATCGATTTAGGTTTCACATCTGTTATGATCGATGCTTCCATGAAATCTTTCGATGAAAACGTAGCTACAACTAAAGAAGTTGTTGAATACGCTGCAGCTAAAGACGTATCTGTAGAAGCTGAAATCGGACATGTTGCTTCCAACTTCGATACAAGCGATACAGAAGCTTTATATACACAGCCAGAAGAAGCTGCTAAATTCGCAGAACTTTCCGGATGTGATTCCTTAGCTATCTCCATCGGTACAGCTCATGGTGTATATCAGGCAAAAGCTATTCCAGAAATCAGCTTTGATTCCTTACATGCAATCCACGCTGCTACACCTTGTCCATTAGTACTTCACGGTGGTTCCGGATCTGGTGATGACAACTTAAACAGATGTGCAAGAGAAGGTATCTCCAAAGTAAATATCTACACAGACCTTTACCTTGCAGCAAGAGAATCTTTAGCAAAAGCTATGGAAGAAAATGACGCTAAATGCGATTACAGAATCTTAATGGCAGCTGTTAAAGAAGGTACTCAGTCCTGCTTAAAACACTACTATAAAGTATTCGAAACAAAATAGTTTTTGTGGTAAAAAGTAACAAAAGAAAGCCGGATTTCCGGCTTTCTTTTTTCAAAAAGCAACAATAAATTGATATCTGTGTCAAATGACACGGTTGTTGTAGAAATGGATATTATATTTATTGGAATAATAGAAAAAAGGAATAAAAACATTGACACCCAATTGGGAAAACCTTAAAATTAAGATGATATCGGTTTTTAGAAATGAAAGGAGATTGCACTATGAAATTTAGAGCAAAAATTACAGGTCATGGACCAGATGCATTTACATTTTTAGGTGATCCAGATACTAACTTCATCATCATCTTCAACGAAGATGCACCAGATGCATTAGCTGAACTTTGTGTATTACATGAAATTGCAGAATTAAAACAGGACGTAGAAGCTGGCGATATGCTTATTATCAATAACGTTCCATTTACAGTATCTGCTGTAGGTTCCGAAGCTAACGCTACATTAAGAGGTCTTGGTCACTGTACATTAGACTTCAAGGGCGGTCCAGAACCAGAAAGACCAGGTTGCATCATGTTAGAAGGCGAAAAACCTCTTACACAGGATGACTTATCCGCTGGCGCACTTATTGAAATCTGGTAAGATTTTGAAGTAATTAAAGTATAAAGATTGGGCATAACAATGTTATGCCCTTTTTTAATGCCATGGAAACTTCGTTTCCATACTATATTTTTAGGAGAATTATGTATGTGGGGAATCATAATAGCAATCATCCTCTATGCTGTAGGAATTCTTGTCATTGTTGGGAAGGAAGGAATCCGGGAGACAAAAAGCAATACAGAGTGGACCGAAGAAGAACTCGCAAAGATGCAGGGTGCTTCTGTCATGGGCTGGCGTCTTCTTGCCATTCTTCTGATCATCATGGGAGCAGGTGTTCTGTATTATAGTCATATGACAGCAATCCCCGGGGAAAAGAATCTTGAAAAAGTGACAGGCATCGCCACAACGGTAGAAAAGAATCATGGTACCGGAGATGTGCGAATCCTTCTTTCTACTGATGAGAAAGAGTATGTTCTGTCAAATGCAATCAGCAGAAAATTAGACCTGAATCAGGTAGAAGCCATAAAAGAGCAGGAAATTAACATCGGCTATATGGAAAAGAAGGAGCTTTTTTCAAAAAAAGAAGCTTACCAGATTTATGTACTGCAATGTGATGGCAAAGAAATCCTTTCTTATGAGATGGCAAAGGGCAATGCAGATCAGATGGCCGGGGTTTGGAAAGAGTTATCCATGTTTTTCTTTGCTGCCGCAGTGATTACCATTCTGATTTTGCTCTATGCCCATATCAATCCAAAAGTATATAAAATTATCTGTATTTATAAACCGGAAAAAGGAATCAAACCGACGGTTGGACAGAGGTTGGAACAGGAGATTGGTGGTATTTGGGAGAATAGCTTTAAATCTAAGATTACAACTTCAACATCTGAAAAAATGCAGGAAAAATTGGATGAACAGACGAATCATGGTAGTGAAAGTGCCAAGATTTTGGTGGAAATGGATGAAACTACATATAGAGAATATTTGGAATTTTTGCGATTTAGAGAAATATTAAAGCAAGATAATAATAATATTGAATCACACTGATACAAACGAATTAGTATGAGGACATAAAAAGATACTTTTACATATGTTCCCTTGTGTGACGTTGACACCTATAATTAATAAATGTAAAATAATTAATATATTGAACAAAAATGATGCAATTATGTATATTTTTTTGTGTAATATGTTTAAATGAGAAAGGAAGATCCGATGAACAGAATTGCAATTATATTCACAGTTCTCTTCTGTATGTTTGTGCTTCAGTCTCTGGGATCCTTTTTGCAGGTGAAGGCTTACCAGAGAGCAATTGCACGATGCAGAAAATTCGGGAATCTTGGATTTGGACAAAAGAAAAGTTTCTTCATGGTGCGTGGTAATATCGTTATTATCGGTTCCACGAAGGAAGGGATTATTACAGGCGGTGAAATTATGGAGGGAGCCACAGTTTTCGCCCGTTTTAAACCAATTAAGAAAATCCTCGGCAGAGATCCTGTCGGAGAAAGCATCTATGATTATCTGGAAGAGTTCCGCAGCCTTCCAAAGAATAAGCAGAAGATGTATAAAGGTCATATCCAGGCGTTGGAAGCTCTGGAGATGAGATTTCATCAGGAGAATATTCCTGAACCAGACGTTATTGAAGTTGTTAGTGATGATGACTTTGATATCGACGATTTATAATTGATGTAGAAGGCATGAAAGTCTTTGTTGACAATATAGGCCCAAGTATTGTTAGGAAGAATGGAGTGCTTTTACATAAGTGAAACTTATTATATTAATCTATTGAAAGGAGGGGTAGAAATGACCGCAATTTCTACTTTCGCATCTGCATTCATGAGCCTTTTCACAGCTGGTGGTAACACATTCACTGGTTGGGTAACAGGTATCATCCCACAGGTTGTATGTTTAATGACAGCCGTTAACTCTGTAATCAAGATTATTGGTGAAGACAGAGTAGAAAACTTCTGCTCTAAGATTACAGGTAACTTCTTAGCACGTTACTTAGTATTACCAGTACTCGCTGTATTATGTTTAGCAAACCCTATGTGTTATTCCTTCGGACGTTTCGTTGATGAAAAATACAAAGCTGCTTACTACGATGCTACAGTATCCTTTGTACATCCTGTAACAGGTTTATTCCCACACGCAAACGCTGGTGAATTATTCGTATACATGGGTATCGCTACAGGCGTTGACAAATTAGGACTTAACACAGCTGACTTAGCTGCTCGTTACTTCATCGTAGGTCTTATTGTTATCGTTATCCGTGGTCTTGTTACTGAAAGAATCTTTGCTATCTTAACACGTGGCAAAGGTATCGCATAATAGAGGGAGGACGTAATTATGAGTTATAAAGCAGTTACATTAAATCCAGGCCCAGGTGGCTGGGGTGGTCCATTAACAGTTCAGGCAGATGACAATTGTAAAATCGTATTATGTGTTACAGCAGGTGGCGGAATTCACCCAGTAGCACAGAAAATCGCTGACATGCTTGGCGGTGAAGCTGTAGATGGTTATAAAAATAATATTCCTGACGAACAGGTTATCGTAGCAGTAGTAGACTGTGGTGGTACAGCACGTTGTGGCGTTTACCCTAAAAAAGGTATCTTCACAGTTAACATCAATCCAGTTGGCAAATCCGGCCCATTAGCAAACTTCATCACAGAAGACATCTATGTATCTGGTGTAACAGAAGCACAGGTTGTTTACGCTGGCGAAGGCGCTGAAGCTGCTTCCAAATCCGTAGTAGCAGACAAAGATGCTTACATGGCTAAGAAAGAAGCTGCAAAAGCTGAAACAAAAGAAAGCGGAAACTTAGTAGCTCGTATCGGTATCAAGATCGGTGAAATCGTTAATAAGTTCTTCGCAGCTGGTCGTGACTCCATCAACATGGTAATCACAAACGTATTACCATTCATGGCATTCACATCCACATTACTTGGTATCTTTGAAGTTTCCGGTTTAGGTACAGTTATTGCTAACACAATTTCTCCAATCTGTTCCACATTACCTGGTATGATCGCTATTTCTATCGTATGTGGTTTCCCAGTACTTTCTTCCATCCTTGGACCTGGTGCTGTAATCGCTCAGTTAGTAGGTGTATTACTTGGTGATCAGATCGGTGCTGGAGCAATCCCTGCTCGTTATGCATTACCAGCTTTATTCGCAATCGATGCTCAGGTAGGTTGTGACTTTATCCCAGTAGGTATGTCCTTAGGAGAAGCTGAATCTGAAACAATCACATATGGTGTACCAGCAGTATTATATTCCCGTCTTATCACAGGACCTGTTGCTGTAATCATCGCTTTCTTATTCTCTATGGGATTATACGCATAATTTTAATAATAAGAGGTTAATTCAATGAAATATTGTTCTAAAATTACAGGAAATGGCCCAGATGCATTTGCATTCTTAGGCGATCCAGATACAAACTTTATCATTATCTTTAATAATGACGCTCCACCAGCATTAGCTGAATTGTGTGTTCTTCACGAACCAGCCGAATTACTTGCTGATGTAAAGGTTGGCGACGTTGTTATGATCGCAAACAAAGCGTTTACAGCATCTGCTGTAGGTTCTGAAGCAAACGCTACATTAAAAGGTCTTGGACACTGCACACTTGATTTCAAGGGTGGCTCTGTACCTGAAAGACCAGGATGCATTATGCTTGAAGGTGACGAACCATTATTACCATCTGATTTAGTTTATGGTGCAATGATTCAGATTTTCTAAATTTTAACAGAAGTTGAATTTTAAGGACAGAATACTATGTATTCTGTCCTTTTTTCTTGCCTTTCTTTCTGCTATAATATAGTCTGAAATAATTTTAGAAAGAGGTAGCGCGATGACAAAGAAAGTCGCTTATGGCGGAGTGTTTCTTGCACTTGCACTGGTTGCTTCTTATTTAGAAACGCTCATTCCAATCCAAATTGGCATTCCTGGTGTGAAATTAGGTCTTGCCAATGGAGTCATCATGGTATTATTATACGTATCGGATGTGAAACAGACCTATGCCATTTCTATAGCAAGGATTTTACTGGCTGGGTTCCTGTTTGGGAATCTGATGATGATTATATATAGCTTTGCCGGAGGAATGCTTAGCCTTACGGTGATGGTATTGTTGAAAAAACTTGGTGGTTTTAGCAGTGTCGGTGTCAGCGTAGCTGGCGGCGTCGCCCACAATGTGGGACAGCTAATTGTGGCTGCATTGGTATTGGAAACTGCCAAAATGGTATATTATTTTCCCGTGCTCCTGCTTTCGGGAACAATCGCAGGGATATTAATTGGGATTCTTTCCGGAGAAATCGTGAAGAGAATTCCGAAAAACTGATAAAGAAAGAGGTATTTCGTTATGTGGATTGCAGATGGTTGGAAAGACTATGAAGTATTAGATACATCCTCAGGTGAAAAATTAGAACGCTGGGGAGATTATCTTCTTGTTCGTCCGGACCCACAGGTATTATGGACAACTCCAAAGAAGATGAGAGGCTGGAAGAAGCCAAACGCACATTATCATAGAAGCAAACGTGGGGGAGGAGAATGGGAATTCTTCGATCTTCCAAAAAAATGGCAAATTGGATATAAAGGACTGACCTTTAATCTTCAGCCATTTAACTTTAAGCATACAGGTTTATTTCCGGAACAGGCTACAAACTGGGATTGGTTTGGAGATAAGATCCGCAAGGCCAATCGCCCAATCAAAGTGTTGAACTTATTCGCCTACACAGGTGGTGCGACTCTTGCGGCTGCCAAAGCTGGCGCAAAAGTAACACACGTAGACGCATCCAAGGGGATGGTAAACTGGGCAAAAGAGAATGCCAAAGCATCCGGTCTTGAAGATGCACCAATTCGCTGGTTGGTGGATGACTGTGTCAAATTCGTAGAACGAGAGATCAGACGAGGCAACAAATACGATGGAATCATCATGGATCCGCCATCTTATGGTCGTGGACCAAAGGGCGAAATCTGGAAAATTGAAGAAAAGATTTACCCATTCATCCAGTTATGTACTAAGATCTTATCTGATGATCCTTTATTCTTCCTGATTAACAGCTACACAACCGGATTACAGCCAGCAGTTCTTTCCTACATGATCAATACAGAAATCGTAAGCAAGTTCGGCGGTAAAGTAGAAGCGGAAGAAGTTGGCCTTCCAGTAAGTGGCAATGGACTTGTGCTTCCTTGCGGTGCTTCCGGAAGATGGAGCAAGTAATTGGAGCTGGCGATGAATGATCATTATAAGATGAATAATCATTATAATAAGAAGAAAGTGGTTTATCTCCTGCTGATTACAATACTGTTACTTGGCTGCTGTGGCTGTCAAATGAAGAAAAAAGCGGTCAAGTATACCAATACAGGCTTTGCCATGGGAACAACCATTACAGAGCTGATCTATGCAGATTCTGAAGAAATTGGGGCTGATGTCGGAGCAGAGGTGATAAAACTGCTATCGAAGATAGAGAATCAGGAGATTTCCTGGCGTGTAGGAGGTTCATGGATCTATAAGATCAATGACACCAAAGAAGCGGTGGAGTCGGATGAGAAGGTAGTAGGATGGCTGCAGAAAAGCTTGGAGATTTACGAAGCTTCTGATGGAGCATTAAATCCTGGCATTGGAGCCCTTGCAAGACTTTGGGACATCGGAGGGGATAATCCGAAGGTACCGACTAAACAGGAACTTACCGAAGCACTTCAGAAAATTAATACAAACACTATTAATATAGAAGAAACAGGAATTGTACAGACTGACCCGGAGAAGGTTTTGGTAGACCTGGGAGCTGTCGGCAAAGGAATTGGTGCCGATGAAGCGATGGCTTATCTAGAAGACCAGGAAGCGGTTTCAGGAGCAATCATCTCTGTGGGAGGAAGTCTCTGTATATATGGAGAAAAGCCAGATGGCTCCGAATGGAGCGTGGGTGTGCAGGATCCGCGACAGGCTGATGGATGCATGCTTGGTCTGCTGGATGTGCCGGGAGGTACATGCATCTCTACTTCAGGGGACTACGAAAAGTACTTTGAAGAGAATGGAAAGCGTTACCATCATATCTTGGATGGCAGCACCGGATATCCTTCCAAGTCAGGACTGATTTCAGTGACAGTCATCTGTGACTCCGGTTTGGTAAGCGATGGCCTGTCCACAGCGTGCTTTGTTCTTGGATTGGAGAAGGGTCTTCCCCTTCTTGAAAAGTACGGTGCAGAGGCGGTATTCGTGGATAAAGCCAAGAATGTCTATGTGACAGAGGGTGCAAAGTTCACATTAGACAACACTGATGATTATCAGATCAAAGAATTAAAATTGAATTAAAATAAAAGTGAAATGAAGAATAAAGAGCGTCTTTCGAAAGAAAGGCGCTTTTGTATCGAAAAAAGTACAAAAAAAGTGCAAAAAAATTTTAGATTTGCTTGCAAAACAATTGACTTTACTTTATACTAAAGACTGTTGTGACATGATAGCGAAGAAGCGCGAGGTTGCCGCATAGGAAATTTATTAACCCAAACACAATCTATGCGGGTTTTCCGTGGAGCGAATGTCAAGTTCAAAGAAAACTGGCGACAAGTCACTGTACTAAATACAATCTGCTTAAGAAAGCAGAGACGCAGTGTGTGGATTTCACGACACACACGGAGGAGTGTACAGTCACCGCTTGTCGTACCATCAAAAGTACGAATAGGAGGCGACTTTTTTTATGGCAAGTCAAGTAATGAGAATCACACTTAAGGCGTATGATCATCAGTTAATCGATGCATCTGCAAAGAGCATCATCGAAACAGTAAAGAAAACTGGAGCAAAGGTAAGCGGTCCTGTACCAATGCCTACTAAGAAAGAAGTAGTAACAATCTTAAGATCCAGACACATTTACAAAGATTCCAGAGAACAGTTCGAACAGAGAACTCACAAGAGATTAATTGATATCTTAACACCAACACAGAAAACAGTTGATGCATTATCCAGATTAGAAATGCCAGCAGGTGTTTACATCGATATCAAGATGAAACAGAAATAAGCTTAATCAAGCTTAAAAGCGTAATGCTAAAAAATCCTAACAGGGTTATGAATATAGGGCACCCCCTAAGCTTTTCATAGCGTCTAGGATGATTTTATGTGGCATAGCCACAACATTAAAATCCGCTGTAGATTAAATAGGAGGAAACACAATGAAGAAAGCGATTTTAACAACAAAAGTCGGAATGACTCAGATCTTCAATGAAGATGGCGTTTTAACTCCAGTAACTGTATTACAGGCTGGACCATGCGTAGTAACTCAGGTTAAAACAGAAGAAAACGACGGATATTGTGCAATCCAGGTTGGTTTTGTAGATAAGAAAGAAAAAGCTACAACAAAACCAGAAATGGGTCATTTCAATAAGGCAGGCGTTAGCCCAAAAAGATTCGTTAGAGAATTAAGATTAGAAAACGCTGCTGAATACGAAGTAGGTCAGGAAATCAAAGCTGACATCTTCGCAGAAGGAGACAAAATTGATGCAACAGCAATCTCCAAAGGTAAAGGATACGCTGGCGCAATCAAGAGACATGGCTTACATACAGGTCCTAAAACACATGGTTCTAAATATCATCGTCATGCTGGTTCCAACGGTGCTGCATCTGATCCATCCAAAGTATTCAAAGGAAAGAAGATGGCAGGACATATGGGTAACAAACAGGTTACAATCCAGAATCTTGAAGTAGTAAGAATCGACGTTGAAAACAACATCATCTTAGTTAAAGGTTCCGTACCAGGTCCTAAGAAATCTTTAGTTGTTTTAAAAGAATCAGTAAAAGCTTAATTTAGCGAAAGGAGGACTTACAGATGGCAACAGTATCTGTTTTAAATATGGCTGGACAGGAAGTTGGTACAATCGAATTAAACGATGCAATCTTCGCAGCTCCAGTAAATGAACATTTAATGCACTTAGCTGTAGTAGGACAGCTTGCAAATAAACGTCAGGGAACTCAGAGCGCTAAAACACGTTCCGAAGTACGTGGCGGTGGAAGAAAACCTTGGAGACAGAAAGGTACAGGTCATGCTAGACAGGGATCTATCCGTGCTCCACAGTGGACAGGCGGCGGAGTTGTATTTGCTCCAAAACCAAGAGACTACTCTGTTAAAATGAACAAAAAAGAAAAGAGAGCAGCTCTTAAATCCGTATTAACAGTAAAAGTTAATGAAAATAAATTCGTAGTAATCGATGAATTCGCATTAAGCGAAATCAAAACAAAAACAGTAGCTAACATGTTAAAAGCAATCAACGCTAAGAAAGCATTAATCGTTGAAGATGGCAAGAATGAAAAATTATTCTTATCCGCTGGAAACATCGCTGGTGTTAAAACAGCTTATGTTAACACAATCAACGTATATGACATCTTAAAATACGACACAGTTGTTGCTTCTAAGGCTGCAGTTGAAAAAATCCAGGAGGTATATGCATAATGGCTAACATTAAATATTATGACGTTATCTTAAAACCAGTGGTAACAGAAAAAAGTATCAATGCTATGGCTGAAAAGAAATATACTTTCTTAGTACACCCAGAAGCAAACAAATCTCAGATCAAAGAAGCAGTTGAAAAAATGTTCGAAGGAACAAAAGTTGCTAAAGTAAATACAATGAACAACGATGGTAAAACAAAACGTCGTGGTATGGTATTTGGTAAAACTGCTAAAACAAAGAAAGCGATCGTTTTCTTAACAGAAGATAGCGCAGACATCGAAATTTTCGAAGGTCTCTAAAATTTAAGTAACTTATACTCAGGAAAAGAGTGACAATAAATTCGTAACAATGAAAGGAGTTTGACATGGGAATCAAGAAATATAACCCATATACACCTTCTAGAAGACAGATGACTGGATTAGACTTCCAGGAAATCACAAAGACAGAACCAGAAAAATCTTTAACAACTTCCTTAAAGAAAAACGCTGGTCGTAACAATCAGGGTAAAATCACAGTAAGACACCGCGGTGGCGGATCTAGAAGAAAATATAGAATTATCGACTTCAAGAGAAACAAAGATGGTATTCCAGCAACAGTAGTTTCTATCGAATACGATCCAAACAGAACAGCTAATATCGCTTTAATCAGCTACGCTGATGGTGAAAAAGCATACATCATCGCTCCTAACAAATTAAAAGTTGGCGATAAATTAATGAACGGTGCAGAAGCTGAAATCAAAATCGGTAACTGCTTACCTCTCGCAAACATTCCAGTAGGTACAGAAATCCACAACATCGAAATGTACCCAGGAAAAGGCGGACAGTTAGTACGCTCCGCAGGTAACAGCGCTCAGTTAATGGCTAAAGAAGGTAAATATGCAACACTTCGTTTACCATCTGGCGAAATGAGAATGGTACCTGTAAACTGTAGAGCAACTGTTGGTCAGGTTGGCAACATCGAACACGGACTTGTTAACATCGGTAAAGCAGGACGTAAACGTCACATGGGTATCCGCCCAACAGTACGTGGTTCTGTTATGAACCCTAATGACCATCCACACGGTGGTGGTGAAGGTAAGACTGGAATTGGTCGTCCAGGTCCATCTACACCATGGGGTAAACCAGCACTTGGTTTAAAAACACGTAAAAAACATAAACAGTCTAATAAGATGATTGTAAGAAGAAGAGACGGTAGAGGTATTAAATAAGGAGGAATCAGCATGGCACGTTCACTTAAAAAAGGACCTTTCGCAGATGCACATCTGCTTAAGAAAGTTAATGCTTTAAATAGTACAGGTGAAAAGACAGTGATCAAAACATGGTCCCGTCGTTCCACAATTTTCCCATCTTTCGTTGGACACACAATTGCTGTTCACGATGGTAGAAAACATGTACCTGTATATATTACAGAAGATATGGTAGGACACAAACTTGGTGAGTTTGTTGCTACAAGAACATATAGAGGACATGGTAAAGACGAAAAGAAATCTCGTAGATAATTGAAAGGAGGCTTTAATCATGGCTAAAGGACATAGATCCCAGATTAAGAAAGAAAGAAACGCAAATAAAGATACAAGACCTTCTGCAAAGTTATCTTATGCAAGAGTGTCTGTTACTAAAGCTTGTTTCGTATTAGATGCTATCAGAGGTAAGGATGTTCAGACTGCACTCGGTATCTTAGCTTACAACCCAAGATACGCTTCAAGCTTAATTGAAAAATTATTAAAATCTGCAATCGCAAACGCAGAAAACAATAACGGTATGGATCCTGCAAACCTTTACGTAGCAGAATGTTACGCAAACAAAGGACCAACAATGAAGAGAATTAAACCTAGAGCACAGGGTAGAGCTTATAGAATCGAAAAACGTATGAGTCACATCACAATCGTGCTTGATGAAAGATAGGAGGCAACAATGGGACAGAAAGTTAATCCTCATGGTTTAAGAGTCGGAGTTATCAAAGATTGGGACTCTAGATGGTATGCGGAAGCAGATTTTGCTGACAACTTAGTTGAAGATAACAAAATCAGAAACTTCCTTAAAACATTCAAATATATCAAAAAAGAAACAGTAGAAGTAGAAGATAAAAACAACGTTGATGAAAACGGTGTACCAGCTAAGAAAACAATTGAAAGAACAGTTGCAAACATTGACTTAGCTAACGCTTCTATCTCCAGAGTAGAAATCGAAAGAGCTTCTAACAGAGTAAAAGTAATCATCTACACAGCTAAACCTGGTTTAGTAATCGGTAAACGTGGTGCTGCAATCGAAGAAGTTAGAGCTCGTTTAATCAAAATGACAGGTAAGAAAGTTCTTATCGATGTTAAAGAAATCAAAAGACCTGACCGTGATGCTCAGTTAGTAGCTGAAAACATCGCAGCTCAGTTAGAAAACCGTATTTCCTTCAGACGTGCAATGAAATCCTGCATGTCCAGAACAATGAAAGCTGGCGCATTAGGTATCAAAACTTCCGTATCCGGTCGTTTAGGTGGTGCTGATATGGCTCGTACAGAATTCTACAGCGAAGGAAACATTCCTTTACAGACACTTCGTGCAAACATCGACTATGGATTCGCAGAAGCTGATACAACATACGGTAAAGTTGGTGTTAAAGCTTGGATCTATAACGGCGAAGTACTTCCATCCAAGAAGGGAGGAAATAAATAATGTTAATGCCAAAAAGAGTTAAACATAGAAAACAGTTCCGTGGTTCTATGAAAGGTAAAGCAACACGTGGTAACAAAATCTCCTACGGTGAATTTGGTATCGTTGCATTAGAACCAGCATGGATCAGATCTAACCAGATTGAAGCAGCCCGTATCGCTATGACACGTTACATCAAGCGTGGTGGTAAAGTTTGGATCAAAATCTTCCCAGACAAACCAGTAACAGCAAGACCTGCTGAAACTCGAATGGGTAAAGGTAAAGGTAACTTAGAATACTGGGTAGCTGTAGTTAAACCTGGTCGTGTAATGTTTGAAATTTCCGGAGTATCCGAAGAAGTAGCTAGAGAAGCTTTACGTTTAGCTGTACATAAATTACCACTTAAGTGTAAAGTTGTATCTCGCGCAGATTTAGAAGGCGGTGAATAACAGTGAAAACTAGAGAATATGTTAAAGATTTAAAAGCAAAATCCGTTGCAGAATTAAATAATGAGCTAGTAGCTGCTAAAAAGGAATTATTCAACTTAAGATTCCAGAACGCAACAAATCAGCTTGAAAATACATCCAGAATCAAAGAAGTTAGAAGAAACATCGCTCGTATTCAGGGAGCAATCACAGAAAAAGCTAACGCTTAGTGAAGGGAGGAATTTGTTGTGGAAAGAAATCTTAGAAAAATCCGTATCGGTAAAGTTGTAAGCGACAAGATGGACAAAACAATCGTTGTTGCTATCCAGGATAACGTAAAACATCCTTTATACAACAAAATCGTTAAGAGAACATACAAATTAAAAGCTCATGACGAAAACAATGAATGCAGAATTGGTGATAGAGTAAAAGTTATGGAAACAAGACCTTTATCTAAAGATAAGAGATGGAGACTTGTAGAAATCGTAGAAAAAGCAAAATAATTTTTTCATAACTTAGACAGTGAAAGGAGATCAGGCATGATTCAACAGGAGTCAAGACTTAGAGTAGCTGATAACACTGGAGCAAAAGAATTACTTTGCATCAGAGTTTTAGGCGGATCTACAAGAAGATATGCTAGCATCGGCGATGTAATCGTTGCTACTGTTAAAGATGCAACACCAGGTGGCGTTGTAAAAAAAGGTGACGTAGTTAAAGCCGTTGTAGTTCGTACAGTTAAAGGTGCTCGTCGTAAAGACGGTTCTTATATTAGATTTGATGAAAATGCTGCAGTTATTATCAAAGATGACGGTAACCCACGTGGAACACGTATTTTTGGACCAGTAGCAAGAGAGCTGAGAGACAAGAAATATATGAAGATTGTTTCCTTAGCACCAGAAGTATTATAGGAGGGTGTCAAGTATGTCAGCAATCAAAATTAAAGTAGGCGATACAGTTAAAGTAATCGCTGGTAAAGATAAAGACAAAACAGGTAAAGTAATCGCAATCAACAAAGATGCTATGACAGCTGTTGTAGAAGGCGTTAACTTAGTTTCCAAACATACAAAACCATCTATGGCTAACCAGCAGGGTGGTATCATCGAACAGGAAGCACCTATCAGTATTTCTAATATTATGTACGTACACAATGGTCAGGCTACAAGACTTGGTATCAAGATCGAAGATGGCAAGAAAGTACGTATCGCAAAGAAAACAGGCGAAATTATTGGTTAATATTAGAGAGGAGGCTGTTTAAGGTGAGTAGATTAAAAGAAAAATACAACAACGAGATTGTTGCTGCAATGAACGCAAAGTTCGGATATAAAAATATCATGCAGGTACCAAAATTAGATAAAATCGTCATCAACATGGGTGTTGGCGAAGCAAAAGATAACGCAAAAGTATTAGATTCTGCTGTAAAAGATTTAGAAAAAATCACAGGTCAGAAAGTTGTTATTACAAAAGCTAAGAAATCTGTAGCTAACTTCAAATTACGTGAAGGTATGCCAATCGGATGTAAAGTTACATTAAGAGGCGAAAGAATGTATGAATTCGCTGATCGTCTTATCAACTTAGCTCTTCCACGAGTTCGTGACTTCCGTGGTGTTAACCCTAACGCTTTCGATGGTAGAGGTAACTATGCTTTAGGTATTAAAGAACAGTTAATCTTCCCAGAAATCGAATACGATAAAGTAGATAAAGTACGTGGTATGGATATCATCTTCGTTACAACTGCTAACACAGATGAAGAAGCACGTGAATTATTAACTTTATTCGGTATGCCATACAAGAAGAATAAGTAATTAAGAGGAGGATTCAGATCATGGCTAGAAAAGCAATGAAAATCAAACAGCAGAAAAAACAGAAATTCTCCACTAGAGAATATAGTCGTTGCAGAATCTGTGGACGTCCACATGCTTACTTAAGAAAATACGGAATCTGCAGAATTTGTTTCCGTGAATTAGCATACAAAGGACAGATCCCAGGAGTTAAGAAAGCAAGCTGGTAAACTTTAAAGAGGAGGCAAATTACAATGACAATGAGCGATCCAATCGCAGATATGCTTACAAGAATTCGTAATGCAAATACTGCTAAACATGATACAGTTACCGTTCCATCTTCCAAAATGAAGTTAGCGATCGTTGAAATCCTTAAAAACGAAGGTTTCATCGCTGGTTACGAAGTAGTTACAGAAGATAAATTTGATAACATCGTTATCACATTAAAATACGGTGCAACAAAGAACGACAAGATCATCACTGGTATTAAGAGAATTTCCAAACCAGGTCTTCGTGTATACGCAAGCGCTGAAGAAATGCCAAAAGTATTAGGCGGTCTTGGTATTGCAATCGTTTCCACAAACAAAGGTGTTATCACTGATAAAGAAGCTCGCAAAGCTGGTGTTGGTGGAGAAGTATTAGCTTTCGTTTGGTAATCAGTAATTACCAGAGTAAGCACAAAACAGTTTAATAACCTTGGAACTTCAGGAATCATCCTGAAGTTCTCAAAAAAGGTTTTTAATAAATAATAGAAGTAGATTCTGAAAACAGAAGGAGAGCAAATCTCTTTCCGACAATTTAAGGAGGTAAAAACGATGTCTCGTATCGGTCGTTTACCAATCGACATCCCTGCAGGAGTAGAGATCAAGATTGACGAAAAAAACAAAGTGACAGTAAAAGGTCCTAAAGGAACTTTAGAAAAAAACTTACCTGTTGAAATGAATATCAAACAGGAAGGTGCTCAGATTATTGTTACAAGACCAAATGACTTAAAGAAAATGAAGTCTTTACATGGTTTAACAAGAACATTAATCGCTAACATGGTAACAGGTGTTACAGCAGGATACCAGAAAGTTCTTGAAATCAACGGTGTTGGTTACAGAGCTTCTAAAAAAGGTAATGAAATTACATTTAACCTCGGATTTTCACATCCAGTAGTTATGGCTGATCCAGAAGGTATTGAAACTGTAATGGAAGGTCAGAACAAGATCATCGTTAAAGGTATCGATAAAGAAAAAGTTGGCCAGTATGCAGCAGAAATCAGAGACTTAAGAAGACCAGAACCTTACAAAGGCAAAGGTATTAAGTATGATTACGAAGTAATCAGACGTAAAGTTGGTAAGACTGGTAAATAATAATTAAAGGAGTGAAATACAATGGTTAAGAAAGAAGCAAGAAGTAAAGTTCGTGCTAAAAAGCACTTAAGAATTCGTAACCGTTTTAGCGGCACAGCTGAAAGACCACGTTTAGCTGTATTTAGAAGTAACAATCATATGTACGCTCAGATTATTGATGACACAGTTGGTAATACATTAGTATCTGCATCCACATTACAGAAAGATGTAAAAGCAGAATTAGAAAAAACTAATGATGTTGCAGCAGCAGCTTACTTAGGAAAAGTAATCGGTGAAAAAGCAGTTGCAGCAGGTATTACAAAAGTTGTTTTCGATAGAGGCGGTTTTGTATATCAGGGAAAAATTCAGGCATTAGCAGATGCGGCTCGTGAAGCTGGATTAGAATTTTAATAGGAGGAAACTAGTATGAAGCGTACAATCATTGATACCAGCCACATGGAGCTGGAAGAAACAGTTGTATCTATCAAGCGTGTTACTAAAGTAGTAAAAGGTGGACGTAACATGAGATTTGCAGCTTTAGTAGTTGTAGGTGACAAAAACGGACACGTAGGCGCTGGATTAGGTAAAGCAGCTGAAATTCCTGAAGCTATTCGCAAAGGAAAAGAAGATGCAATCAAACATATGGTAGAAGTTCCTATGGATGATAACGGATCTATCCCACACGACTGGACAGGTAAGTTCGGTAGTGCTGCAGTATTATTAATGACATCTCCAGAAGGTACTGGTATTATCGCTGGTGGTCCTTCCCGTGCTGTTCTTGAATTAGCAGGTTACAAAAACATCCGTGCAAAATCTTTAGGATCTAACAATAAACAGAACGTAGTACTTGCTACAGTTGATGGATTATCTAACTTAAAGACTCCTGAAGAAGTAGCTAAACTTCGCGGCAAGACTGTTGAAGAACTGTTAGGATAGGAGGAAAATAACAATGGCAGAAAAATTAAAAATCACATTAGTTAAATCTCCAATCGGAGCAATCCCAAAACAGAGAGCAACTATTGAAGCTTTAGGATTAAAGAAACTTAACAAAACTGTTGAAATGCCAGATAACAAAGCAACTCGTGGCATGATTCAGAGAGTTCGTCACTTAATCAAAGTTGAAGAAATCTAATAGGAGGTACTACCATGGATTTATCTAATTTACATCCAGCTGAAGGTTCCAAACACAGCGCTAACTTCCGTGTAGGTCGTGGTCATGGATCAGGAAATGGTAAAACAGCTGGTAAAGGACACAAAGGACAGAAAGCACGTTCAGGCGGTGGTACAAGACCAGGTTTTGAAGGTGGTCAGATGCCTTTATACAGACGTATTCCAAAACGTGGATTTACAAACAGAAACACAAAAGAAATCGTTGGAATCAATGTTTCTGCATTAAATAAATTCGAAGATGGAGCTGACGTTACTGTAGCAACATTAGTTGAAGCAGGTATCGTTTCCAATCCAAGAGATGGCGTTAAAATCCTTGGAAATGGTGAATTAACTAAAAAATTAAACGTAACAGCAAATGCATTCTCTGCATCTGCTAAAGAAAAAATCGAAGCATTAGGTGGAAAAGCTGAGGTGATGTAATATGTCAACCTTACTTAAGGCCTTAAAAACAAAAGATTTTCGTAAAAAGTTTTTGTTTACTGTATTTGCAGTAGCAGTTGTTCGTCTGGGCTGTCTCTTACCAATTCCTGGTATTGACAGTGCTCAGGTGAGCGCATTCTTACAGAAATCTTTAGGCGATTCTTTTAGCCTTTTAAACTCTTTCACAGGTGGATCCTTCTTATCCATGTCCATCTTTGCGTTAAATGTTACTCCATATATCACTGCATCCATCATCATGCAGTTACTTACTATTGCAATTCCTGCATTAGAAGAAATGAACCGTGATGGAGAAGATGGTAGAAAACGAATGAACAAGATCACAAGATATGTGACAGTGTTACTCGCTTTCATCGAAAGTGCAAGTATGGCATATGCATTTGCAAAGCAGGGTCAGTTAGGAAGCGGCTACGGTCCATTAAATATCATCACAATGATCTGTGCTTTAATCTGTGGTGCAGTTGTTGTAATGTGGATCGGTGAAAGAATTACTGAAAATGGAATCGGAAATGGTATTTCCATTATCTTATTAGTAAATATTATTTCCAGAATGCCTAACGATTTCTATACCTTATATGAACAGTTCATGAAAGGTAAACAGATCGGACCAGCATTAATTGCAGGATGTATTATTGCGGGAGTTGTAATCTTTACAACAGTATTTGTCATCATCTTAAGTGATGCAGAAAGACATATCCCGGTTCAGTATTCTAAAAAAATTCAGGGAAGAAAGCAGGTTGGCGGACAATCTACTCATATCCCATTAAAAGTTAACACAGCTGGTGTTATCCCAATTATTTTTGCATCATCTATCTTACAGTTTCCATTGATTATCCAGAATCTGGCTAACTACCAGAGCAATGGAATTCCTGGAAAAATTTTAGCATCATTAAGTTCTTCACAATGGTTCAATGTAGAACATCCATTAAGATCTGTAGGTCTTTTAATCTACATTGCATTGGTAATCATCTTTGCTTACTTCTACACAGCGATTACATTCAATCCAATTGAAGTAGCAAATAATATGAAGAAACAGGGTGGGTTTATCCCAGGTATTCGTCCTGGCAAACCAACTACTGAATATTTAAGCAAACTGCTTAACTACATTATTTTCATCGGTGCAGCTGGTTTAGTTATTGTAGCTGTTATTCCATATTTCTTTAGTGGAGTATTCAGCGCAAACGTTTCATTCGGAGGAACATCTTTAATCATCGTAGTAGGTGTTATCCTTGAAACGAAAAAGCAAATTGAATCTCAGATCCTTGTACGTAAGTATTCTGGATTTTTAAATGATTAATGCAAACACTAAGCTGTAGGATAACCCCTACAGCTTTTTGTGTTTATTATGACATTAAATTAATAAGAGGAGGAATGTAAAATGAAAATTATCATGTTGGGTGCTCCTGGAGCAGGTAAAGGTACACAGGCAAAAATGATCGCAGATAAATATGGTATCCCTCACATTTCCACAGGTGATATCTTCAGAGCAAATATCAAGAACGGAACAGAACTTGGTAAGAAAGCAAAGAGCTATATGGATCAGGGCCTTTTAGTACCAGATGAATTAGTAGTTGATCTCGTGGTAGACCGTGTAAATCAGGATGATTGTGCAAAGGGGTATATTTTAGACGGATTCCCACGTACAATTCCTCAGGCTGAAGCTTTAGATGCAGCTTTAGGTGAAGACAAAATCGATTACGCAATCGATATTGAAGTACCAGATGACAATATCGTAGAACGTATGGGCGGAAGACGCGCTTGCGTTGGCTGTGGTGCAACATACCACCTCGTATACAATCCTACAAAAGAAGAAGGCAAATGTGACAAATGTGGCGAAGCATTAATCTTACGAGATGATGACAAACCTGAAACAGTTCAGAAACGTCTTGATGTATATCACGATCAGACACAGCCATTAATTGACCACTATACAAAAGCTGGTTCTTTAGTAGAATTTGATGGTACATTAGATATCAACGTTGTATTCGAAAATATTATTAAAGTATTAGGATAGGTAACAAAATGGCAGTAACAATCAAGTCCAGCAGAGAAATTGAATTAATGAGAGAAGCAGGAAGAATTCTTGCAATCACTCACGAAGAGCTTGGAAAAGCGATCAAACCTGGAATGTCAACTTATGATATTGATCACCTGGGAGAAGAAATTATCCGAAGCTATGGATGTATTCCTTCCTTCTTAAATTATCAGGGATATCCGGCTTCCATTTGTGTATCTGTAAATGATGAAGTGGTTCATGGAATTCCAAACAAAAAGCACATCATTCAGGAAGGTGATATTGTCAGCTTGGATGCAGGCGTAATTTACAAAGGATATCATTCCGATGCAGCAAGAACCCATGCTGTTGGAGAGATTTCAAAAGAAGCACAGCGTCTCATCGATGTAACCAGACAGAGCTTTTATGAAGGAATCAAATTTGCAAAACCGGGTAATCATCTCTTTGATATTTCAAGAGCAATTCAGACTTATGTGGAAGCCAATGGTTTTTCCGTAGTCAGGGATCTGGTTGGACATGGCATTGGCACTCATCTTCATGAAGCACCGGAAGTTCCTAACTTTGCTCAAAAGAGAAAAGGTATGAAGCTTCGCAAAGGTATGACCCTTGCCATTGAACCAATGGTAAATGCAGGTCACTATGATGTGGCATGGTGTGATGATGAATGGACCGTAGTTACTGCAGACGAAAGTCTTTCAGCACACTATGAAAATACAATCTTAATCACTGATGATGGTTATGAAATCTTATCTCTGAGATAAAACGGAGGTCAGGATGGATTACAGAACAGGATATTTTGCAACATCGAAGGCTGGCCATGATAAAGGGAAAAAATACATCATCCTGGATGTGGATGACTTATTTGTTTATCTGGTTAATGGTGTAACAAAAACTTTGGAAGCACCAAAGAAAAAGAAAAAAATACATATTCAGGTTCAGTGTTGCATAGATGATAAACTTAGATTAAAATTAATAGATAACTGTAAAATAACAAACGATGATATTAAAGAAGCTTTAGAAAGACATCTGCGATAAGCAGATGTCCTTCGGGCTTGTATGGATTAGAAATTAGGAGGATCATAAATGGCTAAATCCGAAGCAATCGAAGTAGAAGGCGTAGTAATTGAAAAACTTCCAAACGCAATGTTTAAAGTGCAGCTTGAAAATGGACATATCGTATTAGGACATATCAGTGGTAAATTACGTATGCATTACATCAAGATTTTACCTGGCGACACAGTAACAATTGCATTATCCCCATATGATTTAACAAAAGGACGTATCATTTGGAGAGCAAAATAATTAGAAAAACATTAAGAAAAACTCTTGTATAATAGAAAATTACATGATATAATTGTATCCGAACGTTTTTGGGAAAGGAGATTAGTGTAATGAAGGTAAGAGCATCAGTTAAACCAATTTGTGAAAAATGCAAAGTAATCAAGCGTAAAGGCTCAATCAGAATTATTTGCGAAAACCCAAAACACAAACAGAGACAGGGATAGAAAGATTTTTATGATCTTAAACAATAGCAGATCCTTGCTTTTGTTGTGTCAATTTTTATTCATGTTTAATTTATTTAAATAGGCGGCTGCAGCGTGACTCACCGGGAGGTGTTGTTCGTGCTGATATTATATAAAATGAATTTAACAAACCACTATTAAAGAATGAGGTACATATGACATTTCACCGTACGCGGATATGTAGATCGTTGCTTTAATGCTAATTTTTATTTAATCATTATTTTATTTTTGGAGGAAGAAACATGGCACGTATTTCAGGTGTTGATTTACCAAGAGATAAACGTATTGAGATTGGACTTACATATGTATATGGTATCGGTCTTACAAGCTCTAAACGTATTCTTGCAGAAGCAAATGTTAACCCAGATACACGTGTTCGTGATTTAACAGATGAAGAAGTTAAAAACATTCAGACTGTTATCAACGATACACAGGTTGTAGAAGGTGATTTACGTAGAGAAATCGCAATGAATATCAAGCGATTAAAAGAAATTGGATGTTACAGAGGCAAACGTCATAGAGTTGGTCTTCCAGTTCGTGGACAGAAAACTAAGACAAATGCTAGAACTCGTAAGGGTCCAAAACGTACAGTAGCTAACAAGAAAAAATAATTATAGATAGTTGTTTTAATTTTTGATACCTATAGGAGGATTAGGTTAATGGCAAAGAAAGTTACAAAAAAAGTGACTAAAAGACGTGTTAAGAAGAATGTCCAGCACGGACAGGCACACATTCAGTCATCTTTTAACAATACAATCGTAACATTAACTGATGCTGAAGGAAACGCTCTTTCTTGGGCAAGTGCAGGTGGTTTAGGATTCAGAGGTTCTAGAAAATCCACACCATACGCAGCTCAGATGGCAGCTGAAACAGCAACAAAAGCAGCATTAGTACATGGTTTAAAAACAGTAGACGTATTTGTAAAAGGACCAGGTTCAGGTCGTGAAGCAGCAATCCGTGCGCTTCAGGCAACTGGCTTAGATGTATTATCTATCACAGATGTTACACCAGTTCCACACAACGGCTGTCGTCCACCAAAACGTCGTCGAGTTTAATTAGGAGGTTTCATTAAATGGCAGTAGATAGAACTCCAGTCTTAAAGAGATGTAGATCTTTAGCATTAGATCCAGTATTTTTAGGAATTGATAAAAAATCCAATAGACAGGCACGTAGAGGAAGAAAATTATCCGAATATGGATTACAGCTTCGTGAAAAACAGAAAGCAAAATTCATCTATGGTGTTTTAGAAAAACCTTTCAGAAACTACTATGCTAGAGCTGAAAGAATGCGTGGTTTAACAGGTCCTAACTTAATGACATTATTAGAATTAAGATTAGACAACGTTATGTTCCGTTTAGGTTACGGTAGAACACGTAAAGAAGCTAGACAGATCGTTGACCACAAACACGTTACAGTTAATGGTAAAATCGTTAACATCCCATCTTACCAGGTTAAACCAGGTGATGTAATTGAAATCAAAGAAGCTGCAAAAGGTTCTCAGAGATACAAAGACATCCTTGAAGTAACAGGTGGACGTATGGTACCAGCTTGGTTAGAAGCTGATCAGGAAAACCTTAAAGGTGTTGTTAAAGAATTACCAACACGTGACGAAATCGACGTTCCAGTTAACGAAACACTTATCGTCGAATTGTATTCTAAATAATCATTTAGATAACTATTTCAATAATAAAGTGCATTATATCGGAGAGGCTTTTTATAAGCTTCTCCATTCATGCCTTTTATATAATGCGAAAATTTCTGGTGAAACTCAGGAATTTTGCGTATGCACCCTCAAACACTTAACACCCGCAAGGAGGGCTCAATGTTAGAATTTGAAAAACCAAGAATTGAGATTGTTGAAATTTCTGAAGACAACAGATATGGTTGTTTTGCAGTAGAACCATTAGAAAGAGGCTACGGTACTACATTAGGTAATTCCTTAAGAAGAATTATGTTATCTTCTTTACCAGGAACTGCAGTAAGTGCTGTAAAAATCAAAGGTGTTTTACATGAATTCAGTTCTATTCCTGGAGTAAAGGAAGACGTTACTGAAATCATCATGAACATCAAAGAGCTTGCAATCAAAAACAACAGCTCCTCTAATGAACCAAAAACAGCATTTATCGAATTTTCTGGCGAAGGTGTGGTAACAGCAGGGGACATTAATGTTGATAGTGATATCGAAATTTTAAATCCAGATTTAGTAATCGCTACATTAAGTGGTGGTGCAGACAGCCGTTTAGACATGGAACTTACTATTACTAATGGTCGTGGCTATGTAGGCGCTGATAAATCTAAGAGAGAAGATGCTTCCATCGATGAAATTGCTGTAGATGCAATCTATACACCAGTAGAACGTGTTAACTTAACAGTTGAGAATACACGTGTTGGTCAGATTACAGACTACGACAAATTAACATTAGAAGTATTCTCTAACGGTACATTATCTCCAGACGAAGCAGTTAGCTTAGCAGCTAAAGTACTTTGTGAACACTTAAATCTCTTCGTTGATCTTTCTGAAAATGCAAAATCTGCAGAGGTTATGATCGAAAAAGAAGACGATGAAAAAGAAAAAGTATTAGAAATGAACATTGATGAATTAGAATTATCTGTTCGTTCCTACAACTGCTTAAAGAGAGCTGGTATCAACACAGTTGAAGAATTAACTAATAAAACTCCAGAAGACATGATGAAAGTTCGTAACTTAGGACGTAAATCATTAGAAGAAGTTTTAGCAAAATTAAAGGAATTAGGTTTATCCTTAAATTCCAGCGAAGAATAAGAATCAATGAAGACCCGCTTAGGCTGAAGGTTGAAGTAAGCATGGCGAAAAACACTATTTAGGAGGTCAATTACAATGGCAAAATACAGAAAATTAGGCAGAAAAGCTCAGGACAGAATGGCTTTATTACGTGGACAGGTAACAGCATTAATCGCTAATGGCAAAATCGTTACTACAGAAGCAAGAGCTAAAGAAGTTCGTAAGATCGCTGAACACATCATCGCTTTAGGCGTAAAAGAAAAAGATAACTTTGAAACAGTTACAGTTCAGGCTAAAGTAGCTAAAAAAGATGCTGAAGGCAAGAGAGTAAAAGAAGTAGTAGATGGTAAGAAAGTTACTGTATACGAAACAGTTGAAAAGGAAATCAAAAAAGATAAACCTTCTCGTTTACACGCTCGTCGTCAGATGTTAAAAGTTCTTTACCCTGTAACAGTTGACGGTGCTAAAGTTGACTTAACAGCTAAAATCTTTGACGAATATGGCGAAAAATACGCTACACGTAACGGTGGTTACACAAGAATCGTTAAGATTGGTCAGCGTAAAGGTGATGCAGCTATGGAAGTTCTTCTTGAACTTATCTAGTCTGAATCTGATTGATTAATAATATAACTGGTCATGGAATATGAGAATTATTCCATGACCTTTTTTAATGCTATGAAAAGTTCTATAGATTATGCTATACTTATGATTGGTAATCACTCAAATATGAGGAGTTTGGATATGAGTATCATTAAAATCAGAGATCTGATTCATCGCTATGTGAGAAAAGACGATGATGGAAAAGAAATAGAGACCATAGAGGCAATTGCAGGTGTTGATATGGACGTGGAGAAGGGCCAGTTTGTAGCCATATTAGGGCACAATGGTTCTGGTAAATCTTCTCTTGCCAAGCACATCAACGGCTTGTTACTGCCCGCAGAAGGCACCGTATACGTTAAGGGAATGGATACCCAGAAGGAAGAAGATATCTGGGAGATCAGACAGAGTGCAGGAATTGTACTGCAGAATCCCGATAACCAGATTGTAGCCAATATCGTGGAAGAGGACGTGGCATTTGGCCCGGAGAATATTGGCGTGCCAACGGAAGAAATCTGGGAAAGAGTGGCAGCATGCTTAGAAGAAGTAGGTATGACAGCCTATCGAATGTCTTCGCCAAATCACCTTTCCGGCGGCCAGAAGCAGAGAATCGCCATTGCCGGCATTCTTGCCATGGAACCGGATTGTATTATCTTAGATGAACCGACAGCCATGCTTGATCCAAAGGGCAGAGCAGATGTCATTAAGACCGTTCATCGATTAAACCGAGAGAAGGGAATAACTATTATCTTAATTACCCACAAGATGGAAGAGGTAGTGGAAGCAGATAAATTATTTGTGATGGACCGTGGCAAGGTGGTCATGAGTGGCACACCGACAGAAGTATTTGCCAGGGTGGACGAGATGAAGGGGTATGGATTAGAAGTACCTCCAGCCATGGAGCTGACCCATGAACTTCGCAAGGAAGGTCTTCCTCTGCCTGAAATCATCATGACAAAGGAAGAATTGGTGAAAGAATTATGTCAATTATCTTAGACAATGTAAGTTTTAAATATAAGGATTCCTCCAGACGCAATGCTCTTAGTGATGTGTCGTTGGAGATTGGGAAGGGTGAATTCGTCGGCATAGCAGGCCATACCGGTTCTGGCAAATCCACACTGATCCAGCATTTTAACGGGCTGATCAAGCCTACCAGCGGCAGAGTACTCTACGACGGGCAGGATATCTATGAGAAGGATTTCTCTCTAAGAGAGCTTCGAGGTAGGATCGGGCTTTGTTTTCAGTATCCGGAGCACCAGCTCTTTGAAGTGAGTGTGTTTGAGGACATTTGCTTTGGGCCAAGAAATCTGGGCCTTGATGAGGAAGAAATCAAAAAAAGAGCAGAAGAGAGCATGGAGATGGTGGGCTTAGACGAATCCTATCGCGAGAAGTCTCCATTTGAATTATCCGGCGGCCAGAAGCGAAGAGTGGCTGTTGCCGGCATTCTCGCCATGGAACCAGAGTATTTTATTCTGGATGAGCCGACAGCGGGCCTTGATCCTGTGGGCAGAGACAAGGTGCTGCGACTGCTTAAGAAGATCAATCAGGAGAGGGGTATCACGATCATTCTGGTGACCCATTCCATGGAGGAAATTGCGGATTATGCTGACCGTTTGATTGTTATGGACGAGGGCCGCGTGAAGTTCGACGACACGCCGGCAGAAGTGTTCAAGCATCAGGAGGAATTGGAGGCTATTGGGCTCACCGTTCCATTTGCAGCGGATCTGACCACCGACCTGATGGCAAATGGTTTTGTAGACGCTACGGATCCGGCAATCACATTGGAGGAAGCCAAGGCGATGATTCTTGCTTCCTGGAAAAAGGATAAATAGGTAACAAAATGATTAGAGAAATTACACTTGGACAATATTATAAAGGGGATTCCCTGCTCCACAGAGCCGATCCCCGCACGAAGATATTAGTGACCATCATCTATATCGTGTCCCTGTTTCTGGCAAAATCCGTGGTGGCTTATGTGTTGGCGACAGCCTTCCTTGCATTGGCCATGTGGGTATCCACTGTGCCGGTATCCTATATGGTGCGTGGTTTAAAGGCGATTTTTGCCATTTTAATGTTCTCTGTAGTCGTAAATATGATCTTTATTCCGGGTCGCGTTCTGGTCGATTTTAAGCTTTTTACGATTACCTACGAGGGACTTACTACAGCCGGATTGATGGCACTTCGTCTGATCTATCTGGTGATGGGCACGTCCCTGATGACATTAACCACCACACCGAACCGTCTGACGGATGGGCTAGAAGAGCTTTTGGGGCCATTGAAGAAGATTCGCGTGCCGGTTCACGAAATCGCCATGATGATGTCCATTGCCCTTCGATTTATTCCGATTCTGACAGAAGAGCTGGATAAGATCATGAAAGCCCAGATGGCAAGAGGCGCAAGCTTTGATGAGGGCAATCTGATTCAGAAGATTAAGAGTATGGTACCAATTTTAGTGCCGCTTTTTGTGTCAGCCGTGCGCCGTGCCAATGATCTGGCCATGGCCATGGAATCCCGATGCTATAACGGTGGAGAGGGCAGAACCAAGATGAAGCCACTAAAATATGAGAAGCGCGATGGAGGTATGTTCTTAGCGACGGCATGCTATATGGCCGTGATCATTGTGCTTCGATTTGTACTGTAAGTATTGGATATTTAGTTAGAAACGATCAACATGACAGGGAAGGATATGTCGTATGAAGCGATTTAAACTGACCGTTGCCTACGACGGAACCAATTATTGTGGCTGGCAGATTCAGCCTAATGGGATTACCGTCGAAGAGGTACTGAATAAACATTTAAGTGAATTACTGCGTGAGGAGATCCATATCATTGGGGCAAGCCGCACCGATTCCGGTGTGCATGCCTATGGCAATGTGGCGGTATTCGATTCCGAAACCCGAATTCCGGGGGCAAAGATCAGCTATGCGTTAAATCAGCGCCTGCCAAAGGATATCGTGATTCAGAAATCTGAGCAGGTGGCAGATGATTTTCATCCAAGATACTGCGATACGAGAAAGACCTATGAGTATCAGATTTTTAATGGAGAATTTGAGAATCCACTTTTTTCCCGTTACAGCCATTTTGTGGGGCGCCCAATGAATATCGAAAAGATGCAACGCGCTGCTTCATATATAGTGGGTGAGCATGATTTTGCTTCTTTTTGTGCCAGCAAGGGGCAGCAGAAGACGACAGTGCGTGAAATCTATGATCTGAACATACACCGGGAAGGGAATCTGGTGAAGATTCGCATCCGTGGCAATGGTTTTCTCTACAACATGGTCCGCATCATTGCGGGAACCCTGATCCATGTGGGAACCGGTCTTTATCAGCCGGAGGATGTGGAGCGCATCATTGCAGCGAAAGACCGCAGCAAAGCAGGTCCAACAGCGCCTGCCAAGGGACTTCGTCTCGTTGAAATTGAATATTTGTAGAATATGCGAAAGTCGAAAATCCACTGAATTTTTAGTGGATTTTTTTGTGAAAAGAAGTTGACACACTCGGGCTCGTGTTTTATAATATTTCAATGTGACAACATATGCATGATTATATTCGGCCACAGCCCCGGTTCGGATATTTTCAATAGATCACGGGATGAGAATCCTATTATTCAAAGGGTATTGGATGGATGAATACCTGGACGGAATAGAAACATCGAACTGAAGTTTAATATTTTCGACATTTATTCAAGGAGGAACACCATGAAAAGTTTTATGGCTAGCCCATCTACCATCACAAGAGAATGGTATGTTATTGACGCTGAAGGAAAAACATTAGGTCGTTTAGCTTCTGAAGTTGCTAAGATCTTAAGAGGTAAGAACAAACCTATCTATACACCACACATCGACACAGGTGACTATGTAATCGTAGTTAACGCTGAAAAAATCAAAGTAACTGGTAAAAAATTAGACCAGAAAATCTACTATCATCACTCCGACTACGTTGGTGGTATGAAAGAACAGACATTAAAAGAAAAACTTGCTAAAAAACCAGAAGATGTTATTACACTTGCTGTAAAAGGTATGCTTCCAAAAGGTCCTTTAGGAAGAGCAATGATCAAGAAACTTCATGTTTATGCTGGTCCAGAACACAAACAGCAGGCTCAGCAGCCAAAAGCATTAGACATCAACTGCTAATAGAAGGAGGACAAGACAGTGGCTACAAATAAATTTTACGGAACTGGTAGAAGAAAAAAATCTATCGCTAGAGTATATTTAGTACCTGGTACAGGTAACATCACAGTAAACAAAAAGAGCATCGACGATTTCTTTGGTTTAGAAACATTAAAAGTTATCGTTCGTCAGCCATTAACAGCTACAGATACATTAGATAAATTTGACGTAATCGTTAACGTTAAAGGTGGCGGATTCACAGGTCAGGCTGGTGCAATCAGACATGGTATCGCACGTGCATTATGTGAAGCTGATACAGAAGCTTACCGTCCAACATTAAAGAAAGCTGGTTACTTAACTCGTGACCCACGTATGAAAGAACGTAAAAA
>JAZLGR010000023.1:0-21945 GCA_045616445.1 Candidatus Fimousia sp. | reverse complement strand
TGCCATCGCTCAACGGATAAAAGCTACCCTGGGGATAACAGGCTTATCACTCCCAAGAGTTCACATCGACGGAGTGGTTTGGCACCTCGATGTCGGCTCATCGCATCCTGGAGCTGTAGCAGGTTCCAAGGGTTGGGCTGTTCGCCCATTAAAGCGGTACGCGAGCTGGGTTCAGAACGTCGTGAGACAGTTCGGTCCCTATCCGGCGTGGGCGCAGGAGATCTGAGAGGAGCTGTCCTTAGTACGAGAGGACCGGGATGGACGGACCGCTGGTGTATCTGTTGTATTACCAAGTGCATAGCAGAGTAGCCAAGTCTGGAAGGGATAAACGCTGAAGGCATCTAAGCGTGAAGCCCCCCTCAAGATTAGATCTCCCATTCTTCGGAAGTAAGACCCCTTGTAGACTACGAGGTAGATAGGACAGAGGTGGAAGTGCAGTAATGCATGCAGCTGACTGTTACTAATCGGTCGAGGTCTTAACCAGAATGGCTGTAAGAGTTTGAAGTTTGAAAGAGTATCATCTGTATGTAGTTTTTAAGGTACAACCTTATTTGCCTCAATAGCTCAGTCGGTAGAGCGCACGGCTGTTAACCGTGTTGTCGTTGGTTCGAGTCCATCTTGGGGCGTTCTTAATTTTATATCTGGCTCCTTGGTCAAGCGGTTAAGACATCGCCCTTTCACGGCGGTAACACGGGTTCGATTCCCGTAGGAGTCATCATTAATTGCTGTTAAAGTGATTAATAAGCCGTTGTGGCTCAATTGGCAGAGCAGCTGATTTGTAATCAGCAGGTTATCGGTTCGAGTCCGATCATCGGCTTTCCTTATTAAGGACCTTTAGCTCAGTTGGTGAGAGCAATCGGCTCATAACCGATCGGTCCTGGGTTCGAGTCCCTGAAGGTCCACTCATCACTGACAAAGATATAAATTAAGGAATATGGCCCAGTGGCTCAGTTGGTTAGAGCGCCGCCCTGTCACGGCGGAGGCCGAGGGTTCGAGTCCCTTCTGGGTCGTTCGCGAGAGCGATAAAATTTAATATACCAGCTATATTTGGGATCATAGCTCAGCTGGGAGAGCACTTGCCTTACAAGCAAGGGGTCACAGGTTCGAGCCCTGTTGGTCCCATCGTAATCGAAAGATTACATGCCGGCGTGGCGGAACTGGCAGACGCACAGGACTTAAAATCCTGCGGGACTTATACTCCCGTACCGGTTCGATTCCGGTCGCCGGCATTTTTTCGTTTTCATGACGAATTAAAATTTCATGATTGTGGGTTTAGCTCAGCTGGATAGAGCGTTTGGCTACGGACCAAAAGGCCGGGGGTTCGAATCCTCTAACCCACGTAAGAACTCTTAAGATTTATTCTTAAGAGTTTTTTTTATGCATAGAAAAGTTATTATAACGGTTAGAAAATCAAAAACAGTCATTAAAATTAGAGCATTTTGACTGTTTTTATGATAGAATAGAGACAGTTCTTGATTATTTATGATTTTATATAGAAATAAATGGAATTATATGAAACATAATGACCGAAATTAAGAAATATCTGAATGAATATGCATGAAAATGACCGAAATAGCTTGAAATCTGCACGATCATATGCTATATTATAGAAAAGGAGAGATAGAATGCTCACTCAGGAAAGACATCAATATATTTTAAAAGCTCTGGAGGAGAAAAAAGCAGTTTCAGTGGCTGATCTGACAAAGGAACTTGATACTTCTGAGTCTACAATCAGACGAGATCTGAATGCGCTTGCCAAACAGGGAAAGCTGAACAAAGTTCATGGAGGTGCTACCTTTTTAGAATCTCAGAACAGTGTTACCCACGAAGAACAGGTTGAACTTCGTAGAAGAATTCGATCCTCTAAGAAGGATATGATTGGGCGATATGCAGCTGGACTGATCGAACCAGAAGATTTTGTTTATATTGATGCTGGTACTACAACTGCAAGTATGATCAGCTATCTGACAGAAAAGAATGCAATTTACATGACAAACTCTATGGAGATTGCATCTAAACTGGTTAGAAAGGGATTTGTTACCTATACAGTAGGAGGAAGAATCCGACAGGTAACAGAAGCGATTGTTGGAAGCCAGGCAGAACATTCCATTGAAGATTTTCATTTTACAAAGGGATTCTTTGGTGTGAATGGCATTTCTATAGAAGCGAAGTATTCCACTCCGGATATTGAGGAAGCCAGAATTAAACGCTTAGCCATGGAGCGATCCTATAAAGCTTTTGTTCTGTCTGATAACTCAAAGTTTTCGGTGAATTCTTCAGTAACATTTGGCAAGTTAGAAGATGCAACGATCATTACGGATCGTTTGCCAGAGAAGATTTACCGAGAACATACAATTGTGATTGAAGTAGAATAATCAAAAAGGAGAACAGGTATGATTTATACGGTTACATTTAATCCAGCGCTTGACTACGTTGTAAAAGTTGATAACTTAACATTAGGCATGGTTAACAGAACAGCTCAGGAAGATATCTATTACGGTGGTAAGGGTATCAACGTTTCCATGGTATTAAACAACCTTGGTATCAAATCCACAGCATTAGGTTTCATCGCAGGTTTCACAGGTAAAGAAATCTCTGACGGTGTTGCTGCTATGGGTGTTGAATCTGATTTCATCACTTTAAGAGAAGGTATGTCCCGTATCAACGTTAAGATTAAATCCCAGGAAGAAAGTGAAATCAATGGTCAGGGACCTATGATCCACGATGATGAATTAGAAGCATTATATGCAAAATTAGATGAAATTCAGGACGGCGATATCTTAGTATTAGCTGGTTCTATTCCTAACACATTACCAGAAGATATCTACGAAAAGATCATGGCACGTTTACAGGATAAGGACATTCACATTGCAGTAGATGCAACAAAAGACTTATTAATGAATGTTTTAAAATATCATCCATTTGTAATCAAACCAAATAACCATGAATTAGGTGAAATGTTCGGTGTTGTATTAAAGAACAACGACGAAATCATCGAATATGCTAAGAAATTACAGGATCTTGGAGCTCGTAACGTATTAATCTCCATGGCTGGCGATGGTGCAATCTTAGTTGATGAGAACGGCGAAGTATCTGTATCCAAACCACCAAAAGGAACTGTAAAGAACTCTGTAGGTGCTGGTGACTCCATGGTAGCTGGTTTTATTGCTGGTTACTTAAAGAACGGAAGCTATGAAGAAGCATTAAAGATGGGTCTTGCTACTGGTAGTGCAACAGCATTCTCCGAAGGTCTTGCAACTAAAGAACTTATGGAGGAATTATTAGCTACACTGTAATCGAATCATTCAATTTGAATTATGTAATTAGATCAATAAAGGACTATGCATTAATATTATTATTGGTGCATGGTCTTTTTTTATGCTATAATAGGTGTAAGCAATAAAATTGTAACATAATTGTAACGGAATATACATAAAAGGCCGAAGGAGGACTATCATGAAGAACTATTGGAAGATGTTTTTGGTGACTGTATTTGCATTGGTATTATGCGTGGCTTCATTATCTATGCCTGAGATTGTGAAAGCGGAAGAAGGAAGCGCCACTGCAACAGAAACACCTGAAGAGAAGCAGGAAGAAACCAAAGAAGAAACAAAAGAAGTAAGATATATCAAGGTCGATACAGCCACTGTTTACAGTAAAGCAAAAACCAGCAAATCCAGCAAAAAGCTTGGCAAGCTTCACTGGCAGGATCAGGTAACTGTGATTGGATCGAAGGGTAAGTATTCCAGGATTGAATATAAAGAGGATGAAGGATATGTAAAGACCAAGTATCTTGCAGAAGAAAAACCAGAACTTGATCGGGCAGAGAAGTCCTACACAAGATACATCAAGAAGAAAGCCATCATATATAAAGCACCAAGTGTGTATGCCAATAAAGCAGGCAGCTATAAGAAGAGCCAGAAGGTAACCTGCATCGGTACCTGTGATCGCTTCACTGCAGTGAAAAAGGGTAAAAAGATTGTCTATGTGAAAACCAGCTATCTGACTTCCAAGAAGCCAAAGAAGAAGGCGGCTAAGAAGAATGGAGCTTCAGTCGCAGCATATGCAAAGAAATTCGTGGGGAATCCTTATAAGTATGGCGGGACCAGCCTGACTAAGGGTGCGGACTGCTCCGGATTTACCATGTCTGTCTTTAAAAAGTTTGGAATTAAGCTTCCTCACAGCTCTTCTGCACAGAGAAAATATGGTAAGGCAGTATCCTTAAAGAATGCAAAACCTGGGGATTTGGTATGCTATTCCGGTCATGTGGGAATCTACATTGGCAATGGCAAGATCGTTCATGCCAGCACGCCAAAGGGTGGTATCAAGATTGGTTCTGTCCACATCATGAAGATCAAGACTATTCGCAGATTATTGTAACAGACACACATTCTATGTGCAAAACTGACAAATAGATAACAAAAAGCAATCCTTGATTTGTGCATATTTAAGGGTTGCTTTTTCTCTTTCACATGAGTATAATGTATAAATGTAGCGAGCGCAACAGCTCGGGACAACTACATAGGGATATCGCCAAATGGTAAGGCCCTGGATTCTGATTCCAGTATTTGTAGGTTCGAATCCTGCTATCCCTGCTCAAGACCTGAGAGTTTTCTTGGGTCTTATCTTTTCAAATTTTATATATTTAGGGATATCGCCAAACGGTAAGGCCCTGGATTCTGATTCCAGTATTTGTAGGTTCGAATCCTGCTATCCCTGCTTAAGACTTGAGATTCCTTCTCAAGTCTTTTTTGTTGCATTTTATTCAGATTTCTCTTGACGAAGAGGATCTTTTTTTATATACTAACTGTATCAGATGTAGTAATACAGTTGATACGAATAATACAATTAATACAGTAGACAAGGAGGACTATATGTTTCAGATTGATTATACGAGCAGCTTACCAATCTATGAACAATTGGTCCGTAAGATGAAGGAGAATATCCTGAGAGGCTATTTAAAAAGCGGGGATGCACTTCCATCTGTAAGAAATATGGCAAGACAGCTTGGCGTAACGCCAAATACCATACAAAAAGCCTACCGCATGTTGGAACAGGAGAATGTAATCGTAACTGTGCGCGGCAAGGGAGCATTTGTTGCGGAGACCAAGCCAGTTGTCGACATGACGAAAAAATTGATGGAATACAGGGAACAGTTAAGACCGCTGATTGGGGATATGATCTACCATGGCATGGACAAAGTGGAAATTGTGAATTTGATTCAGGAAGTAATCAGTGGAATAAAGGAGGAGCAGAATGATTAAGGTTCAAAACCTCTTTAAGGGATACGGGAAGACCAAGGTGTTGGAGGATGTGTCCTTTGAAGTAAAAAAAGGAAGTATTCATGGCCTGATTGGGCCAAATGGTTCCGGCAAGACAACCATGATCAAATGTCTGACCGGGATTTATAAAGCAGACAGCGGAAGCATTTGCCTGGACGGGGAAGAGATTTATGACAATCCACAGGCGAAGATGAAGATGGGATATGTGGCAGACAGCAATGATTATTATCCAAACTATCGCATTCGCGAGATGGTGAAGATTTATGCGGCAGCTTATCCGACATTTTCAAAGGAAGATTTTGATTACTATAATGAAGCGATGGGGCTGAATGTGAAAAAGATGATCAGACAGCTTTCCAAGGGACAGAAGATGCGACTGGCATTGGTTCTGAACTTGGCGATTCATCCAGAGGTGCTGATCTTGGATGAACCGATGGAGGGGATTGACGCGATCGCAAAACAGCAGCTTTTTAATCTGATCATCAAAGAAGTGGAAGAAAGAGACATGACAGTGCTGATTACTTCTCATCATCTGCATGAAATTGAGAATTTCTGTGACAGCATCACCATGATCAGGGATGGTAAGCTGTCTGGAAGCGGTTCTCTGGATGAAGTGAAGGAACGCGCGACGAAGCTTCAGGTCGTGTTACCAGACGGGCTGCCGGAAGGATTTGCCAACTGGCCAGGCGTGCTGAATTTCTCTAATATTGGAAGCATCTATACAGTAATCTGGGAAGGATTTGACCAGGAGAAGAAAGCATTGCTTTACGACTGCGGCGCAACCTTCGTGGAAGAGATTCCAATCTCCCTAGAAGAGATTTTCTTATATATGAATACTAATGTGGCAGTAAAACCAGCGATCGAAGTGGAATCCAAACAGGAAAAAACCATGGAAGAAGTGATGAAAGAATGGAGGGATGAATGATGAAACAGCAGAAGAAATTCTGGATTCGTGAGAATCAGAGTATAGGCATCTGGACCTTTTTAGGCTGTCTGCTTGCATGTGCCAACCTGGCAAGCTTCCAGAGCGACATCCATGATGCGTGGAGAAACTTCTACTTTGTAGAACAGTTTCAATTGAATCCGGAATATTCGGTCTATGCAAGATTTATTTCCGAGTGCAGCGTATTCTATCCAGCCATGATCTTCTTTGTGCTGGTGGTTTCCATTCTTCTTTTTCACAATCTGAATAAGAACAATACAAAAGAATGGATTGCAAGCATGCCATTAAAACAGAAGGATATCTTCTGGTATAAATTTAAGCAGGGTATGGTGGCTTATACACTGCCAATACTTGTATTTGCGGCTGGAAGCATTGGGATGATGATCGTAAACCGTGGATGGCTGGTTACTAATTACATGCGCTATGCTAATTGCAGAATGTATATTGCCAATGAGAATCCACTGGTGTATGGCAAAGCCCTTCTGATGATGTGGGGCTGGCTGACTGCAGTGTATATGATTTTCTTCTTTGCGCAGGTAATTTGCCGAAATTGTGTCTTAGCCGGACTCATTGGCTATGGTATGGTAAGCGCAAGCGGATATCTGGGCAGCTGTTTATTCATGGTGGCTGGCAGCTATCATATGGAAGGAATCAAGAAAATCGCATTTCTTTTCTATCGAAGCTTTGAGCACATTTTTATGGGCATGCCAGGCGAGGGAGAAGTTTTGGCATCCTTCTTTGATCTGTTTGGAATTTTTGCTTCTTTTAGAAATGATATTGGTGCATACAAGATTTATCTGCCAGAGATTGCAATTATGGTGGGAACATTTGTCCTGTTCTTCGCACTGAGCAGATATTACTATAGAAGAATGAATCATCCGGAAGTGGAAGGATTATTCGTGTCAAAGCTGATGAGAGCCTTCGTTTTATACGGATTTGGCTTCTGCATGATGTTCCCAGTGGTATTCTTAAGTGTTGATGTTATGGAATTACCGATTACACTGCTGAACTTGAATGTGATTGTCGGAGCGATTCCAGCGTTACTGATTCATTTCTTATTAAAAAGGAGGGGTTATTAATGCTTAACAGAGTAATCAAACTTTTGGCGACGGTGATCATTATCGTTCTTGTGGCTGGTGTGGTCTATCCTCCAGTGATGCCTGACCTGATGAATCATAAGAAAGTGAAGGGGGCAAATGTTACTGTCGATCCGGTCAAAGTGACGATCAACGAGGACAGCCGTGACAAAGCCTACGATATTGTTGAATTTTTAGATACTTATGGCAATACGATTATGACCAAAAAGCAGCTGGATACCAATTATGAGACATTAATGCAGGATGATAGGCAGGAAAGAGAAGCTGACATGTTTGATACAGAAATCGGGTATGTGGAATGGTCTACAAAGGCGTATAATGATTCCTGTGCTGATGGCATTACTGTTGATTCTGATATGGGCATCAATGAAGAGGAATTCGGCAAGTTTAACTATGTATTAGACGATCATATGATCTACTGGTACTGTAAGGAGCATGGAGAAATCGCTGCAGTCAGCCCATATAAAAACTATGAGACTGAGTGGTGCAGGGAAGCAGAAAAGATATTCCCAGGCATCGGTGAATGGTTAAAATCTGTGGAGGATCGTGGCTATGAAGTAGAAACAACCGAGGGACAGAAGGTTAATCTTGTGGTCAATGACTTTTACGGTGATGCGAGAAGCAAGAATTTTGATGGATTTGTCCTGACACTGCGACAGGATGATTTGGTAATCTCTATGTCAGAAGCTCAGATGTATGCCTACGAAGGGCTGACAGAACAGTACCTGGCATTGCAAAAGTCTGGCTGGCAGGTGGTAGATTACTTTACTGCGGGAGCAGACAAGGGCTTTGCCTGCAAATGTGGCTATAGCGATTATGCACCACTGGCGAAACTCTCCATTGCAGATGGCAGAATTACAAGAATCGATCTGACTTACTGTGATTATAAGAAGATTGATCAGAATATGGTAAAAGACTACCAGAAGGCACTTCAATCACTTTTTCATAAAGCAGGTATTGACGATTCCGTCAAAGATGTGTTAAATGATAAGGGTAAAAAAGAAAATTACAAAGTTTATACCGAAGAAGGCGAGACAAACACAGATTATCGTGGCAGCGAAGCGGTAGAATTCGATACCTTTATGATTTCCATCTATGATATTCAGTAAACTCGCCCCATAATAGGAGTTTCATATGAATAAAAAACTGATTTTGGCATCCGGATCACCGAGAAGAAAGGAAATCCTCACCCAGGTGGGACTTGAGTTTACGGTAATCAAAAGTGATGTGGAAGAAGTCATTACAAAGACAGATCCTGCAGAAATTGTGATGGAATTATCTGCACAGAAGGCGCAGGATGTATATAGCAAACTCGAGGCACCAGAGGAATATCTGGTGCTTGGGTCTGATACGGTGGTAGCATTTGACAAAAAGGTGCTTGGAAAACCGGAGGATGAGGAGGGTGCATATGCTATGCTTTCCATGTTGTCCGGCAGGAAGCACTCTGTATTTACCGGTGTGACCCTGGTGAGTGATGAAGGTGTGGACACCTTCTATGAAGAAACCCAGGTGGAATTCTATGAGATGACAGAGGAAGAAATCTGGGCCTACATAAGAACTGGAGAACCGATGGATAAGGCAGGAGCCTACGGCATCCAGGGAAAGGCAGCGGCATTCATCCGCGGAATCCACGGCGATTACTATAATGTGGTGGGACTTCCAGTGGCAGCAGTGATGCACAGGATGTAGATATGGCTAGAAATATCAGATTAAAGATTATTTATGACGGGACCAGATATCAGGGCTGGCAGCGCCAGAAAGCAACGGGCAATACGATTCAGGGTAAGATTGAGGACGTGCTTTCCCGTATGACTGGGGAGGATATCGAGATCAATGGCTCCGGGAGAACCGATGCCGGGGTTCATGCCAATGGGCAGGTTGCCAATTTTAAGACTGACTGCCAGATGTCCGTGGAGGATATCCATGCCTATCTCAATGAATATCTGCCTTTAGATATTGGAATCAGGGAAGTGCGTGAAGTGTCTCCCCGTTTTCACAGCCGGTTAAATGTAACTGGAAAGCGTTACATCTACCGCGTATGGAACAGTGAGAATCACAATGTGTTTGAGCGTAAATTTTTATATCCCTTTGTGGGAGAATTAGACTTTGATGCCATGAACGAAGGGGCACGAATCTTAGAAGGTACCCACGATTTTCAGTCATTTTGTGGCAAAAAGGTGAAGAAAAAATCTACTGTCCGTACCATACGTGAGATTAAGATCGAGCGAATTGGGGAGGAAATCCGATTTACCTTTGAGGGGGATGGATTCCTGTTTCATATGGTACGTATTCTGGTTGGAACACTGCTTGAAATCGGCACCGGCGAGATGCAGGCAGAAGAACTGCCAGGTATATTAGAGAACAGGGTTCGTGCAGAGGCGGGAAGAACCGCTCCGGCCTGTGGACTGATCTTGGACCGTGTATACTATGATTAAATTGGATTTTATATTTGTGGCTTTTGTTTATAGTGTCTTTCTTGTTTCTTCAACTCAAAAACAGTAAGTACTTCTATAAATGAATGTTTTGTCTTACTCTATTCATCATGTATTTCAAAGCATTGTACAGCTAAAAAGAACGTACAGGATTGTCGTACACTACGTGTTCGTCACTCCTGTACGTTTTTTTTCACTGTTCACTGCTTGAAATACATGATAGAACAGACAAAACATTCATTTAGAAGTACTAAACTGTTTTTTCGAATTTCATCAACAAAAAAGACACTATATAAACGAAAGCCACAACATAAAATAGGGTACTAGTGGAACTGTAAACATAAAGTTGCTTAAAATGAGAATACTTGACAAAGTTAACTAATGGGGTATAATAGTTAACGGAACAAATAGTTAACTTGGTTAAATAAAAATAATATAAATGAATGAATATAGAAAGGAAAGGAATTTCGAATGGAAGAGAATAAGAAGAATCATGATCTGCAGAGATTTATGGTTGTCATGCATAAGATTCGGCTGATGAATAATCGCTCCTGTCAGGATATGGTGTGTTCTTCGGCGGACTTTGGTGCCATGATGGCCATCAAGATTGCGTTGAAGATGTCGGAAGATGGATTAATCCAGTATCCATCCACATCAGAGGTTGCCAGACAGATGGGCGCAACCATGCCTGCCGTATCAAAAACCGTCCGCAATCTGACCATGAAAGGATTGATCAGGCAGATTCCGGGTGAGGAGGACCGTAGGATTACCAGATTGTGCCTTACCGAGAAGGGAGAAGCAATCATGGAAGCCCACCACCGAAACCGCCATGAGATCATGCGAAGCAGTATGGAACGACTGGGAGAAGAAAAAGCAAGACAGCTTCACGACTTGATTGGGGAGCTTGCAAATATTATGGAAGAGGAGATAGACAAACGAAATGTTTAGAATAATGAAATTTGCAAAAAAACGCTGGTATATCATGCTGGTGATCATCGCTCTGCTTATCGGGCAGGCCATGTGTGAGCTGACTTTACCAACGTATACGTCAAATATCGTCAATGTGGGACTGACCTACAAGGGAATTGAATATGCGGTTCCCGAACAGATCAGGGAAGCATCCTACATGGGACTGGTATCTATGATGCCTGAAGATATGCAGAAACTGATGGCCGATATCTATGAAAAGGACGGCGACATTTACCGCGTGGACTACAAAGATATAGACAAGGAAACCATGGATATCTTAAGTGATGCCTTCCTGGATGCAGAGCTCGCCATGATGAAATTCCAGGCACAGCAGATGCTTGCTGCAGGCAAGGAAATCGAGAACGAGAATATGGCTATGCTTGCCAAGATGGATGACAAGGATCTGGCAGAATTTAAGGACAGTTATGGAGAAGCCATTGCCATTTCCTTTGTAAGACAGGAATATGAAGCACTTGGTGTGGATCTCGATGCCCATCAGATGTCTTACTTAAAACGATATGCCATGAAGATGATGGGGTTATCCCTTGGATGTATGATTTTTGCCATTTTGGTTACCCTCGTGGCAGCGAGAATGGCAGCCATGACCAGCAAGGAGCTTCGAGAATCCATCTTTAAGAAGGTTGTATCCTTCTCCAACGAAGAGATGAATCGGTTCTCCACCGCATCTTTGATCACCCGTTGTACCAATGACGTACAGCAGATTCAGATGTTTATGATCATGATGTTTCGAATGGTACTGTATGCGCCAATCATGGGAATTGGTGGTATCATTCGTGTGGCACAGACCGATGGTTCCATGTCATGGATCATAGTACTGGCCGTAGTATTATTGTTTGGCCTTGTGATCATTCTGATGACTGCGGTTATGCCGAAATTTAAGATCATGCAGTCTCTGGTTGACCGCGTCAACTTAGTTGCCAGAGAAATCTTAACCGGTATTCCGGTCATCCGAGCATTCTCCAGAGAGAAATATGAAGAACAGCGTTTTGACGTTGCCAATACAGATTTGATGCAGACACAGTTATTTACTTCCCGTATGATGGCATTCATGATGCCTTGTATGATGTTCATTATGAATGGTGTTTCTATTCTGATCATCTGGGTTGGGGCCCACGGAATTGACAGTGGTAATATCATGGTTGGTGATATGATGGCATTCATTACTTATACGATGCAGATTATCATGTCCTTCCTGATGATCACCATGATTTCCATTATGCTTCCACGAGCTTCTGTAGCAGCAGAACGTATCGATGAAGTATTAAACTCTGAAACACTGATTACAGACTGCGAAAATCCGGAAGAGATGGGACACAGCGGTGAAATCAGCTTTGAACATGTAAACTTTGCTTATCCGGGCGCAGAAGAGGATGTACTTCATGATATTACCTTTACTGCCCACGCAGGTAAGACAACGGCATTCATTGGAAGTACCGGTAGTGGTAAATCCACACTGGTTCAGCTCATTCCACGACTGTTTGATGTAACTGGCGGTGCGATTAAGATCGACGGCACGGATATCAGAAAGTTACGACTGAATGATTTAAGAAGACAGATTGGGTTTGTACCTCAGAAAGGGGTATTGTTCTCCGGAACCATTGATTCCAACTTACGTTTCGGGGCAGAGGATGCCACACCGGAACAGATTGAAAAAGCAGCAAGAATTGCTCAGGCACTGGAATTCATTGAAACAAAACCAGATAAATATGAAACAGAGATTGCACAGGGCGGTAATAACGTATCCGGTGGCCAGAAACAGAGACTGGCTATTGCCAGAGCCCTTGCAAAGGAAGCAGGTATCTATATCTTTGATGACAGCTTCTCAGCCCTTGACTTTAAGACCGATGCAGCCCTTCGTAAGGCCTTAAGCAGGGAAGTAGCAGGCGCAACCGTTCTCATCGTTGCACAGCGAATCAGTACCATTCTCCACGCAGACCAGATTATCGTATTAGATGAAGGTCGTATTGTGGGTAAAGGTACTCACAAAGAGCTTCTGGCAAACAACCAGGTATATCAGGAGATTGCACAGAGTCAGCTCAGTCAGAAAGAATTAGAAGGGGAGGTGGAATAAATGGCAGAACAACCTAGAAGAAGACGTCACAGAGGTCCGGGTGCCCCTGTGGAAAAAGCAAAAGACTTTAAGGGAACACTGAAGAAGTTAATTGAATATCTCGGCCATTACCATGTGGGAATCATTATTGTTATGGTTTTTACTGTGGGAAGTACCCTCTTTAATATCGTTGGACCGAAAATCCTCGGTATGGCAACCACTGAAATTTACAAAGGTTTAATTGGGAAGATTACTGGCGGCGCAGGCATTGATTTTAACCGTATCGGCCGTATTGCCCTGATCTTAGTTGCCCTCTATGCAGTCAGCACACTTTTCAGCTACATTCAGGGCTATATCATGGCGGGTATCTCTCAGAAGGTATCCTACAATCTTCGTAGAGAGTTGGTTGAGAAGATCAACCGTCTCCCAATGAACTATTATGATAAGACAACCCACGGGGAAGTCCTTTCCCGTATCACCAACGATGTTGATATGCTTGGTGTAGGGCTTAATCAGACCCTTCATCAGCTGATCCAGTCTACTGCAACAATCATCGGTGTATTCATTATGATGATGACCATCAGCCCACTCATGACCATCATTGCATTGATTACTCTCCCGATTTCCGCAGTACTGGTGGCATTCGTTGTAAAGAATTCTCAGAAATACTTCAAGGCGCAGCAGGAATATCTGGGCCATGTGAATGGACAGATCGAGGAAGTATTCGGCGGACATAACATTGTAAAACTCTTTAATAAAGAAGAAACTATCTTAAAAGAATTCGAAGAAAAGAACGATATCTTATGCCAGTCCGCATGGAAATCCCAGTTCTTATCCGGACTCATGCACCCTCTGATGACATTTGTCGGCAACTTAGGCTATGTGGCAGTGGTAATCGTGGGTGGTTACTTAAGCATCCGCGGAACCATTCAGGTTGGAGATATCCAGTCTTTCATCGTATACGTAAGACAGTTCACCCAGCCGGTTTCCCAACTTGCACAGGTATCAAACATGCTTCAGTCCACCATGGCTGCGGCAGAGCGTGTATTTGAATTTCTTGATGAAGGCGAAGAAGAACAGTGGTCCTTCATGCACGAGGTTCTCGTGGACGAGCAGACCGGCCAGGAGAGAAATGTTACCATCGATGATTTAGACGGTTCCGTAGAATTCTGGCATGTTGACTTCGGCTACACAAGAGAAAAGAGAATCATCAATGATTTTAATGCAAAGGTAAAACCAGGTCAGAAGATTGCCATTGTAGGCCCAACTGGTGCTGGTAAGACAACCATTGTCAAGTTACTGATGCGTTTTTATGATATCGATAATGGAGCAATCCGCTTAAATGAATGGGATGTACAGGGCTTTGACCGCTCCGAGCTTAGGGAAGCATTTGGCATGGTATTACAGGATACCTGGCTGTTTAAGGGGACTATTATGGAAAATATCCGTTATGGACGCTTAGATGCCACCGATGAAGAAGTAATCGCGGCAGCAGAAGCAGCCCATGCACATCATTTTATTCAGACCTTAGAGTATGGATACCAGACAGAGCTCAATGAAGAAGCGACCAACATTTCCCAGGGTCAGAAACAGCTGCTCACCATCGCAAGAGCAATTTTAGCAGATAACAAGATTCTGATCCTTGATGAAGCGACCAGCTCCGTAGATACAAGAACAGAAACACTGATTCAGGAAGCAATGGATAATCTGATGAAGGGACGAACCAGCTTTGTCATCGCGCACAGACTCTCCACGATTAAAAACTCCGATGTCATTCTCGTATTAAAGGACGGAGATATCATCGAACAGGGCAATCATGATGAACTGATGAAGGCGCACGGTTTTTATCATGATTTATATAACTCTCAGTTTGAAGAAACTGCATAAATGTGCTATAATTTTAGTAAATATGTCAGAATGTGGCCCCATTTGATTGTGACATATGACCAAAGGAGTAATTTTTTAATCAGATATGCATGTATAAGGAGAGATTTATGAGTAATTTATTAAAATTACAGAATGGTAGTGATATCCGTGGTATCGCTGCTGAAGGTATTGAAGGCGAACACATTAACTTAACTGGCGACATCGCAAACCGTATCGGTCAGGGATTTGTTGCATGGTTATCCCAAAAGACCGGCAAAGCAGTTGCTGATTTAAGAATCGGTGTAGGACACGATTCCCGTATCACAGCTGATATCATGAAAGATGGCGTTATGGCTGGTATGATGGCTTGTGGCGCAACAGTTTACTATTGCGGTTTAGTATCCACACCATCCATGTTCATGACAACAATCTTCCCAGAAACAGATTTTGATGGTTCCATTATGTTAACAGCAAGCCATTTACCATTTAATCGTAACGGCTTAAAGTTCTTTGATAAAGATGGTGGTTTAGAAAGCACAGACATCAAAGCAGTTTTAACAGTTGCTCAGGATTGTGAAGTTGTAGCATGTGACAAAGAAGCAGAACCATTTGACACATTATCTTTATACGTAAACAGCTTATGTAATAAAATCAAAGCAGGCGTTAATGCAGAAGATTATGACAAACCACTTGCAGGCTTACATGTAGTAGTAGATGCTGGTAATGGTGCAGGCGGATTCTTCGCAGAACGCGTATGTGCTGTACTTGGCGCTGATATCTCCGGCAGCCAGTTCTTAGATCCAGACGGAATGTTCCCTAACCACATTCCTAACCCTGAGAATAAAGCAGCGATGGAAGCAATCAAATCTGCAGTATTAGCAAATAAAGCAGATATCGGTATCATCTTCGATACAGATGTTGACCGTGCTTCTGCTGTATTACCAGATGGTGGCGAAGTAAATCGTGATGCAATCATCGCTATGATGGCAGCAATCATCGCTAAGGATTACCCAGGTGGAACAATTGTAACTGATTCTGTAACATCTGATCGTCTGACAAGATTCTTAGAAGGCATTGGCATGAAACAGCATAGATTCAAACGTGGATACAAGAACGTAATCAACGAATCCAAGAGATTAAATGACGAAGGCATCGTATCCCCACTTGCAATCGAAACGTCCGGTCACGGTGCATTAAGCGAAAACTACTTCTTAGATGACGGTGCTTACATGGCAGTTAAGATGTTGATCGCAGCAGCAATCGCTAAGAAAGAAGACAAACCACTTGCTTCCTTTATCGAAAGTTTAGAACCAGAATTTGAATCCAAAGAAATTCGTATGAAGCTCTTAACAGAAGACTTCAAGACATATGGACAGGGTGTATTAAAGGCATTTGAAGAGAACGCAACAGCAGCTGGTATCTACGTAGTGCCAAACTCCTACGAAGGTATCCGTATCAGCTTTGATTCTGAAGAAATCAAGGGCTGGGCACTTCTTCGTTTATCCTTACATGATCCTTTAATGCCACTCAATATTGAAGGTTTCCGTGAAGGCGACGTAGATAAGATTGCTGATATCGTTCGCGGTTTATTAAAAGATATGGATCAGTTAGATTTATTCTAATTTTGTGGTAAATCCAAGCATTAATAAGCGTTTTAATGCGTTACAAATTAATATATTGTGTATAAGAATTGCAAAGGAGCAATGTGAAGAAATTTCTTCATTTTGCTCCTTTTCTGTTTTTTTGCAATACATCAGGAAAACTTCCATGAAATTCCAAATTTTTTATTCTTTTTGGTTTAAAACTAAAGCAAATAATTGTAAAAAATGGATGAAATAATAAAAACGCGAAGTGAGGGAGTCACTTCGCGCTTTTGAGGGGAGTATAAATAATTAATAAGGGGTTATATAACATAAGAAGCTGAAAAATAAACTTCTTATGTCTTCATTGTATATTTAAATGTAATAAAAAGCAACCTTTTTTTCATAAATGACTAAAAAAATAGGCTCTATTGACAGTGGATTAGATATTAGGTTAAAATTATGTAACCTATAGAGTAATTTAAGAATGGGAGAAAGACTGAATGAATAAGCCATTTAAGCTGATTGCTCCATGTCATTTTGGGCTGGAGGCAGTATTAAAAAGAGAAATCATAGATTTGGGATATGACATCGACCGTGTGGAAGATGGAAGGGTAACATTCTTTGCGGACAGCGAAGGAATCGCCCGCGCCAATATCTTCCTGCGTACTGCGGATCGTATCTTGTTACAGGTTGGAGAACGATTCAAAGTATATACATGGGATCAGTTGTTTGAAGGCATCAAGGCGCTCCCATGGGAGGATTATCTTCCGGAAGATGCAAGATTCTGGGTGACCAAAGCCTCCACAACAAAAAGTAAGCTGTTCTCCGCTCCAGATATCCAGTCCATTGCAAAAAAGGCGATGGTTGAGCGTATGAAAACCAAGTACAAAAAACAGTGGTTTATGGAAGATGGCGCAGATTATCCGGTACGTATCTTCTTATTAAAAGATGAAGTGACTGTGGGACTTGATACCTCCGGCATACCACTTCACAAGCGGGGATACAGACAGCTCACCAGTAAGGCTCCATTGACAGAAACACTGGCGGCTGCACTCATTTTATTGACACCATGGAGAGCAGACCGTATTCTGGTGGATCCATTCTGCGGAAGTGGAACCATTCCGATTGAGGCAGCCATGATCGGGGCAAAGATTGCACCTGGTATGAACCGTTCCTTTACAGCGGAAGACTGGAAGAATATCATTCCGAAGAAGGACTGGTATGGCGCAATCGAGGAAGCCAATGATATTATGCTCGATCACATCGAGATGGATATTCAGGGCTACGATATTGATGGAGCCATGATCCGTGCAGCAAGACAGAATGCCATGGATGCAGGCGTAGATCATCTGATTCATCTGCAGCGCCGTGAAGTGAAGGACTTAAGCCATCCGAAAAAGTACGGTTTTATCATTACCAATCCACCATATGGAGAACGTTTGGAAGAAAAGGAAGCACTCCCTGCATTATATGCAGAGATTGGACAGGCATTTGAAAAACTTGATACCTGGTCCAAATATATCATTACTTCTTATGAAGACACCGAAAAGTATATCGGTAAGAAGGCAAATAAGAATCGTAAGATTTACAACGGCATGCTGAAGACCTACTATTATCAGTTTTTAGGTCCAAAGCCACCTAGAAGAAAGAGAGTGGATGAATAGGAATGAGTAGAATTATATTTGCTACTGGAAACCAGGACAAACTTCGTGAGATTCGTGCAATCTTTGCAGATCTTGATTGTGAAGTGGTTTCCATGAAGGAAGCAGGCATTGACACTGATATAGAAGAAAATGGCAAAACTTTTGAGGAGAATGCTCTGATCAAAGCAAAAGCCATTCATGACCTGACTGGAGAACTGGTTATGGCAGACGACTCCGGTTTGGAAGTGGACTATCTTGATCTGGCACCAGGTGTGGAATCTGCCCGCTGGATGGGACGGGACACATCCTACGATGTGAAAAATCAGAAATTAATCGACCTTTTAGAAGGGGTTCCGGATGAGAAGAGAACTGCCCGATTTGTAGCTGCCATTGCTGCAGTATTACCAGATGGCAGAGAGATGACAGTGAGGGGAACCATGGAAGGAAGAATCGGCTATGAGATTGCCGGGGCAAATGGATTTGGCTATGATCCAATCTTCTTCCTGCCTGAATATGGGTGCACCTCCGCAGAGATTTCTCCGGAAGAAAAAAATAAAATCAGCCACCGCGGAAAAGGACTTCGTATGATGCGCGAATTATTACAGGAGGAACTCTAATGAAAAGAGTCTTGGTAATTAGCGATTCTCATGGCAGAAATGATGATATTGAAGGTGTATTAAACCAGGTGGGTCATATCGATTACATGATTCATTGTGGAGATTTGGAACGAGGCGACGATTATGTCCGTTCACTGGTAGATTGTCCAGTTGTATTGATTTCCGGAAATAATGACTATTTCCTCGATCTTCCAATGGAAGCAGAAATCGAAATTGAAGGAATCAAGATCTGGGTTGTTCATGGACACTACTATTATGTGAATATGACTGTGGATTATCTGCGCGAAGAAGGATTAAAAAAGGGCGTGGATGTGGTAATGTATGGACATACCCACGTACCATATTTTGAACAGGATGAGAATCTGACCATCTTAAATCCAGGCAGTCTGACTTATCCAAGACAGAAAGGCAGAAAACCAACCTTCTTAATGATGACCATCACAGATGATGGCGGTGTGCAGTATGATCACTGTTATTATACACAGCATTTTGATGAATTAAACATTTGAAATGCATGGTCTGCAAAGATCAGAAAATTATTTCATAGAAAGTGATAAATATGAAGAAAAGACAGGAATTTGAAAGTTATATTGAAAGCGTGGAATTCCCAAACAAGGGAATCTGCGAAATTGATGATAGAAAGGTCGTAATTAAGGGTGCGATCAAAGGCCAGAAGGTGCGTCTTCAGGTGCAGAAGATCCGCCGTGGTAAGGCAACTGCCCGTTTATTAGAAGTAGTGGAACCATCCCCAATGGAAGATGCAGTACCTGCATGTCCACATTTTGGAGCCTGTGGTGGATGTTTCTATCAGACCGTAAGCTATGAAAATCAATTAAAGATCAAGGAATCCCAGGTAAGGGAGCTTCTTGATGAAGTCATTGAAGACTATCAGTGGGACGGTATCAAGGGAAGCCCATCCCAGTGGTGCTACCGTAATAAGATGGAATTCTCCTTTGGGGATGAATTCAAGGATGGGCCACTTGCCCTCGGTATGCACAAAAAGGGCGGATTCTATGATATTGTGACAGTATCCGACTGTCAGATCGTACACGAAGATTACAGAAAAATCTTAACATGTGTACTTGACTATTGTGCCAAGCAGGAATTTTCCTTCTATCATAAGATGAGCCATGAAGGATATCTTCGCCACCTTGTGGTGAGACGAAGTGTAAGTACTGGCGAAATCTTAGTGAATATGGTAACTACATCTCAGAAAGAACATAATTTTAGTCCATTAGTGGAGGAAATCTGCAATCTTGAATTAGAAGGTACCATTGCAGGCTTCTTACATACGTTGAATGATTCCTTATCCGACGTGGTTCGTAGCGACGAAACAAAGATTTTATACGGCCAGGATTATTTCTACGAACATATCTTAGGCCTTCAGTTTAAGATTTCTCCATTCTCCTTCTTCCAGACAAACTCTAAGGGAGCGGAAGTGCTATATGAAACAGCAAGGGGATACATCGGAGAAACCAAGGATAAAGTCATCTTCGACTTATACTCCGGAACCGGAACCATAGCTCAGATGATGGCACCTGTTGCGAAGAAGGTCATCGGTATCGAAATCATCGAAGAAGCTGTCGAAGCAGCCAAGGTGAATGCTTCCATCAATGGCCTTGATAACTGTGAATTTATCGCAGGGGATGTATTAAAGAAGATTGACGAAGTGACCGTAAAACCAGACTTTATCGTACTGGATCCACCACGAGACGGTATCCATCCTAAAGCATTGAAGAAGATCATCGATTTTGGTGTGGATTCCATGGTATATATCAGCTGCAAACCAACTTCTCTTGCAAGAGATTTAGCAGTGCTTAAGGAAGCTGGATATAAAGTGACAAATGCATGTGCCGTGGACATGTTCCCGAATACCGTGCATGTAGAGACTGTATGTTTACTACATCGAATCGAGAAGAAGAATATGTAGAAATCCTTTATTTTAAGCACTTTTCACGGTTTTGGAGATTTGACTCCGTTACTAAGAAGGGACGGAAAAAGGAGGTCATCGATAGTGTAGACGTATCAGTGGTTCTGCATATCGTATGAGTGAACACATTCAAGATAAGATGAAATTTTTCGAAAACTGAATAAAGAAATGCGAAAAAGCGCTTGTTTTCTAAGGTTTTGAGGACCATTTAGAAGCAGGCGCATTTTTGTTGTCAAAGTACAGATCGGAGGAAAGAAAAATGGCTGGAAATAAATCGATGTGTTCATCTTGTAGTTGCGAGTCGGGTGTAGAGGGTGGAATGGTAAGAATTAGTAAGATGAGGGCATTTTCAAACCACCCATATCATGTGGAAAAGGATGCTGCGATGCTGGAACTGGTGAACAGTATTCAAACAGAAGGGGTTCTGGTACCACTATTGATTCGGCCTGTTAAGGAAGAAGGCTACCGATTCGAGATCATATCCGGACACAGACGAAAGAAGGCTGCGGAAATAGCTGGACTTAGTGAAGTACCAGTCATCATTAGGGAAATGGATGATGATCAGGCAATCATAGCTATGACAGACAGCAATCTTCACAGAGAGCACATTAAGCCAAGTGAAAAGGCATTTGCTTATAAGATGCGGCTTGAAGCGATGAAACATCAGGGAAAGAAGAACATGATGACTTCGGATCAAGTTGAACCGAAGTGCAATGAGCCCCAGGGGGTAAAAGAATTAACACCCAGTAGAAGTAATGAATTGTTGGCAAAAATGGTAGGAGAGAATGTAAATCAGATCAAACGATATATCCGATTGACCTATCTGATACCACAGATTCTTCTTATGGTAGATGAAGGAAAGCTGGCACTGACATCTGCTGTGGAACTGTCTTTTCTGAGAGAAAGTGAGCAGTATGAATTGCATGCCATCATGGCTTTGGAACAGAGTATTCCATCCCTGTCACAGGCGAATCGCATGAAACGAATTAGTCAGCAAAAAGGACTTACGATGGATGATATTTGTTCGATTCTGGAAGAGGTAAAACCAAATCAGAGAGAGCAGGTCAAAATTCCAATGGAGAGAATACAGAAGTATTTCCCGAAAGGTTTTACTCCGGTGCAGCAGGTGGAGCTTATAGAGAAGCTGCTGGCCGGATGGGCAAAGAAATATTTAAAGTAACATAGTTGTTTAGAGAGTGCAGGCATGTATAGGTGTCTGCATTTTTGTTTTAGAGGAGGAAATCATATATGTCAGAAGTTTTTAGAGTAGAGAAAAATAAAAATTTTACAGTGATGAGTAATTATCATCTCAAGGATAAAACGCTTTCATTAAAAGCAAAAGGATTATTGTCAGTGATGCTGGGGCTGCCGCCGGACTGGAATTATAACATGAAGGGCCTGGCAACTTTGAGTAAAGATGGAGTAGATGCTGTGCGAACAGCAATTAAGGAACTGGAACACCATGGCTATGTCTCCAGAAGACGAATACGAAATGAATATGGATGGCTGGAG
>JAZLGR010000022.1:0-28384 GCA_045616445.1 Candidatus Fimousia sp. | reverse complement strand
AGAAACATATGCCCGTATCCGGGCTGATCATAGAACCGCGGGGCACGCGGGGATAGCTTATTGATACTTGTCTCATTAGAGACATTGAGTAAGAAGCCCCCACTTCAAGCTTGTAAAGGTAAGTGGTGGGAGTATGTCACGCAGCAGGGTCTTTCCAAGGAGGAGATGGACCAGGCTATTACAAGCTTCAAAAATCAGAAAAAAGCAAGCACTCCAGACGTGGAAGGCTTACAGAATCAGCTGACTGAAACAAACAAGGCTGTTTTAAAGACACAGATCGAGAATAAAGCATTGCTCATGCACTCAGAATTAGGAGTGGATTTAAACACTATTCCACTGATCATGAAGTTAGCTGACTTATCTGGTGTTATCGTTGACGGCGCAATCAACGAGGATGGTCTTAAAGAAGAATTTAACGCAGTTCTTGAATCTGTACCACAGTTCAAGGTTCAGATTTTTGTTTTAAAACTTGTTTATATAATCTTATATGAAGGAGTTGACTTAAACTTCTTTAAGTAATATGATATAAATAAGTTTAAGCATATGGGGTGAATAGTTATGGAGTATAAATTTGACGAAGATATAAAAGCAATACGAGAGATATTGGAATTGACACAGGAGGAATTAGCTGATGATTTAGAGGTTGAGCAAGTTACAATTTCCAGAAATGAATCAGGGAAAACAAAACCTTCAGCTAAGTTAGTAGAACAGGTATATCAGTTTGCTTTTGAAAGGAATATTCGATTAAATCGATTGAAAGAGATGCTTTATGAGGAAGCAATGCAAAAAAATCATAAGTTATTGTTTCATGGTTCCAAAAGTAAAATTAGAGGAGCATTGAGTGTAAAGGCAGGACGAAGTAATAATGATTTTGGACAAGGATTCTATACTGGTGAAACTTATGAACAGGCTATTTCTTTTATCTCAAATTTTGATAAAGGGTGTGTATATCTATTTGATTTTGATGTTCATGATTTGAAATGCAAACGATATGATGTTGACCAGGAATGGATGATGACAATTGCCTATTATAGAGGTGCTTTAGAAGCGTATGCAGATCATCCAATGGTGAAAGCGTTAGTAGAAGAATCGAGAAAGTGTGATTATATTACAGCTCCAATTGCAGACAATCGCATGTTTCAGATTATCAATTCTTTCATTGATGGTGAAATTACAGATGAGCAGTGCAAGCATTGTTTGGCAGCAACAAATCTAGGGTATCAATATGTATTTGTTTCCACAAAAGCGATTGAGAATCTCAAGATAATTGAGCGATGCTATGTATCTGCGAAAGAAAAAAATTTCTACAAAAATAAAAGAAGATCAGATGCAAAACTCGGTGACGATAAGGTGAAATTGGCAAGAATAAAATATCGAGGAAAAGGTAAATATATAGATGAAATACTATGTTAACTGAGCGAAAGCATTTGCAACGTGGAGAAGGAGGTGGAGATATATGAAAAAGATAGACAAAGATGGACTTTTATTATGCGACATGCAGGCAAAGGCATTCGAGATGTCTGCGGAGTTGATGGATAGCAGCTCTGAAATCTTCATGAGAAGATTCATGAACAGCAAAATCTGTAAAAGATTAGATAATGGAGAAATATTAGATACCAATTTGCAGGCAAAAGATCTGGTGTTTCGTGTGGAAGAGCAGTATGGAAAGAGCAATTATGGCTCTGTGAAATATAATAAAGAGGAATTATTCTGGATTGGATATATATATCGCTATTTTGCGTATACCCATGGATTGACTTCTATCCAGGTTTACAAAATCGTGAAACCAAAAGAACTACGGGGCGTATATCTTCCATATCATACATTGGATCCTGCACAGGCAATTGAACGAATTCTGGAAGCAAAAAACAGGATCAGAGATGATGAGCAGGAATTGCAGAGACAGTTTGAGATATTTAAAAGGATTCGGATGGAAAGCAATAAGAGGAAAGCTAAAAGCTGTTGAATGAATTAAATTATGGGAGTATAATAAAATAGTAAAAACTGTAAAAATTAGTAAATAGAAAGGGGCGTATAACATGAAAAAAACATTAAAAGTATTAATTTTCAGTTTTGTGGCAATGGCAATGGTTGTATGCACATCCGTAATGAGTGCATCTGCAGCAGTGAAAGATCCATTGGCAGATATGAAGTCATCTTATAAGATGGTCAAAGCAGAAAGAACAGAGATGGGTGGAGATTTCATCACAGAGGAATACAAAAGCAAGATTACGCTTTCTGTTTCTTCCAGCAAGAAATCTGTAGCAACTGCAAAGGTTTACAACGAAAAAGATGGTAAGAAGTACTATTCTGCATTCGAAATCATTCCAAAGGGTGCTGGAACAACAACATTTACTGTCAAAGCAACAATTGATGGAAAGACATTCGAAAAGAAATGTAAAGTTACCATTGAAAAATATGTAAACCCATTCAGCAGCTTTTCTATTGGCGGCAAAAGCTATATGAAGCAGCTGAACAAATCTAATGTGCTTGATTTGAAATCCAAATACATCACTGGAAAAATCAAATACAAAGTAAAATCCGGATATAAAGTTACCGGTACTTATGCATTTACCACAAAGAGCGAATACAAAGTCAAAACTGGCATGAAGTTAAAGGATAAAACAACTTACATGGGATTCATGTACAAAAATACAAAATCCAAAGTTTCCAATGAAGTGGTACTTAGCAGCGCGAATAATTTTTAATTAACAAAATAAAGCTGGCTTCTTAAAAGAAGCCAGCTTTATTTTGCGCAAAACGCTAGATTGCTAGATGATTCTTATAAATTAGAGTAGAACACGCCGGTTAAATACTGAACAAGGATAGACACTACTGTAATGCCGCCCCAGCAGGTAAATCCAAGTAAGATTGGTTTTCCGCCTTTTTTGATCAGCTGCACGATGTTTGTGTTTAATCCGATGGCACACATTGCCATGGCGATAAAGAATTTCGCTAACCATTTCATGGCATGGACGAAGGATCCAAGATAGAATGCCTGGAAAGCGGATTCTGGCATACTGCCTACGATGGTTGTGATGATGGCAGCGCAGATAAAGTAAATGATGAAGAATGGGAAAATCTTCTTCACAGAGAAGTTATTGCTGCCTTCGCCACCTTCTTTTTTCGCTTTCATAGTACGATAAATGGCGAGAACCAAAGTAATTGGAATGATGGCAAGTGTTCTGGTCAGTTTTACGGTTACAGCAGAAGATAAGATGCCACTCACGCCATAAATACCTTCCGCAGTGGAAGCACAGGCTGTAACGGAGGAAGTATCATTTACCGCAGTGCCGGCAAAGATGGCAAATCCTTCGCTTCCGAATCCGATGGCATGGCCAAGGGTTGGGAAGATCAGTGCTGCAAGTACATTGAATAAGAAGATAACAGAGATGGCCTGAGCAACTTCGTCATCACTTGCGTCGATGACTGGAGAGGTTGCTGCAATGGCGGAACCGCCACAGATGGAAGATCCAACACCAATCAGGCAGGAAACCTTCGGATCCATCTTCAATACCTTCATCATAATGTATGCAATGATCAGGGAAGTGGAGATGGTGGATACGATGATTGGAAGACTCTTTGTTCCAACGCTTAAGATGGTTCTCATGTTAAGAGAGAAACCAAGGATAATAACTGCCCACTGAAGAATCTTCTTGGATGTAAACTGGATGCCAGTTTTCATGTTTTCGTTGGTTGCAAGGCTTGGCACGATCAATGTGATGATCATACCCATCAGGATGGCAAAGACCGGTGCGCCGATGACTTCAAAAGAGACAGCTCCAAAGCTTAATCCACTGAGAAATGTTGCTACAGCGGAAACGCATGCACAAAAGGCGATGCCACGGTAGATATCTTTTGTTTTCATGAATTTTTTCTCCTCTGGTAAATGTTTTTGTCGATTTATTATTATTTGCTTATATTATAAAGGTTTCTAGCGATAATGTATATTTATATATAATTATTGATGCATAATATTATGTTATATATAATATAGATAAATAAGATCAAAAGGGAGAAAAATCATGCTGGATTTTCGCATTGAAACATTTCTTTGTGTCTGCAAACATATGAGTTATACCAAAGCGGCAGCGGAGCTTTCCATCACACAGCCAGCGGTATCAGGACACATCAGATTTATCGAAAAATATTATCAGGTGAAGCTGTTTGAATATAAGAATAAAGTACTGACATTGACAAAAGAAGGGGAAAGTCTTAGAAAAGGGTTGGAGACTATGGCCATTGATGTGGAGCATCTAAAGGAGAGAGTCTCCATCATGGGACAGAAAAAGCCGATTTACATTGGCGCAACCAAATCCATCGGAGATTATATCCTGTCAGATAGATTGACAGAATTCATTGATCGACACCAGGAGTTGAGTGTCAGTCTCTATGTGGATGATACGAAAAACCTATTTCAGATGATGGATGACGGGGAGATGGATTTCTTCTTTTGTGAGGGGCAGATTGACAAGCATGCCTATGAGCATAAGTTTATCCTGAATGAGAGCATGCGATGCGTGTGCGCGGCCGGGTATCATTTGCCGGAAATTCATGATATCAGTGACTTGTTCGGAGAGCGGCTGATTCTACGAGAACCGGGTTCTGGTACCAGAGGTATACTTGTGCAGGCGCTGATCGATCAGGGATATAATATCGATATGTTTCGAGATATCAGCACCATGAACAGTCCGGCACTGATCTTGCAGTTGGTGGAACGAGGAAGTGGGATTACATTCATCTACGATTCCGTATGTAACGAAGCCATCGCAGATGGAAGATTGAGAGAAATTCACATTCCGGGCTTTCAGATTCTGCATGAATATAATGCGGTGTGGAGGAAAGGAAGTTTGTTTACAGAAGAGATGGAAGGATATGTAAAGGAGCTGTTGTAAACAGCTCCTTAATTATTCTTAATCATTCGATATTGGAATTTCTAATTTCTGGAACACTTCTCAGCATCAATAGCCAACACAAACATCAATGCATGCAGTGCGTCTTCTGGGTTTTTCACATCGATGATGTAATGATCGGTCATGTGCCAGAGGTCTTTGGTGATCTCAGCGATGGTGTAACCACTTCGGTCGGTGATGGTGTAATCCCATTCGAGGAAGGTGCCATCGATGTGCCAGCCATTGTAGTCAATGTTGTATTTTGGTTTGAAGAAGGTAAATTCTTTGAAGATAGAACCAAGATAATTGCCACCTTCGTAGATTTCAAACTTAGGCATTAAAGTCAAAACTTTTTGAATGACCATACCCACTTCTCTGCCGGCTGCATCATAGATGACCAGCTTGTGTCCCCAGGAAAGCTGTCCTTTTACGGTGTAGGCAACATTTCCAGCTTCATCAAAAATATCATAACTGTCAAACCAGGAAAAAAGTCTTTGTTTAAATAGTAATTTCATTCACGTCACCACTTTCTTATTATGATTCTTTTCTCACGAGATCTTTCTATATCTATATTATAATAGAAAAACAAATCACAAAAAATGGCAAGAAGTGCAAATTAAAGTGAGGAGAAATCAAGTCTCATCTGATAATCTGCCCAGCTTTTTTGTTCTGCGTCGCGAATTATGTCATCGGGCATCAGATTGCCGAGCAAAAATGGAGAGGAAGGGTTATGTCTTCTTCTGTTTTCCATGGCCAGCGCAGCATTGGAATTGGCATAACAATGTTATGCTGGCGCATCAGCTTTCCTCATCCGGATAAGGATAAAAGCCGGCAGAATACATATCCTGCATGACATAATCCCTTGCCATCATGCCATACAAAAAGTTTTCAAATGTGATTTTCATAATAATTCTCTATATAAAGCTTCATCTAGGTCTTTGAATACGTTAAAGACCACTTTGATGGAGCTTCCACTTTCTTTTTTATAATGTTTTACGGTTTCCACTGCAATTTCGGCTGCGCGCTGATTCGGAAACATAAAGACACCTGTGGAGATGCAGCAAAATGCGATGGAAGGCACCTGATGCTTATCGGCAAGCTCCAGACAGGAGCGGTAGCAGGATGCCAGCAGATGTTCGTGCTCCTTGGTGAGAATGCCGTCCCAGACGATTGGCCCCACGGTGTGGATGACATAATCGCATGGCAGGTTGTAAGCAGGGGTGATTTTAGCCTGTCCAGTCGGCTCTTCAAATCCCTGTTCTTCGATAATCTGAGCACAATCCAGACGAAGCTGCATCCCCGCATAAGTGTGGATACAGTTGTCGATGCAGTTGTGACATGGTTGATAACAGCCGGTCATTCTACTGTTTGCTGCATTTACAATGGCGCCGACGCCCAGACGGGTGATGTCGCCCTTCCAAAGATACAGATCCGTTCCATATGCTTCCATCTCGGCAAATGTTACGATCCCCTTCGACGCATTGACTTTCCTAAGATAGGCATCCTGGACGGAAAGAACTTCTTCAGAAACAGGACCTGGTTCTCTCACATTCATAAGGGAGCGGAGCAGATCCTTCTGGTCTCTCTCGCTCATAGGAATCTGAATTGAGCGGTAACGTCGCTGCTCTTTCTTTAATTCATTGATCAAATAGATTCTTCTTTCAGCCTGTGTCATGATCAATCCTCCTGGTTCTGAAATACGTCTTCCTTGCATTTCCTAATTGCTTTTTCCAAATGTGTGATATCCGGAAGAATGATATTCGGGCAGACCAGCACGTCATCGGATTCTGCCATCAGGTAGGCGCGGTAAGTAATCTCTGCAATATTCGTGCGATAAATCTTTGGCAGGTGGGCAAATGCAGTTCCCATCTGCAATACAGAAATAGGAGAGCTTCCGTGGTTTCCGAATAGCAGGAAGATAAACTGTTGTTTAATTCTAAGATCCATGTTGTCGAAGATGGCATCATCATACTCATAATCGCCTTCTAATGAAGGGTAGATGATATCAAAAAAGTACTTCATAATATCCAGATTTAAGACGCGGAACCACTCTGTTGTCTGGAAAAGAGAAGGTTCCACTGCGCCGTCCTCCCAGTTTTTCACGGTTCGACGGTTGATGCCAAGGTTCATGGCCATAAATTCCTGGGATTTGCCACAGCTTAAACGGGAAGCCTTGAAAATGTCGGAGTAATGGTGCCCCGCCATATTAGTATAACCAAGACGGCTGTTGATGACTGCGGACATGCCCTGATCCACTGCCTCTTCTAAATAATCTATGGCAGTTGGAATTTTGTCAGGTGCATTGGTCAGGTTCTGCACCTGGGAAAGTCGGTAGAAATAGACGATAGAGTGTGCAGTGTATACACGGTCTCTCATCGGCAGATGGAGATGAGATGTCTGTAGTTCGGAAAATGTCTTCAGGCTCACACCGTGGTTGCCGGTAAAGATGAAGTAAAGCTGCTTAAGCATGGTGTCAGGCAGAATGGTCTTCATCAATTCAAAAGCAGAAACAAGAGAATCATCTTCCTTAGCATGGAAGAGGTTTTCCATCGCTTCTGGATATAAGAAGGAAAAATAGTAAGGCAGCGGGTTTAAGCCCAGAGCCTGAAACCACAGATAAGCCTGTGAAAATGTCGGTGAGCTGACGCCCTTTTCCCAATTGGCGATGGTACGTCTGGTCACGCCCATCCTGGATTCCATATATTTTTGTGTTTTGCCGGCATCTTCTCTGGACTGCCAGAAAATTCTGGCAAAACGTTCGATTCGATCAGATCTAAGTTCCATAATTACACCTCTTGTGAAATGTTTTACGCATGATTCTATCTATAATGTACACCTTTTTGTTGCATCGAATCAAGCGAAAACCTCGAATTACTTTTCTGCACAACTTATTCCGTCACAAATGTTTCAAAAATACGCACAAATACGGGCGAATATTGGTTATCCACGGACGCTGACGAAACATATGTGATTTGGTAAGATTAGTTCAAGATTAAACAAGACAAAACAAACAAACTTTAGGAGAAAGGAAGAAGAGTATGGAAAGATATTTGAGAGAACAACTTACGGAACTTAGATCATTAAATTTAGGCATTCGCGAATACAGCAGACAGGCAGCATGTCTGGTAAGCACATTCTTACAGGAGGCTACATTTGAGGAAATCAGCATGAAGCACTTAGAAATCATGGGCGAAAAACTGTAGGGGGCTACACAAGAGCTTAGCTGAAATTCATCCTATTCATATTCATATTACTCCATTCAATCTAATAATCCCTGAAAAAACTGTCAGTACAACCCAAACTGGTTGGCTGACAGTTTTTTTGTGTGTTTTAATAAAAAGAGACAACACTTTTCCCTGCTCAATTGTATCTATAGTGAAAGGAGGTTTTGACGTGGAGTTTGCAAACATATACGAAACCTATGTGGACATGGTCTACCGATTGTGTTTTACCTATCTAAAAGATGTGCCTGACACCGAGGATGCAGTACAGGAAGTCTTCCTGAAGCTGCTTCGTCAAGGAAAAACATTTGAAAGTGAAGAACATGCCAAAGCATGGCTTATTGTGACAGCCTCAAATCACTGTAAAAATGTATTGAAGCACTGGTGGAGAAAGAGAAAAAATCTGGATGACTGTGGGGTGCATTTGCCAGGGAAGGAGCAGGAAATTGACGAGATGATGGAATTGATTCTGGCTCTGCCGACCCGCTATAAGACGGTGGTCTATCTTTATTACTATGAGGGCTACAACAGCACCCAGATAGGGGAGATGCTTGGCAAATCGGCATCCACCATTCGAGGAGATCTCTTAAAGGCACGGAAATTGCTGAAACTTGAGTTAGAGGGCGACGAAGGACGCCAAGGAGGAAGTGTATGATCAAAGAAGAAATCAGAAATGCATATGAGAAGATTGACCCAACCAGGCAGCAGAAGGAGAAGATGTTGGGGGAAGTGATGCGAAGAACTATGGAAAAGGAAAGTCAGGTGGAACGCCAGGGCGGATTCGTATTTCGAAAGGCGGTGGCCATGCTGGCAGTAGTGATTTGTATGTGCTGTGCATCAGGCGTTGTCTATGCAGGATATCACTGGTATCAGGCAAAACAGGTGGCTGCAAAGCTTGGCGATGAAAAACTGGCCAGATATTTTGGAAAACTTGAGGCGGAACCGGTTGTGCAGGAAGTCGGAGACTACCGTGTGGCATTCTTAGGCACGGTCAGTGGGAAAAATATCAGTGATCAGCTGATGGAATGCGACAAAAAGAAAACCTATGCAGCAGTTGCCGTGCAGCGCAAGGACGGGGAAGCTCTGACAGAGGATGAGGATGTAGTCATCAGCCCATTCTTAAAAGGCGAGGATCCGATGGACTTTAATATCTATACGTTAAATGGCGGCGCAGTTTCTACCTATCTAGATGGAATTTATTATAGTATCGCTGATTGCAGCGATCTGGAGATGTTCGCAGACCGTGGTGTGTATCTTGGTGTGATGGACGGTGTCGTGATGAGAGATGCATTTGACTATGATGCAAAGAGTGGCGAAATTGGAATAAAGGAAGGCTATCAGGGACTTCATGCACTCTTTGATCTAAATCTGGACGAATCCAGGGCAGACAACCAGGCAGCCGAAAGCTTCTTAGCGGAATTGGCTGAGAAAACAGAAGGAGAACTTCCAGAAGATGTGGACGAAACCAACATCAAAGACGTGCTTGCAAACTGCGTTTATATCGAAGGATCTAAGAAGGAAGTAAAGCCAGATGCAGAAGGCATGATTCGCTATGAAGATCCAGACACAGGAATTGACATGATCATTCATGAAGGAACAGTAGTGGAAGGAGAAAATAGCTATACCGTGACAGAAGGAGATAAAGACACCTTCGTGTATACCTTTGAAAAGGCAGGCAGTAAATATTATGTAAGAGCCTATAAACTGGCAAAATAGAATGATTGATCACCAACAAAAAAGGGACTTTTTCGAGAAGACCCTTTTTGTTCGCTATTATAATAGGTAAGTTTCAATTGCCTCGGCCACGCCGTCATGTTCATTATCGGCCACGACCACATCACAAAGGGCAAGCACCTCGTCGGTGGAATTGCCCATGGCGATCGGTAACCCAACGGCTTTTAACATAGCAATATCATTGCCGGAATCGCCCACAGCGATGCATTCTTCTAACGTAATGCCCAGAATATCGCACAGGTGGCCAAGGCCTGTCGCCTTGTTGACGCCGCTTGGAGAGATCTCCAGAGATTTTTCTTCCGTGAAGGCAAATGCTACCGGATAATCCTTAAGCTGTGCATAAAGCTTTTCACGGATCTTAGGTGTGGCACAGAAGTAGATTACTTTTTCTAAACTTCCGGCATGTGCATAATAATAGGAAGGAACATCGGAAACCAGGGTATGGTAGCGTTCGTATACATCCTTGTAGGTTTCCATGCCGTATTTGTCGATGATCGGCATCTTATCCGCATCCACAACAGTCTTCCCAAAGCTGTCATAGTAGAGCATCACGTCCTCTGTCTGGCTCAGATCAAAAATGTGATGGGCCTGCTCTAAGGTAAGGGAATCGGTGTGAAGGGGTTTTTCGTTGATGGCGTCGTATACTAAGGCGCCATTTTCCAATACATAGTATGGAATGCCGGCAATCTCTTTCTCGTAGTCACGGAGCTCATCCACAGAACGGCCGGAGGAGATGACCACATATTTGCCGGAAGCGACAGCAGTAGCGATTGCTTCGGTAGTGCGTGGGGAGATTGTCTTATCTTCTTTTAAAAGGGTGCCATCCATATCGATGGCAATTAACTGATAGTTATTCATCTCTATAATAATCCTTTCTTGTAGTCGTTACTTTACCGTTCGACGGCGACATCGGCCAGTGCTTTTTCTGACAATCAGCTCCGGTTCGTACTCTAATCGTACGATGTAGTTGTAGCGGGAGCTTCGTTCGCTTTTTCTCATGGCAATCTTACGGTGAATCAGGTCTACTGCTTCCTGGCCCTTTAAGTCGGATGCGTGTTCGATGGTTGTCAGAGACACCTGCGCCATGGAAGACAGTGGAATATTGTCAAAACCGCAGACAGAAAAGTCTCGTGGAATCTTATACCCCATATCTGACAGGGCACTCATGATGCCAAAGGCGGTCAGGTCATTGTTGCCAACGAGGGCTGTGGAATCGGTTCCCTGGCGAAGCAGCTTTATCGTCTGATCATATCCGTTTCGAAATTCTGCATTGTCCGGAGAATACTGCTGATAATCTGCAGGGCTGGCATCCATCAGCACAACCTGGTCCGTTGGAAGATTATTCTCGTGAAATGCACTTCTAATCCCCTCAAGACGGTCGCTTCGGCCAACCTCATGCCGGTGGATCGGGGAAGTGATGTAGGTCACATGATCATGACCTAAGGAAATCAGATGACTTCCCACCAAAAAGCCCGGTTTGATTCGGTCAAGCTCTATGGCGTCGAACTTGGATGCCATGGATTTTTCACCGATGGAGATGACAGGAATCTTCTCAGACAGGGCATTGGCCTGATAGACCATGGCTGGCGGATAGAGATAGATCACGCCACACAGATTCATCTCGTTGAATAAATCCAGGTAGTAGGCCTCGGTTTCGGAGTCACGGAGGGTCGGAGCAATGAAAATAGAGTAGCCGTATTCCCTTGCACGTTCGGAAATGGAGTGGATAACCATGCCGTAGTAGTTGTTGGCAAAGGTCGGGCAGATGACCATGATCGTATTGCTAAGCTCCTGATTGAGTTTCTTTGAAGATTTTCTCTTTTTTTCATAACCAAGCTCGGCAGCGGCGCTTAGAACCCGATGTTTTGTCTCCTCGGAGAAGGAGACATTCTTCTTGCCACTTAACACCATGGATACGGTGGACTGAGACATGCCGATATAGTCAGCAATCATCTTGGTTGTCACTTTTTTGTTGGTAGCCATACAAAACTCCTGTTAATATATTGCGCATAGTAAAAAACAATTATAATAAAAAACAAAAATTAATTTTTGTCACAAAATAAATTAATAATTATTAAAATTATTAATAATATTATACTTAAAATTAACTGCGAAATCAATATATATTGGCGTAAAAAACAAGATTCATAAGAAAATGATAGAAAATACAGGGGAAAATCAGGGGGGATCAGGGTAAGATGATTTGTGACGGTTATTAATAATTAATAAAAATCGTTAATTATTTAAAAAAATACAATAAGTGTTAGTTTGACGGACAAGTGAAAACATAATATAGTAGATTCATAGGCAGCGTATGGGTATTGTGCACAAGTCTTGCTTGTTTATAACCCGAAAATTAGTAAACGTGCATAAATGCGTGATTTTTTTGTGATTGGGGGATTGCAAAGGAATAAAGATATGTTGCTGCAGTTAATGAGATGACGTGATCTCATTAGTAGGACGGGCAGTGGCAGGGGTTTATCCCCTGGCATCTGCGCATTATATTGTTGTAGTTGGTACAATAGGAGGAAAAAAGAAAGTGTATGATGTAGCGATTATCGGTGCTGGAATCACAGGATGTTCCATTGCATACGAATTAGGAAAGTACAATGTAAAAGCAATCGTAATTGAAAAAGAAAACGATGTAGCTGTAGGAACTACAAAAGCAAATAGTGCTATCGTTCATGGTGGTTATGACCCAGAAGTTGGCACAGACATGGCTAAGTACAATGTAAAAGGTAATGCTTATATTAAAGAATTATGTGGCAAATTAGATGTTGCTTACAAACAGATCGGTGCTTTAGTATGTGCATTTAGCGAAGAAGAAATCGCTCACGTTGAAGAATTAAAAGCTCGTGGTGAAGCTAACGGCGTACTTGGACTTGAAATTTGGGATCAGGCAAAAGTTCGTGAAGAAGAACCAAACATCTCTGATGAAGTTGTTGCAGCTCTTTACTCTCCGACAACAGGTATCGTTTCCCCATGGGAATTAGCATTAGCTTTAGCTGAAACAGCAGCTACAAACGGCGTAGAATTCAAATTCAACGCACCATGTACAAACATCACAAAAGAAGGCGATGTTTACACAATCGAAACTCCAGCAGGCAACGTAGAAGCTAAATACGTATGTAACGCAGCTGGTGTTTACGCAGATGTAGTTAACAACTATGTTTGTGAAGAATCCTTCAAGATCCTTCCAAACAAAGGTGAATATTACTTATTAGACAAATCTCAGGGAACATTAGTTAACCACGTAATCTTCCAGTGCCCAAATGAAAAGGGTAAAGGTGTATTAGTTTCCCCAACAGTTCACGGAAACTTAATCGTTGGTCCAGACTCTCAGCCATCCGCAGCTGATGATGTTTCCACAACAGGCGCAGGTCTTAACTTTGTTCGTACAACAGCTTTAAAATCTGTTCCATCCATCAACTATAGAGAATCTATCCGTAACTTCGCAGGTGTTCGTGCAAGAACAGCAGTTCATGACTTCTTCATCTTCGAAGACAAAGTACAGAAAGGTTTCTTCAACATTTCCGGTATGGCTTCTCCAGGTCTTACATCCGCTCCAGCAATCGCTGTTGACTTAGTTAAGATGATGGAAGAATCCGGATTAGAATTAGTAGCAAAAGAAAACATTTGTGATTCCCGTAAAGTAAACCGTTTCAAACATATGACAAATGAAGAAAGAGCTGAAATCGTAAAAGCTAACCCATTATATGGTAAAATCATCTGCCGTTGTGAAACAGTTACAGAAGGTGAAATCGTTGATGCTCTTCACAGACCAATCACTCCAACATCCATTGATGGTATCAAGAGAAGATGCAACGCTGGTATGGGACGTTGCCAGGGCGGATTCTGTGGACCACGTGTTCAGGAAATCATCGCTAGAGAACTTGGTATTCCATTAGCAGACGTTCCTCAGGATCGTGTAGGAACTAAGATCATCACTGGAGAAACAAAAGAAGGAGGAGCAAACTAATGTTATATGATGTAATCGTAGTAGGCGGCGGTCCTGCTGGTTTAGCAGCAGCACTTGAAGCAAAGAAAAACGGCGCAGAAAGTATTTTAGTAATCGAACGTGACGCTGAATTAGGCGGTATCTTAAATCAGTGTATCCATAACGGATTTGGCCTTCATACTTTCAAAGAAGAATTAACAGGTCCAGAATACGCAGACAAATATATCAAGATGTTACCAGGTACAGGCATCGAAGTTATGCTTAACACAATGGTATTAGAAATCACTCCAGACAAAACAGTATGGTGCATGAACAAAGAACAGGGTTACATGAACATCGCTGGTAAATCCATCGTTTTAGGTATGGGTTGTCGTGAAAGAACTCGTGGTGCTATCGCTGTTCCTGGCGATCGTCCAGCTGGTGTATTCTCCGCTGGTGCAGCTCAGAGATATGTAAACATCGAAGGTTACATGGTAGGTAAGAAAGTTCTTATCTTAGGTTCTGGTGATATCGGTCTTATCATGGCTCGTCGTATGAGCTTAGAAGGCGCTGAAGTATTAGCATGTGTAGAATTATGTCCATATTCTAACGGTCTTAACCGTAACATCGTTCAGTGCTTACATGACTACAATATTCCTCTTTACTTATCTCATACAATTACAGACATCAAAGGTAAAGACCGTGTTGAATCTGTAACAATCATGAAAGTAAATGATGATACAAAACAGCCTATCCCAGGTACAGAAATCGTATTTGATGTAGATACAGTATTATTATCCGTAGGTTTAATTCCTGAAAACGAATTATCCAGAGGTGTTGGCCTTGAAATGGACCCAAGAACAAGCGGCCCTGTAGTATATGAAAATATGGAAACATCCATCGAAGGTATCTTCGCATCTGGTAACGTACTTCACGTACATGACTTAGTAGACTTCGTATCTGCTGAATCCGCTAAAGCTGGTGCAGCAGCTGCAGAATACGTTAAGAATGGTGAAGCTGATGGAACAGGCACAATCGCAGTAAAAGCTGGCCCTGGTGCTAACGCAATCATCCCTCAGAAGATCCGTCCTGCAAACGTAGACAAATCTGTTGAAATCGCTTTCCGTCCAATGGCAGTTACACAGAATTCCGTAATCAAAATCATGTCTGGTGACAAAGTTATCTCCCAGTTCAAGAGAGCTCACATGGTACCAGCTGAAATGGAAAAAGTTGTATTAGCTAAAGCATTCTTTGACAAGATTGAAAACAACGAAGTTACAATCACAGTTGAAGCTTAATTTGGAAGGAGAAAAAAATGACAGAACTTATTTGTATTGTATGTCCTAATGGATGTCATTTAAATGTTGATGAAGAAAACGGTTATACAGTAACTGGTAACAAATGTCCACGTGGTGTTGACTATGGTAAAAAAGAATTAACAGCACCTACACGTACAATCACATCTACAGTACGTATCAACGGCAAAACAGCTAGACGTGTTCCTTGTAAAACATCCGCAGACTTCCCTAAAGGAAAGATCTTCGACGTTATGGCTGAATTAGATAAAGTTGATGCAGTAGCACCTATTAAAGTTGGTGACGTTATCATTGAAAACGTATGCGGACTTGGCGTAGACATCGTTGCAGCAAAAGACATCGACTAATATTTGATATCATTGCTTAGATGAATTAAATTACATCAGACCCTGGAAGTGGATTTCATTTCCAGGGTCTTTTTTTGTCTGGAAATTTATAACGAAACTAATAAATCACCATATATTGATTGAAAAAAATATATATTTCTTATATTTTATAATGAAAAATCTTTTGATAGAGTTAGGTCGAAGGAAAATTTGAGTGGATATAATAAAGAAAATAGTCAACAGAAGAATAAGGAGACCTGCTCTATGAAAGATATCTTAAAAGAAGCAAGAGAATATGAAATAGAAAATCGTCACCTGGTGGACCCGGAAAGACCTGCTTTTCATCTGACCGCACCGGTTGGCTGGATGAATGACCCGAATGGGTTCTCTAACTACAAAGGAGAAGCTCATCTCTTCTTTCAGTATTATCCATATGATACCATCTGGGGAAAGATGCACTGGGGCCATGCTAAGACAAAAGACTTTGTCAAATGGGAACACCTCCCAATGGCCGTTGCACCAGATATGCCATATGATCAGAATGGCTGCTTCTCAGGTGGTGCCATCGAATTAGAGGATGGAAGACAGCTCATCATGTATTCCGGTGTTACTCCATTAAACTACAACATCGAAGAACCAGTGGAAGACCTTCCACCAGAATCTGACCGTTATCAGAATCAGTGTATCTGTATCGGAGATGGAGTGAATTATGAGAAAATCGAAGGAAATCCAGTTTTGGTAGCCTCCACGGTTCCAGAAGGCGGCAGTTTGGTGGACTTCAGAGATCCAAAGATCATCAAGGAAGGTGACAAATACTATATTGTCATCAGCAACCGCCCAGCTTCCGGCAATGGCGACATCTTACTGTATGAAAGTGATGACTGCCTGCACTGGTCCTTTGTTTCTGTATTGATTTCCAATGACGGAAGTTTTGGCCGTATGTGGGAATGTCCGGATTTATTTGTTTTAGATGATGAGGACGTAATGCTCGTCAGCCCAATGGAGATGGAAGAGCGAGGACTTGACTACCATCAGGGACACATTTGCCTGGCCCTGATTGGCGAATATGACCGCGAAACCCATACCTTCAAGGATGAGCTTCGTCCAATGATCGATTACGGCATCAATTTTTATTCTACCCAGAGTCTGGAAACAGAGGATGGCAGAAGAATCATGGTGGCGTGGATGATGAACTGGAAAGAACGAGACATCACTAAGGAAGGGCTGCATTTCTTTGGGCAGATGACATTGCCTAGGGAATTACATATCAGGGATAAACGTCTCATTCAGAATCCGGTCAGAGAGATTGAAGACTACCGACAGAATAAGGTGGCTTATGAGGATGTTGCTCTCAGCCGTGAGATGATGGCTTTAGATGGCATCAACGGACGCATTCTCGATATGACAATTCAGTTAACACCGGGAGAAGCCGGTTATCAGAAATTTGCCATGGAACTGGCGAAGAAGGAAGAAAAGAGTGTAACATTAGAATATGATCCTGCGGCCAATATCATCACTGTGGACCGTAGAAACTGCGGCGGCATGATGGATCAGGTAGGGGCTGGCAAATTCTATGTGGATGATCACCAGGGCGCACTGAAGCTTCGTATGCTCATGGACAAATACAGCGTTGAGATTTTTGTCAATGATGGTGAACAGGCAGCAACCTATACCTTCTACAATGACCTTTCTGCAGATGGCATGTGCTTTGGCGCAGAAGGGGATGTGACAATGAATGTGGTAAAATATGACCTTGTGGTGGAATAAGGTTAGGGTATAATATAGAGAAGGCGTGACAAATCAAACTGTCACGCCTTTTTTATATGCGAAAATATCCTATGCAAAATATAAAATCTATAGAAAACTTTGGATGATAGAATAAGCGATTGGTACCAGCAGAGCCGGCAGCAGGTTTCCTGTTTTAAATTTCTTACCGAAGGCTAAATTGACGCCGACACAGAAAATCAAAGCTGATCCGATATAAGAAAGATCTGCAATGAGTGCATCTGCAACAAAGTTCCCTGCAAAGTGGGCAACCAGGGTGATGGAACCCTGATATACAAAAATAGCGATAGCGGAACAGATACTTCCCGGACCATAGCTGGCCGCCATAACGATAACAATGACTAAGTCAAGAACCGCTTTTACGGCTAAGGTGGAGTAATCTCCAACGAGACCATCCTGGATGGATCCAACAATGGCCATGGCGCCGACACAGATGATTAATGATGTGTTAACGAAACCGTCCACGAAAAGGTTATCATTTTCTGCGTGAAACAGTCGTTTTAAGGTTTCTCCGATCTCATCCATCTTCTTTTCTAAGTTGATGGCTTCTCCAATTAATCCACCAATCACGAAGGATAAGACGAGAAGCATGCCTCCCTGGGTGGAGATGACATCATGTTCAATATGAAGCATGCCCTGCATGGTGCCGCCAGCACCGATAAATAAAGTGGAAACCCCGCATGCTACCATGAGAATTTCCTCGAAACGCTTACTCAGCCCTTTTTTGAGCATCATGCCGATGATACCGCCGACGATAACAGCACCAGTATTTAAGAGTGTTCCTATTCCAAACATACTATACCTCCCTCATTCCCAAATGATCTACTAAGTAGATGTGATTGGCGGAGAGATCCGCATAGTTTGCACAGCAGACCTGACATCCACATACCACATAAATCTGGTCATAGTGGACGCCCGGACGGGCTGCCTGGGCAGTTGTTTTAAACTCTTCTTCTATTTTTTTGACAAATGCTTTGCGGTCGTGGTAGGGATTGCAACCACCGCAATATTTGATTCCTATTTCCATGATATACTCCTTTGTGCCTCTATAAGATGGGGGCACGAAAACTCCTATATAAAATTTGGTTGCTTGTCAGACAAGAAACAGATACAATAAAGAAAAAACCACATGGGGGTAAAACATGAACGATACATTACTTAACAAGATCAAAGCGGTCATTGAAAAGAACATCGCACCGACCTTACAGACCCATAATGGCGGGATGGAAGTGACCAAAATCGAAGACGGTGTGGTAACCGTGAGACTCTTAGGCTCCTGTACAAGATGTGCATCAGCCAATGATACTTTGAATGACTTTATTAAGATTGAGATCATGAACAACGTTCCGGAAGTAAAGGATGTCTTATTAGACGACAGTGTTCCGGAGGATATGCTTGAGTTTGCAAGAAAGATTCTAAATCATACTTTAGATAAATAATGTACGAAAAAATCTGAGGAATCCTATGATTCCTCAGATTTTTTATATCCATAAAAACTTAGCAGATACTCATCGAGATGGAAGAAATCCTTGATGTGCACGCAGCAAATCTGTGCAATCTGTTCCAAATCACAGTCTCTGATAGCCTGAATCAGTGGCTTGTGATACTTGATCTGACTCAAACTGTCCGGAATGTTGGTGTACTGAACAACCTGAATCAGATGAATCTGCTGGTATAATGCAAACTGCTGACGGTAAAGCTGTGTATTACCGGTAATCTTCGCGATTTCCAGGTGGAAATCATTGTCAATCTTGATACGCTTATAGATATCTCCCTGTCTTGCAGCCTCCTCACAGGCTTCTGCCAGTTCATAAAGACGATTGAAATCAACCACATTACCATAATAAGCAGCTAAATTCGCACTGAGAATGTCCTGAGACAGACGTACGCATCCGATTTCACGGATTTCTTCTTCAGAGAAGCTTCGGATAGATGGTCCTTTGTTTCGTTCGATGTTGACTAATCCCTCTAACTCTAATCGAAGCAGTGCATTATGAATCGGTGTACGGCTGATCTGCAAATGTTCTGATAGCTGCGGTTCCGACACTTTGGCCCCCGGAAGCAGATCTAAATGCAGGATCATCTCTTTAATTTTATCGTAAGCGATGGTGCTCTGCGATTTGCCCATGATCAAATTCTCCTTTCATGAGTATTTTCTTTTCCTCAATATTTCCAAAATCTATTAAATATAGTATACACTATGCCGAAAATTTGAGCAATTCCTTTTACTCTCGTCATAATTAATAAAATTGTATTGCATTTTTTGTAATACATTCAATATTGATTAGATGAATTCAAAGGGTTATAATGTATGTAAATATGTAAGATTGCATACAATTTTATTTCAAATATTTATAAGGAGGCACACACAATGGCAAAATCAATCGCTATCATGGATGGTAACCAGGCAGCTGCATATATCTCTTATGCATTTACAGAAGTTGCTGGTATCTTCCCTATCACACCATCTTCTCCAATGGCTGAATATGTAGATGACTGGGCAGCTAATGGAAAGAAAAACATTTTTGGTGAACCAGTTCAGGTTGTAGAAATGCAGTCTGAAGGTGGTGCAGCAGGTACTGTACACGGTGCATTACAGTCTGGTGCGTTAACAACTACTTACACAGCATCTCAGGGCTTATTACTGATGATCCCTAACATGTACAAAATCGCAGGCGAGATGCTTCCATCTGTATTCCACGTATCTGCAAGAACATTATCCGCACATGCATTATCTATCTTCGGTGACCACTCTGACGTTATGGGTGTAAGAAGTACAGGTTTTGCAATGTTAGCATCCTCTTCCCCACAGGAAGTTATGGATTTAGGTGCTGTTGCTCACTTAGCAACCATCGACGCTAGAATGCCAATCCTTCATTTCTTTGATGGTTTCAGAACTTCTCACGAAATTCAGAAGATCGAAGCTTTAGATTATGAAGATTTAAAACCATTAGTGAATATGGACGCTGTGAAGGCATTCAGAGCGAATTCCTTAAACCCAGAACATCCTGCAACAAGAGGTACAACTGTTAACCCAGATATCTTCTTCCAGGCTCGTGAAGCATTAAATACCAAATTTAATGCAATTCCTGATTCCGTAGAAAAATACATGAATGAAATCAATAAATTAACAGGTCGTGACTATCATTTATGTAACTACTATGGTGCAGAAGACGCTGAAACAATCATCGTATTAATGGGTTCCGGCGCTGAAACAGCAAAAGAAACAATCGACTACTTAATGGCTAAGGGCGAAAAAGTTGGTATGATCAACGTTCACTTATATCGTCCATTCCCAGTAGATTACTTCATTAACAGCATCCCAGCTACTGTTAAGAAGATCGCAGTATTAGACAGAACAAAAGAACCTGGCGCAATGGGTGAACCATTATACCAGGATGTATGTACAGCATTAAAAGAACGCGACATCGATATCAAGGTTGTTGGCGGACGTTATGGATTAAGCTCCAAAGATACAACTCCAGCACAGTTCGTAGCTGTATATGAAAACTTAAAACAGGAAACACCTAAGAACAACTTCACAATTGGTATCGTTGACGACGTAACATTTACATCTCTTCCAATCGGTGAAGAAATCAACACAACTCCAGAAGGCGAAAAGAGTGCAGAATTCTGGGGCATGGGTTCCGATGGTACAGTTGGTGCGAATAAGAACTCCGTTAAGATCATCGGTAATGCAACTGACATGTACTGCCAGGCTTACTTCGTATACGACTCCAAGAAATCCGGTGGTTTAACACAGTCTCACTTAAGATTTGGTAAGAACCCAATCCGTTCCCCATACCTCATCCAGGCAGCAGACTTTGTTGGATGCCACAATCCATCTTATGTTAATAAATATGACTTAGCTGACAACTTAAAAGAAGGCGGCGTATTCTTACTTAACTGTGGATGGGATATGGAAGGCTTAGAAGCCAACTTACCAGCATCCTTAAAACGCATGTTAGCTAAGAAAAAAGCGCAGTTCTATGTAATTGACGCTATCTCCATCGCAAGAAAGATCGGTTTAGGAAACCGTACCAATACAATCTTACAGGCAGCATTCTTCAAGCTCTCTGGTGTAATCCCAACAGAAGTTGCTGTTGAAGAGATGAAATCCGCAATCTACAAATCCTACTTCAAGAAAAAAGGTCAGAAGGTTGTAGATATGAACTACGCTTCCATCGACTACGGCTTAACAGAATTAGTTAAGATCGATATTCCAGAAAGCTGGGCAACCGCAGAAGATGTAGTAGTAGAAAAAGAAGTACCTGACTTCATCAAAGAAATCGTAGAACCTATGAACCGTCAGACAGGTGACAAATTAACAGTTTCTCAGATGGTGAAATATGGTATCGAAGATGGTACATGGCCAGCAGGTACATCCAAATATGAAAAACGTGGTGCAGCAGTTGACGTTCCAGAATGGGATGCAACAAAATGTATTCAGTGTAACCAGTGTTCACTTGTATGTCCACACGCTGCAATCCGCCCAATCCTTGTAGACGAAGCAGAAAAAGCAGCTGCTCCAGCTACATTTGAAACAGTAAAACCAATCGGTAAAGGTTTAGAAGCTTATACATTCCGTCTTCAGGTATCCCCACTTGACTGTACAGGTTGTGGATCCTGTGTCAATGTATGTCCTGCTAAGGAAAAAGCTATTTCCATGACTCCACTTGCAGACATGATGAAAGAAGCAGACAACTGGACATACGCTGTAGAAGAAGTTGCAATCAAGACAGATGCAGTTTCCGACAGCACAATCAAAGCATCCCAGTTCGCAAAACCATACTTCGAATTCTCCGGAGCATGTGCAGGCTGTGGTGAAACACCATACATCAAACTCGTTTCCCAGTTATTCGGTAACCGTATGTATGTGGCAAATGCTTCCGGATGTTCCTCCGCTTACGGTGGATCCACTCCATCTTCTCCATACTGTACAGATAAGTGCGGCTGTGGTCCAGCTTGGGCAATGTCCTTATTCGAAGACAATGCTGAATACGCATTCGGTTTCTTAACAGGTCAGGAAGCAGTTAAGAAACAGCTCCTTACAAAGGCAGCTAATTTAGTAGAACAGGGTATCGCAACAGAGGCAGCAAGCGCTTACCTTGAAAACGCTAAGAACGCTAAGACATCCAGAAAAGCAGCTGATGATTTAATCGCAGCAGTTGCTGGTATTGATACAGAAGATGCAAACTTCATCCGCGACAACAAAGAATTCTTAACTAAGAAATCTGTTTGGGCATTCGGCGGTGACGGATGGGCATACGATATCGGTTACGGCGGTTTAGACCACGTATTAGCATCCGGTAAAGATATCAATATCTTAGTATTAGATACAGAAGTTTATTCCAACACAGGTGGACAGGCATCCAAGTCTACAGCAGCGGCAGCAATCGCTAAGTTCCAGGCAGCTGGTAAAGAAACAAAGAAAAAAGACCTTGGTATGATGGCTATGAGTTATGGATATGTATATGTTGCTCAGGTAGCATTAGGATCCAACCCACTTCAGACATTAAAGGCAATCCGTGAAGCGGAAAGCTATGATGGACCATCCTTAGTAATCTGCTACTGCCCATGTATCGAACATGGTGTGAAGAAATCCATGGGTCTTAGCATCCAGGAAGAAAAAGAAGCAGTTGAATGCGGATACTGGCACTTATACAGATTCAATCCTGATCTTAAGAAAGAAGGAAAGAATCCATTTACACTCGACTCCAAAGAACCTACTGGCGACTTCAGAAAGTTCCTTATGGGCGAAAACCGTTATGCTTCCTTAAGTCTTGCATTCCCTGAAAAGGCAGATGAATTATATGCTAAGGCTGAAAGAGATGCTAAGGAAAGATACGCAAGCTATGTAAGACTTGCAGGCAAATAATTTGAATATATGAGACTCTCCTAAATAGAGAGATACATAATATCACTCCATTGTAATCATATAACACCCTCCCGTCTCCCCTGGCGGGAGGGTAAAACCCCCCAAAAAAGAGAAAAAGGAGAAATTACTATGGCATTAATGACAGGTCAGGAATATATCGAAAGTTTAAGAAAATTAAAAACACGTGTATATATGTTTGGCGAAAAGGTTGAAAACTGGGTAGATCATCCAATCGTGCGCCCATCCATCAATTCTGTAGTAGCTACTTATGATTTGGCTTTAGATCCAGAATATGAAGATCTTATGACAGCAACTTCTCACCTTACAGGTGAAAAGATCAATCGTTTTGCTAATATTCATCAGTCCACAGACGATCTCGTAAAGAAAGTTAAGATGCAGAGACTTCTTGGACAGAAAACAGCAGCTTGTTTCCAGAGATGTGTAGGTATGGATGCATTCAACGCTGTTTACTCTACAACTTATGAAATCGATGAAAAACATGGTACAAAATATCATGAAAACTTCAAAAACTTCTTAAAGATGATTCAGACAGAAGATTTAATCGTAGACGGCGCTATGACAGACCCTAAGGGTGACCGTGGATTAGCTCCAAGCGCTCAGGCAGATCCAGATTTATTCCTTCACGTAGTAGATCGTAAAGAAGATGGTATCGTTGTTCGTGGTGCAAAGGTTCATCAGACAGGTTCCATCAACTCCCATTGGCATATCTTCATGCCTACACAGGCTATGAAAGAAGAAGACAAGGATTACGCTGTTTCCTTCGCTTGCCCAAGTGACGTAGAAGGCATGTACATGGTATATGGACGTCAGTCCTGTGATACTCGTAAATTAGAAGATGGCACTATGGATGTAGGTAACTACACATATGGTGGTCAGGAATGTTTAGTAGTTCTTGATGACGTATTTATTCCAAATGAATACATCTTCATGGATGGCGAATATGATATGTCCGGTATGATGGTAGAAAGATTCGCAGGATACCATCGTCAGAGCTACGGCGGATGTAAAGTTGGTGTTGGTGACGTAGTGATCGGTGCTGCTGCTCTTGCTGCAGAATATAATGGCGCAAGCCGTGCTTCCCACATCAAAGACAAATTAATCGAAATGACCCACTTAAACGAAACATTATACTGCTGTGGTATCGCTTGCTCTTCTGAAGGTGCTCCTACAAAATCCGGTAACTACCAGATTAACCTTCTTCTTGCAAATGTATGTAAGCAGAATGTAACTCGTTTCCCATATGAAATCACTCGTCTTGCAGAAGACATCGCTGGTGGTCTTATGGTAACAATGCCTGCAGAATCCGATTTCACATCTGATGTGGTTGTAGGTAAGAATGGAGAAACTGTTGGCGAAATCTGTAACAAGTTCTTCGCAGGTCGCGCAGACGTTCCTACAATGGACAGAATGAGAGTACTTCGTCTCTTAGAAAACCTCTGTCTTGGTACAGCAGCTGTTGGATACCGTACAGAATCCATGCATGGTGCAGGTTCTCCACAGGCTCAGCGTATCATGATTGCACGCCAGGGCAACATCGAAGGCAAGAAACAGCTTGCTAAAGATCTTGCTGGCATCAAATAAATCTACTCCTTTTAAATTAGAGAAAGGCTGTTGCACACAGGTGCAGCAGCCTTTTTTCATTGTGATGGTTTTTCATTCGTTGTTTTTGTTGTTTTTTATTGTATGAATGGGTGATGGTAATTGTTATATGATTATAATTATTGTGGTTATAATAATTTTAAAAATTCTTAAGAATTTCATACATATAATCTTAACATTTTTGCGATACCATACTATATGAATGAAGTATCTGCAGAAAGGAATAGATATGAGAAAAGAATTTAAGACAAAACGACAGCTTTATATCGAAGCGGGATCTGCATTTCTTCTGATTTTTGTGCTGGTCTTACTGGTAATGCTATTGAAGGCCTATGCCGATGGTCGGTTTCATTCTGTGGAATCATTGCAGCAGTATGTGCAGCAATTCGGTCCGTTCGGCCCGGTGGTCCTGATTGGTATCCAGATTCTTCAGGTACTGATTCCGGTCCTGCCCGGCTTTTTCGGATGTGCCGTGGGATCTGTGTTATTCGGCCCTAATATGGGATTCTGGTGCAACTATATTGGTATCGGTGGCGGCTCCATCATCGCTTTCTTACTTGCGAGACGGTATGGGATGCCCCTGTTGGAGGATTTATTCCCTTCTGAAAAATATGAAAAATGGTCCAAATGGGCATCCAAAAGCAAGTCTTACACCGCCTTTTTGTTCCTGGCTATGCTGCTACCTCTGTTTCCTGACGATTACATTTGCTATCTGACGGGTGTGACCCGGATGACGGCGAAGAAGTTCGTGTGGATTATTATTTTAGGAAAGCCATGGTGCATCCTTGCCTATTGCCTTGGCTTTTCACTGATCAAATAAAGGAGTGAACCTATGAATGATATGAACAGACAACAGAAGCTTTTGGGATACTATAATTATACGGTCGTCCTGACCTACATTGGAATGCTGAGTGGTTTTGTGGGCATCACCTATGCCTTTGGGTGTGACACCCTTCGCGCCATTGTCTGCCTGATGATTGCAGGACTCTGCGATATGTTCGATGGCACGATTGCATCCACCATGGAGCGGACCAGACAGGAAAAAAGCTTTGGGATTCAGATTGATTCATTAAGTGATTTGATCTGTTTTGGGGTCCTGCCGGCAGTCATTGTCTACAGCATGAACCAGGCAAGCAGCTTCGCCCTTGGCGTCTGTGCCATGTATGTTCTCTGTGCACTCATTCGTCTGGCTTATTTTAATGTGGATGAGCAGGAAAGACAGCTTCACAGCAATGAATGCAGAGAAATCTATTATGGCATGCCGGTGACCTTATCGGCCATTTTTGTGCCACTGATTTACACTGGAACGGGATTCTTCTCCCTGAAGGCCAATGCGGCCCTGATTGCAGCATTATTTACCATGGCAATTGCATTCCTGTTGCCATTTCAGATGAGAAAACCAAAGATCATCGGGAAAATGTGTATGTTACTGTGCGGACTTTTCGAAGTGATCCTTGTGGTATATGCCTGTATAGGAGGTTGATTATGGGCGTGGATTTGTTATATAAAACCATGGTGGGCCGTGGGGTGCTAAAGGCCATGGAAAAGGCGAAAGTATATCGCCTGATGGCAGCGCTGCTTCACACGAGAGCCTCCGCTGTGATGATTCCCTACTATATTAAAAAGAATCAGATCGATATGAAACCCTACGGGGGCCAGAAATACAAAACCTTTGCCCAGTTTTTTGCAAGAAGCCAGGACAAAGTCAATTATGTCATCAATCCGGATGTGCTCATCAGTCCCTGCGACAGCAGACTGACCATATATCCCATTGATGAAGGGATGCATATCCCAATGAAGGGCTCTCATTACCGCCTGACCGATCTGATTCCAGATGAGAACAAGGCGGATGCATTTGCCGGCGGGCTATGTCTGGTCTTTCGTTTGGAGGCATCGGACTATCACCATTTCTGTTTTGTGGATGATGGAAATCTATTAGAAACCCATTATATCGAGGGGCAGCTCCACAGTGTGCAGCCCATTGCCTGTGAAACCTATCCGGTTTTTCGATTAAACCGCAGATGGTGGAGCATACTTGATACCGTAAATTTCGGCATGGTAGGCCAGATTGAGATTGGAGCCATGAGCGTGGGGGGCGTAACATTTGCCAAAGAAAAGGGCTTCATACACCGCGGCGAGGAGATGGGAAACTTCGAGCTGGCAGGCTCGACCATTGTGCTGCTCTTTGATCAGGATGTGAGAAAGAAGCTGGAATTTCGCAGGAAAATCCAGGATGGAATCAATCAGGGCAGAGAAGTGCGCGTATTACTTGGAGAAGGGATCGGAAAGCTTGTCTATGAAGAAGATGCAACAGATATTTGAGATATCGAAGCGGGATCTGCTATTTTTGATGTGCATGCCGCTAGTTAACTGTCTCGTCTATTATGGCGGGCGCATGCTGTCTGAGAGAAGGCACCATGAGTCACTTGTGCTGGCAATCGATGGCCGGATTCCAGTAATTCCTCAGATGATCTGGGTATACTGGGGCTGTTATCTCTTCTGGATTGTCAGTTTTGTGTACCTTACCATCTGCGACAAGGAGCGCAGATACCAGCTTTTGAAGGCGTTTGTCCTTGGGGAAGTCATCTGTTTTTTCTTTTTTGTGTTTTTACCGACAACTATGACCAGAGCGACATTGTCCGGAACTGGCCTTACTGCCTGGCTGATGCATATGACTTACCAAATCGACAGTGCGGATAACCTGTTTCCATCCATTCACTGCTTTGTGAGCTGGCTCTGTTATACGGCAGCCCGCAGCCAGAAGGGCGTCTGGAAGCCTTATCGTGTGATTGCCTTGATTTCGGCAGTGCTCGTCTGCGTGGCAACAGTGACAGTCAAGCAGCATGTTGTGGCAGATGTGATCGCCGGGGTGGTTCTGGCGGAAGGAAGTTATGTGATGGCTGGAAAGTGCAGGCGAAAAGAAGTTATGTGATGGCTGGAAAATAACAGAGTAAGCGGGTTCTCTTCTGTACTCTTGTTTTGGAATATGGTAAGATGAGTGGGAAGAATCAGGAGGGAATGTGATGGATTTAAAGGTCGGCGAAGTAATCAAGATGAAAAAGCCTCATCCATGTGGCTGCAATGAATGGAAAATCCTGCGAACAGGCATTGATTTCCGCTTGGAGTGTGCAGGCTGTGGACGACAGGTGATGGTAACAAGAAAGAATGTGGAAAAAAACTTCCGCGGGTATATAGAAAAGTAAAATTGAGTAGAATGGCTCACGCTAATGTGCGTGGGCCTTTTTTGTTGTGGGGAATTATTGGATTTGGGCCGGAAATAAGGTCAATACTATTAGAAATTGCCGGAAATCCGGCGGTGCATATCACATTTTGATGATTTTTTCTTGAATGGTGATCATGATTTTGTGATGCATATCACATCCGAGCCGTTCGCAGCCAATAAGTGCTATCGAAATTTTGGAGCGTGTCACAATTAGCTTGCCGGCTTGCTTTAAGTGATACACTTTCGCCCGTGTGGGCCGGAATTTTAGCCGAAAAGCTGAGAAAAAGCAAGTCCAGCTCGCTTTTTGGAGCCTTTCGCTATCACATCTGGGGTTTTCTAGCCGGAAAGTGATATTGCGGCAAAAATTGATATTTCTTTTGTCTAAAAAATAGAAAAATGTGTATGATTCAAAATTTAGGGAGTCACTGTTTGGATGACTTTGTTCAAAAAGT
>JAZLGR010000021.1:0-90749 GCA_045616445.1 Candidatus Fimousia sp. | reverse complement strand
GTTTTATTTTGTGTACCCTTTATCCGCTATTTTAGTACCTGATACATTGAAATGCTCGTAACCCCGGCTTATTTTCTGAGATACATAGGGCTGAAAAAGCCCGTATTTTCAACAAAAATGACTTGATTATGTAGGGAGGTTAAATGCATCGAATATCTGTCCACTGAAAAATATCTTTTGAGAAGACTCCTCATGATCAGCTATGTAATCAAAAATCTGATCCAACTTTTCATCTGTTTCCTTTTGGTGATTCTCAAGTATATTTATTCTCTCAAACATCAATTTATTGTTTGCAAGAAAATGACGCATCTCCCTAAAAGCTCTCATAATATATATGCTTTGTTTCTCTGCAAGCTCTCCACGCAGAACAGTTGCTAACATATAAATACCTTGTTCGGTAAAAGCAAAAGGAAGTTTTCTGCGACCTCCTTCTTGCCCTTGAAATAGGGTAGCACTTCGTGAAGTCACAAATTGTGACTTCACCAAATCTAATTCCTCTCTTGTTAACTGAAACATAAAATCTTCAGGAAAACGATTTATATTTCTTTTTACCTGTTGGTTTAGTGCCTTCACTTCATATCCATATATTTCTGCCAGATCACTGTCCAACATCACCTGTTGTCCACGAATCGTATATACAAGATTCTGAACAGTCTTGGAATCTACTACCAGTAGCTCCTTACTTTCTTCGCTCATACGATTAAGTATAATCCACTCATCTAGGATGGTGATTGGATTATACTTAAATAATATGAACTATTGTAAAGACTGTATACGTAAAATGAAAAAAACTCCCCCATCAAAATGTCCTGAATATGGCTTCAAAGCTCTATATACAGAACTAGACGGAGCATTCATGTTAAACTACTGTACCAAATGCGGTTTTAAAATCATAGGTATGAGTTTCTTCCCTCAATGTGAATTGGATAGCAATCTTGATGATAGTATCTATACTGTTTCCATCACTGTCGCTGAAAAATCTCAATATTTAAAGATAGCTAAAGCTTTTGGAATTAACGTTGTTCAACTAAAAAAAACACTTGATTCAGGTAAAACAATTACCAAATCCAACTTATCTTTGTATGAAGCAGAAGACATAATTTATAAACTTGATTCCTTAGGCGTTTCATATCAAGTAAGTCCTGATCTACTGAAAAAGTATTCTGAACTCTTATTCTGTGACCTTCGATGACAATAAAAAACAGGTTCGGACGCACTGAAATTAATCAGTGTATCTGAACCTGTCTTTTCTATGTTCTTAATCAGAATGATGGGTGGTCATTCGGATGATTCAATTATTCAATTGTTGATATAACTTCCGATACTTTCGAACATTTTTGTACGAAAGTCTTTTACAACCCCCTGAATTTGTTGCAATATCGGAGATTTCTTATCTTTCCTAGTACTCAATCTATAGTTTCTAATCTTTTTGCTTCTTCTCTTTCAATCTGTTTGATACTCTTTTGTGGTGTTGGCAGATCTTCTGGCATGGTTCCACCTAATTCTTTTATTGTCTGTCGAACCTTCTGTCCAACTTTGAAATGTACTTCTCCAGCTTCTTTTTTACCAACAACCTGTTCTCTCCTGAGTTTTTCATCAGTCTGAGTAGCTCGGAAAAGATTCGCTGCCAACTCAGTACTTCCCATATGATCCAGAATCTGTTGACTCTTTTTCAACCCTTTTTTAGCATGGATTTCTTTGGCTCCTAATCCACCATATAATCCCTGATATCCTCTATTTTGAAAAATTGCATAATCCCTTGGCTCAACAACCCCAGCATTCTTCGCTGCTTCTGCTAATGACTTATTGTGCTCACGGATTTCATTTCTGATTGCAAGACGTTTCTGATCCTCACTCAGTTCCTCATAATCATCAATCAATTCCTGCTGACGAGTCTTCACTGCAAAATATGTCTGTCCCAGTGCAATAACTTCTTTACGAGGATCCCCATTCATGACAATCAGATAACAGGCATAACGTGTAAGCATAAAATCTTCAATTTCTCGTTCTGCACCTTTTGCAATTTTTATCATTTTGCCGACGTTGGCAAAATGATCAGTAACAATATTGCCACTAGCTTCACATGAATCCTTTGCTTTTTCTATAACCTCCTTAAAGCGTCTCCATTGTGAATAGTCCAATACCACCTGAAGTTCTCTTGCATACCAGAATTCTTGATTGTATTCATTGATATGCTTAATATTTTCAAAAATTTCTTCACTATATTTTTCGATATCATTTCCCATCAAAGTATCCTCCATATCTCATATATTAGCCCACCTTCAAGTCTACATTTGTTTTGCATTTTAGAAATTCACGTAACTCTTGCTCTTTATTCCTACGTCTAGCATACCGAAACATCTTTATCTGATTTACTTCATACATTGTAAAGATTGTTTCCAAAGCTCTCGGATAATCCCCAAGAGAAAGCATTGCCTTAAGTCTCTTATTGGCAAACAAATCAACGATTAGTTTTTCCAACATCAGATTGAACTGTTCAGGCGTACCTTTAGGAGCTTCACTTATCAAACGATCGATAATAATGCTATTATCAACCCCATATCGCAGAATCTGATCCTGGTTTGGTCTTAGTAACACTTTGCCTTCGAACTCAGTTATGATTCTTTCAAAGATAAATTCACATCCATCCTTTTCTACCTCAAGGAAGATGTAATTACGAGGAAGTTGATGATTTACAAATTCATTCAACCAAGATAGTTCCCAGATTCTATATTCTACTAATGGAAATTCCTTTTGCATGATAGAAATTATAATCTGAGCATTCTCAGAATAATGATTTTCATATCTCACTGTATTTGCTGCCTCAGTGATTTTTCTATATTTATTTCGTCCAACATGCTCTATCTTTGAAGTTGCGATCATATAAGCCAGAAGTCTCTTCATCTGTCCTTCACGAAAAGCAGGATTGCTCTCCCGTACCAATTCAAAAATATCCTGTCGAGTAATAGCGTGGTCAGGCATTTTATCCTGAAGCATATAATCTTTCATATTTCGCCTCCGATCTAACGGCAACTTTTCATTTTTTTGCCGTTTTGGTCATTTATATTATACCAAATCCTCACCATAATCAGCAATACTATAATGGCATTTTTCATTTTTTTTGCCGTTTTGGTCATTACGTATTTTGTTTTCATAATATTCTGTTCCTTACAAGGATAGACTCCTATACTTTCGGGCAAAAATGACCGAAAGTCCCTCCCCTCTTCAAAATTCTTAATCACCTCTTATCTCAATAATACTGATTGCCATCTATCATCATACTATGCCACGTTTACCCGCACTCGGCATCCAGTGCATTAGGAATAGCCTTTGCGCTGTTCCAATAGAAAAGACAGGTCCGAAAAAGCCTTATTTTAAGCCATTTTTCGTCCTGTCTATAATATACCATGTGCTCCAGTTGCAGAAATTAACAATGCTCTGTCAGATTCTTCTTCCTTAATTTCTTTCAGATTACCATCTTCTCCTACAATATCTTTCAATCTCCTGCTTAAGCACCCTTTGATCATAGTTGGAAAGATCACTCAGATCACATCTGACTTTACGGAATATCTCTTCCTGCACATCGTCATCGTTTGGATTGCAGCCACGATCGATGACTCTTTTAAATTCTCTGATTAATTCATCGCGGTATCTTTCACTTTCAGTAAGGAAAAATCCAGCCATTTCATCAAAATCAAACATAACAACGTTCCTCCTAATTACTAAAATGATATTCTTTGGTTACTTCTCCAATTTCCAAATCAATGGTTGTAATATTATGGGTTCTAATCCATCCGATTTCAGTGTAATACAATTCTACAATAACAAGGAACAGTTACCATCGTAGCAAATCAATAAGGCACCTGGATTGGAGAATTCCAGATTAATAATAAGGCAACTGTTCCATTGTTTACTTATGAATACAAGCAGCTGGTCATGACAAAAACACAAAACAAAACAACAACAACTTAATCACTATATCAAGAAAGGTAGATTCCAGCTGCTTATTCATATTCTTCAGGCAACATCTTTTACTGATGTCCTTACCTGTTGTATGTATTGTACGTCAAACCACTGTCCATTTTTCCTCCCATTCAACAGAAATATATCGCATGAATTTTTACCATTTTTTTACAGTTCCTACTCGAAATTGTTCCTCTCACACATCCCTACCAGATCATCCCCTTCTCATGCAGATCAGCGAATATAATCTGATCCACAGGTGAGATATCTTCCATATCTTCCGTTGTGAGCCACACAATCTCTGCGATCTCGGAGTCGGCCTTCAGTTCGCCTTCATACTCGGCGGTGTAGCAGGTCATCTGCACAAGGATTCCTTCTGCGTGGCCATGTGCCTGCGCCTGATAGGTGCCCAGATAGGAAACTGTTGGTTCTAAGATGGCAACACTGAGCTCCTCTTTAATCTCACGCGCCAGCGTCTGCAGATCGCTCTCGCCCTGCTCACGCTTGCCCCCTGGAATATAATATTTGTCCTTGCCTTTGGATCTGGTGCTCAGGATTCTGCCTTCCTTCGTGTAGATCCATGCGATTTTATCAATCAATTTCCTATTAGTAGTCATCCCAATAATCCTCATCATCGTCAAAGTCATCTGCTGCGTCATCATAATTATCATAGATGTCTCTGTGATCTTCGTAGAATCCTTCCTTATCATAGTCTTCCGGATCCCGCTTGTTATATTTCTTATTTGATTTCTTCTTTGCTGTACTCTTCTTTGAGGAGTTGTCCCGGATGTTGCCACCGACTGAACCATATCCATGCCCTTTGATTCCATCGTCATCCTCGTCGTCTACATCTTCAAATTTCTTCTCATAATCATCATTGAGCTTTTTGTACTGCTTTTTATATTTTTTCAGATATCCCTTGATCTCTTTACGGAATTTAGGATCATCTAAGCACCATGGAGAGTACTTTAACATGGTTTTAAGCAGTGACAGATTACGATTCAGTTCATAATCAAGATCCGGAATATAGTTATCTTCTTTCATGACCTTCTCAAGGGCGTGTTGGGCAAAGAGCCGTTCCTGCTCCTTCATCTCGTCCTTGTAAGCGATGTAGAACAGACTACGCTCATCCACTTCCACATCCTTGCGGACTGTGTCATGCATATAGATATCATCGACGATGATACCATCATATCGTCCCTCATCCACGAACAGATCACGATATAATCGTCTGACCCAATCATAGTGATCCATGCAGCTTCGGGCAAATGTTTCGTTGCCTGTCTCAGTCAGATAAGCAATACAGGCATCACGATTCTCCCGGTACTCATCCATAAACCTTGTGGAGGTACTATAATTGCCTGTTTCACGATAATGAGCATAATCTATTAACATATCAATGATGATACGGTATTTTTCTTCCTTGGTATATGCATCGCTTTTAAGCGGCCCACGGACATCGGTGAGGATACGCTGATATTCCGTTGTTGCCTCTTCCTGAACCTGCTGCTGTTCCTGTTTTTTCGCTTTCCATGGCCAAAATAGCATGGTCCTGTTCGAGCTGAAGGACGTGATACATTCGAGAATCATCAGAACCACCAGAATCATCACTATGACGATAAACTTATTTTTACCGAATCGACCCATGCTTTATCCTCCAGATTATAATAATACTTGTAATTTTTTCCATCTTTTGTTACATATATTATATACTATTTTGCTACAAAAAACAAAATTGGGGTGGATGGTATAGGGTCTAAAATGAAGGAATTTATTCATTTGTATTAATAAAATGTTCATATTTATTACAAATGTGTTATACTAATCATATCAATAAGTGAAGGATGATTAGCATGAAAAAATTCATTAAACCAATCTTTAGTATGGTACTTTGTTTTGCATTCCTGTTTAGTAGCTTCACAATCACAGACACGAGTGCTGCAACGACTACCATGTTCTATTCTGCATCTGTGCAGTCCATCAGCAAGAAGAAAGTTAAGAAGAATACCTACAAGTTCACCATGAACTGCAAGAACCGCATGGCCAAGGCAGACTACACTGGGAACAAGAAGATTAATAAATATAAGTGGAAGATTACAAAAGACAAGTCCGTCTCTTATACCCTTGACAAGAAGTGCAAGTGGAACAAGCTTTATCTGAACCAGTCACTGGGGTCTGGCGGCGATAAGAAGAGCTATAGTAAGCTTAAGGATGACATAGCGACGATGAAGAAGAAGCATCGCGTCTTTGGCGTGATCATCCACGTAAAGAACAAGAAGATTATCAAGGTGACGGAAATCGTAACCAGTGATAAGTTTATTTGGAATTTTAATTTCAAATAACTGCATCCATATACAATAATCCACATAAGAAAAAGGACCGAGATTTATATCTCAGTCCTTTTTTCTTTCAGTGTTTTCACATCTTATACATTGTAAAACAGGTTCATGAATACCGGCACGCGCTTTCTCCACTCAGCTTCACTGTGGATAGCGCCCTCATAGACCTTCGTATGCACCTTCTCTGTCCCTTCCTTCTCTTTCAGGATATCAAAGATCTGCTGATTATCGAATCGGTACAGGTTGCTGATTGCCACATTGCCATTGCCTTCATTACTTCCAAGGTCCATATAGAGGCAAGTGAGCGGACGCAGGTCCGCCTGGCGCGCCAAAGCTTTAAACTGCTTTGGATAGTACCAGATTGCGCAGGAGAGAGCGGCACATTTGCCAAATGTTTCCGGGCAGCTAAGTGCTGCATAGAGGGTGATATTGCCGCCGGCGGAACTTCCCACCATGGCTGTATCCTCCGGATTCGTCGGATATCTGGCATCAATGAACGGCTTCAGTTCATATCGTAAGAAATCGATGTACTCCTGGCCCTCACCGCCGATGCCAGGCTCCATGCGGCCCATCTCCATAATGGTCACAAACTTGTCGGTAAGCCATGGACCGTACTCACTTTCCCTCATCCCCGGCGCAAAATTGCAGGGAATGGCCACCATAATCAGATCCAGATTCTTCCATCTTGCAAAATCAAGGAATCCCCAGCTCACACCAGAATAGGCCTGATCGTCGAAGAAAGCATTCTGGCCATCGTTGATGTACATGACAGGATAACATTTGCCGGAGGTCTGGTAGTCGTCGGGCACATATACGGTGATCTCACGACCCCTCTGTAAGTTCTTCATATAAAAATTATGTTTAATTATCATAGTAATTTCTCCTCGTTGATTCACTTCTTCTATTGTATCATAGCTTCCATCTATGGTATGATAGATTTTGTGATTTTTACAACTCGATAATAATAGAAAGGGGATAAAATTATGAAGAAATTTCTTTCTCTGCTTCTGGTGGTCGTATGTGCACTGTCCTTGCTGACAGGCTGCAGCTCTACCTCCGAGGCCAATGATCCTGCCACCATCATCGTCAATGGTGCGGTGGAACAGATTGCAGAAACTGACGTGAAAGACGCAACAGCAATCGTTATGCAGGACGGCAAAATCGTATTTGCAGGCTCTGATGAAGAAGCCATGGAATACAAAAAAGACGACTCTGAAGTCATCGATGCAGAAGGCAACACCATCATGCCAACCATGACAGACAGCCACCTTCACTTCTCCACTGCCATCCAGGCAAAGTATGAGATCAACTTAGCTGACATTATCAGCGTGAAGGAAATGCAGGACATCATCTCTGATTTCGTCAAAGAACATGACGATTTGGACGTGTACGCAGGTGCCGGCTGGATGGTATCTGTATTCAAGAAAGGCAGCCCAACCAAAGACGTGCTCGATGAGGTATGCCCGGACAAACCAATGATGCTTCAGGATGCGGACGGACATTCCTACTGGGTCAACAGTAAAGCCTTAGAAGCAGCAGGGGTGGACAAAGCATTTGCCGCTGAATACAACAGAAACTACAAGAAAAACGGCGGTCGTATCATCGTTGATAAAAATGGGGAGCCAACTGGCCACCTCAAGGAAGCTGCTTCTAACTTAATCAGCAAGTTAAAACCTGACTACACAGTAGAACAGTGCAAGGAAGCTATCTTAGAACAGCAGAATTGGTTCGCAAGTCTCGGTATCACAAGTGTATTCGATGCCGGTATCTTAAACATGGGCGATGTTACCGCAGAAAACTACTTTACTGCACTTTCCGAACTGGCAGATGAAGGCAAGTTAACATGCCGCATCCGCAGCTCCTTCTGGGTGCAGCCTTACGACTTTAAAGATTACGAAGAATGTGAAGCTTACATGCTGAAAAAGCTTGATATGGCAAAAGAGCTTTGCAAGACTGAATACTTCCAGATTACAACCATCAAGATGATGTCAGACCAGGTACTCGAACAGGAAACTGCTTATATGGGCGAGGGCATGTACGCGAAGGGTGTCCTCGAGAATGAAGACATCGAAAGCAACAACATCTGGGCCGGCAAAGCCGAAATGATGGAAAAAGTCATGGAATTTGGCGCAGAACACGACCTGAACGTACATATTCATCAGATTGGGGATGCGGCAGCAACATTTGCACTGGATCAGCTGGAAATTGCAGCAGAAAAATATCCAGAATTAAAGGACGGACGCGTATGCTTCGCACACTGCCAGTTCATCAATGAAGCTGACCGTGACCGTATGGCAGAATACGGCGTCAGCGCCATCGTTGCACCTTACTGGGCAGTTATGGACGACTATTACTGGGATGTCTATCTGCCAATGATGAGCAGCCAGGAAGCGCTTGATACACAGTATCCAATGGCAAGCTTATTCGAAAAGGGCATCAATGTGTCCTTCCACAGCGACTATGTTGTAACTCAGCCTAACATGGGCTGGCTCTTCTACAGCGCACAGACTCGTACCCTTCCTCAGAAAATCTACGATTTATGGTATGAAGGCTACGAAGATTACTATATTCGTTCCACAGACACAAGCCTCTCCCAGCTTCCAGAGGACAACGTGGATACACAGCTGATCGGGCCATTAAAGGATATGAAGGAAGCATTAAGCCTTGACCAGACTCTTCAGGCAGCAACCATCAATGGTGCTAAGACCATCGGTCTGGACAAAGAAATCGGTACAATTGAAGTTGGCAAGAAAGCTGACGTGATGATCCTGAATATGAACCTCAGAACCGCAGAGATCGAAGATGTTGAGCAGGTGGCACCTGTGAAGACTTTCTTTGAAGGAAAGATTGTGTTTGGGGAGTAGAGGATGATTGTTGCTGCTAAGACAACAGAATGTATGATCAATAGAAGGCCGGCGCGAGCGTCGGTCTTTTTTGACGCTATAGTGCCTTTTTTGCGCCTGGCGGCGCTGGTGGATGGCGCTGGGGCGCTTGCAGAGGGCGCTGGGGCGCTTGCAGAGGCGCTGGGGCGCCGATTTGGTGCCTAAAAGGCACATGCTGGCGGGCCGGCCGCCGGCGAATATCACATCTTGTTTGAAAATTCATTTTTTGTGATAGTCTAAAAAATTTCGATAGCACTATTGGCTGCGAACGGCTGTGATGTGATATTGCTCATTTTTTGGTAATCACTAAACGAATGAAAGCTTGAAAATGTGGCATGGATGGGAGGCCAGCCGGCCAGCGAGCGCCGCCAGGCGCTAAATCATTGCCACAAACCATCTACCAAACACCAAACAAGCTGCCCCAATCAGGCCAGAATCTTCATTCAGTGTGGACTTTCTAATCTTAATATGAGGAACCATCACCTCATAAACCTTGGTTTTTACCAATTCTTCTACTTCTTCCACAAAACCATCAATCTTCAATGCCACTGAACCGCCTAAAATCACGATTTCCGGATCTGCAAAGGCATAGATGAATGCGATGAAGTTGGCAAGATATGTCTTGGCATCATCCATGATCTGTTTTGCAGCTTCATTGCCTGCCAAAGCAAGATCATTCACTTCTCCTGCATGCGCTACACTAAGGCCTGCTTTTTTCGCACGTTCAATAATTGCGGTTCCACTGGAAATTGCTTCAATTCCACCTGGAAGAATGGAGCCATGCTGCGGGCCGTCCTGCATCATGATGGAGTTGGCAACCTCATTGGCAAAGCCATGGGCACCAAGATAGATGTTGCGGTCGATGACAAATCCAGCGCCAAGACCGGTAGAAATCGTCAGGAACTGAACAAATCGATAGTCCTTTCCTTCCCCAACGGTTGCTTCGGCAAGCGCTGCCAAGTTGGCATCATTGTCAAGATATACCGGAAGGCCGGTTTTTTCGCTTAAATGCTCAGTGATATTGTAATTGTGCCAGCCGGCAGTCAGATTGGGTGGTGTCAGAACCACGCCATTGATGAGGTCAAGCGGTCCCGGACAGGACATGCCGATGCCGGTAACCTCCACATCGAATGCTCGAATCACAGTCGCAATCTTCCCCAAGGTTTCCTCTGGATCCACGGGATTTGTAGCAAACTGCTCACGTTTGATCAAATTGTAGTTTTCGTCAATGCATGCAACGCGGGTATTGGTGCCGCCGATATCAATTGCAACTGCGTATCTCATCATTCTCTCTCCTATCTGTACAGTGATTCGCTGCTGGAATTCTTGTACCATCTGCCCTTTAATTTCTTCACCATGGTAGCTTTGCTCATGGTATTTACTGGGTTAATTGTATCTTCCTGAGTTTTCGCCCACATCCGTCTCCTAAAACTCAAACTCCAGCACCTGGCAGTTCTTCACACCAAATGCTGCATACTCTTCATTGGTCATGTCTGTAAAATAAGACTGTACCACTCTGGCAATTCCGTTGTGAGCCACCAGGATGTAAGTCTTTTCGTCACTTTCCGCCTTGCAGTCGTCCAACAGATTATAAATTCTCTGGGCAAGTTTTAAGGTGGACTCTCCACCTTCATGGCTGATGGCAAAGAATTCTTTTGCCTTCTTAAAGTCCAGCCCGTCTCGTGGGGTAGATTCCCATTTGCCAAAGTTCTGCTCGATCAGTCGGGGTTCCATTCTTGCCGGGATGCCTGTCATTTCAGAAATGCGTTTCGCGGTATCTGCTGCTCTGACAAGCGGTGAATACAGGATTTCGTCGGCGGTGATGCCTTGTTTGATGATATTTCTGCCTGTTTCTAACGCCTGCTCGTGGCCGTACTCCGTCAATGGGATGTCCGTGGCACCACAAATCTTATTCTCCACGTTCCACTGGCTCTGGCCATGTCTTACAAAATATATTTTTCCCATGTCTAATCTCCTGTTCTATGATCTTCTACCATTATACCCCATTTGCCTTTTCCTGTGTGCATGGGATTCGATATTTACACATCTCCTAAATATTGCAAAATCTACGAAAATCTTCACTCCACTTTGTAAAAACCTACATGGTGACAAATGTATACATAGTGCTATAATCGTAGTTGAGACAAAGATAAAGATTAGTACTCAAAGGTTGGTATGTATAATGACTGAACAGAAGATTATTCTGACGCTGGCTGTCGATGTGGGGCAGCAGCTTTTGGAAAATGGTGCCGAAATCTACCGCGTTGAGGAGACCATTCGACGCATCATCGAGGCCTACGATTTTACCGATTATAATGTTTTTGTATTTTCCAACGGCATATTTGCCGATTGTGGGGAAGATTCTGAGGACACGGATACGATTATCCGACAGGTGAAGACGGGGCCGTTACATTTGAAAAAAATCAAGGAGCTCAATCAGCTTTCCCGTGATATCTGCAGCTATGAGGTCACCGTGCCGCAGGCGCGCGAGTCGCTGAAACGAATTCAAGGGATTGAACCATACAGCGATATGATTCAGGCTGTGGGATGCGGTGTCGGCTGTGCAGGGTTCATCTACATCATTGGGGCGAGTCCGACGGACTGTGTGTTTGGATTTTTGATTGGCGCCTTCTTAAGAACGATTACGCTGCTGGCATCGCGACATAACATTTCCGGGGTGCTGCTCAATGTGGGCGGCAGCTTCATGATTACACTTTTTAGTATTTTCGTGGCGGCATGTGTGCATCCGGTGAATCTGGATATGCTGATCATCGGTGGAATCTTCGCTTTAATTCCGGGAACCACATTTACCACTGGAATTCGAGATTTGTTCAATGCGGACTATCTATCGGGCTGGTTCCACTTAATTGACGCTTTGATGGGCGCGGCAGAGCTTGCCATCGGGGTTGGCATCGCGTTCTATTTCTTTGGGAATATGATGTAGGAGGTGCTGGTTATGACGTTAGTGATTCATTTTATTATGTGTATGCTGGCTACCATCGGCTTTGGCATCGTGTTCAACGGGCCAAAGGAGGAGCTTGTCTATATTGGGATTTCCGGCGGAGTTTGCTGGATTATCTACCTGCTGTTTAACGAGGGCGCGGGCTGGAATTCCGTGTTATCCATCCTGCTTGCTTCCATTGGCACAACGATTTTCTGTCGTGCCATGGCGACCTGGCGCAGATGTCCGGTGACGGTGTATCTGCTGGCGGGACTGTTCCCACTTGTTCCCGGCGGGCGCATCTACTACACCGCGTATTATATGTTTATGAAAGATCAGGATCTGTTTATGCATCATGGTCTGATGGCACTTGAAATTGCCATGGCGATTGCGGTGGGAATTTCTCTTGGATTTGGCGTGCCGCAGGAAATATTCCGGGTGTTTCGGAAGAAGTGAATATGAGAACGAGGCACAAGTGTTTCGAGAAAATTGAATATGAGAAATATAAAAAGCGGAGAATTATGGGTTCTCCGCTTTTCTATATCTTCAATACTCCCATCTCAATCATGATTTTCGCCACTGTAAACAGTGCATACAAGATCAGCCCGCAGCGGCAAAGGCGAATGATCGTCTCCATATAATAGAACAAAACCACTACGCAGATAATGATCAATATAACAATTGGATTTGCAATAATAAAACCTAACATGGCTTCCATCATGAATTCCTCCTCTGTCTTGATAGACTTATTGTAAAGCAGGAGGACGTGGGAGTTCCAGCCCCAACGAAACCACATATTGACCCATTTTATTACCCAACTGCAATCAATAAATGGTATAATATGGTTACAGGAGGGACGAACATGAATTTAGAAATCTTAGCAATCAACATTAAAAACTTATTAGCAGCTTTCGATTGTAAGAACGGGCAGGATCTGAAACGAAAAAGAGCCGAAACCAACATCAATGACAACCCGCTGCTCTTCGCACTTCCAAGCCACAACACCATCGACAAGCTTTTGAAGATGCAGACAGCCAACCCTCGCGAGAATGTGCTCCTTGACTGCATCAACTGCTACATGCGACTCTACAGCGCGAACATCACAATGGAGGATTTCTGCACGAAGCTTCTGCCTTTTCAGGTGGAATATGGCATGAAGATTCCTGACATTTACGAGGACTTCTACTATAGCTACATCCTAAGTCTGTCCAAAAATACCAACAACACGAAGATGGGCATGTTCCACATCTTCATCAAGGAAAACCGCTACCACGTGCGCGCCCTGCTCAATCTCCGCAACCATGAAACCATGACCAACGCTTCCCTGCTTCATTTCATGAAGAATCCGGACGCTAATTTTGAGACGCTTCACAGTCTCATTCCTGAACTTCCAGACGAGGAAAACTACTATTCCTATTTCGAAGGAGACCTTGAATTAAACGATGATTTTGCCCGGATTAATCTTCACCGCCCAGAGAATTTCCCGTTAAGTACTTCCAGAAATCAGATTTCTATCTATTTACGCCGAATCAATGAAGACATGCGCAATCGTCTCTACGGCGCTGTCTGTATGATCATCAGCAATGGATTTGACCGAAATCTAAATATTCAGCGCATGCTTTTAAGCAACCGCTTCATTCCAAAGGACGATGCCCTGTTGCAGAAACTATTGAGAACGCCCGATCCTTCCGTGACCGATAAGGATGCATTTGCCTGGTATCTTTATGTGAAGAATGGTGGACGGTAATCCATTCCATTGAGAAACCCAAAAAATCCCCGATGCAAGGATACTTGCTCGAGGATTTTTATCATTCTGATTATTCGTCTTTTACTTCTACCCTACTCTAGAACTCAACTGTCTTTGGTGGTTCTGTAAAGCTGGAGAATGTTGCCACAGCGTCTTTCATGTAAAGAACTTCTGTGTTGTCATCTTCTGCAGAGTACATAGCCTGAAGATTTGGATATTCGTCTAACATATGTTTTTTAGGTTCGAAGCGGTCGTCACGAACTAATTTGCAGGCGATACGCACCCATGTTGCGCCGTCAAATGCACAAATCTCCACTTTTCCATTTGCCTGAATCTGCTTTGAGATGTTCTTCACTTTTCCAGTCTGAATGTAGAGCTTGTCTTCGAATAAATCGATTGTGCCAAATGGTCTTACTCTTGGCTGATCACCTTCCACTGTTGCAAGGTAATAAGTGCCACATTTCTTTAAAAAATCGTATACTTCTTTCATAAATGTATTCCTCCGTTCATTATTGTTCGAAAATATTATATCAGTAAAATAATTATAGCAAAGAATTGCCAATCTGTCATAAAATCCGTATAATATATGATGCTATTGAAAATTGGAGGTTACAAACTATGTTATATGGACATTTGTCGGCTCTATTCTGCATTGTGGTATGGAGCACGACTTACATTTCAACGAAAGTACTCTTGGAAGTGCTATCACCACTGCAGATTCTGGTGATCCGATTTGTGATCGGCGTCGCCCTGCTCTACGTGATTTATCCGAAACGCATGAAATTCCAGGGCAAAAACGAGCTCTACTTCCTGGGATGCGGCTTCTTCGGTGTTTTCTTATATTATATGTGCGACAACTTCGCGCTGACCTACACTATGGCGTCCAACATCGGCGTCATTATGTCGACAGCACCATTTTTCACGGCCATCGCTATGAAAATGTTCTATCGCGACGAAGAAAAACTGGGACGATTCTTCTATCTTGGCTTCGTTCTGGCCATGGTTGGTATATCTCTGATCAGCTTTAATGGTTCTAAGTTGTCGGTCAATCCATTTGGCGATCTCCTCGGCATTCTGGGCGCTGCGTCCTGGGCCATGTACTCGGTCTTCTTAAAGAAGGTGAATGCACTTGGCACCAATACCATTGCCAACACACGCCGCATCAACAGCTATGGGCTCCTGTTTATGATTCCGATGTTTCTCTATCTGAATCACGGCCAGATTCCATTTCGTGCCATGCTTGAGCCGAAGGTTGCGGCGAACCTGATTTTCTTAAGTCTTATCGCCTCCGCCATCTGTTTCGTGGCCTGGAACTGGGCTTCCATCAAGATTGGCATCATGGCGACCAGCATTTACATCTATCTCGGGCCGGTAATTACCGTGGTGGCTTCCTATTTCTTAATCCACGAGCCACTGACCAAAATGACAATTACAGGAACATTGCTCACACTGATTGGTCTGTTCCTGTCGGAGAAAAAATAATATATAATAATCATTCATCACATTGGGAGGAAAAATCTTGAAAAAAGTACACACAATTGACGGTGCAAATGTCAACATGAACGATTACATGAAAACAAGCAAAAACAGCGGTAACACAACCTGTGAATTCTACATGCATCATGATGAAGACAATGGCATGATGGTAAAACGAATCATTTTCAAAGAAGGCAGCGTGACACCTTGGCATTATCATCACTGTGGCCATGGCATCTACGTGCTCAGTGGAACATTAGTTACCGATCAGGGCAACTTTGGAAAAGACAGTTTTGTATGGTGGGAAGAAGGTACCCGCGGATATCACGGCGCTGAAGTTGGCGACTGCGAAGGCGTCTTCATCACCAACAAACCATTTGACATCGTTTATTTGGAACAGGAAGAATTGCTTCCAACAGAAGATCTCAAGTACGTGATCCATCATCCTGAATAAATTGGAAGAATAGATAGGCATAAGAAATCCCCTGGGAGATACTCTCAGGGGATTGTTTTGTATATGTAGTTGGCGCCGGCGAGGTGGCGCTGGCAAAGCCTTCGTTGGCGATTTGGCTCTGGCAAATCGGTGTCGAGGAAGCCTACTTTCTCAATTTTCCCTCCACATCGAAGATTACTTTGTCACCTTCTTTGATCTTGCGGTCATATAACATCTTGTCTGGCTGTTTCACAGTCACTTCTTTGCCATCGAAATCTTTCATGGTTACAACTGCCATGACTTCCTTGCTTTCTTCGCATCCAAAGTCCACATCTTCTTCAATCTTCAGCACTTCATATGGTCTGCAGGCATCGACAAATACCTGGAACAGCTTTCTGCTGTTTTCATCATTCTCCAGACAGCATTCCGGATGCCACTGAACTGCCCAGACAAACTTTTTGGCTGGATCATAAATAGCCTCAATCAGTTCATCTGCAGAAATAGCCATCGGAGTAAGGCCGTATGCTGGTACATGCACCGCCTGATGATGATAGCTGTTTACCCCAATCTGATCTGTTCCAAGGAGCTTATAAAGCGGTGTATCCTCCATGATTCTTACTTTATGACAAGGCTGATCATGTGGTACTGTCTGCTGATGGTTAATATCGGAGCAGAACTGCATCGGAAGATCCTGATATAAGGAACCACCCATGGCTACATTGATAAACTGAATGCCACGGCAAATACCAAAAATCGGTTTATTCAGTTTGTAAGCCTTCTTAAAAATCTTGGATTCCAGATGATCCAACGCCGGATAACAGTCGATCAGCTCAAGCATTGGCTTTTCGTCATACATCTCTGGAGATACATCCTGTCCACCAGTAAATAAAATTCCGTCGCACATATCCACTAACTGTTCAATATCCTGGTCATCTTCTGTAAGGGGCATCATAAATGGCAGCCCGCCTGCCTGTGTGATACCGTCCATATATCCTGGCAGCATCCACACGCTATCCTGTTCTACGTCTACTAAAGGTATAATTCCAATCACTGGTTTCATAACTAATCCTCCAAATTTGCGTTCTCTTCTACCCTAACTATAGAAGATTGCGCCACGAAAGTCAAATGCTAGCCAAAATATCTAAAAAGTCAAAAGAAGACCCCTGCCATACGAACAGGTGCCTTCTTTCTTCGAAAACTGCACACATACAGTTTATCTATTATGAATACTTCCCCATCAGCTTAGATCAATCGCGAACTGTCTGTTAGTTCTGAGAATCTGCCTGCCTTTGAACAGTTACTTACCAGCCAGATTCATCTTCTTCTCCTTCTGTAAAATACAGTTTTAGTTTTTCAATTTAGGTATTTGTTGAGTATAGAATACTACCTTAGGTGTCCGTTTTTGCTCCCATTTAGAGGGAAGATTGGTGGGAAAATTGGCGGGAAAATTGAGAAAAATTGAAATTGGCGGAATTACACAAACTGGACATTCTGAAATCTTTACATGGTGCTGCATTCCCTATACACTCCAATATCACTTTTTGAACAAAGTCTTCCAAACAGTGACTCCCTAAATTTTGAATCATACACATTTTTCTATTTTTTAGACAAAAGAAATATCAATTTTTGTCGCAATATCACTTTTCGATTAGAGAATCCAGAAAGTGACAGCGATAGGGTCTAAAAAGCGAGCTGGACTTGCTTTTTGGAGCCTATCGTTGTCACTTCCTGGATTTTCCATCTCCACTCCACATGAATAAAAGAATAAAGCTGTCTATCTCTATGCCTGAGCAGACGATTTTCAGGAGAATAATAGAAAGACTCAAACTCGCATTTCTCTGCTGCCGATTGTCTAGGGGCGATAGAAACAGTCTGAAAAAATAAAGCAGGGTGTCTTCCCGAGGCGAAACTCTGTTGAGGTTCGAATCGGGAAGACACCCTGCATTTTATTTTGAGGAGTGTTTCTACTCCAATAGACAATCGTAATAAGCAAAGAGAAATACGAGTTTGTCAGTCTTTCATTATTCTTTTGAATGTCTGCTCAGGTACTTAGATAGACAGCTTAACTCTATTATTCACTCAAAAAATCAAACTCATGCCCCGGTTCAGCCTTCAGAAAGTGCTGCAGCTGATAAGCACACATGATTGCCACATTCTCTTCCTTAAGAATACGTCTTACTTCCTCGCGGTCAGCAAGCACGATTTCAATCTCTTCGGAATCTTCCTGGGCATCCTTGCTTGGGGTGCCGGTTGCATAGCCATATACCGTACCACAGGACTCATCTGTCATACCGATGGTTGTGAAGAATGGTTTGGAGTACATGTCATCCACGTCAATTGGGTGGAGCTCTAAGCCGGTTTCTTCAGACAGCTCGCGCACGCCAGCTTCCTTAAAGTCTTCTCCTGCTTCGCAAAGACCTGCAGGGAATTCATAGATGAAGCCGTCAAGCGGGTAGCGGTACTGCTTTACTAACACTACCTTACCATCGCAGATGGAATAGATGATGACGCCATCGGAGTTGTTCTTATGTGTCACTGCCTTTAAATCCTCGATGGTTTTTGCGCGGGAGGCAACAAAATACTTGCTGTCGCGGCCGCTCTTGTGTGTCACATCAAAGGTAAAAAAGTTCAAAAATTTATACTGTGTTTCCTGTGTAATCTTACGAATTAATCCCATATCATATCTTCCTTTCCACTCATGTAAAGAAGTGCTTCTTCAGAGGTTTTGATTAGGTAGGACATTGCTTCTACCGGGTAGCGGCCCACTGCAGTTTCGCCGGTGAGCATGACAGACTGTGCGCCATCCATCACTGCATTGAAAATGTCGGATACCTCTGCTCTTGTTGGCACGGCTCTTGTTTCCATGGAAGCTAACATCTGGGTTACTACCATAAATGGTTTTTTCACTGCACGGCAGTGTCTTGCAATCTCCTTCTGGAGTACTGGAAGCTTCCAAAGATCCACTGCATTGCCTAAGTCTCCTCTGGCGATGACGATTTCATCTGCCACTTCCAATAATTCGGACAGGATTTCCACGCCCTCCAAGTTTTCGATTTTGGCGAAGATGCGGATATCACTGGCACCATTTTTATCTAATTCTGCTCTTAAGTTCATTAAGTCTTTTTTGTTACGGACGAATGGAAGCATAACGCCGGTTACTCCATACTCTTTGGCAACACGCAAGTTTTCCTTGTCCGCATCGGTAAGGGTTGGCACCGGGATGGAAAGCCCTGGAAGCGCGATACTCTTGCGCTGTACTACTTTTCCTCCACGGATAACCTTACATTTGATATCTTCTGCCAGGTCTCCACGGCGATCGATGACTTCCAATAAGATCTTGCCGTCATCAATTAAGATCTGCTGTCCTTCCACCAAGTATGGAAGAATCACTTCCGGCACTGGAATGACATCCAAATAGATTTCCTGACGGTCCTGCCATTCAAGATCAAGCTGCATACGGCCGATGCGAAGCTCCGGACCCTGCAGATCGATCAGTAATTCCGGTTTGATGATCCCTTCCTGTGTTGCAGCCTTAATGTAGTTTGTCACCCATTCCTTACTGCTCTCTAAATTTTTATGGGAAAGATTCAAACGAATGCCGTTCATTCCCTGACGAAACATTCTCTTTAAGATGCTCATATCTGCACATGCAGGTCCCAATGTTCCATAATATACCATAACTGTAATCCCCCTGATTTTTCTTTCTTCTCAATTTCTCACTACAATATTCCCACTAACCAACAAATTCCTTCACATGATCAAGGACAAGAGCCATCAGCTTGTTGCGCGCCTCCACGCTTGCCCAGGCAATATGCGGTGTGATGACTAATTTTGTGCTGTCCTGGATCTTGAGCAATGGATTCTCCGGATCCATCGGTTCCTTCACAAGCACATCAAGTCCGGCGCCGGCGATTTCCCCAGCCTCTAACGCATCGTATAAATCCTGTTCCACCACGATCGGTCCGCGTCCAAGATTTAAGAAGATGCAGTTCTTCTTCATCTTCTTTAGTGCTTCCCTGTTGATCAGCCCCTCTGTATGCTCGTCAAGAGGTGCATGTACAGAGATGATGTCAGATTCTGCGAACAATGTATCCATGTCCACCTGGGTGTAGCCTTCCTGTGGTTTTGCGCCAGATGCAGATGCGTATATGACCTTCGCGCCAAATGCTCCTGCGATCTCTGCCACTCTTCGGCCAATATTGCCAAGACCGATGATTCCCCAGGTCTTTCCTTTGATTTCGTGGAATGGTCTGTCTAAATTAGTAAACAGAGGTGAACGGCTGAAGTCGCCGCTTTTTACGAAATCATCATAATATCTTAATTTTTCACTGACATAGAAAAGCAATGCAAAGGTATGCTCTGCCACAGTTTCTGTGGAGTAGCCTGCCACATTCTTCCATGGGATGTCTCTCTGTGCCAGATATTCTTTATCAATGTTGTTGGTTCCGGTTGCTGCCACGCAGACAAGCTTTAAGTTTTTCGCGTCCTTAATAGTTTCTTCCACGATGAGACACTTGTTCACAATGACAATATCTGCATCCGCCACGCGACCGGCAATCTCTTCAAATGCAGTCTGGCGATACTTTACCACCTCGCCGTAGACATCAAATCCGGATAAATCGATGTCATCACCGAATGATTCGGTATCCAAAAATACTATTTTCATAACTATGTCCTCCAACATATTATATCATCACGATTTATTATAACATAAAAAGCACCCACAATGCGATGAACATTGTGAGTGCCTGTCATTCATTTTATAAAGTATATGTATCTTATAAGAAGATGTATTTTAATACGAATAATACTGCTAATACATACATAAGTGGTGTGATCTTCTTAGATTTACCACAGATTACGTTGATTAATACGTAAGAGATAACACCGATTGCGATACCTTCAGAGATACTGTACATTAATGTCATGCAAAGTAAGCAAAGGTAAGCTGGAATAGCTTCTGTGAATTCGTTGAAATCGATTTCTGTTACAGCACTTACCATTAAGAAACCTACGAAGATTAAAGCGGAAGCTGTAGCAAAGCTTGGAATTGTGATGAATACTGGTGCGAAGATGATTGCGATTAAGAATAAGAAACCTGTAACAACAGAAGATAAACCTGTTCTACCGCCTTCTGCTACACCAGAAGAACTTTCTACGAAAGTTGTTGTTGTGGATGTACCAAGTACAGCACCAATGGATGTTGCAATGGCATCTGCAAGTAATGCCTGTTTGATTTTTGGTAATCTACCTTCTTCATCTAACATATCAGCTTTATTTGCTACACCGATTAATGTTCCTAATGTATCGAACATATCTACGAATAAGAACGCACACATGATTGCGAAGAAGTCAAGGATGTTTACGTTGTTGCCGGATAAATCGAAACATTTACCAAATGTTGTGCTGATTGCTGTTACATCAAAGGAAGACCAGGATGGGATTAAGCTGAAGAAGCCAGTTTCAACATCGATCTGGTAAATTCCTGTTAACTGACAGATGATACCTAACACCCATGTAGCTACGATACCGATTAAGATGGCACCCTTTACGTTCTTAACATAAAGAACGGAGATGATGATCAAACCAACCAATGCAAGTAACGCACAAATACCAACTGTGTGGAAGTTTTCTGTAAAGTCAACGATCTGTACTAATGTAGCACCACCAACTACTAAGTTTGCATTCTGTAAACCGATGAAAGCTACGAATAAACCGATACCTACAGAGATACCTTTCTTTAACTGGAAAGGAATTGCGTTGAAGATTGCTTCACGTACGTTCGTTACGGATAATACGATGAAGATCAGACCTTCTACGAATACTGCTAATAAAGCAAAGTTCCATGTGTAACCCATAGTTCCACATACTGTGTATGCAAAGTATGCATTCAGACCAAGACCTGGAGCTAATGCAAATGGATAGTTGGCAAGTAATGCCATAACCATACAACCGATAAAGGATGCGATTGCTGTAGCAACTAAGATTGCATTGGAATCCATACCAGATGCAGAAAGGATGGATGGGTTAACTGCGAGAATGTATGCCATTGTCATGAATGTAGTGATACCTGCTACCACTTCTGTTTTGACGTTAGTACCATTCTCTTTGAGTTTGAATAAGTTTTCTAACATAGTCTCTCCTCTCAATATTATTAAGTTTTCTGCGAGTTCTTATATATCTATAAGCGAGTATATATTATAGCATATTTTCTGAGAAAATGCGTGTTTTATTTCCAATACATGCCAGAAAATCAGTCTTTACTCTTATAATATAATCTGCAGTGGCAATAGCCTTCGAACTCTGGATCTGCAATCTGATCCTTGAATTCCTGACAGATGCATTTGAACTCAGGGAGCTTTGGCAGGCGGCATGGACAGTAGCCGTCCTTGCGCTTTAAGCCTTCCTTAATCTTTGCTACGATTTCAGCATCTTCATTGAAACGAACTGCCATAGACTGCCTCCTTTATGCAAATGCTTTGTTAAGCTCAGCCTTCAGTGTGTCTTCATCCACGAATCCGACGATGGTACCTGTCACTTCGCCATCTTTGAAACAGAGAAGTGTTGGGATGCTCATGATGCCATATTTCATTGCCACGTCCATATCTTCATCGATATTTAACTTGTAGAAGCTCACGTCTTCATATTCGTCGGAAAGCTTAGCCACGATTGGGGAGATCATTGCACATGGTCCACACCAGTCTGCATAGAAATCCACGAGAACCTTGCCTTCTTTAATTGCTGCGTCAAATGCAGCTGTCTTAATTACACTTACTGCCATAAATTATACCTCCTGTGCGTGTGATTAGATCCAGTCCCAGTCTCCGCCTGTGATGGCAAGGCTTAAGAGTGCATCCATTTTTTCAACTTCTTCTCCCTCGCAAACCTGTAAAAGCTTTGCGGATGGAGTTACATCCGGCATTTCTTCGTCCGGACCGATCTCCATGTCAATCTCTCTGTCGCAGTTTGGACAGTTGATCACTGGAGCCACCTTAAGATCGAGGAAACGATCCCTGCATTTTTCACATTCATAAAAACCACAAATCTGTGTGCCGTTTGGTACGAAATACATATTGTTCACCTCAATTTTTCTTTTTAACTTCAATACTCTACTAATAAAATATCATATTTTACGAAATAAAAAAAGAACGGGTATTCTAATACCCGTTCAAAATTCCATATTCAATTTTCCGTCCGTTCTTAGTTGCTGGTAAACATTAGCGCTTCATGTTTTCTTAAATACTCTTTATGATTGCCAGATGACAAATGCTATACTCATCCAATCTGGGAAATAATGGTCTGATTACCTTTCACTAATTTATAATTAAATTATACATTAAAAAATATTTTTGTCAAGATATTAACGCACACTTTTCACGAATTTTCTTGAATTTTCAGATTATTTTGTCAATTTAATATTTTTATGCAACATCCGGAGAATTTTATGATATAATAAAGTTTACGTTGCAAAAATACAAGTAAATTTATGGATAAATATATAGGAGAACAGTTATGAAACCACAAAATCAGGGTGGAAACCCATTGGGCGTACTGCCAGTCAATCAATTATTACTCAGATTCGCCGTGCCAAGCATCATCGCCATGCTGGTCGGTTCCCTCTACAACATCGTCGATCAGTATTTCATCGGAAACAGTGTCGGTTACCTGGGCAATGCCGCAACCAATGTGGCCTTCCCTTTAACCCCAACCTGTATCGCCATCGCCCTGCTCTTCGGAATTGGCGGTGCTTCTGCATTCAACTTAACCCTTGGTGCAGGAGATAAGGAGCATGCTGAATACTATATGGGCAATGCATTATTCTCCCTGGTATTCTTCGGCATCATCCTTTCCATCTTTGTGCAACTGAATATGAACTTTCTGATTCATTTTTTCGGTGCCACACCTAAGGTTGCGCCTTATGCCATTTCCTACATCAGCATTACCTCCCTCGGTTTTCCGTTCCTTATTTTAACCTCCGGAGGTTGTCACCTGGTTCGAGCAGATGGAAGTCCAAGATTTTCCATGTTCTGTAACCTGATTGGCGCCATTGTGAATACTGTGTTAGACTACATTTTCGTATTCATTTTCAATATGGGCATTCAGGGTGCTGCCCTTGCCACCATCATCGGTCAGATCATCTCTGCATTGATGGTCATCATCTATTTATGGAAGTTCTCGAAAACCGTAAGTTTAAAGAAGCATCATCTCATGCCTAGGGGACGTTACATCGGCAAGATTGCATCCCTCGGTGCTGCTCCATGCTCCAACCAGATTGCCATGACCATTGTTCAGATTGCCCTGAATAATTCCCTTACCTACTATGGCGGACAGTCAATCTACGGTAATGAGATCCCGCTGGCCTGTGCCGGAGTAATCTCCAAGGTAAATATGCTGTTCATGTCCTTCATCATCGGTATCTCACAGGGATCTCAGCCAATCATCAGCTTTAACTATGGTGCCAAGAAGTACGACCGTGTAAAACAGGTATATAAAACGGCCAACACGGTTGGATGCGTGCTGGCCATTGTGGCATTCCTCATGTTCCAGATCTTCCCAAGAAATATCATCTCTGTCTTCGGAGATGGTTCACCGGAATACTTTGGATTCGCCATTCGTTATTTTAGAATTTACTTATTCTTCACCTTTATTAACTTCCTGCAGCCACTGACCTCCAATGCATTTACCGCCATTGGAAAACCAGTCGCAGGTATTTTCCTGTCTCTCACCAGACAGACGATTTTCCTGCTGCCGCTCATCCTGATTCTGCCACTGTTTGCAGGTATCGACGGCATCTTATTTGCCGGACCGGTTGCTGACTTTAGTGCAGCTGTTGTCAGTCTGCTCATGATTATGCGGGAATTTAAACGAGAAGAATATCAAACAAAAAACGGATGAGATCATCAGATCTCATCCGTTTTTTTTAAAATTTTCTCTTCCACAATGTTGGTGATAAGATCATCAGGAATGGGAAGATTTCAAGACGTCCAATCAGCATATCCAGACAGAGCACAACCTTTGACAGTGGGGAGAAGAATCCAAAGTTACAGGTGGATCCTACCAGATTGATACCTGGCCCTACGTTGTTCAGAGTTGTCAGAACTGCGGAAAATGTGGTTGCAAAGTCGTAATTGTTAATGGATACGATCAATGTGGAGAATGCAAGGATGATCATATATGCGAAGAAATAGATATATACGCCTCGCATTGCGTCATCGCTTACCTTCTTGCCGTTTACCTTAATTACATTGACAGATTTTGGATGAAGGAGCTGCTTTACTTCACGACTGATACTCTTAACGATCATCTGAATACGGGATACCTTCATACCACCACCGGTGGAACCACCGGATGCACCAACCATCATAAGCATCATGAGGATGGTCTTGGAAAGCTCAGGCCACTGGTCAAAGTCGGCCGTGGAGAATCCGGTTGTGGAAATAATCGCTGCCACCTGGAAGGAAGCATAGCGGAATGCATGGATGAGGCCGCCATACATATGGCAGATGTTCAATGTGATCGCCACGATGGCCACACCAATAATTCCAAGGTATACTCGAAGCTCTTCATTGGCAAATACACTCTTCACGTCCTTAATAAGAAGGAGGAAGTACATATTGAAGTTGATACCGAATAAGATCATGAACACGGTAATGACACCGTCAATATAGGCACTGTCATAGGCACCGACACTGGCATTCATGTTGGAGAACCCACCGGTACCAGCGGTACTGAAGGAATGAACCACAGAATCATAAAGGTTCATACCACCAAGTAACAGCAACACAACTTCAATTACAGTAAGTGCAAGATACATCTTGTATAATAATGCTGCATTCTGTCTTGCCTTTGGAATCAGTTTATCCTTGTCAGGACCAGGAACCTCGGCACGCATCAGATGCATGGCATTCTTGTCATTCAATGTAGTAAGCATCAGTACGAATACCAATACCCCCATACCACCGATCCAGTGGGTGAAGCATCGCCAGAACAGGATACCCATTGGCAGACCTTCGATTTCACCAAGGATGGTGGAACCTGTTGTGGTAAAACCAGAAATGGTTTCAAACACAGCATCTAAATAGAACGGGATGCTTCCGGAAATCGTGAATGGAATGGCACCAAAGAGGGACCATAAAATCCAGGCAAAACCTACAATGACAAACCCTTCTTTTCCATAGATCTTGGCATCTTTCGGTGCCTTCAGTCCAGTCAGAAGGAATACCACTGCCAGAATAGCACTGGTGATCAGGAAGGATTGCCAGCAGCTTTCCCGATAAATCATAGATACGACTGCAGGAATGAGCAGAACCACTGCTTCGATTCCAAGCATTCGCCCTAATATATATTTAATCATTTTAAAATTCATAGATCACCGCTCCTATTATTTCAGAATATCATCAAAGTTCTGAACCTTCTTGTTCATTGTAACGATAATAACACTGTCACCTGGAAGAATCACATCCATTCCTCCCGGTACAATAACTTCGGAGCCACGAGCGATCGCTGCGATCAGATTGTTCGCTTTGATTGGAAGATCCTTTAATGGAATATTGATATACTTGGCAGTGTCACCGATGACGAATTCCATGGTTTCGATCTGCCCATTTACCAGCTGGTAGATGGATTCAATATTCGCACTCTTCATGGAGCTGTGACGTGCACGTACATAGCCGAGGATTAAATCTGCAGTCAGTGCCTTTGGAGAAACCACACTGTCGATGCCCATGGCTTCTGTCATAACAGAAAGGCTTTCCTCTTCCACTTTGGCTACGATTTTTTTCACGCCCTGGGTCTTTGCATAGAACGCAGCCAGCATATTCTCTTCATCCACGCCTGTGAATGAGACAAATGCATCTGCATCACGAAGTCCCTCTTCCTCTAACAACGCATGGTCTTTGGTATCGCCAAAGATGACTGTCGCTTCCGGAAGCTGCTCTGCGAGCTCCATACATTTATCATAGTTACGTTCAATGATCTTCACCTGCATCTTCAGATCAATGAGTTGTTTTGCAAGATAGAAGCCGAGGCGTCCGCCACCGATCATCATAACCTTGCGAATCTTATGGCTTGTATGGCCAATTTTTCTAAAGAACTGTTCTAATTCCTGATGAGATGCGATGATATGAATCTTATCGCCCTTCTTCAGTACGCATTCTCCATCCGGAATGAATACTTCCTTGCCACGCTGTACCACACCAACTAAGACTCTTACGTTGAATGTTCTTGTCAGATTTTTCAATACAACGCCTTCTAATGGACAATTCTCCGGAATTGGGAATTCAACCATCTCAATCTTACCCTTTACAAAGCTTTCCACCTTGGATGCTTCAGGGAATAATAATACACGGGAAATCTCATCAGCTGCTTCCATTTCAGGATTAACAGCCATGGAAAGTCTCAAATCTTCCTTGAGGAAGTTCATCTGATTATAGTAGATTGGATTTCTTACTCGTGCAATGGTATGTCTTGCACCCACGCGTCTGGCAACAAGACAGCTGAGCATGTTGATTTCATCAAGGGAAGTACATGCGATTACCAGATCTGCGCCGGATACTCCTGCAGACTTCTGAACATCTGCGTCGGCACCATCCCCAGGGATACAGAGTACATCCAGAGTATTGGATGTGCCAGACAGCTGATTCTCATTCTGGTCAATCACTACTACGTCATAATCTTCTTCGGAAAGTTCAGTCGCAATTTTGTGACCAACTTTACCATCACCAATAATTACAATTCTCATAATAACATCTCCATTATTAAGTAATTTGTTATTTTGCAGTCAGATCAGAGAAAAGATTTTCCTTATATACACCATCATCTAACAGTTTGGCAAAGGACGCTACAACCACATCCTTATCCTCTTTGTAGGTTACACCAAACCACTTATCCTGTGTGTCAAGTACCTGAACCGTTACTTTGCCCGCCTGTAACAGCTCATCAATGTGAATTGGAAGCAGATATTCTGCTTTGCATTCCTGTGTTCCAACACGGTCAAAGAATGCCACAAATCCTTCTTTTAAAAGTTCCATGTATTCAGGAGTCAGTCCCCACATATTCATGGATACGTAGGAATCTGCATCGATCGGATCAAGGGCGCCATCCCTGTCCACTGCTGCTCCCTCTGCTGTTTTGACGATGTTGTGGGTTTCATCCACGCCGGTCAGATAACCATTGTCATCCACCTTGCAGACACCTCTTGTTACACCGCCGTTATCGCTTAATGTGTTCTTCATAATGAAGCCTGCCATGGAGAATGCATTGCCTCGTTCTGGTGTGTAATCCATGAGGAAGTCATGGATCTTGACAAATGCTTCCTTGCCATAGTAGTCATCTGCATTAATGACAGCAAATGGTTCTTTTAAGATATCTCTGCATGCTAACACTGCATGTCCGGTTCCCCATGGTTTTGTTCGTTCCACAGGTTTTTTGATTCCATTCGGAAGATCTTCAGGATCCTGGAACGCATATGCAACTGCTACCCCTAAATCAGCACATACCTTTTCAATTCGTTCCCCAATGACTTCCATGAAATCTGCTTCAATATCCTTACGGATGATAAAAATAATCTTGTTAAATCCCGCTTCGATTGCATCATGAATGGAATAATCCATGATAATCTCGCCATTTCTCCCTACTGGCTCAAGCTGTTTGATTCCACCGCCAAAACGGGATCCGATCCCGGCGGCCATGATTACCAAAGTAGTATTCATAACTCCTCCTATTTTGCTTACAACAATTAAACTTCTGCTAATGCCTGTGCAATATCGGCAATTAAATCTTCTTTATCTTCTAAACCGCAGGACATACGAACCAATCCTGCTGGTACGCCTGCTTCTTCAAGCTGTTCTTCTGTCATCTGACGATGTGTGGATGTTGCTGGGTTTAAGCAGCATGTTCTAGCATCTGCTACATGTGTTTCGATTGCAGCAAGCTTTAATCCAGCCATGAATTTTTCTGCTGCCGGACGTCCGCCCTTGATGATGAAGGATACTACACCACAACCGCCGTTTGGAAGGTACTTCTGTGCTACTTCGTAGTATGGATCTCCTGGAAGACCAGAGTAGTTTACCTTTTCTACTTTTTCATGTGCATTTAAGAATTCTGCAACAGCCTGGCCGTTCTCAACGTGTCTTGGCATACGAACATGTAAGGATTCCAAACCAAGATTTAAGTAGAATGCATGCTGTGGAGACTGGATACATCCGAAGTCACGCATAAGCTGAGCGGTACATTTTGTAATGAATGCGCCTTCCTTGCCGAATTTTTCAGCGTATGTGATGCCGTGGTAGGAATCGTCTGGTGTGCAGAGTCCTGGGAACTTGTCTGCGTGTGCCATCCAGTCGAAGTTACCGGAGTCAACGATTGCGCCACCTACTGCTGCACCATGTCCATCCATATATTTTGTTGTGGAGTGTGTAACGATGTCTGCACCCCATTCGATTGGACGACAGTTTACTGGTGTTGGGAATGTGTTATCAATGATTAATGGTACACCGTGTTTGTGTGCAACCTTAGCGAATAATTCGATATCTAATACAGTCAGTGCTGGGTTGGCAATGGTTTCACCGAACATTGCTCTTGTATTGTCCTGGAATGCTGCATCTAATTCTTCTTCTGTTGCTGTTGGGGAGACAAATGTTACGTCGATTCCCATCTTTGCCATCGTAACAGAGATTAAGTTGAAGGTTCCGCCGTAGATAGAAGAGGATGCTACGATGTGGCTGCCACATTCACAAACGTTGAATAATGCGAAGAAGTTGGCTGCCTGTCCGGAGGAAGTAAGCATTGCTGCTGTTCCGCCTTCTAATTCTGCGATTTTCGCTGCAACATAGTCATTGGTTGGGTTCTGAAGACGTGTGTAGAAGTAACCTTCTGCTTCTAAGTCGAATAACTGACCCATAGCTTCGCTTGATGCATATTTGAATGTTGTTGACTGTACAATTGGGATCTGACGAGGTTCTCCGTTACCTGGAGTATAACCTGCCTGAACACACTTTGTATTGATTTTGTAATTGCTCATTTCTATTTTCCTTTCCTGCCATAAGTAGTAGAATACTTATGTAATATTATTGGCGTTTTTATTTAGAATATAGTATATTCAATTATATTATTATAACAAAAATCAGGAGAATTAACTAGACTATGTTTGAGCATTTGAGTAATTATACCCCTCATAGAATTGAATTGGAAAAGGAACGGTTAAGCGCTGTTGTCATTCCGCTGATCAAAAAAGAAGACGGCTATCACGTTCTCTTTGAAGTGCGTTCCGGGAACTTAAGAAGACAGCCGGGTGAGATCTGTTTCCCGGGCGGCCGTGTGGAGGCAGACGAAACTGCAAAAGAAGGTGCAATCAGAGAAACCTGCGAGGAGCTTTTGATCGCTCCGTCACAGGTTCATATCTTTGGTGGTCTTGATTATGTTGTCAATAACGCGAAGCTTCGCATCGAACCATTCCTCGGAGAGCTCCTTGACTACGAAGGAAGCTTCAGTACCGATGAGGTTGCTGAGGTGTTCACCGTACCATTGTCATATTTTTTAAACAATGAGCCGGAGATCTACTACAATCAGCTCATGAACATACCATCTAAGGACTTTCCATATGACGATGTGCCAGGAGGAAAGAACTATCCATGGAGCGTGGGGCAATATGCCGTACATTTTTACCGCTACAAAGGCCACATCATCTGGGGGCTGACTGCAAAGCTCATTTATAATAATCTGAAATTACTGCGTGGAGAACATGCCTAGTCATGGTCTTCCATATACTTTAAGTAGGTGAGGATCAGGGTTGCAATTCGTTTCTTATGAACGATGTAGCTGCCATGGCCCTCGCCTTTTAATATGCGGCATTTCGCATTCGGAATCAGGGCCGCGAAGTGTCTTGTATGATCTTCTAAGATCACGTCATGCTCCCCGGCAAGCACCAGGGTTGGTACTTTAATGTTCGCAAGCATGCTTTTGGAGATCATCGGTTCCGCAAGCATCAATGTCACCTTCGGATCACGCATAAAGCGGTTGAAAAACCGCATGGATTTGTAAAGCCTTTCGCTGACACCGAACGGGTGGATATTGGCACCGCTTACGATGAGGTGTGAAAGACGATCTGTGTTCATGGCAACCAAAAGTCCTATGATTCCACCGTCACTAAAACCATAGAAGATGACATCGCGAAGATCTAAGGCATCCATGAATGCTACCATGTCATCTGCCATATCCTGATAATGGAATTCTCTGATTTTGGAGCTTTTGCCATGGCCGCGGCTGTCCACGATATAGCAGGTATAGCGTTTTGATAACACTTCCACTGCCTTGTCAAAGATGGTATGATCTTCTCCATTGCCATGGACTAAAATCATAGGCTGTCCATCGCCATGGACTTCATAATATAGTTCTACGTTATTTATGTTAATCTTCATATCGCTTCCTATTCTAGAAATAGCTGGACTTTACGCCTTTGAACATCTTAGGATACATGGCTTTGGAGCACTTCACCCATCCAGATTTCTTGCCGTATTTCACGTATACTCTGACACCAGCTTTAGATGTGTAGGAAATCTTGCTGATGGTAACCTTACCGTCTTTCTTGATGGTGAAGGACTTGGTGTTGCTTGTTGCAGATTTGTATGCAGGAACTGCCTTTGCTGCAGTAAACTTCAATGTCTTGGATGTTTTAGCAGAAACTACCTTACCTGTGCTACTCTTCTTTACCAGCTTGCCATCTTTGTAAGTATAAGCATAGCGAACAACCAGATCACCGAAGGTGTAGTTTGCATGGGTGCAGTCAAAATTCACTGTATTATCCGTTGCAGCTGCCTTCTTAATACGGAATGCATATCCATACTTTGTATCGCCAACACAGTCATTGACTTTTGCAATCTTCTTAAACTGGCCTTTGGAGTACACCATGATATCACATTCTGGTGTATCTTCGCTGAAGTTGTGTTCTACCAGAAGGAATTTCTTGCCATTCTTTAAAGAAATGAGGGATGTGCTGAATGCGGAATATTCTTCATCGATGGTAAATGTTCCTGCACGCTTGCCATTCACCATAAAATAGCCATATGGCATATCATTATCGTCGTAGCTACTTGCGTATAAGAACTTATCCTTCTTACCGTCGCCAGTTACGTCATAATCCTTTGTCTCACAGCCAGCTTCAATGAGTTTTACAGATGCTGCTGCACTGACTGGTGTCACCATCGTGAGGACAACCATGATACATGCCATCATAACTGCCAATACTTTACCGTTTACTTTTTTCATTTTCTCAACTCCTTTGCTTTGATGAAATGTATATATTACTTGCTTTTTCTTGCCTGTTCTAGCTTGTCTCCGTCAATCTGTCCATCTGCGATCATCTGGTCGATCCAGAGCTGTAATGTGTTGGCAGAAATGGAGATATTGCGAAGCTCATCCTGAATGGATGCAAAGTCTTCATATTCATCTTCCGTAATCTTACCATCCACGGTAATCTCAATAAAACGTCCCTTTACTTTATCTAATGCATTCAGGGAAGCTAACATCTCTAATACGATCTGGGATAAATCCTTTGGCTGAAGCTCTGGCACATACTGTTCGCCGATCGGACATTCATGGGAGCAGTAATAATTGCATAATCCCGGAAATTTGTAGGCTTTGGCCATGGTAAGGATTTCATCTGGATGTGGAAGTGATTTTTCACTCTCAATCTTTTCAATACGGTCAGCAGAGATATACTCCATCTTTTCGCTGGCCTTGCTTCTGGTCAGTTCCAGATTCTCACGTGCAATCTGGTAGATATTCTTATTGGTCTTTGTTGATCTTTTTCCCATATTCTATTCTCCTGTACTCTTCTATTCGTCTCTTCTATTTTAACAAATATCAGGCCCCTCTTCAACCGTCACATCTACGTCATATTTCGAAAAATGTGCCATATTCCCTGCGTAGTCTGCTTAGATCGCCAGTGCCTGACCATCAAGCACCGCCTCTACCAAAGTGCCCTGTTCATAAACCAGTTTTAAGGAGAAGAATGGCCTTCTCTCATCCATCAACCGAAGGAAGATCTTATCTCCTTCCCAGAGCTCTAAGGCAAATAAATCCCTCTTGTGGATCCACTCCAGCGCCCCCTCATCACACTCCTTGATTTCTCCGGAAAAGTCTTCCGAATGGAAGAGACACATATATTCAGAGGCTTCCTCCTCCGTACTCATATCAGAGAGAAATGTGATCAGGCCGCAAAAGCGATACTGGTTCAATGTCAGTCCTGTCTCCTCATACACTTCTCTGACCACGCAATCCTCCGGGCTTTCCCCCTTCTCAAAATGACCGCCGATGCCGATCCATTTGTCTTTATTTAAATCATTTTCTTTCTTGATTCGGTGGAGCATCAGATAGTGATTCTCCCGTTCGATATAACATAATGTGGTAAAATCCTTCATTTGTAACCCCCTACCCGGCTTGTGGGTATATTTTGACTTTGTTATTATATGCTTGTAAAAATATGTGTTCACAAATATATTTTATATCAAAGGGAGGATAAAAGAAATGCATATACCTGAAAATTATTTAAGTCCTCAGACATGTGCAGTCATGACTGTTGCTGTGGCTCCTGTCTGGGCTTATTCCATCAAAAAAGTAAGAACTGAAATTCCGAAGGCGAAGATGCCTCTCCTTGGCGTTGGCGCTGCCTTCTCATTCCTTGGCATGATGTTCAATGTTCCTCTTCCTGGTGGTACAACAGGCCACGCAGTAGGCGGAACCTTAATCGCTTTGTTACTCGGACCGGAAGCTGCCTGCATATCGGTAACCATCGCACTGCTCATCCAGGCACTGCTCTTTGGAGACGGTGGAATCTTAGCATTCGGTGCAAACTGCTTCAATATGGCATTTTTATTACCATTTGTAGGTTTTGGGGTTTATAAACTCATCTCAAATATGGTAAAATCAGATTCTGGCAAATATCTCGGCGCAGCGATCGGCTCCTACTGTGGTATCAACGCAGCCGCTCTTGCAGCAGCCATTGAGTTTGGTATCCAGCCATCCTTATTTACTGACGCAGCAGGTCAGGCCCTCTACTGCCCATACGGTTTAAAAATCGCAATTCCAGCCATGATGGTCGGTCATCTTACCATCTTCGGTCTTGCTGAATTATTATTTACCACCGTTATTTTTGCCTTTGTATTAAGAACCGCACCAGGAATCGTTCAGAAGACCAGCAAATTCAGTGCAAAATCCTTATACGCATTGATCGCAGTATTGATTTGTGCTGTACCACTCGGACTTCTTGCAGAAGGAACTGCATGGGGTGAATGGGGCGCAGATGAAATTGCAGAAATCACAAGCGGCGGTGTTGCGCTTGGTTACACACCAGCCGGTATGACAAGTGGATTCGAGCTTTCCACCATCTTCCCGGACTATACAATCTCCGGTATTCCTGATATTGCAGCTTATATCTTATCTGCAATCATCGGTGTTGCACTCTGCATCATCATCTTCCGTCTGATTTCTTCTGTGATGAAAGACAAATTCGACTTTTCCTTAAATTAAGAATCAGAACATCAAACTATTAGATATGAACCAGAAAGACTCACTTCCAGAATGGATGCTTCAAAGTGAAAATTACATACCGACAAAAGACAGTGATGGATTTATCACGAGAACCATCCTTTCCATCGGCACAGTCTTGGCAAAAATAAGAAACAATGGGAACGCTGCTGCTTCTGGCGGCAGTGTTCCCATTAAGCTTATTACCACCTTTTTGGTGATCCTTCTCATGGCATTATCGAAAAATATGTTTTTCACCTATGTCATCTTAGCCGGGGTGCTCCTACGCATCTGCCTGCTACAGGAAAGACTGCTCAAAAAGGTCGTGGGAACCGCGTTAGGGGCTGGCCTGCTATCGTTACTCCTGCTTTTCCCATCCATCTTTCTTGGCTCCCCGAAAACCATGCTGACGGTATCCATCAAGGTGTTTCTCTCTGTGTCCCTGGTACAGCTCTTATCTGTCACCAGCCCATGGAACCAGATTACCGGATGTCTGCGGACCTTTCACATCCCGTCACTGTTCATCTTAACCTTCGACATTACCTTAAAGTATATCGTCCTGTTGGGCGATCTCTGCCTGAACATGCTGCAGGCGCTGCGCCTTCGTTCTGTCGGCAAAAACCGTGAGAAGGCAAAAGCATTTTCCGGCATCTTAGGTGTCACATTCCTGAAATCCCAGGAAATGTCTGAGGAAATGTACCAGGCTATGATCTGCCGTGGCTTTGACGGAGAATATGACTCCTACCGGCAGATACATTTTCATAGAATGGATCTGCTTTACGTGCTTTTACTTGTCTGTCTGATTGGACTTTTTATCTATCTGGAGGGAATGATCTAATGAATACATCTGTTATCAAACTTGACCATGTGTGCTACGCTTACGACAAACACGTGGCACTTCGACATATTACTCTCGATATCAGGAGGGGCGAAACCATCGCCCTGCAGGGCGCCAATGGCTGTGGAAAATCCACGCTGCTAAAGATTTTAAGCGGCATCCTCTATCCCGATGAGGGATATTATCTCTTTGAAGGGAAGAAAATCAGTGCCCAGACCATGAAGGACCGAATCTTTGCCAAGGCTTTTCACCAGAAGGTGGGATTTGTATTTCAGAATGCAGATGTGCAGCTTTTTTGCGGAAGTGTGGAAGAGGAAATCGCCTTTGGACCGATGCAGATGGGACTTTCACGGGAAGCAGTGGACAAAAGAGTTGCAGATGTGATCGCCCTTGTTGGAATTGAACATCTTAGAGACCGGGCACCGTATCACTTAAGTGGCGGCGAAAAAAGAAAAGTGGCGATAGCCTGTATTCTTTCCATGAATCCGGATGTACTCATCTTAGATGAGCCTCTGGCTGGACTTGACCGGAAGTCACAGGCCTGGTTAAAAACATTCTTACAACAGTTAAAAGCGGCAGGAAAAACCATGATTTTCGCCACCCATGACGATGACCTGGCAGCCCTGTTAAGCGACCGAATCATAAACATAAACGAAGAGCATGGAATCGTGGATTGATTCCATGCTCTAATTTTTTAATCTGTTATGAAAAAATCTATGAATCTGGTTCATGCATCGCTTCTGCTAACGCATCAGCATATCGCGGATTGGATTCTCTACTACACGCTTATAGGTTGGCACTTCCACGCCAAGCATATCTGCTCTTCGAACCACATCCAGGATCATATTGTTAATCTCGGATGGTTTTCCGGCTTCAATATCCCTCTGAAGAGAGGTTTTGGCTGTTGGTGCCACTGCATCGATGATGGCTAAATTGCGTTCCACCAGATCTTCATCCACGTCCATCGTAAGTCCATCTGCTTTTCCAAGGCTTTCCACCTCTGCAACCAGCTTTTTATAGAAGTTTCTGATGTAGCCAGGCTTTTGGATCTCGCTGGCAGTAATATTAAACTGAACGCCGCAGGCTGCCCAAGGAGATACCAGGGAGAACTTCTTTAAGATCTCTTTTTCGATTTCCGGTGAATACACACCGTCAATGCCACTTTCCTTAAGATCTGCTGCCACCTGCATCAGCACAGGATCGTCTGTTTTGCCATCCTTGGTGCCAAAGAAGATGCGGAAGATGTCGCCATGAAGCTGTACGGTTCCAGGCGCCTGTTTGTTGGCTGTGATATAGATCAGGCCACCAATGAGCTTTGCATTCGGAATCTGAACGGCCATGCGGTCTGCAATCCCAAATCCGTTCAAAACCGGAATAATGACTGTATCCTTATTGGAGATATTGCGAAGGAACGGCAAGACACTCTCGATCTGATATCCCTTCACACAGACAAAAATAACATCTGGTGTCTCTGCGTAATCCTGTTCCTCACATACCTTGACTCTGACATTAAACTGCTTTTGTTCGGTAGATTTCACATTCAATCCATGGTACTTGATTTCGTGCAAATGTGGTCCTCTGGCAATCAATGTGACATCCATTCCCACTCTACTCATATATGCAGCGATGGAACCACCGGTTCCTCCTGCTCCCATTACCAAATATTTCATACCATCACCTGTTGATCTGATCGTTGATCATTGATCCATATAATTGAAAAACTTAATCCTCAAATGCCTGCTTGATACTATCGTAATGTAAGAAGATACCCTGTTCTGCGAATTCCTTGATTTCATCCACAGTAGCTAACATATAGCCAGCTGTCTCTTCTAACTGTAAGTCTAAATCAGATTCGTCAAAATCCAGAGTAAATCGATAAATATCTACGAAATAATTGTCTCCCTCACCAGGATTCTCTCTATGATAAGTAAAGAGATACTCTCTCTGGTCTGCTGTGACCATAAGTCCTGTCTCTTCCTGAACCTCACGAAGAACTGCATCCTCTGACTTCTCGCCTGCCATACAAGCGCCACCGGATACTTCCCACCAGCCTGGTGCCCACGCTTTGGTCATCACTCGCTTGGTGATCAGGAATCGGCCATCTGTGTGTCTTACCACACCGAGTACGGTAAGATGATATTCATCATCTGCGAGACACCAGTCATTGCGAAGCATCGTGCGTCCAGTCAGCTTCTTGTTCTTATCATAGATGTCCCAATATTCTACTTTTCCCATAATGTACTATCCTCATATACTATATTTTATAACTCTATTATAAAAAGTTCGTAACTATTCGTCAATAATGTATCTTTATGCAGCAATAATGCCCATCACGACAAAAAACCGGCTGTACACATCGTACAGCCGGTGATCTGCTACATGTTAAATACAAAGTCCAAACAAATTATTTGTTGATTTCTCTAGCTTTTAAGTCCTTTTTGATTGCTGTTGTAGAGATTTCTGGAGTTCTTGGTAAGTAGATTACTTCTACGCCTTCTTCTTCTAAGAAGTCGAATTTACCTTTCCAGTCATCACCCATAACGAACTTATCTACATGATATTCATGTACGTCTGTACGTTTCTGTTCCCAGTTTTCTTCAGGGATTACGAGGTCAACGTAACGGATTGCTTCTAATAACTGTTTTCTCTGTTCATATGTGAAATAACATTTTTTCTGTTTCATGTTCCAGTTAAATTCGTCGGAAGATAAAACAACGATTAAGTAATCGCCCTGTTCTTTTGCTCTACGAAGTAAGTTAATATGACCATAGTGTAATAAATCGTATGTACCATATGTAATAACTCTTGTCATGATTGTTGTCTCCTTTTCTTTCTCATAAAGATGTAAATATAATGTATATAAATGGTGGCTTAACGACCGAAAACATGTTTTGCAAATCGTTCGCTTGCTTTACCATCATCTAACTGATTAAATTTGTCATTGAATGCCTGGTATCTGTCGTCTACGCTAAACCATGCATCCACACTCTGGATCTTGTCGATCATCTCTTCTTCTGCTTCCACAATCGGACCAGGAAGTTCTTCTAAGTCGATATAGAAGCCTCGTAAGTCTTCCCCGTAGTATTCCTTATCATACATGTAGAAGAGAATTGGTCTCTTCAGGTTTGCATAATCGAAGAACACACTGGAGTAGTCCGTCATGAGCATATCAGATACCACATAAAGCTCGCTGATATCATCATAACTAGAAACATTATACACGAATCCTTCATATGCGTCAAAGTCAAATGCATTAGCCACAAGATAATGTGCTCTGAATAAGATTACCCACTCATCAGAAAGTGCTTCGCGTAAACGATCAAAATTCACCTGTGCTTCATAGACATATCCAACACCGGAGGTATGCTGATCATCTCTCCATGTCGGTGCATATAATAATACTCTCTTATCTGCAGGAATATCAAGTTTTTCTTTTAGTACATTCACCTGCGCTTTGGTGTAATTGATGAGATAATCATTCCTTGGATATCCCACTTCCATAATTTTATCGCTCTGGCCGGTTTCTGCAAGATTCCATGCTGTAGTGAATACATCTGTCGTAAATGCAGATGGAGAAAGCAGATAGCTGAAACGCTCTGCGTCCGTGCGATACTTGTATCTGATTTCGGACTGGGAATTCATCACATTGTTGGAATTCTCAATATCATAACCCAGACGCTTTAATGGGGTTCCATGCCAGCACTGTACATAGATTTGATTCTTCTTTGGTACGATATAATCATACAGGCGGCTGTTGGAAATCCAGTATTTGGAGCTTGCAAGGGCACGCTCAAATCGCTTGGACTTGTTCTTCACGATAAATGTTCTTGGATTTTCTTTTAAAAATTCATATTGTTCCGGTTCGTCGAATACCCAGATAAAGCGGTACTTTCTGTATGCCGGATTGTTCAGCATATATTCATACACAGCTTTTGGTGTGTCAGAATAGGACTTTCCATTGAAGCTTGTTAACAGTACATTATAAGGATGTACACGCTTGCCAATGGTATGTGCCTTAAATAACAGTTTTTTATACTGATTTAAACCACTTCGCATCATGACACGAAGGGCTGCACTCTTCTTAGCGACGTCTAGCGCGATGACGTACGGCTTTTTGAGGAGATTTGCGTTTTTTTTTACCGTTTTTTTTAATGCTTTTTTTGGAGATTTGCCCTTAATACTGATTTTCTTAGGAAGCTTCTTAGCCGCCTTCTTCTCCTTTTTCGGTGGATAGGCTTTGCTGCGTTCTTCCTCAGCGCCCTCTCCAAAACAACGTTCCACTACTCGTTTTGCTGCCTTACCGTCATCTAAATAAGTAAAGCGGTCATTGAACTTCTTGTAGCGTTCGTCATAGACAAATTCTTTCTTCAGTTCGCCGATCAGTTCTTCTTCTGTCTGAACGATCTCGCCTGGAAGATCTTCTAATGCGATGTAGAAGCCACGGATGTCGTTGGCATATGCTTCTAAATCGTACATATAGAAGGTAATTGGTCTCTTTAAGATAGAATAATCAAAGAATACACTGGAGTAGTCTGTGATCAGGTGATCAGCTACTGCGTAAAGATCATTGATATTCTCATAATCGGAAACATTGTATACAAAGCCTGCATATTTTTCAAAATCGAAGGCATTGGCTACAAAGTAGTGTGCTCTAAACAGGATGATGCAGTCATCTGCAAGTTCCTTCTTCAGAAGATCGAAATCAACGTCCATGCTGTAGGTATAACCAAGCTTTGCATCGTACTGGTTGTCTCTCCAGGTTGGTGCATAGAGGACAATCTTCTTATCAACGTCTTCAATACCGATCTTCTTCTTGATGTTTGCAATGTCTTCTTCTGTGAAATTGCTTAAGAAGTCATTACGAGGATATCCTTCTTCCACAATGATGGTGTTCGGATTGTTCTCTGGAAGATTGAATGCGCTGGTAAGCTTTTCAGAGGTAAACTGGGATGGGGATAAGAGATATGTATATCTCTCAGAATCGATTCTGTATAATTCACAGAGCTCATCCTGTGTATGGATGGCATTATCGCCCTTCTCGATGTCATAGCCCAGTCTCTTAAGCGGTGTGCCATGCCAGGTCTGAATGTAGACCTGTCCATCTCTTCTCTTAATGATATTGTCCACACGGGAGTTGGATACAAAATATTTCGCTTTGCTGTAATATTCAAAAAATGCTTTTGAACGATACTTGATCAGTTTTGCACCGGCAAGTTCAGGAATATCTTCCTTGGACTTTGGATCCTTGAATGCCCATACAAAGGTCATATCTTTAAATCGTTCATCGGCAATCATCTCTTCATAAATTGCACGTGGGCTGTCCGCAAAGGAGCGGCCCATAAAGGATTCGAAAATAATGAGATTCTCATCCACTGGATTTCTTCTGCATGCATCCCAGTAACGCAGTTCATTGCGCTTCTTGATCGCATACTTTAATGCTTCACGAACTCTGTCATTGGATTTTAATAACTGAATGACTTTCTTCTTAATCGCTCTTTTGTTAATCTGCATCTTCTCCTCCATACTTTTCACAGATCAGTCTTGCCAGTCGTTTTGTACACTGCCCTGGATTCTGGACATATTTCTTCTGAAAATCTTCTAAAATATCAAAATTATAATCACAATTCTTAATCTGGAACTTTAATTCGTCCGCATCGAAATAAGAATATTGTTTCATCTCTTTGTTAAGGTCAATGTTAAGCCCTCTGGTCTTCTTATATTCCACATAATCCGGAATGTAGAAATACAGCGGTTTCATTAGCAGAGACGCCTCGAAGGTACATGCAGAATAATCAGTAATAATAATATCTGCAATCTTCATCAGTTCAAAGCTTGTAAAATCGCCCTTGGCTGTGCTTCCCTCATATCGTTCCACATGGCTTAACGGATGGAGGGAAATCACCAGCGCGTACTGGTCTTCCTTTTCGAATGCATCGTGAAGACCTGTTACGATCTCAGCTTCCCCATCTCTGAAGGTTGGCAGATAGAGTACAATCTGCTTGCCTCTCATCTCTGGATTGGCCTCTAAGAATGCTTCTTTTTTATTGGTTCCATCTAAAATCATATCCACATGAGGGAGTGTTCCCTGGTGAATTGCGGTCATAGGCGCACGAAAAGCCTGGCTATAAAACTTTGCAGTCGCATAGGATGGGGACACGATACAGTCATAACCCTTATGCATATTCATAGCCTTGCTGATTTCCATGGAACGTCCGCCTTCTTTGCCTGCAGACTGCCATCCAAATTTCTTCACTGCTCCGAGAGCATGCCAGATCTGAACAACCTTCAGATCCTTCTTATGTTTCAAACAGGACACCGGAATGGAATATGTGTCAAGAACTGCAATCTTCGCTCCTGCCAGCTCTTTCATATCTCCATAGATCCAGAAAATGTACTTCACAAGGGAAACCGGATTCTTCTCAATCATCTTGAGGCGGAATACCTGTTTAAATTGTGGATATTCTCTGGCAATTTCTTCTTCAAGCATGCGCATGTCCAGTGATTTCTCATTGCTCTGCCTGGATAAGTATACAATCTTATCTTCCGTCTCCGTTCGTAATTTCATAGGAAGATATATAAGATTCATCACAATCTTCATGAGTTGTATTACTGTTTTAATTATTAAGGAACGCACCTTCTGATACCTCCATTACACGCACTTTCACATATACATTAATTTTATAATTTATACTACTTTTTGTCAATTCATGAGTGGTGTTTGAGACCAGAATCCTACCTGTTAAAGACGTTTTATAATATAAAAAGGACCATCCTCTCGGATGATCCTCTTTCATTAGGTTTTATTTATTTTAGATTAGAGATTGCTAATTAGAAATATCTCTTTAACATACCTTCTAAAGCTTTACCATGTCTAGCTTCGTCTCTAGCCATTTCATGAACTGTGTCGTGGATAGCGTCTAAGCCGTATTTCTTAGCACACATAGCAAGGTCTGTTTTACCTTTTGTTGCGCCGTATTCGCAGTCAACTCTCCATTTGAGGTTGTCTTTTGTAGTAGCTTTCATGTTTGGTTCAAGATCTTCACCTAATAATTCAGCGAATTTTGCAGCATGTTCAGCTTCTTCGAAAGCAGCCTTTTCCCAATATAAACCGATTTCTGGATATCCTTCACGGTGAGCGATACGAGCCATGCAAAGGTACATACCTACTTCAGAACATTCACCCTGGAAGTTAGCCATTAACTGTTCGAAGATGTACTTCTTATCTTCTTCAGGGATATCATCGTTGTTCTTAACTGTTAAACCATAGATACCATATTCATGTGTTGCTGCGAGTTCGATTTCGCCTTTGATTTCTTCGAATTTGCTTGCTGGTACTTTACATACTGGACATCTGTAATCTTCTGGTAAAGATTCACCTTCGTAAATATAACCGCATACTGTACATACATATTTTTTCATAGTTGTGTTCTCCTTTTATTTTAATTGATATTATTTACTTCTTTATCGTTGTTTTCTAAACAATCTTTGCAGATTCCGGTGAATGCTACCAGATGACCGGTAATCATTCCCCCATAGGCACTGCCTGCCAATACATCAATGTGACTAAGTGGCTGCATATCTAAATCCATGACTCTTCCACACTTCTCACAGACAACATGGTAATGTTCCTTCACATTGCCATCGAATCGTTCTGTCTTGCCATCCAGAATTAACTTCTGGATCATGCCATATTCAGACAGCTGATTCAAGTTTCGATAAACAGTTCCAAGGCTGATATTAGGAATCTCCCTGCGAATCTGTTCATAAACCATATCGGCAGTTGGATGTTCGGTGGTAGACATCAGATAACTTAGAATCGCATCCCTCTGTCTGCTCCTCTTCATTCCCTGTCTCATATGTTTTCCCCTATGTTTTTTGCAATAACGATAACCGTTACTGTTATTATAGGGATAATTATCAAATTTGTCAAGCATAAATAGTAATAATTACTATATTAATATTTTTGAACAACAAAAAAGCACCATGGACCGTGGTGCTTTTTCGTCTGACATAGCCTTAAGGACAATAACTATGCAAGTTTTGAGTAATTTTCTTCGATTGCATCCAGAATGGATTCATCTGTAATCTTGGAATGTTCTTTTAAGAAACCTCTGATTCCAAGTTCTTCAATTTTAGCCTGAAGATCAGCGTCATTATAATGAAGTGCAGCAGCGATACCAACCAATAAGTGGTCTACTGGAAGACCGAATCCAGCAGCTGTACGTGTTGGAGCGGACAGACGGTCTGTTTCGCTTAACTTACGTAAAGGATCTCTACCTACACGCATTACATCATCTTCAAGATATGGGTTGTTGAAACGTTTGATGATTTTGTCGATGTACTTAAGGTGTGCATCTTTGTCTAAACCATGTTTCTGAACAAGACCCATACCGGATTCTGTCATTGCAGCTTTAACGATTTCAAATACTTCTGGGTCAGCAATTGCTTTATCGATTGTTGGAAGTCCTTTAAGAGTTCCAAGGTAAGCTGTAATACAATGACCTGTGTTAAGAGTAAATAATTTTCTTTCGATATAAGCTTCTAAGTTACCAGCTAAGTTCATTCCAGGGATTGCAGGAATAGGTCCCTTTAATGCAGCTTCTTCAACGTTCCATTCATAGTAAGCTTCTACTACAACGTCGATTGGATTTTCACATTTTACTGGTGGAACAATACGGTCAACGGAACAATCTGCGAAACCAACATATTCATCAGCGTAAGCTTTTCCTTCATCAGAAAGAATATCATATACAGCAGCTTTTAACTGAGATGTACCACGAATAGCATTTTCACATGCAACGATGTTTAAGTATTCGTTTTTACCAGCTGCAGCACGTTTTTCGATACCAGCAGCGATTGGTTTTGCAACGATAGGAAGAATACGAAGACCTACAGCTGTTGTGATGAATTCAGCATCTACAACTGCGTCAACCATTTCTGGACCAGCAGAGCTAATACCGCTGATGTTGTCGATTACCTGTTCGGAGATATCAACGTCCATTACTTTGATTGTGTATTTTCCATCTTTGTTGATCTGATCAATTACAGCAGCGTTAACGTCAGCGTATACTACATGATAACCAGCATCATGTAATAAGCCACCGATGAAACCACGGCCGATATTGCCGGCACCGATCTGAATTGCTTTTTTCATATCATTACTCCTTATTTAATTACTATATTAGTTAGGATTATCCCGGCCGATTACTCAGCCGGGATAAGTTATATTACATTCCTTTATATGTGATTCAAATATTATTTGAAAGTTTTTAAGATAAAGTCAACGTCATCTGTTGTCTTTAATTTTTCTAATAATTCAGGATCACTGATAGATTCTGTAATCTTACCAAGGATTGCTAAGTGTTCATCACCTACACCAGCAATACCGATGATTAATTCAGCTTTTTCACCGTCGAATTCAACACCTTCTGGGTACTGAAGTACAACGATACCGCTCTTCTTAACTTTGTTTTTAGCGTCAGCTGTTCCGTGAGGGATTGCAAGGCCAAGACCCATGTATACGGAAGCGATCTTGTTACGTTCGATCATAGCTGGGATATATTCTTCGTCAACATATCCTAATTCATTTAATAATTTACCAGCAGCTGTGATAGCTTCTTCTGTAGATACGGAAGGAAGACCAATTTTAACGCCTTCTTCAACTAAGATGCTGTTATTAGCAGGTGCTGCTTCTACAGCTTCTTCTACTGGAGCAGCTTCTACTGAGGGTGTAGACATATCAGTAACCTGTGTATAGAGTGCATCTAATGCAGGGTCTGCTAAGAAGTTACCGATTGTTACCATCTGAGCCTGTGGAGCGGATTTAACAGCACGGTCAACTAAGATCTGCTGTACTACTGCTACATCACAGTCTGCAGGAATATTATCAACGGATGTATTGATTACTGTAACGTCTGGACGTTCAGCTTTAATTCTGTTACGGAATTTTGTAGCTCCCATTGCGGAAGATCCCATACCAGCGTCGCATGCGAATACGATTTTCTTGATGTCAGCTGCTGCTTTAGGGCCTGCAGATGCTACTGGAGCTGCCTGACCTTTAGAAGCTGCTTTAGCTGCTGCGTTAGCTGCCTGAGCTTCTTCTAAGCTCTTAGAACCGGACATCTTGATGATTGGAGATGCGATTAAGAAGGATACTACTGTAGCGATTGCTACACCAGCGATTGTAATAATGATACCGCTTCCCTTTGGAGACATAGCTAAGAAGGAAATGATGGAACCTGGAGATGTAGGACCAACTAAACCTGCATGCATCATAGAGAAGAATGTGATTGCACAGATGTTACCAATGATAGGAGCGATGATAACCTGTGGGTTCATTAATACGTATGGGAAGTAAATTTCATGGATACCACCGAAGAAGTGGATGATAACTGCACCTGGAGCAGAGTCTTTTGTAGCTTTGTCTGGAGAGAATGCCCAGTAAGCTAATAATACACCAAGACCTGGACCTGGGTTAGCTTCAAGCATGAACATGATAGATTTACCAGCTTCAGCTACCTGCTGTGTAGCGATTGGTGTAAAGATACCATGGTTGATTGCGTTGTTTAAGAATAATACTTTAGCAGGTTCGATGAAGATAGCTGCTAAAGGAAGTAAGCTGTGGCTAACGAGTACGTCAACACCAGCTGTTAAGATTACTAAGATTGTAGCCATTAAAGGTCCAATTAAGTAACATCCGATGATAGCAAGGATCATACCTAAGATACCAACGGAGAAGTTGTTGATTAACATTTCGAAACCAGCTGGCATGTTGCCTTCCATAGCTTTATCGAAAGTTTTGATAACAAAACCAGCTACAGGACCCATTAACATAGCGCCCATTAACATTGGGTAGTCAGGAGCACCTACGATAACACCCATAACTGCGATAGCACCGATTACACCACCACGGTCGCCACCTACAAGTTTACCACCTGTGTAAGCAACTAAGATAGGTAAAAGGTTGTTTAACATTGGACTTACTAAACCAGATAATTTTTCGTTAGGAAGCCAACCAGAAGCAATAAATAATGCTGTGATAAATCCCCATGCGATAAATGCACCGATGTTTGGCATTACCATTGCGGATAAGAATTTACCAAATTTCTGAACTGTGTTTTTCATTTTTTAATTTTCTCCATATTCTTTCATAATACGTTGATAATAGTTACCTAAAGCTTTTTCCAGCTCGAAAGCTACAGCGTTGCGCTGTCCACTGATGAGATAATCAATAATCTTATCATTCTCAGCAATTGAACCGCTAACCTCGCTCATAACCTCTTTGTAAACATCCTGTTGATACCGGTCTTCCGGTACCAGAAGAACAATTGCTCCACGAATCATACCTTCTTCGGATTCAAAAGGCTTCTTTAATGCGACATAACCAAAACGGCAATGTCTGATGCCCTTTGTCACACAATGCAGGAACAGCATTTTAAAGGTAGAGATATATGTTCCCGCGGTATTCTCTCGTTCCCAGAGATTTTGTTCAATGGTTTCTGCATAAGCATCATTTCGGGCAAATAATTCGCTGGCCAAGCGAATCAGTGATGACTTGTCCTCCACTTCACTTACGTTAGAAAGCTTGATGTTCTCAAACACCTGCAGAATCTCTTCTCCCAGTAAAACCAGATACTCCAGTTCCTTTCTTCGAATTCTGCCCTTCGCAAAACGTTCGGTCTTGGCTTCCGTACGTCGCTCTTTACGGCGGATATTCTTGATTTCATTACGAATCACCATACGGTCATTCTGGAGAAGTACCGGATTCACACTGACATTCGGAAAATCCACATCAAGTTTGACAGTTGATACAATCAGGTCAATCGCATTATCGATCAGAATCATCGGATCAATTGTTGAAGCTGCAATAACCTTCTTGACTACAACCTCAGGAAAGGCTTTCTGTAAATGTGCAGCCAGCATATGGGATGTTCCAATCCCATTCGGGCAAGCAACAATTACTGAGATTTTTTCGCGCTGAGTTCGCTGCTTTTCTGCAGATGCACAAAAGTGAAGTACAATAAAAGCAAGTTCCTCATCGCTGATCTCTTCAATGCCGGTTTCCGCTTTAATTATTTCAGATGCGTCTTTCGCCGCATCAAAAACATCTAAATATTTTTCTTTGAGCATGTCCACCGTCGGATTCTCGATTGGTACATGCATCTTAATTCTGCTGATCGCAGGTCCGATATGATTACAAAGCCCGTCAATGAGCATTCTGTCATCTAAAAAGTTCATATCCATCAGTTCTTCCATCTTAAGAACCATATGAATAATGAGCTGACGGTTTTTGATATTCTCGGAATCATACTTATCCATAGCCTTTGGCTGCCAAACCTTCGCACTTAACAGCTGTGTGGTAATAAAAGCAATCTCTTCTGCGGAGACCGCAATGCCAAGATCGGCTTCAATTACACTGGCCATCCATGCTGCACTCTGATATTCTTCATATTTCATAAGAGCATCATCGGATGTCTGGAGATCGGTTATGGAATGAGAGGTACGAATACGCTGAATTGTTACTAAAAGCATGATCGTCAGCCTGAGTGCTGCATTATCCGTATAGCGGATTCCCTGAGACTGCTCTACTCTTGTCAGCATCTCAGTAACCACTTCCCTGAGTCCTTCCTGAACGGTTGCCTCTATGACAGTGCCCTCATAAGCCCGAATCTGTGCATTCTGATAATTCACCTGTATGTCCTCACCAACTGCCTCATGCAGAATGAGTGATACGACTGCCTGTCTGAAATCAGTCTCTGTTCCTGCCCAGAGCACCCCCAGCCCCTTTCTCCTAATCAGGGTGAGGCCATAATTCTCAAACCAGGCTTCCACTTCATCTAAATCGGTTGAAAGCGTTCCTTCCGAAACACCGAACTTGGATGTGAAGTAAAAATACTTCAGTGGTTCTTCACTGCCTAAAATCTCTTTCTTCAACAAATATAATCGTTCTTCCTTGGCCAGATTCGATTCCTTGGTCTTATCTGCTTCAATGAGTTCTAAGATCAGATCCCTCTGTTCCTGACTCTCATCAAGGTAAATACCGACTCTCGGTTTCTTGATCAGATGGAAGTCATTCTCCATCATCCATTTCTCAATTGTAGGAAGATCGCGAAGAATGGTTCTGGAGCTTAAGTTCAATTTTTCTGAGATTACCTGTACCGTCACTGGATTGCTTGATGTAAAACGTGCAAGCATCTGAACGATTGTCTTTTGTCGTTTGGATAATTTTTGTTTTTTAAGCATGATAAAGTCCTATCTTGTATTTTATTATATGATGACATTCATGAAATGTCACGAAGATGAAATGTCAGTTTTGTCACCATTATTTTAAGACATTTTGCCCCATTCGTCCACTATTTCGGGGTTATTTTTCAAGTTTCTTCCAAATTTCATGCCAGGGCAAATGTCACCATTCAATTTTGACATTTTCAAAAGAAGTCACATGTCAAACGTTTGACACTCGAAAACCGGTCAAATGTCACTATTGTCATCATTATTTTTTGACCTTTTGTCACATTGTGGCGATTGTTTTTGCTCGTTTTGTCGTTACGATTAAATATTGACTTAATCATAAAAAGAGGCTATAATTAAGTCGATACTTAATTAAATAAGTATTTAATATTGTTTTGTAATAATTATTTTACCGATTCATATAGAAAGGAAGATTGTTTATGGCAACATTTTCAAAAGAATCTCTTCCTGTCTGTGATGAAAACCATGAGCATCAGGACATTCTCGCCATGAAAGCATCACTGCCCCAGGAAGACATTTTCATCGAAGCTGCTGATCTTTTCAGTCTGTTAAGCGACAGCACCAGGCTTCGCATTCTCTGGCTTCTTTGTCATAACGAAGCATGCGTCTGTGACATCGCTTCCGCCATTGATATGAGTTCCCCTGCAGTTTCCCATCATCTTCGTTCGCTGAAGCAGCTGGGTATCATCTCATTCAGACGACAGGGCAAGGAAGTACATTATACACTGTCCGATTCACCGGAAGGACATATGGTCCACAAGATGATTGATACGATCATGGACAAGGAGGATTAAGCATATGAAGAAAAAATATATATTGAAGAATCTTGGCTGTGCCCACTGTGCTGCCAAGATGGAAGCAAAAATCAATGAATTAGAAGGGGTTGAGGAAGCAATCATCAATTATCCAACTAAGCTTCTCCATCTGACTGCGGAAGATCCCGACTCTTATATAGAAGAAATCCAGAAAATCTGTGCCGGAATCGAGAGCCAGGTTATCGTGGAATCCCGTGACAAGAAGGCGCACACCCATGAAGACGCTGTCCCGGAAGCACATGTCCACGAAGAGCACGAGCATGGCGATCATTGCAATTGCGGACATGATCACGACCATGAACACGAAGACCACTGCGACTGCGGACATGAACATGAACACGACGATGCCTGCGACTGCGGACATGAACATGAACACGAAGAACACGATCATGAAGAGCATGAACATGTCCACGAGGACCATGAGGATCACGAAGATCATGAAAATCATGAAAATCATGAAGATCATGCGGATCACGATGTTCACGAACACCACCACGCAGACAGCGGACTTGGCAGCCTGTTCCTCGGACTTGGTATCGCCATCATCGCATTTGTGGCAGGGCATTTTGTACATAGTGCCAATGTAAGCCTGATCATCTACTTACTGGCTTACATTTTCCTGGCTAAAGATATCATCTTAGAAGCCTTCCACGGAATCGGGCGCGGACAGATCTTTGACGAAAACTTCCTCATGTCCATCGCAACCATCGGTGCATTGATGATCGGGGAATATCCGGAAGCACTGGGCGTAATCCTCTTCTACCGCATCGGACAGGCATTTGAAGACCACGCTGTGGAAAAAAGCCGTAAATCCATTATGGATGCTGTCAATATGAGACCGGAAACTGTTATTCAGGTACACGGCGATCATACCCACGAAATTCCTGCAGAAGATGCTGTTGTCGGTATGACCATCTTAGTCCGTCCAGGAGACCGTATCCCGCTTGACGGAAAAATCATCGAAGGGGAAACCCAGTTAGATACCTCCGCATTAACAGGAGAACCAGTTCCTGTCCTTGTAAAAGAAGGCGACGAAATCTTATCCGGCTGCGTGAACCAGACCGGTGTAATTAAATTAGAAGTAACCAATCCATTAGAAGAATCCATGGTAACAAGAATTATGGAATCCATGGAAGATGCTGCGGCAAGCAAACCAACCATCGACCGTTTCATCACACGTTTTTCCAAGATTTACACACCAATCGTTGTATTAGTTGCCCTTGGAACTGCCATTATCCCATCCATGATGACCGGCGCATGGGATCACTGGGTATACACTGCACTTACTTTCTTAGTAATCAGCTGTCCTTGTGCTTTAGTGCTTAGTGTACCGCTCTCCTTCTTCTCTGCCATCGGACTTGCATCCAGACAGGGGATCTTATTCAAGGGAGGCGCATCCTTAGAAGCATTAAAGGACGTTCAGGCAGTTGTCATGGACAAAACCGGAACCATCACCGAAGGTAACTTTGTAGTCAGCAGGATTCTTCCGGTAGATCAGGTTAAGGAAGACGAATTACTTGCCATGGCTGCAACCTGTGAACAGCAGTCCACCCATCCGATTGCCAAGAGCATCTTAGCCGCTGCAGCCCAGAAGGGCATCATCTTATCCGAGCCGAATGCCATCATCGAAGAAGCCGGCCACGGTATTGAGACACACATCGGCGATCATGTATTATTATGTGGCAATAACCGTCTTATGGAAGAACACGGCATCCGTCTTCCAGCTTTAGAAACCTTATATGGAACAGAGATCCTTCTTGCCATCGACGGATTATATGCGGGACGCATCCTGATTTCCGATACGATCAAGGAAGATTCCATCAGCGCAATCCGCGAATTAAATCACAGCGTGACTACTGTCATGTTAACTGGCGATTCCGAAGAAGCAGCAAAACAGATTGCCGAAGAAACCGGCGTCAAGGAATTCTTTGCACGACTTCTTCCAAATGATAAATTAGAAACCTTACAGACGCTCCGCTTAAAACATGGTCCTGTTATGTTTGTCGGAGATGGAATCAATGATGCACCTGTACTTGCCGGCGCGGACTGTGGCGCAGCAATGGGAAGCGGTGCTGACGCAGCCATCGAAGCTGCCGACGTGGTATTCATGACCTCCCGCTTATCCGCTGTCAACGAGAGTATCCGCATTGCCAAACTTGCCAACCACACTGCAATGCAGAACATCGTATTTGCACTGGCTGTGAAGCTTGCCGTTATGGTACTTGGTATTATGGGCATCGCGTCCATGTGGCTGGCTGTATTTGCCGACACTGGCGTAGCCGTAATCTGTATCTTAAATTCCGTACGAATTCTGAAAAAATAGGAGGTCCCAACCATGAATGCAAATGCACAGTGCGTCACCTGCCTTTTAGATAAGCAGGAACGAATCGTCCGCCCATTTCTGGACGAAGACAAAAAGTCTGATTTTATCCAGGAAGTGTTAAAGCTTCTCTATGAACATGCAAAAACCGAGCCTGCACCATGGCTCTACATGAAGATCGAGGAAATCTATGCCCGCTACTACGAGCCGGTTGTGGATTATCCTGCCATCAAGCACAAATATAATAATTACATGCTTTCCAAGGAATCCATCGTGGAAGACATCATCATGCAGTCAGAAGACCCAATCGCAGAGGGCATCAAGTATGCCTGCGCCGGCAATTTCATTGATTTTGGCGCTATGGCTGAGGTGGATGACTCCATCTTAGAAGACCTTCTGGCCAATGCTTCCGAAAACCAGGTGGATCCCGACGAGCTTGCCGCTTTTAAAGCAGAGCTTGCGGAAGCAAATGAACTGGTCTACTTAACCGACAATTGCGGAGAAGTGGTCATGGACAAGCTGTTTATGAAGGCCCTTGCTAAATTGTATCCAAACCTTCATATTTCTGTCATTGTTCGATCCGGCATCGCGCTGAATGATGCCAATCCGGAGGACGCCGACCAGGTAGGTCTGGCAGAAGCATTTGACGTGATGGAAAGCGGCGCTGCCTGCACCGGAACGGTTCCTAAGATCCTCACACCGGAAGCAAAAGCCGTCCTTGACGGGGCTGATGTCATCATCTCCAAAGGTCAGGGCAACTTCGAAGGCATGCATGGTAACGGATACAACGTCTACTACCTCTTCTTATGCAAATGTGACATGTATGTGAGAAGATTTGGCTTAAAGCGCTTCACCGCTGTATTCAGCAACGAAAAAAATATCAAAACAATCTGTTAAACAAAAAGACCCTGCACATGGATAATATGTGCAGGGTTTTCCTAATTTTATAAACTTTTCATTCAATAAGAACAATTGTCAGGATACCTAGTTGAACGCCACCATCTTATGGCACAGACGATACGCTGCCACGCCGATCTTCCCGCCAAGCTTACCTGGAAGATTCATGATCACACAGTAGGATCCATATAGGATACCTCTGGCAAAAGCTTTGTCATGTGGCATAATGGCTTTCCACATTTCTTTTCTCTTTTCATCGGCTTCGTCACTTCCATTGAGGCGGGAGAACGCACTTGCAAGCGCCAGCATGAAGGTTGCTTCATGGCGCATATATCTGCCAAGCTTTGGTTCTTCCTTTAAGATTTTCTTTGTGTCATGGCAGTTAAAAATCTTCTCAGCGATGAAAATCTGGTGATCATAGCGCTTCTTTAATCCCTCTTCACTGACAGACTGTCCTTCACGGCCGATAAAATAGTGATACAGTCCCACATTCATGTAGCAGATACGCTTGATGTATGGAAGTGGTGTATATACGAATAAGTTATCTTCAAAAAACACATGTTTTGGCAGCTGTAACTCACAGTCCCTAAGCATCTGTGTACGGAAGATACAGGAATGGAGGGTCAGGTACTGCCATGGTAAGAATGGTTTTGTCTGGCTCCAGCCGAAGATGCCATTCTGAGGGAATATATTCTTATAGTTGATCATCTGATTCTTATGGGGTTCGTATTTGTGGTCATAGATATAATTGCAGACCATCAGGTCCACTCCGCCACGTTCTTCACACTGCTCTAAGCGCTTTAATACCTTTGGGAGACCTTCTTCATCTAACCAGTCGTCGGAATCCACCACCTTAAAATAAGTTCCGGTAGCTTCTAAAAGACCGTGGTTGATCCCTTCCCCATGTCCGCCATTCTCCTGATCCAGTAATCTGACAATGCCAGGATAGCGTTCTTCGTAGGCTTTCCCGATATCATGGGTGCTGTCCTGGGAACCATCATTGATGACTAAGATTTCCACGCGGTCGCCGCCGCGAAGAAGACTTTCTATACAAACGTCCATATAATCCTGTGAATTATAACAAGGTACTACGAAAGTGATTAATTTCTTTTGATTACTCATCTTAATTCCTCCTGTCTTATTACAAATTTTATGCGCAAATGCCTCCACTGTCAACCAAGCCGCCTTCGCAGCAGGGACCGAATGTAACATTTGGGTATATAAGAGGTATATTTTCACATAGAATTTGTGATAAAAAAGGAGTATAATAGGAACGTTGACAGAGGATAATGTATGTAAATTTATATATGGAGGATAATATGGCAATTTTAGTAGCTGGTGGTGCCGGATATATTGGCAGCCACACATGTGTAGAACTTTTAAATTCTGGTTATGACGTAGTCGTTGTAGATAATCTTGTAAATTCCAGCGCGAAAGCAATTGCGCGCGTGGAAGAAATCACTGGTAAAAGCGTTCGTTTCTATGAAGTGGACATCTTAGACCGAGAAGCATTAAACGAAGTATTTGCAAAGGAAGACATCGATTCTGTCATCAACTTTGCAGGATTAAAGGCAGTTGGTGAATCTGTACAGAAACCACTCGAATACTACCACAACAATATCACTGGAACTTTAGTACTCTGTGATGTTATGAGATCCCATGGCGTGAAGAATATCATTTTCAGTTCTTCTGCTACCGTTTATGGCGATCCTGCTTTCATTCCAATCACAGAAGAATGTCCAAAGGGCCAGATTACAAATCCATACGGACAGACCAAGGGCATGCTGGAACAGATTCTTACCGACCTTTGGGTGGCAGACCCTGAATGGAACGTGGTTCTCCTTCGTTACTTCAACCCAATCGGTGCCCACGAAAGCGGACTCATCGGAGAAGATCCAAAGGGCATTCCGAACAACTTAGTTCCTTACATTGCCAAGGTAGCCGTTGGCAAATTAGCATGTCTGGGCGTATTCGGGGATGACTATCCAACCCACGATGGCACCGGCGTTCGTGACTATATCCATGTTGTTGACCTTGCAAAGGGCCATGTTAAGGCATTGAAGAAATTAGCTCCTGGATCTGGCGTAAGCATCTACAATCTTGGTACTGGCAACGGAAGCAGCGTACTTGATGTGTTACATGCCTACGAAAAAGCATGCGGCAAAGAGCTTCCATACGAAATCAAGCCTCGCCGTGCCGGCGATATCGCAACCTGCTACTGCGATGCAACAAAAGCGAAGGAAGAACTTAGCTGGGTAGCTGAAAAGAACATCGAGGATATGTGCGCTGACTCCTACAGATGGCAGAGCAACAATCCAAATGGATATGGTGACAATGAATAATACCAATGACGGGCTGCACTTGTTTGCAGTCCTTTTTTATGTTAAAATAAATTGCTAAATCAGAGTCTTTTTTGACTCAATTATGTTATCGGAGGACAATCAAATGCCAAACACAAAGAAAGTATATCCTCGTATGTCTGGCCTTCTGCTCCATCCAACTTCCCTTCCAGGGCCATATGGAATCGGAGATTTGGGACCGGAAGCCTATGAATTCGTGGATATGTTAAAGGCAAGCGGCCAGAAGCTGTGGCAGGTACTTCCATTAGGACCGGTTAACGGAAGTAATTCACCATATCAGTCATTTTCCAGCTTCGCAGGTCAGCCACTTGTTATCAGCCCGGATTTATTAAAGGAATCAGGACTTCTCACACAGGAAGACTTAGATGCAATCCCTCGTTTATCTTATGGACACGTGGAATTTGCAAAAGTAAAAGAATATAAAAGACCGTTACTGGAAAAAGCTTTAGATGCATTTCTTGCACTTTCCGAAGATGATCCACTGGTAGTGGAATACGAGGAATTCTGCAAGGAAGAAAAAGAATGGTTAGATGACTATGCCTTATTCATGGCAATCATGAAGGAACATGATGATCAGCCTTGGTATGACTGGGAACCAGCCATCAGAAAGGGCAACAAAACAGCAAAAAAAGCATACAAAAAGTTAGAAACCGTTCAGAGAGAGATCAAATATCAGTCCTTTATCCAGTTTATGTTCTTCCGCCAGTGGAAAGCATTAAAGGCTTATGCCAACGAACAGGGCATCAGCATCATTGGCGACATCCCAATCTTCGCAGCTGACAACAGTGCAGACGTTTGGGCTAATAAAAAATTATTCAAGTTAGACAAAGACGGACACCCAACTGGAATTGCCGGAGTTCCACCAGATTATTTTAGTGCAACCGGCCAGTTATGGGGCAATCCGGTTTATAAGTGGACCGCCCACAAGAAAGAAAACTACGCATGGTGGATGAGCCGTATCAAAGCACAGCTTGTGAAGTACGATTACGTCCGCATCGACCATTTCCGCGGATTGGACGAATACTGGGAAGTGCCTGCAGATGCAGAAACTGCATTAGAAGGCAAATGGATGCCAGGTCCAAAATCTGACTTCTTCAAAGTCATGATGGAACAGTTAGGCGATGACCTTCCAATCATTGCAGAGGACCTTGGTGATATCACTCCTTCTGTTCACGCACTTCGCGATGAATTCAATCTTCCAGGAATGAAGATCTTACAGTTCGCTTTTGAAAATATCAACGACAACGATTTTCTTCCTTATAATTACCCAAGAAACAGTATCTGCTATACAGGTACTCATGATAACGATACAAGCTCTGGCTGGTATCACAGTGCAACAGAACAGTCCAAAGATAAGATCCGCCGCTACTTAAGCACTGACGGCAGTCATATCAGCTGGGACATGATCCGCTGCGCATTATCTTCCGTATCCCGTATGGCGATCATCCCAATTCAGGACATTTTTGAAGATGGCTCCAACCGTCGTATGAATATTCCTGGTGTTCCGGATGGAAACTGGGCATATCGTTACTACAAAGAACAGTTCCATGAAGGACTTGTGAAGGGACTTCGTGAAATGTCCGAAATTTACGGAAGGTAGGTAGAATATGAGAATTATTCCAGTTATGCTCTCTTTCATCATCTTCTTATTAAAAGAAGCACCAAACTATTTTCGTTTTCCAAAGATGGATCGAGAAGGAAGAGAGAAAGAACGACACGATATTGCAGCTGCGAAAATCATGAAATTATTCTCCCGTGCACTGGCTATGTCTGGTTCTGAAATCATCGTACACGGCAAAGAGAATGTACCAACTGATCAGGGTGTACTTTTCGTGGCAAACCACAGCAGTTTCTGTGACATCCCGGTTCTCTACGCCAATACACCACACGGCTGCGGATTCATTGCCAAGGATGACCTTGAGAAGGTGCCATTGATGAACCGCTATGCGAAATTCTTAAACTCTGAATTTCTTGACCGTGATGACGTTCGTCAGGGTATGGAAGTGATCAAAGCAGCAGCTGAGAGTGTAAAGAAGGGCTTCTCCGTTGCCATCTTCCCGGAAGGAACAAGAGGCCAGGGCGATGAACCCCTTGAATTTAAAGAAGCAAGCCTTCGTATTGCAGTCAATGCAAAATCCTTAGTTGTTCCGGTTGCCATCAAAGGAACTGCAGATATGATGGAAAATCATCACAAATTCCGTCTTTATCCTGCAACAGTGCATATCACATTTGGTGAACCAATTGACATCTGTTCTCTTCCAAGAACAGAGAGAAAGCGCGTTGGTGCTTCCATCCGTCAGTGGATCATTGATACAAACAAAGAATTATAAAATTTTTGTTTTCATCTCATCACTTTAATGATATACTGTTATTTGATGTTATAAAAACAAGTAAATAATTACTATTATAAGTATTGTAGGAGGAACACAATTATGAATCCTTGGTTAATTGCACTGATCGTCCTCATTGCTGTTGGTGTACTGATCTTTTTCCTTTACAGATACGGCGATAAACAGCAGCAGAAACAGCAGGATGCGCGTCAGCAGCTTCTTGACAACATGCAGGTTGTTTCCATGCTTGTCATCGATAAAAAGCGTATGGCTATGAAGGATGCTGGTTTCCCAAAAGCAGTTATGGAACAGATTCCAAAGCGTAACCAGCGTATGAAAGCAGCAGTTGTAAAAGCTAAAATCGGACCTCAGATCGTATCTTTATTATGTGATGAACAGATTTATGATGAAATCCCAGTAAAAGCAGAAATCAAAGCACAGATCAGTGGTATCTATATCATGGGTATCAAGAATACTCGTAACGTAGCACCACCAGAACCTGAAAAGAAAAGCTTCTTACAGAGAATGGGCAACAAAGCAAGTAACTCTTTAAATAATGACTACGAACGTCCTGACATGAAGAATGGTAAGAATGTGAAGTCCATGCAGACCGCAAGCAAAGGTCAGACAAAGAACAAAGCATTGAACCCATCCACAAAGAAAAAACAGGCTGGTTCCAAGAAAAAGAATACTTCAAAGAAAAGAAAAAAACGTCGCTAGACGTAAAAACCTGTCGAATTTTCGACAGGTTTTTTTATTGCTCATTTTCCCCGTCAGGGAATCTAAACAGCAACTCATTTCTTCTTTCGTAGTTTTTTGTCGTTTTATAAAGCTTTGTTATTTTTTATAGTTTAATTTTGAATTACATTGTGTTTTTTGTGCAATAATACCTATCACTTTTATAGTTATTTGTCTATTATGACTATTTTGTTTGTTAATTTCAAGACTTTTATAGACATAATGCATAATTGATGTTATACTGAAGAAGTATTGGAAATCCAAATCATTTCATGTATATCAGATTCATTTTTCTTATAGGCGGAATCCCCCTAACTGTCATTAGAACGAACATAAAAAGAAAAAAGACAGATTATCTACCTATTTGAAACATGAAGCGATATTCAGGTACGTATTTGGACATAAGGAACAAATTGTAACAAAAAACTAAATATTGGAAAGGAGAGTTATTATGTTACCTTATCTTGCAGAATTTTTAGGAACTTTTATGCTTATCTTACTTGGTGATGGCGTTTGCTGTAACGTATCCCTTAACAAATCCGGAATGCAGGGTGGTGGATCCGTCCAGATCACATTTGCATGGGGTCTTGCTGTACTTATTCCAGCTTGTATCTTCGGAGCAGCTTCTGGCGCATCCTTCAACCCAGCTTTAACAATCGCTTTAGCAGCTATCGGAAGATTTAGCTGGGCAATGGTACCTGGTTATATCGTAGCTCAGGTTGCTGGTGCTTTCTGTGGTGGTATCTTCCTCTACATCTTATTCTTAGACCACTTCAAAGCTTCCAAGGATAACCCAGCTGGTATGCGTGGTGTGTTCTGTACAGGACCTTCCATTCGTAACTTACCTATTAACATCTTAGCCGAAGCAACAGGTACATTCGTACTCGTATTCGCCATCTTAGGATTTGGTAATGTTGACGCTGCAGGCGGTATCGGAAACTTATACGTATTCGGTTTAATTGTATCCATCGGTATGTCCTTAGGTGGATTAACAGGTTATGCGATCAACCCAGCTCGTGACTTTGGTCCTCGTTTAGCTCATGCTGTATTACCAATCGAAGGTAAAGGCGATTCTGACTTCGGTTATGCTATCGTTCCTATTATTGGGCCTATCATCGGTGGTTTAGTAGCTGCATTCTTATTCAATGCTATTCCATGGTAAAAGCAAAAACTATTTGATTATATTTAATATTTAAACAAAAAAATTACGGAATTATATATTTGAGGGTTAACTATTTAAAGAATTAGCTAGTATTAATTTTTTTAAATGAACTTATTGGAACGTCACATCGTCACAAGGTCGGGTTTACGTGACGATGTGGCATCACGAAAGGAGAATTATCGTGGCAAAATACGTAATGGCATTAGATGCTGGAACAACAAGTAACAGATGTATCTTATTCAACGAAAAAGGTGAAATCTGCTCCGTTGATCAGAAAGAATTTACACAGATTTATCCAGAAGCTGGTTGGGTAGAACATGATCCAGAAGAAATCTGGTCTACACAGTATGAAGTAGCAAAAGGCGCTATGACTAAATTAGGCGTTGGTCCTCAGGACATCGCAGCAATCGGTATCACAAACCAGCGTGAAACAACTATCGTTTGGGATAAAACTACAGGAACTCCTGTATACAACGCAATCGTATGGCAGTGCCGTAGAACATCTGACACAGCTGATGCATTAAAAGAAAAAGGCTTAACAGACACAATCCGTGAAAAAACTGGTCTTTTAATCGATGCTTACTTCTCTGGAACAAAAGTTAAATGGATCTTAGATCACGTTCCTGGAGCAAGAGAAAAAGCTGAAGCTGGCGATTTATTATTCGGTACAGTTGAAACTTGGTTAATCTGGAAACTTACAAAAGGTAAAGTTCATGTAACAGATTACTCCAACGCTGCTCGTACAATGTTATTCAATATCAACACTCTTGAATGGGATGAAGATATTCTTGCAGAACTTAACATTCCTAAATCCATGTTACCAGAAGCTAAACCATGTAGCTGCGTATACGGCAACGCTGATGGATCTATTTTCGGTGCTCCAATCCCTATCGCAGGTGCTGCAGGTGACCAGCAGTCCGCATTATTCGGACAGACATGTTTCACACCTGGTGAAGCTAAATGTACATATGGTACAGGTGCATTCTTATTAATGAACACAGGCGAAAAACCAGTTATGTCCAACAACGGATTATTAACAACAATCGCTTGGGGCTTAGATGGAAAAGTTGAATACGCTTTAGAAGGTTCTATCTTCATCGCTGGTGCTTCTATCCAGTGGTTACGTGATGAAATGAGATTAGTAGATTCTTCTCCAGACTCCGAATACATGGCTACTAAAGTTCCAGATACAAACGGATGTTACGTAGTGCCTGCATTCACAGGTCTTGGTGCTCCTCATTGGGATCAGTACGCTCGTGGTACTATCGTTGGTATTACACGTGGTGTTAACAAATATCATGTAATCCGTGCTACACTTGAATCTCTTGCATATCAGGTATACGATGTATTACACGCTATGGAAGCTGATTCTGGAATCAAACTTGGTGCTCTTAAAGTTGACGGTGGCGCTTCCGCTAACAACTTCTTAATGCAGTTCCAGTCTGACATCCTTAACGCTGACGTTGCTAGACCTAAATGTGTTGAAACAACAGCTATGGGTGCTGCTTACTTAGCAGGTCTTGCTGTTGGATACTGGACAAGCAAAGAAGACGTTATCGCTAACTGGGAAATCGATAGAGTATTCAACGCTAATATGGCTGAATCCTTCCGTCAGGAAAAACTTGCTGGATGGAATAAAGCTGTTAAGTGTTCCTTCGGATGGGCTAAATAATTTACGAATTAATCTATCCTATATAATATATACTCAATGTAACGAGGGCTTCGCAATTTTGCGAAGCCCTCGTTCTTTTTTGTCGTTTTCTGTTGTTTTCTGTTATAATTGATTTTTTTCTATTTTTTATCCTTAAATTTATATACACCCATGCAATTAATTATACAAAATTAAACTAATTGTCTTGACTGGGCGGACAAAACTTTATATAATTAACAGGTGCTGTTTGCCACAGGCAAACATTTGTGTTTTATGCACGTCACTGATCAAGAATAAAGGAGACTATAGAAAATGAACATGGATCAACTCAACGCAATCGTATCTGCTATTGATGACTTCGTATGGGGTCCGGTTATGCTTATCCTTTTAGTAGGAACAGGTATTTACTTAACAGTTCGATTAAAATTTTTACCACAGAGAAACTTATATTACGCATTACACAGCGTACTCAGTAAAGAAGCACGTACTACAAAACGTGGTGACGGAGACGTATCTCCATTTGCCGCTTTAATGACTGCCCTTGCTGCAACCATCGGTACCGGTAATATCGTAGGTGTTGCAACTGCTATGTTCGCAGGTGGTCCTGGTGCTTTGGTATGGATGTGGGTATCCGCATTCTTTGGTTTAACTTCCAAATTCGCAGAATGTATGCTTGCCATCAAGTATCGTGAAGTAAACGAACAGGGCGAAATGTCCGGTGGTCCTATGTACACAATGAAGAACGGCTTAAAGAACAAATCTCTCGGTAAGTTCTTAGGATTTATGTTTGCGCTCTTTACTGTACTTGCTTCCTTCGGTATTGGTAACATGACTCAGGCGAACTCCATTTCCAACTCCATTCAGCAGACATTTGGCGTTTCCAAGTCCATGATCGGTATCGTTCTTACCATCTTAACTTTAGTTATTGTATTAGGTGGTATCTCAGCAATTTCTAGAATTTCTTCCGTAGTAGTACCTGGTATGGCAGTATTCTATGTAATCTGTGCAATTATCGTTATCATTGGTAACTTTGCTAATATTCCTCATGGCGTATACTTAATCCTTACCATGGCTGTAAATCCAAAAGCAGTCGGTGGCGGTGTCATGGGTGTCATCACAGTTACTGTTATGAATTCCATCCGTTTCGGTGTTGCCCGTGGTGTATTCTCCAACGAAGCAGGTCTTGGTTCCGCTGCCATCACAGCTGCAGCTGCTACAACTGATGACCCTGTTCGTCAGGCATACATCAATGAAACAGGAACATTCTTTGATACAATCGTTATCTGTACATTAACAGGTTTAACAATCGCAGCTTCCGGTGTACTTGGTACATGCGGTCCAGATGGACTTCCATTACAGGGAATTCAGATTACAATGGCAGCATTCGCTACTGTTCTTGGACCATTCGGTTCCTACATTGTATCCATCGGTATCATCTTATTCGCATTCTCCACAATCCTTGGATGGGAATATCACGGCGAAAAAGGTTGGGAGTACTTATTCAACTCTCACAAGTACAACATCATCTACCGTATCGGTTTCTCCATCGTTGTATACTTTGGTTGTACACAGTCCCTCGATTTAGTTTGGAACTTCTCCGATATCGCCAACGCGTTAATGGCAATTCCAAACTTAATTACCATGCTGCTTCTCTCCAATGTCATTGTTGCAGAAGTAAGGAGATTCCAGCCAACAGTTGAGGCTGAAGTTGCTTCCTGGAAAAAGAAATAAAATTATATAATACATGAAAAAGAGGTGTTGTTTTACAGCACCTCTTTTTTAGCTGTGCCTTTCTTTTGGCTTCGACTCAAAAACAGTAAGTACTTCTTAAAATGAATGTTTTTTCGAATTTCAGCCAAAAGAAAGGCACAGCTTAAAGAGAGTGCTGTAAAAATTCATATAATTATTTTGCAATAGCTAGAAATTATCCAGTATAATTTGCAGTTTGCGATAGAACTCGCTGGTGTGCCAACCATCTGCCACGCCGTGGTTAACTCTGACAGCAAGCGCCATGGTCTTTCTTCCATTCTCCTCCACATATTTGCCATATTCAATGTTTGGGGTGAATCGTTTCATCGGAAGATCCCCCTTAAAGATCGGAATATAGCTGGTAAAATCCATCCATGGGACATTGGAGGTGTTGACCAGATTTTCTGGTGGATTTAGCTTGATATTTAATCCTCTCTTATCCTCTGCCCACTTCATATCTGCAATCATATCATTATAGAATATCTCAAAATCTTCATTCCACATGGTCCAAAGATCAGAATAAGATCCATCCTCCGGATGAAATACCGTATAATTGGCATTCACATATTCCCAGTATCCCAGTTCGTCCTTTTCGTTCAGTCCCATACGGTATTCAGGCACCTCATTGACCGCCTTTAAGATACACCAGGTAATCAATGGATAAAACTTATATCCCTTTTCTTTGTGCACCTCATAGAGATGTGTCACATCCACTCTGGATGTGATGGCATAGTCCAGTGCAATCTTACCATTGCCTTGAAAAAACATATAATGTTCCTTTCGCACCCAGTTATCTAAATCTATTACATGAAACATATCAATTCTTCTCCTTCTCACCATTATTCTAATAGTTATAGTTTACCAATTTTTAATATTTAAATCCACAAAATACATAATACTTATGACGTTTTTATGATAAAATAGAATGGTATAAACAAAACGAAAGAGGGTGAATTTCTCATGATACAGTACAAGTGTCCCTGCTGTGGTGACGCATTGATTTTCTCTCCACACACACAGAAGTTATCCTGTAACAGCTGTGGAAATGAATATGAACTCGAAACCATGGAACAGTACCATGCAACCGAAGGTAGAGAAGATGAACCAGATATCAACTGGGGACCTGAGACAGACGGCCCTGTAGCCGAAAAGAAAGCTGATGGCTTATACATTTGCCCATCCTGCGGCGGCGAAGTGGAAGCCGATGATCATACAATCAGTACCAAGTGTCCTTATTGTGACAACGTAGTCATCATTAACCCGGTGGAACAGGGAAGTTTTGTGGAGCCGGATCTGATTATTCCATTTGCTGTTGGCAGCGAGAAGGCCAAGAGCATGTTAGAAGGCTTCTGCAAGGGCAAGAAACTTCTGCCAAAGGATTTCCATGACAGAAGCTATTTGAAGAACCTGAAGGGTTATTATGTACCTTACTGGCTCTTTGACTGCGACGCAGATGCTACTATGACCTTTGACGCGACCACGATTCGTCACTGGTCCGATTCCAAATATAATTATACCGAAACAGATTTTTACCGCGTGGAACGTGCCGGCACAATGGCATTTGCCAACATTCCGGTAGATGGCAGCATCGAAATCGATGATACCATCACAGAATCCATCGAACCATTCGACGTATCCAAGGCACAGAAGTTTAAGACTTCCTTCCTGTCCGGATATGAGACCAGTCAGTATGACACAGAATCTGACAAAGCCCATGAACGTGCAAGACATAGACTTTATAACACTGCAGAATCTGTTATCCGTAATACCGTGAATGGATATCATACGGTAACAACAATCAACCGTCAGCTGCATACATCCGTTCCAAAGGTAAAATATGCGCTGTTCCCAATCTGGCTGTTTGAAACTGTTTATGACGGTAAGAAATATCAGTTTGCCATCAATGGACAGACAGGCAAGATGGTTGGAGAGCTTCCAGTTGATGAAAGTCTTTCCAAGACCTATATGCTTCGATATACTGCCATCGGAACTGTCATCTTATCCATTCTTTCCATGTTAATAGGAGGATTTTTATTATGATGAAGATGATGAAAAGAATTTCAACCCTCCTGTTGGCTGCATGCTTCGTGCTTCTTATGGCGGCACCTGCATTTGCCCTTACCGGCGCTGATCTAATTGATGATAATGCGTACCTGTTAAGCAATGGGGAACGTGAAAAATTAGAAGACTATAGTTACCAGCTCAGCGAAAAGAATAAGACAAGCATTTGCATCGTTACCGCAAGCGAAATTGGCGGCAAGGACATCCGCGAATGGGAAGAACAGTATTTTTATGATCACGAGATGGGCTATGGAAGCAGCAAGAACGGACTCGTGCTTGTCATTGATATGGAAGACCGTCAGTGGAACATCATGACATTTGGCGATATCGACGATGTGATCTTAAATTCCGAATGTGTGGCAATCGGCGAGGAAATTCGCGATGACTTAAGTGACAGCCGTTACTATGACGCGCTCCACGATTACATCACTTTAGCAGATCAGCATCTCAACTTAACTGACGCAGAGCGTGAATATTACAGAGATTTGGAAAATCAGAAGGACAAGAAAAAGCACGCCAATCCACTGGCATGTATCGGCGGCTCCTTCATTTTCTCTCTCCTCTTTGCAAGAGGCTCTGTAGGTGGCATGAAGCGCTCCATGAATACCCGTATGCGTCAGACTGGTGCTTCTGAATACTTAGATCACGATAGTTTCCATCTGGCAACCAAGCGTGACATCTACTTATACCGTACCGTACAGAAAACTGCAAAACCGAAGGAGAAGGAGTCCAGCGGTGGCAGCTATCATGGCCATTCCAGCGGCGGCGGCAATTTTTAATAACGAATATAATTAAGGAAACATATACAAGAAAGGAAGATAAAAACTATGGGATTAATTAAAGCAATTTCCGGTGCAATCAACGGAACAATCGCAGATCAGTGGAAGGAATATTTTTACTGCGATTCTTTAGACGAAGATGTGTTAGTAGCGAAAGGAGTAAAGCGTATCTCCAAGAGATCCTCCAACAAACATGGCGAAGACAATATCATTTCTGACGGTTCTGCAATCGCAGTTTCTGAAGGTCAGTGTGTACTCATCGTAGAAAATGGCAAAATCTTAGACGTTTCTGCAGAACCTGGCGTATATACATTTGACTCCACAACTTCTCCATCCATCTTCGGCGGCACATTCCGCGAAGGCTTAAGCGGTATCATCAGAGAATCCTGGGATCGTTTCCAGTTCGGTGGAAGCCCTGGAAAAGACCAGAGAGTATACTATGTAAATACAAAAGAAATCATTGGCAACAAATATGGCACTCCTAACCCAGTTCCATTCCGTGTTCTTCAGGAAAATATCCACCTTGACACAACAGTTTCCATCCGTTGCAACGGTGAATTCTCCTACAGAATCATCAACCCAATGTTATTCTACACAAACGTATGCGGTAACGTAGCTTCTGTTTACACAAGAGATAAAATCGACTCCATGTTAAAGACAGAATTATTAACAGCACTTCAGCCAGCATTCGCTAAAATCTCCGAACAGGGTATCCGCTATGCTTACCTTCCAGGACATACATTAGAAATCGCAGACGCATTAAACGAAGTATTAACCAAAAAATGGATTCAGCTTCGTGGTATCCAGGTTTGGTCCTTTGGTATCAACAGCGTAACAGCTTCCAAAGAAGACGAAGACCGCATCAAGAAGTTAGAACAGGCTGCTGCATTATCCCACGCAGACGTAGCTGCTGGTATCATGACAGAAGCTACTGCTAACGCTATGGAAGCAGCTGCTAACAACGCTGCAGGCGCTATGACAGGCTTCATGGGACTTAACATGGCTTCCCAGGCAGGCAACATCAACACAGCTGATTTATATGCAAGAGCTGCTGCAGAAAAAGAACAGGCTGCTGCTGCAAAAGCAAACACATGGAAGTGTGCTTGCGGTACTGAAAACACAGGCAACTTCTGCTCCAACTGTGGAACTGCAAAACCTGTAGCCAACGAATGGACATGCTCCTGCGGAACAGTAAATACTGGCAACTTCTGCTCCAACTGCGGAACTGCAAAACCAGCTTCCAATGAATGGACATGCTCCTGTGGAACAGTAAATACTGGTAACTTCTGCTCCAACTGTGGAAAAAGCAAATAATTAAGTATTTTAAAGAGTTTTAAAGCATAAAGAAAGGCGTTGATCCCACGATCAACGCCTTTTATATTGCGTATTATTATGAACTTTTTATGAAACGATATATTAAATTTTAGATTTCAGCTTTCTATTTTGATAAAAGCTTTGTATACTTTGGAACACCAAAGCCCCTGATATAACGGCCATTTACTTTAATAGTTCGATAGCCAACCTGGTCTTTTTCGTTCTTCACGCTCATATTACCTTCGATTACCTTGATGTTCTTTCCATCACAGGAGACAACGATGCCAACATGATCACACCAGCCCTTACAGTCGCCCTTGCCACTATCATCCCAGTCATAGAAGATCAGATCGCCGGTTGTTGGTACATAAGCATCATCTTCAACCCAGCTTGCAAGCTTCTTGTTCAATAAGATGGTATGTCGTTCACATCCGCATTCCACACCGCTGACTAACTGATAACCAGCCTTGATGAAGCATGCACTTACAAAGATATCACACCATGCAACCTTATATCGTTCTGATTTGCCAAGGTCGAGATGCCCATATACGTATTTGCCATTGGATTCGTGATACCAGTTGTTCTTTTCATTACAATAAAGATCTACAATCTTCTTGTGCTGTGCGCTGCCTTCTTTGGTGCCGTACCAAGCGATAGCAGTATTCACAAGATTCTGACGAAGCTCCATCTCTTTGTTCACATACTCTTTGATGGTTACAAGCTTGGTCTTTGATGCCTTACGTCCCTTGGCATCCCTTGCAATGACCTTCAATGTATAGTCACCAGGTTCTGTCGGTGTGAATTTTGCAGTTGCAGTGGAAGAATATCCTTTCACTGTGGTAACCACATCATTGAGTGTGTAAGTCATCTTATATTCTTTTAAGCCAAATCCACCTGTCGCACTGCCAGTGATGGTAATCTTGTTGTTGACATATCCTTCGCTCTTTGGTTTGATGGTTGTCTTCAGATTCGCAACTGTTACCTTGGTTGTTTTGGTTGCAACCACGCCTTTGCCGTCCTTTACATAACAGTATAAAGTATACTCTCCGTTGGCAGATGGAGTAAAGTATGCTTTCTTCGCTGTTCCATATGGGGCAAATGTAACCTTCTCACCAGTGCCAAGCTTATAACGGAACTTGTAAAGCTTTGCGCCGGATCCACCTTCATAGCTTCCCTTTACTAAAATCTGATCTCCGATCATTGCACTTCCCGCACAATCTGTGGAAATCTTCGCTTTCAATGCCGCTGCAGATACACTCTGTGGATTAATCCCTAACATGCATCCAACCAGCATACAAACTACCAGTAAATACTTTAAGTTTTTCATAAAAATCTCTCCCGTATGCGTTTTATATCCTCATTATGTCGTTCGTAACTTTTATTCTAACATAAAACATGAAGATTTTGTATGAAAAACTGCATATCCATGCGCTTTTTGGTACTATTCCACAATTTTTCTCATCGGTCTTCCAATCAAAATGCCTAAAATTGTAATGACAATATCCTTTGGAATGAATGCTGTAAAGGAATAGATGGCAATCGTCTTTAAGTCTGTCGCTGTAAGAAGGGACCACTGAAGGCCGCCTAAGAATTCACAGATCAAGAGACCGATGATTGCTGCCACCAGTGTGATGCCCACATTGGTCTTTGTATTCTGAAAGCCTGGTCGAATGCCGCATAAAAGTACCATAATGAGCCATCCCCAGATGTATCCACCCGCTGTTCCGACTAATACCTGCAGGCCTCCCTGCATTCCGGCAAATACTGGCGCTCCGACTGCACCAATCAGAATATAAACGATCAGTGTCATAAAGCCCTTCTTAGAGCCAAGCACGCTACCGATCAATGCAACCCCAAAAACCTGAATGGTCACTGGAACGCCGCCGGGAGTAGGAATCTGCAATTGGGAAATGACAGCCATTACGGCTGCGAACATACCGATCATTACGATATCTTTTGTTGAAAATGTTCTGCTGCTTTTGTTTCTATTATCTTTCATAATTGTCAACCTCACTATTTTAATTGTCAACCAGTATACCATAACAGCCCTAATTGTCAACCATCATTCGATATATAGTTAACCAAAATTTTCGTATGATTTTTTCGATTCCTATGCTATACTATAAGTCATACTACAAACAGGTTAAAACTATGAACATTTTCAAACATAAACTTTCAATTATTAATAAACATGGGGATTTATATATGAGTAATACAAAGAATAATGAAGTGATTCGTGTCGGTATCTTATCTGATACACACGGGGTTCTTCCGGACGTTGTAACGAAACATCTCACCGGCTGTGATTATATTCTTCACGCAGGCGATGTGACAAGTGAATGGATTTTAGACGAGCTGCGACAGGTTTGCCGTCAGCTGATCGTGGTACGTGGTAACTGTGATTACGATCCATGGGCATTTAAGGTAAAAAGCAGACAGCTTTTTGACATTGGCGGCCTTACATTCTTAATGGTTCATGACAACTGGGATGTCGGCAGACTGCTCACACAGGCTGACGTAGTGGTTCACGGACATACCCACGTATGGCAGAACGAATGGAGAAATGGCAGACTCTGGTTCAACCCTGGTTCCGTTGGCCGTCCACGTTATGGCGCACCACCAACATTTGCCATCATGGAAATCAAGAATAAGCAGATTTCCGTAGAACAGATCGTTCTTGATATGGAAGATATTTATTAATTTTTATTCAATTTCATCACGATAATAACAGGCATGAGAACAGTCCTTAGGGAAAATCTGTTTTTTCATGCCTTTTTTATATGCTTCAGCAGATTCAGCTGCTTCGGCAATCTGAATGGCAAGCTTCAGTGCTTTGATATCACGGATAGTATCCTGGGCGTAGTTGCCCCTGCTCACTAACTTCACATGGGTCATACCCATCTTTATCATGTCATAGATGGCGCACATACCACAGCCGGTTGCTCCGACGAGCTGATTACCAGGGTCTGTTTCGGCGGTTGTTCCTGTTTCAACGAGCGTTTTTTCCTCTCCGCTCGCTTCTGTTACAGCGCTCCCTTCTCTTTCACCACTCAGGCAATAAGGCACCAGGCACATATGGCAAAGCTCATCACAGTGGAGACTGTTGCAGAATCCCCCGTGAAAATGACACATCTCATTTAATACAAATGCCTCGTATTCCACCTCCGGATTCCTCGCAATACACGCCTGCATATCTTTTAATGTCACTTTTCGGTGAAAAATGATGCGCTCTGCACCCAGCTCTTTGCAAAAGTCGATCATCGGCCCATTCATCTCCCCGATTTCTCCACTCACATGGATGCGAATATCTTCAGACAGACTCTCTTCTTTCAGAAATCCCTTCAAAAACACCAAAAGTGCAGGATCTGCCACGATAAAAGAGCAGAACCCTTCCGCCACGCAGTCCTTGACAATCTGACTTATGATTTCGTACTGATCCTTCCCAAAAGAAAGGGCATTGAGAGCGATGGTTACAGGAACCTGATAAACCTCCACCATGTCTTTCAGAATGCGAAGTTCCGACAGGGAGCCAATCTGCACATTGTAATTGCGCACCTCTCGACGGTTTAACGGAGCATGTATCCCATACTTCAGCTGCCAGCGCTCCGGCACATATCCGACGAATACCTCGTCCGCTCCTGCTTCCACGAAGGGGATATAGTCATCTATGGACCCCATTCCTGCCGTAATCTTTATAATGTTTGCATGATCAGGCGTCTTACGCCCTGACTGATTGCACATGTTGCATATTCTCCATCAAAAAGTATTCTTTCATCAAAACCAAAGAGGGAATTGTATCTTCCCACCATGCCAAGGTGCTCCGGATAAAGCACATCCTGTTGCTGACAGTAACCCGGACATTCTTCTACCGGTTCCTGGGCATCCCTTCTGCCATTTTTGCACATGGCGTAAAGGGTACAATGGCCCGACGTGTTGATCTGATAGTAAGGCAGATAGTAATCCACAGGCATCGGTGGCAGTTCGTAGGAATATCCACAGGATTCTCCGCTTACCGCCACAAATCCCATCTCACTAATCTTCTGATAGAATGCCTCGTTGCCCCGGACAGCCACTTCTATCGCCTCCGGTTTGTATCCCATTCTCGGATCCTTCTTCCGTTTGCATAGTAAAACGCCCATAATGAGCCCAAACTGCCCTTTATATTCCTTCGAAATCAGACGGGCTAATCCCCAGTCATTGACTACTAACTCCCGCACTTCATATTGTATGAGTTTTTGCAGAATCTCTTCCACCTCTGCCATGCGTCCCTGGGATATCGGTGCAAAGCAGACAACAGACGTCATTCCCGCTTTCCTAGCCCATTCAATCTGTGATTTTAACACTTCATCCTTCGGAAACCGATGGGAACAGAACTGATTGCCGATATATGCATGGGTGATCATATCTTGTTCAATACCCAGCGGAAGAATGATATCCTCGCAATTAAAATCAGAATCCAGCACAACACCAATTTCCTCCGTGCTGCGAATCTGCTGTTTCCACAGTTCATCTGGCTCTCTGCCAAAAAGCTGTTTTCTTCTTAAAGTGTCAAAATCTGCTGGGAAGACATCCTCCTGATCCTTCGGATAGCCCACCAGTTCGTGGGACATGGCCACATCATCACCAGAAAGCTTCCAATCGATATAAGTCAGATATCGCTTCATCAAACCCTGGGCCAGTTTCACATATTCCCTGTTTTCCACATACACACGGTAAATAGCATAAAAATCCTGCCGTTCTTCTAAACAAAGTGTGAAATCGGCGGGTGCATTTAACCAGAGGGGCGCCTTACTCTGCTCATAAAAATGGAGACGAATCCGCTCCACAGGATTTTCTGCAGTCGGTTCGTCTCTTCCTGAAAGCCTGAAGGTGAATCCGTCCACCGACAGATCCAGCACACGGATCTCCAGGCTTTTTTCGTTTCGATATATGATTGTTCCACTTAAAATTGCAAATGGAATCATACGTTCTCCTAACTATTGGTTTTTCGTTTTCTCTGCTTCTGTCAGCACCTCGTTCATGCTTCCGGTGCGGTATCCTGTCAGATCAAGGGATGTGTAGGCGAATCCAATTTCGGCAAATGCTTTCGTAATCGCTTCCCTCACTGGCTGACGGACAATTTTCTCAATTTCTTCCGGAAATACTTCAATTCGGGCAATATGTCCATGGAGGCTTTCATGAATTCTCACACGGACCTGATGAAATCCCAGATCAAACAATGCTTCCTCGCCAAGCTCTACCATACGAAGTTTCTCTGAAGTGATCGGTTCCCCATAGACGAATCTGGTCGCCAGACAGGCAAAGGATGGCTTCTCCCAGGTTGGAAGGTTCAGTTCTTTGGAGATGGCACGAATCTCAGATTTGAATAATTCGGCCTCCTGAAGCGGACTCTTCACACCCAGTTCCCTGATTGCACGCATGCCCGGTCTGTAATCATCATTGTCATCCATGTTGGAGCCTTCCACAATCTCGCTAAAACCATGCTCTGCTGCATGCTTTGCAATTCCTGCAAAGATTTCTTTTTTGCACAGATAGCATCGGTTCGGTGGATTATCTAAAAATCCCGGAATATCCAGTTCGGAGGTATGGGAAATCACCTGTGTCACACCCAACATCTCACAATATTCCTTTGCTTCGTGAAACTCCCTTTCCGGGAAGGAACCGGATCTGGCTGTAACGGCAAGTACATTGGCCGGGCCAAGGGTATCTACTGCCACTCTAAGGAGCAATGTGGAATCAACTCCGCCAGAGAATGCAACTGCCAGACGGTCATACTGACGTATAAAATTTTGTAATCTTTTGTATTTGTTTGCTATTAATGTATCCATAGCATTATCATACAACTTTGGTCGGTTACTTGTCAAAACGATTGGAACGTCCATGTCGACTTGCAAAGTCCCGGTCAATGTCTGCCTTCCAGCTTTCATTACATTCCATATTCATAGCTTCGCATGCGCTTGCGGCTTTGCTGCTTCTTACCTTGGAGATGGTTGCGCTTAATACAGAATAGTTGAGTGCAGTGCCTTCTGCATCACATTCATAGGTTACTGCACGGTCTGCCTTGATGCCGAAGTTGTTGGCAACATTGATGGCATCCATATTGGCGCCAAGGAAAAGGAATTCCCAGCCATAGTGTTCCTGCTGACGCTGTACCATCTGCTTTACTTTATCGTAAGTGTAGCGTCTGCTTGCATTTTCATAACCATCAGTTGTGATGACGAACATGGTTTTCGCTGGAACATCTTCCGGACGAGCGTACTTGTGTACGTTACCGATATGATGGATTGCACCACCGAGGGCATCTAAAAGAGCGGTGCATCCACGTACATAATACTCCTCCTCAGTCATTGGGCGAATACTGTCAAGAGTTACTCTGTCGTGAAGCACCTCTGCCTCATGATCAAAAAGAACTGTGGATACGAGCACCTGGCCCTCTTCCTTTTTCTGCTGTGCAATCAGAGCGTTGAATCCTCCGATGGTATCCTTCTCTAAACCACCCATGCTTCCACTTCTGTCTAAAATAAAAACGATTTCTGTTAAATTCTTATTCATAATCATTACCTCCTAATGTTTGTTAACTTTTCTTGTTGAGCTAATTATAGAATAAGAAAAAATACAAAAGGTCACCCTGCAGGCGACCTTTACATTTTATTTCAAAATTTTTCTCTAATCATGAAGCAGTGGCAGATTGTGTTCATACAGTGCAATCTCGATATCGATTACATTGTAAAACTGTCGTTCAATAAAATACTGCATCACCAGATCGAATTTATCACTGGGATTGATGGCATAACCGGCACGAAGAAGAAAATCTCTCGTCTGATCGATATTCAGCTCCAGGCCAAGAGCCAAGGCAAATACGGTTTTCTTGCTTGGATGATAATCCACATCATTCTTAATCTTGGAAAAGAGCTTCTTACTTACACCGGCCTTTTGATAAACCTCTGGATTGGTCATTCCTTTTTCCTGAATGAATCGAAACATCATCTGGTTGAATGTTTCTTCAGACCGACTGAGCAATGCATCCAAACTCATGGAGTCAGATCCAATTGGTTTTGGCTTTGCTGGTCTCTGCTTTACCTGTTTCGGCTTTGCTGGCGGTTTTGGCTTTGATGTTTTCTCCTTCACTGAATGAAATACAGATGAAACAGTATTTGGGAATTCTTCTGAGAATTCTTCAAAGATTATATTGTCTTCTGGAAGCCAGTATTCTTCCTTTAATTTCTCTTTCACATAGTGTCTGTCGATGTAGGAATCAATATCTGCAAACAGCTGATCGGAGATACGGCGGGATTCCTGATCGAATACCACCAAAAACACATCCATATCATGCTCAATGAGAAAAGCATTAATCTCAGAAATAGCAATCTTCATGGCTTCTCCCTTTGGATAGCCATAAACACCTGTGGAAATCAATGGAAATGCGATGCTATGAAGTCCCTTTCTTCTGGCAACATGAAGAGAATTCCTGTAGCAGGCTGCTAAATCTTCTGCTTCTCCATGGCGCCCGTCAATATAAGCAGGTCCTACGGTGTGAATAATATACTTGGCAGGCAGATGAAATCCCGGTGTGATTGCAGCCTGTCCTCGTTCCATGGGACCAATCTTTTTTCTCTCTGCTAAAAGCAGATCAATCCCTGCTGCGTTATATACAGCAGAATCAGATCCCGGCGCATAGATAGGCAATGGGTTGGATGTATTCACGATGGCATCTGTTTCCATCTTTATAATATCATTATGTACAATACGAAATGGCATATTATTTAACCCCCTTTAAGGAATGGAACAACTGCAGGAATTCTTCCTCCACCTCATCCATTCTGCGAAACTCCATATGCATATCACAACTTACCTTCCGATAACGATCTCCCATCAGGTCTTCCGGCATCAAAGCATGAAATTCATAGGACAGCATATCGTCATCGATTTCACGAACCAGCGCCCGATCTGCTTCTGTCAGTTTCTGAGGGATGTATTTGCCATAGATCATCTCCTGCAGTACTGCTTCTGCCTCTAAGTAACGCTGTAATTCATGCTTGATCGGTCTGGTCACGTCGGACAGATAGGCTTCGCTGGCATCATGGAGAAGACAGGCAAGCTGGACCTGTCTGCTGTATCCACGCATGGCTGCTTCCTTCGCGCAGGCAATGCTGTGTTGTCCCACGCTGTAAAAATGGGCGAAATGTCCGTTGGCGCGGCCAATCAGGGATAAGGCATGGGCGATATCTAAGATGTCAATCATGTCAGTTGTTGGTTCTAAGGGATATACGTGTTTTCCGGTAAAGGTTGTAATATAACTCATATGTTTTCCTCCAATAATTCATTATAACATACTTGTATTTTTTTGTGCATAGGGTATAATGAAGTATAGATTCATACAAGGGGAGCTTGCATTGCAGGCTGAGAGTAGACATTTGTCTTGACCCAGAACCTGATTTGGATAATGCCAACGTAGGGAATACATTGATTTTACGAACGCTGTACTTTAACGTTAGGAGCTCTATCCAGACAAAAGTATGGCATTTTTTATGCGGTAAATTGGGAGCACCACCTTTTATCGCTTAATAAAATTTGACAGAAACCTGATCATCTGTCAAATATCATCTGATTATACGATGAAGGCGCTGCAAATTTTCATATTAGGAGGATCAACGAGGATGATCAAAATCAATGGTACACAGGTTGATGCGACAGAGCTACCACTTCTCACTTATTTAGAAGAGAATGGATATAATCCAAAGCGTATTGCTGTGGAATGCAATGAAATGATCGTGCCTAAGTCTCAGTATGCAAACTGCATCTTACATTCCGGAGATGTGGTTGAAATCGTGAGCCTTGTTGGTGGCGGCTGATCAATTTGTAGCAACAAAACAAAAAGAACACACAAATAATCGTATATAAGAAAGGTGCACTATTATTATGAATAATGATACATTTATGCTCGGTGGCAAAGAATTCCACTCCCGTTTTATCTTAGGTTCCGGCAAATATTCCTTAGAATTAATTAAGGCTGCAGTAGAGAATGCTGGTGCAGAAATCATCACTCTTGCCGTTCGCAGAACCAATACAAAAGACACAGAAAACATCTTAGATTTTATCCCAGACAACGTAACTTTATTACCGAATACATCCGGTGCACGTGATGCCAAGGAAGCCGTTCGTATTGCCAGAATGTCCAGAGAACTTGGCTGTGGTGATTTCGTAAAGGTTGAAATCATGAAAGATAGCAAATATTTACTTCCTGACAATTACGAAACCATCAAAGCAACCAAAATCTTAGCTGACGAAGGCTTTGTGGTACTTCCTTACATGTACCCTGATTTAAATGTTGCCCGCGAGCTTGTAAAAGCTGGCGCAGCTGCAGTTATGCCTCTTGCTGCTCCAATCGGATCCAACAAAGGTCTTGCTACAAAGGATTTCATCCAGATCTTAATCGATGAAATCGACGTGCCAATCATCGTAGATGCCGGTATTGGTAAACCATCCGAAGCCTGTGAAGCAATGGAAATGGGTGCTGCAGCAATCATGTCCAACACAGCGATCGCAACTGCAAGAGACATTCCAGCCATGGCAGGTGCATTCAAATCTGCAATCGAAGCTGGTCGTGCTGCTTACCTTGCAGGACTTGGCCGTGTATTAGAACGTGGCGCATCCGCATCCGACCCATTAACCGGATTTTTAAGAGACTAGGGGTGACATCATGGCAGAAAATCAGTTTTTTATTGATTCCGGCAAGTTAAGCGAGAAAGCCCTTGCCAACAAGCATCGTTTAGAACAGGATCCATCTTTCCGTACCAATCACATGGAATACATGGAAGGTATGGAACGCATCGAATCCGATATTATGGATAAAGTCATGTCTCAGATGAATTCCTATGATCCGGACAGCTATACCGCTGTCGATGTACGCCGTGCGTTATCTTCCAACCGCTGTACCATCGAAGATTTCAAAGCATTGTTATCTCCTGCTGCAGCTCCATTTTTAGAAGAGATGGCCCAGAAAGCAAAGCGTGCAACCAGCAGACAGTTTGGGAATACAGTATATATCTTCACACCGCTTTACATTGCAAACTATTGTGAGAACTACTGTATCTACTGCGGATTCAACTGCTACAACGACATCAACCGTAAAAAATTAAATTATGACGAAATCGAAAAAGAGATGAAGATCATCTCCGACTCAGGTATCGAAGAAATCCTGATGCTCACCGGTGAAAGCCGCATGGCCAGCCCTGTGGAATATATCGGCGAAGCATGTAAATTAGCAACCAAGTACTTCCGTAACGTAGGTCTTGAAATCTATCCGGTCAACACAGACGAATATGCTTATCTTCACGAATGCGGTGCAGATTATATCACTGTATTCCAGGAAACCTACGATGCTGATAAATATGAAACCTTACATCTGATGGGACACAAACGTGTATGGCCTTACCGTTTCGAAGCACAGGAACGTGCCTTAATGGGCGGCATGCGTGGCGTAGGATTCTCCGCATTACTAGGTCTTTCCAATTTCAGAAAGGACGCCCTCGCAAGTGCACTCCACGTATATTTCCTTCAGAGAAAATACCCTCACGCAGAGTTCTCTCTTTCCTGTCCACGTCTTCGTCCGATCATCAACAATGATAAGATCAATCCATTAGACGTACACGAAAAGGAATTATGCCAGATTCTCTGTGCTTACCGTATCTTCATGCCATTCGTCGGAATCACAGTTTCCTCCCGTGAAGAAAAACATTTCCGAGATGGTATCATCAAGATTGCTGCAACGAAAGTATCTGCCGGCGTTTCTACCGGAATCGGCGACCATGACGAAAAATACAATGGCGAACAGGAAGCAGACGCTGGTGATGAACAGTTCGAAATCGCTGACAGCCGAAGCTTTGACCAGATGTACGATGACATCTCCGGCGAAGGCCTTCAGCCTGTATTAAATGACTATGTATACGTATAAGAATATCTGTATAACCAATAAACAATTAGCAGGGGGAGACACAGCGTCTCTCCTTACTGCAATTAACCGTATTGTCGCATCGGGACAGGTCGATCTGATCATTCTTCGGGAGAAGAATCTGACGGAGGAACAATATTATGCCCTCGCTTATGAAGTATTAAAAATCTGCTATTATGGCGGCGTCAAATGCATCCTTCACACCTTTACCTCTGTGGCAAAACGCTTAAACTATCCACATATTCATCTGACCATGCGGGATTTTATGAAGCTGTCTTTATCGGACCGCCAGTATTTTAAGACCATTGGCGTCTCCACCCATTCTGTGGAGGAAGCCATGACTGCCCGTGGCCTTGGTGCCACCTATGTCACTGCCAGTCATATCTTCGAAACAGCCTGTAAAGAAGGATTGGAGCCTCGTGGACTGGCTTACCTTCGCGAAGTATGCGACGTAACCCACGATGGAATGCTTCCTTTTATGGAAATCTATGCCCTTGGCGGCATCCATCCGGATAATGCTCATCTCTGCGTGGAAGCAGGAGCAGATGGCATCTGTATGATGAGCGAATATATGAAGGGAGGACGCTAAGATGGATTTAGAAAAGAATATACAGTCAGATTCTCTTAATTCCGAACGCTATGCAAGACAGATGATAATTACCGAAATCGGCCCGGAAGGTCAGGAAAAGCTCTCCAGCGCCCGTGTATTGATCATTGGAGCAGGTGGGCTTGGCACGCCATGTGCTCTCTATCTTGCCGGAGCAGGCATTGGAACCATCGGCATTGCCGATGCAGATGAGGTCAGTGTCAGCAACCTCCATCGCCAGGTCATGCATCCATTCTCACGTGTGGGTGTCAATAAAGCAGAATCTGCCAAAGCATCCATGCTTGCCTTAAATGAGGAAGTAAATGTCGTGACCTACCCATATTTTCTGACACCGGACAACATCCAGGACATCATCAACGATTACGATTTTGTAATCGACTGCGTCGATAACTTTGAAACCAAATTTTTGATCAATGATACCTGCGTAAAGCTTCGTAAGCCATTCTGTCATGGCGGTGTCATCCGTTTCAATGGACAAGTAATGACTTATGTTCCAGGACAGGGTCCATGCTATCGTTGCATCTTTGAAGATGTACCGGCAGAAGGTGATGTGCCAAACAATGCAGATGTGGGCGTTACCGGCCCTGCTGTAGGCGTCATCGGATCTATCCAGGCATTAGAAGCCATCAAATATATCACAGGCATCGGTGAACTATTAACCGGTCGCATGCTTGTCTTTGACGGACTTACCATGGAGACAAGAATTGCCAAATTCCCGAAGGCATCCATCTGGTGCCCAGCCTGCGGTGGAAAGTGAATACGAATGAATGTAAAAAGGGCCAGATACAAAGTTACTCTTGTATCTGGCCCCATATTATTCTTCGAAAATATGCGAGTCACATATGCGCTCAATGATTTCTTATTTTTCTATTTTACATATAAGTCTGTCAGAATCTTGTCTGCTAATTCAGCATTGAAATCTCCCCAGCCTTTTGCCATACTGCCATTGCCTACCCATCTTGGATGAGCTGCAACAACATCTTCTGCTGTCATTTCTACTGGGAATACTGGACATACTGCCTTCACGATTGCTTCAAATTCTTCTTCAGACACGCCAATTGCTCCGTAGAATGTATCACAAAGTGCTGGCATGATTTCACGATTGTAAGCTAAGAATGCTGGCATAAATGCTGCACATGCTGCTCCGTGAGGTACATTATAGTTTTCTGTTAATAAGTAACCCATAGTATGTGGAGCACAGGTTCCTGTTACGTTGATCGCAAGACCACCGTAGATGGATGCATTATAAAGTGCTTCTCTATCTTCAAAAGTGAGTTCTTTATCTGGAACAGCAATCATTGCTTTGAACTGATCCATAAGGATACGAACACCCTGAACTGCATATGCCTGAGAAATTTCGTTGGCATAACGGCTGAAGTAGCTTTCTACGCAATGAGCAAGAGCATCGATTGCTGTGGATTTTGTAAATACATCAGATAATGTCATAGTATAAGCTGGATCACCAAAGGATACTACTGGGAATACCTTTTCGCTGTGGAAGCTCTTCTTTAGGCCTTCTGGAACAGTGATTACGGATACTTTGGTTACTTCAGAACCAGTTCCTGCTGTAGTACCAACTGCAATGATTGGAATTGGATCCATATGCCATTTTAAGGAGTATAATCCTTCACGGTCCATCTCTGGGTTTGCTGCAAATACTGCTGCACATTTGGCTGCATCAAGTGGAGATCCACCACCAATACCAACGATGAAATCGCAGTTTTCTGCTTCTGCAAGAACACCTGCTTCCATACAGTTTGTTAATAATGGATTCTGGCCAATCTGATCATAGATTACATATTCAATATCATTCTTTGCAAGTGCTTCTAACACGTCATCTAAAGCACCGCATGCTTTTGCAGAATTTCTCCCAGTCATAATAAGACACTTTTTACCAAGCTTTGCAAATTCATCTGCATTCGCCACAACACATCCCTTACCGGTGATGACTCTTGTTGGCATAAAAACATTCATGTTCATATTCTTTTCCCCTATTCACGATTGCTGTTAATGATCTCTAAAAATTATAAGTTTAACCCCTTTGCCTCATCACAACCAAGAATGACATTCAAACACTGGATTGCGGCACCAGATGCACCTTTACCGAGGTTATCAAAGCGGGAAGAAACCATAATACGTTCTTCATTACCTGTTACGTAGATTTCAATTCCATCCCATCCGGAACAGTTGTTGCTTCCTATGAAGTTTCTTGTTTCTGCTTCTGCACCAAATGGCATTACTTTTACGAATTTCTCACCTGCATAATGCTGTTCAAACATTGCATGCACTTCTTCAGGTGTCACTTTCTTACTTAATAAATCTGTGAATAAACCAATGGATACTAACATGCCGCTGTAGTAGTCTGCAACGATCGGTGTGAAGATTGGTTTGTTCTTAAGACCAGTAATTGCCTGCATCTCTGGCAGATGTTTATGCATCTGAGATACGCCATAAGCACGTGGAGAATCAAGCTCTTTGTCTCTGTCTTCTCCTTCATATTCTGCGATCATTCCTTTACCGCCACCACTGTAGCCTGTTAAGGAGAATGCAGAAACAGGATAATCTGCTGGCATAATACCGTTCGCGATCAATGGATATACAAGAGTAATAAATCCAGTTGCATGACATCCTGGAACAGCGATTCTCTTGCCATTCTTGATGGCGTCTCTGTGTGCTGGAGAAAGTTCAGGATAACCATATGCCCATCCTTCTGCTGTTCTGTGCGCTGTGGAAGTATCGATGATTTTTACATTCTCATTGTCACATAAAGCAACTGCTTCTCTTGCAGCCGCATCTGGTAAACATAAAAATGTAACATCGGATGCATTGATAAACTTCTTAATCTCTTCTGGATCCTTACGAAGTTCTTCTGAAATCTGTAATAATTCGATATCGTCTCTCACAGAGAAACGTTCGAAAATTCTTAAGCCGGTAGTGCCAACACTACCATCTATAAAGACTTTTGTTTTGCTCATAATCTATAACTCCTTTTCTATAGTAAAATGAAGTCTGTCTCCATCTTTCATTCATTATATATGCCTTTTTTCCATGCGTCAATTGGGAGACTATACAGTAATTGTCTTCTCAAAAACCACAACTTCATATGGTTTTAACACAATTCGATTGCCGATCATGGTTGTCTGCTCCTGATTCACGAAAATCACATTCTCATATTCTTCTGTCAGCTCAATAACCTGCTCTCTTCCACAGAAATTGCAGATGAGATCTAAACATCGGTTGTCCAATGCTCTTCGATAGGCAAAGACATAATCATACTGGCCATAAATCTGTGTAATCGTTCCGTAGGTCAGTATCTCTTTGTATTCTTCTGACTTACGAAATGCAATCAGTCTCTTATAGAAATTCAAAATGGAGCCGTATTCTTTCTCCTGAGCTGCCACATTAATCTCTTTGTAGTTTTCATTGACTACTAACCATGGAGTTCCTGTAGTAAAACCTCCATTCGGTGAATCATCCCACTGCATAGGAGTTCTTCCATTATCTCTGGAATGGGTTGCCATCACTGTATCGATTCGATCCTTTTCAAATCCCCATTGTTCCAGGAGTTCGAATTTATTGATCGTCGCACTGTCTACAAACTCATCTCTGGACCAGTGCTCTCTATTGGTCATACCGATTTCTTCACCCTGATACATAAACGGGAGCCCTCTCTGGCAGAGAATAATGGTTGCAAGTGCAGATACACTGTTAAATCCATAATCTTCCTTTGGAATAAAGAGGGATGCACCCCTTGGTTGATCGTGATTGCCAATCAGATTGGCTTCAAATCCAATATCTCCAATCAATTCATGGTTCTGAAATGTCTTCTCTCTCCACTCATGGAAATCAATCGGAAAGTCATAGGTCGTAAAATTCTCGCCCTTTCGGTATACGTGACATGGCTCAAAGGCAAAAATAGAAGAGAAAAATCCATGATCTCCAATAGATTTTTTCAATGTCTCTTCATTGGTATTCAGCACTTCCCCAATACCAAAGCCATCATATGGCTGGAAACAGCGGCTTCGAAGTTCGTGCAGGAATTCATCAATTCCCTTTACCTTTTGATTGATCTTATAGATTGCTCCCATGCCATCCGGTCCATCCACTGGCATATCCTGCCAGGTCAGATCCTTCTTAATATCCATAATGGCATCAATTCGAAAGCCTCCAAGGCCTTTTTCCATCCACCAGCAAACCATATCATATATGCGTTCTCTCACTTCTGGGTTTTCCCAGTTTAAGTCTGGCTGCTCTGGTGCATAGGAATGCAAATAAAATTTATTATCGTAACCCGGTACTTTATCCCAGGCACTCTGTCCAAAATAGGATCTCCAGTTGTTCGGTGGAAGCCCATCCTTTCCGTCGCGAATATAAAAATAACTTCCATATGGTCCATCTGGATCCGCCATTGCTTTCTTAAATAATTCATGTTCACTGGAACAATGATTTACAACCAAATCCAGTAAGATGGAGATTCCACGTTTCTTCCCTTCCTCTAGCAAGCGATCCATATCTTCCATCGTTCCAAACATCGGATCAATATCATAATAATCGGAAATATCATATCCGTTATCCACCATCGGAGAACAAAAGATAGGAGAAATCCACACAATATCCACTCCGAGATCCTTTAAGTAATCAAGTTTTTCAATAATACCTGGAAGATCACCAATTCCATCTCCGTTGGTATCCTTAAAGCTCTTTGGATAGATCTGATAGGCAACTTTATCGTGCCACCATTCTTTTCGCATAGTTTATATCTCCTCTAATCCTTATTCCCATGTATAGTCTTCCATATAGCCACGGTTGGTTTTATGGGTTTCCTGCGCAGTAATCACTGCCATGTCTTCCTCTGTCAGCTCAAAATCAAAGATATCTCTGTTTGAAATAATTCTGGATTCTGTCACAGATTTTGGAATAATCAGGGTATCTCTCTGAAGATGCCATCTTAAAATAATCTGTGCCGGAGTTTTCTCATATTTGTCTGCAATTGTTCCAATTGCTTCGTTGGTCAGATCTGCACCCTTGCCAAGAGGTCCCCATGCTTCTACCATGATTCCTTTCTCCTGACAATATTCTACTAGCTCCGTCTGCCCAAAAGTAGGGTGGATCTCAATCTGATTCACCATCGGTTTGATCTTTGCAGCCTTCAACAGTTCTTCCATATGATGCCTCTGGAAGTTGCTGACACCAATGGCTCTTACTTTGCCTTCTTCATAAAGCTTTTCTAATGCTTTCCAGCTTTCCACATAGTTATTCAGTGGCCAATGAAGAATATATAAATCAATATAATCTGTTTCTAATTTCTCTAAGCTCTGCTGACATGCTTTACGGACACTTGCTTCATCGATCATGTCATCGAACCATACCTTTGTTGCAATTACGATGTCTTCTCTTGCCACACCACTTCTTCTGATGCCTTCTGCAACCTGCTCTTCATTCTTATAAAATGCGGCTGTATCAATATGGCGATACCCACACTTTAATGCACATTCCACTGCATGTGCTGCTTCTTCGCCGTTGGTACCCCATACGCCAAGTCCAATCTTTGGAATGCTCATTCCATTTGCCAAAACTGTATTCATCCTGTTCTTCTCCTTTATATATCAATACTATATTCATCCTGATTCTAAATCGTCACTTGAAATGACCCAAGCGACATTATTATTGTATCATAACAATATATGCGATTCTATTACCGCTTTCTTGTTTTGACAGAATTATTATTGTATTATGAATAGGAAAGGACGAATGAATTATGATAAAAGCAGTATTTTTTGATATTGATGGTACTTTAACCGCTTTTGGCACAACAATCATTCCTGAAGATACCCGTCTCGCTCTTCGCCTGTTAAAGGAAAAAGGAATTCGCATCTTTGTTGCAACTGGACGTTATCTTCCGGATCTGAATATCGTAACCCGTGAAAATCTTGATTTTGATGGTTACGTCATTCTGAATGGACAGGCCTGTGTAGATCAAAACCTCAATATTATCTATGAATATGATTTAAGCAAAGATATCGACGCTCTGGTAGAGCTCTTCAATCAACGTGAGGTCTCTCTTGTAATGACAGAGTTTGAACATAAATATACCAACACTTCCAATGGACGCGCACAGAAGTTCCGTGACAAGTTAAACTTCCCTCCTTTGGAAGTATCTGAATATAAAGGCAATCCAATCTATCAGGTCAGTGCCTACGTCAATGATGAGGAGGCCAGCGCCCTGATCAGTAATCTTCCAAACTGCCGGTTTGTCCGTTGGAATGAAATTGGGGTGGATATCATCCCTGCCGATGGCGGAAAAACCAAGGGAATCGAAAAAATGTGCGAACATTTTGGTATCGATATCAGCGAGACCATGGCCTTTGGAGATAGCGGAAATGATCAGGATATGATCGAATTCGCTCACATCGGTGTTGCCATGGGGAATGGTTCCGAAGCGGTAAAGGCTGCTGCCGATTATGTTACCAAAAATTCTGATGACGGCGGTATCCTTCATGCATTAAGACACTTCCACATTATCTAAATCAAATCTAATATGATCTTCTGCGGTCCGCTTTGCCGGACCCTTAAGATATTTTATGCTTCCTCCACATATACTGATTCCAGCTCCTCCAGTGGATGTTCCAGTAATTCCATCTGCCAAAAGGTGCCATCCTTACTTCCCACTGCTGTTTCAAAGCCTCGTAGTGCCGCAAAGGGTGCAAATTGTTTCGCTCTGTGGGCAGTCTCCATTCTATGGTGATGATAAATCGGTCTCGGCCTGTAAACCAGTTCTTCATATTCTCTTAATTTCTTCTTATACTCCATCATATCCTACTCCTTATGCCCGGTGACCGCCAATCTGGTTATTCCGTTCAATATAGGTGGAACACTCCAACAGATTCGCACACCGCAGCAATGCATTCTTTCCATATTTTTTTCTTACCTCCAGAATGGAATTCTGCAGGCTTCGTTCTTTTGTCTGTCTCTCCGGACTGCTGAACAGATCAAACTGTCTGTAGCCCTCTGAAACAATCCGGTTGGCTGTAATATTCACCCTTCGTATTCCAAAATAAGGGTTTGTAATCTTCGTATATAACTCATCAATTGCCTTAATAATCTTCTCCGAACTGTTCGTTCCATAGCCAAGGTTTACGGTGCCGCCGGAACCTGGATGCCCTGTCTTGTGGTCATAGGAAATCCAGAGGGACAGGGAGTCTGTTGTCACACCCTTCCTTACCAAATCCAGAACCAGTGCATCCGTCATCTCCTTTACAATCACTCTTCCTTCTTCATATTCATAATTGCGCATCAGAACCTGTCCGGAAGACAGGCTGTGCATCTTCGATCGGTAATTCTTAATATCTTCCATGCGACAAGGTTCATAGCCCCATGCATGATCCAGCATCAGCTCAGCGTCCACGCCAAACATTTTAAAAAACCAGTTTTCCAATGTGAGAGATGCCATTGCAATATCTCCCATGGTGTTCATGCCATACTGGGCAAGCTTGCGCTGGGTTCTGCCGCCAATCCCCCAGAAATCTGATAATGGTTTGTGATTCCACAGCTTCTCCCGGAAGGAAATCTCATCCAACACTGCAATGTGGTCATCCACATGCTTTGCTACAATATCCATGGCTACCTTCGCCAGATACAGATTGGTTCCCACACCGGCTGTCGCAGTAATGCCGGTTTCCCGATATACAGCCTCCATCATGAGAGAGGCAATCTCCCTGGCACTCTTCTTATATAAGCGCAGGTATTTCGAAACATCGATAAAACATTCATCAATACTGTAAACATGGATATCCTCCGGCGCCACAAACTTCAAATATATACTGTAGATCCAGGCTGAATAGTCGATATAGAGCTGCATCCTTGGAACAGCGGTAATATATTCCACACTTTCCGGGATCTCATGTACACGGCATCGATTCTTTATGCCAAGGCTCTTCATGGCCGGTGTAATTGCCAGACAGATGGTGGATTTGGATCGTTCCGGGTCTGCCACAACCAGATTCGTGACAAATGGATCCAGCCCCCGTTCCACACATTCTACTGACGCATAGAAAGACTTTAAATCGATACAGATACAGGTACTTTCATCTTCTCTTTTCATGGTTTCACCTTCTTTCCGTTGACAAAAGAGGCAACTTCATGTAGTATAATAGGCAAGTAAGTTTCCTTTTGTGTTTCCCATTATAGGCAATACATTTTCCCTTGTCAAGATAGTTTTGAAATAACAGGCAATTTATTTGCCCATATCCATACAACAACACATGCAACAACAACGATTACATATAGAAAGGTATTCCCATGACTTTCGGCGAAAAGATTAAAGAATTAAGAAAAGAACGTAACATTTCCCAGGCAGACCTTGGCCGTGCCATCGGCGTTTCTCTGCGAACCATCCGAGGCTGGGAGAACGAAAACCGATTCCCAAAACAGCGTGAGCTTTATGGAAAACTGGCAGATTTTTTCGGTTGTGATACCGATTATCTCCTTACAGAGAATGCAGCATTTATCACACAGACAACCGAAGAGTATGGCCCTCGAGGAGCAAAACAGGCGCAGATCATCCTTGAACAGGCTGCAGCCATGTTTGCTGGGGGTGACTTATCCGACGAGGATAAAACTGCCTTTATGGACGAGATTCAGATACTCTATCTCGACTCCAAGAAGCGTGCGAAGAAGTTTACCCCTAAGAAGTACCGTAACAACGAAGAATAAGCAGGTGATCATTTGAACGATGCTATTTATCAGAAAGTAGAAAAACTGGTCCGACGCTTTGATACCAGGGATCCCTTTGAGATTCTTGCAGGCCTGAATGTGGTTGTTCAGGAGACATCTCGCTATAAGAATCTGAAGGGCTACTGTTTTTCAAGCTGTCAGACTGTCTATGTCATGCTAAGCAGCTTTCTTTCTCCGGAAGAGCAGAGAATTGTTGCTGCCCATGAACTAGGCCATATCATGCTGCATCGCAGCAAGCTTAAGATGGCACCCATGAAGGAGGATGTTCTCTACAATATGAAGGACAACACAGAATATGAGGCCAACCTTTTTGCTGCAGATCTGCTTCTTGCTGATCAGGATGTTGCCACCCTTTCCCAGAAGGAAGATCTCGATTATTTCTCTATCTGTAGTTCTCTCTATGCCACACCGGAATTGATGAGCTTTAAGCTCTTCTCCATGATTCATCGTGGCTACGCCTATCAGATGCCTGTCGGAATCGACAGCCACTTCCTTGGAAAATAGGATGATGTCTTGTCCACAAGACATCTGCGTCGAACGCGGTCGCAAAGCAAAACTCACCAGATTTTCACTAATCTGGTGAGTCATTATTAATCGTACATATTTATGCTGTTACTGGTGGAACCATAATCTCTTCTTCGATGATGTCGTCCTCTGCTTCGGAGCTTTTCTTTTCTGCCATATCCAAAATTTCTGTTTCAGCAGCTTCAACAGCTCCCATGGATTCTGTATGTTCCTCTTCCATAATCTCTTTCGAAGACTTATCTTCACTCTGAACCGGCATACCCTTTGTGACTGGAAGTGGAATCTCTTTTCCAAGGATAATCGCCTTCAGGTTCTTGGCCATAAACTCCTGAATCACTTTTCCGTACATGACCACATCGTACTCTTCACCATGGAAATTTTTGCGGTGCTCCTGGTAAATGCCCATGGATTTTCCAAGTCTGGTTGGCGCAGACACCTTCTGCCCTGTTGCTGTTACCTGATCCTCCAGATAGCCGTGATCTTTAAACCACGCGATAATTGGATAATAAGTCAATGGACGAACCATAGGATCATTGGCCATCGCCAGTAGCTGATTGAGAAAATGTGTGATGGAGAGATCTTCTTTATAGACAAAGCCCTCCAATACTTCAAATGGATAGTGTTTACTTGGTTCAGGTGCTTTCGCTTCCTCCTGTGAACCAATCTCGCCACCTTGTTCTGCCACTGCATATAACACATCGCGGATAAAATACATGCAGCGAATAATATTTGGATTATTCAATACATCCTCCGGCTTGGTTGCTGTATTATACACCGGATTCTTCCCCTCTGCCATGCGGTTTACGTACACTGTTGCAACTTTTAATTTTTCCTGATCAATCTTCATATGCTAAACTCCTTATCTTCACAAATATACGAATCCATATACTCCTGGTATGAGAAATTACATATTACTCCCTCTTGAAGACTCCCTTTCTTTATTATGTAAATTTCTTACATTTATAGTAATGGAATTATATATTTATGTCAATTATGGAATTTATTAATTTTTTCTAAAGCCCAGTCGTGGATTACTGTTCTGAAACCTGTTTCATCTTTAACTGCTTCAGAAACTGGTCCTTTAATGCATTGCTTCGCTTGAGATTTTCAATCTGTTTTTTCAAATCCTCGATATATTCTCTCGTAACCTTTACACCTCCGCGAACCAACAGATCTTCGTGTCCTTCAATATCGCCAAGCCACTGTTCCACAGAACGCTCTCTCAGATTTTCAAATGTGTAATCTTCGTGAAAAAACATGATAATTTCTCCTTTTCTATTTCAATTTACCTATTGTTCTATGCTATAATTAACGAAGTGTGTGATATACACTCACGTTAATCATAACACAAAGAGGTTATAAAGTATGAAAGAAACAAAAAATTATTCTTTTTTCAGCAACAGGGACTGCGAATTCTATCCCTGCCACAAAAGCGGTAATCCAGACAACTTCAACTGTCTGTTCTGCTACTGCCCACTCTATCATCAGGGAGAACAGTGCGGAGGGAATTTTACCCACACGAAAGATGGAATCAAGGATTGTTCTGCATGCACATTCCCTCATCAGAGAGAAAATTACGACAAGATTATACGTCGTATTAGAGGATAAAAGTAAATAGTTATAGAAAGGATATCGTATATGAAAACATTATCAAAAGTATTGTTTGTATTATTGGCCCTGATACTGATTGCCTATGGAGTGGGATGTGGTTATTTCTATTCCCACTATATGCATAACACGAAAATCTTAGGCATTGACGTATCCGAAAAGAATGTCACAGAAGTTTCTGACAGCCTGCAGAAGCGCTTAGATTGCAGCCAGGTAACATTTACCTTTGCGGACGGAGAGAAAGAAACCATCGTTGGTTCTGAGATGGAACTGACCTTAAACCAGTTAGAAACAGAGAAAGAGCTTCGCGGCGTACTCTCTAAGCAGCGTGCATATCTCTGGCCTAAATATTATATGGAAGACGGCGAAGAATACAGCGTCAATATCTTATCCGACGACTCCAAAAAGGACATTGATTATGCAGTCAAACACTTAAAGCACAATTCCAAAAAATATGAAAAGAAAGCAATTGATGCAAAAGTAGAATATGACAAAGATAAGAATGAATTCTACATCGAAAAAGAAGTTCTAGGAACAGTGATCGATGATGAAAAGTTATTCAACATCGCCGAAGAAGCATTACTGACCCAGAATGAGAATGTCACATTAAAAGATGGCGAAGGCTATGTATCACCGAATGTCTATGCCACCGATGAAAAGCTTGGAAAACTTCTTGCAGCTGCCAATGAACATTGTGCCTGCAATTTAACTTATAAAACAATCGATGGTGATTTTACAATCGATGGCTCTGAACTCATCAAATGGCTCAAGTATGACGAAGAGAAAAAAGATTATGTAAGATCCAAAAAGGTATTTGAAAAGAATGTCAGAGAGTTTGTCAAAGGCAAGTTAGAACCTGCCATGGATACTGTTGGTCGACGCAGAACCTTCAAATCCGGTGATGGTTCCATGAGAACCGTTGGCGGCGGTAATTACGGAAGTACCCTTCACTCTGAAGACGAAATCAAATCCCTGTTAAAGGCAATTGCCAATAAGGAAACCGGTATCAAAAAAGCCAACATTTCTGGTTATCAGAAAACCACAGAGAATGGTGGTTTAGGTGATACATTTGTTGAAGTAAATATGAGCAAACAGAAGCTCTACTACCACTATAAAGGCAAAGTTGTATTAACTTCCAATGTCGTTACCGGCCTTTACTCCAGTGCTGACCGACGCACACCAAGTGGCTGCTATTATGTATACTTCAAGCAGCGCGACCGTGTTCTTACCGGATCTCGTAATGAATACCACACACTGGTACATTACTGGATGGCATTTAACATGGGAATCGGTCTTCACGATGCTTACTGGAGAGGTGCATTTGGCGGAAACATCTTCAAAACAAACGGAAGCCATGGATGCGTCAACCTTCCATCTTCTGTAGCAAAGGCACTCTACTACGGTGGCGGCTCCTACGAAGGCGTGCATGAAGGCACACCAGTTGTTTGCTACTACTAATTGACCATGAATTCAAAGGAGTTCACATGAATATTTCCAACCTTCCCTTCCTTCCACATGGAAGCGTGAACGCATCACCAAAAAAGGCGTGGATTATACCATTTGAACCGCTGATGGATCCAGTCAGCCGCTGGCCACGCTAATATATTCATATTTTCATAAAAAAGTGTGCTTCGCACACTCTCAACTCCCCTGCCCCTCATTCTTTGAGGGGTGGGGTTTCTTTTTGCTTCGTTTTCCTTCATAATAATCATATGAATGTATTACAGGAAATCTTTCGAGATCATTATGAAGAAATG
>JAZLGR010000020.1:0-4263 GCA_045616445.1 Candidatus Fimousia sp. | reverse complement strand
ACATTTTCCATCTAAATATTTATTAACAGCTTTTAACTTTTCCTCAACATTATGCTTTGTTTTTCTGCTCAATATAAAATGCTCCCTTCCAGGCAACAAGTTTTTATTATTATACTTGTCAACCTAGAAGGGAGCATATCAAATCAATTCCGGGGGGGTGCCATCTAAAATAAAATCTACTTAGATTCCTTCATAGGATAATACAGATGCCACATCGTATTTTGCGAGCTTCTGTCTTCCGTTTAAGCCTTTTAATTCAAGAAGGAATACACATTTTACAACTTCGCCGCCTAATTTTTCAACTAATTTACAAGCAGCTTCGATTGTTCCACCAGTAGCAATTAAGTCATCTACGATTACAACTTTCTGACCTGGTTTGATGGAGTCTGTATGCATTTCTACTTCTGCAGAACCATATTCTAAATCATATTTCTGGGATACAGTTTCTCTTGGTAATTTACCTTTTTTACGAACTAATACAAAAGGTTTGCCAAGGTTGTAAGCCATAGGAGCACCGAATAAGAATCCACGGGATTCTGCGCCAATGATTACGTCGCAGTCTGTGTCTTCGATTAATTTTGTCATTTCATCAATTGCTAATTTGAAGCCTTCTGCATCCTGGAATACGGTTGTGATATCTCTAAACATTACGCCTTCTTCAGGAAAATCAGGAATCGTTGTAATATAATCTTCTACTGTTTTCATAATTACTACCTTTCTCATTTGCTGTAAGATGAATCATTCATCTATTTGTTTCACGCATTAATTCTCACGCTATTTTCATTATACAATTATATACAGTTGTAAACAAGTAGAAACCTATGCTATAATGCATCTCAGTTTTGTTTTTTGTGATGGGAGGAAACTTTGATTCCACATCATAAAAACATTTGTGATACTAGAACAATCCACACAACAAGAAAGGAATCAATATAAATGATTAGTGCAAATGGAGTTACCCTTCGTGTGGGCAAAAAAGCCTTATTCGAAGACGTTAATATTAAATTTACAGAAGGAAACTGTTATGGTTTGATTGGGGCAAATGGTGCCGGCAAGTCCACATTTTTACGAATTTTATCTGGAGAATTAGAACCAACCAACGGATATGTGGTGATGACAGAAGGCCAGAGAATGTCCTGGTTAAAGCAGGACCATTTCCAGTATGACGAATACATGGTGCTTGATACTGTCATCATGGGTAATCACCGTCTCTATGAAATCATGAAGGAGAAGGAAGCCATCTATATGAAGGAAGACTTCACGGAAGAAGACGGCGTAAAGGCAGCAGAATTAGAAGCAGAGTTTGCTGATATGGACGGCTGGAATGCAGAATCTGATGCAGCAACCCTGTTGAATGGCCTTGGAATTGACACAGACCTTCATTATATGACCATGAAAGACTTAGATGGTTCCCAGAAGGTGAAGGTACTCCTTGCCCAGGCTTTATTCGGCGATCCGGATATCCTTCTTCTCGACGAACCGACCAACCACCTTGATCTTGATGCCATCGCCTGGTTAGAAGAATTCCTGATCAATTTTGATCACACTGTCATCGTGGTATCCCATGACCGTTACTTCTTAAATAAAGTCTGTACCCAGATTGCAGACATCGACTACGGCAAGATCAGTTTATTTGCCGGAAACTACGACTTCTGGTATGAATCTTCCCAGCTCCTCATCCGTCAGATGAAGGAACAGAACAAGAAAAAGGAAGATAAGATCAAGGAATTACAGGACTTTATCGCAAGATTTAGTGCCAATGCTTCCAAATCCAAGCAGGCTACCTCCCGTAAGAAGGCTCTTGACAAGATTCAGTTAGATGAGATTCGTCCATCCTCCAGAAAATACCCATATATCGCATTCAAGCCAAACCGTGAAATCGGCAATGACGTGCTTTTTGTAGAAAATCTTTCTAAGACCATCGATGGCGTGAAAGTATTAGATAATATCAGCTTCATGATCAACCGTGAGGACAAGGTAGCATTCGTCGGCGGTAATGAGCTTGCAAAAACCACATTATTCCAGATCATCATGGGCGAGATGGAGCCAGACGAAGGTACTTACAAATGGGGCGTGACCACATCCCAGTCCTACTTCCCGAAGGATTCCAACGCAGAATTCACCTTACATGAACCAATCGTGGACTGGCTCATGCAGTATTCTGATGAGAAGGATGTGACCTACGTGCGTGGCTTCCTTGGCCGTATGTTATTCTCCGGCGAAGATGGCATGAAGGATGTCACCGTGCTTTCCGGTGGGGAAAAGGTGCGCTGTCTCTTATCCAAGATGATGATTTCCGGGGCAAATGTACTTGTGCTGGATGAACCAACCAACCACTTAGATATGGAGGCAATCACAGCGTTAAACAATGGTATGACAGCATTCCCTGGCGCAATGCTTTTTGCCTGCCGTGACCACCAGATCGTGCAGACAACCGCGAACCGTATTATGGAAATCCTTCCAAATGGTCAGTTGATCGATAAATTAACAACCTATGATGAATATTTAGAAAGTGATGAAATGGCGAGAAAACGTCAGACTTACAATTATGAATCAGAAAAATAGAATGCTGTTTCAGATGTTTGAATGGTACCTGCCGGCTGACGGAAAGAACTGGAACCGTTTTCGTCAAAAGGCTTACGAGCTTGCCGATGCAGGGGTGACCATGGTCTGGATGCCACCGGCCTACAAGGGAATGAGTGGTATGAATGACGTGGGTTATGGTGTCTATGACATCTATGACCTGGGCGAATTCGACCAGAAGGGCACCATTCCAACCAAATATGGAACAAAAGAGGAATATTTAAAAGCCATCAGAGCTTTCCGCGAACAGGGTGTGCAGGTTCTGGCGGATATCGTATTAAATCATAAAATGGGTGCTGACGGCTCGGAAGAAGTCCGTGGCTACAATATGGCATCCGACAACCGCGACTACAAAATGTCCGGACTGGTGGACGCAACCGCCTACACCAGATTCACATTTGACGGCCGTGGTGGCAAATACAGTGATTTCACATGGAATCACAATCATTTCAAGAGCGTGGATTACACCGAACAAAATGGAGAAGGCAAGAGCGGCATCTTCCTCTTTGAAGGCAAATCCTGGGCTCACGATGTGGACACAGAAAATGGCAACTTCGACTATCTTATGGGTGCGGACGTTGATCTGCACAATCCCGAGGTAAAAGAGGAACTGATCCGTTTCGGCAAATGGTACTATCATTTTGCAGATTTGGATGGCTTCCGTTTGGACGCAGTGAAGCATATGAGTGCTTCCTTTTATAAAGACTGGATTCAGGAAATCCGTGATTTTTCCGGGGAAGAGGCATTTACAGTGGCCGAATTCTGGAGTGGCGACCTTGGAAAGCTGCGAAATTATATCCATCAAACCGAGGGTAAGATCAATCTCTTTGACGTGCCTCTCCATATGAATTTCTCCAATATCTCCCATGCAAATGGTGGGTTTGACATGCGTAAGCTTTTCGACAACACCCTGACTGGGGTGGATTCCTGGCATGCGGTGACATTTGTTGATAATCACGATACTCAACCGGGGCAGGCTCTAGGCGGTTTCGTGGCGGATTGGTTCAAGCCGACAGCTTACGCCATTATCCTTCTTCAGGAGAAGGGGATTCCTTGCGTGTTCTACGGCGATTATTACGGGGTGAGCCAGCCAGGATGTGAGGTGAAGCCGGTTGCCCAGTTAAATACTTTAATGAAGCTTCGAAAAACTCATGCTCACGGCACTCAGTATGATTATTATAATCACGCTGATGTGGTCGGTTTTACCCGTGAGGGCGAGAACGAGGCAAATGGTCTTGCGCTCCTTTGTACGGATGGACCGGAGGGTTCAAAGTGGATGGAGGTAGGCAAGCATCATGCAGGCCAGTACTTTGTGGATGCCTTAAATCCTGACTATGGTCGTGTGAAGATCAATGAAGACGGATGGGGTGAATTCCGTGTGGCAGGTGGCAGCGTATCCGTATGGATTCCAAGCGGCAAGGCAGTTATCGAAGTGAAGATTGGATTAAAATCCATTATCAAAGCTCTTAAAATTCTTAAGAATTTATTATTTCATAAATAGAAAAACAAAAACGGACGGTACCATGACGGTACCGTCCGTTTTTTAATATATAGGAAATTGCTATTATAGCCCCAGAGAGTGTATAATTATAGAGAAATAAAAAATTGCATGACAAAAGAGCGAAGGGGTTGAGTTCGCCATGACGTTGTCCTATGAAGTTTTTTGTTTTTTTGGTGTAT
>JAZLGR010000019.1:0-32531 GCA_045616445.1 Candidatus Fimousia sp. | reverse complement strand
ACACTCTGGCTATTCATCCCTTGTTATTACTGTTGTTTAGGTTGTTTCTAAACGTCCGTTGCATCTTTTACTAAAGATACTGAAAATCTCATTAGAATTTTCAAGGATCTGTGATTGTTTAGTTTTCAATGTTCGTTGCTGTCTTATCAGCGACAACCTCTATATCTTACCAAACTCTTTCGTGTTTGTCAACAACTTTTTTATTTATTTTTCTAACTTGCTTTTCCGGCACCCGGCGCTTATGATAGATAAAATTTATCAAAAAGTGTTTTTTATAGATTTTGTTTTGCTCTCATGCGACAGCTTGTTTATAATATCAAACCTCCAAGAGAAAGTCAACACCTAAAATTGTATTTAAATTAATACAAATATTTCCTGAATATTCATCAAAAAACCGCATCGAATTCGATGCGGTTTCTCTATACTAATCGTATTCTTCTTTGATTATTGTAACATATACCAGATATTTCTCACATATTCTGTTACCACATCCACAATCATCTTCAGCTGTGGAAATTGAGAATAGATCACATCCAGATAGAATCCACTGTAAATTGCATATGCGAGGAAGGCAAGTACAAATACAAGAAGACCCTTTAAGATGCCAAATACAGCACCCAAAATTCGGTCCAGTTCACCAATCACCGGAATATCCCCGATCTTTTCTGCAAAATGCATGATGATCAGGCAAAAAAGCTTCAGTATAATTGCCATCAATACAAATAAAGTGACAAGGACAAGCTTGCCAGCTCGGTCTTCACTTGTAAATCCAGTGAAGAATGCTGTAATCTCTGGAAGTTTCCCACTCTTTGTTAAAAACTCACGAACCAGAAGCGCAGAGCCTCCGAAGGAAATCACCCAGGATACGAGAGAGAGGATAGACAACACCAGTCCCTTTCGATATCCACGCACCGCTTCGATCACGAGGTACAACACTGGAACGAGAATAAACAATTTCTCCATATAATACTCCTATTTTAATTTCACAAGTTCTACTCTGTCATTAAAGGCTGCAAAATACTGACGCCCTTTGCCCTCCGGAATAATCTGAGCAATCTTATTCGGGAACTTGTAGTCAAATATCTTGTTTCCTCTGATGGTATATATAGCACTTCGGTAGGAGCCTGTCAACGTAATTGTATCCCCTGTAAGGGTAAAATTGGAGTAATCTCCATCCACGCCACCCAATCCGACGCGGTTTCCATTCTTACTGAACACCTCTAATGTGAAGCTGCCATTCTTCTCATTGATATTTCGCTCGCGAACGATGGCAAAGTGTTCATCATCATATGCAACACTCTTTACCGTTGACGTCATCAGAATTTCTTTTGTTTCTTTGATCTTGTTACCGACCTGATAAACCTTGATTCGATCATCTCCAAAAGCAACCACCGTATTCTGGTCGACAAATGTTACTGTCGGTACAAGGGTATTGTCTAAATCGAACCCACCAAGAAGATGCTCAGTCAGTTCTCCTTTTTCGCTAAAATCATAGAAGGTGAGACGGTTCTTTGTGCGAAGTCCGTCTACCACAAAATAGCTTGCGCATAAAGTCTTTCCGTCTGGAGAGAGATCCATACTCAGCGGATATCCATTCTCATTGATGCTGGTCTTAATGCTTACTAATTTTTCGGAATAGACATTATACATTTCAATATAATTGGTCTTTTTGGCCTTGATGGCAACAGCAACCACCCCCTGATGGGACACGTCGGCTTCCATGATCGGATGACTCATGACAAGGGCATACTTTTCCCCTTTTTTGTCAAAAACAGACATCTTCACATCACCTTTGTCCGCTACCATGACATAATTCCCTGCTGCTTTTACAATTGGATTCTTGGCAGAGCAGGAGTTGCTCCACACCTTTTCTCCATTATTCTTATAATAAGTAATGCTGTTTGAAGTAAAACGAACAAATCCCTGTCGATACGGTACCATGCTGGCAAGGTCATTGGCCTCGTCATTCACCGTCTTCACCTTGGTGTAGTCACGGTAATAGCGGTGCTGGTAAGCAAACAGAGCAAGAAGAAGCATAAATACCATAATCGCACCGATAAAGATACGATAGCGCAGATAAAATTTTCTCTGTCTCTGGGCCTGCTCCATATCCTGGGCTGTGCTCGTAAATACAAAAAAGTCTTCTTTCATAAAATACTCTACCTCTAGTAATCGATTACATGTTCACTTTCAGGTCGCCACCCTTGATGACTCCATCTTTCTTCAGGAATCCGGCAATAAATCTGGTGATGAGTGCAGGAAGAAGGAAGCACACAAAGAAAATCTCAATCAGAGAGAATAAATCGTCTCTTCCGTCTGCTAACATCGTACGATATGCCATAACCGGACCAAGAAATGCTGTATTACCAATGCCTGCTGCTTCTGCACCACAGGTAATATGGAATATACAGGTGCCAATTGGACCTATAATCGCGCTGGCCACAACCGGAGGAATTGCGATCAGCAGTTTCTTCATAATATTAGGCATCTGAACCTTGGATGTACCAACGGACATAGCCAGAAATCCTCCAATGTTATTGTCTTTAAATCCCATGACTGCAAATCCAATCATGTGTGTACAGCATCCAATCAACGCTGCTCCACCGGCAAGCCCGCTTAAATTCAGGGAAAGCGCCAGTGCGGATGCGCTAAGCGGCATAGTGAATACTGCTCCCATGATCGCTGCGACACAAATACCCATCAGTAATGGGGATCTGCCTGTTGACCAGTTGATGATGGCACCGATTCTGCCCATCAATGCTGCAATCGGTCCGCCGATCCAAAGTCCTGCTGCCCCACCAGCAAGTATTGCTGCAACCGGTGTTAAAAATGCTGCAAATGGTGTCTTGCCCGCAAGCATGTGTCCAATCTGGATTGCCACAAAGGCTGCGATAAATGCACCCAGAGGCTCTCCCGCTCCTCCAAATACAACTTCGCCAGAGGAGGACAGGCTGCCAGATAAAATAGGCTGTGCATAAGCTCCGATCATACCAGATGCCGCTGCAGAAATGGTTACAATCGGTGCTTCGCCGTATTTCACAGCAACTCCGACACCAATTCCTGCACCCATCAGTATCTTTAAAATGGATGCGATCTGCTCTACCATTTTGGCATAGGACCCATCGGTCATTCCCGCAATCTGAGACAGAATCATCCCCAGAATAAGGGTTACAAATATACCATTCATCATGCCGGTCATGCCGTCGACGAATATCTTATCGTACCATTTCTTAATCATATCTATTATCCTCCAAAATATATATGGAAAGTTTACTTTAATACGTTCTCATTATATAATAATAACACATTATTTTGGGAAGGAGAACTATCATGTTTCGTATGTGGGGAAAAATTATAAAGAGCAATCGTCTCATGAAGGATACGGTCATTGAAATTCCTTATCATCCTGATTTAAGCCGCACTGCAAAGGTGTATCAGTCTTTGGAAGATATCTGCTATGAATTCGATCTGAGCAAACCAATCTGGCTCGATTCCACCAAACAGGAATTCATCCGCAACAGCAGATGCCGTTTTTATGCTGACAATTTTATAGAAGAAATAGACTTTGATTACCTGGAGCTTCAGGTATTGGAGGAAGAATTTTAGAAAGAAAAAATCGCAGCCAGATTAGCTGCGATTTTTTAATGCATGAATTTTCTCGAGTTTTTCAATGAATGTATCAACAACAACGGCTGCTGTTTCTTCATTGACATCATATTCGGCGAGAATGGCTCCCATCAACTGTTCTCTTGTTGTCTCTTCTTTCAATTCACTCCATAATAGAAGTCCGGTTTCAGTTAATGCAATCTTTTCGCCAGCAGTTTCTTCAGATGTTGATGCCAGCACATGCTCACCATCAACCTCTTTCACGATAAAATCTTCTGTCCCTTTCATTATGCACCTCTCGTTCTCCGACACCTATTCGATGTGTCTAGTTTTTCCCTGTGGAGCCGAATCCTCCACGATCTGTATCTTCTAATAAATCCACTTCTTCAAACTGAATCTGTGGCTGATTCTTCATAATTCTGAACTGACAGATACGGTCACCTGTGTGAATCTCTGTATTTCTCATAGCAAGGGCTGGAAATCTCCAGATATCATTGGTTCCGGAATAGCTGTTATCAATGATTCCACAGGAATTCGCCTGTAAGATACCCCAGTTTTTATAGGTAGAGCTTCTTGGAAGTACATGTGCTTCATACCCTTCCGGAAGCTTCATGGAAACACCAAGACTGATCAGCTTAAATTCTCCCTGCTTCATCACCACATCTTCTGCTGCACGAAGATCGATCCAGTCAGACTTTCCATCGATATATGTCAGTTTTTCAATCTCATCACTATGGTACTTAATCTTGATAATTTTACTCATATTTTCTTTCCTTTAAACAATTTTCCACTAATTTATTTTATCATAGTTTGATTCATAAATGAAGTTCTTTATCATAAACATGCACAGAAAATCCGTTCAATCCCCCATCTTTCATTGAAATAACAGTCAAATTTTAGTATAATATGCTTAAATAGTGTTAATTATTACAAATGAAATAAGGAGGGCATTTTCCAATGGTTGCATGGAACAATCTGGATACATTAGTATCCTACAAAAAACTTACAGAACTTGACAAAGTCGACATCAGAGAAGCTATGACAGGTGAAAGTGGTGCAGAACGTGTTAAAAAATACAGTGTACCTATGGCAGAAGGCATGGCTTACAACTTTGGTGCTAAACAGGTTAATGATGAAATCATCGCTTGCTTAGCTGAATTAGCTGAAGAAGCTCAGTTAGTTGACAAATATCAGAAATTATTAGATGGTGAAATCATCAATACAGGTGAAGGTCGTATGGTTCTTCATCAGTTATGTCGTGGACAGCTTGGTAAAGACGTATTCGAAGGTGACGTTAACAAACGTACTTTCTACTCTGACGTTCAGAAATCCATCGCTGACTTCGCTAACAAAGTACACGCTGGCGAAATCGTTGCAGAAGACGGACAGCCATTCAATACAGTAGTTCAGATCGGTATCGGTGGATCTGACTTAGGTCCTCGTGCTTTATATCTTGCTCTTGAAAACTGGGCTAAGACTAATGGCACATTCAAGATGGAAGCTAAATTCATCTCCAACGTAGACCCTGATGATGCAGCTGCAGTTATCAAATCTACAGATTTAGCTCACGCTTTATTTATCGTAGTATCCAAATCCGGTACAACTCTTGAAACATTAACTAACGAAACATTCGTTAAAAACGCTTTAGTAGCAGCTGGTTTAGATCCTAAGAAACATATGCTTGCTTGTACATCCGAAACTTCCCCATTAGCTCAGGGCGAAGATTACATGGCTGCATTCTTCATGGATAACTTCATCGGTGGACGTTTCTCCTCCAGTTCTTCTGTAGGTGGAGCAGTTCTTTCCTTAGCATTCGGACCAGACGTATTCGCTGCAATCTTAGACGGTGCTCATGAAGCAGATAAGACAGCTCTTAATAAAGACATCATGGCTAACCCAGCAATGATGGACGCTTTAATCGGTGTTTACGAAAGAAACGTATTAGGACATGCTACAACAGCAGTTCTTCCATACTCTCAGGCACTGATTCGTTTCCCAGCTCACTTACAGCAGTTAGATATGGAATCCAATGGTAAATCTGTAAACCGTGATGGCGAACCAGTAAATTATCAGACAGGTCCTATCATCTTTGGTGAACCAGGTACAAACGGACAGCACTCTTTCTACCAGCTTATGCATCAGGGAACAACAATCGTTCCTGCACAGTTCGTTGGATTCAAAGACAGCCAGATCGGTATGGACGATGTAATTGAAGGCAGCACATCCCAGGCTAAATTAAAAGCGAACGTTGCAGCTCAGATCGTAGCTTTCGCATGTGGTAAAGATGACGAAGATAAGAACAAAGAATTCAAGGGCGGACGTCCATCCTCTATCATCATTGGTGACCAGCTTACACCAAGATCTTTAGGTGCATTCCTTGCTCACTTCGAAAACAAGATCATGTTCCAGGGTTATACATGGAACGTTAACTCCTTCGACCAGGAAGGTGTTCAGTTAGGTAAAGTTCTTGCTAAGAAAGTACTTGCTGGCGACACAGATGGAGCTTTAGCTGTATACAGCGATTTATTAGAAATCTAATATAAGTTTCCGATTATGACAAATTTAAAAGGCGTGGCTTTTGGCCACGCCTTTTTTAATTTCTTTTTTAATATGCTGATTCTTATCTCATTACAGATTTGCAAAGAGTTCTTCTAATAATCTTACAGTATGAACAATTGCTGCATGCTCAAATTCTGCGTAATTCATTTCTGCACTGTGATCTGCCTTGTCGGAAATTGCACGTACAACAACAAATGGAATGTTGTTTAAATAAGCAACCTGAGCCATGGAACCGCCTTCCATCTCTGCGCAGTATCCACCGAACTGATCAATGAGGAATTTCTTCTTTTCATCAGAGCTGATAAACTGGTCTCCACTTACAACACGTCCAACATAAACTGCGATTTCCGGATTCACCTTTTCGCAAGCTGCCTTTGCTTTCTCAATGAGCACTGGATCTCCCTTAAACACAGACTGTTCCATACGTGGAATCACGCCCAATTCATATCCAAAGCCTGTGGCATCCATATCATGCTGGATGGTATCTTCAGAAAGTACGATATCTCCAATATTGATTGGCCCATAAAGTCCACCGGCAACCCCTGTATTGATCAGGGCATCCACGCCATATACACTTGCTAAAACCTGTGTACATGCGGCCATATTAACTTTACCGATTCCACTCATAACAACAACTGCTTTTTTACCCCATAAGATGCCATCATAAAAATCCATCCCTGCAATCGTTTTCTTCTCTGCATGTTCCATTGCTGCAATTAACTGTGCTACTTCTTCATCCATAGCACCAATGATTCCGATATAATTCATGGTATATTACTCCTTATTCTTCAAATGTTTACCTTCATACTCTACCATATTTTTTTGCAATGTGGTATAAAATAATCCATATCGAAAGAAAACATTTTATGTTATAATAACTATGATTATGGACTTATAATTGAAAAGGAGGATTTTCAAATGATTTATAGAACAAAAGGTGTATGCTCTTCCCAGATTGAATTTGAAGTGGAAGATGGTATTTTAACAGAATGTAAATTTACAGGTGGATGTATGGGTAACACACAGGGTGTGGCTGCTCTTGCAAAGGGACGTCCAGTTGCTGAAGTGATCAGCACATTAGAGGGCATCCGTTGTGGTTTCCGCAGAACTTCCTGTCCTGATCAGCTTGCTCAGGCGCTGAAAGCTGTACAATAACATTTACCTATTGATTATAGTTGGAGAATAAATAATGGCACGCAAACGTAAGAAAAGAATCATTTTAACTGGCGGCGGTACTGCTGGACATGTTACTCCGAATATCGCACTGATGCCAGCATTGAAGGATAAAAATTTTGATATTCGCTACATCGGCTCCTACACAGGAATCGAAAAGAGCATGATCGAAACATTGGGCGTTCCTTACTATGGAATTTCTTCCGGTAAGCTGCGCAGATATTTTGATTTAAAGAATTTCACGGATCCATTCCGTATCATTAAGGGGTATTTTGAAGCAAGACTTCTCATGAGAAAGTTAAGACCGGATGTGGTATTTTCCAAGGGCGGTTTCGTCACTGTACCGGTTGTTCTCGCTGCAAAGCATAAGAAGATTCCAGTAATCATCCACGAATCCGACATGACACCTGGCCTTGCCAACAAATTAGCACTGCCAAGTGCTTCCAAAGTATGCTGCAACTTCCCGGAAACCTTAAAGTATCTTCCTGAGGGCAAAGCAGTCTTAACAGGATCTCCAATCCGCCAGGAATTATTCAAGGGCGATAAAGCCAAAGGGTTGAAATTTTGTGGATTTAACGAAGAAAAACCAGTACTTCTAATCATGGGTGGTTCTTTAGGATCTGTAGCAATCAACAATGCGGTACGAGGCTCTTTAGATCAGCTTCTTGAAACCTTCCAGATTGCACATCTTTGTGGAAAGGGTAATTTGGATGAAAATCTGAATGATAAGGACGGATATGTTCAGTTTGAGTTCGTATCTGATGAACTGACAGATTTATTTGCCTGTACAGACATGATGATTTCCAGAGCCGGTGCCAATGCCATCTGCGAAATCTTAGCACTGAGAAAGCCTAATGTACTCATTCCGCTTTCCGCTGCTGCAAGCCGTGGCGACCAGATCTTAAATGCCGGTTCCTTCGAAAAACAGGGATACAGCTATGTGATCCAGGAAGAAGACGTAACCGAGCAGACACTGCTTGACGCTGTGAACGAAGTATTCACAAACCGCGACCAATATATCGAAGCTATGAATCAGAGTGATCTTGCTGATCCAATCGGAACAATCATGGGACTGATCACAAAATTAGCAAAATAGAATAATCTTTACCAATTAAAAAAGCTCCGCGAGAATTACTCGCGGAGCGATTTTTTTAGCAAATTTTTTTAGCAGATTTCTGCTCCTGGTGGCATATCTTTTTCTGGTGTCATAAGACTTAAGTTGCCTTTTTCGTCTTCTGCACAGAGTAACATACCTTCGGATAATACGCCAGCTAACTTCGCAGGTTTTAAGTTAACTAATACCATAACTTTTTTGCCTACCATCTCTTCTGGTGTGTAATGTCCCTTGATGCCGGATACGATCTGTTTTACGGAAGAACCAATCTTAACCTGGGAGCATAAAAGCTTCTTGGATTTCTTCACTTCTTCACAAGCGATGATTTCACCAACCTGGAACTGCATCTTTTCGAAGTCTGGGAACTTGATCTGTTCTTTTGGTTCGATGTCGATGAATGGACCTTCTGCAGCTAATTTCTGTTTTCTCTGCATTTCTTCCACTTCAACCATCACTTCTTTCATATCAAGTCTCTTGAATAAGATTTCAGGTTTTTCTGTTACCTTTGTGCCGTTTTCATATACGCCAAATGTATCTAATTCTTCAAATGTCTTCTTCTTAGCGTTAAGCTGAGCAAGAATCTTTTCTGTTGTTTCAGGCATGTAAGGTTCTAATAATGTAGCACCTGTTACGATACCTTCTACTAAGTTATATAAAACAGTTGCAAGACGATCTTTCTTTTCAGGGTCTTTTGCAAGTGCCCATGGCATTGTTTCGTCAATGTACTTGTTGCATCTCTTGAATAATGCGAAGATTTCTGTTACGGAATCAGCTACACGAAGCTTGGACATCTTTTCTACGCATTTTGCTTTTGTACCTGTAACTACTGCCTTAAGATCAGCATCTACATCTTCAACCACACCCTTATCTTCTACAATACCGCCAAAGTACTTGTTAGACATGGAGATTGTACGATTTACTAAGTTACCAAGAACGTTCGCAAGATCAGAGTTGAGACGTTCTACTAAAAGTTCCCAGGAGATAACGCCATCATTCTCAAATGGCATTTCGTGGATTACGAAGTAACGAACTGCATCCACGCCAAATAATTCTGCAAGATCATCTGCATAGATTACATTACCTTTGGATTTACTCATCTTACCATCACTCTGGATTAACCATGGGTGACCAAATACCTGTTTTGGAAGTGGAAGATCAAGTGCCATTAAGAAGATTGGCCAGTAAATAGTATGGAAACGAATGATATCCTTACCGATTAAGTGTAAGTCTGCAGGCCAGTTCTTGTTGAAGAATTCATCCTGCTGCTCTTTATCAAGGTCATAACCGATACCAGTGATGTAGTTTGTTAATGCATCTAACCATACATAAGTTACATGCTTTGGATCAAAGTCTACTGGAATACCCCATTTAAAGGATGTACGGGATACACATAAATCCTGAAGACCTGGAAGTAAGAAGTTATTCATCATTTCGTTCTTACGGGATACAGGCTGAATGAATTCAGGATGTTCATTGATGTAGTTGATTAAGCGGTCTGCGTATTTGCTCATCTTGAAGAAGTAAGCTTCTTCTTTTGCAGGCTGTACTGGACGACCGCAGTCAGGACATTTGCCATCTACTAACTGGGATTCTGTGAAGAAGGATTCACATGGTGTACAGTAAAGTCCTTCGTAGTAACCTTTGTAGATGTCTCCCTGATCATATAATTTCTTGAAAATCTTCTGAACCTGTGCTTCATGATAATCATCTGTTGTACGGATGAACTTATCATAGGATGTGTTCATTAAATCCCAAATTCTTTTGATTTCGCCAGCTACGTCATCAACAAATTCTTTTGGTGTCACGCCAGCTTCTTCTGCTTTTAATTCAATCTTCTGGCCATGTTCGTCAGTTCCTGTCTGGAAAAATACATCATAGCCTTCTAATCTCTTGAATCTGGCAATCGCATCTGCTAATACGATTTCGTATGTATTACCGATATGTGGCTTACCAGATGTATAAGCAATCGCTGTTGTAATATAATAAGGTGTTTTTGCCATTTATCTATATCCTCCATTGATAATTTTCTTCATAAGTATCTTTTATTATATAACATTTTATAGGATGAGGTCAATAATTCCATTGCCATAAAAAGCCCAACTACGTTATACTATAGAGAGGATATCATAGCATTATCCTATGATATTTAGAGTATGAAAAGAGTATAGGAGAAAAATATAATGACTAACCCACCACGACATATAAAGTATCCGGAGCAGACCATGTTCCAATTTGTGGAACAGATGGGTCATGAATACCCAAAGTATCCTGCCTATGAATTCTTTGGAAAAAAGACAAATTATAAAACCTTTGTGGAAAAGATTTTAACTGCTGCAAGAGCCTTTACTGCACAGGGCATTGAAAGTGGCGATCGTGTCACTATCTGTATGCCGAATGTACCTCAGGCATTAGTTTGCTTTTATGCCTTAAATCGCATCGGTGCCGTTGCCAATATGATTCATCCATTATCTGCACGTGATGAAATCGTCTTTTATTTAAATATCTCTAAAAGTAAGATGATTCTGACTGTAGACATGTTCTGTGAGAAAGTGGAAGAAGCCATTGAACTTGCAGATCATCCTGTTACTTTATTGGTAGCAAGAATGCAGGAAGAACTGCCATTTCCACTAAATATTGGTTTCATTGCTAAAGAAGGTAGAAGTTATCTCAAATTCCCAAAGATGAAAAACTCCATGCCTTGGGAAGACTTCCTGAAAAAAGGAAAGAAAGACGTTACATTACCAAAAATCAATTTTGACAAAACCAAAACCGCTGTCATCCTTTACAGTGGCGGAACAAGTGGAACACCAAAGGGAATCTGTTTATCCGACTGGAATATGAATGCCACTGCATTACAGGCTCGCTGGACAGTACTGCCTGACCGTGAACTGGCTGGACTTACCATGTTAAGCTGTATGCCTTGCTTCCATGGATTTGGCCTTGGATTAAATCTCCATCTGATTTTAAGCCATGGTGGCTGCTGCATTCTGATGCCAAACTTCAATTTAGACAGCTATTCTCAGATGCTGATCAAGAAAAAACCGAACTTTATTGCTGGCGTGCCTACTATTTTCGAGGCACTGACCCATCTTGAAACATTAGATAAAGTCAAACTTGACTTCTTAATGGGCGTCTTCTGTGGAGGAGATTCTCTTTCTGTAGAACTGAAAAAGAAGGTGGATGCATTTCTTAAGGATCACGGAGCAACCATTCAGGTTCGCGAAGGTTACGGTCTGACGGAATGTGTTACTGCAAGCTGCTTAACACCAGCTGACACCTATAAAGAAAACAGTATCGGGGTTGCATTCCCTGACACAACTTATGCCATCGTATCTCCTGGCACTGACGAAGTACTTCCATATGGAGAAGAAGGTGAAATCATCCTTACTGGTCCTTCCGTTATGCTCGGCTACCTTGATAACCCGGAAGAAACTGCAAGTACCTTAAGAACCCTTCCAGACGGAAGAGTATGGCTCTATACCGGTGACCTTGGTTCCATGGATGAAGAAGGATTCGTCTACTTTAAGCAGAGAATCAAACGAATGATCATCACCAATGGCTACAATGTTTATCCTGGTCAGGTGGAGAATGCGATTGACAGCTGTCCGGAAGTTTCTTATAGCTGCGTCATCGGTGTCGATGACGAAAAACGTATGAAGCGTGTCAAAGCTTATATCGTTCTTCGTGATGGATTTACCGGGGATGATGAAATAAAAGAAAGAATTATGAAACAGCTGAAAAAACAGGTTGCAGGCTATGCACTTCCTCGTGAAATCGTCTTCCGTGATGAACTTCCAAAAACTTTAGTAGGAAAAGTAGCTTATCGTAAATTAGAAGAAGAAAACTTATAGGAGTAAATATATGAAAAATCAAAAGAGAAGCTGGGGTGATCGTCGCGATGGCCGCTGGGTAAAGGATGTTCCTGGTTTACAGAGCATTATGGCACTTTTAATGCCTAACCGTGCTGACTGTGAAGTTTATCTTCACGAAACATTAGATATTACCGATTTACTGAAATTTATCGAAGAAAAGAATATCGGCGTCGAGAAAGATGAACGCATGACCTTATTCCACTGTATCGTAACTGCAGTCGCTCGTATGATCAAAGAACGACCATTGATGAATCGTTTCGTACAGGGAGGTCGTACCTATGAACGTTATGATATCACCTTAAGTTTTGTATGCAAGCGTCGTTTCACCGATCACGCAGAAGAATCTCTCATGGTATTAACTGCCAAAGATGATGACAATATCGATACCATCAGCAAGCGTATTGTTGGTGATGTCAGAGAAACTAGAAAGAACGAGACCGCCTCTGGCGGAATTGATCAGGTTTTGGATACATTTGCAAAAATTCCAAGATTTTTGTTGATTCCAATCATCCGCATCGTTCGTATGCTTGATTTCTGGGGCAAAGTACCTGCTGCATTAAGTGATGGGGATCCAAACTACACAACCGTATTGCTCAGCAACTTAGGAAGCATCCGATGTCCTTCTGTTTATCACCACCTGAATAACTATGGTACCAACAGTATCATGATTACCATCGGTACCATGCGTAAGGAAGAAGTTGTCATGGAAGATGGATCTGTTCAGACAAGAGATGTGGTTGATATCGGCGCAACCTTAGATGAACGTATCGGTGATGGCTTCTACTTCGCACGAAGCTTAAAGCTCATCAAGCACATTTGCGCACACCCTGAATTATTAGAAAGAGAAATCGGCGTAAACAGCGATTTCGATTATAAATAAGAACATTAAGAAAAAGCCAGTTCCAGCAGTTCAAAATCTGCCGGAGCTGGCTTTCTTTATTTCTGATACATTATCTCCAGAACACAAATTTCTGATCGATTTTTTTGATGATCGTCATACCGATTATGGCAATCAGACTTAACACAAAGACAGTGGCGAATACCGCTGGTCCATCCATTCGTGTAATCATCAGTTTACTATAATATCCAAGACCTTCCTGGGAACCAAGCCATTCAGCAATGGCTGCCCCAACAACAGCCCACGGAAATGTAATCTTAAGAGATGTCATAAAATCTGGCAAAGCAGTTGGCACCTTAATATGCCAGAATATGTTCCATCTGCTGGCACCGTAGGTCTCCATCAGCTCCACCACATCCTTATTGGTTCTCTTTAATCCATCCATGGTATTTACCGCAATGGTAAAAAAAGTGGAAAGGATAATGGCAAGCAGTCTTGATTGCAATGTATAGCCAAACCATAATACGAAAAGTGGTGCAATACACATAACTGGAATGGTCTGAGTCAGAACCATGACTGGATAAAGCATGGATTCCATAGACTCTGATAAATCCATCACCACTGCAAGGAACACACCAATGGCTACAGAACAGGCAAAACCGGTAAGGACTGCCATTAGAGTGACCGGCAGATGTTTCACAAACAGTGTTTCCTTCAGTTCCCACATGCGAGACAACATGGCAATCGGACCTGGAAGAATGTGTTCAATATCTATGATCATGGCAAGAGCCTGCCAAAAAAGAACCAGAACAATGCCTGTAATTACAGGTAAGAAACGTTCCTTATTCTCCAAAGTATACGAATTCATCTGCATCTACCTTGTTTTTCAGCAAATCATTTTCTAATAACCAGTCAATTACTTCTGTCCAGCGTTCTTTTTTCATAGTTAAGAATTTTTCGCCGGATTCTTCTTCAATACCAATGATAACATCTAAGCTTTCATCTTCCATATCACGTTTTAAAGCATATTCTTCTCCTTCTTTTTCAAATAAGAGATCAAGTGCCGCTTTTTTGTCTGCTTTTACTTCTTCAAAGGATTTCTGACAAGCTGCTAAGAAACCTTTGTATAACTCTGGATTCTTTTCAAAGTCTGTTTTGTTAACAACAACTAATAAATCGTATTCGCTTGGTACACCGAAGTCTTCTAATCTCCAAGGAACTACATTGTAACCAGCATTGCGAAGTTCTACTGCTTCATTGTTGATCATGCCACCAGCAACTGCATCAACAGCACCTGTTGTAAGGGAAGATTCAATATCAAATCCAACGTCTACTAATTCAAACTCATCTTCTTTTACACCGTTCTGTTCTGCCATGTTGATGAGTTTTTTCTTCATAACTTCAGAATCTGTGTAACCGATCTTCTTACCTTTAAAATCAGCTGGACTGGTTACATGATTTTCTTCTAAAGAAAGCATAACACCGAGGGATGCCTGGTTTACTGCACCGATGATTTCGATGTCCATATCCTGATCTGCATAACCTTCGATAACTTCATCCATGTAATAGAAACCTGCACTTGCTTTGCCTGCTGCTGGGAATGTTAAACCATCAGAATAGCTGGCTGGAGCGGTCATGGTAACATTTAACCCTGCTTCTGCAAAATATCCTTTTTCCTGTGCATTATATAAGAAAGAATGGATTGCATTTGGATACCAGTCTAAGATGATATTAAAATCCTGTAATTCTTTGGCTGTTTCCTCTTTTTTGGAACCGCATCCTGTAAACATTGTTGCTACCATAACTGCAGCTAAAAGTACTGCTAATATTTTTCTCATTTTCATAGTGTATTACCTCTATATCTAAATTTTTATAATTCTGTTTCCCAGGTAATTAATTTCTTTTCCAACAGCTTGATGATACCTGTGATCACCAAAGCAGTAATTGAAATAATAACCAAAGGTGCGATCAGCCCTGCACTATCTAAGCTGATCATACTCTTCTTACTGTAACTTCCAAGCCCACCTGGTGCGCCAAACCATTCTGCAACTGCTGCTCCAACTACTGCCCAAGGCACAGAAACCTTCAAAGCGGTAAAGAAATAAGGAAGGGCAGTTGGAACCTTTAAAATAAAGAATTCCTGCCAGAAGCTGGCCCCATAGGTTTTTAATAACTCCTTGTTCTCCATGCGCACTGCCTGAAAGCCGTCGAAAACATTGACCGTCACGGCAAAAAAGTTCATCAATACAACGACTAAAACTCGCATCTGCACAGAATATCCAAGCCAGAGAATAAAAATTGGAGTCAGACATACCGTTGGTACAGTCTGAGAGATGGTTAAGACCGGATAAACTGCCTTTTCTAAGGCTGGACTTATGGTCATCAAAATAGCGAATCCAATCCCTAACATGATAGAAATCGCTCCTCCAATGCATACCACCTGCATGGTCAAAGGAAAATGTACCGTCAAAAGCTCCACATAATTCTCCCTGAGATGTTCTATTACGCTTAACGGGCTTGGCAAAATATAATTGGCGTCAATAATCGTTGCGATAATATGCCATAAAACCAGCAAAGCCAGACCGAAGAGAATACTCAATGACTTCTTCTTTACATATTTCTTCTGCATAGGCTATCTCAACTTTCTGATCAGTTTTTCTTTTAAAGCCTGAATTTCATGACGGCCAAGCATCTCTCGATTTCTTGGATATGGAAGATCCACATCATAAACCTCAATCTGTGTTACAGGACGCTCTGTAATCACATAAATCTTCTTTGATAAAAAGATTGCTTCTTCTACATCATGGGTGATGAAAAGAACAGTTTTTTCTAATTTTTCATACTGCTGCATCAGCCATTCCTGTAAATCAATACGTGTGATATAATCAAGGGCGCTGAATGGTTCATCAAGAAGTAACAGATTGCCGCCACCGCAAAGTGTTCTGGCAAATGCTACCCTCTGACGCATACCACCAGACAACTCACGAGGGTACTTATTCGCATAATCAGAGAGACCAACTCGCTCTAGCATGGCTTTAGCAGCTTCTTTTTGTTCCTTCTTGGAAACCTTCTGAACCTGCATTGGAAGACAGACATTCTGTTCCACATTCTTCCATGGTAAGAGCATATCGCGCTGTGGCATATAAGCGCTATAATTTTTTAATGTCTGGATATTTTCTCCATCCACGGTGATTTTCCCTGCCTGAATGTGTTCAAGTCCATTGAGCAGACGGAATAATGTGGTCTTGCCACATCCGCTGGCTCCGATGATGGATACGAAATCTCCTGCTTCTACTTCAAAAGACAACCCTTTGATCATCGGATTGGTGTCCCCTTTATAAGTAAAATCAACCTGATCAAATCTAAGCATTTTCGTAACCCATATCCCAGAAATTCAGTTCATGCTGGCTACATTCACGGAATATTTCCAGATATCTTTCCTTGTCTTTTTCTGTCTTATCTGCAGTGATTCGATCAATCTGCTCCATACATTCTTCGTAGATATTTTTATAAAAATCTCCACTATATTCGTCAATCCATCCTTTGAAGAAGTTATCTTCATAGGTGCCGTTTTTCTTTGCTGTTTCTAAGCAATAGCTTCCGATGAAATAGTAGCTTAAGCAGCATGCTGCTGCAGAAAGAATGGCATCTTCCACAGTTCCTAAAGCAGAAGTACGAAGCATATAGTTGAGATAATTCTTGTTTGCATTTTTCTTGTCTAATGCAAGTGCATCATCTTCACTCATTCCAAAGCCCTTTAAGTATTCAATATGCATCAAACCTTCTCCGGAATTGATCATATTCATGGAAACATAAAGTTCTCTCATTAATGGAACATTGTCTGTTTTGATAAATGCATAAGCATAGATCTTACAATAGTCAATCAGATACAACGTATCCTGAATCAGATACTGGCGGAATTTTTCCTTATCTAATGTACCTGCTGCCATCTCATTGATGAATGGATGTACCAGATACTTCTGCCAGATATCCATAGAGTTGTTCATAAGTTCCTGTGAAAAACTCATAGTACCTACCTCCTTTGGCTGCTGGGTTTTCTTATACCCAGTTTTCTTAAGCGATGAAAAGTGGTGCTCCCGATTCATCGCTGTGCAAATGTTTTTGTGTGACTCTTTTCTTGTGTTTAGAATGTTCTTTCTATAATCTAAACAAAAAAACAGCGTCTACAAACGTAGACGCTGAAAAAAATCAATCCTTATTGCTCCCTACGTTGGCATTATCCAAATCAGGTTATGGGTCGAGATAAAAGCATATCTCCTCTCAGCCAGCGCAATTACCAGCTCCCCTAATCTCAAAGATACGTATATTATATCATTGAAGATATTGTATCGCAAATATTATATCAGATTTCTTATTAAATTGTTTCTAATTCCTTCATGATCTTTTCGAGTGCTTCTAAAGCATCTGCTGGTAATTTATCAAAGCCAGCTTTTGCTTTGTTCTTATCTTTAATGAAAGCAACACGATCAGCCATACGAGCTTTTAATGTTTCAACATATGTAGCATCTTCAAAGTCTGCTTCAAATCCTGGCCATTCTAATACTTCGATATCGGAGATTGGACCAAATGGTTTGAATACTGCTGTTCCTTCGATTACCGCTTCGATTACACCAAGTGTATCATTCTTGCCTACATCGTGACCCATGAATTCACCTGTATTTAAGATGTAGCAGTCTACATTACGTTCAGCAACTAACTTTTTGAACTTGATGTAGTCATTTGCTAATGGGTATGTACGGAATGGGTTTGCGTATGGTTCTACAACTAATTTGTTAGGGTCAACACCTGGAGCAAGACGTTCAGCGGAAGAACGTTTTGTAGCGAGTGTAGCACCCATTACGGAAGCTAAGGAAGCACCATTTAATTTTACTAATGGTGGGATTGTAGGGTCTTTCATGATCCAGAAAATAGCATTAACTGGAGCATTGATCTTATCAACACGGTTTGGAGACCATAATTTGGATTTGATCGCACGTCCGTTACCATTACGGATATCTTCTGTTACTAATACGATCTTACCATCAGCATCCATTGTTGCAGAACAGTTCTGAGCTGTTAATAAATATTTGTTATCTGGACAACCTGTTGGGTAGTCAGCTGTTTTATCAAAGTATGTTGGTTCCATAGCGATGGAAGAAGCTGTTTCATCGTTGATGATGAATGCGTCATCATGTAAAACAGTAACAGGGTATTTGCCGTCATGTTTTGCATGTGTGATTGTGGATTTACCAGATCCGGATAAACCGAATACAGAAGCTACGAATTTGCTTCCATCTGGAAGTGTATATTCTTTCTGTCCACCATGGCAGGAAGCATAACCATTACGGTTAGCGATAGCCCAACCAATTGTTAATGTTCCTTTTTTGTGTTCACCAAAGTACTTCATACCTAATAATGCAGCACAGTTTGTTTCTGTGTTGAAGTATGTAAGACCAAGTGGATGTTCTTCATGTGTCCACTGTGGGTTAGAGAAGATGTAGATATCTGGTTCGTTGCCAATCTGACGGGACTCTGCGTACATCTTTACATACTGTTCATTGAAATACTGGAAGTTTAACATCCAGGAATAGAGGATATTTTCTTCTCCTTCTGGAATAAGAAGGTGTGCTTTTACCATGAATTCTGGATCTAAGCCGATGACTACTTCTGCATGGTATAATTTCTTCCAGCGAGTGTCATAAACTGCATCCATTACTTTCTTATCTAAATCATCTGTATCAACACCTGGTGTGCTTGCGATACGACGAGCTGCTGCACAACGTCCTGTTACGGAACCATCATTGAATAATAATACTTTTGCGTCTTTTGCAAGGCCAAATGTTTCTCCTTTGTATACTGGCATATCAGTAACGATTGTACCTGGAGATTCCTTAGCAAGATTGTATGCCTGTCTTAAATCTGTTACTTTAACAACATTATTGCCATAGAATGCTGCTTCGATAATGGAACGTGTTTTTGCAAATCCTGGTTTGCCAGCTCCGATTTCGTCATGAGTATAATTTGCTTTTGTTGCCATGAGTCTTTTTTCCTCCTAAATAAATGCATAAAGATACTAAATGAGTAAAAATAAATCTATTTTGAATTATTGTTAGCTAAAACTTTCATTTTGGTAAAACCCAAAATCAAATCACATTATATCTAAATATTTACTATATGTCAATCGAGAGTCTTATTTTTCGTCGATTTACTTATTTTTAAAAGTAAATTTTCAATTTATTATGCATTTATTACATTATTATACTTCTTTTTTGTCGACATCTCTTCAGAAGGTTGTCCCATCGTCTGTCAACTTCCTGCTGGAATTCCTCGATGAGATGCTCATTACCTGGCTTGAACAGATGCTTGAATCGGCCCTGTTTTGCTAAGAATTCTTCTACCGGAACCTTCTTTTTCGGTTCATAATTTAAAGTAAATACGCCATTTTCCACTTCATATAATGGCCAGTAGCAGGTCTCTACCGCAAGCTCACAAATCTCAATAATCTCTGGTGTATTGTATCTCCATCCCCTTGGACATGGTGTCATAATATTTAAGAAGGAAGCACCCTTGGTATAGATTGCTTTTTCAGACTTCTTATATAAATCGCTGAAATTCTTCCAGAATGTGGTCTGCGCTGCATATGGAATATCATGTTCCACCAGAATATTGGTCAGATCCTTTCTATTCTGAGGCTTTCCATTGCTCTTGCTTCCAGCAGGCGTTGTTGTTGTATCTGCATACATTGGTGTTGCAGAGGAACGCTGGATACCTGTATTCATATAAGCGCCATTATCGTAACACACATAGGTGTAATCACAGTTACGTTCCATCGCACCGGATAAAGACTGGAATCCGATGTCATATGTTCCGCCATCCCCGCCAAATGTAATGAATTTAAAGTTCTCGTCTTCCTTCAATTTGCCCTTCTTCTTCATCAGATTGTAGGCTGCTTCCACACCTGAAATGGTTGCAGATGCATTTTCAAAGGCATTGTGGATGTAGGAATCCTGCCATGCAGTGTATGGATACATAAATGTAGATACCTCCATACATCCCGTTGCATTGCCGATGACCACATGGTCTTCCGGCTTCACGGCCTTTAATACATTTCTTGCTGCTATTGTGGCACCACAGCCGGCGCACATTCTATGACCGGGAGCAAGACGATCCGGTCTTTCCATAAATTCTTTTAAACTGGTCATAATCTTCTCCTTCGTCTATCCTCTCACGCCCATGTAACGGTAGTTATCTCCCACTTCACCTGTTTTGGCAATTCGCATCAGTTCAGCAAATACATCCTCCATGTCTTCCACACGGACGTCACGACCGCCAAGACCATAGACGATATTGATTGCCTCTGCCTGCAAATGTTTCCGATACATTGCTGCCATAACCTCAGCACCCAGAGGGCCTCCCTGGTTACAGAAGCTGTCTGCGCGGTCCATAACCGCTACTGCTTTCACATTGTTCAATGCTTCTGCAATTTCTTCTCCTGGGAATGGACGAAATACACGAAGCTTTAATAACCCTGCTTTGATTCCTTTATCACGAAGGGAATCGATGGCATCCTTTGTTGCACCTGCTGCGGATCCAATAATCACAACAGCATAGTCTGCATCTTCCAGACGGTATTCTTCGAATAAGCCATACTGTCTGCCGGACATGGCTGCGAATTCATCCGCCACGTCTTTGATGACCTGTTTCGCCTGCTTCATTGCTTCAGCCTGTGCACGTTTTGCTTCCATATAATAGTCTGTTACAGAATATGGGCCAACGGCGGTTGGACAGGCAGGATTTAATAAGTAGTTTTCTGGTTCATATTCACCAACGAAGTTCTTTACTTCGTCATCTTCTAATAAAGTGATATTCTCCACTGCATGAGATGTGATAAATCCATCCTGGCAGATCATTACTGGAAGTAATACATCCTTGTGTTCAGAAATACGGAATGCCTGTACCATGTTGTCGTAGGCTTCCTGATTATTTTCTGCATAAATCTGGATAAATCCAGAATCCCTTGCTCCCATGGAATCAGAGTGATCACAGTTGATATTGATCGGGCCGGATAAGGCACGGTTTACAAGGGCAAGTACCAACGGTAAACGATTGGATGCTGCCAGGTATAATGGTTCCCACATATAAGCAAGCCCTGCGGAGGAAGTTGCAGTCAATGCTCTTGCACCTGCTGCAGAAGCTCCGATTGCTGCGGACATGGAGGAGTGTTCGGATTCCACTGGAATAAATTCTGTATCGACAAGTCCATTTGCCACGAAGGACGCAAAATACTGTGGAATCTCTGTGGATGGAGTGATTGGAAATGCCGGAAATACATCCGGATTGATCTGTTTTAATGCGATTGCCACCGCTTCGTTGCCGGATAATCTATCTCTTTTTGCCATCTTACATACCTCCCATTTCGATTGCATCAAATGGGCAGTTGTGAGCGCAGATGCCACAGCCTTTACAGTAGTTTACATTTACCTGATACATTCGATCTAACGCAGGCTTTTCTGAGCCTGGACCTTCCATTCTTGCATTGTCAACGACATGCACTTCGATTGCACTGTCTGGACAAACCATCTGACAGCGGCCGCATTTTTTGCATTTTTCCTGATGAATTTCTGGTTTCACTGCTGTCCATTCTCCAGTGTGAAACGCTGTGGATGTGCCTCCTGCATGGATCATCATCCCTGTGGTCAGATTCTGCCAAGGGGCTCTCAAATGTAATTTTTCTAAATCGACTGCCATTACGCAACCTCCCTCAATGCCATCTTCAGTGCCTTCATATTGCCTTCAATTACTTCCGGCTTGCTTGCAAATTTGTGTGCATAGGATGCACGCATCTCATTTAAGAATTGTTTTTCGTCCATCAGTCCGGTTACCTTAACGATGGCTGCAAGCATTGGAGAGTTTGGAAAATATTTGCCAAGGCAGGACATGGAAACCTTCTTTGCATCGATGGTATAGACATCTCCCTCATAACCTCTTAAGTGTGGCAGTATTGCTTCTTTTTCTTTTTCTGTATTGATCACGATGGCGCCATCCTTTTTCAAACCTTTTGTAACATCAACAGTTTCTAATAAGGATTCATCCACAACAACGACATATTCTGGTTCGTAGATGTTGGAATGTACGCGCACCTTGTTTTCGCTGATTCGATTATATGCTGTAATTGGCGCACCCATTCGTTCCGGACCATATTCTGGAAATCCCTGAACATACTTGCCTGTCTGAAACATGACATCAGCAAGCAGAAGTGCTGCTGTTTTGGCTCCCTGGCCACCACGGCCATGCCATCTGATTTCTGTACAATGACTCATCTTTCTCTATCTCCTCTTTAATTGAATATTATTCATCTATAAAAATAGTTTTCTTCACTTATTTCAGCAGTGACAAAAGAAATTATAGCAAACATATTTTCACTTTACAAATGAATTATTTTCATCTATATTCCTATACACCTTAAAATAATTAACCATGATTCCATGAATCATTCTTTTATAAAGGCAACAAAAAAGTGCCCTGCAAGCAAGGCACTTTTTCTATTCTTTATCTTTATACAGTTTTATTTTTTCTTATTATACAAGTGGTTTTAAATCTACTAAATCTCCGATGGTATTGCGGTCCTTTATGCGGTCCACATCCAGAGTTTCTCTGATTTCTTTTTCCACTACCGTTACTTCCTGAAGTAAATCTCTGGCAGAGAGGAGATGACATCCTGCCCCAGTAATGATGACCTGCTCTAAATGGTCAGAGGTTGCCACGGTAATATCATATTTGGAACTGTTCTCATGGGCAAACTTCTCAATATAAGAGTCAGCTGTCTGGGCTTCTTTCGTGAATACTATATGAATATTGCCTACATCCATCATCTCTGTCTGATGCCCCTTCACACGGTAGGCATCGAATACAACGATCAGATGTCCATCCTGAACACCGTGATAGTTGGAAAGAATTTCAAGAAGACGATCTCTGGAGCTGTCCAAATTGGTATTGGCCAGATCATGAAGCTCATCCCAGGCAAAGATGACATTATATCCATCAACCAGCAGATATTTTTCCTTCTTTATATTGGATCCGGATTTTCTGCCAGGTGTTTTGCCGCCGGTTTTTCCGTTTGCTGAGCGTCCATATACACCTGCACTCATGTCAAGGCCATCCGGCTTCTTCGTCTGATAACGTCGTTTCTTCGGTCCACGCTTTTCAGAGGTATTGGCGTAGAAGGTCTGTCGCATGATCGCTTCCACTTCATCTTCGCCAATGGAGATAGAAGATTCAGAGGAGGATTTGCCGTAATTGATCGGCGTGGAGATATCAAAATCATCTCTCACTGGAGATAGAACACTCTCCACATGCATGTGATGGAATACCTGATCCCATTCCACATAAACGCCGGATCCATGGGAACAGAAAATGGATCCCGTTGGATTCCACAAATCGGCTTCCGGATCATAATAGTGCTCCATTGCCACTTCTTCTGCATTATGACATTTGTCATAGCCCTTCAGGTTACAGAACATTCTTCCATACCCTTTTGTATAGGAAGCAAACTCTCGCTGATATCCTCGCATGCAGGCTACCGGTGCACTTCCCTTAAGCACTGTCATACCCGGATCTATTGCCTCATCATAACAGATCTGGCAGGTTCCAAACATCTTATCCACATCTAACATGGCACGTCCAACATCAGAATCTGGAAGTTCCATACGAAATTCATAATATGGCTCCAAAATCACAGTTTCTGCCTGTCGAAGCCCCTGACGGACTGCACGGTAGGTTGCCTGTCTGAAATCTCCACCTTCTGTATGCTTCTTGTGAGCTCTTCCGGCAACCAACGTAATCTTCACATCGGTAATTGGTGCTCCAATCAAAACTCCTCGGTGCTCCTTCTCGTGAAGATGGGTGACGATGAGTCGCTGCCAGTTTTTATCCAGTTCATCCTCACTGACATCCACATCTATGGTGATGCCGCTGCCGCGGTCACCCGGCTCTAGAATCAGATGAACCTCTGCATAGTGGCGAAGTGGTTCAAAATGCCCTACGCCCTCCACCTTATTATTGATGGTTTCTTTATATACGATATTCCCTTCGTCGAAGGTTACATCCACTTTAAAACGCTCCTTGATCATGTTCTGCAGAATCTCAATCTGCACATCACCCATAATCTGCGCCTGAATTTCCTGTAATTCTTCCTGCCAGTTGATATGAAGCTGAGGATCCTCCTCCTCAAGCATACGAAGCTTTGGCAAAATCACTGCTGCATCACAGTCTTCCGGAAGTCCTATCTTATAGGTAAGAACTGGTTCTAAAATAGGAAGAATCTCTCCCTGTTCCATGCCGAATCCTTCCCCGACTCTGGTCTTCGTAAGCCCGGTTACGGCACATACCATACCTGCTTTTGCTTCCTCCACTGCCTGATATTTGGTCCCGGAATAGATGCGAATCTGATTGATTTTTTCTTCCCAGTCTGTGCCGGTTAAGATATCTCTCGCTCTTAAGGTTCCACCAGTTACCTTTAGATAGGTAAGTCTTTTATCCTGATCATCCCTTGCAATCTTGAATACTCTGGCACCAAAGGTCTCTGGATAGGTACGCTCCACCATATAAGTGTTCATTCCTTCCATGAATGCTTCCACGCCCTGCAGCTTTAAAGCAGATCCAAAGTAAATTGGGAACAGCTTTCTCTGTGCGATCACATCTGCAATTTCTTCTTTGTCTATATAGGCATTCTCCAGAAAATGTTCCATTAACCCTTCATCAGTCATGGCTACCTCATCATAGAATTCCTCTGTTTCATCTTCCGTAAAATCAATACAGTTATCACTTAATCTGTCCTTGATTTCTTCCAGAAGTGCTTCTTTATCCGTTCCAAACTGGTCCATCTTATTGACAAAGAGGAAGGTCGGAACCTGATATCGATTTAAAAGCTTCCAGAGGGTTTCTGTATGTCCCTGACAGCCATCTGCTGCACTGATTACTAAAATGGCGTAATCCAATACCTGAAGCGTTCGTTCCATCTCCGTTGAGAAATCCACATGTCCAGGTGTATCCAGCAGAGACACCTGAAGATCATGAATGGTAAGCTCTGCCTGTTTTGAGAAGATAGTAATGCCTCGTTCTTTTTCTATTTCATTGGTATCTAAAAATGCATTCTTTTTATCGACTCTTCCCTTCTCACGAATGGCACCGGAATGATATAAAAGTGCTTCTGAAAGGGTTGTCTTGCCTGCATCTACATGGGCCAGAATGCCCATTACGATTCTTTTCATCTGTTTTATTGATCTCCATCATAGTTGTCTGTTTCATTTTCACTCGCCTAATCATCATACCACAAAACGGGGAAACTTTATATATGTTACTGTTCAGAACAATTGTGAAATTTCGCTAAAATCCACGTAAATGTTTGACTATAAAATGCATATATGTTATTTTATTTTTACAATCGTACGTATTTTTTTAGGAGGTATTTTATGAAAAGTACAGGTATTGTCAGAAAGTTAGATGAATTGGGGCGCATTACTTTACCTATTGAATTAAGACGTAATCTGGATGTGAACGAACGCGATCCACTCGAAATTTTTGTTGATGAGGATAAGATTATTTTAAAGAAGTATGATCCAAGTGATATTTTCACTGGAGAGATGGATGATCTGGTAGAATACAAAGGAAAGAAAGTTTCCAAAAAGACAATTCGCGAATTGGCCCGTTTAGCAGAATTTGATATTGATTAATGTAAAAAAGGATTCGAATCACTCGAATCCTTTTTGTGTTTTATTCTTTATTTACCAAACTGCCTGCTTTACTCTTCCTGTAGCAATGCCTGGTAGATATCTCTCTTTCCAAGTCCTCTGTCTTTGGCTGCCTTCTTCATGGCATCCTTCTTCGACATCCCCTGATCCATATATTGCTGTACATGCTCTGTTACAGTAATACTTTCCCAGGTTTTCTGCTCTTCCTTTGCCAGTTTTTCAAATGTTGTTCCTTCAATGACCAGCACACATTCTCCTCGAACTTCTTCATCTTTATAGTATTCAATCAGATCATCGATATACATCATCTTGTAATCTTCATATTTTTTCGTAAGCTCACGGCAGAGTGTCATCTTACGGTTGCCAAGCTCTTTTCGAATCTCAACCAGTGTCCGTTTCAGACGATGGGGTGCTTCATAGATAATGATGGTTCTTGTCTCTTCTCGCAGTTCCTGGAATATGGATTTTCTCTCTTTTTTATCTGTCGGAAGAAATGCTTCAAAACAGAATCTTCTTGTTGGCAAACCAGAAATGGTAAGGGCAGTCACACAGGCACATGCTCCCGGTAAGGAGGTAACCTTAATTCCTGCTTCATGACACTGTCGAACCAGTTCTTCCCCTGGATCAGAGATTCCTGGTGTTCCCGCATCGGTGACAAGAGCGATATTCTTCCCTTCCTGCATCTGACGCACCAGATACACAGCTTTATCTACTTTATTAAATTCATGATAACTGGTCATCTTCGTCTTGATATCAAAGTGATTCAATAGCTTCACGCTGTGTCTTGTGTCTTCTGCTGCAATCAGATCCACTTCTTCCAAAGTTTTTAATACACGCAGCGTGATATCATCCAGATTTCCAATTGGTGTTGCACATAAATAGAGCTGACCTGCCATGTTCTAACCTCTTTCCCATCCATAGATATCATAAATTTCATCATGATATACGCCTGGTTCCTTGTATACAATGAGCGGTGGTTCCACGGTGATTCTTGGATTTCCACCCTTCTTTCCTTCGATTAAAAATATATTCGGTTCTTTTGTCACATAAGGATGCACCATTCGAATTCTCTTCGGTTCGATTCCTTCTCTCACCATCAGATGCATCACCTCTGCTAATCGATAAGTTCTATGAACCATAAAAAAGCTACCGCCTGCCTTCAGTAGCTTTTTTGACTGCACAATAACATCCTCCAGCGTGCAGAGACGTTCATGTCTTGCCACTGCCTTGCGGTCGTCCAAATTCTGTTTTCCATGGGAATCGACCATATATGGAGGATTGGTTGTAATTACATCAAAAGAGTCATGACCGAAGAGCTGACTGGCGTATCTGATATCGCCCTTTACAACAGTCACCTTATCCTGCTGCTCATTCATCTGTATGCTTCGATTGGCCATCTCTACATAATCGTCCTGAATCTCCAGCCCGGTAAAATGTCCCCCTGATGTTTTCGCTTCCATTAAGATCGGAATGATACCTGTCCCTGTTCCAAGATCAAGAACTTTCTTCCCTCTCTTCACTTTAGCAAAGGATGAAAGTAGTACTGCATCTATGCCAAAACAAAAACCATCTGTTTTTTGTATGATTTTATAATCTTTTATCTGAAGATTATCGACTCTTTCGTCCGGCATAATTGGTACATTCATTACAGCTTAGACTTTCCTTCCCTTTTTTCTAATGCTTCCAGTGCCTTTAATTCTGCACTTTCCTGCTGATTGTTATTCTTATTCTGTTTCTTTTTGCGTTTTGGACGGAAACGAAGTTCTCTTACTTTGTATTCTTCTGCTTCCTTTTCACCATTCTCATTCTCGATGATGACACGAACCAGCTGACGTAAGATATTCACGCGCTGTACTTCCCCTTTTCTTCCATCCGGTGTACGAACGATGTCTCCAACATTTGGAAGCTTCTTATTGAGGTATTCATAAGTTTCCTGTTCGTGATTTAAACAGCACATCAATCTGCCGCACACACCAGAAATCTTTGTTGGATTCAAAGATAAGTTCTGTTCCTTTGCCATCTTAATGGAAACAGGAACAAATTCGGATAAGTGGGCATTGCAACAAAGTGGTCGGCCACAGATACCTACGCCACCCATAATCTTTGTCTCATCACGAACCCCAATCTGACGAAGTTCGATTCTTGTCTTAAATACGGATGCTAAATCCTTAACCAGTTCACGGAAGTCAATTCTTCCATCTGCGGTAAAGTAGAATAATACCTTATTATTATCGAAGGTATATTCACAATCGATGAGCTTCATGCCAAGCTGGTGCTTTGCAATCTTCTCCATACAGATATTAAATGCATCCTTGCTCTTTTTTTTGTTTTCTTCATCGATGCGATCATCTTCCGGAGTCGCAATACGAATGACTGATTTTAATGTGGAAATAATCTTCTCAGACTGAATCTGTCTCTTTCCAAGAACAACCTTTCCATATTCAATTCCTCGTGCTGTCTCAACAATGACATTCTGTCCTACATTGATTTCAAAATCGTTGGGACTGAAAAAGTAAATCTTGCCATTGGGACGAAAACGCACGCCTATCACATCTACCATTTAATTCCATTCTCCTTCATTACGAATAAAAGTAATTCCACGGCAACATCAAATCTTACGTTGGCCTCTAATCTTACTTTTGCTTTTTCTACTTCCTTGATGATGGTATCAATCCCTTCAAAGCTTAAATATACGGATTGCTTCTTCATCAAAGAAAATCTGTCTTTAAATACAGTCTTATTCGGTAAACCACTTACCTTAAGAATTAAGATATCTCTATAATAAGTTGTAATAATATCAAAAAATTCATTGATACTTTCTTTGTAGCCTTCCAGCTGCTTCAGATACAGTAAGATATCATGAACGCTCCATTCATTCATATGAGCAAGCATGTGGAAGGTGTGATTCTTCAATTCATGGAAATCATCGGATTCCATAACATGAATCGCCTTTCCTATATTACCGCCAGAATAGGAGATTGCCAGATCTTCTCTCGAATTTCCAAGTCGATAATGCTCATGAATATAAGCTTCCACCTGATCATTCTTCACCGGACCAAAATTCAAAACCACACATCTGGATAAGATGGTTTCTAAGAATGTTTCCTTATTATTGGTTACTAAAATAAGAATCGCATATGCCGGTGGTTCCTCAATGGTCTTTAGCAGTGCATTCTGCGCCTGCACGTTCATCTTCTCTGCATCATTGATGATATAAATCTTATAATCACTGCTATAAGGTTTGATATCGATTGTATTATTAATCTGTGTACGGATATCGTCCACAGAAATACCTTTCTTTTCATGGGTCAGATAGATAATATCCGGATGGTTGTTGGAATCTGCCTGCACACAGGACTGACACACACCACAGCTGTTCTTTGTCTCGCAAAGTACTGCCTTGGCAAATGCTTTCGCAGTCGTCAGTTTCCCAATTCCTTCCTCTCCATTAAATATATAAGCATGGGAAATCTGATTGGAAGCAATCGCCTTCTCCAAATGTTCAATATTCTTCTCATGCCCAATTACATTCAAGAAATTACTCATCACTCTCACCCTTTTTTCATTCTAAGCAAATGTTTCGTCAATGACAGCCACAATCTGCTCATGTATTTCCTCTATTGTTTGTGTTCCATCAATCTGATGAATGCGTTCTGGATATCTCTTCGCAAGATCGCGATATCCCTGAGACACTTTTTCATGGAAATCAAGTGCTTCTCTCTCGATTCGGTCTAATTCTGCCTGCTCTTTCTTTCGGGAAATACCTGTGCCTCCCTTAACATCAAGAAGAATAGTTACATCTGGCATGGTATCACCAATCGCAAATCTGTTGACTTCATATACCAGATCAATGCCCATTCCTCTGGCAATTCCCTGATAAACAGCAGAAGAATCAATAAAACGGTCGCAGATTACAACCTTACCTTCTTCAATCGCTGGACGAATCACCTGTTCCACAAGCTGTGCTCTCGCAGAAGCATACAGCATCAGCTCTGTCATGTTACTCATCTCATCATATTCCGGATTCAAAATCACCTGACGAATTGCTTCACTCACTCTGGTTCCGCCAGGTTCTCTACATAATATTATATCATAACCTTTGTTTGATAAATAGCCTTTTAATCTCTCGATTTGTGTGCTTTTACCGGCTCCATCTGCACCTTCCATGGTGATAAATAAACCTGCCATTTCATTCTCCTTCGTTATACAATAACCTGCAAAATACCTTCTCGTACACCCTCAAATCCTTTGATTTTCAGGTTCTTTCTCTCATATTCCCCGATCTTATCCACCGCTTCCGCACTGATTCGCTCTCCTGGAACAATCAGTGGAATTCCTGGCGGATAAAGATATACATATTCTCCACTAATGCGACCTGCACAGTCATAAAGCTGAACGCCTTTACGATCTTTTCTTTTTGCCACATATGGATCATAGACAATTGCATTGGCCGGACATACTCCCGCATAATCCATCATGTCCTGGCTTTCGTTCACAGTCTGATCAATCTCTATCAATGCCTGTTCTAACCGATCAAGGCCTTCCTGCGTATCACAGATACTCGTCATTGCCAGCACATAAGTTTCCTGCATCATCTCCATCTGCAAACGATAGACATTTAATAATATATCATAAATTTTCTTTCCTGTCATATCTGTTCCAGCCGTGGAAATCACAATTTTCCCAGGATCATCTACCTCAATCAGTTTTAAGTGTCGAAGCTTCCCATTCAATGCGTTCCGATATGCTACCATCTTCTCATAATACCCGTCAAATGCATCCCTATGCGCCACACCGTATCTGATTGCCCAGTCAATTGAGGCGGAAAACAGATAGGATGGACTCGTCGTCTGGAAATAGGAAAGAGATTCTTCCACTTTTCTAAGAGGTACCTTCCTGCTGCATACATGTAATAGCGCTGTCTGCGTCAATGCCGGCATAGTTTTATGGAGACTTTGAATTACCATATCCGCGCCCTGATGGATAGCACTTTCCACACCGAACTTTTCTCCATCCCAGAAAGGAAAATGCGCACCATGCGCTTCATCCACAATGAGCGCCATATTCTGTGTACTTGTGCACATGGCAATCTCTTTGATGTTCATCACATTGCCTTCATAGGTTGGACTTACCAACATGACTGCCTTGGCTTCCGGGTGTTTATCCACACACTCCCTAATTTTTTGTGTTGATATGTCAACAACGAGTCCATTCTCTAGCTCCGTCTGTGGATAAATATAAACCGGATGAAGTCCCAAAAGCTCAATCGCCATATATACCGACTTATGACAGTTTCTACTAATAATAATGGTATCCCCATAATTACATACAGAAGAAATTGCTGCCATAATTCCTGATGTACTACCATTCACCAGATAATAAGTCTCTTCCGTCCCATAAAATTCTTTCGCCATATCCATGGATGCGCGAAACATCTCTTCCGGTTCATGGAGATCATCTAAACCATCAACTTCAGTATAATCAATCTCAAATGGATGAACCTGATCAAAGATGGAAAGGGGTATTCTTTTGTGTCCTGGCATATGAAATGGATAAATGTCTTTATCCTTATATTCAAGCAACTTTTGATAAATCATAATTTCTCCTACATGTTTATATATCTAAAATTAGGAAATTTCAAAGAAATGTTCTATATATCAAAAAAAGCTCTGAAATAAATTCAGAGCTTTTAGTGAGCGTGCGGGGGATCGAACCCCGGACAACTTGATTAAAAGTCAAGTGCTCTACCGACTGAGCTACACACCCTTAAACAGTTATATATTAACACCAAATACTGCAAAATGCAAGTACTTGATGGATGCCCAGAGCCGGAATCGAACCAGCGACACAGGGATTTTCAGTCCCTTGCTCTACCAACTGAGCTATCTGGGCGAATAGAGTTTGATGAATTCAAAACTCGAGTTGCGGGAGCCGGATTTGAACCAACGACCTTCGGGTTATGAGCCCGACGAGCTACCAGACTGCTCCATCCCGCGATAATACTAAATGGAATGGATGGAGAAGGATTCGAACCTTCGAAGGCGTTGCCAACAGATTTACAGTCTGCCCCCTTTGGCCACTCGGGAATCCATCCATCTTCTATGCAAAAAATTGCATAAAAAAAGCCGACGATCGGACTTGAACCGATAACCTGCTGATTACAAATCAGCTGCTCTGCCAATTGAGCCACGACGGCAAAATATGGGACCAACAGGGCTCGAACCTGTGACCCCTTGCTTGTAAGGCAAGTGCTCTCCCAGCTGAGCTATGATCCCATAATTTATTAAATTTTTGTTTGTAAAAACAAACGACCCAGAAGGGACTCGAACCCTCGGCCTCCGCCGTGACAGGGCGGCGCGCTAACCAACTGAGCCACTGGGCCTTATGCACAAAAAAGACGGAAATCTCTTTTCGCCTTTCTTATTAAGGATGTACCTTAAAAACTACATACAGATGATACTCTTCAAACTTCAAACTCTTACAGCCATTCTGGTTAAGACCTCGACCGATTAGTAACAGTCAGCTACATACATTACTGCACTTCCACCTCTGTCCTATCTACCTCGTAGTCTACAAGGGGTCTTACTTCCGAAGAATGGGAGATCTAATCTTGAGGGGGG
>JAZLGR010000018.1:0-328725 GCA_045616445.1 Candidatus Fimousia sp. | reverse complement strand
TCGATATCAGAGTTCTTTGTCAGGTATGTCCCCCAACGAATATGACCATTATTTATTAACCAATCAATTACCACCTGTGTTAGTGACAAAAAGTCACTAAAAATTTTACCGTGTGTCCTTGACATAGGGTGCACTACATTTCTCCAATATCACAAAAGCTTCCCGGCTTGCTTTATGTGATACCCTTTCGCCCCCATTTCCCTTCAATCTCGGCGAAAAGCTGTGAAATAGCAAGTCCAGCTTGCTTTTTGGAGCCTTTCGCTATCACATCCTGGGTTTTCTAGAAAATTTGTGATACCGCATAAAAAATTGATATTTCTTTTTGAAAAAATCGAAAAAATTGTGATTATGTAAAAAATTTGGATATCACCAAACAGTAATTTTGAGCCAAGATGTGATATCGGCGACCACCTGCCAAGTCCTGCCAGCCAAGGCAGACCGCCGGCGGCGCCTCTACTCCTTCTATCACGCCAAGCAACGATCACTTAATCGATTCCAGCGCAAAATAGTGATATGCGCCGGCGGGCCACCCGCCAGCAACCGCCTGATGGCGCCGCACTAAGCGTCTCCAGACGCAATTTCGCGCCGCTAGGCGCCTATATCAAGTAGTCTGCTTGCCAAATTACTTCAACATTGATCCACGCTTAAGCCTTCATGTCACATCCCTCATCATTCATAAATATAGTGATATCCAAAAAAGTACCAATATCACATCCCAGCCTTTCGCAGCCAATAGTGCTATCGAAATTTTCTCCAATATCACAAAAGCTTCCCGGCTTGCTTTATGTGATACCCTTTCGCCCCCATTTCCCTTCAATCTCGGCGAAAAGCTGTGAAATAGCAAGTCCAGCTTGCTTTTTGAAGCCTTTCGCTATCACATCCTGGGTTTTGTAGAAAATTTGTGATACCGCGATAAAAATTGATATTTCTTTTTGAAAAAATCGAAATAATTGTGATTATGTCAAAAAAATCGATATCACCATTTCAATATTATAAATAAATAGTGATATGGACCGGCGGGCCACCCGCCAGCAACCGCCTGATGGCGCCGCACTAAGCGTCTCCAGACGCAATTTCGCGCCGCTAGGCGTACAATCAGTGTCCTTAGACAAAAACTTCGCGCCGCTAGGCGCCTCCCAAACTCAATCAATCGCCAACACCAACGCCGCCAGGCGCCTCCCAAACTCAATCAATCCCCCAAACCCAAGAAAACCCCAGCCTCCCGGCTGGGGTTCCCTCTATATCATAGACATACGTGAGAAGAAATTATAATTCTTGTCCATTGGTGAGGATTACCTTGCGGTACCACAGCGCGGAATCCTTCGGGATGCGCTCTAAAGTGCGGTAATCCACATAGATGATGCCGAAACGGTCATCAAATCCACTGTGCCATTCTAAGTTGTCGGTGAATGCCCAGTGGAAATAGCCTGTTATTGGTACACCGTCATTGACTGCTGCGCGAAGCTCGCGAAGATAACGGTGAAGGAAATCGATACGGTCGAGATCGTGAACTTTGCCATCAAGATAGATCTTGTCGTTGCAGCTAAGTCCGTTCTCTGTGATCATAACTGGCAGGTTGTAGCGCTCATTGATCAGACGTGGGCCCCAGTATAAGATTTCTGGTGTGACTGGCCATTTTAATGCGGTACGTGGGTAGCCTGGATAGTGGTTTACGACACGGCACTGGCCGGATACCACATCATCTTCGGTAAGGACGGTGTCATCGTCGATTACTTCTACCTGTGTACCATTGTAGATATTTAATCCGATAAAATTCACTGATTCTGATGCAACCAGTTTCAAATCATCTTCCACAAATGGAAGGCTCTTACATGCCTGCCATGGATGGTTTGGATCGTCCGGATACTTCCCGAAGACAACCGGATCCAAAAACCACTGATGATTAAAGAACCACCCAGGGTTTTGCTCCACAGGAAGGGACAGGAATGCTGCATCTGTCATGCCTTCTGGTGTGACTGCCGGCTTATCTTTAAGATAAGTCAGCGCGCCAGTGGACGCGATACCAATGGCAAGGTCAGGGTCCACAGCTCGCATTCTCTTGGCTGCAAGCCCGTGGGCAAGCACGATGTGATGCCAGCTGATGAATGCTTCCTCATCGGATAACAACCGGCCTGGTGCATGGGATAAGAACTTATGTCCCAACCCAATGATGCATTGTGGTTCATTAAATGTATAATAATTGGTGACTCTTCCTTTAAAATGTTTCGCGAAGATTTCCCCAAACCGGCCAAAACTCTCTGCTGTCTCACGGTTTAGCCAGCCACCCTTCTTGTCAAGGGCAAGTGGCAGATCCCAGTGATAGAGTGTGACCCATGGTTCGATACCTCGTTCGATGCAGCCGTCAATGAGGCGGTCATAGTAAGCAAGCCCTGCTTCATTGATTTCTCCGCTGCCGTCAGGAATGATACGAGGCCAGCTGACACTGAAGCGATATGCCTTGATGCCAAGACTCTGCATCAGATCAAGGTCCTCTTCAAAGCGATGGTAGGCGTCGCAGGCCACATCGCCGGTATGTCCATATGCGATTTTGCCCGGTGTGTGGGCGAATTCATCCCAGATGGATGGTCCTTTGCCGTCGGCATCCCATCCACCTTCAATCTGGTAGGAAGCACTAGCAGCTCCCCAGATAAAATCATCTGTAAATTTCATATCAATCCCCCGATTCTAACCCATGGTGATGACAACATCGTAGTCTGTCACGCCGTCCTGCATTGGAATGACGCATCCGTCATATGCCACGCCATTGACTGTCATGGACGCAACACCCTTCTCTACGCCTGCACAGTTATCCACGGTGATGTGATAGTTACCGCCGCGATACTTACGTTCGCAGGTGAATCCGGATAAATCGGATGGAATACATGGGTTGATGGATAATCCATCTAATGTTGGTGCAATACCAAGGATGTACTGGGTGATTGCAGTCATGGTCCATGCTGCAGTTCCGGTTAACCAGCTGTTCTTGCCTTCGCCAGGATTTACCGCGTCACGGCCTGCCACCATCTGACAGTATACATAAGGTTCTGTGCGGTGGATCTCGCTGATGTCCTCTAAGTAGATCGGACAGGTCTTCTTAAACACGTCAAATGCTCTGTTGCCGTGTCCAACTACGGTCTCAGCGCAGGCGATCCAAGGATTGTTATGACAGAAGATTCCTGCATTTTCCTTATATCCTGGTGGGTAGGAGCTGATTTCGCCCAGTTCTAAGTGATAAGTTGTATATGCTGGCTGGTTGAGAACGATACCATATTCACATTCTAATCGTTCTTCCACGCTCTTTAATGCTGTTTCGGCTTCGCCGGTTTCCACGCCGACGCCTGCCATGACACACATGCCCTGAGGTTCGATAAAGATCTGTCCCTCTTCGCATACATGGCTGCCAACCGGATGCTCGAATGCATCGTAGGCACGGACGAACCATGCGCCGTCCCATCCGGATTTTAATAATTCTTCTTTCATGATGGCAACCTCTGCCTCTGCTGCCTCTGCCTCTTCGATAAGTCCCTGATGACGACAGATTTCTGCGTATTCAAGGCCGTATTTGACAAACATACCGCCGATAAATACGGATTCAGCCACAGGACCTTCGGATGGGCCTGTTGTCTGGAAGCTTTCTCCTGGTTCTTCGGAGAAACAGTTTAAGTTCATACAGTCATTCCAGTCGGCACGGCCGATAAGTGGCAGATTATGCGGACCTTTGTGTTCTGCGGTAAAACGGAAGCTGCGTCGTAAATGTTCCATCAATGGTGCTGCCTTGGTGGAATCATTATCAAAATCACACATCTCATCTAAAATCGTGAAATCGCCGGTTTCGCGAAGGTACGCTGCTGTTCCTGCGATGAGCCATAATGGGTCATCATTGAAGCCGCTTCCCACATCCAAGTTGCCTCGCTTGGTCAGAGGCTGGTACTGATGATATGCACTGCCGTCTTCAAACTGGGTGTTGGCGATGTCAATGATTCGCTCTCTCGCACGTTCCGGAATGAGATGCACGAATCCAAGTAAATCCTGGCAGGAATCACGGAAGCCCATGCCTCGTCCCATACCGCTTTCATAGTAGCTTGCGCTTCGGCTCATGTTAAATGTAACCATACACTGGTACTGGTTCCAGACATTTACCAGACGGTTTAAGCGCTCGTCTTCAGAGTTGATCTGAAGGACGGATAATAAAGTATCCCAATATGCTTTTAATTCAGCCAATGCTTCGTCAAACTGTGCATCTGTCTGAAATCTTGCCAGCAGTTCGTCTGCGTATGATTTATTGATCACGCCAGGGGCGATAAATTTCTGATCTTTTGGACTTTCACAATAGCCAAGCACGAAGATGAAAGCACTGCTTTCTCCCGGTGCCAGTTCCATCTTCAGGTGGTGTGCGCCAACCGGTGCCCAGCCGTGGGCGATGGAATTGCGGCACTTGCCTTCCTTGACCGCCTGTAGATTATAAGGACCATTGTATAATCCCACGAATTCGTCTCTTGCTGTGTCGAATCCTTCTACTTCCTTATTAACAGAGAACACTGCGTAGTGATTACGGCGTTCACGGTATTCTGTCTTGTGGTAAATGGTGCTGCCGATGACTTCCACTTCACCGATGGAGAAGTTACGCTGGAAGTTGGTGGAATCATCCTGTGCATTCCAGAGACAGAATTCCACGTAGCTGAAGAGATCCACTGCCTTTGTTTCGTCGCTTTCATTTGTTAAGGTAACACGGGCCACCTCACAGGTTGCATTCATCGGTACGAACACTTCCTGTTTTGCTCTTAATCCATTCTTTGTGGATGTAAAGATGGAATAGCCAAGTCCATGGCGGCATTCATAGGAGTCGAGCTCTGTCTGCATCGGCTGCCAGCCTGGATTCCAGATGGTATCACCGTCTTTAATATAGTAGTAATGGCCATTCTGGTCCATCGGACTGCCATTATAACGATAACGTGTAAGTCTTAAAAGTTTCGCATCTTTATAAAAACTGTAGCCACCGGAGGTGTTGGAGATCAGGGAGAAAAACTCCTGGTTTCCAAGGTAATTGATCCAAGGCAAAGGTGTCTTCGGCGTTGTAATTACGTACTCTCTGGCATTATCGTCGAAATATCCAAATCTCATATTACTAACCCTCTTTCTTATTACTTCTATATGAAATGATCCATGTATTATCAAACTTCATATGTCAATCGTTTCACTTAATCGTTTTCGTACTTATTACACTAATTATAATATCTCAAGGGACAAAAAGCAAATAAAATCGCTATTTATTTCCTTTTCCGGCGTCACAATAATTGTTAATTTCTTGTTTTTTGTTAATTTTAATAAAAACACTAACATTTTTCTTGCTTTTTTGTACATGTTGGTGTATATTTAAATTACGAAAACGTTTAAGTAGTTTCGGATCTTTCAATGAAGCATTTTACAAACAACAGCAGGAGGAACATCATGGCTTCTTTAAAAGACATCGCAAAAGAATGTGGCGTTTCTACTGCTACTGTCAGTAAAGCGCTCAACGATCAAAGTGACATTAGTCAGGCAACCAAAGAAAAAGTCAGAAAGGCTGCGAAAAAGCTTGGTTACAGACCAAACTTAGCTGCAAAAGCATTAAAGACGAAACGTTCTCAGAACATCGGCGTCTTATTTGTAGACGATAACCGCAGCGGTTTGACTCATGACTACTTCGCCGACGTTCTTGACAATTTCAAGATTACAGTAGAAGAGCAAGGGTATGACATCACTTTTATCAACTGTTCCAAGACAGGACCCAATACCATGTCCTACTTAGAACACGTTAAGAGCAAAGGATTTGACGGTGTAGCGATCGCCTGTATTAACTTTGATTCACCTGAAGTTAAGGAACTGGTTGAGAGCGACATCCCAGTTGTCACCGTTGACTATGTTTTTAACAACACATCTGCTGTCCTTTCTGATAATGTAAAAGGAATGACCGAACTGGTTGATTACATCTTGGATAAGGGTCACAGCAAAGTAGCTTACATCCACGGTGCTGCTTCTGCAGTTACCAGCAACCGATTATCTGCATTCTACAGGGCAACCAGTTTAAGAGGCATCGAAATCCCAGATGAATATGTATTAGAAGCTCCGTACAGAGATATTAAAGCTGTCTATTCTAAGACAATTGAACTTCTGGAACTTCCTGATCCTCCAACCTGTATTCTTTTCCCTGATGATTATGCCGGCATCGGCGGACTCAATGCAATCAGAGAGAAGGGACTTCGCATCCCGGATGACATCTCTGTTGCAGGATATGACGGAATCCGAATCAGTCATTACCTTGAACCGCAGCTGACCACATACTCCCAGGATACAGCCATGATCGGCCACGAACTTGGAAGAAAGCTCATTGATCACATTGAAAAACCGAAGACAACCTTAATCGAAACCTTGTCCGTTGAGGGACATGTACGTACCGGAAGATCCGTGAAGGATATTTCGGAATAATCTAATAGGAATCGGGGGATGGCCCCCTAAAATCTCAGGAGGTAATAATATGAGAAAGAAATTATTAAGCCTTGGTTTAGCTTCCCTTATGGCACTTTCTTTAGTTGCTTGTGGTGGTGGATCCAAAGAAGAAGCTGCTTCCATGACTGATGATGGTAAAGTATTAAACATCCAGGTATGGAACGACGAATGGAAAACAAGAGTAGAAGATTACTACCCAGGTTACGAAAAAGTTGATGAAAACACAGGTAAAATCGGTGACGTAGACGTTGTTTGGACAGTAACACCTAACGCTGACAACGCTTACCAGAATCACTTAGATGACGCTTTAAGCAAACAGGCTGACGCTGATGCAGACGACAAAGTAGATATCTTCTTAGTAGAAGCTGACTACGCATTAAAATATGTAGATTCTTCCGCATCCTTAGCACTTGATGATTTAGGAATCACAGCTGATGACTTAGGCGATCAGTACAAATATACACAGGATATCGTAACAGACGCTAACGGCAAGATGAAGGGTGCATCCTGGCAGGGCTGTCCTGGTCTTATGATCTACAACCGTGAAATCGCTAAAGACGTATTCGGTACAGACGATCCAGAAAAAATCCAGGCTGAATTCTCTGATTGGGATAAATTCCAGGAAGCTTCCAAGAAGATCGCTGCTAAAGGTTATATGACAACAGCATCCGTTAACGATACATATCGTACATTCTCCAACAACGTTACAACAAAATGGGTTGAAGATGGCGAAATCAAATATGATGACAACTTAATGAAGTGGGTTGACATGTCTAAAGCAATGGTAGACGGTGGCGAAACAACAACAGCTCAGCTTTGGGGCGATGACTGGAGCAAGGGCTTCTACCCAGCTGGTAAAGTGTTCGCTTACTTCGGACCTGCTTGGTTCATCGACTTCTCTATGGCTGGTGACGTTAAAGGTTCTGTAGGTTCTACAGGTGGTTGGGCTGCAACAGAAGGTCCTCAGGGCTTCTACTGGGGCGGTACTTGGATCTGTGGTGCTAACGGCACAGACAACAGCTCTTTAGTAAAAGACATCATGCTTCAGATGACAACTAACGACGACATCTTAACAAAGATCGTTACAGAAAAAGCTGACTTCGTTAACGACAAAGCTATCATGGAAAGCTTCGCAGACAACGAAGACTTTGGTGATGCTATCCTCGGCGGTCAGAACCCAATCGGCAAATTCTGTGCTGGTATCGAAGGTGTTGACTTAAGCAACATCACACCATACGATCAGGGATGTAATGAAGAATTCCAGAACAACATGAAAGATTACTTCGATGGCAACTGCACAAAAGAAGAAGCAATCGAAAAATTCGAACAGGCTGTTAAAGAAAAATATCCTGAACTTGACAAATAATCTGTCCTGACTCTTCATATAACAATAATGAATGAATAAATAGCCGCGCCCGCTTTCTCAGGCAGGCGCGGTATTTTTATACCATTTTCCCCGAACATTTTTATAATTCTATAGAGAATAGCGGTCTTTGTATAGAATTATAAATCTCCAGGAGGTATTTACATGAATAAAAAGAAAAATAAATCCACAAATGACAACCAGAGAGCGGTTGCTTACAACAAGTGGGGATACATTTTCCTTATTCCTTTCGTTGTAGCCTTCATTCTCTTCCAGCTCGTTCCACTAGTTTTCACATTCTACAACAGTTTCTTTGAAAACTATCGTTCTGGTCTGACACAGATTGGACCAAACTTCATTGGGTTAACCAACTATATTAAGATTTTCAGCAAAGGCGATATCTGGGTATACACCCGGAATACCATAATCATGTGGATCATGGGCTTTGTTCCACAGATCTTCTTCTCTCTCTTATTCGCAGCATGGTTCTCCGATACCAGACTTCGTTTAAAATGGCAGAGATTTTTTAAGACAGTGATTTACTTACCGAACCTGATCATGGCATCTGCATTTGCAATGCTCTTCTTCACATTATTCTCTGATACAGGCCCGGTAAACTCCATCCTGATTTCCTGCGGCATCATCAAACATGCGTACAAGTTCTTCTCCCACAAATGGGCAACCAGATCTCTCATCGCATTCATGACATTTATCATGTGGTTTGGTAATACAACCTTACTGCTTCTCGCAGGTATGCTTGGTATTGATAATTCTTTATATGAAGCTGCTGAAGTTGACGGTGCTACCCCAACTCAGATCTTCTTCCAGATTACATTACCAATTTTAAGACCGATCTTACTTTATGTAGTTATTACTTCCTTAATTGGTGGTTTACAGTTATTCGATGTACCTCAGGTATTAACTGATGGTAAAGGTAGTCCGGTTCGTTCTTCCATGACACTCATCATGTGGCTGAACAAACAGTTATTTAGCAAAAACTATGGTATGGCAGGTGCCATTTCCGTACTCATGTTCTTCATTACTGGTCTCTTAAGCTTTATCGTATTCAGAATGCAGGGACATAATACAGACGAATATTAGAAAGGAGGATATAAAAGATGAAAAATAAAGAAACAGGCTTAAACAAAGGTCTTCCAATTGGAACAAGACGTGTCATTTCCTATATTGTACTGTTACTCATGTGTGCAGCATGTCTGATCTGGTTTTATATCCTCATCATCAACTCCACCCGTTCCCGTGGCGAGTTAACTGGAGGGTTCACACCAATTCCAAGTCACTATTTAATCACTAACTTCGTAAACCTGCGTGATACATCCGGGCTTCCAATCATCCGTGGTATGTTAAACAGCTTAGTGATCGCAGGTTTATCCGCATCCTTTAGCGTTTATTTTTCTACCATGACGGCTTATGCCATCCATGCATACCGTTTCAAAGGCAGAAAATTAATATTCACAGCCATTCTTGCAATCATGACCATCCCTACACAGGTTACAGCACTTGGTTTTGTACAGATGATCTCCAATGTAGGTATGATGGATTCCTACCTTCCACTGGTACTTCCATCCATCGCTGCTCCTGCTGTATTCTTCTACATGAAGCAGTATATGGACTCAAGCTTACCTCATTCCTTACTGGAAGCAGCAAGAATTGACGGAGCAAGTGAGTTTCGAACCTTCAACACCATCTGTCTTCCACTGATGAAGCCGGCAGTTGCAGTTCAGGCAATCTTCTCCTTCGTAGCAAGCTGGAACAACTACTTCGTACCAGCACTTGTCCTTCACAAAGACAAGATGAAGACATTACCAATCCTGATCGCTCAGCTTCGTTCTGCAGACTTCCTGAAGTTCGATATGGGCCAGGTATATGTCATGATTCTCTTCTCCATCGCACCAGTAATCGTTGTTTACTTAATCTTATCCAAACACATCATTGGTGGTCTTACAGTCGGTGGCGTTAAGGGCTAAATCGTAATTGAGAGTTCGATCGCAATTTAGATATAAATCGCAATTTAGGGTATGATAAATAATTTTTAAGGGTATATAACAGGAGCATGTTATGCACGACATTGTATTAGAACGTATTGTCAAAAGAGAATATTCCAGGGCTGACCGTATCATGCGTATCGCGTCAACGGGTATTTGTCTGATTTTCATGATGCTGGGGGCATTTTTCATCGGATATCTGGCTGCCATCATCGCTCTGATCCTCTGGTTTTTGATGGACCGCTTCTACTTCAAGCAGATTCCTGTGGATTTCGACTACGAACTTCACAATCAGAACCTGACTTTTAGTATCATCAGGAACGGAATGGAGCGTGAGAAGGTTGTTTCGCTGAATCTGATTCTCGATGCAGACGTAATCGCACCAAGAAATCATGAAAAGATTCGCAATATTCAGCCAGATCAGTTCCTGATCTACTCCCCGCTTCATGAAGATGCTGATACTTATGCAATCCTTTATAAGAAAGACCGCGTAAGACACTGTATCTTATTTGATCCCGACGAGGATATGCTCGATGCCATGAGCAATTTCACCGGATCAAAGCTGATCAGAGGCGAAGCGTGATCTAGCGTCTTCGATCAACAGGCTCTATATGAACAACGTTATGACACAAAAAGGGTGCTGGCCATTCGGTCAGCACCCTATATTATTTTCACTATTTACCTTTTACACTTCTACTTCAGTTTTTCCCATGTATTGACTGTAGTGGATCTTGTCTGATTGCTTTCTGTCACAGATTTTACAACATGTCCGATTTTATCATCCCACTCGCTTGTGACACGGCTAAGAATATTGCCATCCTTGTCATACTGCTCCAAGGAATCTACTCCTTTGTCGCCATGGAGCTTGAATACAACCTGATATGGATAATATTCAGCAGCCCCCTTGATGAGGATAAATGTTACTGTCTCTTTGTCCGTATCATACTTTGCTTTGTACTCTCTTTCGACTTTTCCTTCATATTCTGTCTTGATCATGAAGTTCGTCTCATACTCATCGGTATTGCCATAAGTGATGACTCTTGTTTTGTTGCCATCCTTATCCTTGGTCACTACCTTGTCGAGTCTGCCATTTTCCTGATATTTATAGGTTGTCACCTTGCCTGTGGCATAATCCCTGGTGGTTTTTCTATGGCCTTCCTTAGTGAAGGTATATTCTGCATCAGCCTCTTTGGCTTCGCCAACAAAGCGCTTGTACACCTTGCCATCCTTTTCAAGATGATAGTTGTTCTGGCCGTATTTTTCCTTCAGCTCCTTGCCGTCTTCGTCATATCCGGTTTCCTTCATGCCGATCTGAACAGCATCTTCATCGTAGCTGAATTCATAAACCAGCTTTGCTGCTTCCACGCCCTTGCCTTCGTAGGTTGTTTCCTGCTTGGTAACCACATATTCTGTTTCTGTTTTCTTGTCTTTTTTGCTTTCTTCCTGTTTTGTCTCAGCCTTCTTGTCAGCATTCGCAACTCCGCTGCCACCGCAGGCACAGATGGAGCATGCAAGCACTGCAGCAAGCATAGCTGTCATAATTTTCTTTCTCATGAGTGTCATACCTCGTTTTATTCTATTATTCTGCTTCTTTAGATGCCAGATACTGTTCTAATCCTTTTCTTCTAAGCTTACATGCAGGACAGTCCCCGCAGCCGTCTCCGATCACGCCATTGTAGCAGGTCAGCGTTTCATTGCGGATGATATCAAGAACGCCCAGTTCGTCTGCCATCTGCCATGTCTCTTTCTTATCGATCCACATCATCGGTGTGATAATGTCGAATTCATAGTCCATTGCCAGGGTGAGGGATGCATTTAACGACTTGATAAATACATCTCTGCAGTCCGGATAGCCTGAAAAATCGCTCTGGGACACGCCGGTTACCAGCACATGGATGTCTCTCTGCTTTGCGAATACCGCTGCAAATGTGAGAAAAATCATATTCCTTCCATCCACAAATGTGTTCGGTGGTCCATCAGCTGGTGCATCGTGATCCACTTCCATATCGGTTCTGGTCAGGGAATTCGGTGCCAACTGTCCAAGCAGGCTCATATCCAAAATGTGATGCTCCACGCCATATTTTTTTGTAATCGCCTTGGCACATTCAAGCTCTAAGACATGTCTCTGTCCATAGTCGAATGAGATTGCGATCACTTCGTCGTACTTCTGCTTCGCCCAGAATAAACAGGTTGTAGAATCCTGGCCGCCAGAGAAGACGACTACTGCTTTATTATGCTTTGCCATTCTTTTCTCCTTTGATCTATGTGCACGATTAATGATTTAACATCATCATCAGCTTATTCTGTAACATCATATCGGTGTCAAATCTACCCCTCATGGTCGCAGTGTAGGTCTTAGATCCCGGTTTCTTCACACCGCGGGCTGTCATACAGCTGTGGCAGCCTTCGATCATTACGGCAACGTCCTCGGAACCGGTAACTTTGGCAATGATTTCTGCGATATCGCTGCCGATGCGTTCCTGAAGCTGGAGACGCTTGCCTACCATCTCTGCAATACGGGCGATCTTGCTAAGCCCGATCACTTTATCTGCAGGAGTATAGGCTACAGAGACCTTCATATCATACATTAAAGCCATATGATGTTCGCAGTAGGAGAAGATTTCGATATCTTTTACCAGGACGATGTCATTGGTGCCCTTCTCGGTCGCTTCTTCGAAGAATACCTTGCCGAACATCTCTGCAATTTCGTCGTTGGTATAGTTCATACCTTCAAATATCTCCTGATACATCCTTGCAACGCGGTCCGGTGTGTCCTTTAAGCCTTCACGGTCCGGATCATCGCCAAGGGCAATCAGGATGCCACGAATATGTTCTTTAATTGCTGCACTGTCAATTGCCATTTATACTCCTTTCTCTTCCGGATCCCAGATAACTTTGTGCATCTGGATCTGAAGATTTACTCCATTTAATGCTTTTTCTTTCATGTATTCCACCATATCAGCCGGTTCGATCATGCCAAATACAGGGCTTAGATAGCAGCTGCATCGGCCGATCAGGCCATAGGTATCCATGATTTCTTTTGCACGGTCTAAGTCTTTCCTGCTTCCGGATACGAACTTTACCGTATCCACAGGCCTTACCGCCTCAAAATTCGGAAGGAACATCAGGCGTTCCATCCCACTTTCCGGCAATTTATAATCAAGGGTCATGGAAACTCTGTCTCCAAGATCAAGATATGGACGGATGTCCACAGACCCATTGGTCTCGATTTCTATTTGTCGTTCTTCATCCTCTAATAATGCTTCGATGAGATCGCGCATGCCTTCCCGAAGGAGGGGTTCCCCGCCTGTGAGAGTGACATGAACCGCGCCGTAAGAACGAATCACATCTACAATCTCTTCTTTGGTCATCACCGTATAAGGGGTGTCCTGGCTGTTGGCCCATCTGGTGTCACAATAGCTGCAGTTTAGATTACAGCCTGCAAATCGCACAAATGTAGCCAGCTGTCCGGCTCTCCTACCCTCGCCATTGATGCTTAAGAAGGTTTCTACTACTTTATATGTCATTGCTTCTGCCATTAGAATAACTCCCTGTAGGTTGCACAGTTTTTCGGTGTCTCATAGACAGTCACTGCAACGACCAAATAGCCCTTTTTCTTCAATTCTTCGTAAAAATATCTGGAGAAGTTCTCTGCAGTTGGTCGGATTGGAAGGCTGATGAGGACGAATTCTTCGTCTAATAAGGCTTTGATGGTGCTTTCCTTTAAGCTTCCCTCTTCGATGATCAGCTTGTGGTCAAAGTAGTCCACCATCTCTTTTAAATCATGCTTGAGTTCGGAAAAATCAACCACCATACCTCGAGTGTTGCCTTCGGTTTTTAAGGTTTCACTGCCAACCTCTGCCACTACTTTCCAGCGGTGTCCATGAATATTGCTGCACTTGCCGTCGTATCCCTTGAGGAAATGTGCCGCATCAAATTCATGCTGAGTCTTTAAAATATACATATGCTTTGTTGTCCTCCATATGAATATGAAAACAAAAATGGAGCAGAGTATGTACCTGCCCCATAGAATAATCTTTTGTTAGCCCTGGTTTTCTTTATAGACAGGATGGTACAAACGAACTGTCTTTATTCACATTATAGTATCATATCACGGGTAGAATCGCTTCGTCAACTAGCCTCTTAACATAAGCTCTCTTCCCACTTCTTTTCCATCTTTGATGTATACACGAGGTACACGCTTGCTCACTGCACAGGCGATTTCATAAGGGATGGTGCCTGCAAGTGTTGCGATGTCATTGATGGAGTGATGGTCTCCAAAAATCTCAACCACACTGCCTTCCTTCGCATCGGGTACATCTGTTATGTCGATCATGCACATATCCATACAGATCTTGCCCCTCTGTGGAACCGTCTCTCCTTCAGTATAGAGTGAGACACGGTTAGAAAGACAGCGGAAGAATCCGTCTGCATAGCCGTATGGGATAATGCCCATTCTGGTTGGGCGGGTGGTTGTATAGATACCGCCGTAGCTGATCTTTGTATCTGCCGGATAGTCCTTGATTCCATAAATGGTTGTTTTCAGGGACATGACTGGCTGCAGACCAAGTTCTTCGGCGAATTCGCCATAGCCATATAATAAGAGGCCCGGACGTACCATATCGAGGTAAGTCTCTGGATATCTTGCCACACCGCCGGTATTGGCACAATGTCGGATGGCAAATTCACATCCGGATAAGGCTTCTGCTCCGTTGATGGTTCTTAAAAAGAGGTCAAACTGATGTCTGGTATAGGCCTCGCATTCTTCTCCCGGTTCGTCAGATACAGCAAAATGGGTAAAGATTCCTTCTGTCTCTAACCCTTTCATGCCCATGACTGCTGCAATATCCTTCATGGATTCATAAATCTGCTCATCGTTACATAAAAAGCCGATTCTGGACATGCCGGTATCTGCTTTGATATGGATTTTCAGCGGACGTTCGCACTTCATCGCTTCTTCATTATAAGAGGTGGCATCCTCCATGGAGGCAACTGCCTGGGTAATGTTATAGGAAATCAGCTTATCCACTTCCTCCCTTGGTGTGTGTCCAAGAATTAAGATTGGCATGGTAATATCATGGGTGCGAAGCTCTATGGCTTCATCGATGCTGCTGACTGCCAGATAATCTGCACCCAGCTCCTGTAAGAGGAGACTGACTGGGATGGAGCCGCTTCCGTAGGAGTCTGCTTTTACCACTCCTAAAAACTTCACGTCCTCCCCCACTTGGTTCTTCAAGGTTTTATAATTATGGGCAACTGCATCAAGACTGATCTCTGCCCAGGTTCTCTGTAAGGTCGATTCCATAATTTCGTTCCTTTAATCTATCTTGGTAAGGATTCCTTCCATAAATTTCTTCGTATTCACTTTTCCAGAGTATGTTTCCGGATCTTTGATGTGTGCCATCTCCTGTCGTACCTGCTTAAAATCGAATAAGATATTGGCATAGCGGGTGAAAATAGAGTCGTAATAATCCTCGCAGCCGATTTCAGCAAGGTTATTCAGCGCTTTCTGGATGGCACGTCTGATGCGCTGTTCCATATTCTTCTGGTTGATCTCTGCCTGATCTTCGCCATATTTGTCCATGGCAATCTTCGCATAGATATCCTTTAATCTATAGGACTTATGATGTTCCACTTTCTGAATGCGGTTGATCTCTAAGAGCACTTCCCTGATCTCATCGGTGCCGGAAAGTCCAATCAAACCGATATCGGAGAATACCTTGTCAATCTTGGCATTGATATCATCACCGGATGGAATATGGTCCACTGGCTTGCTTTCAGTCTGGGATAATACATTACGAATCTGATACATGGAGTCTTCTAATTCGATCATTCTCTTCACATTAGAAAGAACGGTGGTTGTCTCGATGGCATTGATCGGTTTGTCAATATAGAACATCACCCCTGCTTCATAGGCCTGAGAGATCATCTCCTCATCTTCCACGCAGGAAATCATAATGATTTTCCCCTTAAATCCTCTGCTCGTCAGCTCATTGACAATCTGAATTCCGTCTTTGCCTGGAAGCAGCAGGTCTACAAGGAGAATATCCGGATGGTAGAATAACACATCTTCCACCGCATTCTCACCGCTGTCAAACTGCGCCACCACACTTCCCAGTCCGTTCTGCTTAATGAGCAGACTTAGGATCGTACGGATGCTCTTATCGTCATCAATAATAACAAATTTCATTTTCTCTTCTCCTTACATATCACTAGGTAAACAAACCGTAAATTCCGTTCCATTCTCCGGCTGGCTCTCCACTTCTATGGTGCCGCCGCGGTCCGTAACAACATCCTTCACATGGCATAACCCAATCCCCGAAGACATCTCGCCGGTATGGGGATCAAACTTTGTGGAAAATCCTGGAAGAAAGATACAGTCCTTCACATCCTCATCCATTCCACAGCCGTTGTCCTTCACCTTGAATATGTCTTTGCCATCTTCGCAAAGGTATGTAATCACGATTCTGCCCTTCTCACCACAGGCATCCATCGCATTTACGATTAAATTGTTCACCACAATAAATATATCATAACATTGCTTTATATTTCTATCTTTATGGCAAATAAATTCAAAAGATATTTCCTTGCCGCTTTCTCTGCTCTGATGCTCCATATTCTCCGAAATAATGGAGAATATCTCCCGCACTGTCATCTCCTGCTTCTCATCCACCGAATCGATCATGCTCGAAAGTCCGGAAGCAAGCCGGTAATAGTCTTTCTTGATTTCGTGAATGGCAATGGCAAGATTCAGTGCATCCTGATCCTGATTCTTATCATAGATTTTGTGGGCATCCTTCATGGCCTTTTCAAGATCCTGCTGGGACTTTGTCAGATATACCACTTCTGCGTGAATGCCGGCAAAAAACTCCGTCAGCTTGGCATAGCGTTTCTCGTGTTCTTCCTTAATAATGAGGAGCCTTCTTCGCTCTATGCCCAGGTCAAACAGCCAGAACATGGCAGTTCGAAGGATTGCCACAGCAACCATGGTCCGGAAGCTGAAATTGATGGGCTGGTCAAAGAGATGGGCCTCACCCACGTTGCTGATAATATCAATGAAGCAAATGGTTTCGATCTTAATCCTACGCTTGTGCTTAAGCTCCAACCGGTCTGTCAGCGGAAGCAGCAGATAGGCAAGAATGGAATAAACAACATAATAAGATCCCGTCGTCTGCCAGATCGTAACCGGGCTTGCATGCTTGCCAATGAGTGAGTAGACCACAATTCGAAAGAGTACGATGAGGGCGCCTGACATGAATGGAAAGATAAAATAATAGTTCCTGTCTCTGTTATTTAATAAGAAATAACCGATGAGTCCGACCCCGAAAATCGACACAAAAAATGGCATCGTAGGATCGGGAGTGATATAAATTTGACCCAAAACGCCTACAAATAGGGCGTTAGCAATAATTTTTCGACTTTTTTCTTCAAATTTCCCAAACATTTCGACACCTTTTTGACTTTTTTTGTAGTTTTTTGTATAATATGCTTATAATTATCCTAACCGTGTATAAATTATAGGCATATTTACATAATATTTCAAGTTATTTACAAGCGGATTTATCACCGGGAATCGACAACGAAGTTGGTCTCTTACCTTAGCGGTATCAGACCATTTTTATATTAACGAGGAGGATTCAAAATATGAGTAAAACAAAAATCTGGATCACTGGATCCAAAGGAAAAATCGGCAGAGCCATCCGTAAGCTCGCAAAAGCCAATGATTACAGTGTCTACACTTCTGACAAGGATTTAGACATTTCCAACGTGGAAGACGTAAACTCCTATGTAAAAGTTTACCGTCCGAATGTCATCGTAAACTGTGCAGCAATCACTGACCTTGCAGAATGCGAAACCAATCCATATGAAGCATACCGAATCAATGCAATCGGCGCCAGAAACTTAGCAGCTGCTGCCACAGCAGTCGGCGCAAAATTCATTCAGATGTCCACAGACGACGTATTTGACGGAACCAACCCAGCTGCACTGAATGAATTTGACAATGTCAATCCAATCACAGTATATGGTAAATCCAAGCTTGCAGGCGAAAACTTAGTACGTGATTTAAATCCAAAGCACATCATCGTTAGAAGCTCCTGGATCTATGGCAATGGTGCCAACAACTACATCACAAACTTAATCGAACGTGCCAAGGCAGACTCTGTCATTCAGGTTCCTAATGACCAGTTCAGCAGCCCTACAAGTGCAACAGAGCTTGCAAAATGTATCTTAAAACTCATCGAAACCAATGAATATGGTATCTTCCACGCATCCTGTGAAGGCGTAGTCAGCCGTTACGATTATGCGAAGAAGATCATCGAATTTGCCGGATTAAGCGACCAGGTAACCATCGAACCTGTCATCGCAACAAGCATCGACACCGGTATTGTAAACCGCAGCCGTTATACAATCTTAGATAACATGATGCTTAAGTTAACCGGCGCTTATGAAATGCCTAACTGGGAGCTTGCACTCGCTGAGTACATGAATTCCCTTAATAAATAATAAATGGAGGATATAATATGAAAGAAAAGAAAAAGTTTGGCCTCACCACGATCATCCTTTTCGCTTTATTGATCGGTGCGATCGTTGGTGCAGTCCTTCACTACGCAATGCCTGCCGGATACTTACGTGATACAGTCATCGTAGACGGTATCTTCTACGTATGTGGTCAGGGCTTCATCCGTCTCATGCAGATGCTCGTTGTACCTCTGGTTTTCTGTTCCCTCGTTTGTGGTTCTTCCGCAATCGGTGATACAAAAACCCTTGGTAAAGTAGGTGTGAAAACTCTGGTATTCTACCTTTGTACAACAGCCCTCGCTATCTCCGTTGCTTTAGGTTTAGCAACACTTACAAATCCTGGACGCGGACTTGATATCTCTTCCGTACAGGCTGGAGATGCAACCATCGCAGAAGCAACATCATTTGCCGACACATTACTCAATATCATTCCTAAGAACCCAATCGGCGGTCTTGCAGAAGGTAACATGTTACAGATCATCTTATTTGCCATGATCGTAGGTATCCTTCTTGCAAAAATGGGTGAAAAAGCGGACGTTGTTTCCACTTTCTTCGCACAGTTCAACGACCTTATGATGGAAATGACAGTATTAGTTATGAAGGTTGCACCAATCGGTGTATTCTCCTTAATTGCAAGAACATTCTGTCAGGTTGGTTTTGATGCATTTATCCCAATGTTAAAATACATGGCAACTGTATTCGGTGCCCTCGCTGTTCAGTGTCTCGTTGTATACATGGCATTACTCTTCATCTTTACAAGACTGAACCCATTCAAGTTCCTGAAGAAGTTTGTTCCTGTTATGATGTTCGCATTCTCCACAGCAACATCTAACGCTACTATTCCATTATCCATCGAAACATTAACAGATAAGATCGGTGTTTCCAAGAAGATTTCTTCTTTCACAATTCCATTGGGCGCTACCATCAACATGGACGGTACAGCCATCATGCAGGGTGTTGCGGTAGTATTTGCCTCCCAGGTATACGGCATCCACTTAGGACTTACCGGATTCTTAACCGTAATCGCAACTGCTACATTAGCAAGCATCGGTACAGCTGGTGTTCCTGGTGTAGGTCTGATTACATTATCCATGGTATTCGCATCCGTTGGACTTCCTGTAGAAGGTATCGCGCTGATCATGGGTATCGACCGAATCCTCGATATGACTCGTACAGCTGTTAACATCACAGGTGACGCTGTATGTACAACCATCGTTGCATACCAGGACAAATCCTTCAACCGTGAAATCTTCGAATCCGACAATATTGACGACGATGACGAATAGGAGGTGCTCCTATGAAAAAGATGAAATCTCTTCTGGCCCTCATCCTGATTCTTTGTTGTTCTTTCTGCCTGCTCACCGGATGCAGCCAGAATAAGGAAGATTCCGCTTCCTCTGATGCACAGGGTGAAAAGGATTATTCCATTGAAATCACAGACGATATTCAGGCAATCATTGACCGTGGACAGTTAATCGTTGGCGTTAAGACTGACGTTCCAGGCTTCGGTTACTATGATCAGGAAACAAAAGAATACTCTGGTAAAGAGATCGACCTTTCCTATCAGATTGCCGCTAAGATTTTTGATACCACTGTGGACGAAGCAAAATCCGATAACCTGGTAGAATTCGTTCAGGCAACCGTAGAAAACCGTTCTACTTTACTGGTTGAAGATACCGTTGACTTAGTCATCGCCACCTTCACCATCACACCGGAACGTCAGGAGATGTTCGCTTTCTCCGATTCCTACTTCTCTGACTACATTGGTATCATGGTGAAGAAATCCAAGGCTGACACAGAAAGCTTAGGATCTTCTGCCATCACTTCCATTACCAAATTAGATGGTAAGAATGTCGGTGTTGCACAGAGTGCTGATACAAGAGCACACATGCTTGCCTACATCGACCAGAACAAATACGAGATTTCCCCTCGCTTTATGAACTTTGCAACTTACAAAGAGCTTTATAAGGCATTAAAGAAGGGCGAAATCGATGCATTTGCCGTTGATACAAGCATCTTAAACGGTTATCTTGACGATACTCTTACCATTCTTCCAGACCGCTTCTCTGAACAGAAATACGGCGCTGCTGCCAATAAATCAGACGAAGGTCTCATTAAGGCTGTGAATGTGGTAATTGAAGAGATTAATTATTAGAATTTAGTAGAGTTTTTTGCACAATTAAAATGCTCCGCAGTGGTTGCGGAGCATTTGTTATTTAGAATAAATCTGCTGTCATTATTTTATTAATCGCACTAATTGCAACTTCATATTTCAAAGGCTCATTCTGAAAAAATGTTGTCACTTCTTTATAATCATTTTTATAAATATCTTTTACAACAATCTCTTCCAACAATTTCGAAATGGATACTCCTTCCTGAGCGGAAGGGCAAATACTCATATTCGCTCTGTGCATTCTAACTTCTTTTATTAATAGTTTAAACTTCTCATTTAAATCCATATATGGTAACAACATATATAAATCATAAATATGTCTTGAATGCCCTTTTGTTTGTCCATTCAAATAATAATCGCAGATAGCAAACACTTTATCTACAAATGTTCTCTCCAAACTTTGAATATTCATCTCAAATGGTTCAAGGCCAAATTCTTCAACTATATCCATATTCTCATGTTTTAAATATCGAAAAATATAGCTATCCACTGGCAATCTTACTGTTGGAAAAGCAATCGATCCTAATGCTATTTCCATTTTGACGCCAGGATATAAACTCTGTTCTAATTTCCCTTCAACTGGTTCGTAATCAAAATGATAACAATTGTAATCACGTCTGCTTCTCGTTTCATTCCAGTTAGAAATTGGTAATTCCAGAATCTTGCTAATATGATCTACCACATCATTCTTGAGTTTCTTTCGTTGTCCCTGAGTTAACTTGTTCGAAAACGTAATATCGATATCTTCTGAAAATCGATCAATTACATGATGACACTTTGACAAGGATGTTCCACCTTTGAAGACGCACTCTGGTTCATACTGTGCCAATAGTTTCAATATCATAGTGACATAATAGTCTTTCTCAATAATAGACACTGGTCTATGTTCTTTTTCTGCGGTAGCAACGACAACATCATGAAACAATTCTCTATCATTATGCAAAAACATCATATAACCTCATATCATATATATATCGAAAAATCTTATCGGGATACTGTTTGATATATTGATCAACTTCTGATTTTCTGATTCTTTCATCAAGAACATACTTTCTGATTCGTCTGCATAATGCATCATTATAATCCGAATATAGTTCAACATCTTTCAGAAAATCAAGGAATTGCAATACTTTGTAGTTATCCTCATTCACAGGTACTTTCGCCTTTCGCAATAGTACTCGTCTTCCCTGCAAATTCACTTCTCTCACTTTTGCACTTGCATTATTTGATACAATCTCTAATACATATGGAACCTGCGTAGTAACACCTAATTGATTTGCAAAAGTATAGCCTGAATAATATCCATCTATTTTTCCATTTCGGGAAATATACTTATATTTTGCTACCGTATCTGCTCCAAGGGGTACTCCTCCCTTTAATCTACTTTCTTTTGGAATATAATAAACCCCTTTTTCAAATCTTGTAATCTTTCCCGAGTCACATAACACTTTAAACATCTGTCGTAAATTCACATCTGTAACCGGAAGACTGATGTCTGATACGAAAATAGGTTCATTCGGCATATAATTCTCTACTAAATATCTATAAAGCATACATACCTCCTAATAACATAATTTTACTCTCAAGTTTAACTCTTGTTATTAGATTATAACTTTATTTAACTATCAATGTCAATATATGTTAATTCGACTGCATAAAAAAGCTGTCATAGACATCTATGACAGCTTTTTTGTATGTTTTGTTCTATCTTCATCAGCAAGAAAAGATAGTATCTTAGTTAAAAGATCATCGAGCCAAACGATAAGCCGGGTTATGTCGTTGAATGATCATCTGTCTCGACTTACTGTCGCCAGTAAGCTCAAGCGACCTACCTGAAAACTAGCCGGGCAAGCCATCGTTTTCTATTTGGTCTTGCTTCGGATGGGGTTTACATGTGCCCTGCCTGTTACCAGCCAGGCGGTGAGCTCTTACCTCGCCTTTCCACCCTTACGTAAGAAATCTTACGCGGTTTATCTCTGTTGCACTGGCCTTGGGATCACTCCCACCGGACGTTATCCGGCATCCTGCCCTGTGAAGCCCGGACTTTCCTCACCGGAGCAAGCTCCGGCGCGACCATTTGTCTGACTCGAATATATATTCTATCATAACTGTGGACGGCTGGCAAGGATTATCACACCTTAAAACAGCCTCCGCCAATAAATTCTCTCACGATGGAATGAATTGGAATATCATCTGCATTGATATTCAGGAAATAGTCCAGGAATTTCAGCAGTCTCTTGGCTTCCTTATATTCCGGACAGTTTCTTGGCACTGCAAATAATAATGGTTCTGCGTATTGCTTCAGTACCGCAAATTCGTATACCTGCGCAGAGTTGAACATCACATCTGCTTCCTCCTGGAATGGGAAGATATTCTGTTCTTCTCCCTCACGGACAGATGGCCAGCGGTGAATGGTCTCTCTGGCATCATATCCACGCAGTCTCGCATCGCGGACGATTCTGCGAAGGAGACGTCCATCTGTGGTTGGAATGCGGTTGTGTAAGTCAATGCTCAGCTGTGAGAGAGCACTGACATAGATCTTATATTTGGCATCCTGTGGCAGAAGCTCACTCATCTTCTCATTGAGCCCGTGGATTCCCTCGATAATCAGGACATCACTCTCGCCAATCTTCATCGGCTTGCTGTGGCGCATGCTCTTTCCTGTCAGGAAGTCATAATATGGCATCACCACTTCTTCGCCATTCAACAGGCTTAACATACATTCGTTAAACAGCGGAATGTCCATACATTCGATGCTCTCAAAATCATATTCTCCGTTTGGAAGCTTCGGACACTTCTCTCTGTCACAGAAGAAATCATCCATGGCAATTGGATGTGGATGCAGTCCGTGAACCTTAAGCTGAATGGATAATCGATTGGAGAATGTTGTCTTACCAGATGAGGATGGTCCGGCAATCAAGACGATTCTCTTGCCTTCTGTCACGATCTGTTCTGCAATCTTACTGAGGAGATTCTCCTGGAGGGCTTCCTGAACAAGCACCAGCTCGTGGATGTCTCCACTTGCGATCTTATTATTAATATCGCCAACGTGGGCAACCTCTAAGGTCTTGGACCACTGCTTGGAGGTTTCCAACACATGTAACAGCTTTGGCTGTGGAATGCTTTCTGAAAGCTCCTCAGTCGCTGACTTCTTCGGAAGGGTCAAGACAATATATCTGCCTTCCATCTTTAATGAAAAGCTCTTGATACGGCCCGTATTTGGTACCATATAGCCATAATAATAGTCCATGTAATCGCCAATCTGATAAAGGTTTACAGTGGATGTACGACGGTAATTTAAGAGCTTTACTTTGTCCTCACGGCCAGTTTCTTTAAAGTAAGCGATAGCCTTAATGGTCGGCATGGTACATTTGCGGATTGGGAGATCCTTCTTCACCATCTCTCTCATGCAGTATTCAATCTTCTGAATCAGTTCATTTGTCAATGGCTGATCAGTATGGGTATATGCATAGTAGAATGCGTTGCCTACGTTGTGGGCATTGATGATCTTGTTGACTCCTTCTTCCCCAAGCACCTCATAAATTGCAGTATAAAATAATAAATTGGCACTTCTTGTATAAGTGCGGTATCCCGGAGCATAGTACATATCCATAAATGTAATGTCATCACCGTCAAGCACCGGCTGATTCAGCTCTCTTAAGCGGTAATTCGCTTCAGCAAGCAGAATAGAATCGGGAAGACCGATCTGCTTTCTCAAATCATCATAGGTCATATCTCCGTCTATGGTAACGGCTCTGCCTGCAACTTTTACATCTTTCATAGCATGCTCCTTTCTCTATTAGATCATTTTTGTTAGATCACGTATAATTAGATCACTTTATATGGACTGCCGGACTTCACTGGGATAACAGTAAGGTCGGTTTCCTTCTGAAGGAACTCAGTCACATAATCAATAAATATATATTCGGTACCATAATGGCCGGCATCGATGATGGATAATCCCATATCCATGGCATCAAGACCCTCATGATGACCGATATCACCGGTAATCAATACATCTGCACCCTGGGCTGCTGCAAGCTCAAACATACTGCGTCCAGAACCTGGAGAGATGACTACCTTCTTCACTTTTTTGGTTTCGTCGCCAAAAAGCAATACATTGTCAAGCTTTAAGGCTTCTTTTACATACTCTGCACATTCCTGTAAAGACATCTCCTGGGAAAGCTCTGCCATACGGCCGATGCCTTCTTCCTTCCCGTCCTCACATGCTGTCACTTCGAATACAGCTGCATCCTCTGGAAATCCAAGGATACGGCCTGCAAGGTCTGCCATACCGATCACATCGAAGTTGGTATGCATGGCATATTCTGCAATGTGGTTTTCAATCAGATCCATGATCTTCGTTCCAAGGAAATTGTCGTCATTGACCCTTTTCATGTTGGAAAAGATCATAGGATGATGGGTTACAATGAGATCTGCCCCTTCTTCGATGGCACGTGCCACCACTTCATTGGTTGCATCCAGGGCAACGATCACTTTCTGAATGTCCTGATTCCTGCGTCCTACCAAAAGGCCCACATTGTCCCAGGAACAGGCATATCTGTTGGGAGCAAATGCTTCAAGAAGCTCCATTAAATCACATAGTTTCATAACGGGCCAACGCTCCTTTGATCAAATCTAAATCCTTTATAATCTCTGCACTTCGTTCTCTGGCAGATGCAGATTCATTGCCAGCTAAGCTGTGAAAAATCTTCTCATAGCGGTTTTTCATAAATATAAGATAGTCATAAAGCACCGAATCCTTCTTAGTTAGTAAATCCGGACCGAAGGCTTCCTCCACCGCATCCATGGCCTCTGATTCGGCCTGATCACCTGCAAACTCTGCACGGATGGCCACATAATACTTGCCTTCCTCAAAGAGCATGCGCTCTTCTTCGATGGCATAGCCGTGATTATGTAAGAAGTGTCTCACTTTATGCCATTCAGAATGGGGACTTAGGATCAGTTCCTTCGTAAGTACCCCTCTGGTATCTCCGGCTTCTAAGATGCGCACCATCAATCCACCGCCCATTCCGGCGATGACGGTGGAATCTGCTTCTCCTGCTTCTAACTTCTCATATCCGTCTGAAAGACGGCACTCTATGCGGTCGCTAAGGCCGCATCCTGCTATGTGCTCCACCGCGCGTGCAAGTGGACCCTTCCCCACGTCCATGGCAATGGCACAGGGACATTTGCCTTCGCTGACAAGCTTGATTGGAATAAAACCATGGTCGGTGCCGATATCTGCCACGCGGCTTTGGGCACTCACCATATCTGCTATCATTGTCAAACGCTTCGATAATTCCATAAACAAATCCTAGTCTAAATAGTCCTTTAATTTACGGCTGCGGCTTGGATGACGAAGCTTACGAAGTGCTTTCGCTTCGATCTGACGGATACGTTCTCTTGTTACGTTGAATTCCTTACCAACTTCTTCGAGAGTACGTGCACGGCCGTCTTCTAAACCGAAACGTAAACATAATACTTTCTGTTCTCTTTCAGTTAAGGTGCCGAGCACTTCCACTAACTGTTCTTTTAATAAGGTAAATGCAGCTGCTTCTGCAGGCACTGGCACATTATCATCCTGGATGAAGTCACCTAAATGGCTGTCTTCCTCTTCCCCGATTGGAGTCTCTAAAGATACTGGTTCCTGGGAAATCTTTAAGATTTCGCGAACACGTTCTACCGGCATGTTCATCTCTTCAGCGATTTCTTCCGGAGTTGGTTCGCGGCCTAATTCCTGTAATAACTGACGGGAAACACGGATTAACTTGTTGATTGTTTCTACCATATGAACAGGGATACGGATGGTTCTTGCCTGGTCAGCGATGGCTCTTGTGATTGCCTGACGGATCCACCATGTTGCATAGGTGGAGAACTTGAATCCCTTGTCGTAATCAAACTTTTCAACGGCTTTGATGAGGCCTAAGTTACCTTCCTGAATTAAGTCAAGGAATAACATACCACGGCCTACATAACGCTTTGCGATACTTACTACTAATCGAAGGTTGGCTTCTGCAAGCTTCTTCTTGGAGTCTTCGCCAAGCTTCACCTGACGTCTTGCAGTTGCAAGGTCAGCTTCGTATACAACCTTCTGTTCTTCTGTTGCCATGGAGAGAAGCTCTTCGAGACGTTCCACTTCTTCCTGGGCTTTGATTCCTGCTTCCATTGCTTTGGCAAGCTCTTTCTCCTGCTCTGCATTAAGCAGTGGAACCTTACCGATTTCCTTTAAGTACATACGTACCGGGTCCTCAATGCTCACTGTGTCAGGAACATAGAGATCAATATCTTCATTGCTATCGTCTTCTACTTCAGAAGCAAGATCGTCGTCTTCCTCTGTAATCTTTAACATATCAATGCCCTTTTCTTCTAAGTAGGCACTGATGGATTCTTCTAAATCCGGAGTCAGCTCAAATCCTTCAAATATCTTCTGAACCTGTTCGAATTCGATCATATTCTTATGTTTTTTACCGTATTCCACAAGTTCTTCTAACTTCTGAGTAAATACCAGCATTCTGTCGTCTGTATTCTTCATACGTTCTTTTCTCCTTCTAAAGCTCAATCATGATTTTTCTGATACTCGCTTTTTCGTTAATGAAATTCTGCCATTCTAAGATGTCATTGGAATGGCTCATCTTATATTCAACGCTTGCCTGCTTCACCTTTCTTACCACATCGGTAATCGCTTTATTATTGTCTTCAGGCAGCGGTGCATACTTTAATTTGGTGTTGAACAGCCCTGCGACCTTCATCTGATCCTCAGAGTCCACAAACTGGTTGATGATTGGTGCCGGAGAGACGAATCCATCCCTCTCATACTGCTCAAACATTAAGATTGCCACACTGTGATAGAGTGGTTCCAAGAAATCCTCCGGTCCAATAATTCCTTCTAACCGGGCAAATAATACTGGCTCGTTGACCAGCCAGGTAAGCAGTAACTTCTGTGGCTGTTTCTTGGACTCCTCAATGGATTCCCTTCTGTTTTTTCTGGCAACCGGAATTTCCGGTTCCTGTTTCTTCTTCATGTAATTCTGGGTGCCGTAGCTGGTCACAAGAGAATCGAGCTGCTTGCCAGAAATCTGATACTGTCTTGCCACCGCATCAATATAGTTGGCACGCTCTAATGGATCTTCAATTTCCGACAGCTTTTTGGCCATCTCGTGATCACATTTGGTCTTTTCCTGTGGGTCAGAACGGTCATACCCCTTGGCAATCTGGTCCATCTGGAACATGAAGCTGCTCTTCGCTTCGCGGATGCGCTGTTCCATGGCCTCGATGCCCTCTCCCTTGATGAATTCATCGGGATCCTTATATGGGCTTAGATCAAGCACCCGGAGGGAAAGTCCCGCCTCCTGAAGGATCGGAATGGCACGGTTGGCCGCGCGGATACCTGCTTCGTCGCTGTCAAAGGATATGATCACCTTATCGGTATAGCGCTTTAACAAGATTCCGTGTCCCGGTGTGAATGCGGTTCCTAGAGATGCCACTGCATTGTCAAAGCCTGCCTGATGCATGGAGATGACATCTAAGTAGCCCTCACAGAGGATGATCTCCTTCCTTCTGCTCTTTCTTGCAAAATTCAAACCATATAAGTTACGGCTTTTATCAAAAAGCTTGGTTTCCTGGGAGTTTAAGTACTTTGGATTGCCATCCCCCATGACACGTCCCCCAAAGCCGATAACACGGTTGTTCACATCCATGATCGGGAACATGACACGGTTCCAGAACTTATCGCTGCCGCCGTGCTTTTCATCGATGGCTACCAGACCGGAATCCTTCATCTCCTCATCCGTATATCCTTTGGATTTTAAGAACTGATAGAGATCGTCCCGGTAGATATCTGCAAAACCAAGCCCCCAGTGCTTGATGGTTGCATCGGTGATTCCACGCTGTTTGAAATAGTCAAGGCCACGCTGTCCACGGTTTCTGTGAAGCAGCACGTAAAAATACTGGGCTGCCAATTTATTCATCTCCCGCAGTCTTGCCTTGGCATCCGCATCTCTTCTCGCATCTGCGCTCATCTCCTGCTGTGGCAGCTCAATGCCGGCACGTTCAGCCAGTCCCTGTACTGCCTCCGGAAATGTCATATTCTCATATTCCATCAGGAAGGTGTACACACTACCGCCTGCGCCGCATCCAAAGCAGTAATACATCTGCTTGTCCCTGCTGACAGAGAAGGATGGGGATTTCTCATTGTGAAACGGGCATAAACCAAAATAAGAGCTGCCCTTTTTCTTTAAAGAAATATAGCTTGAGATCACGTCCACAATGTCATTACTGCTGCGCACTTCTTCCACTACTTCATCTGAATAGAACATACTCTTATACCTCCTTTTTTCCCTTATTTTCTCCCACAATATATAATTCTATATATTTGAAGAAAATCCTTTTTATTTTTAAACTTTTTTTAGACAGAAGAAAGGTTCAGAGTGTCCTGCTCTGAACCTTTCCTTGTTACTTCGTTACATTAATAATACTTCTTGTTTCCCCACAAATTACTCTTCTTAAGTTCTGTGTATTCACGATACGCATCCTCAAGAATCTGGCGTTCATTCGGGAACTTCAACATATGATAAGCCTCATGATACTTGTAGTAACCGGAATCCATAAAATATTCTTCCCGCTGAGGTTTGGAATAAAAGCTTCTTCCCATCATCAGATACCAGTGCACGTCCTTTACAATGACATCATTATAGGTACGGAAAGAATATTGGCTTTTCCCAACATATTTAATGATTGATGCATCAGCTCCAGTTTCCTCCTTCACTTCACGAAGTGCCGTCTCCTGGAATTCTTCACCTTCTTCAACGGTTCCTTTCGGTAGCACCCAGCCTTCATACTTGTGTTTGTAGTTCTTGTACAGTAGAAGTATCTTACCCCTGTAAATCACTACTCCGCCACAGCTTATTGCTTCGGTCATAGCAACATCCCTCCTGTGTTCCAAGTATTTCTTAATTATATTATAGCAAACAATGAGGGTGTTTTAAATAATTTGACCTTTATTTTTATAAAAATTTAATTAATCTAAACTTCCCAGTCCTGCATCATAGTATGCATCAAATACTTTCTTGGCAACGGGTGCTGCTGTGGAGCCGCCTGCTCCGCCGCCTTCTACAATGACGCACACAACCAAATCCGGATTCTTCACATTGGACATGCCCACAAACCAGGCATGGGAATCCTTCTTGGAGTTATATTCTGCAGAACCTGTCTTACCAGCCACACTGTATCTGGGATTCTTCAATCGATTACCGGTACCATTCTCGATAACTTCCACCAGCATATCCTTCATACGTTCTGCTTCCTCTTCTCCGATGGCTTCCTGATATTTGGACGGAGCGTATTCCTTGATCACACCGCCTGCTTCATTCTCAATGCGCTCTGCCAGACAAGGCTTCATGATGATACCGTCATTGGCAATGGCACACATAATCAGTGCATTGTTAAGTGGTGTCATCAGGGTATCTCCCTGTCCGATGACAGTCTGTGGCATCTGGGAATCCTGGGAAGAACCAGTAAGCTTAAAGCTGCTCTTCTTGCTGGCAACATCAACGCCTGTATCCTGATTTAACAGCAGGGATTCCGCAAGTTCACGGAGCTTGCCCTTCTTAAGGTCACTGCCCAGCTGGACAAATGCAGTGTTGCAGGACTTTGCGATTGCCTGGCGAAGATTTACTTTGCCGTGGGAGCTTCCGTGATAACAGCTTACCTTGACACTGTTCTTCGTAATGGTGGAATCACAGGTATAGGAGAACTGGTCATAGTTCTTGTTTTCTCTCATATATTCAAGGGCAGTAATCACCTTAAAGGTGGATCCCGGAGGATACATGCCCTGGGTTGCACGGTTGACAAGGACAGAGTTATCGGCACTGCTTAAAGTTTCCCAGTTATCCTCAACCCCGTTCGGATTAAAATCAGGCTTGGATACCATGGCAATGATCCTTCCTGTGGATGGCTCGATGGCCACCACGGAGCCTCTGCGGTCTCCAAGGGCTTCGTAGGCAGCTTCCTGCACCCTTGTATCCAAGGTTGTATGGAGGCTGTCTCCCTGATTTTTGCGATCAAGCAATGCATTCTTGATCTGTGTCATAAAGCCGGAATTGGAGGTTAACAGCTGATAGTTATATCGGCTCTCAAGGCCTGCCATTCCCTTCTTGTTGTAACCTACAACATGGGCAAACTCTCTTCCATATGGATAGACACGTTTTTCGCCATCGGTGCCTCCATTCTCTGTCTGGGCAAGGATCTTCCCATCACTGCTGTAGATGGATCCCCTTACTGTCTTCTGGGCAAATGCTGCCTGTCGCTTGTTACGTGAATTTACAATAATCGCAGAGGAATCCAGATAGGTAAACTTAATCATATAAGCGATCAAGCCGAGAAATACCAGCACAAAAAAGTATGTGATGTGCATAATCTGTCGATTGGCCTTCTTTCTTCTCTTATGAAGACGTTCGTCCTTCTCTGTCTCATACACTACCAGATCATCACTGGTCGTCGAATTCCGCTTCGCCTGTGTAGCCACTGGAATATCCGGAGTATCCATCATCTCCGTATTCATATCCTCCGGCTGTTTCTTCCGGAACAGACTCATCCGCCTTCACCTCCTCTTTACGATTGGAAATCATATAAAGTCCCTGCACAATGGAAAACATGATCAGAGTACAGATAATGGAGCTACCGCCATAGCTGACAAATGGCAGGGTAACGCCGGTGGATGGGATAAACTTGGTAACCCCGCCCACATTAAGAAGCACCTGGAAGATAAAGCATACGCCAAATCCCAGGGTAAGAAGCTTGTAGAAAAGCCCCTTGATCTTCGTAGAGATCTGCATAAAGGAAAGGAAGATGCTGACGCAGATCAAAATCACGCATAATCCGAATAATACACCGAATTCTTCGCAGATTCCGGAGAAAATAAAGTCAGATTCATAGATCGGCACATCCGTTGGACGCCCCTGATTAAGCCCCAGTCCGAACCAGCTTCCGGTTCCGATGGCAAATAAAGACTGGCACACCTGGAATCCGCCGCCGTCAATAATGGCAAATGGATCCTGCCACGCCATCACTCGCACTCTTACATGGTTAAAGAGGAAATATGCGATGACAGAAGCTGCTGCGCCACCGCCGATGCCGGCCAGTAAATATTTGAATTTGGCTGTTGCCACATAAACCATGGTCAGGTACACAATAAAGAAGATCAGTGCTGCCCCAAGGTCCTTCTCCACAACCAGTACGCACACATACATGGCTGCAATGACAGAGATGGTTACCAGACGCTTGAAGTTGGTTGCTTTGGCAAGCATGGCTGCCATAAAGAATACAAAGACAATCTTAGCCACCTCAGATGGCTGGAAGGCAATACCGCCTACGTTGATCCAGTTGGTTGCACCATTCTTATTGGTACCGAATACGAATACCGTCGCTAAGATGACAAAGCCGCTGACTGCATAAAACCATCCAAGCTTATCCAGAAAATGGAGACTTTCGATCATCAGCGGAATGATCATTGTAATAACGAATGTCACTGCCACGATGGCAAACTGCTTCAATGCCAGTGAGAAGGAAAGCCTTGTCAACATGATAAAGCCGATACCCATTAAGAAACAGGAATTATTGACAAGCTTTCTCGAACAATGCCGGTAGATCCTCGGGTAGAAGATCATGATCACCTCGAAGAATACAATCTGTGCCGCAAAGAAGAACAGTACATTCAGATCCCACGACTGTATGAACAGCACAAAATAGCACACAAAATGAAAGGCAAAGAGATACCATACCTGATTATCCAAAATGGCACTTTTCTGATGGGCTGACTTCCTTCCAATATAGAGGGTGAAGGAGGACAGCGTATAAATCAGACACAAAACTAAAATTACGTATTTTGATACGATTGTAATCAAACTAACCATACAAATTACCTATTCAATTCCTCGTTTGAAATGTCCTTTCGTATATTTTTGGTTTGGAAGACGGCCGGATAAGATTGCTCTCACCTCGTCTTCAGTTTCTATAGTAAATCGGTAAATACGTCCACGAGCTAACTGATCAAGCTCCTCCTCAAAATCAAGAAGCTGTAAGCATGCGCCATTATAAATGACGTTATAGCAGTATTTACAGAAGTTACGCACTGGGAAATCCACGTCCCTGCGGTCACGGATGGTAAGCTCCTTCATGGTATGCTTACATCCAAGGTGATTCTTCACCTGACACTGGGCGCTGATCATCAGTGGCTGTCTGCCGTAGACAACCATATCCGCATCCTTGATGCGAAGGGCAGACAGTTCCAAATCGTTAAGCTCCACTGGAAGAATGACTCTTACGGGAGCCTTCATATGTTCTTTATAAAAATCCAGGGAGGAACGATGATACACATAAAGAGAGCTGTCTAACACAAGCTTCTTCTCATAGTTCATGTGATGAAGCATGGCATATTCATCCAACGTATGGATGAGCAGTCCGTCCTGCCCTCCATTACACAAAAGCTCCTTCTGAGCCACATAATCAGCTCTGGCTTCCCTGTGGAATACCAGCGGAAGGGAGTAGTAGATCTCCTTGCCTGCCTCGTGGCACTCCTTCGTAACCTGATCCCACCGGTCAAATGCTACGCTCTCAGCCTGCAGGTAGATAGCTCTGACCTTGGGGCTTTCAAGGGCTGCCCTTGCCTGAGCAAGGGTCGTTGCAAATGCAATGGTTTCGGCAGAATTCCTTGCAGGCATCCACTGTGGCGCTTTAATGCTTCCCGCCTTCGCCGGGCGGCTTGCTTCTTCTCTAAAAGAAGCTGCCACAATGGCACGTTCCATGGCATCAAGGGCATCTCTTCGAAGCTGATTGATGGCTCCCATCGGAAGGAATGCATCCTGATCCATCACCACATCCTCGATTTCAATGTCGAATGGTGTGTTGCCGGTCTTTAAAAGCTTTGATAAGAGCTTCTCCCTCGTAATCGGTGCACTCTTGGCCTTTAAGACCTCTTCTCCGGCCACTTCTACCAAAATGTCGCCGAATGCTAACTGTATCATAGCAGATTTTCCAACCTGAAATCTGATATTTCCCTTAAGAATTTCTTTCTTTTCTATGTTAATTGTTTCTTTTTGTATGGAATTTATTAAATTTTCATTGCGGGTGCGATAAATTGGCATGCCCACACGAAGACGACGAAGCTTATTGGCATTGAGGATGATCTTGCTGCCCTTCTTCCCATCAACAGGGGAAGTAAGCTCCACTTTGTCATCCTGTCCTAAGGAAATCTCCAAGATATCCTTCTTGTGAATCTCTGTCTCTGCCACAAACCCAATCTGGTTCTTTTTGATGGTCTCGATTTTACCCACATAATATCCCATATGGTTTGGACGCTTCATGGACATCATGTCACGGCCGTTGTGGGTGAGATAATATCCCTTGGTAAACCCGCCACGGTTATAAAGCTCCATCAATTCCTGAACATCCTCAGGACGTACCGTAAATTTGTCTGGATTTTCCAAAAACAGGTCCACATAGCGGCGATACTGGCGGGTTACCGCTGCCACATACTGTGGACGCTTCATGCGGCCCTCAATCTTTAGGGAGTTGGTGCCGGCACGTAAGATATCCGGAAGAATCTCTAAACTGCACAGATCCTTGGGACTTAAGAGATACTGCTCTGCCTTCTTGCCGATGCGCTGTCCATTCTCATATAAGCCATATGGCAGACGGCATGGCTGGGCACATCGGCCACGATTCCCGCTTCTGCCTCCAAGCATACTGCTCATCAGGCACTGTCCGGAGTAGGAAAAGCACAATGCTCCGTGGACGAAGGTCTCTATCTCGAGATTGGTCTCACGTTTGATATCTGCAATCTCTCCAAGGGACAGCTCCCTTGCCGGTACAATACGGTCAAATCCTAATTCTTCTAAGAATCTGGCACTTTCCACCCCCATGGCAGTCATCTGTGTGCTGGCATGAAGGTCCATCTGTGGGAAGGCTTCCCTGACGAATGCTGCCACACCCACATCCTGTACGATCACTGCGTCTAATCCTTCTTTATAATAAGGCAGAAGGTAGTCATAAAGCTCGTCAAAATCACGTTCCTTAAAGAGGGTATTGATGGTCAGAAAAATCCTCTTTTTATGAAGATGGGCATAATCGATGGCGCGAAGTAACTCTTCCTCATCGAAATTGCCCGCAAATGCTCTTGCCCCAAAGCTGCTTCCACCCAGATAAATAGCATCGGCGCCTGCTCTCACAGCCGCCTCTAAACTATCAAATGAGCCTGCCGGGGACAAAACCTCGATTAAATTACTCATCATCTTTCCTCTGTTCTAATCGAATGACTTCTTTCTGGAGCTGCTGCACCAGTTTTTTGTATTCTGCCACCATCTTGCCCAGGGATTCTGCCTGGATCTTGGCATCGATCATCTCATGCTTCATCTCGTAAAGCTGGCGTTCTCTGGCCGCTGCCTCGCGGTCCATCATCTCCAACTCATCCTTACATTTGAAATAATCATCTGCTAAGTTGATGGCAAGGAGCAGGCTCTGGTAATCCTGTGGAAGTCTGTCATATCCACCGGCACGAACGAGTTCTCTTGTCTTCTGATCGATATAGCGGGCAAGCTGCTGTAAATACTCTTCGCTCTCTGCACCGCTTAAAGAATATACTTTTTTATTAATTACAACTTCAATGGTGTTCTTTGCCATGCCTTCTCCTATTCTTCCGGCAGTTGCATGCCGAAATGTTCATATGCGCTCTTAGTTACCATTCTTCCCCTTGGGGTTCTCTGAATCAGTCCATTCTGAAGCAGATATGGTTCATATACATCCTCGATGGTACCGGAATCCTCGCTGATTGCTGCGGCTAAGGTATCAAGCCCCACCGGTTTTCCATCGAATTTTTCAATCATTGTCAATAAGATATTGCGGTCCACCTGATCAAGGCCCAAGGAATCCACTTCTAAGCGGTCAAGTGCCACTTTCGCAACCAGCTCATCGATCTTACCGTCAAACTGTACTTCAGCAAAATCTCGCACTCTCTTTAAGAGCCGGTTGGCCAGTCTAGGGGTTCCTCTGGATCTTCTTGCAATCTCTGCAGCACCCTTCTCATCGATCTCCACGCCCAATACTTCGCAGGATCTGGTGACGATCTTTGCCAGTTCCTTCTCTGTGTAGAATTCCAGTCGGTTTACCACACCAAAACGGTCACGAAGTGGAGCGGTAAGCATGCCGGCTCTTGTCGTTGCACCAATCAACGTAAACTTCGGAAGGTCCAATCGGATGGATCTTGCACCCTGTCCCTTGCCGATGATGATATCAATAGCGAAATCCTCCATGGCTGGATACATGGTTTCCTCCACCTGTCGGTTTAATCGGTGGATCTCATCGATGAAAAGGACATCTCCTTCCTGAAGGGAGTTTAAGATTGCTGCCAGCTCGCCCGGTTTTTCGATGGCCGGTCCGGAGGTAATCTTTAAGCTGGTTCCCATCTCATTGGCCACAATGCCTGCAAGTGTTGTCTTGCCAAGTCCCGGAGGTCCGAAAAGCAGCACGTGGTCTAAGGATTCTCCACGGCTTTTTGCGGCTTCAATAAATATCTTTAAATTGTTCTTTACCCGTTCCTGTCCAATGTATTCTGACAGGAGCTGTGGTCGTAAGCTGCCCTCAATGGCAATATCTTCGTCCACGAATTCAGTTGTGATAATACGGTCTTTCATGTCTTTCTCCTGTTAAAATACCATCTTCTTGAGGGCTGCCTTAAGGAGTGTCTCCACATCCATATCATCTCTGCCCTCAACGCCTCTGATTGCTGTATATGCTTCGGAATTGGAGTATCCAAGGCTGACTAATGCCTGTGCTGTCTCTGCCACTGCATCGCCCCTTGTCTCTTCAAATACATCATCAAGCGGCATGTTATCTTCTTCCACGTCATCAAGCGCTAACTTATCCTTCAGATCAAGAATCAGTCGCTTCGCTCCCTTCGGGCCAATGCCCGGTGTCTTGGTAATGGCCTTCACATCATCGGACATGACCGCAAGCTTTAAGTCACGGACTGTCATGGTGGAAAGGACCGCCAGCGCTGCCTTCGGACCGATTCCATTGACCGAAATCAGTAGACGGAAGACTTCCAAATCCTCCATAGTCAGAAAGCCATATAATCCAATGGCATCCTCACGCACATACATATGGGTATACAGTTTCACTTCGCTGCCACTTCTTGGCAGACGGTCCATCAGGTATGGCGTCTTGATGTCAAATCCAATCCCCTGATGATCTATAATTACGCCGTCAGAAAATACGGCTTCTAATGTTCCTTTTACAAATGCAATCATCTCATGCTCCTTAAAGAATATAAAATACCTATATTAGTATAGCACATAAGTCAAACATTTGTACGAAAAATGTGTATTTTATTTTATTTCCGGATTGGGTATAATAGAACACAGAAAGGAAGCTTATTATGCGCATGATTCGTAACATCACCGATTCAACTACATATGGCTTATCACAGGGCAATCTTCCCGATCATCATTTCTTCTTGACCATTGATACCACTGGTCTTGTGCCGGAAGAATCCCACATCTCCATGATCGGAGGGGGCTACTTCCTTGATGGAAGCTTTCACAGCATCTCCTGGCTCAATGAATCAGGTCTTGAAGAAAAGGACGTCTTACTTTCTTTTTGCGCCTTAATGAAGGATCTTGGCATTACGACCCTGGTTACCTACTACGGCCGCTATTTTGCCCTGCCATTTATGACTGTCCGTGCAAAAGCCTGTGATTTAGAAACCGAATTTGCCTCCATTTTAAGTCTTTCCCATATCGATTTGTACAAAACAGCAAGAACCTACCGAAAAGTCTTTGGCTTAACCTCCTGTCGCCAGAAGAAGATGGAAGCATATCTTGGTATTCATCGAACTTCCACATTATCTGGAAAGGAACTGATCAAGGCGTATCAGATGTTCGTGGGACTAAACCGGGCAGGGGTACGGGAGCATTTCTCCAAAGAACTGCTTGAAGAGCGGGATCGCCTCTATGAAGCGATTACCAGCCACAATAAAGAACAGATCTGCATTCTCGCCCGCTTAAGTGCTCTATTGATATTAGATGGCCTGCGCCAGGGAATCATCGCAGATGCTGACAGAGTGGATGCCCAGACCTTCACATTTCGTGTGGAAGGTGCCTTTCCACGCCCGCTTATGTTCGAAAACCAGGGGATGAGGGTGACATTTGACGGGGTTTCGGGCAGACTTACGGTGCCGGTTTATATGGCCAGCGAGGGGGATTACCTCTACAAGCACCCATACAAGCAGGTGTCTGATTACTACTATCTGCCGAAAGAAGACCGTGCAATCCACAAGTCACTGGCCGCCTTCGTGCCACGGGGACAAAAAGAAAAAGCCACCGCAGACACTTGCTACGAATGGCTTTCTATTGATCACGACTCTTTCTATACCCCGGAGGGGCTTCGAATGTTTGTCAGCGACTGTATTGCATATGTTATACGAAAGTATTGATGAGACCGAGGACGAACCCGATCACTGCGCCTAAGTTAACTACGGCGCGGAGCTCGTTCTTCATGACGGACATAACCAGCTCTTCTAACTCCATCACGTCCATCTCATTGATCTTATCTTCTACGATTTTGGTAATATTCAGCTCGCGGATGAAGCTTTCCATGTGGGATTTGACAAACTGCTCATAGGCTTTGTATACCACATTCTGGATTTCTTCCTTCATGTCCATGATTCCCTGTCCGTAGACGGCAATCTGCTGATTGAGCAGCTTCTGAGCTTCAAAATTGATAAGCCCGCGGATCATCGGAATCCCTTCCGCATCCACATATCCATTCACCTCACGCTCGATCTTGCTGCCGATCGGCACGAGGAATTCCGGTGTGATCATCATGGCAAGAAAGCTGCCCTGGAGATACTCTGCAGCTGCTTTCATGACCTTATCTGCCACCATGCTTCCAAGATTAATCTCATCCACATAATTTACGATCTTACCGGTCACAGAATCCACCAACTGATCTGTCTTCTCATTAATTCTCTCCAAAGTAGTAACATTCATCAACGTCTCAACGATAGAATTCTCATTCTCACTCTGACGATCGATAAAGCTGCCCACTTCGTCTTTGATCTTGCGCTCAATTCCTTCAGAAATCAGATTATCCATCAGCACATCTTCTGTCAGCAGCTGTTTGCCTACTGCTTCTCCCACGGCTCTGGCCAGTCTTGTCTTTCCCTTCGGAATAATCCCCGGTGTAAATGGTACTGTAAAATTGCCAATCTTCTTCTCATAATGAGGACGGAACAGCATCTTCACCGCTATATTGTTCGTAAAATAACCGATGACGGCCCCTACAAGAGGGCCCGCCACCATGCTTAATGTTATATTCATCATAGATTAGAGTTTTTCTTCTAAACGAAGGTTGATTCTGTGCATTTCGTCAACCTTGATTACTTTAACAAGTACTTTGTCACCAATGTTAACTACATCTTCTACTTTTTCTACTCTCTGTTTGGAAAGCTTGGAGATGTGGATCATACCATCTTTGTTAGGAGATAACTGTACGAATGCACCAAAGCCTGTGATTCTTACAACTTCGCCTTCGTAGAATGCACCAACCTGAACTGGTTCTACGATGAGACGGATTAATTCCTGTGCTCTTTCAATCATATCGATGTCGTTGGATAAGATATCTACGCGGCCATCTTCGCTGATGTCGATTTTAACACCTGTTTCATCGATGATTGCGTTGATTGTTTTACCCTGTTTACCGATTACTTCTGCAATCTTGTCAGGATTGATCTGCATCTGACGGATCTTAGGAGCGTACTGTCCAACTTCTGCTCTTGGAGCATCGATTGCTGGGTTCATGATTTCGTCTAAGATGTATGTTCTAGCTTCTTTTGTTCTTGCGATTGCTTCGCGGATGATCTGGTCTGTTAAACCATGGATTTTGATATCCATCTGAATAGCTGTGATACCTTTGTGTGTACCAGCTACTTTGAAGTCCATGTCGCCGAAGAAGTCTTCTAAGCCCTGGATATCTGTTAATACTAAATAATCATCATCTGTTTCGCCTGTTACAAGACCTACGGAGATACCAGCTACTGGAGCTTTGATTGGTACACCAGCTGCCATTAAGGATAAGGAAGAAGCACAGATGGAGCCCTGAGATGTAGAACCGTTGGATTCTAATACTTCAGATACTGTACGGATTGCATATGGGAATTCTTCTTCTGTTGGTAATACTGGTACTAATGCTTTTTCAGCTAATGCTCCATGACCGATTTCACGACGTCCAGGACCACGGCTTGGACGAGTTTCCCCTACAGAGTAGGATGGGAAGTTGTAGTGGTGCATGTAACGTTTTGTCTTTTCTTCATAATCCATACCATCGATTCTCTGAGCGTCGGATAAAGAACCGAGAGTTGTTAATGTAAGAACCTGTGTCTGTCCACGTTTGAATAAACCGGAACCATGTACACGAGGAATCACATCAACTTCTGCGCTTAATGGACGGATCTCTGTGATTGCACGACCATCTGGACGTTTGTGATCTTTTAAGATCATCTTACGTACAGTCATCTTCTGGAATTTATAAACAGCTTCGTCAATGTGGGAAGCCCATTCTTCATTTTCAGCATATCTTTCAGATAAAGTATCTTTGATTAAGCTGATGTTTGCTTCACGTGTCTGTTTGTCATCTGTGAATACTGCAACTTCCATTGCTTCTGGTGTGATGAATTCAACCATATCAGCGTACATATCAGCTGGAACATCGAAATGTGTATATTCGTGTTTTGGTTTACCACATTCAGCAACGATTGTTTCTGTAAATTCGATGATGGACTGGTTTACTTTGTGAGCAGCGAAGATTGCTTCTAACATCACATCTTCTTTTACTTCTTTTGCACCAGCTTCGATCATGATTACTTTTTCTTTTGTGGAAGCTACTGTTAATGCTAAATCAGATACTTTTCTCTGTTCTGCAGTTGGGTTGAATACAAATTCGCCATCAACTAAACCAACCTGTGTGGAAGCAGTTGGGCCGTCAAATGGAATATCGGAGATTGCAGTTGCCATAGCAGAACCGATCATTGCTGTAAGTTCTGGGCTACAGTCTGGATCTACAGATAATACTAAGTTGTCTAATGTTACGTCATTTCTATAATCTTTTGGGAATAATGGACGCATAGGACGGTCGATTACACGGTCTGTTAAAACTGCGTTTTCGCTTGCTTTTCCTTCACGTTTCATATATCCACCAGGGATTTTACCTACTGCATACATCTTTTCTTCATATTCTACAGATAATGGGAAGAAATCGATACCATCACGTGGTTTTTCGGATGCTGTAGCTGTGGATAATACTACTGTTTCACCATAGTGTAATAAAACTGCACCGTTCGCCTGAGCTGCGACACGGCCAATTTCAGCTACTAATGGACGACCTGCAAGGTCCATTGTAAATGTCTTTGTCATAGTCTTTGTTCCTTTCATATGTCTTTACAATTGTTTCCTTATGTGGGTGACATATGTCGCTACAATGTTAGCGTGCCGAAACAACTGACAAACACACGATGGTGTTCATGTGCTTGTCAGCAGTCTCGGTGTGTATGTCATCCACACAATCCGTTACATTATATCACCGGAAATATATAAAAGCAAGAAAAAGAGTGATTGTTCTTTATATGGAACAATCACTCTTTTTTGCCTTTATTTTTTGATCAGAGAGTTATCGGAAGTCGCATGTGTAATGGTATACGCAGCACTTGTTAACTTGGAATCCTTGCCAACACCAATGTAGTAGGTGCCTTCTTTTAAGGATTTGCTTGTACCGTAATCAACGGTTTTAATCTTGTTCACTTCTCCTTTTACCTTTAAGGAGTCAATGCTTTTTCCTTTGGAATCATAGATGGTAATTTTCATCTTTGTACCAGGAGCAATATAACCATCGATATCGAATTTCAGATGTTTCTTCTTATTCAGAACAACCTTGTAATACTGTGTTGTCTTTTTACCTGTTGCTGCAAGAACTGCAGATCTTGTCTTTCCTTCTTCTAAAGTAATCGCTTCGGATCTCTTGAATGCAGCCTCATCATTATAGGAAGTGATACACTTTCTCTTGATTCCGTAAATAGGTGCTTTGGTGGATACCTTAACATAGTAAGTACCGCCTTCTACACCGAAGGTAGCGCTGGATAACAGAATGCTGCCATCCTTATCCTTCTTACCAGTAATGGTTACTGTGGAGGATACTGCTTTCTTCTTGGAATTTAACAATGTAATCTTCGCAGATGTTAACTTGGAGCTGTAAAGGTCAGCCATGTAGATGCTCAATGCACCCTTTGGTACATCTGTTGTCTTCCAGTATGTAGTATATGTTTTCTTGCTGGACTTCTTACCAGTTGCAATGGCAAGGTTGCCATTCTCATATGCCATTAAGGTTCTGCTTGTTTCACCCTTTACCAGAGCGCCATTCATGTAATAGGCTTCGCCTTTTTTGGTGCCTGTAATCTTAATACGGTAGTTTTTGTTATTTTCAACAGGAACAATTGCATAGAAGGACTTGCCTTTCTTTAACTTGCTCTTGATGGTAGAGATCTTCTTGCCTTTGTAGTTACAGAAATACACGTTCACAGTCTTAGAATTCTTGCTGGAAGAACGGAAACAAAGATATACATATCCTGTTTTTTCTGCCTTAAAATGGTAGTAAGCATTGTTGTCTGCCACCTTCATCTTCACTTCTTTTGCTTTATCTGTTGCATGCGCAAATTCTTCATAATTCAGTGTCACTGGCACATCCACATCCATACTTTTTACATATTCAGAAGCAGCTTCTTCTGTTTTTGTATCTTCTGGTGCTGTCTGTTCATCTGCGAATACAGATACGGAAAGTAACATCATCATTACCAGTGCAAATACGAAAATTCTCTTTAGATATTTCATGTTTGTTCTCCTTTGTAATATTTATTTAACATTTCCTTAACATTTTAGCACATTTTGAAACATTTAGCAAGTTTTTCTCCTTTCATCACATATGTCACGCCTTTCACGCAGAATACATAAACGAAAAAACGCCCTGTGCATTAGCACAGGGCGTCATCTATGTCTTAGATTATGGCAATCTAATAAACATTTTAATTTTTAAAATCGATTTAAGCTAAAGCTGCTTTTAAAGCGTCTGTTAAAGCTGGAACGATTTTGTTTAAATCACCAACGATACCGTAATCAGCTACATCGAAGATAGGAGCTGTTTCGTCTTTGTTGATTGCGATGATGATATCAGATTCTTCCATACCTGCTGTATGCTGGATAGCAGCAGAGATACCGATTGCGAAGTAAACGTTAGGACGAACTGTTTTACCTGTCTGACCTACCTGAAGATCTTTAGGCATCCAGCCGTTATCTACTACTGCACGAGAGCAGGATACTGTACCACCGATTACATCTGCTAAATCCTGAAGGATAGCGAAGTTTTCAGCGGAACCAACACCACGACCACCAGATACTAAGATCTTAGCGTCCATGATATCTACTACTTCGTTTACGTTCTTAACGATTTCAAGAATTTCAACGTATTTGTTGTCTGGTGTGAAACCTGGGTTGTAGTTGATTACTTCACAAGTTGCACCTTCAACTGGAGCCTGAGCCTGCATTACACCTGGACGTACTGTAGCCATCTGTGGACGGTGATTTGGACAAGCGATTGTAGCGATTGTGTTACCACCGAAAGCTGGACGTGTCATTAATAACTGTCCCTGACGAGGTTCTTTGTCACCACGAGCTTTGAATTCGCCGATTTCAAGAATTGTACAGTCAGCTGTTAAACCAGTCTGAACACGAGCGGATACACGAGGACCTAAGTCACGACCGATTGCTGTAGCACCAACTAACATGATGTCTGGTTTGTATTCATTGATTACGGATGCTAATGCATGTGTGTAAGGTTCTGTTCTGTATTCTTTTAATTCTGGATCGTCTACAACGATAACTTTGTCTGCGCCATAAGCTGCTAACTGATCAACTAATGGAGCTACGTCGCAACCTACTAATACTGCAGTTACGTCTGTATCTAAATCTTTTGCTAATTTGTTTGCTTCACCAAGTAATTCGAAAGCGATACCGCTGATTTCATTATCTACCTGCTGAGCATAAACGTATACGCCTTTATACTGTTCTAATCCCATAATATTCACCACTTTCTTAGATTACATGTTTTTCTTTTAATTTGCCCATGATATATGCAACGGATTCAGCTGGATCAAGGTTAACAACTTCGCCTGCACCTTTACGTACTTTGTCAGATGCACGAGCGATCTGTGTTGGGGATCCAATTAAACCGAGGTTCTTATCTTCTACGTCTACTAAGTCTTTTCTGTTCATAACAGTGATTTCTGTATCGTAAGCATCGAAGATTCCACCTGGTGTCATGTAACGTGGTTTGTTTAATTCAGCTAATGCAGTTACTAAACATGGCATCTGAACTTTAACCATGTGATATCTGTCATCATACTGACGTTTAACGATTACGCTGTCGCCTTCAACTTTAAGTTCTTCAGCGTAAGAGATAACTGGAAGATCAAGGTGTTCAGAGATCTGAGGACCTACCTGAGCTGTATCACCATCGATAGCCTGACGACCTGTGATGATTAAGTCATAATCAGGGATAGCTCTGATTGCACCTGCAAGTGTTGTAGATGTAGCCCATGTATCAGCTCCACCTAAAACTCTATCTGTTACTAAGATACCTTCATCAGCGCCCATAGCGATTGCTTCACGAAGAACTTCTTCAGCTTTTGGAAGACCCATTGTTACAGCAACAACTGTAGCACCGATTTCATCTTTAATTCTTAAAGCTGCTTCTAAACCAGCTTTGTCATCTGGGTTCATGATTGTAAGCATTGCTGCTCTATCTAATGTACCGTCTGCCTTAAATTTAACACCGCCAGCTGTATCAGGTACCTGTTTTACACATACAACGATTTTCATTCTATAGTACCTCCTATTTAATCACGTTAGCAGAAATAACCATGCGCTGTACTTCAGATGTACCTTCATAGATTTCTGTAATCTTAGCATCACGCATCATACGTTCAACATCGTATTCACGGATGTAACCATAACCACCATGTAACTGAACACATTTTGTTGTTACTTCCATAGCAACTTCTGCAGCGTATAATTTAGCCATTGCAGCTTCTACGGAGTAAACTTTCTGTGTAGCTTTAGCCATAGCTGCTTTGTAAACTAATAACTGAGCAGCCTGTACTTTTGTAGCCATGTCAGCGATCTGGAACTGTGTATTCTGGAATGCGGAGATAGCACGACCGAACTGTTTTCTTTCCTGTACGTATGCGATTGTCTTTTCTAAAGCACCTTCAGCAATACCAAGAGCCTGAGCAGCGATACCGATACGACCACCATCTAATGTATGCATAGCGATACCGAAACCACGACCTTTCTGACCTAATAAAGCGTCAGCTGGTACACGACAGTCTTCAAAGATTAATTCATATGTAGCGGAACCACGGATACCCATTTTCTTTTCTTTTGTACCGAAGGAGAAACCAGGTGTTCCTTTTTCTACGATGAAGGAAGAAATTTCTTTGATCTTACGGCCACGTTTTTCGATGATACCTGTTACAGCGATTACAATGTAAACGTCAGCGTAGCTACCGTTTGTGATGAAACATTTGGAACCATTGATAACCCATTCGTTTGTTTCTTCATCAAATACAGCTTTTGTCTGCTGTCCCTGAGCGTCTGTACCAGCACCTGGTTCTGTTAAACCGAAAGCACCGATTTTTTTACCAGATGCTAAATCTGGAACGTATTTCTGTTTCTGAGCTTCTGTACCGTATGTCATGATAGGGTCGATACAAAGAGATGTATGAGCAGATACAACTACACCTGTTGTACCACATACTTTAGATAATTCTTCTACACACATTGTGTATGTTAAAGGATCACAGCCCTGTCCGCCGTATTCTTTAGGTACTGGAATACCCATGAAACCAGCTGTTGCCATTTTCTTAACTGTTTCTAAAGGAAACTGTTCGTTTTCGTCTGTTTCCTGAGCAAGAGGTGCTACTTCAACTTCAGCAAATTCTTTGAATAAAGATCTTGCCATTTCATGTTTCTTACTTAATGTGAAATCCATCTTTTATTTCCTCCATAAAATATTTCTAAACGTTCCTCCGGCTGGATATTCCGGAGGAACAAGAGATTAAATGCTTTTGTAATAATATTACTGAGCGTCTACAGCTGTTTTTGTACGGTCAGCATTGTAGATGTAGAAACCTTTACCAGATTTAACACCAAGGTTTCCACCACGAACCATCTTGCGAAGTAATGGACAAGCACGGTATTTGCCATCGCCTGTTTCGTTATAAAGAACGTCCATGATAGCTAAGCAGATGTCAAGACCAATGTAATCACCTAATTCTAATGGTCCCATTGGATGGTTTGCACCAAGTTTCATAGCTGCATCGATACCAGCGATATCAGAAACACCTTCCATCTTGATGAATGCTGCTTCGTTGATCATTGGGATTAAGATACGGTTTACTACGAAACCAGCTGCTTCGTTAACCTGTACAGGTACTTTGTTGATTTCTTTGGAGATAGCTACGATAGCATCAACTGTTTCCTGAGGTGTGTTAACACCAGCGATAACTTCGATTAATTTCATTCTATCAGCTGGGTTGAAGAAGTGCATACCGATTACTGGACGGTTAACACCTTTTCCGATTTCTGTGATAGATAAAGAAGATGTGTTGGAAGAGAAGATACATTCAGGTTTGCAGATTGCATCTAAAGCCTGGAATGTGTCCTGTTTAACCTGCATGTTTTCGAATGCAGCTTCAACGATTAAATCACAATCAGCACATAAATCTTCTTTTAAACCAGGAGTGATAGAGTTAACGATAGCGTCAACTTTTTCCTGTGTCATTTTGCCTCTGGATACTAAACGAGCATAACCAGCTTCGATTTTAGCTTTACCAGCTTCAGCCCATTCCTGTTTGATGTCACATAATGCAACTTCGTATCCTTCAACCATTGCAAATGCTTTAGCGATACCCTGGCCCATTGTACCAGCGCCGATAACTCCTACTTTCATTTCATTTTCCTCCTATGAAAATATTGTTATGTGTGAATGGCAGGTCCGACACGCCATCAGACCTGTCATAAAAAAATACTTAATTAAGTCTTAGAATGAATTATTTGTTCTGGAAAGGAACAACTTTAACTTTCTGATCTCTTGGAGCTAAGAAGTTACCCATACCAGCTTTCTGATCTTCTGTTTCGAAGCAGTCACCAAATAATTTTTCTTCGATTACGATAGCAGCATCCATGTCTACCTGTAAACCATCGTTGATCGCTTTCTTACAGTTGCGAACTGCGATTGGAGCGTTGGAAGCGATTTTAGCAGCCATTTTCTGAGCTTTTGCCATTAATTCTTCCTGTGGATATACTGCGTTTACTAAACCGATTCTTAAAGCTTCATCAGCTTTGATATTGAATGCTGTGTAGATGATTTCTTTTGCTTTACCAACACCTACGATACGAGCTAATCTCTGTGTACCACCGAAACCAGGTGTGATACCTAAACCAACTTCTGGCTGACCAAAGATTGCATTTTCAGCAGCAAGTCTGATGTCACAGCTCATAGCGATTTCGCATCCGCCACCTAAAGCGAATCCGTTGATTGCAGCGATTACTGGAACTGGAAGTGTTTCAAGTTTACGGAATACATCATTACCGATTTTACCGAAAGCTTCACCTTCAGCCTTTGTAAGGTTGCTCATTTCTCCGATGTCAGCGCCTGCTACGAAAGATTTTTCGCCAGCACCTGTTAAAATTAAACATCTTGTTGTATCAATATCAACAGCGTCGATTACTGCTTCTAAGTCTTTTAATACTTCGCTGTTTAATGCATTTAATGCTTTAGGACGGTTGATTGTGATAACACCAACGTATCCTTCCTGTTCATAATTAACGAATCCCATTTTCAAGATTCTCCTTTCAATCTAATGATTAAGATTAATAGTTTTAGTTAAAATTTATAATGATAGATTAGTATTTTTCTACGATTGTAGAGCAGCCCATTCCACCACCGATACAAAGAGTAGCAAGACCTGTCTTAACGTCTTCTCTTCTCTGCATTTCGTGAAGTAATGTTACTAAAATACGACAACCGGAAGCACCTACTGGATGACCAAGAGCGATTGCACCACCGTTAACGTTAACTTTGCTCATATCGAATTTAAGATCGTGAGCTACTGCTAAGGACTGTGTAGCGAAAGCTTCGTTAGCTTCGATTAAGTCGATATCGTCGATTGTTTTGCCGATCTTAGCTAATGCTTTTGTTGTAGAAGCTACAGGACCAACACCCATGATTTCTGGAGCAACACCGCCTAAAGCGCCTGTTACGAATGTAGCCATAGGTTTAACGCCTAATTCGATAGCTTTTTCTTCGCTCATTACAACCACTGCTGCAGCACCATCATTGATACCGGAAGCGTTACCAGCTGTAACAACACCATCAGCTTTACCGGAGCAGCAACGTAATTTTGCTAAACCTTCAGCTGTTGTACCAGCACGTGGGCCTTCATCTGTATCGATAACTACTGTGCCTTTACGCTGTTTAACTTCTACAGGAACGATTTCTTCTTTGAAGATACCAGCTTCCTGAGCTGCAACTGCTTTCTGCTGAGAAGAAGCTGCGAATGCATCTAATGCTTCTCTGGATAATTCCCACTGATCAGCTACGTTTTCAGCTGTGATCATCATGTGGTAGTTGTTGAATGCGTCTGTTAAAGCATCGTTAACCATTGTATCGATGATTGTTGCGTTGTTCATTCTGTAACCAAAACGAGCTTTCATCATAGCGTATGGAGCCATGGACATATTTTCCATACCACCTGCTACTACGATATCAGCATCGCCAGCCTGAATCATCTGAGCTGCCATGTTAACACAGTTAAGACCAGAACCACAAACAACGTTAACTGTAACTGCTGGTACTTCGATTGGAAGACCTGCTTTGATAGAAGCCTGACGAGCTACGTTCTGTCCTAAACCAGCCTGGATTACACAACCCATGTATACGTGGTCAACTGCTTCTGCTGGAACGCCTGCTCTGTTAAGAGCTTCTTTAATAACGATAGATCCTAATACTGGAGCTGGAGTTGTGGATAATCCACCACCCATTTTACCGATTGCTGTACGACAAGCGCCTGCAATAACAACTTTCTTTGCCATAATCTTGTTACCTCCATAAAATATAAAAACTATAAATATCACGAAAGATAAGCAGAATAGTCTTATCTTTGATACGTTAATATTATCACAATGTAATTCCTAATGCAATGTTATATTTTCCTTTTCTCCCGATGACACAAATTTGACACAGGCTGTAAACGGCTTATTTAAGCCATTTTTTACAAGCGTCATAGTATTGTATTTTTTAAGGTACATAAAAACCAGGATGGTTTTATCACTTTTCCATCCCTTTTTTTACTGATTTTACCACCAATTTATATATATCATCTTGTTCTTTTCGCAATATCCATAAAGCCTATTTATAGATTTTGTTATGAAAATAACTAATTTTTATAGACAAAAAACAAAAAACCGATTCATATATTCTATGAATCGGTTTTTATCCTTTAATAACTTCCTTCTATCTTTTATGATGTGTTTCCATCAATGCCTATCGTTCCACGATGGAGAGGGATTCAATGGCTACGCCACCGCCTCTGACAACTTCAGTACGGTTGCCAAATTTATTCTTGAAGAAATTAATAATATTGGTGTTCTTGCCTTCTGTGTGGAAGGATTCGATGATCATGGAATTTCTTCCGAAGTCAACTACACGGTAGCGGAATACATTGGCCAGCTGGAAGATCTCATTCTTCTCCGCTTCGCTCATGCCCTTCACCTTGATGAAAAGCACTTCCTTCATGCGGATTGGAACAGCTGTGTAATCCATAACCTTGATTACTTCCACCATACGGTTTAACTGTTTTTTGATTTGTTCGAATGTCACATCATCACTGATCGTGGAGATGGTCATACGGGATACAGTCGGATCATCGGTTTCACCAACGGTCAGTGTATTCAGATTATAGGATTTTCCGGAGAATAATCCTGCAATACGGGCAAGTACGCCACAACGGTTTTCTACATATAAAGAGATGTATCTTTTTTTCATATCGCTCATGTTTTCTCCTCCTATCCTTCTAAGATCATGTCATCAAGTGCCTTACCACCCTGTACCATTGGAAGTACGAGACGGTCTGCATCCACCATAAATTCGATAATGGTTGGAATCTTGTCTTCTTTCATTGCTGCTTCAAATGCCGGTGCGATCTCTTCTTCTTTCATAACACGGATGCCCTTTGCGCCGTAGCTTTCTGCTAACTTCACAAAGTCTGGTGTATATGGTGGACAGCATTCGCCTGGTCCCTTACAGGTATACTGACAGGAACGTCGTTTACAGAGACAGGTGCTTGCAAATCTTCTGCTGTAGAATAAATCCTGCATCTGACGAACCATACCTAAGTACTGGTTATTGAAGATACAGATAATAACCGGTGTTTCTTCCTGAACAGCTGTTGCCAGCTCCTGGATGTTCATCTGCGCGCCGCCGTCTCCGGAGTAGCAGATTACCTTCTGGCCGCGGTTACCCATACATGCACCGATGGAAGCAGGAATACCAAATCCCATGGTTCCAAGGCCGCCGGAAGTGATAAACTGGCGTTTGTCAGATTCCATTGTGGTAAACTGGGTTGCCCACATCTGATGCTGTCCTACGTCGGTTACGACGATTGCGTCCGGAAGCATACGGTTGGCTGTTTCAAAGACATTCTGTGGGTTGACGCCCTTCTCGGATGCGCTCATGGCAAGAGGTCTTTCTTCATTCCACATTCTGATTCTCTCGGCAAATGCACCTGCAGATTTTACAGCTTCTTTCTCTTTTACAATGGTAACGAGCTCTTCTAAAGCCAGTTTCGCGTCGCCAACGATTGGGACGTTAACGGTAACATTTTTCGAAATGGCTGCTGTGTCAATATCGATGTGGATGATCTTGGCGTTCGGAGCAAATGCGCCAAGTTCTCCGGTGATACGGTCTGAGAAACGGGTACCGATGGAGAATAATACGTCACATTCGGAGATGGCCATATTCGCTGCATAACGGCCATGCATGCCCGCATTACCCATGAATAATGGGTGTTCTGTCGGCATAGCGCCGATTCCCATAACTGTGGAAACAACAGGAATACCTGTCAGATCCACGAATTCTCTTAACTCTTTGTGTGCATTGGCGATCTTAACGCCGCCGCCAACTAACATCAATGGTTTTTTCGCTTTATAGATCATGTCAACGGCACGGCGAAGCTGTCTTACGTTGACGTTCTTGTTTGGTTTGTAGCCGCGGATATTCACAGTTTCCGGATAAACAGGATCACCTAAGGCTGCCATGATATCCTTTGGAAGGTCAACCACTACTACACCCGGTTTGCCGGTGCTTGCAATGTGGAAGGCTTCCTTGATGATGCGTCCAAGGTCATTACGGTTACGAACGGTAATCACCCATTTGGCAATATTGCGGGTACAGCCTACGATGTCCACTTCCTGGAAAGCATCGTTACCGATGAGTGGAAGGGATACCTGTCCGGTAAAGCATACCAGTGGAACAGAGTCGTAGTTTGCAGTTGCAATACCAGTTACGAGGTTTGTTGCGCCAGGGCCACTGGTTACGAGACAGACACCCACCTTGCCTGTGGATCTTGCATATCCGTCTGCTTCGTGGATCAGTCCCTGTTCATGTCTTGGGAGTACGATCTCGATTTCGTTATCCGGTTCTGCCTTGTAAAGCTCATCAAAAATGTCGATGGCATAGCCTCCCGGATAGGCAAAAAGGTGATCTACACCTTCATTAATCAATGCTTTTACAAACAATTGATTTCCTGTTATCTTTTTCATATCATATTCCTCCAATTTCTTCCTGCGCTTCCTGTGTGATTTCCTCTAACATGGTTGGATCCACGGTAGGCAAATCTTCTATATGTTCAACGCCAAATGCTCTTAAAAATTCTTCTGTTGTGCGAAGCAGAATTGGTCTTCCGACCACATCTAATCGTCCGGCTTCTTCGATCAGGCCATATTCCATGAGACGGTTGACGGCATGGTCACATTTGACGCCTCGGATTGCCTCAATCTCAGCCTTGGTGACGGGCTGCTTGTATGCGATGATGGACAGGGTTTCAAGCATAACCTCTGTCAGCCTGTATTTTTTCGGTTGCTTGACGACTCGGATCAGGACGTCGTAGTAGCTCTGCTTGGTGCACAGCTGACAGGAATCTTCTAATTCCATCAGGCAGATGCCCCTCTCTTCCTTTTTATAATCCTCTTTCATCTGCAGTAAGAGCTGTTCGAGCATCTCGCTGCTGATCCCCAGCACATCCATCAGCTGCTTCTTCTTAACGGATCCGCCCATGGAGAAAAGGATGCCTTCGATCATTCCCTTAGTCCGATTCATATTCTTCACCTACTGTTTCTATCATAATTTCACTGGAAGTATCTTCCTGGGTGACTCTGACTTCACCCATCTTCATCAGCTCCAGCAATGCCAGGAATGTGACGACCACTTCCACTTTGCTGGCCTGTGCTTCCAGAAGATTCTTAAAATTCATCTTTCGTTTTTTGCGAATTCTGGTGGTAATGTGACTCATCTTATCTTCCACACGCACCTCATCCTGTCTGATCTCGCCGAACTTGCTTCTCACCGGGTCAATCTTGTCCACCCGTCGCTTCATGACAAATTCAAATACTTCCTTCAGACGGTCAATGGTAACACCCTGATTCTCAATGACCTTCACCGGATCGATGGGATACTGGAAGGCTTCCACCTCTTCCGGCAGATCCTGTTCCTTGTAGATGCTCTTCTGCGCTTCTATTTCCAGATCCTTAAGCTCCGTTGATGCATACTTGTAGATCTTGTATTCGATCAGACGGCGTACCAGTTCTTCTCTTGGATCCTCCTCTTCTCCCTCTTCGTCCACAACTTTTGGTAATAGCATCTGGGACTTGATGCGAAGAAGGGTGGTTGCCATGACTAAAAACTCACTCATAATGGTAAGATCTGCTTCTCTCATGGCATCCAGATATTCCAGATACTGCTCTGTAATCAACGCGATCGGAATATCATATATATCAACTTTGTTTTTTTCGATCAAATGCAACAGCAAATCCAGAGGTCCTTCAAAGGCCTCAAGTCTTACTTCAATTGCCATATATTTTTCCTCGTTTCAGGGTAATCATCGAAAGCTCCGGCCGATTGTTTACCCGAATTTTAAATGTGTGGGTTCCCAGCCCACGGCTGATGATCACCTGACTTTTCTCTTCTTTATAATAGCCGGCGTCATACCTTGAAAACAGGGAAAGCTGTGGGGAGACCAGTCCCCCAAGCAGTGGCAGGCGAATCAGTCCGCCATGATTGTGGCCTGACAGAATAAGGTCTGCGCCCCATCTTGTATAAGCCCTTGTATAATATGGATTATGGGCCAGCAAAATGGAGAATCCTTCCGGTTTCTTTCCAAGCTCACTTTCCAGATAATGGGATCCCATGAGAATCTTCTTGCCACGTTTATAATATTCTCTGGCAATGTTAAGTCCCAACACCGTAATCTGCTCGCCAGCGCGGGAAATCCTTACAGATTCATTGACCAGATAGGTAATACCCATGTCTTTTAATTTTAACACATAATCCTGATATTGTGTGCCATAGGTTTCCCGGTACAGATCCATTCTGTATTCATGGTTTCCATTGGCATACATAACCGGAAATTCTTCTGATAACTGCTTCATGAGGGAGGTGGCAATTTCCATGGTGTGTCCCGGCTTTCCAACTACCATATCGCCGCCCACTAAAACAAGGTCTGGCTTGTTGCTTCGGATCAGCTCCACCAATGCTTCATTCTCCTTGCCAAACTGCTGGTTGTGAAGGTCTGATAAAAAGGCAATCCGATATCCATCAAAGCTCTTTGGAAGATGCCAGGATGAAATTGTATAGCGATCCACCTGGATGTGCCGGTTCTCATAATAAGAGATGATTCCGGTCAGTCCTGCTGCCGCCATGCCAGCGCCGATGGCTGTTTTTAACCATTTGCCAAAATTCAAAAGAATACCCCCATAGTATAGTCATATATTATTCTATTTTACTAAATTCAGAAAAAAATTACAATATTTCTCACAAAAAAGAAAAAAGCCAGATTCTAATGGAATCTGACTGACACTTCTCTTAAAACTTCCCGATGAGCCTGCAATTTTGACGCCTAGCACAAAGCCAGGTGGGCGACCGCATCTGAATTCCTGCCATCCACTGCAAACGGAGGCTCGACAATCCATCAGAAATATAGGAATCCCGTTTCACGTAATTGTAGGTTCAAAATATACAGGATTGCACACCTGGAAGCTATTATTATTATACTAAACAAGGCAGGGTATTGCAATACCCTGCCCAACACTCAACCTATTCTTTTACACTTGCGAGACGCATTCTTTCATAGCCGCTGACATCCTTTTTCAGATCTCTTCTGATATAACGGATGGTCGCTTCTTCTCCGCGCTCGATATACATCTTCATCAGATGCTCCAGATATTTTGCAGAATTCTTATGAAGGATGAATCTTGCAGAACCCTTCATATAATATTCCAATACGCTTTCTCTGCGGAAATTGTCCCCATTGTACACCTTGCCAGCACAGACACGGTCACAGAACATCTCAATCATGTAGCGCTTTGGAATGATATTGCCCACCAGATGGTCTGTTTCGTGGGTTGCATAATCTAACCAGTATTCAAAATGATGCTTGTTGCGGCCTTTGTGATGAAGCCATGCTGTGGAGTAGCCGAATTTGGCACGCTCGATTCCATTTGGGCTGGAGGTCCCACCAGCATAATAAAGAACGCCTGGAATGAATTCTGTTGGTGTATATTTGGACATGTCATGCAACAGTCCCTGTTTATAAAGCCCACAGGCAAAACACATCTTCATGACTGCAATTTTGTGGGTCGTAATGGTCTTAAAATGTCCTTTGGCATTTTTCAAATAATTCATTGCAAATATCTCCTGTATAATCTAACCATTTGATACAAATTGATACAAAAACAGCCAGGGAAACTCCCTGGCTGCATGATTATTAGAATTGAAATTACTTACGTAAACCTAATTCTTTGATAAGAGCACGATATCTTTCGATGTCGATTTCTTTAAGGTATGCTAATAAACCTCTTCTCTGACCTACCATCTTTAAAAGACCTCTTCTGGAGTGGTGATCTTTTGGATGGGAACGGAAGTGATCCTGTAAATCGTTGATTCTTGCTGTTAATAAAGCGATCTGAACTTCTGGAGATCCTGTATCGCCTGCGGATTTACCAAATTTAGCAATAATTTCAGCTTTCATTTCTTTTGTAATCATGTTGTTTTCCTCCTAAAATATAACATATTGTTTATTAATCGCCGCAAACCAGGCATCGGCTGGAGTGTCCGTATTCTTAGTAAGCGGTTCACACGAAGATGATTATAGCATAGCAGATCATCCATGACAAGAGTGTGTTTTATTTTTTTCTACACTTCTTCGCACATGCTGCCATTGCTTCCATCACTGCAGAACGGAAGCCTCTTCGTTCAAGTTCACGCACCGCCACGATGGTAGTTCCACCTGGAGAACATACCTGATCTTTTAAAGCGCCTGGGTGAAGTCCTGTCTCAAGTACCATCTTAGCACTTCCAAGGACTGCCTGTGCTGCAAAACGGTATGCCTGCTCTCTTCCCATACCTTCTGCCACTGCTGCATCAGCCATTGCTTCAATGAACATATATACATATGCCGGAGAGCTGCCGCTGACTGCAACCACTGCTTCCATGATATGTTCCGGCACATATTCTGCCTTACCAAAGCCCTGTAATAAGTTGACAACCATTTCTACTTCTTCCGGTTCCACATTCTCATTCGGACAAACGGCAGTCATACCCTCGGAAACCATGGCAGGTGTATTAGGCATGGTGCGGATGATCTTTCTGTCTTCGCCGAACCAGTAGCTTAACTTTTCAAGTTCAAAACCTGGCGCGATGGAGATGATGATCTGGTCATCATCGATGTGCTTACGAATCTGTTTGATACATTTGTGATAATAAATTGGTTTAACCGCAAGGATGATCACGTCGGAATTCTTTGCTACTTCCACGTTATCTGCTGCGATTTCGATGCCATATCGTTCCTTTGCATCAATGAGCTTTTTCTGGCTGCGGTTTGATGCCACGATTTCTTCTGGTGCTACTACTTTGTTTTCCACAATTCCACTGATCATGGCAGATGCCATATTCCCGCATCCGATAAATCCTACTTTATATTTCATACTTCTCCTTACCAACCCAGTTTTTTCATCAGGTTTTTGTAAATCAGTTCCTCTTCGCCGGAATTGATGCTTCCCGGTGCGATCTGTGGCTTTAATCGGCCGTGATAATCGCTGCCCTGGGTGTAAAACAATCCATATTTTCCAGCAAGTTCTTTATAAAAAATGTCTTCGCCATTGGTATGATAACTGCAATAGCATTCGACACCTTCAATTCCCAGTTCCACAAGAGCACGGAAAATGTCCGCGTTCTTTCCCATATTGGCACCTGGATGTGCCAGTACCGGAATTCCGCCGGCTGCCTTGATACACTTGATGCCATATTCTGCAGGCAGGTTGCCTTCCGGAATAAATCCCGGTGTACCAGGTTTTGCACAGTATTTCCAGTAGAAATCCACCCCCGGCATATCGTGGGTACGATATTCCTCCACCAGTGGATTGCCGTCGTTTCTATGGTCACGGAAGATAACCTCGAACACATCTGGGATAATGATATGTCCCTTGCGGCATACCTTCCATACTTCATCATCGTCAAAGAAAAATCCCATGTCATGCATCTTCTGCATGCGGGCTGTACCATTGGCACGCTTATGGGCACGCACCTCCTCGCCGAATCCGATGATTTCCGGATGGTTCGGATCAATGCCATATCCAATAATATGGAAATTCTTGCCCTCACAGCAGGTATCCAGTTCCACGCCGGGAACACTTACCATGCCTTCCTTCTTAGCTGCTTCCACGCCAGCCGCAACACCTTCTGTCACGTTGTGATCGCAGATTGCCATCACCTGAACGCCTGCTTCCTTTGCTTTTAACACAAGCTCCTCAGGTGTGAATTCTCCATCCATGCTGACGGAGGAATGCATATGCAGATCTAACCAGTTCATAGTTCCTCCTGACCAAGCTTTCTTAACAGCTTTTCAAAATAATCTGGAAGCGGGGAATCAAATTCCACATATTCCTTTGTGGTTGGATGAATGAATCCCAACGTTTTCGCGTGGAGACACTGGCCGGTGAGGCCATATCTGTCTTTCTTTGGTCCGTATATCTCATCTCCCAACAATGGATGATGAATCTTGGACATATGCACGCGGATCTGGTGGGTTCTTCCCGTCTCCAGTGAACATTCAATATAGGTAAAATTATTCTTCAATCTGGAAAGCACTTTGTAATGGGTCACTGCGTGTTTTCCATTCTTATAGTTAACTGCCATCTTCTTGCGGTCATTGGGGTTACGTCCAATCGGCGCATCCACTGTGCCCTCTTCCTCGTTGATATGATTGTAGACGATGGCATGATATTTTCTTGTGATAGAATGAACTTTCAGCTGCTCCGCAATAAAACGGTGGGCCTGATCATTCTTACAAACCACCAGAAGTCCGGTGGTATCTTTGTCAATTCGATGAACGATGCCCGGTCTTAATTCTCCATTGATGCCGGAAAGTTCATCCTTGCAGTGGTATAGCAGTCCATTGACTAAGGTGCCGGAATAATGTCCCGGACATGGATGAACCACCATATCCTTCCCTTTGTTGAGAATGAGAATATCAGCATCCTCATAGACAATATCAAGGGGAACCGGTTCAGGAACAATGTCCACTTCCTTTGGCTCTGGAATGTTCACCGTCACTTCATCTTCCTCGGAAAGCTTGTAATTGGGCTTTACTGCCTTGCCATTTACTAAGACCTCTCCATCCTTGATCAGCTTCTGAAGGTAAGACCTGGAATGTTCGCTGTAAGCTTCTGCAAGATAACGGTCAATTCTAAGCCCCTGTTTCATCTTTCTTTCCCTTTCCCAAAAAGTCAAATTCATCCTCCTTGTATACAAAAAGCACAAGGAAAATCAGTAAAAAGGCAGATACCGTCACATAGCAGTCTGCCACATTAAAAATTGGGAAATTGATCAGCTTAAAATAGAGAAAATCCACCACATATCCCTGCATCACGCGGTCGATCATATTCCCAATTGCGCCGGAAAAGATCAGCACCACGATGGTTTTCAGCGGCAGATACCGCCTGCTGTCCGGCATTTTATAAAATGCATATACCAGAAAGGCCAGTACACCGACGGTCACCGCAAGGAGAAAGACCTGTCTTCCCTGCATGGAACCGAATGCTGCCCCTCTGTTTTCCAGATATTCCAGTTCAAATACACCTTTGATGATCGGAATGGCAGGCTTGTTCATCAGATGTGCCACCGCCCATGCCTTGGTTGCCTGATCGGCAACAATGAGCGCCACGATCACCAGAAGACTTGTTACTATTTTTTTCATATTATATTGCTTTCCTTATATAAATCGGTTGATCACCACGCTGTGACGTCCCTTCTTGGACATGCCGCGAATCTGATCAAATTCCATCTTGCCCAGCCCTCGAACGGAGATCAAGTCTCCCTCTGCAATCTGTTTTGAAGGGGATTCCACCAGACGGCCATTGATAAATACCCTCTTTGAGGTGATGGCTGTGTGGGCATCCTTTCTTGATAAAGAAAATCCAAGGGCGATGACTGCATCCACGCGAAAGGAGGATACGAATCCCTCGATCATCTTTTTCTTCGGTTCGATATGCAGATCCTGCGGATCAATGAGCTCGGTCATCACAAGGGTATGTCTGATTTTGGTAATTTCCTTCACCAGATACTCTGCCATAGAGTCAATGCAGAATACATAGGCGTCAGTCCCGTCAATCAAGATATCCCCAAGATATTCCCTCTCAATTCCCAGATTCATGATTGCCCCCAGATAGTCTCTGTGGCTTAAGGTTTCTGAAAACTTTGGCGCCAATGGCCGGATATGGATACAGAGAATTGGAGAAAATCCTTCATATCCAAACAGCTTTTCTGAACCAAACTGAATCAGCTTTCTCTCTGCATAATCATGGCCGCCCAAAGCATGTCCCTCAGCGTAGGATAGTTCCCGCTCCATGGTATAGTAGAGGCTCTGTTCTGCCAGTGAAAGAAAATTGGTATGAAGATAGACGGACTGCTGGTAGGATTTGGCTGCCAGTTCCTTCATTCGTTTGGCTAAATATTCTTCTGCTTCCATAAGTCTCCTAATTATCTACTTTTTTGTAGATATTTATATACCAAAACAAGAACTGCATGGAACATGCAGTTCTTGATCATCATCGTAATATCTCTATTCCCTTTATTCTGAAATCTGTGGTGCAACGATATTCTCATTCATGATATCATCGCATAAATCACCATCTACAATTACTTCACCAGGAGCTGCAATGAACATCTTAGGAGATGCTGCTGTTAATGTGCCATTATATGCATATACTGCACCGCCGATAAAGTCGATCGTTCTCTGTGCTGCCGGATTCTTAATGTCTTCCATATTGATCATGACAGTTTTGCCTTCACCAAGGTAATCTGCGATAATCTTGCAGTCTGTAAAATCAATTGGTCTGACTACAATTACTTCAATTCCTGTTCCGTTCATGGATACCACCTTATTGCGAGTTGGAGCCGGACGATAAGAAGGACCTCTTGTAGGCTGTGGTGTGTAAGCAGGTTCTTCTTCGATTTCTTCCTCTTCTTCCACAACAGCTGGTGCTTCTTTTTTACGACCGAATGAGAAGAAAGAACGCTTTTCTTCTACTTCTTCCACTTCCTCTTCTTCATATTCTTCGTAATCTTCTTCGTTTTCGTATTCTTCTTCAATTTCAGGATCGTTGATTCTCATAAGATCCATGAATTTATCTAATGTCCCCATCTATCTAACCTCCAAATTATCATTCACACGTTGATGCTAAATATTATAATTGCGGGCTCCAAAAATACCTGTTCCCACACGGACCATGGTTGCGCCCTCTTCAATGGCTACTTCGTAATCTCCTGTCATACCCATTGATAGAATTTCCATATCTACATTATCGAGATTTTTATCTTTGATGTCAATAAATAATTGCTTCAGTTCTCTAAAATAGAGTCTGTTGTCTTCCGGATCATCCACAAATGGTGCGATGGTCATAAGTCCTTTAATCTTCATGTTTGGAAGCTTTGCTGCTTCTTCCACAAGTGCCATCACTTCTGCTGTATCCAAGCCAAATTTGGTCTCTTCGGAGGCAACATTGACCTGAATGAGCACTGGAACAGTCACACCCTTCTTCCCCGCTTCCTTACTGATCTGCTTCGCAAGCTTTAAGGATTCCACAGAATGAATGAGCTCCACCTTATCCACAATATATTTTACCTTGTTGGTCTGTAAATGACCGATGAGATGCCATCTTACCGGCTTTTCAATCTCTTCATATTTGGAACATAATTCCTGTACTTTATTTTCCCCAAAATCCATCACGCCATGGGACTGTAATTCCACAACGTTAGAGAGAGGTTTTGTTTTGCTGACAGCGATGATGGTTACTTCGTCTTTATCTCTTCCTGCTCGTTCACAGGCTGCCGCAACCTTCTCTGCCACAAGATCATAATTTTCTTTTAACATGTCTATACTCCTAACGGCTGTTGATCAATAGATAATTCTATTCTCATTGACTTCTTTATAATTTTCCGCAATATGATCTGCCAGGCCCACACCATTGCTTGTGTTAGACTTGATCAGATAATAGTTTTCTTCCTTGCCGATCACATCTACGATACGCATCTCTGCATAACCAGAGTTGACGCAGAATACAACCTCCTTCTCCACCGTATCACTTAAGATTCTCTGCTTGGAATCCCGATCCGCAGTTTTGAAGATTGTTGTGTTCTTGGCAATGTCCTTCTTACGCACGAAAACAAAATCTGTGCTGTCTGCATAATAATAGAAGGAAATGCCCTCTAATGTGGATGCTTTCTCTTCCTTTGGACCCTTGGCAAGGAGAGTGTAGGCGTTGCTGTTGCCGCCCTTTGTCAGATAACTCTTTGGAATCTTGTAGAATTCTTCCATCTTCACAGAGGATTTTGGAATCTTGAATCCGGAATCCTCATCGAGGGAAAGCTCGATTCCAAGGTAACGATCGTTGATAAAACGAATCATATATTTATTAAAGGTTAAGCTTGCGAGATAGTTTCTGCCCACCTTTTTTGTCTCAATTCCTGCATTGCATTTGATATTATTCTGGCCAAATGTTACCTTCACGGTGCTACGGTTTTTCAGCTCTTCATACTGGTTCTTGGTAAGCTTCACTACCATATACCAGTTTTCACTGGTAACCATACGATAGATCACATCCCCCTTCTTCACCAATGCATTCGGCATCAGTCTGGACTGCTTGTAGGAATCCTTCTTCAGATCATCCACTGTCACCTTGTTCGGATTAGTCTTGGTGAAATCATCCACAGTCAGGGTTAAGATTCCGCTTTTCTTGCTTGTGCCAACCTGATAAGCCTGCTCACTGCCTTCTTCTTCCTGCTGATATTTGATCAGCGCCTTCTGAATGTATTCTTCATTGGTATTGAATACCGCATTGTCAAGCTTCTGTTTTACATTATATACTTCACCGAAGTCTGCCTGGTCATAGTGGTCCTGAAAATCCTCCACAATACCGGCAACCGCCTTCATATTCTTCTTTTTCACTTTCTTCTTGGAAGCAATCTGTTCAGAGATATATTCCTTGATTCTTCCATCTTCATCTAATGTGTATACGATTTCTCCGTTATACACTTTGGACTGGTCTGGAGAAAAAAATGTGATATATCCATCTCCGTTGCTCTTCACCAGTTCCTCTTCACGGACCACCAGTCCGTTCAGGGTTAAGGTATCTACCACCTTCCCTGCCTTTACTTCATATACGTTAATGCTGGATTTGAAAATATAGGTCACCAGATGCACGCACATATAAATAAAGATGACAAAGAAAACCACAACTCTTAGATTCAGATTACGTTTTTCCTGTCTTTGTTTCGCCATTTATTCCAACTCCCATCGATCTAAAGCAGCTCCATATAAGTAATGGAATTTGCACCCCTGCTCATATCCTTTTTCTTCCATCAACGCCTCAAATTCATCCCGGAGCTTCCACCAGCTTGTTCCCCAATTGGAAAACTCTGAATACTCCTCCGGAACGCGGCTGAATAATCGTTCAATAACCATATTCGGTGATACATGAGCAATAAATTCGGTCAGACGATCCAAATACTCATTCTTGTCACACAGAGTAATTGTACCATCAATATATTTTTCATACAACCTGCAATTTGTCGGCAAATAGAGGGAATGGAGCTTCACAATATCAATCTCAAGGGCAGAGAGAATCTTCGCCCCCTCAATGGCATCCGCCATGGTATCTCCAGGCAGATTCAGAATCATATGGGTGCAGATGGTAAATGGATATCTCTTGATCATCAGCACTGCAGAGATGAATTCCGCCAGACCATGGCCACGGTTGATGGACGCAAGGGTCTGATAATTCACTGTCTGAAGGCCAAGCTCAATGTTGATCTCAATGCCATAGGTTTCATAAAGATCCATCAGATAGTCAAGATATTCCTTCTTAATACAGTCCGGTCTTGTGGAGATGGAGATTTCCACTATGTCTGGACACTTGACTGCTTCCCCCACATAGGATTTGAACCGGTCAAGGCTTAGGAATGTATTGGTATAATTCTGGAAATAAGCGATGAACTTGTGTGCCTTGTAGCGCTTTTCGATGCGGACTTTGGTTTCTTCTAACTGAGTCAGCACCGGTTGTTTGCTGGACATGGCCTCAAATCCTGTGCCCACGTCTGCACAGAAATCACAGCCACGGTTTCCATCCATTCGATTTGGACAGCTCACCGGAAGGTTCACCGGAAGCTTGTACACCTTTTCTCCGTATTTACTTTTCAGATAATCCGAATATGCATAATAATATGACATACGTTCTCCTTTCGCGCAAGTGGGCATCCTCCCGGAAGGCAATACTTAACTGTATAGATATATCCTTGCACTTAAAAAGAACTGCCACTATTAAAGTGACAGTTCCTAATGTCTTGTTCTTATAATGCTACAGTAACGAGTCCCTGGATGCTTTCTGGCATGTCAGCTTTATCGCGGGAAGCACTGATTACGAAGTCAACTTCGAAATCTTTGGAAATAGTTTCGATTGCTTCTACAGCAGCTTCAACAGCAGCGTCATCACTTTCATCGATATTAGCAATAGTAAGGAAACTTTCTAAATAGATTGTTTCAATATCATAGTTCTGAGATAAGATTCCACATAAGAAACCAAGGAACATATCTGTGTTTTTGATTCCATATTCTGGAGAAACGATGAAACGAATTTCTCTATTTAATTCGTACATCTTTTTATTGTTCTTATCGATATAAACGATATTACCTTCAGCAACCTTAGCAGCTGCATTAACCTTTTCGATTAAGACTTTTGTTTTTCCTTTTCCTTTAACGCCTGAAATAATTTCGACCATATTATCTCCTCCTTAGAAAGATATTTTATTATATATATTGTATAATAATACCCTAAAAATAACAACTATTTTTTATGACTTTTTTCCAATAAGTCCGTCATCGTGTGATAAAGCACATCTTTTGTATTCCCACCGTACACAAGGGAAATATACTCATTCTCCTTGCTGTCCTTTGTCAGAATGACCAGACAGGAGCCTGCCTGACTGGTTGTTCCAGTCTTACCACCGATCATGAAAATGTCGTCTGGCAGACTATATTCACCAGAAATATAGTGGTTTGTCGTATCCATCGGAATGCTCCATGGGATACCAGCCGCTGTTTCATAATTTAAAGTATAATTCGCTTTTTTACAGATATTTAAGAAGGCATCATATTTGATTGCTTCCTTAAAGATCAGATACATGTCGTAGGCTGTGATGTAATGATTGTTTTCATGAAGCCCGTTGGAGGTCACGAAATTGCAGTGGGTTGCCCCCAGCTCCTTCGCGCGCTGATTCATCATCTTTGCAAACGCCTTCTCAGATCCTGCAATATAATCTGCCAATGCAACAGCTGCATCGTTGGCAGATTCGATCAAAAGGGCATTCAGCAGACCTTCAATCTTAACCACATCACCTTTTCTGAATCCTACTGCTACAACTCCACTTTCGTGGAACTTGATATTCTTTTTTAATTTCACTGTTTCTGACAGTTCACAGTTCTCTAATGTGATCAGCGCAGTCAACACCTTGGTGGTACTGGCTGGATACACCTTTTTTAACCCATCCTGGGATGCAATCACCTTATTATGTGTTGCATCGATGAGCAGCGCACTGTCCACATCTCCCTTAAAGGTATGATCCTTGTCAGGAGTCAGTAATGCTGCATTGGTTCCCAATCCATCTAAGCTGGTTCCATAATGCTTTTTCAGCATCTTCATCATGGAATCCGCAAAGTGATCTTGATATCCGGAAGCTGCGCGAACTGGAATCGGACAGAGCATGGAACCACATAGTACCACTGTAAGAATCAGTGAAGCGATTTTCATTCTTATTTGTACATTTCTCGCCAATCCAGGTCACCTCTGTCAAGTGCCATTACCAAAAGCTCTGCTGTTGCTAAGTTGGTGGCAAATGGAATGTTGTGTTTGTCGCAAAGTGCCAGAACGTTATATACATTGTTATCCTTTTTGGTTTTTGCATCCGGATCGCGAAGAAAGATTACCATATCAATCTGATTATGCTCAATCTGGGCACCTAACTGCTGGGATCCCCCGAAATGTCCCGCTAAGTACTTGTGCACATTAAGGTTGGTTACTTCTTCGATCAGATAACCTGTTGTCTCTGTGGCAAATAATTCATGTCTTGCCAGAATGCCTCTATAAGCAATACAGAGGTTCTGCATCAATGCTTTCTTTGTATCGTGTGCGACTAATCCTATATTCATAGTCTTTCCCCCGTTTCTCTATCAACCCATTGTCTCATTGTATTCTTATATAGTGTTTGTTTATCCTGTTATAAATATCGATTGCCTTGTAGCGATATATTGAGAACCAGCCCCATGCCGATCATGACATTCAGGCAGGAACTTAAGCCGTAGCTGATAAGTGGAAGCGGCACGCCGGTATTCGGTAAAGCACCGGTTGCTACCCCAATATTGATGAAGGACTGGAAGCCAATCAGTGCTGCAACACCCGTCGCCACCAAGCGTCCATTCATATCATTGGCTCTCTTTGCTACTAATATACATTGTATCATTAAAAAGGCTAATAATCCAATAACAATTATGCTTCCTATGAATCCGAATTCCTCTCCAATAACAGAAAAGATAAAGTCTGTCTGCTGTTCGGATACCAGCCCGGTGTCTCGCACGGTAATCGTAACATCGGAGATGGTATTGGAGTTGATTCCCTTGCCAAATAACTGTCCGGAGCCAATGGCCATAATGGAGTTATTGGTCTGATATGCCGTGGTAGAAGCATATTTGGCAGGATTAATGAATGTCATAATACGGGTAACCTGATAAGGTTTTAATAAGAACTGCCCAGGTGTCTGAATATACCAGATAAAAGCGACAAACAGCGGTGCACCGATTGCCATTAACCAGCCAATGAGACGTACACTGATTCCTCCGACGAAGATGACTGCGCAGAGAATAAAGGTAATGTCAAGGGTGGTGGATAAATCTGGTTCCTTCACAACCAAAAGCATCGGAATCATCAGAATACCGGCAAGCTTGGCCAGTGTCTTGATGTCATTTAAGTTGTCCTCGTTGGCAGCGATAAACTTGGAGGCGGTAAGAATCAATGTGATCTTACAGGTCTCCGAAGGCTGGAACGTAAAGCCACCAAAGGCTAACCATCTCTGGGCACCATTTACCGACTTCCCTGCTACCAAAACGAGGAGCAGGAGTACAATATTCAGTACATAAATGACGATCAGATTGTCCGATATGAAATTGTAATCAATAAATGCCAGTGAAAGCATGATCACTGAGCAAAGGATTACTCCGAATAACTGCTTGTTGGTAAAGCTCGCGTTGGCGCTGTTGATGAATAATACGCCAAGGCCGCTGATAATCCACACAGTGAGCAGTAATTTGAAGTTAAAATCCTTCAAATCATATTTGCGAAACATGATTACCTACCTTATTTTTTAACTTTGATGATTGGAATGTTCGCATAAAGAGCTGGAACTCTCTTGCCACTGCCTTCCTCTGTTTCTGTCTGTGTAATCTGGATATCAAGGCCAGACTGATCGATTTCCACATAACGATTTAATACTTCGATGATATCATTCTTGATTCTTTCCATAATTTCAGGAGAACATGTGGTTCTGTCAGAAACCAAAACAAATTTTAAGCGGTCTTTTGCCACTTCACTTGAACTTTTTTTCTTGAAAAAGCTGTCAAATAATCCCATTGTTCTTCCCCCTTCTATCCTCTGAATGCTTTCATTAATCTTGCAAAGAATCCTTCTGTAGGAAATTCCATAAATGGTACTTCTTCTCCAATGATTCTCTTACAGATATTTGCATATGCTTTGCCTGCAAGTGCACCGGAACCAACTAATGGTTCACCCTGGTTTGTGGATACAACGATATTCTCATCGTCTGGTACGATACCGATTAAGTCGATTGCAAGAATATCGATGACATCTTCCTTGGATAACATATCACCACGTTTTACCATGTCCATACGGATACGGTTGATGATCAGATCGATGCGTCCAATTTCGTTGGCTTCTAATAAACCGATGATTCTGTCTGCGTCACGAATCGCAGATACTTCTGGTGTTGTAACGATGAGGGCACGGTCTGCGCCTGCAATGGCATTCTTAAAGCCCTGTTCAATACCAGCTGGACAGTCTAAGATGATATAATCAAATTCCTGTCTTAATTCATCTGTTAAATTCTTCATCTGTTCTGGGGATACACTTGTCTTATCTCTTGTCTGTGCAGATGGTAAAAGGAAGAGATTTGGATATTTCTTATCTTTGATCAATGCCTGTTTGATACGGCAGTTTCCTTCTACTACGTCTACTAAGTTGTATACAATACGGTTTTCAAGACCCATAACCACGTCAAGGTTACGTAATCCGATATCTGTATCGATTAACACAACACTGTATCCTAACTGTGCTAAACCTGTACCAATATTTGCAGATGATGTTGTCTTACCAACGCCACCCTTTCCTGATGTCACTACAATTACTTCGCTCATTTTCAATCCTCCGCTTTTATACTAAAATATCATGAATTAATGTCTTTGAAATAGGTTCGATATAGATTTGTCCATCCTCCACAAATGCCATCTGTGGTTCTTTGGACACTTCTGCCTTTTTCTTTTTCTTCAGAAGAGAACGCTTCTTTTCTTCCTCTTCGTCTGCTTTTCTTGCAATCTTGCTGCCAATACGAATCTGCATTGGTTCCATCTCCATTGCAATGATAAATGCATGGTCATCTCCTGCGGTTCCTGCATATGCATATCCCTTTAACGCACCGAAAATAACCACATTCTTCTTGGAACTTACGGTAGCACCCGGATTCACATCGCCTAAGATGATCACACTGTTATCACTTTCGATGCTCTGCCCGGATCGTAAGGTTCCTTTATGGAAAAGTCCGTCCTGCTGCGCCTGAAGCTCACGGTTTTTGGCTTCAATTGCCATGAGTCTTGCCTTTTCCACACGAGCCTCTTCTTCTTTTTTCTTCTTTTCCTCTAACATCTGCTGCATCTTTGTCTCAAGCAACGTATCTTCGATCATGACATACCCTACCTGAAGAGAGGTTACAGATGCGATGCCCTTAAGCATCTGATTGATCTGCTCCGGATCTAAGCTTTTGCCTTCGAATCGGATGGCAATCGGTTTTGGAAACTGGAAAAAAGAGGAGGATGCCTGAAATTTCTCAATGGTCAGATTATATAAATCTTCAAAGGTTTCTTCCGGATTGAGATATAATGTCAATCCAACCTTATTCCCCTTAATTAAAACAGACTGTTTCATGTCAATCCCTCTTTCACACTCTATTGTTTAATCGCTGGATCCGCTGACTGCGTGTCCTGCCTGTTCTACCTGTTTGAATAATTTTGCCTTTTCTTTCTTGGTACCAAAATAGTACTGGTATACATCCTTTGCCACGTTGGCGGCATTGGAGGATGTGTAGGCAAATGGCATTACTACGGTAACTGCAATTTCCGGACTGGTATATGGTCCGTAGGAGATAAAGAGCGCATGGTTTGGACGTTTCTTATCTTCCTGAGCAGTACCTGTTTTACCCGCAATTTTAACATTGGTAAGATCTTTAAAGATATCCTTATGTTCATCGTAAGCTACACCGTACATACCAGAATGTACATAATTCCAGTAGCTTTCGCTGTTTAATTTTACCTTGCTTACCTTTTTTACTGGGAACTTCTCCACTACCTTGCCCTTAGGGCTTACGATGGAATCCATGAGACTTAAGTCAAATACAGTACCACTGTTGGCAATGGTTGTTGCATAATTGGCAATCTGAACCGGAGCGTAACTGTTGGTACCCTGTCCGATATAGGAACGAACGAGGGATTCATCGGATACGTGTGGTTCACTTTCCGGAAGTTCCACGCCGGAGAGCTTATTAAGGCCAAGCATGGTTGCGTATTTTTCAAGGACTTTCAGACCCTGTGTGTCACTGACGCTACCGGATGATGTTGTTCCCAGGCGATGGCCCACTTCATAGAAGAAGACATTACAGGAGTTTGTGATCGCCTTGGATACGGTTTCGTTCTTATGACTGTTTGGATATACCCAGCATTTTGCAGGTGGTGTAATCTTATTGAAAATACCGGTACACTTGATGATTGTGCCACTGCTGATGACACCTTCATTGAGCCCTGCAATGGCAGAAAGCGGTTTGAAGGTGGAACCTGGAGCGGTCTTGTGATTTAAGGCTCTGTTGTAAAGCGGTTTTGATTCATTGCTTACTAACTTGCTGTAGTAATCGCCGTCGATGACGTTGGCAAGCTTGTTGGAATCATAACTTGGATAACTTACAAAAGCCTTGATCTTACCGGTTTTTACATCGGTGATAATAACTGCGCCGGAGCATGGATCAAGTCCAAGCTGGGCAGCTGTGATTTCCCTGTTGGAAATCTTCTTACGAATAAAGCTGTAAGCACTTAAACTTCCGGATTTTAGACTGTTGTAGTCAGCATCCTTCTTCTTGCTTAATACGCCCTGTTCGTATAATAAGAGGCAGACAGATTTGCCAGAAAGATTGCCGGATTTGATCATATATTCACATACAAGTGAGTCAAAATCAGAATCTTTCTTTAATTCTCCCACGATATAGTTCGCGAGGGCTTCAAAAATCTGGTCTGTATTGTAGTAGGAAGATGCGATATCAAAACCGGAGGTTTCGATCCATTCTTTATTGATGGCATAGCGCAGGAATTCTCCTAAGCTGATCTTGCCGCTCTTCCACTTTTTATAGATATCATCCTTCGTATCAATGGAGCTGCTTAATAATACCTTGTTACTGCCAAGCATACTGTAAATGTAATTGTCATAGGCTTTCTTTTGCTTGGACAAGTCATTATGAGGTACTGTGGAATTGAGCAGGTCCCTCTTGATCGAGGAAAGCTTTCCTTTTTTATAACGGGTAATCTGTTTGTAGATGCTCTTCTCATAGGAAGTTGCCTCATCACTATCTAAATCAGCAATGTCGATTACCTTATTCTTAATCAGCGAATAATAAAGATTCTTGATCGGGATACGAATATTATCGCTTCGGTTACCAGAGCTGTCTGCAGTTGTCATCTTAGACAGAATAATACCTGCCAACTTACTTTCCAACAGCTCATAGCAATACTGCTGAAGTTCTGCGTCGATACTTAAGTGTACATCATTCCCGGTACCAACTGCCACTTCATCGGTATGCTCTAAAATCTTACCAATCTTATCTACCAGCACAGTTTCACTACCGCTGTTACCGTGGAGATTGGTTTCATAGATCTTCTCGATTCCCGCTTTTCCTACCACATCATTGGAGGTGTAGTAGTCTTTATCCTTCTCGTTCTTACCCTGATTGTATTCATCTAACTCATCATCGGATACTGCGCCGGTATAGCCGACAACCTGACCCATGGATTCCCCAAAGTTATAGGAACGCAGCGTCTCCTTGGAGATGGAGATACCAATCAGTTCGTCTCCTCTTTCTTCAATGGCAGCAATACTTTTGTCACTGATTTCAGAGGCAATGGTTACCTTCTTATACTGGGAGAAACGGCTTAGATAGATCTGATAACGGATAGCCATGATCTTCAATGCATCTTTCTCAGAATATTCATCTGAAATATCAAACATCTTGCCAGATCCCGGACTTCCCCCAGTACCATTCTTGAAAAATTCAAATACATCTTTGGCAGTGGATTCCAACTGCTGCTGTCTTAATATCTTCTGTTCCTTCGTAAGTCCTGTGACATCGTTGCCGATTCCATAGGAGTTGCGAAGAAATGTCTGAAGCTCTGAACCACTGATGGTAAACTTGAATTTACCTTTTCCGATTCGCTTCACTGGAAAATCGGTGGTAATGTGGTCGCCATTGGCTTCAATAATCTTGATGACCTTATAAAGTACCTTATTCTTTTCTTCATTCTCTGTTGTCTCATTCTGTCTTGCCAATGTGGAGAATGCGGAATCATTGGTAAATGTTACTGTATAGGCCAGTTTATTATAGGCAATGAGCTTGCCATTCACATCGTAGATATTGCCTCGAATGCCGTTCTTTGTGATCGTCTTCTGAATCTTATAAGCAAAATTCTGCATATGCTCCTTGCCCTGAATAATCTGAAGGACAAACAATCTGGAAATCAGAATCACAAAGAGAACTCCTGCGAAGGCAGTCAAAACCAGGAGTCTGTTGTCTTCCACGAATTCTACGATCTTTTCTCTCATTCTTCGACTCATCACAGAACTCCTTTCTCTTCAAAGTCTGCCAGCCAGCCAAGAAGATGCATCATAATATAGTACATCACGATGGCAAAGATAGCAGTATAAATTGCGTCCGGAAGGATAATGTGAATCAGGAAATAGAAAAATCCCAGTCTTCCGCGAAGAAGGAAGAAAAAGATATAGACGAGGATGTCATACACCAGGGCATTCCCTCCGAGAACAGCCAGCGGCAGAATAACATCATCCTGAAAATAACGGTGGTTGAAATAACCGTTGATGTATCCAATTCCGGTATATAAAAGGGCATACCAGCCCAGTACATCTCCATAGAAGAGATCGATCAAAAGACCACAGAAAAAGCCTGTCAGCAGACCCTCTTTACGGCCTCTCATCAATGCAATGCAGACTACCAATGTCAGCATTACATTCGGTACAGTGTCAGCAAGCTTTAAGAATTCGAATACAGAAGTCTGAAGAAGAAAGCTTATTAAAATAGACACTGCATATATTATCCATCTTAACCACATAGCTTATTCCTCTAATGTTGTATCAATATTGACGGTATCCTTCACCTGTTTGATGACAAGCACCTGTTTCATGTGCTGGAAATCCACAGTTGGTGTAATTCTTGCTGTCTTTGTTAAGGAATCCTTGCTCTTATTAACCTTGGTTACTGTTCCTACTGTAATTCCTTCCATAAATTTGGAACTGATATTGGATGTAACCACTTCATCTCCAACTGCAATCTTGGAATCCTTATCGAGGTAAACTACCTCTAAATATCCTTTGCCCATGGTTTCGGTACTGCCCTTAACAATACAGTTATCCTGACTTGCCACAACCATGGTGCTGACCATGCTGGTATCATTGATAATAGAACGAACCTTGGCATAATGATCGCTTACTTCATATACAATACCAACCAGTCCATTGCCGGCGATGACATTCATGTCCTTTAAGATGCCATCTGAGGCTCCTTTATCGATTACGAAGATATCAAACCAGTTTCCTGCCCCCTTACTGATGACATTGGCACCGGTTGTCTTATAATCGGAATACTTCTGATCAAGCTCGTAGAGCTCTTCCAATTCCTTTAGACGATATGTATCCTGGGAAAGACTCTGATTCTCCTGCTTTAAAGCATCGACAAGGGCAGTCAGTTCTTCGTTCTTCTTCTGTAATTCTTCATTCTCTTTTCTCGCATTTTTCCATTCAAGAATCCCATTCCCAACAGAATTGATTCCCTTCTGCATCGGTATAATGGTAATTCCGGCAATATTAGAAAGAACGGCGATATTACGCCCGCCAAATGCAGTTACCCCAAGCAGCAGCATGCAGATCAAAACCACGATCGCCAAGGTGTGCTGAGGATTCAGGTTTCTCTTTTTCTTACGATTCATCATCATTCCTCCGGTTATCTATATTCGTTCTAAACTAAAAATCTCTAAAATTTCATATGAAAGTGTCATATGTAGTCAAATTAATATTACCACACAGATTTCCAGTTGTATACAAACGAAATTCATTAACTTTCTTAATAATTCCTTATGCTAGAGGGTAATCAGACCCTTGGACACATTGGCCTGCAGGGACTTCATGATTCCTAATTTTGCATGATAATAAGTCAGTCCCCCCTGGAAATAAACCGCATATGGTGGCTTGATCGGAGCGTCTGCAGAAAGTTCAATGGATGCCCCGGAGACAAATGTTCCTGCCGCCATGATGACATCACTGTCATATCCAGGCATTGGCCATGGTTCCGGTGTTACATAAGAGTCAACTGGAGAAGCTGCCTGAATGCCTTCACAAAAAGCAATGATCTTATCTTTATCGCCGAATTCCACTGCCTGAATGATGTCATATCTAGGCTCTGTGGCATTCGGAACGCACTTAAAGCCTAATTTTTCGTACACATTTGCGGCAAAGATTGCGCCCTTTAAGGCAGCATTTACAACAGATGGTGCGAGGAAAAAGCCCTGAATGAACTTTTCGTTGACACCTAAAGTTGCCCCAACCTCTTTGCCAAGGCCAGGTGTGGTCAGACGGTAGGCACAGTTTTCCACGCATGCTTTTGTTCCTGCGATATAACCGCCGATTGGAGCAAGTCCGCCGCCTGGGTTTTTGATCAGGGAGCCAACAACCATATCTGCTCCCACATCACTTGGTTCGATGATTTCAGTAAATTCACCGTAGCAGTTATCTACCATGCAGATCACATCCGGTTTGATCTCCTTCACAAAAGCGATGAGCTCGCCGATTCGTTCCACAGAGAGAGTCGGACGGGTTGCATACCCTTTAGAACGCTGAATGGTAACTAATTTGGTGCGTTCATTGATGCCTGCACGGATACCATCCCAGTCAAAGCTGCCATCTGGAAGTAACTCTACATCATTATAAGTAACCCCCCATTCTGCAAGGGATCCCTTAGATGGGCGGATGCCGATGACTTCCTCTAAAGTATCATACGGCTTTCCAACAGGAGAGAAGATTTCATCGCCGGGACGAACATTGGCAGAAAGGGCAATGCCCAGTGCGTGGGTACCACAGGTAATCTGCGGGCGAACCAGTGCATCCTCGGTGTGGAATACGTCCGCATAGATTGCTTCTAAAGTTTCTCTTCCCATGTCATTGTAGCCATAGCCAGTGGTTCCCTGAAGATGGGAGCCGCTTAAGCGGTTCTTCTGCATGGCTGTAATGACCTTCAGCTGATTATATTCGGTGATTTGATCGATTTCTCTAAAGCGTTCGAGCAGGGAATCTTCGATTTCATTACAGAAATCAAATACTGCCTCATCAACGCCCAATTCTTTAAAATACTGTTTTAACATGTCGTAATGATTCCTCTTTCTTCAATAATAGAAAGCATATGGGCAAGAATTGCTTCATCGCCAGTAAACTGCTGTTTTTCCACCCAGATGACATCCTTCTCCCTGCCAAACCATGTAATCTGTCGCTTGGCGAATCTTCTAGTGTCCCTTTTGATCAGGTAAATGGCTTCCTCCAACGTAATCTCGCCGTCTAAATAGCTTAAGATTTCCTTGTAGCCAAGCCCCTGCATGGACACATAGCTTCTGTCATAGCCTTCTTCTTTTAGTTTTCTCACTTCTTCCACCAGACCCTGTTCCGCCATCAGATCCACACGGTAATTGATGCGGTCGTAAAGTACAGGTCTTTCGTGGGTCAGCACAAAATATGCTGCGTTATATGGTGATTCTTTCTGTTTTTCTCTTTCGTTATGGACCGAAATCTTCTCTCCGGTCTCTTTATAATATTCCAGCGCACGGATGACTCGCTTCACATTGTTCTCATGAATGGCTGCCGCACCCTCTGGATCCACTTCCCGAAGCATCTCATGGAGATAATGATTACCCTTCTCCTTTGCAATGGCTTCTAAGGACAGACGATAACTATCATCCTTCTTAGTATCTTCAAATGCTATATCATAAAGCAGTGCCTGGATATAAAAGCCGGTTCCCCCTACAATGATCGGAATCTGTCCTTTGGCATAAATTGCTTCTAGAGCCTCTTTGGCCATGGACTGAAACCGTGCCACATGGAATTCCTCTGCAGGGTCTAACTCATCCACTAGATAGTGATCAACCCCATCCATCTCCTCTGGCATAATCTTAGCAGTTCCGATATCCATCTTCTTGTACACCTGCATGGAATCGGCGGAGATGACAGCTCCATTGACTGCCTTTGCAAGGGCAATGGATAAGCTGGTTTTTCCTGCGGCGGTAGGACCGGTCAAAATAATCATTGGTTTTTTCATGATCTGATTCCCTTCACTACACAATTCTCTTAAATTTCTTCTCTATCTCTGTCTTGGTCATGGAAATCATGGTTGGACGCCCATGTGGACAGGTATATGGATTCTCACACTGCATCAAACGCTCCAGCAGATGAGTGACTTCAGGAAGGCTCACCTTCTGATTGCCCTTGATGGCTGCTTTACATGCCATGGAAGCGATTTTGTCTGTAATAATATCCATATCTGTCATGATTCCTTCTTCCAGAACAGAATCTAATAATTCAATGAATACTTCTCTCTCGCGAAGTCCGTAAAGGTTTGCCGGAACAGCGCGGATACAGTATTCCTTTCCGCCAAATTCTTCGATCACAAATCCCAGACTGGCAAATGCATCCTGGTACTGTCTGATCACTTCCACCTCTTTCATATTAAGAGAGAGGATCATCGGCGGTGCAAGCTGCTGGCTGTAAATTTCTTTTTTGGAAAGCTTCTCCATCAGCTCCTCATAATTTACTTTTTCATGGGCCGCATGCTGGTCCATAATATAGAATTTATCTTCGAGTTCCATGAGCCAGTAGGTGGCAAAAAGCTGACCGATGATCTTAAACTTCGGTTTCCATGCCTTCTTTTCCTCTGGTTCTTCAATCTGATCAAGGAAGGTCATCTGCTGCAGGATCTCTTTCTTGATCTCATTCTTCATTTTGTTCGGATTTTCCTGTGGAATCTCCTTTGTGACAGTCTTCTTAACTGGCACCGGAGCTGCTGCTGGTGTTTCTGCCACAACTGGTGTTTCTGCCACAGATTCCTTCGCTGGTGCCTGTTTTGCTGATTTTCGCATCAACAGGGCATCGATTTCCTTCTTGGATTCCTCACCCAGTGTGACCTGACGGATCTCTCTGACTGGTTTTACCGGCTGCACTGCTTTTTTCGGTTCTGCCGGTTTCATCTTCTCTTCCACACTCTTTCCAAGGGTTTTCCCCACAGAGGTATCCATTCTCTTTTTAGTCTGGGTATCTAACGTCACCTTCGGAACTAAGCTTTTTTGAAGGAGGGCTTCCCTCACATACTGATATACCGTGCGATACAATGCTTCTCCCTGGGTGAATCGTACTTCCATCTTCGTTGGATGGACATTCACATCCAGTGTTTCCATCGGCACCTGAATCATCAATGCGGTGAATGGATACTTATGCTGCATATTAAAGGTCTTATAGGCATCCTCGATTCCACGGCTGATGATGGCACTCTTGATATATCTGCCATTGACAAAATAGTTCTCGTAGGCACGGTTTCCTCTTGAGATGATCGGTTTGCCGATATATCCTTCAATCTGGATATGTTCTTCATTGGCCTTCACCGGAAGCAGATTTCTTGCGATATCTCTGCCATAGATGTGATAGATAACATCCTGCAGATTGCCATTGCCCGGTGTGGAGAGCTTATTCTGGTTGTTGTGCACCAGTTTTAAGGCAATTTCCGGATGGCTCATGGCCATCTGTCGCATGAGATTTTCGATATAGGAAGCCTCTGTCATGGCAGTTTTTAAGAACTTGCGTCTCGCAGGAACATTGTAGAATAGGTCTCTTACAATGAATGTGGTTCCTTCCGGTGCACCGATTTCTTCATTGGCGATTTCCTTGCCTCCATGGATCTCATAGCGGATGCCGGAGAGATGCTCAGCTGTCTTACTGATCAGCTCCACCTTGCCCACTGCTGCAATGCTAGATAATGCCTCACCACGAAAGCCCAGGGAAGATATGCGCATCAAATCATCCACATTCTGAATCTTGCTGGTTGCATGACGCAGAAAAGCTGTTGGAATCTGGTCCGGGTCAATGCCGGTACCATTGTCCGTCACACGGATAAAGCGGATGCCGCCCTCCTTGATCTCCACAGTAATGGAGGAAGCCTTGGCGTCGATGGCATTCTCTACCAGTTCCTTCACCACAGAGGATGGACGTTCCACCACTTCACCGGCTGCAATATTATCAATTGTATACTGATCCAAAACTCTGATTTCTGCCATAGTTTAAACTCCTACATCTTGGCACGTTCCTGAAGCTCAAAGAGATAATTCATGGCTTCAATCGGTGTCATGGTACTAAGATCAACATCCTTTAGCTCGAGCACAACCGGATGTGGCTGATCGGCAGGCATGATCTGGTCAAAGAAGGATAACTGCTGCGGATTCTCCACATATCCTTCCATCTTCTTTTCTTTTTCCATCATATCTTTCTTATTCAGCTCTTCGGCAATCTCCTTGGCACGGGAGATGACAATGTCTGGAACGCCGGCAAGCTTGGCAACCTGAATACCATAACTCTTATCTGCACCGCCAGAGATGATCTTGCGGAGGAATACGATGTCGTCCCCCTGTTCTTTTACGGCGATACAGTAATTATTCACACCCGGAAGCTGATCCTCAAGCTCGGTTAGCTCATGGTAGTGGGTGGCAAATAGTGTTTTTGCTCCAAGCTGCTTTGTATTTGCAATATATTCAACAACGGCCCAGGCGATGGAAAGCCCGTCAAATGTGGACGTGCCACGGCCGATCTCGTCTAAAATAAGTAAGCTCTGGCGGGTTGCATTGCGTAAAATATTAGCAACCTCGCTCATCTCCACCATAAAAGTACTCTGGCCGGAAGCAAGATCATCGGAGGCCCCAACTCGTGTAAAGATGCGGTCCACAATACCGATTCTTGCAGATTTGGCTGGAACAAAGGAGCCAATCTGTGCCATTAAGACAATGAGGGCACTTTGTCGCATATAGGTGGATTTGCCGGCCATATTCGGTCCGGTAATGATGGCAATACGGTTCTTGCCATTGTCAAGAAATGTATCGTTGCAGACGAACATGTCATTGCTCATCATCTTCTCTACCACAGGATGACGGCCATCCTTGATATCGATGATACCACGCTTATTTAAGGTTGGGCGCACATATCCATTACTTTCCGCTACATATGCCAGGGAAGCCATAACGTCTAATTTGGCAATGGCATTGGCCGTGTGCTGAACACGCTCCATCTGGGCAGCCAATTGCTCACGAATGTCCACATAGATCTCATATTCCAGGGCATAGAGCTTATCCTCAGCCCCTAAGATGGTATCTGCAAGCTCATCAAGCTCCTTGGTGGTATATCGCTCTGCGTTTGCTAATGTCTGCTTGCGCACATAATGGTCTGGCACCAGCTCCTGATAGGACTTGGTAACCTCTAAATAATAACCAAATACCTTATTGTACTTGATTCGTAAATTCTTAATTCCAGTGTCTTCCCGCTCTCTGGCTTCAAGATCAGCCAGCCACTGCTTGCCTTCTGTCTTGGCCTTACGAAGGGTATCCACTGTCTCGTCATATCCATCACGGATGATTCCACCCTCCTTGATGGCAATCGGAGGATCATCGTTGATGGCTGCTTCCAACAGATCACGCATATCTTCCAATGTATCCAGTTCCTCGTAGATGTCCGCTAAAAGTCCCTTCTTATAGTCTGCCAGCAGGACTTTGATGGCTGGAAGGTAGGAAAGGGACGTCATGAATGCAACCATATCCCTCGGATTGGCACTTCGATAGCTGACCCTTGTCATCAGTCGCTCCAAATCATAGATTGGATTCAAATATTCTCTGATTTCTTCCCTTGTCATCAGGGAATGATTGAGGGCAGAGATGGCATCATATCGAGCTTCGATCTGCTCCTTGCGGACTAGTGGCTGCTCAATATAGCTTCTTAACAATCGTGCTCCCATGGCTGTCTTGGTCTTATCAAGCACCCAGAGAAGAGAACCCTTCTTCTGTTTTTCCCTCATGGTTTCGCAAAGCTCTAAATTTCTTCGGCTTGCGCTGTCAATGAGCATGTAATCGGATGTAACATAGGGCATAATTCTCGTCAGATGGTCGAGAGAATGCTTTTGGGTCTCATTGAGATAGCATAACAGGGCACCTGTGGCAACAACCAGGAGTGGATCTTCCGAAAGTCCCAAGCCATCTAAACGGTCCACATGGAACTGTCGTTTAATGAGGCGAATGTCCTCTTCATCGTCGAAATAGTAGTTTGGTACGGTGGAAACTGCAATGCCAAGCTTGTCGCGGAGGAAGGCAAAGTCCATGCCGCTGATTAAGAATGCTTCGTTGCAGATAATCTCCGCCGGAGTAAATTTGAAAATCTCATCCCTTAATTTGCCAAGATCATCGATGGAGGTTGTGCGAAAATCCCCTGTGGTGATATCCACAAAGGCTATTCCGAATTCCCCATCCCCGCTGTAGATGCACATGAGATAATTATTCTTCGTCTCGTCCAGATTCTGGGTGGAAATGTTGGTGCCCGGCGTTACGATACGGATCACCTCACGCTTTACGATTCCCTTGACCGTTCTTGGGTCCTCCATCTGCTCGCAGATTCCCACCTTATATCCGGCATCCACCAGCTTATTCAGGTATACATCGCAGGCATGGAATGGCACACCACACATCGGTGCACGCTCTGGAAGTCCGCAGTTTTTCCCGGTCAGTGTAATCTCAAGGACTTTGGATGCAATGAGGGCATCCTCAAAAAACATCTCGTAGAAATCACCCAGACGATAAAACAGGATGCAATCCTGATTCTCTTCTTTAATTTTCATGTACTGTTCCATCATCGGAGTCAGTTTTGCCATGTGTTTAAGCCTCCTGTGCTCTTTCACCAATATAATAGAATCCCTTTGCTTCCTTTAAAACAACAGGAACAATCTTGCCGATCAATGCTTCCGTGCCTTCAAAATGTACCAGCACGTTGTTGGTCAGTCTTCCGGTTACCATAGTATCGTCGTGGTCGTTTAAGGTTTCAACGAGAACATCCATGGTTTTTCCAACTAATTTTTCCACATTCTTATTGGATGCTTCTCCAACCACTTTAAGCAGGCGCTTAAAACGGTCTTTTACCACATCCTCCGGTACCTGATCAGGCATATCTGCTGCAGGTGTGCCGGTTCTCTTGGAGTAAATAAAGGTATAGCAGCTGTCATAGCCAACCTTCTTTACCACATCAACGGTATCTAAGAAATCTTCTTCTGTCTCTCCAGGGAAGCCAACGATAATGTCCGTTGTGAAGGCAACATTTGGCACCTTGGCGCGAATGCGTTCCACCAGATCAAGATAGGATTCCTTAGTATAGTGACGGTTCATCTTCTTCAGGATTTCGGTGCTGCCGGACTGTACTGGCAGATGGATGTGATTGCAGACCTTTGTGGAGGTTGCAAGGACATCGATGAGATCATCGGATAAATCCTTCGGATGAGGTGTCATAAAACGAATTCGTTCCAATCCTTCGATTTTTTCAATTTCACGTAACAGCTGGGCAAATGTCATTGGCTCCTCTAAGTTCTTGCCGTAGGAATTGACATTCTGGCCGAGGAGCATCACTTCCACAACCCCGTCTGCCACTAAAGATTCGATTTCACGGATGATATCCTTCGGATTACGGCTTCGTTCTCTTCCTCTTACATAAGGAACGATACAGTAGCTGCAGAAATTATTACAGCCGTACATGATGTTAACGCCGCACTTGAAGGAATACTTTCTCTCACTTGGGAGATCTTCCACAATTTCTTCTGTATCCTTCCAGATATCCACAATCATGCCTTTGGAATCCACTGCCTGCTTCATCAGTTCAGCCAGCTTAAAGATGTTATGGGTTCCAAATACCAGATCCACAAATCGATATTTCTCTTTGATCTTAGCCACCACATGGGCTTCCTGCATCATACAGCCGCACAATGCAATCATCATGTGTGGATTTAACTGTTTTTTCTTTTTCAAATGTCCCAGATGGCCATACAGCTTGAGATTGGCATTCTCACGGACTGTGCATGTATTAAAGAGTACGAAATCTGCATTCTCATCCTCTGTTTCCACATATCCCATCTGTTCTAAGATTCCAAGCAGTTTTTCAGAATCCTTGGCATTCATCTGACAGCCAAAGGTGGTAATGTGACAGGTTAAGGGACGACCCAGTTTGTCACTCTGCTCTTTCACCCATGCTTTCATCTGGTTCATATAGCCAAACTGCTTTTCACTTTCTAAAGACTGCATTCTATCTATCATGTTCAAACTCCTATATTGATATATGCGCACAATACGCACATTTTAATCGTGACATACAGAAACAATTATAACAACATTTCAAGGAAATAACAATATTAAAAAAGTGTGCTTCGCACACTTCGCGCCCGAGCGGAATGCGAAGCATTAACTACCACTCCGCGAGGTGCGCATCCACCCGGAGGGTTTTTTAATATACAGAAAACGAAGTTTCCTGTATATTAAAAAAAGAACACGCCCTAAAGAGCGTGCTCTTTCGTATTCTGATCAAATCATAACCGATCCATTATTCTGAATCCATTATTCTGCTTTGCGATCCATTAATTCGATGATGTTGCCTTCGCAGTCCTTTACGTAGTGGATAAATAAATCCGGTTTGTCTGCATAGGTTCTGTGAACCTGGCTTCCAACGAAGGAACCGCCTGCTGCAAGAAGCTTTTCGGTTGTCACTTCAATATCCTCTACGTCGATGGCAATGTGTCCAAGTCCTGTCATGTTGATGGTTCCTGGAGCTGTGTCATCCTGAATGTTATACTGGAAGATTTCTAACTGGCATCCGTCTGGATCATCTGGGAATGCAAGGGTGATTCCACCGATATCAGCACCGTCAAGACCTGTTAACTGTTTTGCATAATCGCCTGCAATTGCTTTCTCTGGTAAGATGCGTGTACAGCCAAATACTTCTTCATAGAACGCTGCTACTTTCTTCCAGTCTTTTGCGTTAATATTAACATGTAATAATTTACTCATCGTTTCGTTCGATCTCCTTTACATAAACTCTATCTATCATTATACAGGAATTTATCTTTTCTGAAAATATGGTTTTCCATAGTTATTACAATACTTTACACAGATTTTACATATATTTTTGCATTTGTATTCATTTTTTTGTTACTTTTGTTCATATTTGCAGTTTTTTGTTATTATATTGACCCAATTATTATAAATATTGTTTTGATAATCCTTTTTTATTGTGAAAAAGTTTACGATATATTACAATATCTCATAAGGGTTTACACAAAAATTACTATTGTTTTACAACATTTCACAACTAAATACAGACAGTAAACCTACAACATTACGAAAAGGGGAAAAATTATGGCAACAATTATTTTAGGATTGGCTGGCGGACTTGGTTTATTCCTTTATGGTATGAATCTTATGAGTGATGGTATTGAAAAGGCGGCTGGTGATAAGCTTCGTCATATTCTTGAAGTATTCACCAAGAACAAATTAAGCGGCTTACTCGTAGGTATCGTATTCACAGGTATTATTCAGTCCTCTAGTGCTGCAACAGTAATGGTCGTTTCTTTCGTTAATGCCGGATTGATGGATTTATATCAGGCTTGTGGTATTGTATTCGGTGCCAATATCGGTACTACCGTAACATCCCAGCTGGTATCCTTTAACCTTTCCGCAATTGCACCACTCTTCTTATTTGCCGGTGTTATCATGGTAACATTCATCGATAACGCTATGGTTAAGAAAATCGGTGAAGTTGTATTAGGTTTTGGTATTCTCTTTACCGGTCTTACAACTATGAAAGACACAATGGGATTCTTAAAATCCTCTGAAGCATTTGTAAGCTTCTTAAGCGGATTAAGAAGTCCATTCCTTGCAATCTTTATTGGTTTTGCAATTACTTCCGTACTTCAGAGTTCATCCGTAACTGTATCCATTCTTTTATTAATGGCATCTCAGGGACTGATCGAATTACAGATGTGTTTCTTTATCGTATTAGGATGTAACATCGGTGCATGTTCTTCTGCTTTACTTGCTTCCTTGAATGGTAAGAAGATGGCTAAGCGTGCTGCTCTGATTCACTTCTTATTCAACGTAATTGGTAGTGCAATCTTCTTCGTAGCATTATTAGTGATCAAGGATCCACTTGCTGATTTCATCATCAAGTTCTCTGGCGGAGATATGGGTCGTGCAGTAGCGAACACACATACATCCTTCAAGATCGTACAGGTTATTATGTTATTCCCATTCTCTAACTGGATTGTTAAGATGACATACATGATTGTTCGTGGTTCTGATGACGAAGACAAGGTTGCAGACAACGAACCAATGTACATCGGCGAACACGCACTTCAGAACATCGTTTCTGCTGTACCTCAGGCTACATTAGAAATCGAACGTGTTGGTAACATGGCAGTTCAGAGTTTGGAAGATTCCATGACAGCATTCCTGAACGAATCTATGGATGATACAGAAAAGATTTACATTCAGGAAGAAAATATCAACTCTATCTGTGGAGCAATTCTTGACTACTTAGTACAGGTAAACCAGAACCTGTCTCTCCCAATCTCTGATAAGAAGATCATGGGCGGATTATTCCACATTGTGAACGATATCGAACGTATCGCTGACCACGCAAAAGATATCGCTGACTTAGCAGACAGCTTAATTAAGAAAGACAGACATATCTCTGTTGAAGCGAAAGAAGAAATCATTGAACTTTATCAGTTAACTGATGAATTATTATTAAAATCCATCTACACATTAAAACATCGTACAGATCGTTACGTAGATGAAATGCTTGAACTTGAAAATCAGATTGATGCATTAGAAATCAAGCTTCAGAAGAGACATGTCAAACGTCTTGCAAAACAGTTATGTGAGCCTAATGCTGGTTTAGTATTCTCTGATATCCTTACTAAGTTAGAACGAGTAGCTGACCACGGTATGGAAATCGCTTATATCACATTAACTGACAATACAAATCTTTTAGATGAAGAACAGATGAAAGAATTTGCGAACTAATCGTTCCATATTCGGTTCAATATTCATAAAAGCACAAAATAAAACCAGGTGTTTCAAAACACCTGGTTTTTTTATATCTGATGATACTAACCTCTGGAATTGCGAAGAATTGGCTCATAGCCTGCTTCTTCTAAGGTATGGATAATCTTATTCTTATGTTCTGTACCGAAGGCTTCCATGGTAATGATCAGTTCCACCTTGGCATTACGGTTGATGCTGACAAACTGGTTGTGCTCTAACTCGATGATATTACCCTGAACCTCTGCAATTACCTTGGATACTCTGGTCAGTTCGCCTGGTTTGTCTGGTAAGAAGACAGAAACAGTAAAGATTCGGTCTCTTACGATCAGGCCATGCTGAACTAAGGAAGATAAGGTAATCACGTCCATGTTACCACCACTGATGATGGATACGACCTTTTTATCTTCTGCAGGCAGATGTTTGCAGGCTGCAACGGTAAGTAAACCTGAGTTTTCTGCAAGCATTTTGTGATTTTCAATGAGGTCAAGGAATGCTACGATCAGTTCATCATCTTCAATTGTGATAATACCGTCTAAGTTTTCCTTCGCATATGGGAAGATCTTCTTACCTGGTGTTTTTACTGCAGTACCATCGGCGATGGTATTGACATGATCAACTGTTGTCACTTCTCCTGCTTCAATGGATGCCTTCATACAGGCTGCTCCAGCAGGTTCTACACCGATGACCTTGATTCTAGGATTTAAGAATTTGGCAAGGGTGGAAACACCAGTTGCAAGACCGCCGCCACCGATTGGAACAAGGATAATGTCTACTGTCGGAAGATCCTTGATGATTTCCATGGCGATGGAACCCTGTCCGGTTGCCACATCCAGATCGTCAAATGGATGAACGAAGGTCATGCCGCGTTCTTCGGCTAATTGCTGTGCATATTCATTGGCTTCATCGAATACATCTCCCTTTAAGATAACTTCTGCACCATATGCTTTGGTACGATTTACCTTCATAAGTGGAGTTGTAGTTGGCATAACGATAGTTGCAGGCACACCCATACTGCGGGCTGCATAGGCAACTCCCTGTGCATGGTTTCCTGCAGATGCAGTAATTAAGCCTTTTTCTCTTTCTTCCTGGGATAAAAGGCTTGTCTTATAATAAGCGCCTCTAATTTTATATGCGCCGGTCTTTTGCATATTCTCCGGCTTTAAATATACATGATTACCTGTCAGATCAGATAAATATTCACTTCTCATGAGCTTTGTCGGAATGATAACTTCCTGCACCTTCTCATAAGCTTCTTCAAATTTCTTTAATGTTAACATCTATATTACTCCTATTCACTAAATAAGATACTTACGAAGATATCGGTATCAAATTCTAATAAGTCATTGATATGTTCGCCCAGGCCGATGTATTTGACTGGTAATCCAAGCTCTGCCTGAATTGCGATGGCGATACCACCTTTTGCTGTGCCATCCATCTTTGTCAGGATAATACCCGTAATATCTGCTGCTTCCATGAATGTTTTGGCCTGTGCCATGGCATTCTGTCCGGTTGTTGCATCGAGAACGATTAATGTTTCTCTGTGTGCTTCCGGATATTCACGTTCGATGACACGGTTGATCTTGGCAAGCTCGCTCATTAAATTCTTCTTATTATGGAGACGTCCTGCAGTGTCACAGATTAAGATGTCTGTATTTCTTGCTTTTGCAGCTCGGCATGCGTCAAATACAACTGCCGCAGGGTCAGATCCCTCTTCATGCTTGATGAGATCCACCTTTGCAAGGTCTGTCCATACTTCTAACTGGTCAATGGCTGCTGCACGGAAGGTATCAGCTGCTGCAACGAGTACATTCTTGCCACGTGCCTTCTGGGTTGCTGCCAGTTTACCGATACTTGTTGTCTTTCCAACACCATTTACCCCGATGACTAACATTACGGTTTTCTGCTGTTCGAAGGCAAATGCATCCTCATTAAGCTCCATCTGATCCTTAATTACCTGTACAAGAAGCTCTTTACAGTCTGCAGGCTCCTTGATGCCCTGGGTACGTACGCGGTGACGAAGATCGTCAATAATCTTTAAGGTGGCATCCACCCCTACGTCCGCCATAATAAGGGTTTCTTCTAATTCATCATAGAAATCGTCATCAATATTAGTAAAAGACTGAAAAAGTGCATCCACGCTTCTGGATAAATTGTCTCTTGTTTTTGCAAGGCCGTCGAAGACCTTCTCAAAAAAGCCTTTATTTTCTTCTGCCATGTTATTTCCTCCTCTATCGGTTAATCGTCCAAATCATTCTCTATTAAGTTAACGGAAACCAGTGCAGAAACCCCTTTTTCCTGCATGGTAATTCCATAAAGCATATCTGCGGCTGTCATGGTACCCTTACGGTGGGTAATGACGATAAACTGGGTATCCTTCGTAAGCTTATGCAGATACTGTGCGAACCTGCCTACGTTGGAATCGTCTAATGCTGCTTCAATTTCGTCTAAGAGACAGAATGGAGATGGTTTTAAATTCTGAATTGCAAATAATAAGCTGATCGCGGTCAGCGCTTTCTCTCCACCAGATAACTGCATCATGTTCTGCAGCTTCTTTCCAGGCGGCTGGGCAATGATACGGATGCCTGCCTCAAGCACATCTCCTGCATCAGTGAGCTCAAGATGGGCATGTCCGCCGCCAAAAAGTTCCTTGAATACAACGGCAAACATATCCTGGATTTCTTTGAACTTTTCATTAAACTGCTTACGCATCTCTCTTTCTAATCGGGAAATCAGGGAAACCAGCTGTTCCTCTGCTTTCACGATATCTTCATGCTGTGCAAGTAAGAATTCATATCGTTCAGAAACCTCTTTGTATTCTTCAATGGCATTGATATTGATGGCGCCAAGCTTTCTGATCTTGCTCTTCCAGGAAGAAACTTCCTTCTTCACTGCGCTAAGATCCTCCGGCAGCTCGCCAACCCACTCGGATTTAGCCATACGATAGGTAAGCTCGTAGTTATCCCACATATAATCCCTCTGCTCCTGTAAGCTTTCCTGAAGCTTTTCTTTGCGGGAATTTAAGCGGAACAATTCTTTTTCAAGGGATGCAACCTGTGTTCCCAAGCTTTCCTTATCTTCCAAGGAGTGGCGGAACTGTTCATTCTTCTGTTTTTCAGCCTTTTGATCCTTCTGTAAGGAATCTTCTCCTTCTTCGATCAGGCCTTCTAATTCCTCGATGCGTTCCCTTGTGCTTTCAATGCGGGCCTCAATGGCTTCTAACTGATCTTCTCTCTGTTCTTCCTCTTCCTCCAATTCGGAAAGGTCGAATTCGAGACGTCTGATCTCATCGGAGATACGACGTTCATTCTCTTCGATGAAGCCGATCCGCTGTTTATGGGTGCGGTCCTGCATCTCAATTTCATTCAATGCAGCCACATGGTGATCTTCCCGTTCTTTTAAGACGGCAAGTTGTTCTTCTAATTCTTTCTTTCTGGATTCAACAGATACGTCTTCTTCCTCCAGATTCTCTTTCTCGCCCTTTAATTTCAACACGTTGGCTGCCATTGCTTCCTTTTCAGCCTCTAACTGTTCTCGTTCTTCCACAAGCAGTTTGATGGCCTTCTCCAAATCAGAAACTGCGCTTTCCTGCTGTTCCTTGCGAAGCTTGGCTGTGTTCATGTCTAAGGAGCGTTCCTGTTCTTCCTTCTCCCACTTGGCGATGGTTCTGTCTAACTGATCTTTCTCTCTTTTATTCTGGTCAAATGCTTCCTTCAGCTTGTCACACTCTGCCTGAATCATAGCTTCTGTTCTTTTTCCGTCTTCAATTTCACGATTACGGGCAAGTAAGTTGCTGCTGTGCTTGAATGCACCACCGGTCATGGAACCACCTGGATTTAAGGAATCCCCCTCTAACGATACAATACGCAGGGAGAACTGATACTTTCTTGCAAGAGCCATGGCACTGTCAATGTTATCAACAACCACGATTCTTCCAAGAAGAGATTCCACCAGCTCCTGATATCTACTCTCAGCCTGTACCAGAGAGCTTGCCAGTCCGATGACACCCGGTTCCTGTAAAGCCTGGGTCTGCTTAAATGGATAGCGGTTCTTCACTGCATCCAGTGGCAGGAAGGTTGCACGGCCTCCACGGGACTGCTTTAAGAAGGTAATCATTCGTTTTGCTGTATTCTGGCTGTCTGTAACGATATTCTGGATAGCTCCGCCAAGGGCAGTTTCCACAGCCAGTTCATATTTGCGGTCTACATGGATAATATCTGCCACAACTCCAATGATGCCTGGATTCTTCTTCTTGTTCTCCATGACTCTCTTGATGCTGTTGCCATATCCATCATAACGCTCCGCCATATTGGTGAGTGTTTCAAGTCGGGACTGGATGCGGTAAAGCTCCTGGCTCTTCTCCTGTCCCTTCATTGCGATTTCATTGCCCTGATAGATCAATGAGCTTCTCTTCTGGGCAGCCTTCTGAAGCTTATCGGAGAGAATATTCTGTTCCTCCATCAGCTTTTTCAGGCTTTCGCTGCACTTTATAAAGTAAGTGGAGGCCTCTTCCTTCACTTCTTCATTCTTAGCAACACGGGCATTCACATCCTCGATACGAAGATCGAGCTGTTCACGAACGGTGGCAAAACGTTCCATCTTATTTAAGATTTCCGCCTTGTCATCGCGACGTTCTTCCATATTGTCCGCTAATTTGGAAAGTGCTTCCTCAACCTCCTGACGACTCTGTTCCACTGCGTCAAGGGCATAGCGTTCTTCTTTGCCGGCTTCTAAATTCTCAGCCTGGCGTGCAAGGAGCTGATTCTTCTGGCGAAGGACGCCGGAAAGCTCCTGTTTTTTATCAGATAAGTCATCTTCCACACGGGTTACATTGGAATAATAATGATCTTCCTTTGTTTTTTCCGTGTTGATCTGTTCTTTTAATACTTTGATCTCGCCCTCTAATTTTTCCTTTTCCACCTTCTGTTCCTGAAGAAGGTTTCCTTCCTCGGAAATCTTGTCTTTCAGCTGGGCGATCTCTCCTTCTAAGGCTTCATTGCGATAAGTGATGCGCTCGTATTCTCTGCGGCTGTTACCAATATCTGCAGAGATCAGATCCACATCCTCCATCACCTTCTCGTGTTCGATCTCCATGGCACCGGTTTCACATAAGAATGCCTGAATATCGGCTTTCTTTAAGGCGTCACGATAGGTCAGATATTCTCTGGCTTTCTCGGACTGTTCCTTCAATGGACCCACACGATCTGTCAGTTCACTTAAGATGTCATTGACACGGGCAAGGTTATCCCGTTCCTTCTCTAGAGACTTCTCTGCTGTAATCTTGTTCTTCTTATATTTGATAATGCCGGCCGCTTCATCAAAAAGCTCACGCTTATCCTCCGGCTTTCCGCTTAAGATCTTGTCAACCTGACCCTGTCCAATGATAGAATAGCCTTCCTTGCCGATACCAGTGTCAAAGAACATCTCTACAATGTCTTTTCGACGGCATACAGATCCATTGATCAGATACTCACTTTCGCCAGAACGGTATACACGTCTGGCAACGGTGATCTCTTCGTAGCTTACCGGAAGGGCATGATCACTGTTATCTAAAGTGATTGCCACATAAGCAGATCCCATCGGTCTTCGAAGCTCTGTCCCTGAGAAGATGACATCCTGCATATTGGATCCACGAAGCTGCTTGGCGCTCTGTTCCCCTAATACCCAGCGAACGGCGTCGGCTACGTTACTTTTCCCACTTCCGTTTGGACCTACGATTCCGGTGATCCCATCCTTGAATCGAAATACTGTTTTATCTGCAAAAGATTTGAAGCCATATACCTCAATACTTTTTAAATACATGTTACACCTGCTGTTCCTTTAAAATCAAAATGGATTCGTAAGCTGCTTTCTGCTCTGCGGCTTTCTTGGTACGGCCATCTCCGGTTCCAAGAATACGTCCGTTAAAATCAACCTGTACAGTGAATTTCTTACAGTGATCCGGACCAGATTCGTCCACGAGAATGTAACGAACGGTACGACCGGATTCCTTCTGTGCCATCTCCTGTAAAATGGTTTTGGCATCATAGAATAAAGTCTTGTTCTCCACATCCTGAAGTAAATATTTTTCCACGAAAATCCTTGCTTTTTCATAACCCGCATCCAGATAGATTGCTCCGATTACCGATTCAAATGCATCTGATAAAATGGAGTCTCTCTCTCTTCCACCAGTCATGTCTTCACCCTTACTTAAAAGTAAATATTTTCCTAGAGAAATATCCTTGGCACACATGGCAAGCGTATATTCACATACCAGTGATGAACGCATCTTAGTAAGCTGTCCCTCATTCTTTTTGGAATAGGTACGGAATAAATAGTCGCTGATGATCAGTTCTAACACTGCATCGCCAAGAAATTCCACACGTTCATTGTTCTTTGTCTTCTTCATGCGGTGTTCATTGGCATAGGAACTGTGTGTCAATGCCATCTTCAACAGATTCTTATTCTGAAACTGATAATCGATGGTATCTTCTAAGCCCTGAAAATGTTCTTCCATTGTTTTCCTCCTTCTACTATAATCATTTGATTCCGGGAATGAAGCCGCCTTCATCCCCGGATTATGACTGATTTATCTGCCAAACTGTTCGCGAATCTTGTCATTGATTCCCTGTTCCTTAAAGGAAATACACTGTTTTACTGCTGCCTGTACATCTTTGGCAGTAGAGTTACCGTGCATCTTTACTACAAGGCCGTTAAGACCAAGAAGTGGTGCTCCGCCATATTCGGATGCATCGAATACCTTTAAGGTTTCCTTGATTGCCGGCATCGCAAGGGCAGCACCCATCTTGCTTCTTAAGTTGCTCATCAGACCCTGTTTTAACAGTTTCACGATGGTTCCTGCAAGACCTTCTGCTTCCTTTAAGATGACATTGCCGACAAATGCTTCTGCTAAAATGATATCAAATTCGCCATCAAATACGTCACGCGCTTCCACATAACCGCCAAAATTGATACCTTCTGTTTCTTTTAATAATGGGTAGGTTGCTTTTACCAATGCATTACCCTTTTCTTCTTCCACACCGATATTGACAAGGCCGACCTTCGGATTCTTCACACCTACCACATGTTCTAAGTAGATGGTACCCATCTGGGCAAACTGAACGAGATGTTCCGGTCTTGCATCTACATTGGCACCACAGTCAAGGAGTAAGGATGCGCCTTTGACATTTGGAAACATGGTAGCAAGTGGGGCACGCTTGATTCCCTTGATCTTTCCAGCCATCAACTGTCCGCCTACTAATACTGCACCGGTGCTTCCTGCAGAAATCATGGCATCTGCTTCGCCTGCCTTTAATAATTTTGCAGCTACAACGAGGGAAGAATCCTTCTTGGCACGAACTGCCTGAACTGGTGCTTCTTCACAACTGATTACTTCAGATGCATGCTTGATTTCAATCTGGTCTTTGTTATATGTAAGGTCTTCTAATACTTCTTTGATTGCGTCCTGATCTCCAACCAAAATCATCTTCACATTCTTATTGGCATTGGCTGCTTCCACTGCACCTTTTACGATTTCCACTGGTGCGTAGTCGCCACCCATTGCGTCAAATGCAATACGAATTACTGACATAATCTATCCCCTTTCTGAAAAATAGTATACTTTAACTTATTAATATTAGCACAAAAAATAAGGAAGTACAATCTACTTCCTTATATTATAGTTTTATTCATTTTTTATGAGCATCCCGAGGATCGGTTCAAAATCGACTCCATCCGGATTATATTCCCCTTCCTTCGGCGAGCGCTTGATGGCTGTGGTAATAAAATCTCTTGCTTCTGTGACGATTTCTCCAAGGTCATCTCCGCGGGCCACGCCGCCTGCCACGATGGACGCAAAGATGTCACCGGTTCCGGAATAGCTTGCACCAAGCAGTGGTGCACCGGCTAAAGACACGCCCTGTCTGTTGACTGCCAGATTCCCCATCATCTTAACGCCATCTTCCACATATCGAAGCCCTGTTACGATTACATCGGAAGGTCCCATCTTCATCAGATGTCTTGCCATGGCGGTCACGCAGTTTACCAGTTCATCCACATCCGTAATCTCAAGAAGCCCTTCATAAGGCATCTCAGTGAGCAGACAAAGTTCGGTAAGATTCGGCGTGATAATATCTGCCTGCAGAGACAATTCCTTCATCAGCTTACAGAGGGTCGGCGTAAACATATCATACACCTTGCCGTCATCCCCCATGACAGGGTCAACCAACAGAAAGGTATCTTCTTCCTTAAAGGTCTCGATAAAGGATAAGATATTGCGAATCTGCTGTTCACTGGCCACAAATCCGGTATAGATTCCGTCAAAATGCACCTGCATCTTCTGCCATTCTTCTCTGAAATATTCCATTTTATCAGTTAAGTCGTCCATATAATAACTTGGATATCCGGTCTGGGCGGTAAGAACTGCCGTTGGCATCGGGCAGGGCTGCACCCCCATCACAGAAATAATCGGAAGTGCTGCCGTAAGAGAGCATCTTCCAAATCCGGATAAATCCTGAATGACTGCAATTTTCTTTGTCATATTCTATCCTCGAATTATTCTAATCTATTACAGATTCTAATCTAATACAGATAATAGCATAATTTCGAGATAGTGTAAATTGTGTTGATTTAGTCTGTTACTCAATCACATATTATTCTTTAACGTATCCTTCACCACGCCAAAAAATTCCCGCACCATATTATTCGTCAAATATCCCCTCGGTGTAGGCGCTGCAATGCCGTAGATCTTTCCTTTCATCTGCTTCTTCCCAATCTGGGTGGCACGGTAGAGATGAAAGTTATTGGTAACAATTCCTGTTTTGCATTCTTCTTTCTTCCACTGGGGACCGGAAACCAGCCCTCTAGTCTCAATGAGATGCCAGCTGTTTTTGATATTGCCAATGGTATTTAACGACTGATTTTCTACGATCATGCGGGAGTCTTCGATGCCTTTGTTCATCAGATATTCCTTCATGACTACAGCTTCCGCCTCCGGTTCATTCATACCCTTTCCACCGGACAGAATGCAGACTGTATAGGGATGCTCCTCCAGATAGGAACTGGCTGCATCGAGTCGATAGCGAAGACTGAGCGCCGGCCCATGCTCATCCACCTTTGCGCCAAGCACAATCAGATAATCCAGATTTTCCTCGGTATGATCATCAAAATGGCTGAAGATGACACCCTCAACGCTGACAAATAATCCAAGAAGTAACAGGAATATAACAACAACGGATGCCCTTACCTGCCTGGGTAAGAAATCTTTGATCACATAGATCCAGCCCAGATAAAAAGCGAAACCGATAATAGCGAATAACGCTGCAACAACAAACCAAATCATGAAAAATGCGGTTCCACTCTGCGCTGCCCAGATAGTAATTCCATATAGAATGGAACATACTGTAAATATCATACAAATTACAAATCCTATTTTATTTTTCATATAAAAATCCGCCTTTCTCATCTGATATCATTAGTATATCAAATGAAAATGACGGATTAATTGAATCTTTTTTAGAAAACCCTTAAATAATTCTTAAGTTTAGAAGTTTTCCCAATGCACTTTTGTCATATCTACAGCCTCTGCATCATATGGAGCTGCATGTTCTGCAGGCATGCCAAGGGATAACATGGCTGTAATCTTATAATTTGCCGGAATAGCAAGTTTATCCTTAATATAGTCTTCCGCTGTGCCGCCATCCGGAGCCACTCTCTTATGTACCTGCACCCAGCAGCTGCCAACTCCTAAGGAATCTGCCATGAGATGCATCAATGTCATGGCAATGGATCCATCCTCTGCCCAGACATCCTGTTTATCCCCATCTGTTAAAACGACGATGGCCGTGTCCGCACCAGCAAGCATCCCCGGGCCGGCCGGTCTGCATTTGCTAAGGGCTTCTAACATTTCCTTGTCTTTTACTACGACAAATTCACAGGCCTTTGCATTGTGTCCTGTTGGGCCAAGTAAGCCTGCCTGTAAGATCTTCTTCAAATTTTCATCGCTGACTGGTTCGCCAGTGTATCTGCGAACACTTCGTCTGTTTTCGATCATCTTTAATAATTCCATACGGTCATTCTCCTTTTCCGATTATTATTATTCTCTTATATTATTGTACCATAATTTGTGCCCAAACAATGCAAAAGACGCATATTACTTTCATTTTATGGTACAATAGAGATAAATATAATGTAATGGAGGAGTGAAGAATATGACATTAAAAGAACAAATTGCAGGCTATCAGGAAGAGATGCTTGGCCAGATTGCCCGACTCGTAAAGTATGACTCCGTTCAGGGAGAAGCCTTACCTGGAAAACCATTTGGCGAAGGCCCTGCTGCAGTCCTTGCAGAAGCCCTTACCATGGCAGAAGAGATGGGATTTGAAACTGTAAATTTAGACAACTACTGCGGTTATGCTGAGATTGGTCAGGGTGAAGAAATCATCGGTATCGTTGGCCACCTTGACATCGTACCTGTCGGCGACGGCTGGCACTACGATCCACTCTCCCTCACCTTCGACGGCGACAAGGTGTACGGACGTGGAACAACCGATGACAAGGGACCAGTTGTCATGGCTTTATATGCCATGAAGATCATCCGTGATTCCGGCATCGAATTGAATAAGCGTATCCGCCTCATCATGGGCTGTAATGAAGAAAGCGGCGCCAAATGTATGGAATACTACACTCAGGTTGCAGAACCAGTTACCATGGGCTTTACACCTGATGCACAGTTCCCTGGCATTTACGGTGAAAAGGGTATCATGGGCATGCAGGCAACCAGCAAGAATACCAAGATCGTGTCCATGAACGGCGGATTTGTCTTCAATGCAGTCTGCCATCAGTGTACAACCGTGATCCCAGCCGGTGAAATCGACGTTGAAGCATTAAAATCTGCCCTCGCTGACACCAAATTAGTTTCCTTCTCCGTAGAAGCCTCCGAAACTGATGTTACCATCAACGCAGAAGGTATCGCAGCTCACGCAAGTATGCCTTACCTTGGCGTGAATGCTGCAGGATGTACCATGGAAGCCTTAAAAGCTGCAGGATTCGAAGATGAATTCGTAAGCTTCTATAATGACCATATCGGCAACACCTGTGACGGCGCAGGCTGTGGCTTAAAGCTTTCCGATGATTACGGTGAACTGACATTGAATAATGGTATCGTAAAGACAGAGGACGGCAAGATTACTGCTTCCTTAGATGTCCGTTTCCCAGTAACATTTACCGAAAAGGATATGCGCGAAGCTGTTGCACCTTACATGGATCTTGACAATGGTTCCATCGAAATTTTCAACTGCGTTGAACCACTCTTCTTCCCACCGGAATCTCCACTTGTTACCGCTCTTGTGAATGCTTATGTGGACGTGACTGGGGATACAGAGAACAAACCGGCAGTCATCGGCGGCGGCACCTATGCCAAATGCATCCCTGGCATCATCGCATTTGGTCCGGAACGTCCAGGCGTGGACTATCATATCCACAATGCAGATGAATTCATGCTGATTTCTGAGATGTTAACCGCGACAGAAGTGTATGTGAAAGCAATCGAGAATATGCTGGCTTTATAGGTATGATCCTTTTATAATTGAATATACAGACATAAGAAAATCAGGTATGCAGCGAACGCATACCTGATTTTTATTTTTCCTATAATATACTCCTCACAAATAAGCAATTTGTAAGATTACTGATCTTCGCCAAAGTCTGCTTTGTATGCAGCAAGTAATTTTTCTGGCCAGTCAGATGTTGGTTCTAAGATACCTGTGAAGAAACGAAGAGTTGCTGGTTCATGAACAAATTTTAAACCACCAATCATATGTCTGTGGTCATATACCCATTTTACACGGTCGATGACATATTCTGTCTGGGATAATGTAAATACTCGACGTGGGAATGCAAGACGAACAAGTTCCATGGATGCGAATCTTTCGCTGCCGTCTGCGTTACGTTCTTCAGATAAAGTACCTCTTTCCATACCACGGATACCACCGCAAAGGTATAATGCACATACCAATGCGCCTGCCGGATATTCTTCCTGTGGAATATGGGAACAAACCTGCATAGCATCAAGGTGAGCACCAAGACCACCACCTGGTGTGATCATTGGAACACCGTATGCATCTAACTGATCTACACAGTATTTGATGAACTGAGGTCCCTGGGAGATGACATCCATTTCCATGGATTCGTCAAAACCAACCGTCATCGCTTCCATTTCTTTTACAGACATACCACCATATGTTAAGAACCCTTCAAACATTGGAATTAAATCTTCCATGCTGTGGAAAAGGTCAGCATCACGAAGTAAGATTGCACCACCGCGAGCGAAACCGAATTTACGAGCGGAGAAGTATACGATATCGAATAAATCAGCGATCATTCTTGTGATTTCACGGATGGATTTGTCTTTCATGGATTCTTCACGAATCTTGATGAAGTATAAGTTATCCTGAAGTAAGGAAGCATCTAAAACAGTTAAGATACCATATTTCTTAGCGATATCTGTTGCAGCCTTCATATTTTCATAGGAAATAGGCTGGCCACCGATTAAGTTTGTACCAGATTCAAGACGGATAAATGGTACATTCTCTGGTGTTTCCTTCAGGATGCAGGCTTCTAATTTTTCAAGGTCAATGTTGCCCTTGAATGGAAGATCACTCTTGGATACAAGACCTTCGTCTTTTACTAATTCTTCTACACGACCGCCAACTCGTGTTACATGTGCTTTTGCAGTTGTGAAGTGGTAGTTCATGATGACACAGTTGTCAGGTTTTACAAAACGGGTTGCTAGGATATTCTCACAGGCACGTCCCTGATGTGTTGGTAAACAATAAGGCATACCAAAGATTTCTTCTAATTTATCCTGCATACGGTAGAATGTTTCACTTCCTGCGTAAGCATCGTCAGCACGAAGAGTTGCGGACTGCATCTGATCACTCATGGCATTCACACCTGAGTCTGTTAACATGTCCATGAAGATATCTCCATTGTGTAACTGGAATGTGTTAAATCCTGCATCTTTCATCTTCTGAAGACGTGCATCAGCTGGTAATAAAGAAAGCTGCTGTACAATCTTAACTTTGTGCATTTCTACTGGGATTGGTTCACGTTTGTAAAACTTGATTTCTGGCATTTTAGGGTTCCTCCTTTATTGTGTTTGTTTCTATTTGTTTTCGTCTGTCGACATATACTTTAGTCATACAAAACTTCAACGCCTTGTCCTTTTGTTGCTTTAACGCGTTGAAGTGACGATATTATGATACCCTATTTTAGCCCTTTCGTCTAATTATTAATAATAATACTTTTATAAGTTTTACTTATATATTATAATATGAAGAGTATAATAATTTATTCTTATCATAAAAGGGGTAGATCACCATGGATATTCGACAGATTCACTATATATTAACCATGGCAAATGTGGGCAATATGACCCAGGCAGCAAGACAGCTTCATATCAGCCAGTCTGCTTTAAGCCAGACTTATAAAAATTTAGAAAAGGAGCTGGGACTGGTTCTTTTTCGAAAGGAAGGAAGAAATCTGATCCTGACAGAAGACGGCCGCTTCTTCTGTAAACGAGGCCAGTTGCTGGTGGAGGAGATGGAGACATTTGTCCACGATTTAGAGGCGAGAAAGCAGCTCTCCTCCCACATCATCCACTACTTTACCGACGTGGTGGATAACTGCGATGAGACTATGATTCAGTTTCAGCATTATTTCCCGGATGTGGACTTCCACCGCTACTACGGATCTAATCAGGACGCCATTCATTCTCTGTTGACCAATGAGATCGATCTTGCACTTCTGCTGCGTCACACGTCTCATCCCGAGCTTGCTTCACTTAAGCTGATTGATGAGCCCGTTGTGGTATTACTTCCCCCGGAACATCCTCTGGCGGCACAGGATTCCCTCTGGATTTCACAGTTATCCGGCGAAACGCTGACCATCTATCAGAACGCAGAAAGCCTGAGAGATTTATTTGACGAATTCTTTGCAAATGGCGGGGCCGTCATACGAAAAACGCTGGAAGTTTACGATCCATTTATCCAGATTCAAAGCGGCATGGGCTTCATCTTTATGCCACAAAGCACCTTCATGTATTTTCATGAAAATAAGATGCTCGGCAGCCTGGTTGGTGTTCTTGTCAAAGATGATTTTTGCAGACGCCGTGTATTTCTTACATATAAGAAGAATTTATCAATGACCAGATTATTGAATGGGTACTTCAACTACCTGAAAGTCTATCACCAAATCAGCCAGCAGGAATGCTGTCTACCGGGACTTGACCGGTTTGCAGTGGACGGAGAGTATCAGCTGGTAGCAAAATAGCGTTTTTCGGAATATTAGTTATACAAAAAGAAGGGTATGCGTCTTAACATCTTAAGATACATACCCTTTTCTATGTTATTTATTCTATCTTATTCACCAAACATCTTTCGATATTCTGCTTCTAATTCTTCTCTAAACTTTGGATGGGCAATGGCAATGAGCGCTTTGGCACGCTGTTTAAAGGATCTGCCACGCAGTGCCGCCACTCCATATTCCGTTACAATATAGTCAACGTCGGTTCTCGTTACTGAAACTGCCATACCTGCATCAAATTTCGGAACAATTCTTGATAAGGTTCCACCTTTGGCTGAAGATGGACATGCAATGATGGATCTGCCGCCTTTGGACATTCTTGCACCACGTACAAAATCATTCAGCCCACCGACGCCACTGTAGAGGTTGTCCCCAATCTGCTCTGCGCATACCTGCCCTGTAAAATCTACAGAGAGACAGGAATTGATGGACACCAGATTGCTCACCTGGGATATGACTCTCACATCGTTGGTGTAATCAATTGGATAGATTTCAAACATCGGATTCTTATTGGCCCATTCATTCAGGGATGGAGATCCGTAGAGCGCCGTTGCGATGATCTTGCCGGTGTGGATTTCCTTCTTCGCTCCTGTGATGGCACCTGCATCATATAAGGTTTTCACGCCGTCCCCGATAATTTCAGACTGGATACCAAGATCCTTTTTGTCTGTCAGGAATTCCAGAATCGCATCTGGAATAGCGCCGAGACCAATCTGGAGACAGTCACCATCTTTGATCAGTTCAGAAACATTTTTCCCAATGGCACGCTCTAAGTCACCCACCTGAGTCTTTGGTGCTGCCGGAATTTCACGATCTGTTTCAACAATACATTCAATTCGTGAAACCGGAATCTTCGTATCACCGTACATATATGGACAGTTTGGATTTACTTCCGCAATAACAGTTCTTGCAAGCTTTGCAGCCGCCAATGTATAATCTGCAGTCAGACCGAGGCTCACATAACCATCTTCATCCGGCGGTGAGGTTACAATCAATGCCACGTCTGGCTGATTGATATTCTCCAGCAAGTAAGGTACGTCCGAAAAATGTGTCGGTATATAATCCGCATACCCTGCTGCCAGTGCCTTTCTTGTCTCTTTGCCCAGAAACATCGGACACGGATAAAAATGTCCTCGATACTCCGGTTTGGCATATGGCTGATCGTCGCTTGTGAGCATAGATGTAGTTGTTACGTTCTGATAATTTTTATAATTCTTCACCATAGCATCAATGACCTCGAGAGGTGCTCCTACCAGATGCCCGATCACTACCAGGTCGCCATCCTGGATGTGAGTCACTGCTTCTTCTGCTGTGGTTACTTTTGATTCATAGATTTCTCGCCAATTGTTCATGTTGGTTCCTTTCTTTTTTCTCCTTTACTTAAAGATAGTATACCACATTGTCTGACAACAGGCATTTGCAATCTGTTGGTTTTTGTTGTTATTTTTCTGTAATTATTATGTGAGAGACGTGATTTTGGTGATCAGCTTTTCTACTTATTTATATCGTCTTAGTGATCCTTCCGGGAAGGTATATTCTGCCGTACGGAATGGGTACACAATCTCATCCACATAGTACCACGGATCATCATCATGTAATGGATTGTTGATCACGTGAAATTCCTGAGCTGGCATATAGCCCTGAGCCAGCAGGAATGCTTTGCGTCCATCCTGATCTTTGCAAATGTCGACAACCATGACTACATGTCCCGGACTTCCTCCTTTGATGAAAATGTCACCCACCTGCAGCTCTTCTTGGTTAATTTTTCGGGAATCCTCCGCCATATTCAACGTTCCGGAATAGGCAAATACGATTCTCATGAATTTCTTGAAGGATTCATAGCTGCCATCATTCTGACGGTTACTCTTCCAGAATAATCGGTCATCATCAATGCCGATTCCATCCCCTTCACTCCAGGTCTGAAAGTTCGCCACAAATCCTCCTCCGAGAGAAAATGTTATCTTGCTGTATTCTCCTCTCTGGTAATAATATTCACCCCAGACACGCATTACGGAATCTGCGCATTGCTGCAAATCTTCGTTCTCAAGTGGTAGTGTAAATACTGCCACGGCAACATCGCTCCTGCTCTTCTCACGGCCATCGTAGAGCAGAACCGGACTTCCATCTTCTTTCATGGCATAACCACGCAAAAAGGCCACAAGACTGTCTTCTTCTGCCTTTACTCGCTTGAAACCAGAAGGTGTATGAATGCGGCTTTCCAGAGTCGTTCCTTCAGGATTGATCAAGGACTCCTCTATTGGCTCTGGCTTTTGTTCTGCAGTATTTACTTCTGGTGATTTAGTTCGATTGTTGGGTAAAAAATAAAGGATGGGTACGATCATCAAAGCAAGGATGATGATAATTAGGAATAATATTAATTTCTTTCTCACGAGACACCTCCTGTTATGTTTATTATATCTGATTTGGGCACAAATGAAAAATTCCAATCATTTGTAGACAAGAAAATCACGAAAATTGGACACAACAAAGTCATTTGCACTTGCTTATGCCCAAATCTATTGATTTTTTTGGATACACGACTGACTTGTACATGCTTTTATGCCCAATTTTGGGGCAATAATCACTCAAAAGTCAATTGCATACCCAATTATCGCTAATTCTGTGGGTACCGATGACTTATTTATGCTTGTTATGCCCAAACTCCCTGATTTTTTTGGGTACTGGACTGGATTGTGATTACTCTATGCCCAAACCAACACACAAACACACAAAAAAGGAACCAGATTTCTCTGATTCCTTCCATTAGCGTAATCCGCTTATATTTTTTTAATTAAAAAAACACTCGTTCTTTCGGGCTCTATTCCATGGTAACAAACCCAAAAGCCGTACAAAAAAATAAATTATTTAACTGTGATGATTTCTTTCTTGTTGTAAGATCCACAAGCTTTACATACTCTGTGAGGCATCATTAATTCGCCACATTTGCTACATTTTACTAATGTTGGAGCACTCATCTTCCAGTTAGCTCTACGTTTATCTCTTCTTCCTTTAGAAGATTTATTCTTTGGACAGATAGACACGGTTTACACCTCCTTAAAAATTTTTAAGATATCTTGGATCACCGCATTGCGGGAATCTTCTCATTTCACTGCTGATGGGCATAAAGCGAGTGTATTCGCTAATACATCAGACTTGTCTATTATATCTACTACATGTGGGTTTGTCAAGCGATTTTAAATCGATTTCTTGATTTTATTGCACTGCTATTTCACATCTATTCCACAAGTAATTCACAACTAATCCACAATCAGTTTTCCCTAATCGTCTAACTTCATGCTGTTGAAAATATCCTGTAAACCGGCAAGTCTTGGGTCAGGAACGAAGGTATCACAGTCACAGGTACCTTTATTCAGGTTCTTGCCACACTTTGGACAGATGCCCTTGCAATCTTCCTTACAGAGCACCTGCATCGGAATCTGCATCACAAGTTCTTCGTAGATATATTCATCAAAATCCAGATCATTGCCACTGATAAAGGATTCTTCATTCCATTCATCAGTTTCATCGGATCGGTTATATTCTTTATCAAATTCCACTGTAAAGTCCATCGGTACAGTATCTAAACAGCGGGCACATTCTAAGTTTAATGTAAGGGATGTCTTCCCTTTTAAATGAATACAGTTCTTGCCAATATTAGCTGCGTGGAAAACAACTGGTTCCTTCTTCGCGATTTCATATTCGCTTCCCATGAAAGATACAGTGTTCATATCAAGATCTAAACTGTAATCATCTTCAAAATTAGCGGTGGATAACACCTGGGATAAACTAAATAACATGTAAGTCTCTCCTTTGTGTAAAACTCTTTTTTCAGAATAACAGAGCCAGGGATGAACCCTGGCTCCTAATATTTATTATTTGCTTCTATAAAACGCTAACAATTCAAATAATCAATTATTTAGCTAAAGCTGCTGTATCACGAGCAATCATGATTTCTTCATTAGTAGGGATAGCTAATAATGTTACTTTGGAATCATCTGTGGAGATGATTGCTTCTTCGCCGTGAACGTCGTTCTTAGCAGGATCAATGTATGCTCCTAAGTATCCTAAGTAGTCAGCGATTGCTGCACGGGATACATCGTCGTTTTCTCCAAGACCAGCTGTGAATGCGATTGCATCTACGCCGTTCATTGCTGCTGTGTAAGCACCGATGTACTTAGCTACACGATATCTGTGTACGTCTAAAGCATGCTGAGCGTTCGCATTGCCTTCTTTTGCAGCTTTTGCGATGTCACGGAAGTCAGAGGAAACACCGGAGATACCTAATACACCGGATTTCTTGTTGAGTACGTTCATAACTTCTGCCATTGTTAAACCTTCTTTGTCAGCGATGAATTCCATGATTGCTGGATCCATGTCACCGGAACGTGTTCCCATTACAAGACCTTCAAGTGGTGTAAGACCCATGGATGTATCAACTACTTCACCGTTCATAACTGCGGAACAGGAAGCGCCATTACCTAAATGAGCAACGATGATCTTAAGATCTTTGATGTCTTTGCCGAGCATTTCAGCAACTTTCTGGGATACATACTGATGAGATGTTCCGTGGAAACCGTAACGTCTTACGCCATATTTTTCATAATATTCGATTGGTAAAGCGTAAAGGTATGCTTTTGCAGGCATTGTCTGATGGAAAGCTGTATCGAATACTGCTACCATTGGAAGGTTTGGCATTAATGTTCTACAAGCATTGATACCGATTAAGCAAGCTGGGTTATGAAGTGGAGCGAATACGCTGCAAGCTTCGATTTCTTTGATTGCTTCGTCTGTGATGATGCAGGATTTTGTGAATTTTTCACCACCATGTACAACACGGTGTCCAACTGCACTGATTTCGTCTAAGGATTTGATTACGCCAACTTCAGCGTCTGTTAACTGATCAAGTACTAACTGAATAGCTACTGTGTGATCAGCCATAGCTGGTGTAGTTTTGATTTTGTCTTTTCCTGCTGGCTGATGTGTTAAAGCACCATCGATACCAATTCTTTCGCAAAGACCTTTTGCTAATACTTTTTCTGTTTCAGAGTCGATAAGCTGATACTTTAAGGAAGAGCTACCGCAGTTGATTACTAAAATGTTCATTGTTCTTTCTCCTTATTAAAATATTACAAAATTACGTTCGATATTATTTCTGAGCCTGAACAGCAGTGATTGCTACTACACCAACGATATCATCCGCATTACATCCACGGGATAAATCGTTCACTGGTTTTGCAATACCCTGAGTGACAGGTCCATAGGCGTCTGCCTTAGCAAGTCTCTGAACTAATTTGTATCCAATATTGCCAGCATCTAAGTCTGGGAATACTAATACATTCGCTTTACCTGCTACTTCACTTCTTGGAGCTTTGGACGCTGCTACGGATGGAACAATTGCTGCATCTAACTGTAATTCACCACAAATTAAAGTATCTGGATATTCACGCTTTGCGATCTGTGTTGCTTCTGCAACTTTATCTACATCCGGATGTTTTGCACTACCGACAGTAGAGTGGGATAACATAGCTACTCGAGGTTCTTCACCAACAAGGCTTCTGAAAGATTCTGCAGAGCTGCCAGCGATTGCTGCTAACTGTTCTGCATTAGGATTCTGATTTAAACCACAGTCTGCGAATACAAATGTGCCGTTGGCACCCATATCACAGTCAGGTACAACCATTAAGAAGAATGCGGATACGATCTTTGTTCCTGGTGCTGTCTTAACAACCTGAAGTGCTGCACGAAGTACATTCGCGGAGGAGTTGATCGCTCCGGCTACCATACCATCTGCATCACCGATACGTACCATAGTTGCACCAAAGAATAATGGGTTGGATAATAACACTTCACGTGCATCTTCCGGCATTAATCCCTTGCTCTTTCTTGCTTCACATAAGCAATCAACGTATGCATCCATGCGATCTGTAGTTTCAGGATCAACAAATGTTGCCTTGCTGATATCTAAATCACCTGCTAATTCTAAGATTTCTTCTTTGTTACCTACTAAAATAATATCTGCAACTCCTTCAGCTAATACGGTTGCAGCTGCCTGCAGTGTTCTGATATCACTTGTTTCTGGAAGTACAATTGCTTTTTTGTCTAGCTTTGCGCGTTCTTTTATCACATCAATAAAGCTCATCGTCTTGCTCCTTTCGGCTTATCTTTATTATAAAATTTCATAATTCACTAACTATAATTTTACTAGTTTTCTTCACTAATATCAATAGATTCTTTTATTGTTTTTATTTTAGAAATGTATGTATAATAGTAATAGTATATCTGTAAAAAGAAAGGACTTCCTTATGCGTATCAGTGCAGTAATCTGTGAATACAATCCGTTCCATAACGGCCACAAATATCAGCTTAATGAGATTAGAAAACAGCTCGGCAGTGACTACATCATCACCATCATGAGCGGCAACTTTGTCCAGCGGGGAGCCCCTGCAATCTGTGACAAATACGCCCGTGCGGCGGCAGCCCTTGACTACGCGGACCTCATCCTCGAACTTCCAGTGACCTATGCCACATCAAGTGCAGAAGGATTTGCCAGAGGGGCAGTAAAAATCCTGGATGGATTGGGTTGTGTGAACGACCTGGTTTTCGGTGCAGAGACCGCACAAACCACCATTTTAAGCCAAATAGCAGACATTCTCATAGAAGAACCAGCGCCATATAAGAAGGCGCTTTTGACAGCACTAAAGCATGGTGCGTCTTATCCTGCAGCAAGACAGGATGCCCTTCGCGCTTATCTTGGACCGTCTTCAGATATCCCATTCGAAGAGATTCTTATGAAGCCCAACAACCTGCTTGGCCTTGAATATATCAAAGCAATCAGACAGTTAGGTTCAAAACTTCACCCTGTCATCATCCAGAGAATCGGTGCAGACTACCACGATACCAGTGTGGGGAAAGAGGGCGCAGAGACATTGGCCTCCGCAACAGCCATTCGAAATGAGCTGTTAAGTGGCAGAAAACCGCCGGCGAATGCGCTTCCATCTTCTATGAATCAATACTTATCCATCGAATTTTCCTATGAATATCCGGTGACTTCAGATGACCTTTCGGACCTCCTTTTTTACCGTCTGGATGTGGAGCCACACCCAGAAGAGATTCTCGACTATCATCCGGAGCTCTGGGACCGAATCAGAAAATTTCAGGATCAGGCAGGAAGCTTTGAACATTTAATCCAGCTTGTGAAGACGAAAAACTTTACCTATACAAGAATCAGCCGTTTTCTGCTTCACATGGTACTGTCCATCCGCACCAGCGATTATGAGAAGGAACCATGCTACGGCAAGATCCTTGGTTTTCAAAAGGATGCTTCCGGTCTCTTAAAACTGCTGAAAACAAGCGCCCGCATTCCGGTGATACAGAAGATATCTCACTATGGAGAAGTACTGGATGAAGATCAGAGGGCAGCATTTGAATTAGATCTATCTTCAGGAAGAATCTACTATCAGATCATCCGAAGAAAATTTCAGACTGCGTTGGCGGACGATCTGCATAGACCGCCGTTGATAAAATAACCAACGCTTATAAATAATATCATTGTACAAAAAAGCATAAAAAAACTGCCGATCACACTGACCGGCAGTTTTTATCTTATTCTTATGATTACTTTCTCTTTAATGCAGAAATCTGGTTTTCAACCTGACGTCTGTTCTGATCCATATCTTCTAAATCAATCTGAAGACCTTCAATGAGCTGTGCGAATACACCCTGCTGTGCTTTCTTGAAGTCTGTAACAAAGCTTTCTAATGCTTCCACAGTTTCTAAGGTGTAGTCTAATGCACCAAGGCGAATCTCTTTGGCATCTGCCTGAGCTTTCTCTACTACTTTCTCAGCATATTCTTCTGCCTGTTTCACATAATCTTCTGCCTGTGCATTCATCTCTGCAGAATGCTTCTTAGCAATCTTTGTAATTTCTTCCTGATCTACTGCTTCAGATGCTTCTCTCATTGCTTCTTCCACAATGCTCTGCGCCTGGATGGTTGCATCAGCCTTGATATTTTCAGCCTGTTCACGTGCTGCGTCTAAGATGCTTTGCTCTGTCTCAATGATCTGCTGTCCACGGGAAATATCCATTGGAACACGTGCTCTGAGTTCTGCAAGCATGCTCATTAAGATCTCACGGTCTAAACCGATCTTGCCATTGCTGAAACGCACAGGTGTACCGGTTTCATCAATAAAATCTTCTAAATCATCAAGAATTTCAATTAAATTTCTTTCATCTTCGTATGCCATGATCATTCTCTCCTCATTCTATCATAATAATATATATAGCCCATATAACTCGAAAATATACTAATTCTATTATACACTATTTTTTCTTGTTTTGCATCTGTCTAATGATATATTCTGGCACATATCCGGAAATATCCTGGTCATAGCTCCAAAGCTCCTTCACTGCGGAAGAGCTGATAAAGGAAAGCTCCGGATTGGTTGCAAAGAACATGGTATCAATCTGATCATCAATTTTACGATTGATCTGGGCCATCTGCAGCTCATACTCAAAGTCAGTGGTTGTACGCAGACCGCGCACTAAGACATTTGCCCCCTCCTGCTTGGCGAATTCCACCAAAAGCCCGGAAAATGTCTTAACCTCCACATTCTCAAAGTCTTTCAACACTTCGCAGATCATCGCCAGACGTTCGTCCATCTCGAACAGTGGTTTCTTATTGATGTTGACCAGCACGCCTACAACCACTTTGTCAAACAGTGCTGCTGAACGCCTGATGATATCGATATGTCCATTGGTGATCGGGTCAAATGTACCCGCATAAATTGCTACACTCATTCTTCTTCCTCCAGTACCTTCCAGATGAAGGTATGTTTGTTTGTCTTATATTTTTTTGTTTTGTAAACCTCAAAATCTGTTCCGTCCAGATAATCAAACTCTGTCTGCAGGTCAGATTCCACAATGATGACTGTCTTCTCATCATAAAGATCTGTGTCCTGAAGCGCCATCAGCACTTCCTTCTCCAAAAGCTTGCCATATGGCGGATCCATGAAAATGTAATCGAACAGGATTCCCGTTCCATTAAGCTGACGCACTGCTGTAACTGCATCTGTCTGCATCAGTCTGGCATCCTGATCAAGACGGGTAAACTTCAGATTATCACGGATACAATTCATGGCCTTCGGGCTTTTTTCCACGAAAACCGCCTTTTTCGCTCCGCGACTTAAGGCTTCAATGCCGATTCCGCCGCTGCCGGAAAAAAGATCTAAGAATACACTGCCACCCACGTCAGCAGAAATCATGTTAAACAGGGTTTCCTTGATACGGTCCTGGGTCGGTCTGGTATCCATCCCCTCAATTGTCTTTAAACGAAGGCTTTTTGCCTTGCCGGAAATTACTCTCATACTTAATATCTCACTTCAAATCTTCTCTCATCGGTGTCATATGGAATTCTTGTCTTTGCCACATGATCGATACGCATATATTTGTAACCGTTCTGCACGTCATATTCAAATCGTTCGATCTGGGAACGGAGCCCCTGAATCTGAACGGTGACACTGCCATTATATTCATTGCGTGCCCATCCGGTCAAACGATTTTTTACCGCCTGAGAATGTACCCAGTAGCGAAAACCAACGCCCTGAACGCGTCCTGTATAAACCAATTCGTAACGTACTCTCTCTTCCATGGGTTACCTCCTGTACTTTTATTCTGTCTGCTACTCTATCTGAATCTGGAAATGACTGTCCGATTCTGCTGCCAGCGCTTATAGCTGCAGTGCCAGCTCCAGCTGTTTTTTCAACCTGTCATTGCTAAGCTTCGTAAAGGAAAATCCCGATGTCTCCAAATCGTTCATGGCATCGGATGCCATCTTCAAAAGGTCTGCATTGTCATAAATATCAGCCAGCACGAAATCCATCATGCCGCTCTGTCTGATCCCAAAGAAATCTCCCGGTCCCCTCAACTTCAGATCTTCATTGGCAATGAAAAATCCATCGTTGGATTTATTCAGTATTTCCAGACGTTTCTTCGTCTCTTCATTGTCTTTTCCTGCAATAAAGATACAGTAAGACTGATGGGCGCCTCGTCCGATTCGACCGCGAAGCTGATGAAGCTGTGCTAAGCCAAATCGTTCTGCATTCTCAACCATCATAACGGTGGCGTTAGGCACATTGATCCCGACCTCAATGACTGTCGTTGACACAAGGACATCAATCTCGCCTTTTCCGAAGCGTTCCATAATATCATTCTTATCCTTCGCCTTCATTCGTCCATTCAGGCACTCTACACGAATGGAAGGTGGCAGATTATTCTTTAAAATTTTGGTATATTCTGTGACATTCTCCGCTTCCACATTCTCGCTTTCCTCAACCATCGGACAGATCACATAGGCCTGTCTGCCCATCTGCACCTGTTTTGTGATGAATCGGTATGCATTTGGACGATATCCGGTGTTGACCACACAGTTTTTGATGGGAAGTCGGTCTGCCGGGAGCTCATCAATGATCGAGATATCCAGATCCCCATACATAATCAGGGCCAGTGTTCTTGGGATTGGTGTGGCACTCATAACAAGGACATGTGGTTCATAGCCCTTTCTTGATAGTGCCTCTCTCTGACGGACACCAAATCGATGCTGCTCATCGGTAATAACCAGAGCCAGCTGATCATATTCCACCTTATCCTGGATCAATGCGTGGGTTCCGATGATAATATCGATGTCATGCTGCTTTAAGCGTTTGTAAATGTCTCGTTTATTCTTAGCCGTTGTGGATCCAGTGAGCAATTCCACATGAATGCCATAAGGAGCAAGCATCTTCGTGAAGCTTTCATAATGCTGCACTGCCAGTACTTCCGTAGGCGCCATCAATGCACCCTGGTAGCCCGATGTGGCACACATCAATAGAAGAATCATGGCCAGAATGGTCTTCCCGGAACCTACATCCCCCTGGACTAATCGGTTCATGACTTCTCCCCTAAGGAGATCGCTTTTCATCTCAGCCAATGCTCTAGCCTGTGCACCGGTTAACGTAAACGGCAGATGTTCCTCAAAATGACGGCTTTCTTTCGTATCTTTGATTTCATAATGGTTTTCAATGACTCCCGTCCGTTCCTTCACCATGCGCATGGCAGCTAAAAAGATAAAGAATTCATCAAACATCAGTCGCTGTCTCGCCTTTGCCACCTGCGCCTTCTCCACTGGAAAATGAACATTCTTCAGGGCCTGTCCATATCCCATCAAACCATATTTTGACACAATGGAGGATGGAAGATATTCATCCATATGTTCCATATAGGATACAGTCTGGGAAACTGCTTTCGCCACCATCTTATTAGTCAGTCCCCTGGTGAGGGGATATACCGGCTGCAGGGTCTCCCTCTGCTTCTCGTAGGCCTCCATGGTATAGATTTCCGGCTGTTCCATTACAACTCTGCCATTCTTGATTACCGGTGTGCCTACAAATATGCGGGAATCACCCATATGAAGGGTGCTTTTTAGATATGGCATGTTGAACCAGGTCAGTACCATCGTTCCCGAATGATCTCTGATATTACAACTTGTGATTTTGAGCCCTCTGAATTGTCGATATGCCACCTGGTTGGTAATCTTCCCTAAAACAGCAATGCGGACACCCGGCTGGGCGTCCGCAATATATACTGGTTCATCATAGGTCAGATAATAGCGGGGATACCAGGTGACTAAATCGTCGATGGTATCAATACCTGCCAAATGGAAGGTTTTCTCGCTTTTCTCGCCAATTCCTTTCAGAGAGCGAATAGAATCTGCTCCCTGCATGATTATTCAACTGATAATAAGTAATAGTATACTGGCTGACCACCATTCTGTACTTCGATATCACAGTCTTCAAAAGCTTCTTCGATTTCTTCCGCAAGTGCTTCTGCATCTTCCTGTGTTACTTCAGAACCATAGTAAACAGTGATTAATTCGCTGTCTTCATCAACCATACCCTGTAATAATTCGATTGTTGTAGCATTGATTTCAGGACCAACTGCTTTGATGCCGTCATCATCAATACCCATAATATCGCCAATCTTGATTTCCTTACCGCTGATGGATGTGTCACGAACTGCGTAAGTAACCTGTCCTGTCTTCACGATGGAAATCGCATCTAACATTACGTCCTGATTTTCTTCAACAGAAGCTTCTGCCACATAGGAAATCACTGCTGCAATACCCTGTGGAACAGTCTTTGTAGGGATTACGATAATGTTCTTATCTTCTGTAATATCTCTTGCCTGTTCTGCTGCAAGGATAATGTTCTTATTATTAGGAAGAATGAAGATATTCTCTGCATGTACCTGATCGATTGCGTTAAGCATATCTTCTGTACTTGGGTTCATAGTCTGACCACCTTCGATTAAGCAGTCAACGCCTAAACCACGGAAGATCTCACCCATGCCATCACCAACGGAAACTGCAATGAATCCCATAGGTTTCATAGGTTCTGCTTTCTTTGCTTCTTTTTCAGCCGCTGCAATCTTAGATGCATCTTTGATTAACTTTTCTTCATGTTCCATTCTCATATTGTCAACCTTCATGTTCGTAAGCTGACCATATGTAAGACCTTTTTCGAAGGCCTGACCTGGATGGTTGGTATGAACATGTACTTTTACTACTTCATCATCTGCAACTACTACTAGAGAGTCACCGATGGAAGATAAGAACTGTTTCATCTCAACTTCATCATCTTCTGTAAATGTATCGTTATGTAAAATGATAAATTCTGTACAATATCCAAATTTGATATCTGCTGTGGAGATTTCGCTGCTGGAAGCCATGGTAGAAGCTACCTTCTTAACAACTGGGATTTCCACGTCGATTTCTTTACCACAGAATGCATCATATGCACCCTTTAATACTTCAACAAGACCCTGTCCACCGGAGTCAACAACGCCTGCTTCTTTTAATACTGGTAACATCTCCTGTGTCTGAGCAAGGATTTCATCTGCTACCTTCAATACTTCCTGGCAGAATGTATCGATATCATCTGTTTCTGCTGCGATTTCAGCTGCTTTTTCTGCTGTTACACGAGCAACAGTAAGAATGGTACCTTCTTTTGGTTTCATAACTGCTTTATATGCAGTCTGAACAGCTTTGTCAAATCCTTCTGCGATGAGTTCAGTTGTAAGAACCTTCTCATACTTGATTGCTCTTGTGAATCCACGGAATAACTGTGAAAGGATAACACCAGAGTTACCTCTTGCGCCTCTTAAAGAACCACCGGAAATTGCTTTCGCAAGTTCATGCATATCCGGATTTTCAAGACCGCCTACTTCCTTTGCTGCTGCCATGATTGTCATGGACATATTCGTTCCTGTATCTCCATCTGGCACTGGAAAGACATTCAGTTCATTAATGTATTCTTTATTTGCTTCGATTCTCTTCGCACCGCCAAGAAACATCTTCTGGAGAGTGCTAGCGTCAATCTGATTCATTCTAATTATCCTCCTTAAATGATTGAGTATTAGTCGAGTGCGCGCACTCCTTCAACAAAAATGTTGATCTTCTTTACTGTTAAGCCAGTAAATTCTTCAATTTTATATGTAACGGTATCAATTAAGTTCTCAGCAACAACGGCAATACTTACACCATATGCCACGATGATATGATAATCAATTGTGATTTCATTATCTTCATCAATGACTGCACGTACACCCTTTTTCACATGTTCACGTGTTAATAAGTCTGCAATGCCTGCTTTTGTGTTTACACTTGCCATCCCAACGATACCAAAGCATTCTAAAGCACAAATCCCTGCGTATTTTGCTAAAACATTAGCATCCACAGTAATTCTACCTTTATCTGTATCCATATGTCCCTTCATACGTTACATTACCTCCAAAATGATTATTTTTAATCTCAATATAGTGAAAATGTCTTTTTACGAATATACATATTCTATGCTATTATACTATAGTTTCTCTCAAATGAAAACAGTTTTATGATGGAAGGGAAAATATCTTCAGTTTTTTATAAAAATTTCTTGATTTTTGATTGTCGTTCTGTTAAGATGTAATAGTTGTTAGCTCATATTGAGCGCATGAACTTTAAATTTAAGGAGGTGCATGTCATGGCTAAATGTGCAATTTGTCAGAAAGGTGCTCATTTCGGTATTAAAGTGAGTCATTCTCATAGAAGATCCAACAAGATGTGGAAGTCCAATATCAAATCTGTAAAAGTTAAAACAGAAGGCGGTTCTAAAAAAATGTACGTTTGTACTTCTTGCTTAAGATCCGGAAAAGTTGAAAGAGCTTAATCAGATTGTTATTTGAATATATTTTAAAAGAATTGACACGCGTGTAAAAGACCTGGAACAATTTCGTTTCAGGTCTTTTTATTATTGTTTTGATTCAGTTGATTTTTTATAATTCCAAAGACTAATCCTAAAGATTATTCCTGATCAGCCTGCGCTTCCTTTACCAGGTCTTTTACTTCATCATTGGTCATGCCATCGTTCGGCATAAAACGATCGATCACTTCTGGAACAAAATCAATAATTTTAGAGATGGTATCCTGCGCTTTCACACTGATTAACTTGGCTCTGCCATCCTGGATAATGATTGCAGCACTTGGAGACATCTTGCCGCCGATACCACCGCCGCCGCGGTTTTTGTTACTGATGCCGCTGGCAGTTTCTCCGGCACCCATACCGAAAGATACATCCACCAAAGGAATAATTGTTGTACTATCATCTACTTTAATTGGTTCTCCTACTACTGTTTTGCTGGAGAAGAATGCATCCATTCCATTAAATAATGAAGCAATGGTTGATCCAAAATCCTGTTTATTACTCATGTCCAATTACCTTCTTTCCTTTTTTATATACATTTCTTAACTTTTTATCTAAAATGATCACAAGACCTGTGCGTACAAAATAAAATAGTCGCAATCTTCCTTTGACACTCAACTTTCCATGAAATTCAGCTTCTTGAAAGTTTGGATACAGGTTGACCCACTTCGCTCCGGCCAGACCTAAGGCACAGCAAATCCCATACAATCTGCCCGTAATGGACGGATCACAAAATCCGAAGTAAATCTCTCCGTCTCCACCCGTTGGAAGCACATAAAGAATCGTTCGTTTGATCAGCTTTAACATCTTCTGCATCGCATACTGCGATTCATTCTCATAGTAGAAGCGCTCCACTTCTTCAAACTTATCCACCACATCTTCTATTTTCTCATTCACTTCCTCTGATTTATTGCGAATGCCTTCCAATGTGGTTTTGATCTTCTCGATTATTCTATTGATTTTCTCACTCAGCTTTTCTCTTGGAACTTCTTCCTCAAAATACTGAAAAGGAGTGTAAGTACCAGTAAAGTTGTCATCTCTTTTTGTTTCTGCTTTCTGTTCGTAGTCTGCATAACTGGAAAAGTCGGGTTTTGCAGTCTCGGATGTCTGTGGCGTTATTGTATTTATATTCGGCGTCGTTGTTGTAGAAACTGGTTTTTCTTCTTTTTTCTCTTTTCTTCTCTCTTTTTCTCTTGCTTTATCCCTCTTTGCCTGTTCCTTCAGGCGTTTCTTTTTAGCTCTGGCATCCTTCCAGTCGGAAATCTTATCTGGAAAAGTCTTCTCATCTCCATTCGTCACCATCAAAAGTCCCAGGACCTTCCCCTGATAGAACAGTTCGCTTCCTTTATAATAGTAGCCGCCGGTAATCTTCACTGCCGGTCCCAACCAGGAAATCTGGGCTTCTCCACCCTTCTTCTCGTCAAATTCTCCTATCAACCGATACCTGACTGGAACAAATAACAGGATGCCAAGAATCAGCAGGATCAATCCCACAAGCGCCAGTAAAAGCAGTCCCAATATCTTCAAAATGGCGAGAAGAACTGTCAAACATACAGCCATGCTATCCCACCACCTTTTCTTCGAGGAGCATCCTTGTCACCAGTTCAAATGCTTCATCTTTCGTTCCGGCAATGCCCAGCACAGTGATATTCTTATCCTTATAATAAGGCTGACGAAATTCCAGATAATTATAAATATCATAAAGATTATGAGGATTCGAAGCCTTGGTGATGCAGTAAATTTCCATCAGAAATTTATTCTGTTCCATCTTAGAGCGAATCCGTTCCAGCTTATGTTGAATGCTTTCACCAACATAAAGATGCTCTGCAAAAATCATAGTATTACCTCAAAAAAGGCAGGTGTAATCTAGATTACACCTGCCGCATAGTTCTAAAATCACTATTTAATTATACAACAAATTACTGGATTTCTGCAACCTTCAGTAAGCTTGTTACACCCTTGCCACGTTTGTCAGCTGGGCCACCACCTGTTAAGATCACACGGTCACCTGTACGAACAAGACCTTCGTCACTGATGATACGAATTGCAGATTCGAAGATTTCATCAGTTGTGGATACTTTGTAGGATTTTACTGGCTGTACACCCCAGAATAACTGCATTCTTCTTAATACATCTTCCTTTGGAGAAAGACCAGCGATTAATGCGTTAGGTCTGAAGTTGGATACGATACGAGCTGTAAAACCGGAAACAGAAGATGCAACGATGCATTTGGCATTGATGTTGCAGGATGTTTCTACTGCTGCGTATGCAACTGCTGCAGATGTAGATTTGTCTACATATTTCTGACGGAATGTCTTTGGTTTGTCTGCAAGGTGAAGTTCTGTAGATTCAGCAATTTTAGCCATCATCTTAACAGATTCAATTGGATATTTACCAGCAGCTGTTTCGCCGGATAACATGATTGCATCTGTACCTTCTTTGATTGCGTTAGATACGTCTGTTACTTCTGCACGTGTTGGACGTGGATTACGCTGCATGGAGTCTAACATCTGAGTAGCTGTGATAACTGGCTTAAATGCGTTGTTACATTTTTTAATGATCTGTCCCTGGATGTATGGTACATCTTCAGCTGGGATTTCAACACCTAAGTCACCACGAGCAACCATTAAACCATCGGATACGGAAAGGATTTCGTCTAAGTTTTCAACACCTTCCATGTTTTCGATTTTAGGAATGATGCCGATTCTTCTTCCGCCACCGAACATGTTACATAAGAATCTGATTTCACGAACTGCGTCTGCATCACGGATGAAGGAAGCAGCGATGAAGTCGATACCATTTTCAAGACCAAAGATGATGTCTTCTTTATCTTTGTCTGTGATACCTGGAAGGTTAACTTTTACGTTAGGTACGTTGATACCTTTACGGCTGCCGATTACACCGCCATTTACTACTTCACAAACGATTTCTGTATCTGTTGTGGATTTAACTTTTAATTCGATCAGACCATCATCTACTAAGATACTGTTTCCAACTGTTACGTCCTGTGGAAGTTCATCATATGTGATGCTTACTCTTTCGTTGGTTCCTTCGATATCTTCTGTAGTTAATGTAAATTCCTGTCCTGCAACTACTTCTACTTTACCTTCAGCGAATACACCTGTACGGATTTCAGGTCCTTTTGTATCTAAAAGGATTGCTGTGTAAAGGCCTAATTCTTCACGGCAGGCTTTGATCATATTGATTCTTTCTAACTGTTCTTCATGAGAACCATGAGAGAAGTTCAGACGTGCAACGTCCATACCAGATCTCATCAGTTCTTTTAATACTTCTGGATTGTCTGTACTAGGTCCCATTGTACAAACGATTTTCGTTCTCTTTTTGAGCATAGTAGTTTCTCCTCTTAAAAATCACTCAGTTTATTTAACGTGGGTGTGGGTAAATAGATGGTCCTGGCAATACTCATAATTACCCTCACATTTTGAGCAGTAACGAAATTCTAATGTAGGATCGTCAAGCTCAGTTCTATTACAAACCGCACATTTATGTCTGGCACCATTTTTCACTGGCGGTTGTACGCGTTTTTTAAATTCTCTCTTTCTTTTGATTTCACTTGGACGATATCTGCGGCCATTTCTTCCTGCAAAGAAATAAATCAGGAAGTTCAGGATAGAAACGATGATGGAAACTCGTACGCACCATCCGTACATGCCACCACCGGCCATAACAAAGCTGTAGACAAGATAAGCCACATCAATGTAGGCAAGCCACTTCATCTTCACTGGTAAGATTCCATATAAAAGCAGTTCCTGATTTGGAAAGAGGGAAGCAAATGCGAGGAACAGGGCCAGCTGAATATAGTAGCTGTCCATCATAATAAACTGGAATTTCGTAACAAAATATAAGATAAATGCTGAGAGAATGGTACCTAAAATACCAGTCAGCATATACATATTGAATCGAAAATCCCCCCAAATTCTCTGCAGGGTAAGACAGATATTATAATAGAGGGAAATCACAAAAAAGATAAATAAAATCCCAATGATCGATCTCATATTCACAAGGGGTGCCAGTAAAAATGTTACCAGACGCCATACCTGTCCATGGAGGATCATATACGGATTCAGAGAAAGATAGGTATCATAAATCCCTGGTGCAACAAAATCAATGACTGCCCCTGCAACAAAGCAGAAACAAAGGTATCTTGCTAAATCCCTGATAGCATATCTTCCAAATTTCTGTTCTAATTTATCTAAAAAATTCATCTTCTTCTCCTAAATGTTATTCTAAAGCATATCCAGTTTCTTCAATATTAATAGGCAGAATCCACTCAGCACTGCAGAAGCAATACAGAGAAGCAAAAAGCCATGGGTATGCTCTGCAAGTGGTACAGGTACGTTCATCCCCCAGGCACTGGCAATCAGCGTTGGAACCGCCATGACAATGGAAATAATCGTAAGTACCTTCATGACAATATTCATGTTGTTGGAGATAACCGAAGCATAGGCATCCATTGTTCCACTAAGGACGCTGTCATAAATGTCTGCCATCTCCAGTGCCTGTTTGTGATCGATTACCACGTCTTCTAAGAGCTCTTCATCTTCCTGGAAGAACTTTAAGGTTTTGATCTTGCGGAGTCTCTCTAAAACTACATCATTGGATCTTAAGGATGTTGAGATATATACCAGAGACTTCTGAAGCTCTAACATATCTACCAGCGCCTGATTCTCTGTTGTCTCATGCATCTTCTCCGCAAATTCATCACTCTTCTTATCAATCATACGAAGATACTGAAGGTATACGGTAACTGCACGGTTCAAAATCTGAAGCATAAATCTGGTCCTGCGATTGGTCCAGAAGTTTCGAACCTTACCTTCCATGAAGGACTTTAAGATTGCGTTGTCCTCTAAGCACACCGTTACAATATGATCCTCGGTAATATACACACCACATGGAATTGTCATGTAATAATTCTTTTCATTTCTCTCTTCAATAGTCGGAATATCAAAAATCATGGAAGTATAATAATCTTCCACTTCAATACGTGCTCGCTCTTCTTCATCTAACGGCGCTCTCAATGCGTCCATATCAATGCCAATCTCACTGGTAACGCGAAACAGTTCTCGTGCAGTTGGATCTGTCAAAGCAATCCAGCAGCCTTCTTCAATTGTATCGATCTCAACGACTTTACGCTTAACTGTCTGAAAAATACGAAGCATTACTAAACCCTTTCAACTTTTAACACACCTGATTTTCGACATAAATATCCGATTATCAAAATAATTATAGAAAAGTTGCGCATATTTGTCAAATTCAGAATAACCAATTAATTCGCAATAAATAATAGACAATGCATCTTGTATTTTCAAATATCTTCTTATATAATAGCAATAATGGTCTACTTTTCGATTTTTTTAGAATTTTAGAAAAATGAGGTATTACTATGAAAACACGTTTAGGTATTGATATTGGATCTACCACAGTAAAAGTTATTATTATCAACAAACATCACGAGATTTTATTCTCTGATTATAGACGACATTTTGCTAACATTCCAGGAACATTATCTGACCTTTTAAGGGATGCACGTGCCAAATTAGGCGGTGATATCGAGTTGATGCCTACTGTAACCGGTTCCGGTGGTATGGCTATTTCCCAGTATCTGAACATCCCATTTTGTCAGGAGGTTGTCTGTGTGTCTGAAGCACTTCAGGACTACGCGCCTCACTGTGATGTTGCCATCGAATTAGGTGGCGAAGATGCAAAAATCATCTATTTCACCAATGGTATTGACCAGCGAATGAACGGTGTATGTGCCGGTGGAACTGGTTCCTTCATTGACCAGATGGCGACTCTGTTACAGACAGATGCTTCCGGTCTGAATGAATATGCGAAAAACTACGATACCATCTATCCAATCGCTGCCAGATGCGGTGTATTTGCAAAAACAGACATTCAGCCTTTGATCAACGAAGGTGCAACCAAGGAGAATCTTTCTGCTTCCATCTTTCAGGCAGTTGTAAATCAGACAATCTCCGGATTAGCATGCGGAAAACCAATTCGTGGTAACGTTGCATTCCTTGGCGGCCCACTCCACTTTCTTTCCGAATTAAAGGAAGCATTTATTCGCACCTTAAAATTAAAGGATGAAGAAATCATTGCACCAACCCATTCCCACTTATTCGCAGCAATGGGTGCAGCACTTCATGCAGATGAAAACTGTGTCATCTCACTGGCAGACCTGTTAGAGGAATTTGGAAAAGACATTAAATTAGAAGTGGAAGTAGAACGTATGGACCCACTTTTCAAGGATGAGGCAGAATATGATGCGTTCCTTGAAAGACACAGCCAGCATAAGGTTGTGAAGGGTGACATCAGAACCTACCACGGCAACTGTTTCTTAGGAATCGATGCCGGCTCCACAACAACCAAGGTTGCTTTAGTAGGCGAAGACGGACAGCTCTTATACAGCTTCTACTCTTCCAACAACGGAAGTCCACTGAATACAACCATCAAAGCGGTAAAAGAAATCAGCGAAATCATCCCTGCAGAAGCCAACATCGTCGCTTCCTGCTCCACAGGTTATGGGGAAGCCCTCATCAAGGCAGCCTTAGAGCTTGATTTCGGTGAAGTAGAAACCATCGCGCACTACTATGCAGCAGCATTCTTCAACCCTGACGTTGACTGTATCTTAGATATCGGCGGTCAGGATATGAAATGTATCAAGATTAAGAACAATGCAGTTGATAACGTTATGTTAAATGAAGCCTGCTCCTCAGGATGTGGATCCTTCATCGAAACATTTGCCAAGGGATTAAACTACAGCGTACAGGATTTTGCCAAAGTGGCATTGACCGCACAGACACCGATCGACCTCGGTTCCCGTTGTACCGTATTCATGAATTCCAAGGTAAAACAGGCTCAGAAGGAAGGCGCTTCCGTAGCAGATATTTCTGCAGGTCTTGCATATTCCGTTATCAAGAACGCTCTTTTAAAAGTAATCAAGTTAACTGATCCAAAGGATTTGGGCGAGAATATCGTTGTACAGGGTGGTACTTTCTACAATGATGCAGTTTTACGAAGCTTTGAGCTGATCTCCGGCTGTCAGGCGATCCGCCCGGACATTGCAGGTATTATGGGTGCATTTGGCGCGGCTTTAATTGCCAGAGAACGTTACGAAGATGGCATGACTTCCAACATGCTCTCCATCGAGGAAATCTTAAATCTTGAAGTAACCACAAGCATGGCCAGATGTAAAGGCTGTATGAACCACTGCTTACTTACCATCAACAAGTTCTCCGGAAATCGTCGTTTTATCACAGGTAACCGCTGTGAGAAGGGCGCTGGAAAAGAAAAGACCAATACTGACGTACCAAACCTCTATCAGTATAAATTAGACAGAATCTTTGGCTACAAGCCATTAAAAGAAGATAAAGCATCTCGTGGCGTGATGGGTCTTCCACGAGTACTGAATATGTATGAAAACTACCCATTCTGGTATACATTCTTCACCACACTGGGATTCCGTGTTATCCTCTCTCCAAAGTCTTCCAAGAAGATTTATGAGCTTGGAATCGAATCCATCCCAAGTGAATCCGAGTGTTATCCAGCCAAGTTAGCCCACGGACATGTGAAATGGTTAATTGACCATGGCATCAAGGACATCTTCTATCCATGTATTCCATATGAACAGAACGAATCTCCAGATGCAAACAACCACTACAACTGTCCAATGGTTACTTCCTATGCAGAAAATATCAAGAACAACATGGATGAGCTTCATGATGACAGCATTCATTTTATGAATCCATTCTTAGCACTGGATAATCCAACTGCACTTGCCCGTCGTCTCTACGAAGAATTAGGCGAGGCCTATGACATTTCCAAGAAGGAAATCATCAATGCAGTAGAGAATGCTTACACAGAAGCGGAACACGTTCGTCTCGATGTTAAAGCGAAAGGGGAAGAAGCCCTTGCATGGCTTGCTGAAACAGGCAACACAGGAATCGTTCTCTGTGGCCGTCCATACCACGTTGACCCAGAAATCAACCATGGTATTCCGGAACTGATCACTTCCTACGGAATTGCCGTATTAAGCGAAGATTCCATCTCCCATTTAGGCAATGATATCGAACGACCACTCATCGTATCTGACCAGTGGATGTATCATTCCAGACTTTACAAAGCTGCCAACTATGCGAAGAAGCATCCTCAGCTTGAGGTGATCCAGCTCTTCTCCTTCGGTTGTGGCTTAGATGCAGTTACCACAGACTGTGTCAATGACATCTTATCCAAGTCCGGTCGTATCTACACCGTACTGAAGATTGACGAAGTAAGCAATTTAGGTGCTGCAAGAATTCGTATCCGTTCCTTAATCTCTGCAGTTGGCGTGCGTAAGCGTCGTGGCATCGAACCACAGCCAGTTCCAGCCAACATTAATCGCGTGGAATTCACAAAAGAGATGAAGGATTCTGGTTACACACTGCTTTGTCCACAGATGTCACCAATCCATTTCGACATTTTACAGCCAGCTGCCAAATCTGCAGGATATAATCTGGAGATTCTTCCTGAGATGGGTAAAGAAGGCATCAACACTGGCTTAAAATATGTAAACAACGATGCATGTTATCCATCCTTAATCGTTGTCGGTCAGATTATGACTGCCCTTCTCTCCGGAAGATATGACAATGATAAGGTAGCGGTTATGATTACCCAGACCGGTGGCGGATGTCGTGCAACCAACTATATCGGATTTATCCGTCGTGCCCTTGAAAAAGCTGGCATGGGACATATCCCAGTAATCTCCTTATCTGTTCAGGGTATCGAAAAGAATGAAGGCTTTAAAATCACTCCTGCTTTTGTCAACAAGGCAATTCAGGCCATCGTTTACGGTGACTTATTCATGAGAGTGGTTTATCGTACAAGACCTTACGAAAGAACTCCAGGTTCTGTAAATGAGCTTCACGCAATGTGGAGAAAACGTTGTCAGAAATCCGTTCAGAACGGTAAGTTCTCTGAATTCAGAAGAAATATCCGTGGTATCATCCGAGACTTTGATGAAATCGAGCTTCTCGACATCAAGAAACCTCGTGTTGGTATCGTAGGTGAAATCTTAGTTAAGTTCTTACCGGATGCAAACAACCATTTAGTAGATCTTTTAGAAGCAGAAGGCGCGGAAGCAGTTATGCCTGATTTATTAGACTTCTTCTTATACAGCTTCTACAACATGGAATACAAGGAAAAATACCTTGGACGTTCCAAAAAAGATGTGCTTGCTTCCCGTGCAGGTATCTCCTTTGTGGAACGCTACCGCTCCACACTTCGAAAAGAGCTTGAAAAATCCAAACGTTTTGATGCACCTGCAAGGATCCAGGATCTTGCTTCCTACGCAGAACCATTTGTCTCCTTAGGAAACCAGACTGGTGAAGGCTGGTTCTTAACCGGCGAGATGATTGAGTTAATCCACTCAGGCGCACCAAACATCGTCTGCACACAGCCATTTGCCTGCTTACCAAACCACGTTGTAGGTAAAGGGGTAATCAAGGAATTACGACTTGCTTTCCCTAAGGCGAATATCGTAGCCATCGACTATGACCCGGGTGCATCTGAAGTTAACCAGGTGAACCGAATCAAGCTGATGCTCAGTGCAGCGCAGAAGAATCTGGAAAGTGAATAATTGTGGTGTTTTGAGACTGTTGCTTTATGTGACAGTCTCTTTTTTATATTGATACCTTCCTTCACGCTTCAACTCAAAAACAGACAGTACTACTAAAAACTTCAGAAAAACTCACTCATCTTTCAAAATTATGCTTAATACAAAAAGAACACTGTGATATAGCACAATGTTCTTTGATAATAGCAATATTGTCTACTTCCACTTTTCAAGTGTATAGATTGGAAGGATATTAATCATCTCTTCCACTTTTTCTCCGCGAATCTGCTGAATGAGCAGTTCTACTGCCTTCTCGGCAATCATTGCAACCGGCTGAACGATGGAATTGAGCTCCGGATAGAAAATCTTCACCAGATCTGTACCATCATAAGCCACAATCTTCAATTCTTCTGGTATCTTCTTTCCATGGGACATGGCAACATGGGCATACTGCAATGCCAGAATATCGGTTGCCATCACTCCATCCACATCGGAATAGAGATTAAATCCATCTTCCGCACGGTGTCTCTGTTCCCGCATGGATACTGCACCGTTGGTAAATACTTCGCTGTACTTTATACCTGCTTCTCTGATTACTCTCTCAAACTCGATATGGCGAAGTGCATATGGAAAATGATCTAACGTCGCCTGAAATTCTTCTCCTCTGTCCTTGATCTGCTGATCTAAGGAATCTCTAAACTGTAATACATGCTGACAGCCTGCGTTAATCAACATCTGAGCAGCTCTTCGTCCACCTTCTTTGTGATCTGTACAAACCATTGGGATATCTTCAGAGAGTATACATTCTAAAGACACCATAGGTTTTTTGATATTGGCATACCGTTCACCGGACAGTAAACTGGATGCGGTGATAATTCCATCTACCAGGTTCTGATCCAGATGGTCCAGATAGTCCTTTTCATTGTCTTTATCTCCATTGCAGCTGCATAACAGTGTCCGGTATCCTAACTTATGGAGACGCTGTTCCACTTCATTCACTAACATGGAAAAGAAAAAATTGGTGATATCAGGCACGATCAAGCCAATGGTTTTTGACCGCTGTCTGGTAAGGTTCCTTGCCATTTCATTCGGCACATAATTCAATGCTTCAATTGCAGCTTCCACTCTCTCCCTGGTCTTTTCTGCAACGTAGCCGTTCCCGCTTATTACTCTTGAGACAGTTCCTACCCCCACTCCTGCCTTCTTTGCAACATCTGAAATACTAGCCATAATTATTCCTTATACCCTAATCGTAACATTCCTTCAAAATTCTAAAAATTACATTTACATAATTATAGCCAAAATACTGGGGTTTATCAATCATATCTCATATGGAAATGAAAGCAATTGATACCAAAATGTTAGATTTTTGCAGTATTTGCCTGTATACGAATAATAATTTAACCGTTGACAAATATGCTAATCGTATGCTATATTGATTCTATCAGACGTGGAACCGATTCCACATTATGTCCACTCTTTTAAGAGGCAACAACTGTTTCCATGTCATTTTCGGTTGTTTACTCTTTTCCCCGGAATCGATTCTACTCAAGCTCTGAAGCGATTTTTATAATTAAGCAGGAAAACAAGCCTGATGGATCATTTTTCCTTCAAGTAACAGTCTGTCGGGTGCATTTTTTTGCTTAATTGTGGAACCGCTTCCACAATTTCATATTTATTTTTTTAACTTTTTAGGAGGTACAACTATGAAAAAGTTACTTAGCTTACTCTTAGTAGCTGTAATGGCTCTTTCTTTAGTTGCTTGTGGTGGATCCAAAGGTTCTGCTGACGGCGACAAAAAAGAAGGCGGCGATGTTGCTATCACAGTATTCAACTCCAAATCTGAAATCCAGTCTCAGTTTGAAGAAATGGCTGCAGAATACTCTGAAAAAACTGGCGTTAAAGTAGAAATCTACTACTCTAGCGATACAGTAGCTGCTCACATGGCATCCAAATACGCTGCTAACGAACCTTACACATTATCTATGGTAGATGCTAAAGACGTTTACTCTCTTGGACCAGACCACGCTATCGATTTAAGCGATCAGGATTGGGTTAAAGATACAAAATGTGCAGTATCCGTAGATGACAAAGTTTTAGGTTTCCCTGTTTGTGTTGAAGCTCGTGGTTTAATGTACAACGCTACAGCAATCGAAGCTATCACAGGTAAAGAATTCAACCCAGCTGACTATGCTACACTCGACGCTTTCAAAGGTCTCTTAGATGAACTTAAGAAAGGTGGCATGGAAGCTCCATGTGGTATCATGAAAGAAGACTGGTCCTTAGCAGGTCACTTCTTATCTCAGGTTTACGAAGAACAGGAAGATTGCAACGCTTACGTTGACGATCTCTATGCTGGCAAAGCTAACGTTGTTGACAACGAAAAATTCAACTCTTTAATGGATTACTTCGATGTTATGAAAGAAAACAACTATGCTAAAGACGCTGCTATCTCTGCAGAACGTGAAGTTTCCGAACAGAAACTTGCTGAAGGCGAAATCGCATTCATGTTCGGTGGTAACTGGGATTGGGCTATGATGAACGAATACGAAGTTAGCGAAAAACTTGGTATGATGCCTATTCCTCAGAACATGGAAGATGGAACAAACGCTAAATTAGTTGGTGGCGGTTCCAAATACTTCTTCATCGACAGCTCTGAATACACAACAGACGAACAGCGCCAGGCTGCTAAAGACTTCCTTAACTGGTTAGTATATGATGCAGAAGGTAACAAGTTCTTAACAGAAACATGTGCACTCGTACCTGCATATGGTAACATCCCAGCTGAAGGTCTTGATCCTTTAGGAGCTTCTGTTAAAGAATACGCTGATAACGACGCTTTAATCGATGGTTACAACTACCTTCCAGATGATCACTACTCCGTAATGGGTGCTACAATGCAGAAATACTTAGACGGACAGATTGACCGTGCTGCATTAGCTGACGAAGTAGTTAAATACTGGTCTTCCGTAGAAAAAGCTGACTAATCTTAAACGATAGTTATTCCGTTTTAAAAACGACATGTAATAAAAAAATCCCGGAGATTTTTCTCCGGGATTTTTTATGTTTTAAATTTATGTTTTAAAATTTCTGTTCTATATTTTATGTTCTAAAAAAAATAAATCTGATTTATCTTTCCTTCAAAATCGCCTTTGCAGCAACCACACCGGTTCCAAGGGCAATTCCTAATGTCGCACCTTCATTATCATAATATGGCGCTGTATAACAGCTTCCATTGTCGACGCCAGTCACATAAACACCTGGAATGATATTCTGCTCGCGGTCTAATAAATGACAGTATGCATCGGTTTTTACTCCGCCAAAGGTACACCATGCGCTTGGTTCGTATTCATACACATAATACGGCGGTGTCTTTAATGCTTTTAACAGGTAGGATTTCTTGCCAAAGACAGCATCTTCACCAGCTTCGCACATCTTATTGTAGGCTTCCACCGTTTCTCCAAGTCTTGTCATTCCGAAAAATGCACCCGCCTCCTTGGCAGTATCGGCTACCGCTACCACGCCTGCTGCAATTCCTTTGTCCAATTCTTCTGGTTTTGGACATTTGGATGGATTATTCAATGTTAATCTTCCCACATTCCATTCTTCCGGTTCCCCGTAAAATTCATATGGTGTCATCTTACCGAGGGCATCCTGCATTTCCTGATCAAGCACTGCATAGAAGGTACCTTCTCGTAAGGAAATCTCTCCACCGATAGATAATGGTTCATCGGATAAATACTGTTCGTTCATGAAACGGTCGCCAAATCGGTTGACTAACAAACCGCCACAGATACCATAGTAGAAAATACCTGGCGCACCAGTTACTTTGTGGTTGGCACTTCTGAATTCGTTGGCACAGATTGCCCAGTTACGATCTTCCATACCACCTGCATCGATGGCCATATTGATTCCTGCGCCATCACTTAAGGTATTGCCAAGAGGCACGACAGTAATGTCACCGAAATGCTTGCGCTGCATCTGTGGGTTTCCCAGATAGCCGCCAGTCGCGACAATTACATTTGCCCCATAGTAAGCAGTCTTTTCTCCATCTGCATCTGCTGCGATTACGCCGATGACTCTGCCTGTTTCGTTCTGAATGAGACTTTCCCCTGCCTGATTGAAGATAATCTCACCATCATGGGCAAGAAAATCATCGGCTAATTTCTGCCAGCGACTTTGTCCAGAGCAGTCATAAGCCACGCGGGCACGAAATCCCACGCCATAGGTATCTGGACGAAGGGTCATACCAATGCCGTTCTTTTTGTACAAATCATATACGGTTTTTCCTTCATTGATGACATTACGAAGGAGTCCTGCATGAACCGTACCCCTGGAAAAACCATACATATGAGCAAAGAGCTTCTCATTACTTAAGAATGCCCCTTCTTCCTTCTGGATATCTGTCTCTGCCATTGCTGCTCCGCCTGCCTTACAGGCGTTACAGGCACCGATGTTCCCACCCTTCTCCAGCATGATACACTTCACACCAGCATTGGCAAGAACAAGACCTGCCATCATTCCAGCAGCACCGCTGCCAACAATGATTACTTCCGCTTCTCTTTTTGTCATAACACACACTTCCTTTTTCCATAGATTATTATAATAATTATAACACTATATAGCTCTCTATGTGCATAAATATTTACAGTAAATTACAATAATCGAGAACCAGTTCTGCGAAGACTGCATTAGCCCAGCCAAAGAGCGGTCTTGTAAAGTCTGCTGGATCCTCCACGCTGACACATTCGTGCATCAGATTGGTTCCTGCATCCAGTGATGCCATATTTTGAATCAGAGTAAGCTTCTCTTCCTGATCATCTGTCACCAGACCACGCATTCCTAACGATAATGGCCAGATGTAGCCCTGTTTGGTATGGATGCTTCCATAACCGGCTGTCTTAGAGCCGCTGTAATAGTAAGGGTTCTCCTGGGTAAACATACGCTTGATCGTCTCTTCGTAGAGCGGATGATCCGCCTTACAATATCCAAGATATGGTGCTGACAGCAGATTTGGGAAGTTGGCATCATCCATTACCAGGAATTGTCCCCAGCCATCCACTTCATAGGCATAATATGCCTTGTCAAAACGGGCACTTCCTGTCGGTACCACTGCATAGGTTTCAATGGCAGCTCGCACTTCATCAGCAAACCCCCGGCATTCCTTTGCGAATGTTTCGTCGGCCCAGACATCTGACCCAATCTCAGCCAGTTCTTCTAAGATTACCACTGCAAACATATTGGATGGAATGAGATAACCATACTGGCAGCCATCGTCACTTGGACGGAACGCAGACCAGATCAGGCCACAGCCAGACTTCACCAAAGCACCCTTACCATCCCTCGATAAGCTGTCAATATATGGGCAGCCTTCTCTCTGAAAATGGTATTCTGATCGTTCTTCATGATACTGCTCTGTGCGGAATGTCTTGATGATCTTTTCCACAGCACTTCTATAATTTTCATCAAAGATATGTGCATTGCCTGTTGCTTTCCAGTAGTCGTAAGATAATTTGACCGGATAGCAGAGGGAATCAATTTCGTATTTGCGCTCCCATACACCCGGAAGCATCGTTGTATCATCCTCTGTCCAGATGCTTTCATCCTCTACAGATTTCATGAATGCATTGGCATATGGGTCAATGTTAATTCCCATCATCTGTTTCTTGATGATTCCTTCGAATAATGTCGCAATTTCCGGCACATCCTTTGCCATAAACAGATATGGTCGCATCTGGCAGGCGGAATCGCGCAGCCACATGGCAGGAATATCGCCGGTTAACAGAAAGATGGAACCATCCTCCTCAGGCTCAGCCATAATGTCAATATTGCATCTGAAGCATGCTTCAAAACAGTCCGCAACATGGCGAAGATCCTCGCCTAATTTGCCACGCACTTCTTCTATCACTTTGTTTATTGCATTCTGCATTGTATTTCTCCTAAAATTAGATAATTTCCATCTGGCAGCCAGCCATTGCTGCAAGAGCAGTATCATGGCTTTCCTTTGTCACGCCAGCACAACAGGAAGCAGTCACCTTGATCGTTACATTCGGAATTGCTGCTTTTACCAGCATAGCATTGGAGATGACACAGATATCTGTGCACACACCGATGAATTCCACTTCATCAATTGGATTTTCTGCATGTTTTTTTGCGATATCCAGGGCAAGGTCCACGCATCCAAAGGTTGGTTTGTCATATACGCTGCATCCCTTTTCCACACGGATTGTATCAAGCTCAGGAATGATCTCCCAGCCTTCTGTTCCCTTGATGCAATGAGGAACTGGAAGCTTACGGCCTTCCTGGGTCTCCATATAATCTTCTCCATGAGTATCGCGTGTGAAGATGATATCCCCGTCAAATGCTTCCACATGTTTCACCACTTCTGGAATGATTGCGATGGCATCTTCATTCCTTAACGCACCATAAGTAAAATCATTCTGCATATCTACTACAACTAATACTTTATTCATATTCATACTCCTCTTTTAGTAAATCTTATGCTCTTTTACGAGATAATCCAGCAAGCCTGTGCAGCCTCGCTCGATCTGATTGTATACACCACGAAAATCGCCGGAATACCAAGGGTCCGCAATATTACCTCCCTCATTGGTAAAATCCATCAGCTTGCTTACTTTATGATCCACATCATGGCCACAGATGCGATTTATGTATCGAATATTCATATTCTCCATGCCAATGATATAATCATATTGATCATAATCGGACTTTACCAGCTGTGTGGCACGTTTGCCAGCGCAGGAAATACCGTGACGAGCCAGTTCCTCTCTTGCCGGTGGATATACCGGGTTGCCCTTGCCATTCCAGATTTCCTCTGAGCTGGTTGCAGTGGAGCAGATGTAAAACTGATCTGCTATCCCACGATCCTCAACCATCTTCTTTAATACAAACTCTGCCATTGGGGAGCGACAGATGTTGCCCCAGCAGACGAAATTGATTTTGATCATACTATATTATCCTCTCGTTTTTAATTTGAACGCTCCCTTTTCGTTACATTATCATTATACTATCCTATATAACAATTATCAATTTTTGCCTACTTCTCCAAACTCCATCCCCATTCGTCGTGATAGATCATCTGTCTGGTCATTCCTCCGTCGATGCAAATGTTCTCCCCTGTGATAAACCCTGCCTTGTCGCTGCACAAAAAGAGAACCATATTGGCAATATCCATTGGATTTCCGACTCTGCCCACTGGTTGCTGAGTGGCATCGGGGCCGTCGTAGCAGGTATAGTCGGTGTCGATCCAGCCTGGCGAGATGGAATTGACTCTCACTTTTCCTCCCAGACTCACAGCCAATGCATGGGTAAGGGCGGATATCCCACCTTTGGCCGCAGTATAGCTTTCGGTCTGTGGCATACTCATACGGTCTCTGGAAGAGGAAATATTGATAATGGAAGCACCTTCTCCAAAATATGGTAAGAACAGTTTGCTCAGATAGAAAGGAGCCGCCACACCGACATTTAACGCGTACTGAAACTCTTCAAAACTACATTCATCAATACCCTTTTTCAGCGGCATGGCATTGTTCACCAACACATCCACTTTCCCATATTCTTTAATCACTTTCTCGGCAAATGTTTCCAGCACCACTTTGTTACTGATATCACCGACGAAATGCTCGCCATCTACTTTGTCGATGATAGCAACATTAGCACCTGCATCAGTAAAAGACTGGGCAATAGCATGTCCGATTCCATGGGCGCCACCGGTTATCACAACGACTTTATTTTCAAATTCTTTCATAATTATTACCTATCCTATCAAACTATATAACGATACACCAAAGGCCTACAGAAACTGCAGGCCTTAATATACTTACTTATTCATATAGATCATACGCCATTAACAATTGATCCATTAGCTGCTCATCTTTTGCCATCTCTTGAACCAGATCGATACGATTATCTTCAATAAGTTTTGAGATGAGTTTGGAAATTGCAGATTTTTCCTTTTCTTTTCCTTCTGCTCTTCCCTGTTCTAACCCCATCGTTCTATACTGCTTCACCAAAGAATTATGATCTCGAATTGCTTTTTCTCTGGCATCGTATTCTCTGCGCTTTTCTTCGTCCATACTCATACGGTCTAACATCTGAAATGCTTCATAGATATATTCATCTTTTACTGCCATTTCTTCCATCTCCTCTCTGGTCTTGCCATGAAAAAACTTTGCCCAACGAAGAATTGCATCCTCCGGATGTGTAGTATTAGCGAGTTTCGGTAGTTCTAATACATGAAACTCCAAAAGATCACTGTATAGCTCTCCAGTTTCTTGCTCCCTTAATTGATAACAGGAATAGAACTCATCATTATCCGGAAACAATATAAAATCCAGGATACTAATCTGCACACATTTTTTCAGCGCATCGTAGTCCATTCCTTCCTGAATCGTATCTGCATACATTCGACTAACATAGTAGATCGTTCGTTCCTTCCAATATTGGAAATATAAGATCTGCATCTCCATATCAATCTGAGTCTGATTGTTTAACTCCACATAGACATCCAGAATTCCTATTTTCTCTTCTTCTGTATGCTTCCTTAGAATCGTCTCTTTTAATTCAATTGAACGAATCTCTTCTGGAGATATTTTAAGAACTGCTGCAACAAATCCCTTTCGAACCTTCTCTACTGCCATCAATTCTTTGAAGCAATAGTCAACTGTCGGTTTCATGATAAATTCTTCGTTTTTCGTTTTATTATTCAATCTTTCTACCTCCTATTTTAGCATAAGTACATATTCTCTACAACTTGCAGGCCTGTAAGCCTATTATATAGGAGGTAATGGAAAAGTCTGGAATTTTGAAGTAGCTTCCTACCTCTTCTTCCTCACACTTCATATAAATCATATAAATACTGGTAGATATCAAGTTCCTCCTGTGTCGTAGTGGAGGACTGGAAGGTAATGGTCCCTTCTTCTTCCTGATCATTGAGCAGTCCTTTGGCTGCAAGTACCCGCTTTAGCTGTCTTGCTGTTCCTTTGCCGCCATCGATTAGTGGAATATCTCCTAAGATTTCCCTGATCTGCTTCTTCACAAATGGGTAATGGGTACATCCAAGGACCACATTATCCACCTGCCCCTTGTAGTTTTCTAATAGCACACGAAGCATCTCTTTCAGATCTTCTCCATCGAGATTCGCCTGTTCGATCCGCTTTGCAAGTCCCGGACATTCCACGGATAAGAAATCCGCATATGGTTCTAACTGCTGCTGTAGGCGACGGTATTTCTCAAGGTTTAAGGTGACAGGCGTCGCCATAACAAGGACGCGATTTCTCTTTTGTGTGCTGATACCCTTTCTAATTGCCGGTTCCATGCCAATGATGGAGATGGATGGGTACATACTGCGAAGACGGGCTGCTGCCACGCTAGTCGCTGTATTGCAGGCAATGACAATGGCCTTCACGTCCTGATTAAGCAAATGTTTTACTACATCATTCACAAGATCAAAGACCTCTTCCGGGGTTTTCTCACCGTAAGGTGCATGGAGCGAATCTCCGTAATAGATAAAATTTTCGTAGGGAAGAACCTGCTTTAATTCTTTTACAACACCAACCCCACCGACGCCGGAGTCGAATACTCCTATACTGTTTTCTTTTGTTAATGTCAGATGGTTCATCTTTTTTCCTTCTCTTCAAGATTATTTCATGATTCGTACTATTATAGCACAGATTTTCTATTTTTTTACCTTTGTGAGAAAAAACAGTTCATTTTCAAAGAAAAAGCTATATAATAGTAAAGAAGCTTAAAAACTATAACCTTAAAATAATTACAGACAATGATGAAAAACGAATTAAACCATTTTTATATCGACCGTTTTGTGGGTGGATCTCAGGACTGGATGCCGGATGCATGGATGCGTCTTGGCGGATGCGCAGCCCTTGCCGCTGTGGACAGCATGATCTACTTCACATTATGTCAGAAAAAGAAAAAGCTGTGTCCACCTGAGATCGATGTGAAACAGCTCAATAAATCCATATATATTACCTTTGCCATGATCATGAAACCATATCTGCGTCCAAGATTCATGGGTGTCAACAAGCTCCATCTCTATACCGACGGTGTAAAACAGTATATGAAGAAGTATCATATTGACAGTTTTACCATGGAGCATTTCCCAACGGGACAGTCTCTTGATGTGGCACAGGATATGCTGATCAGACAGATTGATGCAGGCATGATTATTCCATTCCTGCTGCTCAATCCAATCTCCAAAGAATGGAAGGATTATCACTGGCACTGGTTTTTACTTTCCGGCTACGAATGGCGGGATGACCGAATCTATGTCAAGGTCATCACTTACGGAAATTATCAGTGGCTCTCCTTTGATGGATTGTGGAACACCACAGATCCAGATAATGGCGGGATGATCCTGTATCAGTTCTGATTATAGTCTTCTCCACTCCGTCTTCCGGTAGTGCCCATAGGAGATCGCCCAGTTGGCAAACCAGCCCACTGGTGATCCATACCACACGAATTCCACGCCAAAGATTGGTGCAAACGTGAATGCGATGAACACGCGAAGTCCCAGATTGACAAAGTTCGCAATGGTAAATGCCTTCGTATCAGCGGCACCGCGAAGCAGACCGTCCACAGACTGTTTATATCCAAGCATATAAGAACACAACCCAAGAAAGCTGACATAGCCGGTTCCAACGGCGTAGGCCATCGGCGTGATATGAATGCCTAAGAACACCCGCATGATGCTTCCCGCAAAGACTCTGAGCAACACAAAATAGATAGCACTGATGATGGTAATCATCTTGTACACCGCCACCAGCCCTTCGTGTACTCGCTCTTTTCTTCCGGCTCCAATATTCTGGGCAGTATAGGTGGACATGGCATTGTTAAAGGAAATCCATGGCACCGCCACAAAGTTCTCTACGCGGGCTGCTGCCGCATATCCGGCCAGTGCTTCCGCGCCGAATGTATTGATTACCGACTGCACCATCATCATTCCCACTGCCACCGTTCCCTGCTGCAGGATGGATGGAATGGCAATTTTCGCCATACTGATAGTTTCACTCATGCTAAAGAGCGCCACCTTCTCATGGGGTTTCTCATTATAAAAAGGCACCAGAACCCGGAGAAGCACACCAAAGGATAAGAGTACGGAAAGTCCCTGGGCGGCAAATGTTGCAATCGCCACGCCAGCAATGCCAAGACCCACATATTTTACTAAGATAACGTCCAGTACAATATTAAACACCGAGGAAAAGATGAGAAAGTAAAGTGGTATTCTCGATTTTCCAATGGAATTGAACATGGATGCAACTACATTATACATAAACAGGAATGGCAGACCACAGAAATAGATATTCAGATAGATCATGGCCTCATCAAGTACTGCTCCCGGCGTTCTAAGAAGGGTGAGCACACCCCTGCCAATGAATAATCCAAGGATTGCAAGCAGGATGCTGACCACCAGAAAGTCGATCAGTGATGTATACAGGGCCGTCTTCATCTTTCGATAGGATTTCTCACCAAAATACCGGCTCACCACAACAGATGCACCGATCCCTCCTCCCAGCGCAAACCACACGAAAATGTTGGTGAAGGCATAGGACGCACCGATGGCTGCAAGCGCATCTGTCCCCACATACCTGCCAACAACCATGGAATCCACCATGGTATAGGTCTGCTGAAAGAAATTGCCGATCATCAATGGAAAGGCGAAGAGAAAAATCCCTTTCATCGGTTTATCTTCTATTAAATAACGATCATTTCTCATATATTCTCCAAAAACTATCCCTTCTGCACTTTTCGAAATGCAAAAAATCGCTGGCCAAAGTAATTGAGTATTACAAACAGACACATCCCAACTAGCATGGCTCCATTCTCCTGAATGGTCTTTGGCATACCATCAAGCAAGCGTGCCACCACAGGTTTTGCTATACCATAGGCTGCCACATAGCAAACCACAATATTGATCGTAAATCGGATCAGAGGTCCAAATCCACGTTCCCGGTTCTGGAAGGTAAAATATTTATTCAAAATATAACTTAAGATGCTGCCAAAAAAATAGTTAGCCGCAGTGGAAATCCAGTAGCTGTAATGGAGCAGATTATAGCAGACGAACATAATGGCTGTACCAAAAATCGTATTGATCACACCTACAATCAGGAATTTCCCAAAGGTAACATCCAATAACTTCTTCATCTTGATTATCCCTCTATGGCTGCAAAGATCTTCTCCAGACATTCCGGCTCATAATTGACGAACTCGCCCCGCCTACTCATGGCAAATACTTCGTCCCGATCTGCCCATGCTACTGTCTCAATCTCACTTTTCTGGAGATTCAGTCCGTTTAAGTCCACATCTGCAACCATCACATAAAAATCATCAAAAACATAGGAAAATGGTTCCATAAAGGCAAATCTCATGTCTTCAAATCTGTCAAATCCCAATTCCTCTCTGGTTTCACGCATGGCTGCCTCGGCAGTTGTCTCTCCACTTAACACATGTCCACCGGCAGACAGATCCCACACACCTGGGAACATGCTTTTCTGTAAGGATCTCTGCTGAATGAGCAGCTGTCCTTTAGTATTAAATATGCAGAGATGTACCACAAAGATGTGCTCATCCGGCCCACATTCATAGCCTCTGGCTACTATTTTCCCTGTTTTCTCTAGTTTATCGTTATAAATATCCAAATATTCCATCTTCATTCTCCTTGTTAGACTGAATTTTATTATACCATAAAAATACAGCCAAAGAAAAAGCCCCGGACAAAAACATTTGCCCAGGGCGTGGTTCGTATCTATAAATCTGATTGGTTTATTATTCGTCTTCTTCGTAATCTGTAAAATCTTCTTCGAGACTGTCCATCTCCAAAATCTGTTTTACACGTGTGAGCGCTGCATCGATATTGGAACAGAAGTTATCATATCCCACACGTTCCATGAAACCACCCTTTAAGAACATGTCAGCTGGCTGGTCATTCACGTGGGAGAAGATAATCTCAACACCCTGCTGCTTACATTTGTCAAAGAGATCTTCTAACGTCTTCATGGCAGATGCATCAACAGCTGGTACGCTTCGCATACGGATGATGAGGATCTTGGTCTTGTGATCAAATCTGATGTTGGATAAGAGACTTGTCGCACCGAAGAACATCGGACCACTGATTTCGTATACACGAACGGAATCCGGTACTTTACGAAGTTCGATGGAGTCAGGGTCATTCTTCATATCTTCACCAAAGTCTTCCCAACCCTGAACCTTGGATTCTTCTGCCATTCTGCGCATGAATAATACACAAGCTGCAATCATACCAAACTCGATTGCCACTACCAGGTCAAATACGATGGTAAGAACGAAGGTTGCAATCAGAACGATCAAGTCACTCTTTGGTGCACGTTTTAGTAACGTTACGCAGGTTCTCCATCCAGACATATTATATGCCACCTGGAAGAGGATTGCTGCAATGGTTGGCATAGGAATTAATGCTGCATATGGCATTAATAATACCAATACAAGTAATAATACAACGGCATGAACCATACCAGCAATCGGTGTACGTCCGCCATTCTTGATATTAGCTGCAGTTCTTGCGATTGCGCCTGTTGCAGGGATACCGCCGAAGATTGCAGAACCTAAGTTACCAATCCCCTGAGCCACCAGTTCCATATTGGAATTGTGCTGGGAGTTGATCATGGAGTCCGCAACAACACAGGAGAGCAATGACTCAATGGCCGCTAAAATGGCGATGGTAAATGCGTTGGAGAACTCGCCCTGTATCAGCCCCAATGACAGGTGAGGCAGATGAAGGGATGGTAATGCGTTGCTGATTGTATATAAATCACCAATTGTTTTTACTGGAAGATGTGCCACTTTTACCATGGCAATACCGGCAATAACTGCAATCAGGGATCCTGGAATCTTCTCGCTGACATATGGCCAGAGGCATAAGATCAGGAGACATATAATTCCGACTGCCACTGCTGCTAAGTTGATGGTTCCAATATTCTCAATGACTGCCAGAACCTTCTCCATGGTTTCCACCGGACGGAGTCCTTCCGGATAAGTCAGACCCATGAAGTCCTTGAGCTGACCAATTAAGATGGTCACTGCGATACCGGCAGTAAACCCGGTTGTAATTGTAAATGGAATGTACTTGATCAGGGTACCGATCTTGAATACCCCCATCAGAATCAGAAGAATACCGGCTAAGATGGTTGCCACCATCAATCCGTCCATACCATCTGTTGCAACGATTCCTGCAACGATGGTTGCAAATGCTGCTGTCGGACCGGCAATCTGAACACGGCTTCCACCGAACAGAGAGATTAAAAAGCCGGCAATAATTGCTGTGTAAATACCTTCTTCCGGACTCACGCCGGATGCCAAAGCAAGGGCAATGGAAAGTGGCAGAGCGATAATCGCCACGATCACACCAGAGATAATATCCTTGCTCAGCTGCTGACCACTGTAACCTTTGATACAGTCAAAGATTTTTGGTCTTAGTGTGCTTGATTTCATGTTCATCCTCCAAAATGTCTTTGCTAGTTGTTACTTCTTTTCAATAAAAATCCACATAAAAAATGGCAACCGAAAAACTTCAGTTACCATATTTTATCATATAATTTATAGATAATCCAATTACTTTGATGGCATCCAATGAGATACTTTTGTATAGTTTTGGTGAAAATCCAGTAAAATCTTATGTCCCAGATTGTAGATCAGTGTAAAGCCCTTCTCAATCGGAATCATGGACAGTCCAAAACACATTGCCAACACAGCTACATAGTAGATGGCCAATGTCTTCGGTCCATGCACCAGATCAAAAAGTCTCAAATCTCCAAAAACCAGATAGCGGTAGATGACTCCGTGAAGGAGATATACTCGCATGGAATTTCTTCCAAGACTGGTAAAGATGGTTTTTCTTCTGCTTATGATCAGTCCAAAGGTAAGTACCAGCAGTGTAGAAATTGCATAAAAGCTCAGGCGATAGAACCAGCCATCATGAACCATGTGCAGCTCAAAATAAGATACATCACAGTTTAACAGATCAATACAGAAGATTTTTCTATGCTCTGAGCCCAGATACCATGCGAGAATGATGCCGGCAAGTGCAAGGAGATGGATGCATTTGCGGCCGCGGTACTTCTGGTACGTTACCTTGTCTAACATGTAGCCAAGGATAAAAAACGGGAAGAAGGAAATCACTCTCTGCAGGGAAAGGAGTCCGCTGTCAAATGGCAGATAACCAGCTCCGATGCCGAAAATCAGGAAGAATCCGAACAATAATCTTCGATGATCCTTCAAGAATCCAAGAACCCATTTCCATATGAAGAGGGCCGGCAGATACCAGAGAGAGAAAAATGGTTTCATATAGGTAAAGTCAATATCATAGCCCATGGCATTATACATGATCCAATAAACCAGCTGAAATACGGTGTATGGGATCACCAGACCTTTGATCATCTTTCCAAGATTATTCTTTCCCTTAAACAGGTACCCGGAAAGAAAAGCAAAGGCAGGCATATTGACAAAATAAATGAAATTTCTCAGGCTGACCAGTGTTTGATAGTCCGATGTAAAATGGTGCGAAAAGTGGGCCACCACGACCAGAATGATCATGAATCCCTTGTAATTATCGACCATATAATCTCTGTCTAACCTGTTCTTCCTGTCCTGTTCCATTAGTATGATCCTCCTATTTCTTCTGTGACATTAAACAGAACGCATTTTATACTATTTTTTATGAATTTGCAACCACTTTCATATACATTTCAAAATCAAATTCGCTTTCGTCGAATCGATATGACTTTAATAGTTCAGGACCACAGCTGTTGGAGCCAATGCCATTCTGCTTATAATCCACATGAAGGATTATGCCAGGCTCTTCCTCAAGCTCGAAGCTATGTTTCTTTTCGGTGAGCTGATACGCTGAATAACGGGATGCATTGAAGCAGAATCGTTCTTTACAGCAGATGGTTACTTTACTGGTGTCATTTTCCAGCATCACATAATCACAGTCATAATGGCTGCCATTTTCCTGTGGCATCAAATAATCCTCATGAAGATCACGAACCTGTTCCTCAAAGATACCATGCCAGCTTGCGCGGTGCTTATCCACATAACTTTCATATGGTCCCATACCACTGTAGGAGACCTGTTCAAATGCCGGATCAAGCATCATACGGATACCAAAACGTGGCAGGTCAGGGAATTCCGGATGTTTTACTGCATGCACCTGCATACGGATGCTTCCATCCCTGCTAATCGTCCAGATCGCATCTAGATTCATGATGCGCTGAACAGACATGGCAACCACTCCCATCCTGGCAACGATCTTAACACCTTCTTCTGTCTCTTCTAATGATACTTCATAAGTTCTTGTCTTTGCTTCGTGGTACATGGCTTTCAACCATTTCTGCTTGATCACTGCATCGTTATCTGTTGGGGCTCTCCAGATGGAAAATCCCATTGGTTCCACGAGAAGTGCTTCCTCTTTCACAACCATGGAGTCCCATGTTCCTACAAGACGGTTATACTGATAGGTAAATCCATCCCCAGTCAGGATGATGAATCGACCTTTTTCTTCTATTGTAATAGCGTCTCGTTCCTCGTCTGCCATGACGTCACAAACTGTCTTAACCGGCGCAGATCCTGTTTCGATTTCCACCTCGTCAAATCCAAGATCAAAACCTTCCGGAAGCAGTGCAGTACCTTCTTTTAAGGCATATCTGACACGGAAGAACATTCTTCCCTGTTCATATCGGTCAAAGCTTGCCTGATATTCCATCGATTCACCTGCTTTATGTCCTGCTGTTTTGGCAGTCAGTGGATAGGAATCGATGACTACGCCGTCTGCTACCACTTCTCCTGTCAGATTAGCGTAGGCGTCTAAATCTATATAATTACACTTATTCTCAATTACCACTATGCCTGTCTCCATATCTACAGAAAGGACACGGCCAGGGCGGTTCACATTCTTATATTCCTTTAAGCCTGTATGTGGTCTGCGGTCCGGATAAACCAGTCCATCCATGCAGAAGTTATTGTCATGAAGCTTTTCTCCATGATCGCCGCCGTAATAATAGATTGGTTTGCCACCTTCTGCATAGCCTTTGAAGATGGCATGATCACACCATTCCCAGACAAATCCACCACACATTTCATCGTAGGCTTCCATAAATGTATCATAATCCTCTAAATCGCCAGGACCATTGCCCATGGCATGGGAGTATTCACAGAGAATATACGGTTTGTCCGGTGCATCAGCCAGATAATCCGCCATCTCCTGAAGGGATGGATACATACGGCTGTGTAAATCTAAATTGCTGTAGTCGTACTTACGGGCACGCCCCTTATGAAAAGCGCTTTCGTAATGGGTGAGACGAGATGGATCATAGGATTTGGTCCACTCTAAAGCCTTCTCAATGGTAATGCCATAACCACCTTCGTTACCCATGGACCAGATAACCACACAGGTATGGTTTTTATCACGCATAACCATGCGCTTAATACGGTCCACCACAGGCCCCACAAATTCTTCTTTGTCAGTGATCAGTTCATTCCATCTTGCGGAACGGTCCTGATCGGTCACATCATCATAATATAATTCCCATGCACCATGGATTTCCAAATCTGCCTCGTCGATGAGGAAAAATCCATATTCATCGCAAAGCTGATAGAAGTAAGGTGCATTCGGATAGTGGCTGGTACGAATGGCATTGATGTTATGCTCCTTCATAAGGCGAAGATCTCGCTTGATTTCCTCCATTGTTACTGCATAGCCAACCACTGGATCTGAATCGTGGCGGTTTACGCCTCGGAAACGGATCTTACTGCCATTAATGTATACAATATTATCTTCCACATGGATTTCTCGAAAACCAATGCGGTCTGTGATCACTTCATGCTCTGTCTCGAATACGATAGTATAGAGATAAGGCACTTCACTGCTCCATAAGACAGGCTGTTCCACCCGAAGAGAGAATAACATCTCAAAAGGTGTACCTGCTGCCGCAACACACTCTGGTGCCACCACAAGATTACCTTCCATATCATAGAGAGATACCTTCGTTGGAATCGCCCCATCTAAATACTGCATGGAAACGCCGATGACCCCCTCCTTCACATCTGTGCGGATAAAATAGTCTGTGATATGATTGTCCGGACGGATCAGCAGATACACATCACGGAAGATACCGCTCATACGGAATTTATCCTGGGCCTCTAAATAGGTGCCATCACACCACTTTAATACCAGAACGGCAATCTCATTGTCCCCATCGATGAGCAGATTACTGATATCGAACTCACTGGTGGAGTGGGATACCTGGGAGTAGCCCACATAAGTGCCATTGATCCATACATAGAAGCAGGAATCCACACCTTCAAAATTTAAGTAGGCCTTTGGTGTCTCCACACGCTTTACATAGGCAAATGTTCTTCTATATAATCCACATGGATTCTCCTGTGGCACATAAGGTGGATCCGCAGGGATCGGATAGCGAAAATTGACATATTGATGGCTGTCATAGCCATGATTCTGCCAGACAGAAGGAACTGGAATCGTATCTGCAAGGGAGCCACTTAAATCTTCTTCTGAAAAATCATAGACAGATTCATAATACTGAAACTCCCACTGACCGGATAATAAGACAAGACGGTCAGAAGCAGCACGGTCATGGACTAAATTGTCCATCTTCACAGACGCCGGAATATAGTAAGCGCGGTCTGGCATTGTATTCTCATGTAAGATATTTAAATTCTCATATAAATTCTTTACACACATATTCTTTCTCCTGTAAATTAGTCTAACACTTCTATTTTATCATATTCCCACATAGGTTGAAAATGAAAAAAGTCATATCAGGCTGTGATATGACTTTTTATATATTCCAATGTGATCGAAAACTCTATAATGCCTGGATGAATCGGCCGAATGCTTCCCTTCCTTCAGGGGTGCATTTGTAAACACCGGCATCTTCTAATACATGGACGAAGACTTCTCCGATTTCCTTCTTCAGGATGCACCATACATTCTCTTCGTTGATGTCTAAATAATCAGAGATGAAGCTTTCTGCCCAGTCTGCATGCTTCACCAGCTCTTCCACTTCACGGATTGGTTCCTTATTTACGAGGCACTCTGCTAAGCGTTCCATCTCCTGCTTTAAGCGGGCTGGAAGAACTGCAAGACCCATTACTTCAATGAGTCCGATATTCTCCTTCTTGATGTTGTGCCACTGTGCGTGTGGATGATATACCCCGAGCGGGTGTTTTTCGGTTGTGATGTTATTACGAAGAACTAAATCAAGCTCATATACATCGCCGTTCTTTCTAGCAATCGGTGTGATGGTATTGTGTGGTTCTCCATCTGTTTCTGCAAAAATGAATGCTGCTTCGTCGGTGTAGCCTCTCCAGGTCTGTAAGATGTGATCTCCCAGTTCGATGAGACGGTTGCTGTCTGCGTGACGGATACGAATTGCAGCCATTGGCCACTTAATGATGCCTGCTTCCACATCCTCAAAGTCTTTTACAACAAATTTGCTTTCATATGGCGCCTTTGCCATGGCAAATGTGTAATGGCCGCCTTGAAAATGATCGTGGGTCAGGATGGAGCCGCCAACGATCGGCAGGTCCGCATTGCTTCCCAAAAAGTAGTGTGGGAACTGCTTTACAAAGTCGAATAACTTCACGAAGGCGCTTCTGTTGATGGCCATCGGTGTATGTTCCCCATTGAATACGATACAATGTTCGTTATAATACACGTATGGGGAGTACTGGAAGCCCCATTTGGAATCATTCACTCGAATCGGAACGATACGATGTGTCTGTCTTGCCGGATGATTCACACGCCCTGCGTATCCTTCATTCTCCATACAGAGCTGACATTTTGGGTAGCTCACCTGTTTCTGAAGCTTGGCAGCTGCGATGGCTTTCGGATCCTTCTCCGGTTTGGATAAGTTAATGGTGATATCAATGGTGCCAAAGTCGCTGTCTACAGTCCATCTCATATCCTTCTTGATTCGGTCTCTTCTGATATAATTGCTGTCCTGGCTGAGCTTGTAGTAATAATCTGTGGCTGCTTCCGGACTTTCTGCATATTTATCCCGAAATGTACGAATCACTTCGCTTGGTCTTGGCATGAGTGCGTTCATGATCTTGGTATCGAAGAGATCCTTCTGTACCACACCGTCATTGGGAATGATGCCGCGATTGTAGGCATCCATCACCAAATCTTCTAAAATAACATGAAGAGGGGCATCTGCCTCTTTGGCAAATGCCTCTTCTCCGATGCTATCAAGTGCCAAAACCTCTAAAATCTGATTCACCGCATAGATACGGTCTTCTTCCATGATTAAACCAGTGTTTACCCCATAGGATACCAACTGGGCGATTCTTTTTTCAATTGATAACATATTTTATCTCCAACTAATTCTTTATCTTTATCTATCATCCTGTAATCATTAAGCGATTACTTTCATACCGCCGTATTTTCTAACCTTTAATACGTGACAAGCACCTTCACCGAATACAGAGTCCATTGCTTCTCTGATTGCTGGTACATCTTCGTTGGCAACAAAGATCTGGATGGTTCCTGCGAAACCGCCACCATGTACACGGGAAGCACCTTTGCCGTCTAATACAGTTTCAGCTACTGCAAGACCGATGGAAACTGCCTGATGTGCCACATCCTTGCTTGTGTATACATTCTGAAGGAATTTATAAGAGGAGTTGCCAGATTCCTTAATTAAGCTCAAGAAATCTTCAAAACGGCCTTCATTTAATGCTGCAACCTGTTTTCCAACTCGTGCGTTTTCATTAAAGAAGTGAATTGCACGAAGGACTGCTCTGTCTCCTAATTCTTCTCTGATTTCAGGAATACGAGCATAGAATGCTTTTGTATCCACTCTTCTTAATACTTCTTCGCCAAGCATTGCTGCAACTGCTTTCATTTCTGCAGGTACTGCTGCGTATTCATCTGTTAAATCTGCATGGGAGCCCTTGGTATCCACGATACATAAGCTGTGCTTGTAATCGTCGAATTCAACATTTACCTTATTCATCACTGGTGTTGCAGGATCTGCAAAGTCGATATTGATGAGGCCGCCAACGGAACAAGCCATCTGATCCATAAGACCACAAGGTTTGCCAAAGTATACATTCTCTGCGTACTGGCCAGCCTGCGCGATGAATACAGGGCTGATTGTCATATCATTATATAAACCGGAAAGGATAGTTCCGATGATGGTTTCGAATGCTGCAGAAGAGGATAATCCAGCGCCAACAATTACATCAGATGTCACATATGCTTTAAAACCGCCTACTTTGTGACCTGCTTCGGAAAGCTTTGCAACCATACCACGAATCAAAGATACAGTTGTACCGATTTCTGCTTCATTCACAGATGTGTCATCTAAGTTTACTTTGATCAATTCGTCAAATCCTTCAGAAACTAATTCGATGGAGCCTTCGCATGGAGTTACGATTGCGATGGCATCTAAGTTGATGGATGTTGCAAGCACGCATCCAAACTGGTGGTCTGTGTGGTTACCGCCAACTTCAGAACGGCCTGGCGCGGAGTAGATTTCTACTTCAGCTTCACCGAATAATGCTTCGAATTTTTCGATTGCTTTCACATAACGCGCTTCCTGATAATCCATTAAGCTTTCATCTAAATAAATATCAAGTAATAAATCTCTGTGAGCGTGATTTCTTAATTCTTCTTTTAATACAGCTGTCTGTTTCATCATAAGTTCTCCTTTTTGTATTTGTTATTTTCTATGATCTTATAAATCTATATCTAAAACATATCTTTCATATGCATTGATGACTGTTGTTTTGCCAAGCTGGTCAATTCTTGGCACCTTTCGTCCATAATTCATATGGACATGACCATGGATAAAGTACTTTGGTTCGTATTTTTCCACGAAATCGTAGATGCAGTCGAAGCCTCTGTGCGGGCCGTCCTCCCCGTCATGGAATCCACCTGCAGGTGAATGGGTCACTAAGATATCCACACCCCTTGCAAACATGATCTTCGGCAGAAGATACCAGATTTTTCTTCGCATCTCTTTCTCTGTGTACTGATAATTCCCACAATTATATCGAATGGATCCGCCCAGACCCATAATGCGCAGGCCCTTATATTCGATGAGTTTGCCATCGATGTTGATGCATCCCTCCGGTGGTTGATCCACATATCGGTCATCGTGATTGCCCGGCACGTACAACACATCACAATTGTACATGGTAGTCAGAAAGGACAGATATCCTGCATCCAGATCCCCTGCGGAGATGATCAGATCATAGTGTTCATCCTTGTGCTGTTCATAGTGATCCCAAAGTGCCTTGGATTCTATATCGGAAATGGTCAGAATTCTCATAAGCGGTTACGATCCTCCTTCTTCACTCCCTGCAGCTCCACAATCTTTTTGGCGCTGTCCACCAGTTCATCCTTGGCCGGAATGGATCCGATGACATTTTCTAAAAGCCAGTCCATGTTCATGATGTCATATGGATTCATGGTTTCACCCATGGAAAGCTTCTTCTCATGTCCCTGGGCATGGATTTCATTGGAAAATGGATACACGATGCGGTGGGCAATTCCCATCTTCATGGCTTCCACCAGGTTGCGATTGCCATATGGAATCTTGCTTGAGGTAATAAAATCAATCACTCCTGCGTTCATGCCCCACCAGTAGTTGATGACTTCTCCCTTCTTTACCTTATCTCTGTTCCAGTTATTGTTTAAGACAGAGCGGATCATCTTCTCATAGAAGACACTCCAGTTCCACACTGCCATTGCAATCGGTTTTGGGTCTTCGCTCCTAAAATCAAAGAGTCCAAAACGCATACCGTCACTGTTCGGAATCATGCTGTCATAGCCGGATACGATGGAGATGTCCTGTCCAAGCAGCGCCTGATCCACATTCTCCTCTTTTTTTGTATACCAGTGGAGATAAATCTTCGCCTTTGGATTGACCATGGCTACCCCCATTGCAAATGCATTGATGTTGGCAATGGCACCATAAATCGGATAATCTGCCAGATAGCCGATGCGGTCATTCTCCGCAACCAGTCCAGCTGTGATTCCCATCAAAAACTTCGCTTCGTAAAGTCTCGCATAGTAGGTCTTTACGTGACCGAAAAGAGTATTCAGGGAACAGTTTAAAATCTTCACACCAGGATGCTTCACAGCAATGCTGGTGCACGCAGAGATCAGATTTGGTGTGGTTGCAAACAGTAAGGTACAGCCCTTTTTAATGGCTTCCTCCATGACTTTGATACCTGATGCACTGTCTCCCACATTGTAGAATGGATAGCAGGCAATCTTATCGCCAAATATCTTCTCCACTTCCTTCATACCCATCTCATGGTTGTAGGTCCAGCGGGAAGTCTCCGGTGTCTTATCAAAGAAAAATCCAATTTTCAATACACCAGTTGGAAGCTGAAGTCCCTTTAAAAGTCCACCCGGTTCGTCAATGGCTTCTGTATCTAATTTCAGCTGAATGGATTTCTTCTTTGGGAACAGGATAAAATCATCCTCTAAGCTCTTTACCTGATTTTTTAATTCCTTCATGGTGGTATCGATCAGCGTGTCATAGCCGTAGTAGTCTAAGAATACGACAAATGCATCTGCCGTCGACAGTCTCATGGCTCTCGTTCTTCTTGCTTCGAAGACGCCTGTGAATCGTTCATAACAGGACCTGAAGGTCTTCACCAGTTCTTCGTCCCAGGCTTCTCTGACACCCACATGCTTGAGCACCGTGTCATAGCCTCCCGGTTCTGTAAAAATCAGCTCATTGATTCCTGCAATCTCATAAAACTTCAAGAATTCATAGTATATTGCTATCTCTTTCGAATCATCCTGCTTTGGAATGAGGCGGGTCACCCTGCCTCTGATGCTGTTTGCGCCAACATATTTCATAATGCTGACTCTCTTATTCCCTTCCATCACGTAAAAGTGATTCAGGTATTCATAAACCACGATAGGATCGCGGATTCCCTCACTAATCTGAGCCTTATAAAGGTTCATCCACTTCACTGCAAATTCAGATTCTTCCTCCAGAAGAGGCATAAAATTTCGTGCAAATGCGTTGGTTCTGCCTCTGGTCTTTGTTCCAACAATCTGGTTGATCGGAATATCAATGACGCCTAAGCTGACTTCCCTGACAATCTCAACCTGCTCGATAATATCATCCAGGACCGGAAGGTATGGATACTCTCCCATATTCATATTCGCTTTTGCGATTTTTTGTCCTGCCTTTCTGGCTTTTTCATATTCCTGTCTCTGCATAGAAGATTCCCTCCTTTACATAGTAAATTATATCAACAAACATAGTTCGATTATATGCTTCTTTTCTAATAAATTATACCAAAATGCTAGATAATGCAAATATATAAGAACTGACTAAAGATTTCCCATTTATTTTGTACATGTAGTGGCAAGCAAGTACAATGGGGCTGTGCTAAAATAGAATTACAGTGAGAACGGCATCGTAGATGATGATTTAGAGAGGCATAGAGAATGGGGAATACGAATATGGACTTGACAAGTAATTTACCAGATAAGCTTTATACCATTTTTCCAAATGAATATTACATGGACATCATGCTCTACCAGCATGGTTTTGAGCGCTGTGTACCTGGCTATTCCTTTGGTCCTGCGGTAAGAAGCCATTATCTCTTCCATTTTGTATATGAAGGCAGCGGTACCCTCTATGCAACTTCCCGAGACGGTATGCAGCACAGCTACCACATTGAAAAAAATCAGGGATTTCTCATATCTCCAAAACAGATTACCACCTATGTTGCCGATCCAGACACCCCATGGGAATACGCCTGGGTGGAATTCGATGGGGCCAAGGCAACAGAATGGATGAATCAGACTGGCCTTTCTGCAGACAATCCAGTCTATACCTGTAAAGATCCATCCTCCCTCCCTGTCATCCAGAAGGAATTAAAAACGCTGGTTGCAGGCACAGCAAAGACAGAATCCATTGCATCAGATCCTTCCACCTTCAGTTCTGTCTCCACCTCACTCTTTCAAATTGGACATTTTTATCTCTTCATGGACGTATTGATGCACTCCTCTGCCCATTACAACAGCACTGGTAACATGAATCAGAAGGATTTCTATATCCGTGAAGCAGTCAGCTATATTGAACAGAACTTCAGCGAACCGATTACCATCGAAGACATCGCCGATTTCTGCTGCTTAAACCGCAGCTACTTGGGCAAGATCTTCAAAGACGCGCTGAATAAGACGCCACAGCAGTATTTAATCTACTACCGCATGAAGCAGGCAACCCAGTTTTTAAAATACACCAATATGTCTGTAGGTGAGATTGGCAAGGCAGTGGGATATCCAAACCAGCTGCACTTCTCAAGGGCATTTCGTAATGTATACAAGATGCCGCCTACAAAATGGCGGGAAAAGAATGGGATTGTGTAGATTTTTCAAGTATGAACAAAATATCAAAAGGTGTATTCCATCGTCGTACAACCATTGTACGCCTTTGGAATACACCTTTTTCTTTACTCGTCGCTTTTCTTAAACCAGTAATAAGCTGCTAACGCAATTAATGCTACGCCACCTAAAACCTTATCTAAACCGCCACTGGATAAATCGTAGCCAGATTTTATGAAGGTCATGCCTCCAAATATAATAAATAAAATTCCTGCTAAAATGAAGCAGATTGCCCATGATTTTTTATTCATATATTCATACCTCTCTTCTTTTCACTACAACAGTATTTTATCAATTCGCCTCTACCTCGTCAACTTCTTGATCCAGTTGCCGTAATGGGACATGAGGAATGCCGGTACGCCCTTGAAGAACTGGTCTGCATTGAGGCAGATCAGCACAACCTGTGGGGATGCGTTCATGACAAATGCCATGAAAAAGGACACTGGCAGAACGATGCACCAGATGCTGATGATATCAAGCTTTAAGATGTAGGTTGCACTGCCTCCGCCACGGATAATTCCATTGTTCGTTGGCATCTGATAGGACATACCTACGAATACAAAACAGAGAATGATCAGGAAGCTGTTGGCCATTGCCTTAGTTTCCGGTGACAGGGCATAGATACTAAGGATTGGGATGCGGATGATGAAGAGGATCACCGCACCAATAATACCCATGGCCAGGAACATCTTCTGGAGGCGGGAGGATAATCTCATTACTTCTTTTAAGTCTCCCTCACCGATGGTTCGGCCAATGATAACTGATGCCGTTGCGGATGCACCGTAAATGATGGATTTGACCATCATAAACAGGTTCGAAGCGACGGAGTTGGCTGCGATGGCCGCTGCCGTCATGTGTCCAAGAATGACTGTCTGAAGGGCAGTGTTCAGGCCCCAGAGACCCTGCACGATGACCATAGGGGTTGCCACTTTGATGTAGTCTTTGGCAAGGAGACGGTCGAAGGTGGCGAAATCCTTTAATTTCAGATCAAGCTTGTTATTCACAAATGCAATATACAAGATGACGACGATAGTTTCTAAAATTCTGGCTGTTAATGTACCGATGGCCGCTCCGGTAATACCAAGGGCAGGCGCGCCAAAATGCCCGAAGATCAGCACATAGTTGATGCCGCAGTTGATGAAGAATGTCATGATGGAAAGTCCCAGCGCAATCTTTACCACCTCAGTCATTCGAAGCATGGCAAGAAGGAGCTGGGTGATGGCAAAGAACAGGTAAGTGAATCGGATGATGGCCAGATATTCCACTCCTGCTGCCACAATTGGGCCATCTGTCGTAAAAATTCCAACAATTTTCATCGGCACCAGAGAGGTTGCCGTAAATAATAAGATCCAGACCAGCAGTTCAAAGCGGATGCCAATGGAGGTTAACTTCTTCATCGGTTCTAATCGCTTCTTGCCCCAGTACTGACTACCCAGGATAACCAGAGCATCGCCAAAGGCCAGTACAATCTGGGAATAGACAAACTGTACCTGATTGACAGCTGCTGCCCCCGCAAGGGCTGTCTCGCTGTAGGATCCAAGCATAATATTATCCGCTAAGTTTACACTGATGGTAATCACATTCTGTAATACCAGCGGTATGAAAATCGCAAAAAAGTTGCGATAAAATCCTTTCTGATTCATAATCTCTCTCCAATCTAAAACGTTTTACACGATGGTAATGATACCACAGGAAACATTATTATGGAACAAAGAAAAAAGAGGTTGCTGCCAAAAAGCAACAACCTCCATAAATTCAAATGATGATCCATTAAATACCAAGAATCTTCTTCACTTCTGCTAACATCTCTGTCTTATCGCATACAGTATCATGAAGCACTGGTGCGGAACGGATGTCTTCGATTGCCTGTGGAATCTTCACGCCAGAGATTGCACATAATTCATCTACTAATTCGAAGTCTGTCTTTGCATCATATGCAGGATCGATTGCGTTCATAACGCTTCTTGTAAATTTGTAAGGGCTTGCTGTGGAAGCGATGACTGTTGGTGTTGTATCACCTGTTTCAGCCACGAACTGTGCATAACCCTGCGCAGCTACTGCTGTATGTGTATCCATGATGTAGTTGTCTTCATCATAGATTTTCTTGATCATTGCTGCTACTGCTTCTTCAGATGCATATTCGCCAACAAAATCGGAAAGATTTGCTTTCATTTCGTCTGTGATTGTGTATACACCTTCGGAAGATAATGCTGCCATGAATGCTGCATTCTTTTCTGCACTTTCTCCAGCAATCTTATGGATTAATCGTTCTAAGTTAGAGGAGATTAAGATATCCATGGATGGAGAAGATGTTAAGATAAATTCTCTGTTTCTATCATAAGTACCTGTCTGGAAGAAGTCGAAGAGTACTTTGTTTTCATTGGATGCACATACTAATGTCTTTACTGGGATACCCATCTGTTTTGCATAGTATGCTGCTAAGATGTTACCGAAGTTACCAGTTGGTACAACGACGTTCATCTCTTCACCAGCTTTTACCACACCCTGTTCTACTAATCTTGCATAAGCAAATACATAGTATACGATCTGTGGAACCAAACGGCCGATATTGATGGAGTTTGCGGAAGAGAACTGATATCCTGCTGCATCCATTTCTTTCGCAAGTTCTGGATCGGAGAACATGTTCTTTACGCCTGTCTGCGCATCGTCGAAGTTACCCTTGATACCGATTACGTAAGTGTTGTCACCACGCTGTGTTACCATCTGTTTTTCCTGGATTGGGGATACACCGTCTTTTGGATAGAATACGATGATCTTAGTTCCTGGAACATCTGCAAATCCTGCTAAAGCAGCTTTACCAGTATCACCGGATGTTGCTGTTAAGATTACAATTTCATTCTTAACGTCATTCTTCTTAGCTGCAGTTACTAATAAATATGGAAGAATGGAAAGTGCCATATCCTTGAATGCGATTGTGGATCCATGGAATAACTGAAGGTGGTAAGCGCCGCCAGCCTTTACGATTGGCACGATTTCTTCACAGTCAAACTTATCGTCATATGCATGATCGATACAGTATTTTAATTCTTCTTCTGTGAAATCAGTTAAGAACTGCTTCATAACAGCATATGCTGTCTGGCGGTAGTCCATCTTTACTAATTCATCGATTGTTACATCTAAAGCAGGGATTGCAGTTGGTACAAATAAACCGCTGTTGTTTGCAAGACCCTTTAAGATTGCTTCAGAAGCTGTTGCTGTTTCATTGTCATTACGTGTACTTCTATAAATTAAGTCCATCTTTATCATTCCTTTTCTATAAAAATTATCTCTATTTATTCTTTTTAAGCCATGCCTAAAAAATACAAAGCCTATTATAGCACAGGGATAAAGAATAAATCAATTTATTTTTCAAAAAATTCTTCCTCACAAAAACAAATGATCGTCCTAAGCATACATAGGGTAACACTTTAGCGGTCATTTTTTCTTTGGTTTTCCATCTGTGCTTTGGCCTTCCGGCCGATGCGCTCTCCCGTCTTGATGGTGCTGGCACGGCTGATCATATTGTTGCCAAACTTTAAGCGGATCTCGTCCACTGCCCTGTCAAGCTTCTTATTCTTCGTCCGGTCCACTGGCTTTTCAAAGAAGGAAATCTGCTCATAATCATCCTCTGTAATGCCGGTCAGTGCCACACCGATTAAGCGCAGCGGTTCCCCGTTCCAGGATTCCTCGAAAAGCTGCTTCACATTGAGATAAATCTCGTCTGTCACATCGGTGCTGCCATCAATCTTCTTCTGATGAGATTTGTTCTTAAATTCTGTATTGCGAAATACCACCGATACACAGGTACAGCGCTTGTTGTGCCTGCGCATACGAGCTGTCACCACATCCACCTGGGTCAGCAGAATGAGAAGTGCCTGCTCTAAGGTGGTGATATTCTCGTCAAATGTTGTCTCCACCGAGTAGCCCTTTGGATCATCGGGCACGTCCTTCACCGGTGAATCGTCAATGCCATTGGCATAATTATGTAACTGATGTCCTGCCTTGTTGCCTAAGATATACTGGATTTCCTGCTCCGAACGGTGGGCAAGATCACCAATGGTATAAATTTCTGCTCTGTTAAGCTTCACCACTGATTTACGACCTAAAAATAACAGGTCCCCAACAGGCAGAGGCCACATCTTTGTTGGAATTTCATCATAAAATAAGGTATGCACCTTGTCAGGCTTTTCAAAATCAGAAGCCATCTTGGCAAGGAGCTTATTGGGACCGATTCCCACATTCACTGTAAACCCAAGCTCATCTCGGATCTTGTCCTTGATCTCATGGGCCGTCTTGATGGGATCCGGATACACATAATGAGTACCACTCATATCAAGGAAGACCTCATCGATGGAGAATGACTCCATCACAGGGGCATAGGAAGCACAAATCTCCTTAAATGCCTTGGAGCTTCTATCATAGAGTGCAAAATCACTGCGAACGCTGACCAGATTTGGACATTTTCGCAGGGCCATCGCCATAGGCTCTCCGGTTCGGATGCCGTATTTCTTGGCCGGAATGGATTTGGCAAGAACGACACCTGTTCGTCTGGCCGGGTCGCCGCCTACCACAGCCGGAATCTCACGAAGGTCTGATAAGCCTTCCTTCACCCTTCTGGCTGCCTCCCAGGATAAAAATGCACTATTCACATCGATATGAAAAATCAGTCGTTCCATCTATGCACTGCGTTCCTTTGTAATATTGCGCACCCAGCCATATTTGCGGTAGTGAATAAAGATGGCCGGAAGCTTGATCGTCTCATCTAAAGTCATAAAGAAATAGATCACCAGTACCGGAAGCTTGAACACAAAGGCTACCAAAAAGCCCACCGGCACGATAAATCCCCACATGGTGATCGTATCGCATTTGAATGTAAATTTGGAATCTCCACCAGATGGGAACACGCCCCCGTTGGTCGTACAGGTTAAGGATTTTCCAAACTGATAATAACTGCACATGACAAGCATCCAGCGAAGATAATGGGATGCCTGCGGTGTCAGATTGGCGAATCTGACAATGATCGGACTGATCAGCAGAACGAATCCGCCTGTCACCAGACCATTCAACACGGCAATCTTGATAAAGCGGTCGCCATAACGCTTTCCACGTTCCAAATCTCCGGAACCTAAGGTATTGCCTAAGATAATGCCTGCCCCGTTGCCAAAGCCCAAACAGAAACAGGCCGTTAAGTTCTTTACAATAAGTGCAATGGAATTGGCCGCCACCGCATCAGGATTCATATGTCCCATGATCACGGACTCGGAGGAGAATGCCAGCCCCCACAAAATCTGATTTAAGAATGCCGGTGTGGCATACTTCCAGAAGTCTTTTCGAAGGCCCATGTCCCTGTGGATAAAGTATTCCGGGCGGATCTTGATGCGTCCTTCCTTTCTCATGTCAGAAAGTGCCAGTGTCATCTCCACAAAACGGGCAATTACGGTAGAAAGTGCTGCCCCTGCAATTCCCATGGCCGGACAGCCAAAGAGTCCGAAGATGAAGATGGCATTGAGACAAATATTGATGACCACACTGCTGGAGCTGATCAGGGAATTCTTTAGCGCATGTCCCGAATTCTTCATAATTACCAGATAAATCTGGGTGATTCCACAGAAGAAATAGGACAGGGATACACAGCGAAGATACTGGGCACCGAATACGACTAAGTCTGCATCAGAGGTAAAAATCCCCATGATGACCTGTGGAATAAGGAGTGCCGCCAGGGTAAATGTGGTTGCGATCGGTATCGTTACACGAAGAACAATGCCAAGGATTCTCTCTACGGCGTCGTGATCGCCCTTTCCGATATACTGGGCAACCAGCATGCTGGTTCCGATGGAGGAGCCTGCCAGAAACAGGTTGAAGATAAACTGCACCTGTCCCGCAAGAGATACGGCCGCCATAGAATTCTGGGAAAGTTTTCCAAGCATGATGGCATCGGCTGCACTGACGCTTGCTAACATAAACTGCTGAAAAGCCACCGGAATTACGATGGAAGCCAGCTTCTTGTAAAATGCTTTTTCGTCTCTGATACTCATCTATAATCTCACACTGACTCCACGGTCGCGAAGTGTCTTCTTCAAATCATTAATTTCAAGTTCTTTAAAGTGGAAAAGAGAGGCTGCGAGAGCTGCATCTGCTTTTCCTTCTGTTAATACATCGTAAAAATGGTCTTTTGTGCCCGCGCCGCCGGAAGCGATGACAGGGATGGAAACATTTTCTGAAATGATACGGGTCAGTTCCACATCGTAGCCTGCCTTTGTGCCGTCACCGTCCATGGATGTGAGGAGAATCTCTCCTGCGCCACGCTTTTCAGCCTCGATTGCCCATTCAACAGCATCAAGACCAACATTGATACGGCCGCCATTCTTGTATACATCCCAGCCATAGCCATTCTGTCTTCTTCTTGCATCAATGGCAACAACGACACACTGGCTTCCGAACTTGTCTGCTGCATCGGAAATCAGTCTAGGAGTATTGATGGCAGAGGAGTTGATGGAGATTTTGTCTGCGCCTTCTCGAAGAATGGCCTTAAAATCATCCACAGTACGAATACCGCCGCCAACGGTGAATGGGATAAATACGGTTTCTGCAACCTTTCTTACCATATCAATCATAATATTTCTTGCATCGGAAGATGCGGTAATGTCTAAAAATACCAGTTCGTCGGCACCTGCAGTATCATAGGCTGCGCCAACTGCCACTGGGTCACCGGCATCAATTAAATTTACAAAATTGACACCCTTTACTACTCGGCCTCCGGTTACATCGAGGCATGGAATAATTCGTTTTGTATGCATATCTGATTCCTCCTGATTACAGCTTTAAGAAGTTGTCTAAAATCTTAAGTCCTACAGTTCCGCTCTTTTCCGGATGGAACTGGCATGCGAATACATGATCCTTTTCCACGGAAGCATGCATGAGCGTAGAATACTCTGTGGTGGCTGCCACAATGTCTTCTTTTGCTTTTAAATAGTAGGAATGTACAAAATATACATAGGAGTGATCTTCCACTCCCTGATAAAGGGTTGCGCTAGGAGTAATGGTAAGGTCATTCCATCCCATATGAGGAATCTTCAGTCCTTCCTTGGCAGGAATTCTTACGATCTCACCGTCTAAAATACCAAGTCCGGTCGCTCCGGGGCTTTCTTCACTGGTCTTAAAGAGGAGCTGAAGTCCTAAGCAGATGCCTAAGAATGGTTTTCCTGCGTCTACCACGTCGTAAATGGTATTTTTCAGGTCGTAAGCGTTGATTTTTTCCATGGCGTCGCCAAATGCACCTACCCCCGGTAAGATCACCTTGTCACTGTTTAAAATAATATCTTTGTCTCTTGTAATGATGGCTTCTTCACCAAGATGCTGGATTGCTTTCTCCACACTCTTGATGTTACCTGCATCATAATCAATAATTGCGATCATATGCATATCCTTTCTATATCATATTTATTTCTATTTCTAAATATCTGGTCCTTTCCCTGCAATGAAAGAGAATCCTGCCGCCGTGTATCCTACTGGGCCAGAAAGTCCTTACTGTTCATTGCCACAACCTCAGTGCGCTCCTTGATCTCTGGTGTGGACATGGCAAGATGTTCATGTACACGGATCAGATGGGATTTGAAGTTATAGGTTACGATCTTCTCAAATGGCCATTTGAACAGGTTTGGAAGGTCGAATCCTTCTCCAAGCTCTAAGATGACCACATTCTTGTTGATGGTTCCCTGCAGCCATTTGGTATAATGTCCCCAGCGCTGAAGATATCCTTCCTCCACATAACAGCCCACAGTGGATTCATTGCGTACATTGAAGAGGAAATCCTCCCCGCAGTCCGGACACTGCAGCCATTCCATCACGCCGGTTGCTTCATAATAATTGATCAGGTCTAAGATGCCTGGAAGTGCTGGATATAACTTGTGTTCACATGGTTTGCTGCACTGAAAGAACTCACCGCTTCCGCAAGGCACACAGATGCGGTCATCGCGAAGGCCTGTCTTATAGAGTAAGTTATCCTGGTTACTTGTGATCACAAAATAGTTTTTGCCTTCTAAGGCTTCCACCAGATCATCATACAGGGACACATGTTCCATGGATAAGAGATAACCACGATAGTAGGCTTCTAAGAGTCTGTCACGTTCTTTAGAAGCAGGTGCCTGCAATAAGGTCTCATATCCATGTTTTCCCTGGGCTTTGTAATAGTCTCTTACTTCCTCACTGTCCATGGGAATGAGCTTTTTGGCTTCTAATTCTCTGCCAATCCCGATTAATACCAGATCAGCATCCTTAATCAGTTCTTTATATTGATCTAACATTGTCATTTCCTCGTTTTCTATTTGTATAACATAAGAATTATTATAGCCTATCTGCCTTCATTTGACAAATAAACCATTCTGTATTAAAATGGGAAAATCATTGAGAAAAGAAGGAGGGATAGAGATGAAAACGAACTTTTATGTTGAATTCCAGGGAAAACAGACTTTAGAAAAAGATGTAATTGCAGCAGCAAAAAAAGAATGGACTGGAGCCGGCAACAAAGTAAAAGACATTGACACTCTTGATATCTATGTAAAACCAGAAGAAAACAAAGCATATTATGTGATCAATGGTGAAGATGGCGTATCCGGCGCTGTTGAATTATAATTCGCTTATACCCTATATGAAAAGACGAAATGGCAGTTACGCGAACGCGTAGCTGCCATTTTTTTTATTTTGTCATTACGCTACTCCAGTCAGAGTAGTATTTTTTCTTTTTGATTGTCTTATAGCAACGAACTCTGACATACTTCTGATTAGCTGTCAGGGTCTTCTTCAATACATTTTTGGAAGAATTGAAGGATTTTGGATTGGTCATATTGGTTTTTTCACTAACCTGGAACTGATATCCGGTCACCTTCACGCTGCTCTTCTGCGCTTCTAAAGTGGTATCTGTTACTGCAGTCATACCAACTGCTGCAGGAACGATGGTATACTTCGCTTTTAAAGTACCTTTATAATTGCCCTTTAACTTGATGGTTGCAGTATGTGGTCCGATTCCTTTGGCTGCAGATACTGTATAGAACTTGGCTGCAATTGTCTTGCCACTCTTGTTCACAACAGTAACCTTCGGTGCAGCAGATTTTCCATCGTATACACGTTTTACTGCTGTTGCTTTCTTTGCTGCCACAATCTTGGTTTTGTATTTGTTCTTACATACACTGCAGGTCTCAACGATGCTGCCATTCTTCTTCGTTGTTGCAGGAGTCACTTTCTTTTTCAGCTTATGGGTATGTGGCACAGGTTTGCTTCCTTTTGCAAGCTGTTTACCCAATGCTCTGTCAAAGATATAGTAGGTTTTGCCATCAGACGTTAGTACATGATCCACATATCCCCCCTTAGGATCTGTTTTTAAATCGAATACCTTGCCGCCAATTTCATAAGCACCTTCATTAAGCTTTACTTCTGGAAGATAGAATACATCCATATATTTCTTACGGGCTGCAATCCAGTCAAGCATCTTATCTTTTTGAACTTTCGCTGTATATTTACGAGGATATAATTTCACATCTGCCTTGGCATAATCTCTGATCGCAAGCCAGTTCTTCTTGATACGGGCTGTCAGACCGCTTACTTCCGGCGCAAAGTCCTTCTTGTAAATGTCACTGACAAGCTGACGGAATTCTGGAATAGCGATCAACTCTTTATAAACAGTGGAGGTTGACCAGTTTGCAGTAGAGTTATTATTGGAAATAACATCGTTACCAAACATCTTATTCACCCAAGGATGTTCGTCGCTGCCGAACGCATTATCGTAATCCCATGCTGGTCCTGCGTGGATCACATCGTCCGGACCGTCCTGATACATGTATACACTCTTATGCCATCCATCGATATCCTTGGTAAATTCCTGAAGAAGATAATATCTTGCGAAGGAATCCACATCAATAATTTCTTTGATCTTGCTGTAATTGCGGTCAGCTGCATACTGTTCCAACTGATTGTAGGACTTCATGAATCTGGAGAGTACTTCCTTCTCATCACCTGGAGTATCCTTTACCATGATCGCTCTCTTGTATACCTTGGTAACTTCATACACTTCATCCTGTTCAACATTCTTCTCCTGATCCATCTCAACGATGATGGCTGTGTCACTCTTCAGATTTAATTCATTGGTACCAATCTTGCTCTTATGGCAGAGATAATAGAGCCCCTTCTCCTTATCCTTGTCATACAGTCTTACCCATGTACCTTTGTTGTTAAATCCCAGGCCAATCTTACCTGCCATATAGAGGGCGCTGTCATTACGAAGGTTCGCAACATCAAGATAGTTCGCCAGTAAGATCCATGTCTTGGTTTCTCCAAGACCGAAGAGATTTTCTGATGATTTTAACTTGATCTGATATGGTTTTTTCACATAACGCCAGGTAGAGTTTCCTCTTCCTTTCACTTCCACATCTGTTAAGGTTTTTCCATCTACCACAACAGTATTGCCTGGATACTTGATTTCTTTTGTTCCGGCATCGATTGTCTTAAAGGATGTGTCCTTTAACTTGATCGTGAATTTCTCAGGCATTGCTGCAGACACGGTTTCTGCGGGAACCATACCAAACAGCATCACAACTGCCAAAGCCAATGCCAGAAATTGTTTCTTCAATTTCATAATATACTCCTCCTTTGTCATATCATTATATATTATATTTAAGCCTTTTCCAGTTCAATGTAAAAGGCAACGCCATCTTTGCGATTTTCCACACCGTAATCCATATGATGTGCCTGCATGATTGCAGCGACGATGGAAAGTCCGACTCCACTGCCACCATATTCTCTGGTTCTGGCTTTATCTACCTTATAAAACTTGATCCAGATCTGATCAAGCTCCTCATCTGGTATTCTGTCACCTTTATTATAAACCCATAATAAGACATTTGCCTTGTGGTTGTCTATGTAGACTTCTACATTCCCGCCTGAAGGCGAATAATTATACGCATTATTGATATAATTATTGACGACATCCTCAATCCGAAGCGCGTCACCCCATACATAAAGCTTCTCCGGATAGTTCGTCTGCAGTGTCACATTCTTTTCAGAAAATCGTTTTTTATTGGCTGCGATCACACTGTCTAATACCTGGGACAGATCAAATCGCTCAATGTCTAACTGATTCTGACCGGATTCTAACTCATTGAGGCTTAAGAGCTGCTGCACCATCTGATTCATCTTCTGTGCTTCATCGACGATTACTTCACAGTAGAATGCCCGGCTCTCGGCATCCTCATTGATCTGCTCAGCCAGTCCTTCCGCATATCCCTGAATCAGCGCAATCGGTGTTTTCAGCTCATGGGATACATGGGATAGGAATTCCTTGCGCATCTCATCAATCTGTGCCTTCTTCTCATTATCACGAAGCAGCTCCACATTGGCATTCTTAAGCTCCGTGATGGTGCGCTCCAACTGTTCTGACATGCTGTTCATGCTTTCTCCTAGCTTTCCAATCTCATCATCGGGAAGCTTCGTCACCTTAGCCTCAAAATCCAGATTGGCCATCCTGCCCGCAATCTCCGACATTTCCTCAATCGGTCTGGTAAATCTTCTGCTGTAGAAGAATACAAAAACCGATGCAACCGCGGACACTAAGATACTTGCCATGGCCAGAAACCGAACTGCAATGGCCGCAGATGCCTGAAGACGTTCTGCCGACGAATCAACGATGATCAGATAATTCTCCCCAAGACTGCCCAGAAGATCGATGCTGGTCAGGTCAAGCTTCGGCTCCGTATGATTCAAAACCACGAACCCCTTCTCCCGTACATTCCGGTAAATCTCATTCATCTCACTCTGTAGCAGCTCACTGCTGTTGAGATTCTGCAGCAGATCGAACATGCCACGGTAGGCATAACCGCCCTTCACCGCGGAACTGTATACAAGCTCTACTTTATTATTGCCAAATCCATCATTCTTCTTTGCAACGACCATGATATTGACATTCTTCTGATTCGACAGGGATTCCAGGTAAGTGGAGTCGATTTTTCCTTCCTGCTCCATGGTCTGGCTGATCTCCTGATAAAGTCGTGTGATGGTTCGCTTCTCACTGTAGATAAAATAGTCCTCCAGCAAGGTCTTACCAGCCACCCAGCACAGCGCCACCGTAAGTCCCAGCGACACAATGACAAAGATACTCAGGCGCCAGCGAAGAGAACGCTGTCTGTTTCTTCCTATTTTCATTCTTTTGGCACCTCAAATTTATAACCCACGCCCCAGACTGTGGTAATATAGCTGCCAAATGCACCCATCTTGTTTCGCAGCTTCTTCACATGGGTGTCAATGGTTCGCTCATCCCCAAAATAATCATAATTCCATACATGATTTAAGATATTCTCTCTGGAAAGCGCCACCTGCTTATTCTTCATAAGATACACCAAAAGGTCAAATTCCTTATGGCTAAGCTCAACTTCCTTTCCGTCCACCAGTACCTGGCGTGAGGATGGGTTCACCTGAATCTTCCCTTCCGTCAGCACGCTCTCTCCGAGCTGTTGACTTCTTCTAAGGATTGCTTCCACTCTGGCCACCAGTATTTTGGGACTGAATGGTTTTGCCACATATTCATCCACCCCCAGCTGAAAGCCCAGAAGCTCATCCTGTTCCTGGGTTCTCGCTGTCAGCATAATGACAGGCACATCGGAAACCTTACGGATGTCCTTTAATACCTCCCAGCCATCTACCTTCGGCATCATCACATCCAGAATGACCAGATGGATCTTCTTTTTACCAAAGAAGATTTCTTCTGCAGCTTCTCCGTCAGCCGCTTCCAATACGGTATATCCGTTTCTATTCAAAAAATCGCGTACCAGCTTTCGCATACGCGCTTCATCATCTACGACTAAAATTCTAATTTCTTCCATTATTTTCTTCTCGTTTTTTTCTGATCTCCACGTATTTCATCCATACACCGGAATAGATAATGTTTCTTAAAATCTCTGCATATTCCACAATCGGCAGATATTCAAAGTACTGTGCCGTCTCTGCCATCATCATCTTTAAGATATCTTCCATGGTATCCGGTGATACCCCCTTAAATGGATTATAGGATCCACTCTTCTCATCATCCAAAAGATCATCATAGGCATCCATATAATAGATGAATCTGCCAAGGGCCATTCCAAGTCCCCGAAGGGTATCCGCCCACTCATCCTCTTTGTATACAAGGATTTCTCCAAACATGGTTCCTGTAAGCATTGCGGCCTCATCCAGATTCCCATCCTGCTTTTTCTCACAGACTGCCAGTTTTTTCATATAGGAAAGCACAGCCTTCTCCTGTCTTGGATACTGACTTGCTGCCTTTTTGTAGGCCTTCTTAATCATGCGCATAAAAATAAGACTTTTCAAGCTGTGATCATCTCTCCAGTCATCCAACAGATTGTGGTAGGCCAGAAGCAGATTCATATCCCCTGCGTAGGCAGAGAGATTAGACATGATGACCTGCTTTTTCTGAAATGGATGAAGCGGACAACGAATCCTCTTCTTCACCATGGTTGGTTCATAAAGCCCGTTTAACAGCATGGCCACAAAGGTCATATCATAGCTTAAAACCAATCGGGCACGCTGGCCGCGATTGTGCTTTAAGCTTTGACACAAACCGCAGTAGCATGCCTGATAGGTATAAAAGTCTTTCATTTTTAATTCCATCTGATTTGTTGTTACATAACCAAACATATCGATTATTTATGCAGTAATTGCATATGCTTCTTCTGGAGAGAATACTTTGTAGCCGTTCTCTTCTAATGCTTCTAATGCACGGTCCGGTTCGGAAACCTTCACAACCATGGAAGCAGATGTCTCTCCAGTCGCCATTGTATAAAGATAGGAAATGGTTACGCCGCTAAATGTAAGCACCTGAATCATCGTCTGTAAAGAACCAACCTTGTTTGGTAACTTTACTGCAAGGACGTCTGTTAAGGATGCAGAATATTCATTCTCTACTAAGGCTTCCTTGGCTTTTACAGGGTCAGAAACAACCATACGTACTAATCCATACTCACTTACATCTGCAATTGTTGTAGAGACAACATTAATATCATTCTTTGCTAAAATAGAGTACACTTCCTCTAATTTACCATGTCTGTTTTCTGTAAATACATTCAACTGTTTAATATACATTTTAATCCTCCTAAGGCTGCCACAAGCCGTATAAACTTAACTAACAGAATACCACAAACCGTATAAAAATGCAATATGAAAGGAGCCCCGCAAAGGACTCCTTCCCAATCTTTTCGATGAATCTGAAATTAATATGATATTGTCTTCTTGTTTCCTTTTGCATCAGTATATACGACTTTGGAAGTGCTAAAGGATGTGATTTTCCTGAATCCTTTGACATCTGCAAGATATTGATTGGACGTAGCAAAGAGCTTACGTTTTAATACAGTAAACTGGTTATTATCATCATCTTCTTCGTCCCAAGCCTCGGACTCATTAATATAATACACATAACCATCTTTGAGAATATAAGGTTTCAGCCCTGTTTTCAGACGTGAACAATCGTCAAGATAAGCAAATGTATCACTTTTCTGTTTGGACATATCCCATAGTAAATAACCAATTTGCTCGTCATCAACTTTGAAGACAACATATTTTCCGGATGTGCTGTCTAAGTCAAGATAGTCAAATGTTGTTATGTCACTATCCCAACCCTGATTTGCATGAGCAATCAATTTATATTTTGTCTTGGAAGATGGATTTAACTGATAGAAATAGTCTTCAAAAAAGTTCTTCTGGCCGTGAACGTCAGATTTGTAGATCAATTTTCCGTCATATGCATAGTATACATTTACCTGATGTTTTGCTTTGTAGATTGTTTTCTTGCTCTTGCCAGTCACCTTAATACTATAGATGATACCTTTGTTTGTTTTGTTATCATTGACTGCATAATAGATGGTACTTCCATTAGAAGTAAAGCCGTATGCATAGCTTCCGTTATCTTTTGCTGTGGATGTTGCAGCTTTTACGACTAACTTAAAGCCGCTGGTCTTTTTCTTGCTCTTATAGATACCTGTCTTATTACGCTTGATGTAGTAACTTCCACACTTTGTTACTTTACCAGCTGAGTTTCCCTTAAATGCTGCTGCTTGCGCTTTAGTTGGTACGATCATGGCCACGATCACTGCAAATGCCATCATCACGATTATCATGGAAAGTTTTTTAACAAAAGTTTTCATGTCATCCCTCCTTTGTTTTATTGGGTTGCTATTCTATGATAGATTTATTATATCATACCTGCCTGGTGCGCAGAAGACAAAAGTGTGACATCCTCATGACATTTTGATAAACTCGATTATTTCGTGCAGTTTATTTTTTATGAAAAAAGACCCGCCCTTCTTACGAAGGACAGGCCTTAATCATCTTATGTAATTAGTCGATCCACTTGATTTCTTCTTCAACGAATCCGTTCTTCTTCTTAGCACTGATAATACCTTTAATGATGAAACCGGAAATGAATACTAATACGGATACACCCCATCCAGCAATTAATTCTGCCCATAAAGCGTAACCATAGTGGCCGCCGTTAACACCGAATAACTGTACTAAGTTCCATACGAATAATACAGTTAAGATAACTGGTGCTGCAATTCTGATAGAGTTTACGAACCAGAATTTTGGCATCTTGAAGTTTACTGTGTTACGGTTAACTTCTTTCCATACTTTTTCGATGTTGAATAACCAGCCAACAGTGACACATTCAACAACACCGATTACGATTAAGTTGATCTGGTTTGTCCAGTTATCTACGATATCAAGCCAAGCAAGACCTGCGCGTGTTGCATATAATAAAGAGATTACAGCAGCAACTGCACAAATTGCCATTGTTGTCTTCTGTGGTTTTAACTTAAACTTATCAGCTACAGATGCAGATACACCTTCGATGATAGAGAAAGCGGAGTCGATTGCAAGTGTAGAAAGCATTAAGTAGAAGATAATACCGAAAATCATATTTACCGTGCCATTAGAGGTTAAGTTTACAATGGCCTGTGGGTAAATGATAAATGCTGTTGCAATACCAGAAGCGGAGATGGAATCTAACATTCCTACACCACCCATAGTAGAGAACATTACGATACCGGATAAGATACTTACACCAGCATCGGATAAAGCGATAATGATACAGTCAACTGCTAAGTTGGAGTTATCATCTAAGTAAGATCCATATGCGATCATAATAGACATCATAATGGATAAACTGAAGAATACCTGTCCCAAAGCATCAATCCAGAGGCTGGCATCCTTAAAAGCAGAAAGCTGAGGAATAAAGAACATCTTTAAACCTTCCATTGCTCCAGGCATGGAACAGCCTTTCACTGCCATGATTAATAAGAAAATTAATGGTAAGAATACTGTATATTTTACTACAGCACCTACAGAACTTGCGCCGTCACGGATACAGTAATAAATCAGTGCCCATGCAACAACAAGTGCAATTAAAACAGGGATTGGAATGGTATAACCAACTACATCCCAGCTTGTCTTTGTTACGGTTGCGAATACATTGCTGGCTGCTTCTGCATTGCCTGTCATGCCTTTAAACTGGAAAGAACAAACAACCATTAATAATACCCATGCAAATACTACTGCGTAGTAAGTAGCGATAACGAAGGCATTGGCTGTTGCTGCCCAACCGATTGGTTCCATCTTCTTATTGATACCGCGGAAAGAATCGCCGGCACCCTTTCTGAATTTACGACCAATGGAAGTTTCCATCATAAGCATAGGAATACCTAAGATGAACATAGCTACAATGTAAACAAATAAAAATGTTCCGCCGCCGTGTTTAGCTGCTAATCCAGGGAAACGCCAAGCGTTACCAAGACCTACTGCGGAACCTACAGCTGCCAGAATGAACGTACTTCTGGAAGCCCAAGAATCTCTCTTTTCCATATTGTTTTTCCCTCACATAGTTTAATATTAAATTGTTAACAAGTTAAACGGTCATAACTTAATATTGTTACAAACCAACCATCAAATCTTATCACAGTTTAATTGAATATTCAACTAAAAACGCGTAAAATCCTTCCTTTTATTGTTGATCAGAAGCTCCTGCGCGTTGTCTAATAAAATTCTCTTCGCATATTCCCAATCTGTGTGCTCCAGAATATAATATACACCTCGTTCCACCATAGGCGGACGAATATAGGTCTTATGTGCGTCTGTCCCGATAAAATCGATCATGCGATAATGTAACAGGGCCTTAGATACTTCTCGGATTGGTTCGAATTCTTCCTCTTCAAAGCTGTATAAATTGACCTGAAGAAGACATCCCATCTCCTTGAAGAATTCTAAATGCATGCGGTCGCCAAATGTATCTGCATACCGTTCCACATGGGCGAAAATCGGAATGTATCTGGCAGAGCGAAGTCGCTGTATGCAGTAATAAACCTCGGCAAATGTGGCGCTGTAAGGATTAAATTCCACCAGCACATATCTGGTACCATTCATTGTCGGATACACATCGTTGTCCAACTGATCCAGAATGTGCCCCATCTGGCTTGGTTCGCAGAAAATCTCACATCCCATGTAGAGTTCCATCGGAATATGATTACGGTCTGCCTGCTTCTGCAATGCTCGTAATGCTTTATGGCAATATTCACCGCCATAATCAAAGGCTACGTTATGTGGCGTTGCAAATGTCCTTCTCACCCCCTGATCAGCAGAGGATTTTAACATTCGGAGTGCCATGAGCATACTCTCTGCTCCGTCATCCACAGAAGGGATAATATGAATATGTGTGTCTGTAATAGGATGATGCATGATAAAAAATTCCTTTAAAATTAAATTAATGCACTTATTCTATCATACTTTCTTGACAAAATGGAGTATAATATAGAAGTATTTTCAAATTGAAAGAGGTTATGTCATGACTATTTATGAAATGTTAGAAACCCTTCAGGAGAAAGCCATGAAAGATCCGGTTATGAAAGCAGATTTCCTTGCAACCAGAGAAGATTCTGACCCACTATTTGCTTTCTGCAAAAAATGTCAGTCCTACGGTTATGAGATTTACCCAATGGAGCTGGTGTTAGCCGGCGAGGAAGCCTACGCAGCCATGAAGCGCTCCACCAATGGAGGTGGCGAGAATTCCCCAATGCTTGAAGGGCAGGACGATCTTTACGAGATGTTTCTCGTAGCATTAGAACAGAGCAGGTAAATGTAATACTTACCTGCTCTGTTTTTGTATTGGTGTGTTATGTTTGGGATGAGATCGCAATGGATTAATAAGGCAGGATCAGCTCCGGTTTAAAGTTTAAGAAGTCTCCAGAAACCAGCTTGTACTCAATTCCGTTGACATATCCCTTAAAACTGTCATCCCAGCGATTCACGCCATGGCAATGGGAATAGATGACTTTTTCTGCACCATAGAATTCTGCCATCTCCGTAAATGGGCTGCTCTGCTCCCCAATGCTTGTCGGTGGATAATGCAGAAAACAGATGAACTTGCGATATCCTGCTGCCAGGGCAAGCTCAAAAGAAAGCTTCAGCCTTTGTAACTCCCGGTCTCTTAGCTTCAGGAAATGGTCCACACTATCAAGTCCTTCATAACAATATCCCTTTGTACCAACCAATGCATACTCCCCGTAGGTATAATAGTTATTCTGCAGGAAGAAAAGTCGTCCCTCGAAGGCATCATTGAGTCTTTGTGTCTTCTTCGCATCCCAGAACATGTCATGGTTGCCCCGAAGAAGGATCTTCCTGCCTGGAAGTGCCTCAATGAACGCCAGATCCTCCTGACATTGCGCAAGCTTTCGTCCCCAGCTGTGATCCCCGGTTATGACAACCGTATCTCCTGGTTTGATGATTTTATTACAATTCTTTTTGATCTTTTTTACATGATTTTTCCATCTGGATCCAAACACATCCATAGGTTTGTTGGTTTGGAACGAGAGATGAAAATCACCGATTGCATAAAGTGCCATATGATTTGTCCTTACGATTAATTCTGTTTTTGCAGCATACTAAGGTATGAGGTCTGGAGAGAGTTTTTCATGGAATATCCAAGCTTCTCCAGCACTTCTTCTAATATTTCCATGGCCTGCGCTCTGCTTTCATGATCCGGAATCAGAATTTCAAGCTCTAAGAAATCTCCCAGACCCTGTACCTGGTCGATGGATGCCGTTATGGCATTCCGCTTGAAGTTTTCACGTTCTTTTACAACCCATGGCTTAACCGGCTCATATCCCAATGCTTTGATGATTGCAATTGCTGTATCAGCATTCCCCACGCCAGTTTCTAATTCTTTTCTGGTCATGGTCTGTGTGTCTAATTTCTTGCCCTTAAAGGTCATCACGGTCTTTGTCTTGCCCCTCACATGATCTGTAATGATTCTCACACGAAAAGCCTGCCCGTTTCTGCGAATGCGTCCTTCTTCATTATCAAAATATACGTCTTCTTCCCGTTCTGCGCCTTCCCAGACAAACCCAATCTCTCCAAGTTGCTTCTTTACCTGCTCTATGTTGTTGATTTTTAACTTGATTTCTACTTCAATCATGGAATCCCTCCTGAAACGATATGTAAATATTATAAAGGATGGGAGGAGATTGAGCAAATGGAAGGGAGAGCGCGGCTCTAAATAGTTTTGCGCAGCCTCAATTCTACGGAAAAGCTGGGAATTTAGCAGCTTGTAGGTGGCGCATGTCACATTATGATGATTTTTCTTAAATAGTAAGTATGATTTTGTGATGCATATCACATCCGTGTTGTCCGCAGCCAAAAGGTGATATCAAAATTTTGAAGCGTATCACAATGAGCTTGCCGGCTTGCTTTATGTGATACCCTTTCGCCCGTGTGAGCCGGTATTCTAGCCGAAAGTCTGTGAAATAGCAAGTCCAGCTTGCTTTTTGAAGCCTTTCCCTATCACATCCTGGATTACCTAGCCAGAAGGTGATATCGCGAAAAAAAATGATATTTCTTTTTGAAAAAATAGAAAATATTGTGATTAAGTCGAAAATTTGGACATCACTATTTGATAATTTAGAATGGAAATGTGAGAGATTGGATGATTGAGATGCAAGATAAGACTCGGCGGCAGGCTGCATCCGATCAGGCTTCGCTTGTCAGCTCGCCTTCTCGGGCCAACTCAACATCTAACGCTTTTTTCATGCGTAATAATATGCACCTCGGGACTCCCGACTCACTAACCTTCGACCTTCGCCTTTGACTCGGTCTCAGGAAGTGTGTCGGATGCATCGCACATAACCAGCCCGGATCTGATGATCCGCCCCGCTAAGTGCTCATAGCTACTCACCCGCTCAGACACTACACTTTATAAGACACTACATTGTGAAGTCTGAGCGGTGAGCGAGTCACCGGCTCAGGCCTTTTTCATGCACAAAAATAGGAGACACCCTTCGGGTATCTCCTATTTTTGTGCATGAAAAAAGCGCGAGACGGGACTCGAACCCGCGACCCCGACCTTGGCAAGGTCGTGCTCCACCAACTGAGCCACTCGCGCATAAAATATATTGTTAAGCTCTCGCTTAACGCTCATATATAATATCATGAGATCAATGGGGTTGTCAACTATGAATTTGAACTTTTTTAGAAGAGAAGCTGAACTTCTTTTTGTTATAAAGTTATAAAGTGTGAGTGTTCTTGCCCATACTTTTACTATCGTACTACGCGCGAGACGGGACTCGGCGGTGGGCTGCAACCGATCAGGCTTCGCTTGTCAGCTCGCCTTCTCGGGCATCCCTCGCAGGGGAGGCACCAGGATTGCCCTCTGCGTCCCTTCGGTCCTCGATTGCAATGTGCCTCTCCCAACCCGCTTCGCGGGTATATTCAACACCTAACGCTTTTTTCATGCACAAAAATAGGAGACACCCTTCGGGTATCTCCTATTTTTGTGCATGAAAAAAGCGCGAGACGGGACTCGAACCCGCGACCCCGACCTTGGCAAGGTCGTGCTCCACCAACTGAGCCACTCGCGCATGTGATATATGTATTTCGCTTAATGCTTGTTCATAATATCACGGGTATATGAAAATGTCAACACCTATTCTAAGAAATTTTCAAAATTGTAGAAATAATATATAAAATATACACTTTTGATGCAATTAACAGACTTTCCTCATCGAAATCAAAGCGGTTATGATGATTTAAGAAGTTCTCTTCCTGAAGCTTTCCGCCACCGACAAAGGCGAATGCTCCTGGCACATGCTCTAAGTAATTGGCGAAATCTTCACCAAGCATGATTTGAGGAATATATGAGAGTATTTCCTTGCTAAAGTACTGCTTGGCTTCCTTCCTCACTCTTTCTGCAATTGCCACATCATTGATGAGTGGACCGTGAAGAGACTTTGGATAATCCACTTCTGCACTGCACCCATACATCTGAGCTGTCAGATCTGCCATAGCAATCATCGCATCCTTAACCATCTCCTCTGTCTCAACAGAGAATGTTCGAACCGTTCCCTCAAGGACTGCCTGCCCGGAGATTACATTGTAAGCTGTTCCGGATTCTAATCTGCCGATGGTTAACACTGCCGCATCGATTGGGTTTAGCTTTCTACTGATGATGGTCTGAAGATTCATGGCAAGCGCTGCTGCCGCCATGGTTGCATCTGCACATTGATGCGGTTTTGCTGCATGGCCCGCTTTTCCATAGATGGTAATCCTGAATCGGTCCGTTGCTGCCATTCGTGGACCTGCCTCGATGGAAACCTGTCCCACCGGAATATCGCTAAAGATATGAATACCGAAGATTTCTTCCACCTGATCAAGACATCCTTGCTTGATAATTGTGGTTGCTCCCAACGCATTCTCTTCTGAAGGCTGGAAAATCAGCTTCACCACATAGCCAGCGTCTATGATAGTATCTTCATACTGTTTCAATATTTTCGCTGCGCCAAGAAGGCCTGTAATATGCCCGTCATGACCGCAGGCATGCATCTTTCCCGGATTTTTAGATGCAAAAGAAAGTCCTGTCATCTCTTCTACCAAAAGGCCGTCAATATCTGCGCGGAGAGCCACTGTGTGGATGTCTGGCAGGGACATTTGCTCCCGAGGGCCTAAATAACCGACCAAGCCGGTTGGTTCGAAGCGGTCGTAAGGGATGCCAAGCGCGTCAAGCTCTTCGGAGATCAATCTGGTCGTTTCGAATTCCTCCATGCCAAGCTCTGGACACTGATGAAATTTGCGTCTGGTGGCGATGATATAGTCGCGAATCGCCTCCACTTCCTGATTTACATTGATGTTTCTCATGATCTACCCCAGAAATACTTTCGAATGTAGTAGAACAGCAGCAGCCCGATGATAAATGGGCCTGCCACGGTCAGTACCGTCACACTGAGGAACACAAACAGCGCGATGATGAGGGCGATTGCCACGAAGATGAGCACGCCATGGTACCATTTTAATTCGACCATCTTCACGTTGCCGTATGGGTTGTAGCCACGATCGTCTCTCGTATAATCATCCTGATAATACCCTTCCTGGCTGTTATCTGCATAAGTGTTGTCTGTGTACACTTCGTCGTTGTAAACCACCTGCTGGGCGTCTTCATTGGCATCGATGATGGTGCGGGCTGTTAAGGATGGATTGCCCAACTCCATGCAAATGTCTTCCTCAGAGCGTCCATTCATGACCTGTTCGTCAAAGTAGCTGCTATAATAAGCTATATTTTCATTGATGACCTGTTGAGTAACAAGGCCATCAAGATCTTCACGTAATACATTTAAAAATTCGATTTTTGTCAACGCAATATCTCCTTTCTGAAATGAGGTTTTTCTTATTATAGCATAAAATCATAGAATTACCACGATCTCTCTGCTATAATAAGGGTAGGTGTTTTGGCACAATCAGCAAAATACAATCAGACAGAAAGCGAGAGAAAAGATGAATTTAGTTATTGGCGATTCTATTACATTAACAGAAGAAGTTACTACCGAGAATACAGCAGCAGTTTGGGGAAGCGGCAGTCTTCCAGTTTATGCAACACCTGCTATGGCGTTACTTGCTGAGAAAACTGCAGTCGCATTACTTGAAGGCAAATTAGATGAAGGCACAACAAGCGTTGGCACAAAGCTTAACATTAAGCATTTGACAGCAACACCAGTTGGCGCAACTGTAGAATGTACATGTACATTGATTGAAGTAGACCGCAAGAGATTATCCTTCAATATTGAAGTTAAAGATAAGACCGGTCGGGCAGGACAGTGCTCCCACGAAAGATTCATTGTGGATGCTGAGAAGTTTGTAGCAAAGACAGAAGCCAGATTTGAATAAATATTTTACAATAATAAGGACGATATCCTCCCAGATATCGTCCTTTCATTCATACATGAATTCATTCAATTTTTAAATCGTCTCATACTTCGGTACAAATCCAATACCAAGTGCTTCCGGTCCGGTATGTACTGCGATGGTTGCGCCAATCTGAACAGTTGGAACATCGCCTGTATAACCAAGCGCCTGTGCTTCCTTCTTCACAGCTTCTGCAAACTTCGCACCTTCTGCAATATCATAACCATAACCAACGTTGATGTTGTAGTCTTTGATATTCAGGCCGTTCTTGCTGATATGATCCTTCATCAGGTCAATAGCCTTCTTCATGGATTTCTTACGGCTTCTTACTACACCACCTGTGGTACATTCTCCATTCACGAGAACGATCATTGGTTTTAAGTTTAAGGTGTTAGATACTCTGCCGGCCATCTTGCCGATACGTCCGCCGTGGATTAAGTAGTCGAGGTTACCAACAGTGAAGAAAATCTTGCTTGGTTCCTTCATCGCTTCTAACTTGCTCACGATCTCCTTCGCACTAAGACCCGCATCTCTCATGCGGATTGCTTCCTGGACATAAAGCGCCTGGGTAACGGTTGCACATAGGGAATCGATCATGTAAAGCTCTGCATCCGGATAATCTTCTTCGATAATCATGCGGGCATTGCAGGCTGCATTGTACGCACCACTTAAACAGGAAGTAAAACAGATACAAACCACTTCATCTCCTGCCTCAAGCATCGGCGTAATCAAATCTATATAGTCATTAATCGCAGGTAAGGAAGTTCTGGGAAATACATCCTTATGATCCATCATCTGCTGATAAAAATCTCTAACATCTAATTCTTCAATTTCTTTTAAATACTTTTCTCCGTCAAAAGATACATAGAATGGAATACGTGAAACCTCATGTTGTTTTAAAAACTCTGTTGTGAGGTCACAAGCACCATCTGTAATAAGTCTAACTGCCATGTCTGCCTCCTAAGAATACTATATGAAGAAATCATACCATATTCTGAATATTTTCTCAATCGTTCGTAGTTATTATCTTGCAGTACCTTTGATGATTGGTGAGATGTGTTTGTACACGATAAAGGTAATGACTACACTGATCATGCCCTTGACGAATGTAAACGGTACATTGAAGATGATCAGACATTTTAATAAGGAATCTGCGCCGGCGTAGATTGCCTGATACATACCGATGATTGCTTCCATTGGCATAAACATGCTGTACATTGGATATACAACAAAATAGTTGGAAATAAGAGATGCGCCTGCCATGAATACTGCACCAACGACGGATCCGATTAACGCGCCATTCTTGCTCTTATTCTTTTTGTAAATGAGACCTGCTGGTACAACGAAGAAACAGCCTAAGAGGAAGTTGGAGAATTCGCCAACGCCGCCGGTTGTTGTGAATAATACATTGATCAGGTTTTTAACCAGACAAACTGCTGCACCGGATAAAGGTCCCATAGAGAACGCTGCGATCAGTGCTGGCAGTTCAGAAAGGTCCATCTTAATAAAGCTTGGCATCAGCGGTACGCTGAAGGAAAACATCATCAATACTGCTGATAATGCGCCAAATAATCCTGTCATGGTGATTGCTCTTACGTTTACTTTTTTCTTGTTCATAATGAATGCCTCCAAAAATTAATTATTCAATTCTTCACGGGAACCTGAATCTTATTGGGCATTTTGCAACTGCTAGGGTTTTCGGTTACAAAAAGAAATCCCCGAACGCAATATGCATTCGGGGATGAAATATCATAAAATAATCAAGTTCTCTTCTCACATCCAGACTGTACTGTCGGCTTTGGAATCTCACCAAATCATGCCTTGCGGCTCGCGGGCTATACCGCCGGTAGGGAATTGCACCCTGCCCCGAAGAATTATTATTACTTTAATAATATAACACTTTTATAAATAGTCGTCAACCAAAGTTATTTGGTTCCGCCAATGTCTGTTGCCTTCTTTTCTGCTTCATCTTCTAATTCTTCTGCAGATTTGATTGTTGGGCCAACAGCAGGCATATCTACTTTCTTTAATACAGCTGCTGTACGAGCTGGTGCGTAGAACTGGAAGCCTGTCTTCTTCTTATACTTGGTTTCAACAACTTTCTTAGTAATCTTCTTAGTCTTGTCTGTTGGATCTGGAACATCCTTTTCCACTTCTTCTTCGTAAGGTACGATTACTTCCTTGGAATCGTAGATATAAGATGTGGAAATCTGATCCTTGCCACCAAATCTGGAATCATCTGTGCTTAAGATTACCTGATATTTGCCTGTATCCGGCATTGGAATCCAGTAGCCGTCCTTGGACCATGTTGGATGGAAATTGAATACGAAGATTAAACCAGCTCTTTCGAAGATGAGCATGTTGCCATCTGTATCCATCCATAAGTTGTTCGGACGAACCTTTAAGATGTTATTCTCTTTTGTCATCTTGATCATAGCCTTATCGAAGTCATTAAGGAAGTAATAACGAAGGTTATGATCATCTACGAGATGCCACTGACGACGGCAGTAATGGTAGCTCCAGTCATTGCCTTCACGTGGGAAGTCAATCCATTCTGGATGACCGAATTCATTACCCATGAAGCAGAGGTAACCATCACCTGCAAGGGCGCTTGTTACGAGACGGATCATCTTATGAAGGGCCACACCACGGTCAACAACGATATTCTGGGAATTTACTTCCATGCCCCAGTACATATCTGCATCACAGAGACGGAACATCAGAGTCTTATCGCCTACTAATGCCTGGTCATGGGATTCTGCATATCCTACAACCTTTTCTTCCGGTCTTCTGCCTGTTAATTCATCATACATCTTCCAAACATCCCAGTTTTCATCGGTCTGTTCTTTGATCGTTCTGATCCAGAAATCTGGAGTTCCCATGGAGAGACGGTAGTCAAATCCCATACCGCCATCTTCAATTGGAAGACACATACCTGGCATACCAGACATATCTTCTGCAATTGTCATTGCATCCGGATTAATGTCATGGATTAATTCATTCGCTAACTGTAAGTATACCAGTGCGTCTGTTTCTGTATTCAGGCTGTAGTACTTGCTGTATGTATCGAAGGAAGTACCTAAGCCATGATCTTTATAAATCATGGATGTAACACCGTCGAAACGGAATCCATCAAAGTGATATACATCCATCCAGAATTTTAAGTTGGATAATAAGAAATGAATTACTTCATTCTTATCGTAGTTGAATAACTTGGTTCCCCATGCAGAGTGATCACCCTTTTCACCAGAGTGGAAGTACTGATATTCTGTACCGTCAAACATGTTGATACCTTCTGCTGTATTCTTAACTGCGTGGGAATGAACAACGTCTAATAATACACGGATACCCATCTTATGTGCAGTATTGATCAGAGATTTTAATCCGTCTGGATTACCATATTTAGAAGATGCAGCAAAGAAGTTGGATACCTGATATCCAAAGGAACCATAGTATGGATGTTCCATGATTGCCATGATCTGAATGGTGTTATAACCCAATTCCTTGATTCTTGGTAATGTATTATCACGGAATTCTTCGTAAGTACCGATTCCATATTTATTCTGTGCCATACCAATATGACATTCATAAACGAGAGGTACTTCTTCACCCTTAAAGTTTTCATCTGTCCAGTCAAATGGAGCGTATACATCCCATACTTCTGCATCAAAACCAACAGTCTTTGGATCCTGTACAACTCTTGTTGCATAAGAAGGAATACGTTCAAATACTTCTCCCTTGTGTTCAACAACTGCTTTCACCTTACAGCCGTTCCAGAGAGCGTCTACGCCTTCAATAAAGATTTCAAAAACACCATTCGCTAACTTCTTCATCGGATGTGATTTCTTATCCCAGTTGTTGAATTCACCTGTGAACCACATCTTATCTGCAGCCGGTGCCCATTCACGATAATACCATCCACCATCTTCCTGATGAATACCATAGAACTTGTGGCCATTTGCAAAGTCTTTTAATGTCTTAAAATCCTTTAATAAAGCGATTTTCTTGCTCTCGTACTGGCTCATACGGTTCTTGATATCAGCTTCAAATGGCTTTAACAATGGATCTAATTCTGTAATTCTATATGGCATATCTATCACCTTTCCTTATATTTAATATAATTAATTCATAAAATAGACACAATTATGCCCTATTTATTTGTTCATATTATACTATAAAGTCGCTTTATATGCAAGAATCCCCGAAATACTCTTTGCATCTATAATTTTTCCTGTCAGTATCATATCCACGGCTTCGTCCATGGTTACGACGAGCAGATCAATCTCTTCTTCCGGGTCTAAATTCTGCTTTGTTTTGGTCAGATCAGTGGCCACAAAGATTGGGATCATCTCATCACAAAAGCCGATTGCAGTGATGACCTTGATGAGAAAATCAATCTTTCCTGCTTTATAACCGGTCTCTTCTTCCACTTCACGGGTCACGCATGCAAGGGCAGTTTCCCCCTTTTCAATACCTCCTGCAGGGATTTCATAAGTCTTATAATCCAGTGCATTGCGGTACTGGTAAACCAGAATGATTCTTCCGTCCGGAAGTACCGGGATGATCGCAGCCGCACCCGGATGCTTCACCAGATCCCATTCTACCACCTGGCCATTCGGCAGCTCCAAGATATCTTTGTAAAAGCCAACCACTTTGCCCTGATACATCAGTTCCTGTCTGATCTTTTTATATTCGCCCATAGTCTTCTCCTATATTTTTCTACATTCTTATATTTATTATACCAAGTAGATTATATCATATCCGCGGCAAAAAAAGGTATGGAAACAAAGTTTCCGATATCATGAAAAAAGCGACAGACTTTAAAAAGTCTGTCGCCATATTATTTCATGATTATTTTGCGTAATCTGTTGCTCTGGACTCACGGATTACATTAACCTTGATCTGTCCAGGATATTCTAATTCAGCTTCAATCTGTTTAGAAATATCTCTTGCTAAGATTACCATATCGCTATCACTTACCTGTTCAGGAACTACCATAACACGTAATTCTCGACCCGCCTGAATAGCAAAAGTTTTATCAACGCCCTTAAATCCATTGGCAATATCTTCTAACTGTTTTAATCTTGTTGTGTAACTTTCTAAAGTTTCACGTCTTGCACCAGGTCTTGCAGCAGAAATTGTATCTGCAGCCTGTACAATACAAGCGATCAGGGACTGTGGTTCCACGTCACCATGATGAGCTTCTACTGCATTAATTACAAGTGGAGATTCTTTGTATCGACGACATAAGTCCACACCGATGGAGATATGAGAACCTTCCATCTCGTGGTCTACGGATTTACCGATGTCATGCAGAAGGCCTGCACGCTTAGCCATACGAACATCTACTCCGATTTCAGCAGCTAATAAGCCGGATAACTGAGCTACTTCAATAGAATGCTTTAATGCATTCTGACCATAACTGGTACGGAACTTCATCTTACCTAAAAGACGAATTAATTCCGGATGAATACCATGTACACCAACTTCTAAAGTAGCAGCCTCGCCTTCTTCACGCATCATCGCTTCTACTTCTTTTGTGGCTTTTTCTACCATTTCTTCAATTCTTGCTGGATGGATTCTACCATCAACAATTAATTTTTCAAGAGCAATTCTGGCAATTTCTCGTCTAACTGGATCAAAACTTGATAAAATAACAGCTTCCGGAGTATCATCAATGATTAAGTCAACACCTGTCATAGTTTCTAATGTACGGATGTTACGACCTTCTCGACCAATGATTCTTCCCTTCATTTCGTCATTAGGAAGCTGAACTAAAGAAATTGTTGTTTCAGCGACATGATCTGCAGCACACTTCTGAATCGCAGTTACTACATACTCTTTCGCTTTTTTGGAAGCTTCTTCTTTCGCTTTTGTTGTCATCTCTTTGATCATGACAGCAGTTTCGTGCTTCACATCATCTTCAACCATAGTCAATAAATATTCTTTTGCCTGTTCAGAGGTTAAACCTGAAATACGTTCCAGTTCCTGTAAGTGTTTTGCCTGAAGTTTTTCAACTTCTGCTTTCTGCTTATTTAATCTGCCTTCTTTAGATGCAAGAGACTGTTCTTTACGATCTAACTGATCAGCCTTACGTTCAATCGCTTCTTCCTTGCTAAGCACACGCTTTTCGTACTTCTGAAGCTCAGCACGACGTTCTTTTGTTTCTTTTTCGAACTCATTCTTTGCCTTGATTGTTTCTTCTTTCACGGCAAGACTAGCTTCGCGCTTAGTGGATTCCGCTGATTTGATCGCATCATCAATAATCGTTCTTGCTTTTGTTTCAGCATTACCAATTGTTGCAGCATCAGCATTCTTCTGCTTATTAATACCAGCAACCATACCGATACCTACACCGATTGCAAGAAAAACGATAGCAGCGATAATAGCGTATACCATCTTACAGGCTACCTCCTTTATTCAATTTTGATGTACGTACAAAAGTACAACAAATAAATTTTATACTTTTTTCCTAATTATGTCAAGTAAACCGCAATACTTTTAAAAATTCTTTAAGACCGCTTCGTACACTTCACTACTGATCTGTGTATCGAATACAATACGGTTCATCACTCGATAATCCTCCACAATGAGAACACTAAATAACAGGTCTTTCTCCTTGCGAATCACAACATCTTCACTTAATGGGATGCTGTAATGCTGCTTTGCCTTATGGTCCATATAGCCTGCCACAATCCTTTTATTGGTCACCGCAAAGGCGATAATACCAGAGTCAGAAATCAGTTCTCTGCCTGTCTGGTCAAGCTTACGATAATGTCCCATAAAGCAGTAATGAACACACTCTCCTTCTTCAATCTGCTCTGCGACCACACGGAAATCTGCTATGGTCTTCCTTCTTGTAAGGATAGCTTTAAAATCTCTCTTGGTGCAGAATCCCATCATATCCTCTGCTGTTTTTAAGAAGACTTCCTGCTCACTCTCACGCTGGGCAATGAGCTTTCGAAGCTCCTTTACCGCTTTCTTCATCGTCTCCTCGGAGCTTCTGGCAAAGGAGAGATTCACCTTCTTTCCTCCAACGACACAGGTTGCAATCCCTGCAGATAGGATGGATGGTTCATAAGTAATCTCAATGCTGGTAATCTGATCATATGGATAATGCTTTAAACCAGCCTGGATTTCATCCTCCTGAAAGAGGATCAATGGTTTATACTTTGGTCCTTCAATCTGATAATTCATAGGTTACTTCTCTTTTCTCAAAAATTCAAAAAGGGCTGCCCATGTGAGCAGCCCTTGATTATGCTTCATATTCCTTTAAAAGTCGCGTAATACTTGCCGAACGATATCCCTTCCTCGCAAAATATCCATAATGCTTCTGATAGTTTTCTCTTGTGACTGGTCCCTTGGTCTTCATACGCTTTGCCATGGCCTGTCTGAGGCTCTCCTCTTCTAAGTCTTCCGGTTGTTCCTCCCAGATTTCATTGAAAAGTTCTCTGCTGATTCCCTTGCGGTTCAGCTCCTGAGAAAGCTGCATACGGCTCTTAGAACCGCTTTTCAGTTCGATATAGCTGCGTGTATAGGCTGCGTCGTCTAAAAAGCCGTATTCCATCAAAAAGGACATCACCCTTGCAATGATCGGTTCCGGATAGCCGTTCTGTTTCAGCTTGTCGCCAAGCTCCTTCACGGTACGGTTACGATATTGCAGTAAGCCCAATGCTTTATTCTTACATCTTGGATATAATAATAATTCATAGATATCATTCATCACTTTGGCGGAGATCTCTTCTCCTACTTTGATCTGGAGCTTACGAAGCTCCTTGCGGTAGAGGAAGAATGCATACTCTCCATCAATATCTACTCTGACTTTATACTTTCCGTCTTCGGAAAGCTTCGTTACTTCCATGAAGGATTATTCCTCATCACCAGGATACTCTGCTGGTTCTTCAGCTGGTGGAATCACAGCATCGCCAATTCCAAAGGCTGCACGAACTTTCTCTTCCACTTCTGCCATGATTGCAGGATGTTCTCTTAAGAACTGCTTGCTGTTCTCACGGCCCTGTCCGATCTTTTCGCCTTCGTAGGAATACCATGCACCTGCTTTGTTGATGATACCTTCTTTGGCTGCAAGGTCTAAAATATCACCTTCAATGGAAATACCTTTTCCATACATAATATCAAATTCTGCTTCTCTGAATGGTGGAGCGACTTTGTTCTTCACAACCTTTACTCTTGTACGGTTACCAACCATCTCTCCACTCTGTTTTAAGGTTTCGATACGACGTACATCCATACGGATGGAAGAATAGAACTTCAATGCACGCCCACCTGTTGTTACTTCCGGATTACCGAACATGATACCAACTTTTTCACGTAACTGGTTGATAAAGATTACAACACAGTTGGACTTGCTGATGGCTGCAGTTAATTTACGAAGGGCCTGGGACATGAGTCTCGCATGTAAACCAACGTGGGAATCACCCATCTCACCATCAATTTCAGCCTTTGGTACCAGTGCAGCAACGGAGTCTACTACGATAATATCCATCGCGCCGGAACGAACCATGGTTTCTGTGATTTCCAATGCCTGTTCCCCGTTATCCGGCTGGGAAATGTATAAATTGTCAATATCTACGCCAATATTTCTCGCATATACAGGGTCTAATGCATGTTCTGCATCGATAAATCCTGCAATGCCATCTCTCTTCTGTGCTTCTGCGATCATATGAAGTGCTACCGTTGTCTTACCAGAAGATTCTGGTCCGTATACTTCGATGATTCGTCCACGTGGAACACCGCCAACACCAAGAGCGATATCTAAACTTAAAGAACCAGTTGGGATTGCTTCCACTCCCATATTCTCACTGGATTCTCCTAATTTCATCACAGTTCCCTTACCAAAATCCTTCTCGATCTTAGTAATCGCTGCATCTAATGCCTTTAATTTCTGTTCTTTTGCATTCGCTTTCGCCATAATTGTTCTCCTTATGTATCAATCTATAATAGAATCTGTCTTCAATGATTCGTTGTCTTCTGACTATCTGTATTATATCACACAGCCGAAAACAAAACAAGTGTTCGTTCGAAAATTTGTTCGATTTTCTCCTTATTCCCTTTTATTCCCCAGCTTTATTCTACCACAAATCCGTTCCAAAACAAACAATTATTTCCAATTTATTAAGCGTATTCCAAAATACAGTGGCGCATCAGAGTGATGGCACGGACAACAGCTCCCTGACGTACCTTTTCTCGATTACCGGCAAGCTGATAACGCATGACTCTGGTGTGTCCCTTCACACAACAGCCAATGTAGACAAGACCCGGTTTCTTGGTTGGGGTCCCGCCTCCTGGTCCCGCAAGCCCTGTTGTTGCAATCGTCACGTCTGCACCGGTTCGCCCGCGGAGTCCTTCTGCCATTTCTCTTGCACATTCTTCAGAAACCGCACCAAATCGTGCCAGTGTTTCCTCTCGAACGCCCAGATGCTTCACCTTCGCCTCATTGGCATAGGTGACAAATCCTTCGTTGAAGCAGTCAGATACCCCTGCCACATTGACCATTCGTCCGGCTAACAGCCCGCCAGTGCAGGATTCTGCAGTTGCAAAGGTAAGTCCATACTCATGTAAAAGGTCAACTAACGCTTCTTCCATGGACACATGCTCTTCAATAGTAAATACGCAGTCACCAAAACGCTTTTTCAATTCCTCAACCACTGGCATAACAAGGGCTTTCCCCTCTTCTTCTGTAGTCGCTCTTGCAGTGACACGAAGATGTACTTCCCCTGGTTTTGCATATGGCGCAATGGTTGGATTGGTCTGTTCATTGATCAAATCCAGAATCTCTGTTTCCACACCGCTTTCACCCATGGAGTCGATTTTTACGGTTTTGGAGTAGAATACTGCCTCATTTTTACTGGACAGATACGGCGCCACAGATTTTTCCCACATCGGTACCAGTTCTCCCGGTGGGCCAGGGAGTAAGATGATTTCGGAACCATTTGCCGCTGGGATAATCATGCCCGGAGCGGTTCCATTATAATTATATAATACGGTACTGTCGTCAGGCACGATTGCCTGCTTCCAGTTGTTCTCTGTGATGCTTTCCCAGCCAAGGCCGCGCTCATTAAAATAGTCCTCAATCATGAGCCGTGCCCTGTGATCCATATGCATGCCCTTGCCGCACACCTTTGCCGCCGTTACCTTGGTAAGGTCGTCCTGTGTGGGTCCAAGGCCTCCAGTTACGATTACCAGGTCCGCGCGCTTTGTCGCCTGTAAAAGAGTGTCATAAAGCCTCTCTGCATTGTCGCCCACAGTTTCCTGATGATAGACAGAGATGCCCAGGCGCACCAGCTGCTCTGCGATGTAGGCAGCGTTGGTATTTACGATATTGCCCATCAGAATCTCGGTTCCGACGGAAATCAGTTCTGCTGTCATGTGCAGTTCCTCCTTTGTGCAAATGTTACTGTCAAAAAGAAAAGCTGCCTGAAGACCCTTTGATCGGACAGACAGCTTTGATCTTATTTATCCCATAATTACATTTTTGTTTTTTACAAGATAGTCTACTAAAGAAATGATGGTCAGCGCAGTCGCAATGATGATGAGTACATTTTCAATCATAACTGCTACAGGAGAGCCAAGATCGATGATCAACATGATGATCATGAAAATCTGGAAGTTTGTCTTGAATTTGCCCCAGTAGCTTGCTGCGATAACTACGCCGTTGTCGGCAGCTAACTGTCTGATACCACTGATGATAAATTCTCGGCTGATGATGACAATAACGATCCATGCTGCAAGACGGCCAGCTTCTGTTAAACAGATCATAGCTGCACTTACCAACATCTTGTCTGCCAATGGGTCCATCAATTTACCGAAATTGGATACTAAATTGTACTTTCTTGCAAGGTAACCATCTAAAAAGTCTGTAATGCTGGCTACACAGAAGATGGCACATGCGATCCACTTGGATGCCGAGCCGCCTAAATCAGTAACCATGAAAAGTACAAAAAATGGAATTAAAATAACTCGTGCTGTTGTAAGATAATTTGGAATATTCTTATTCATAAATCACATCTCCTATCAAATCATATTCCTGAGCCCCTGTGATACTGACATTCACAAAATCACCGGAGATTATTTCTTCTTCTGCGTTGACAAATACATTGCCGTCCACATTCGGCGCGTCGCGGTAGGTTCTGCCAATGTAGATGTCTTCATCATATAGATATCCTTCAATGAGGACCTTCATCTCTTTGCCGATCATTGCCTCGTCCTGTTCATAGGAGATAGCCTGCAAAAGCTCCATCAGCTCGTCACGGCGCCACTGCTTCACTTCTTCCGGTACCTGATCCGGCATGCCTGCAGCAATGGTGTTCTCTTCCTGGGAGTAGGTGAATACGCCCACCCTCTCAAGCTCCATCTCATTGAGAAAATGGTAGAGATTTTCGTGGTGTTCCTGGGTTTCTCCAGGGAATCCACTAATCAGAGAGGTACGGATGACCATATCCGGAATCTCCTTACGGAATTTGCCAATGACCTCGCGAAGCTGTGCCTGATTGGTACGTCTTCCCATGCGCTGTAAGATGTAATCGTCACAATGCTGGATCGGCATATCGATGTAGTGACAGATCTTTGGTTCTTCCTTGATTGTAGCAATAAGTTCGTCTGTGATTTCCTCCGGATAACAATACATCAGTCGAATCCATTCGAAACCGTCAATTTCACACAGTTTGTGGAGTAATTCAGGGAGACATTTGCTACCGTAAATGTCTGTGCCGTACACTGTGGTTTCCTGGGCTACCAGTACCAGCTCTTTGATGCCGTTTTTCGCAAGCTTTCTTGCTTCAGCAAGTAACTCTTCCATCGGAACGCTTCGGAAATTGCCTCGAATGGAAGGAATGACACAGTAGGTGCAGTGCTTGTCACAGCCCTCTGCGATCTTTAAGTAAGCCATATAGGAGCCGGTTGTAACTACACGGTCTACATTGCTGTTGTCAGGAAGATAATCGATGGATTCATAATGGCTGTAGCTGTTTCCAGCTGCCGCCTCTTCCACTGCTTCCACGATGGATGCATAGCTTGTTGTACCGAGCACTGCATCGATTTCAGGAATTTCAGCAAGAATCTCATCTTTGTAACGTTCTGCCAGACAACCAGTCACTACCAATGCTTTTAAATTGTCTTCTTTTAACTGACCCATCTCAATGATGGTGTTGATGCTTTCTTCCTTGGCATCATGGATAAAACAGCAGGTATTTACCACGATGGCATCTGCTTCATACTCATCATTGGTGATGGTATGGCCTTTTTCCTTTAAGAGACCAAGCATCACTTCAGAATCTACTAAGTTTTTATCACATCCAAGGGAAATAAATAAAATTTTCATTCTATTCTCCAAACATTTCTGCGCTTTCCACACAGTTATTCATGAGCATAGCGATTGTCATTGGACCAACGCCGCCTGGAACTGGTGTGATAGCAGAACAGTGTGGTGCAACGTCATCATAATCAACATCACCACATAATTTGTTGTTTTCGTTTCTATGGATTCCAACATCAATGACTACTGCGCCTTCTTTTACATAGGAAGCGTCAAAGAATTTTGGTTTTCCGATTGCAGCAATTAAGATATCTGCACGTTTTGTTACTTCGCGTAAATCCTTTGTTCTGGAATGACAGATGGTTACTGTTCCATTCTCACGAAGAAGGAGTAATGCCATAGGCTTACCAACGATGTTGCTTCGGCCTACAACGACACATTCTTTGCCTTCAATGGAGATACCGGATCTTTTTAACAACTGGATGATACCAGCTGGTGTACAGGATACAAATCCAGCTTCACCGATTGTAAGGGCACCAACACTCATAGGATGGAAGCCATCTACATCCTTTTTCGGATCGATTGCACGAATAATGGTATCTTCATCAATGTGCTTTGGCACTGGAAGCTGTACTAAGATACCGTTACATTCTGGGTTTTTGTTACATTCATCAATAATTGCAAGTAATTCTTCCTGAGTTGTGGATTCCGGCACTTCATAGGATAAGGATTTGATACCGATGTATTCACATGCACGCTTTTTATTGCGTACGTATACGGAAGATGCAGGGTCCTCTCCAACCTGAATAACTGCAAGGGCGATTTCCTTGCCTTCTTCCTTCAGCTGAGCAACCTTGTCTCTTAATTCATCTTTGATTTCCTGGGAAATTCTCTTTCCATCAATAATCTGTGGCATGATATTATATCCTTTCTTTTGTGGATTTCTATCCTTTGGTTTTATATATATTCTTTTGTTTCATATCGCATTGTATTCCTTTTAATAAAGCAAATTAATACAGAATATATTATACACCAAACTCTTTAAAAAGCTATAGTTATTTAGGGTTGTATGGGAAAATAAACATCTCAGTCTTTCGCAGCCAATAGGTGATATCATAGAAAAAGCCACATAAAAAGGACATGGCCCAAAAGCCATGTCCTTATCTTATCGTTTTTTCATGTATTAGAACAATCCAGTAATCATTCCATTCTCATCCACATCAATTCTTTCAGCTGCTGGGGATTTTGGTAAACCAGGCATTGTCATAATATCGCCTGTTAATGCTACAACAAATCCTGCACCTGCACTTACATACATATCAGAGATGGTAACTTCGAAATCTGTTGGACGTCCAAGCTTTGTTGGATCATCAGATAAGGAGTACTGGTTTTTTGCCATACATACTGGAAGATCTGTGTACCCCTGAGCTTCGATCAATGCTAAAGATTTCTTAGCTGCTGGAGAAAGCTTGATGCCGTTAGCACCATAGATTTCTGTTGCGATTGTGTTGATCTTTTCTGTGATGGAGAGATCTAAATCGTAGAGTGGTTTGAAGTTGCTTTCTTTTTCTTCTAATGTCTTGATGACAGCTTTTGCAAGTTCAATACCGCCTTCGCCACCTTTTTCCCATACCTGGGAAAGTGCAAATTCACAGCCGCGTTCTTCACAGAAGTTCTTGATGTAGTTCAGTTCTGCTTCTGTATCTGTTACGAACTGGTTTAATGTAACAACAATAGGTACACCGAATTTCTGTAAGTTTTCGATGTGTTTTTCAAGGTTTACGATACCTTTGCTTAATGCTTCGATATTCTCAGCTGCAAGCTGATCCTTTGGCACACCGCCATTGTACTTTAATGCACGAACGGTTGCTACTAATACAACTGCGTTAGGTGTTAAGCCGGATTTACGACATTTGATATCGAAGAACTTTTCTGCACCAAGGTCAGCGCCAAATCCTGCTTCTGTAACAGTGATGTCGCAAAGCTTTAATGCCATCTTTGTTGCCTGTACAGAGTTACAGCCATGTGCAATATTGGCAAATGGGCCGCCGTGTACGAATGCTGGTGTATGTTCTAATGTCTGGATTAAGTTTGGTTTTAATGCATCCTTTAATAATGCTGCCATGGAGCCAACTGCCTTTAATTCTTTTGCAGTTACAGGGTTACCTGCATAGTTGTAACCTACTACGATCTTGCCAAGACGTTCTTTTAAGTCTTCCATGTCATTTGCAAGACATAAGATTGCCATAATCTCGGATGCTACAGTGATGATAAAGTGATCTTCACGAACCACACCGTCAACTTTACGTCCAAGACCGATTACGATGTTACGTAATGCACGGTCATTCATGTCCACACAACGTTTCCATGTTACCTGACGTGGGTCAATTCCTAAAGCATTGCCCTGCTGGATGTGGTTGTCTAACATAGCTGCAAGTAAGTTGTTTGCAGATGTAATCGCATGGAAGTCACCTGTGAAATGAAGGTTTAAGTCTTCCATTGGTACTACCTGTGCATATCCGCCACCGGCTGCACCACCTTTGATACCGAAGCAAGGTCCAAGGGATGGTTCACGAAGCGCGATTGCAGATTTCTTGCCAAGTAAGCCTAATGCCTGTCCAAGACCAACACTAGTAGTTGTTTTACCTTCGCCTGCCGGTGTTGGGTTGATTGCTGTTACTAATACTAATTTACCATCTTCATTATCTTTGATCTTATTCATAAAATCAGAAGATAATTTTGCTTTATATTTACCGTATAATTCTAAATCATCTTCCACGATGTTTAACTTTGCTGCAACTTCTTTGATTGGAATCATTACTGCTTCCTGAGCGATCTGAATGTCTGTTTTCATAATGGTCTCCTTTACTGACGCTTCTCTCAAATTACATTTCTTCCTCTTTCAAGAGTTCAAACTGTTCCTTTGACATAATAACTTTACGTGGTTTTGTGCCTTCTTCCTCTCCAACAACCCCTGCTTCACAGAGCTGTTCCATCAGTCTGGATGCACGGTTGAAGCCAATCTTGAAAACTCTCTGAAGGCCGGCAATCGATGCCTTATCTTTATCTATAATAAACTCGGCTGCCTCATAGAAGTATTCGTCTCGTCCATTGGCATCGGAACCACCGCCTGACGCCATTTTGAGAGAATTCTCCTCGATTCTTTTCTCTATCGCCTGTTTATTATCCTTGTCATCCTCTCCTGTCTGTTCCTTTAAGAAGGTTACCACATCGGAAACCTCTTCATCGGAGACAAATGCTCCCTGAACACGGATTGGATTTTTGTAGCCCTGCGGATAGAAGAGCATATCTCCCTTTCCGAGCAGTTTTTCTGCACCATTCATATCGATGATGGTACGGGAGTCCACACCTGAGGATACGGCAAATGCGATTCTCGATGGGACATTGGCCTTAATTAAGCCAGTAATAACATTAACGGACGGTCTCTGTGTCGCAATAACAAGATGGATGCCTGCTGCACGGGCAAGCTGGGTCAGTCTTACGATGGCATCTTCCACATCACGTGAAGCAACCATCATCAGGTCTGCAAGCTCATCCACGATGACAACGATCTGTGGAAGCTTCTTAAAGTCATTGCCCTCAAGTCCCTTGGCTTTGGCTTCTTCCACCTTCTGATTGTAAGCAGTAATATTACGGACACGGATTTCAGAGAACTTGTTATAACGCTCTCCCATCTCCTGAACAGCCCAGTTCAGTGCGCCTGCCGCCTTTTTCGGATCGGTTACAACCGGAATCAGCAGGTGAGGGATACCCTCATACACACTCAGTTCTACCACTTTCGGGTCGATCATGATCAGTTTTACGTCCTTTGGATCCGCCTTGTATAAGATACTCATGATAATGGTATTGATACATACAGATTTACCGGATCCAGTCGCCCCTGCGATGAGCAGATGGGGCATACTTTCAATATTGGCAATGACTGGCTTGCCTGTCAGGTCTTTTCCAACACAGAATCCAATCTTGGATTTAAACTGCTTAAATTCCTGACTTTCGATGATATCACGGAAGGAAACCATCTGGTTGGTCTTGTTCGGAATTTCAATCCCGATGGCTGCCTTGCCTGGAATTGGTGCCTCAATTCGAATATCGGATGCTGCTAAATTCAGCTTAATATCATCACTTAAGCTTACAATCTTGCTAACCTTAACCCCCTGCTCCGGCTGAAGCTCGAATCTGGTGATGGCCGGTCCACAGCTGATATTAGTGATATTGACGTGAACACCAAAGTTTTCCAATGTTTCTGCCAGTTTTCTGGCTGTTTCCTTAAGCTCCGCATTGCTGGTTCCACTCTGTGGCGCGCTCTTCTTAAGCAGATTCACAGATGGCAGCTGATAATTGCTGCTCACTTCCTTCTCCGGAAGATTACGCGGAAGCTCTTCCGGTGTGTTGTCCACAACCGCTGTTCTTCTCGTTCTTCTTGGTCTGATCGGTTCCGGTGTTGTAATCTCCGGTGTGGCTTCCGCTGCCTGTCCCGCTGGTTTCTTCTGAATGCCCATTGGTTCCGGCATATCCTCCACGCCTCCGGTGATCATATCATCGGATATATGAATCTTTCGTTCTGCGGAAGGTGTTCCTTCAAGTTCCGGCACAACGATTGCTGGTTTTTTCTTCTTCTCCCCGGCAAATGGTTCCGTCTTCTTCATCTGTGCACGACGTTCGTTCAGCTTTCTCGCGCCTTCCCGTACCTTTTCCACAGACTGCTTCGCACCGTCTCCCGCAGATCTGACCTTCTCTTTCGCACTGTCACGCTTCTCCTGTTCAAAGAGATAGCCCTTCGCAATGGTCAGGAACTTGATTTCTGTAATCAGTGTCACCGCAATGATCAGAATCAGCATGGTGAGAATGACTGTGCCTCCAATGCCGATGCTGTTGCGAAGCACCATTAGAATCGCTGATCCAACTGCACCACCGCCGCTTCTTCCTGTGCTTGCCAGCTGGTATGCTTTCGTCAGATTATCCACATTGATATCATGGAACATCTCTGCATATACACAAAGCATCACTACGATTACCTGGCAGAGTCCCACTTTCTTGACTGCCTTTCGGTTACATTTGTTCGCAACTAAAAGAGCTGCACAGTAAAAGTAGACCAGTGGCAGGATGTACTGCATCGCACCGAACAATCCAAAAAATGTGCCACTCACCGCCTGGCCGATCATTCCTCCTTTGCCAAAGTTGGCTACCAGCAGGAATATGGCTGCCGCGATCAGCATCCACATGACGATCTCTCCGTAGTGATCGGAGAAATCCTGATTTTCTATATTTGTATTCTTTGTCTTTGATTGACCAGAAGTCTTCATTGACTTGCCTTTTTTATTTGCCATATCATACCTCCAAGCCCTTTCATTGTACTATATCTTCCATAAAAAACAAAGATATATTATTTGCTTGTGAAATGCAAGGGCAAAAAAAGCCGACCTCCAGGCAATCTCACGATTGCCCAGACGGTCGGCATATAATCTAATTCATACTTCATGTGGTCTATTCCACTTCCGTCAGTCATATGAACAATTAGATTGTAGCAAAGAGTCTATTTTCTGTCAATATTTAAGTCGGCAGCGTCTATTCCTCTTCTGCAATCTCGAAGGAAATCAGTAAGTCTTCCTGATTTACGGAATCACCTTCCGTTACGTAAATCTTGTCGACAGTACCATTCACCTTGGATACAACTGTTGTTTCCATCTTCATGGCTTCGATGGTCATCAATGGCATATTCACAGTAACTGGATCGCCTTCTTTGACAAGAACTGCACCAACAGTACCAGGGATTGTAGAACCAAGATGTCCTGGATTCTTCTTATCTGCTTTTAATCTTCTGTCAGCTTTTACTTCTAAGTTCTTATCTAAGATCTTGATGTGACGCATGGAACCATTCACTTCAAAATGAAGGGTTCTCATACCTTCTTTGTCAGGTTCTGTCATTTCAGTGAACTTCACGATGACATCCTTACCTTCGCCAATGTTAAGCACAGTTTCTTCCCCTTCACGGAGTCCGTAGAAGTATACGTGGGAGTCGAGCTTACTTACGTCGTTGTATTCTTCTAAATGTTCACAGTAATCTTCGTATACCTTTGGATATAAAGCATAACTGATGCACTTCTGAGACATAACGACTGGATCTTCCATCTTTGGAAGGTAGTATCGTTCACGAAGCATTGCTTCAATAGCGTCGAAATCAACAGGTTCTAATAATGTACCAGGACGAACGCTGATCGCTTCCTTGTCCTTTAATACGATCTTCTGTAATTCTTCAGGAAAACCGCCTTCCGGCTGACCGATCATGCCGCGGAAATAATCTACGACAGATTCAGGATAGGAGATGTCTTTGCCTTCCACCAGAATATTCTCAGCATTCAAGCCATTCTTGAACATGAAGATTGCAAAGTCACCAACTACTTTGGAGGATGGTGTAACCTTTACGATATTGCCAAGAAGCTGGTTGGCTTCTCTGTATAACTGCTTGATCTCTTCGAAGTTTTCTCCGGCACCCATTTCCTTAACCTGTGCAAGGAGGTTGGAGTACTGGCCGCCAGGGATCTCATATTTGTAAATTTCGGTATTTGGAGCATCCATACCACTTTCAAATGTCTTGTATACCTTACGAACACCTTCGTAGTACTGGCTTAACTTGGTTAATTCATCTGTATCAAGACCGGTATCTCTTGGTGTGCCCTTTAACGCTTCCACTACAGAGTTTAAGCAAGGGTTACTTGTCATACCACTCATGGAGCCGATAGCACAGTCTACGATATCAACGCCTGCTTCTGCAGCCATTAAGATGGTGCTGACACCGTTACCTGTGGAGTCATGTGTATGGAGATGTACTGGAATGGAAAGCTCGGATTTTAATGCAGTGATCAGTTCCTTCGCTGCATATGGTTTTAAGAGTGCTGCCATATCCTTGATTGCAAAGATATGTACGCCTAAGCTTTCTAATTCTTTTGCTTTTCTTACATAATAATCCAGTGTGTATTTTGTTTCGTTCGGACTTAAGATATCGCCTGTGTAGCAGAGGGTACCTTCTACGATCTTGCCAGTCTTTAATGCTTCTTCCACTGGCATCTTCATATTCTCAACCCAGTTTAAGGAGTCGAAAATTCGGAATACATCCACACCATGGTCAGATGCAACCTTGATGAATTCTTTTACCACATTATCCGGATAGTTGCTGTAACCTACCGCATTGGATGCACGAAGGAGCATCTGGATTAAGGTATTTGGCATCTTCTGACGAAGCATCGCAAGTCGGTCCCATGGGGATTCTTTCAGGAAGCGGTATGCAGTATCGTAGGTTGCACCGCCCCATGCTTCTGCAGAGAATGCATTCTGAAGGAATGCATTGGCCGCTGCTGCTGCACCTTCAAAGTCTTTGGTTCTCATACGTGTTGCCATCAGGGACTGCTGTGCGTCACGCATGGTTGTATCTGTAATATATAATTTCTTTTCGTTTAAGATTTCCTGTGTAAATGCTTTTGCGCCAAGATCTAAGAATCTGTCTCGGGCACCATATACCTTGATGCTGTTATCCACCAGAATTGGTTTTGGTGTCTCAAAATATGGTTTTTCCACAGGATTTACATTCACCATCTTGTTACCGATGAACTGTAAGATCTTGGTTGCACGGTCTGCAGACTGCTGTAAATCGAATAATTCAGGTGTTTCTTCAATAAATGTTGTGTAGCACTGACCTTTCTGGAACACTTCGTGGTTCAGTACGTTGATCAGGAATGGAATATTGGTTTTTACTCCACGGATACGGATTTCCTTCATTACTCGGATGGACTTCTTCACAGCTGTCATAAAGTTACGGTCATGGGAAATCGCTTTAACCAATAAGCTGTCGTAGAATGGAAGGATCTCTGCACCTACGTAGGCATTACCACCATCAAGACGGATGCCCTTACCGGCACCAGAACGATAAACTTCAATCTTGCCGGTATCTGGAAGGAAGTTATTGGCTGGGTCTTCGGTTGTGATTCGAGTCTGGATTGCATATCCATTACATGGGATGGATTCCTGAGATGGAATATCGATTTCTGGAGAAGCAAGCTCATAGCCTTCTGCCACTAAAATCTGGGACTGAACTAAATCGATGCCTGTGATTTCTTCAGAAACAGTATGTTCCACCTGAATTCGAGGGTTCATCTCGATGAAATATGGGTTATTATCTGCATCTACTAAGAATTCTAATGTACCTGCATTCTTATAGCCAACCATCTTGGCAAGACGGATGGATGCATCAAAGATCACATCTCTTACTTCATCCGGAATGGAGAATGCTGGTGCATATTCCACTACCTTCTGGTGACGTCTCTGTACAGAACAGTCACGGTCATAGAGATGTACCACGTTGCCGTAGTTGTCGCCTAAAATCTGTACTTCGATGTGCTTAGGGCTTCTCAAATACTTTTCAACGAAGATCTGGTCATCACCAAATGCCTTCTTGGATTCATCTCTTGCCTCTGCATATTCCTTTGGCATCTCTTCCGGGCTGTTAACGATACGCATACCACGTCCGCCACCACCGTTGGAAGCCTTTAACATAACAGGATATCCAACCTGAGCTGCTACTTCAATGACAGATGCTTCATCATGAAGGGCATGGTCTACACCAGGGATAATTGGCACATCAGCCTTGATCGCCATCTGCTTAGAAGAAATCTTATCTCCCATTGCTCTCATCAGATCTGCAGATGGTCCGATAAATGTAATGCCGTTTGCTTCACAGGCTTCTACGAATTCTGGATTTTCAGATAAAAATCCATAGCCTGGATGGATGGCATCAACTTTCTTTTCCTTTGCAATTCGAATGATCGTCTTAATATCCAGATAAGCATCTACTGGTCCTTTGTCTGGATTTAACATGTATGCTTCATCCGCTTTGGAACGGAACAAAGCATAGCGGTCTTCCTTGGAGAAGATTGCAACCGTTGTGATTCCCAATTCATTGAGGGCACGGAATACACGAATCGCAATTTCGCCTCGGTTTGCAACTAATACCTTTTTAAACTTTTTAATTGCCACTTTCGTAACTCCTTATTTATAGAAAATTATTATGTTTTATAGTATCACTTGTGTTTTTATATTATATATGATACAGAACAAACCTACAACACGCAAGTAGACACTTATACATTATTTCTTGAAGGAAAACGATTGACATTTTTCATTTTTACTAAATTTCTATAAATATTATCATTTTAGCAGGATATTTTTGCATTTTTCCATATGCAAATATTCGTTTAGGCCATTTTTTACATGTGTAAAATAACTTATCAGGCGTCTAATCATTCTACAAAAAACTACACAAAAAAAAGAGGAAGCATACAAATGCTTCCTCTAAATAATGCTCTCAGTTACGAGAATTAAGCTTCTTCTTTTTTAGCGCCAGCGATTGCTTTGATAGAAAGGGAGATCTTTCTGTCTTCTTTCTTGAAGTCTACAACCTTAGCTTCGATTTCCTGTCCAACTTTTAATACGTCAGATGGTTTTTCAATATGTTCTTTAGCGATCTGAGAAACATGTAATAATGCGTCCATACCTGGTTCTAATTCTACGAATGCACCAAAGTCTGTCATACGAGCAACTTTACCTGTTACGATGTTGCCTACTGCATATTTTTCAGCTGCTGCTAACCAAGGATTCTTTTCTGGGAATTTAAGAGATAATGCAATCTTTTCACCCTGGATATCTTTGATTAATACTTCAACTTCTTCGCCAACTTTGAATACTTTTTTAGGATTTTCAACACGTCCCCAGCTCATTTCGGAGATATGTAATAAACCATCAGCACCACCTAAATCGATGAATGCACCAAAGTCTGTAACGTTCTTAACAACACCAGTTACCTTCATGCCAGCTTCGATCTTAGCGAATAATTCAGCCTGTTTTTCTTTCTTAGCTGCTACTAATAACTGCTTTCTGTCACCGATGATTCTTCTCTTACGAGGGTTGAATTCGGAGATTACGAACTGGATTTCCTGACCAGCATACTTCTTAAGATCTCTTTCGTATGTATCAGATACTAAGCTTGCTGGGATAAATACTCTGGATTCTTCAACAACTACACTTAAACCACCGTCTAATACCTGAGCTACAGTAGCTGTTAAAACTTCTTTGTTGTTGAATGCTTCTTCTAATCTCTTGTTACCACGTTCAGCTGCTAAACGTTTATATGTTAAAAGCACCTGGCCTTCACCATCGTTAACCTTTAATACTTTTGCTTCCATTGTTTCACCTACTGCAACTTTAGTTGTAAGGTCAACGTTGGATTCGTTAGAGTATTCGTTACGGGAAATGATACCATCTGCTTTATAGCCAATGTTTAAGATGATTTCATCTGGTTTAACGTCGATTACTGTACCTTCTACTACCTCTCCATTATGAATTGTCACTAAGCTTTCTTCTAATAACTGCTCAAAAGTTTTTTCTGTCATGCGAACATGAACCTCCTTGATAATATTCTTTGGGGTAGATGCCCCAGCTGTAATACCAATCTGCTTTGCGTCCTGAAATTGCTCCACGTCCAAATCCTGAAGTGTCTGAATAAAGTATGTATTTGGACATTCCTTTTTGCTGATTTCGAATAGCTTCTGCGTATTTGAGCTGTTTTTACCGCCAATAACAATCATTGCGTCAACTTCAGATGCAATCTTTCTAGCCTCTAACTGACGCTCTTCGGTAGCATTACAGATAGTATTATAAGCATTAATATTATAGTCTTTTTTTGCAATAATTTCAACTAATTCTTGAAATTTCTTGTAATTAAATGTAGTTTGTGATACGATACATAGTTTTTTATCACGAAATGGTTCTAACTTGTCAATATCGTCCACAGATTCGATGGTAATGCAGTCTGTTGGACACCATCCCATGATGCCTCGCACCTCTGGATGGGCGCCATTGCCCACGATTACGATCTGATTCCCTTCTGCGCCTTCTCTTGCCACGATACGATGGATTTTTCTTACGAATGGGCAGGTTGCATCCACAAGCTCTAAGCCGCGTTCTTCCACCAGATCATAGATTTTCTTTTCCACGCCGTGGGAACGGATGATGACGGTACCCTCTTCTAATTTGAGCAGATCATCTAAGGAATCGAGACAGAAGATGCCATTCTTTTCTAACTGGGAAACCACTTCCTCATTGTGGATCAGCGGTCCATATGTATATACATTCTTCTTGCCGGACTGTTCAAATGCCATGTCAACAGCACGCTGTACACCAAAACAAAAGCCTGCAGTCTTTGCTAATACCACTTCACTCATGTGCAAACCTCTCCTATCTCTTACCGCATTTGTCTTCAAATGCTTTCTTGATTGCTTCCACTACTTCGTCGATGTTCATATCAGAGGAATCCACTAACACAGCGTCTTCTGCCTGACGAAGCGGTGCAATCTCACGGCTCATATCCTGTTTGTCACGGATGATGATGTCTTCTTCAATCTTATTGATATCGCAGTCCTGTCCTTTTGCTACTAATTCATCGTAACGACGTTTTGCACGCACTGCAGAGGATGCTGTTAAGTAGATCTTGAGGTCTGCATTTGGAAGGACATGGGTTCCGATGTCGCGGCCGTCCATTAAGATATCAGCTGTTTTTGCCATATCTCTCTGAAGCTGTAATAAAGCAGCACGTACTGCCGGGATTGCAGATGTTTTGGATGCCATGTTACCTACTTCTTCGTTGCGGATGAATCCGTTGACATTCTCGCCGTTTAATAATACCTGCTGTACGCCATCCTGATATTCGATGGTTACATTGATATTCGGACATTCTGCTTCGATTGCAGCAACATCTGCTGGGTCTGTGCCTTTTCTTAAGAAATAAAGTGCGATTGCACGATACATTGCGCCTGTATCAACATAAATAAAGTTTAATTCCTTTGCAATTCTCTTTGCGATTGTACTTTTTCCTGCACCTGCTGGCCCATCAATTGCAATACTATACATAATTTTCTTCCTCCTGATTATCCTTCCTGGTTTATACTATTGATTCCTGCAAGATAGCCCGTTGACCATGCAATCTGAAGGTTGAACCCTCCCGTCACCGCATCAAGGTCAAGCACCTCTCCTGCAAAATATAATCTCTTGATTTTCTTTGATTCCATGGTGGATGGATCCACTTCCTTTACGTGCACCCCACCCTGGGTAATGATTGCTTCATTGTATCCGCGAAGACCGGTAATGGTCATGGTAAATCCTTTGATTGTGGAAACTAGTCGAAGCCGTTCCTCTCTGGTGATGACATTGACCTTCTTGTCGGGATCAATGCCGCAAATTTCTATGATGACCGGAATCATCTTCTTTGGCAGCAGCTTGTCGAGTACATTCTTAAACTGCTTGTTGCTACCTTCCTCAAAATCCCTCAAAATACGGTGATCAAGCTGCTCCGTCGTCAGTGCCGGCTTCAGATCAATGGTAAGAGTTGCCGGCGCTTTCTGTAGCTTGCCCCCGATTCTTGCGCTGGCACTGATAATCGTCGGACCACTAACGCCAAAATGGGTGAACAGAAGCTCTCCAAAATCTTCATAAAGCTTCTTTTTGCCTTGTTTGATGGTAATTTCGATATTGCGAAGGGAAAGTCCCTGCAGCCTCCTGCAAATGTCTCCCTCTGTTTCAAAAGGTACGAGGGACGGTCTGGTGTCCTTCACCGTATGTCCCACAGCCTCTGCAAAACGATATCCATCCCCAGTGGATCCGGTGGATGGATAGGAGATACCTCCTGTTGCCACGATCACCGCATCGGCCCTTTCTATCCCCCTTGTTGTTTTTACGCCTGTCACCATATTATCCTCTATGAGTAAGGATGTTACCGGTGTGTGAAGGTTTACTTTGACACCACAGCGCTTCATCTCTCTGGATAAGGCACTGATGACATCCGAGGATTTGTCAGAGACAGGGAAGACGCGGTTACCGCGTTCCACTTTCAATGGACATCCGATCTCCTCAAAGAAATCCATGGCCATGTCATTGGTAAAGGTGTAAAAAGAGCTGTACATAAAGTTTTTGTTAGTGACCATATTGGAAAACAGGTCTTCCACGGCACAGGCATTGGTCACGTTGCAGCGGCCCTTTCCTGTAATATAGATCTTCTTGCCAAGCTTTTCATTTTTCTCAAAAAGTGTCACAGCACCACCACTTCTGGCTGCCATAATTGCTGCCATCATGCCTGCTGCTCCACCACCGATCACAATGATATTAGATGAGCTTTTTGTCATAAATATCGTAATCCCTCCACATGGTTTCTAAAATCTGAAAACGCTTTGTCACTTCATCCTGTTTGCGGATGGAGATGGCCACTGCGAGGGCGTTGATGACAGAAAGGGGAGCAGTTAAGGAGTCCACCACTGCCATAACATCACTTTTTGCGATCAGATTGATCTTGGATCTGGATGTCATTGGAGACTGCATGCTGTCTGTGATGGCAATGGTTGTTGCACCCTCACGGCTTGCAAACTGTGCCACCTGAGCAGTTACGCGGGAATAACGTGGAAAACTGATGCCGATGAATACATCCTCTTCTGTAATACGATGGATCTGTTCAAATACACCAACCTCACCGGTAAATTCCACAACGCAGACATCGTCTAAGATCATTTTCAGATAATAGCCTAAAAATTCTGCCAGGAATCCAGAGCTTCTGGATCCTACAATATATACCTTTCTGGCATTGACAATACTGTCAACTGCCATTTCAAACTGTTTTTCGTCGATTTCATTGACCGTATCCTTGATACGATTCATGTCTGTTTTTAAAATATCCTTTAACGGATTGCCTTTTTCATATCGTTTGACTGCCGTGTTCAGTCTCTGAATGGAGCTGGACTGGGTCTTTACGATGACATTCATAGCCTTCTGAAGCTGTGGATATCCATCATAGTCAAGAACATAAGCAAAACGCACTACGGTAGATTCACTGACACCGGCTTCCTTGCCAAGCTTGGAAGCAGTTAAGAATGCTGCCTTATCGTAGTTATCAAGAATATATTTGGCAAGCTTTTTCTGACCTTTACTAAAGCTGCCTTCCTTCTGCTTGATTCTTTCGATTAAATCCATGATCAATCCTCACTTTCTGTTTCTGCAGTCTGGGTGCCGATACCATCCATAATCAGCATTGCATCTCCAAAACTGAAGAATCGATATCGCTGTTTTACAGCTTCCTTGTAAGCTTCCATCACATGATCTCTGCCAGCCAAAGCAGATACTAACATGACCAGTGTGGACTCAGGCAAATGAAAGTTTGTAATCAGCGCATCGATGCATCTGAACTGGTACCCTGGATAGATAAAAATCTGGGTCCAGCCGCTGCAGGCTCTCACCATACCCGCTTCATCCGCAACGGATTCAAGCGTACGGGTACTGGTCGTTCCAACAGAGATGACTCTGCCTCCTGCCTTTTTCGTCTCATTGATCATCGCTGCATCCTCTTCCTCGATCTGGTAAAACTCAGAATGCATATGATGATCTAAAATATTCTCCACTTTCACCGGACGGAAGGTACCAAGTCCGACATGGAGGGTGACATTGGCGATCTTTACGCCCTTTGCCCTGATGATATCCAGAAGCTCTTTGGTAAAATGTAACCCTGCCGTTGGCGCTGCTGCGGAACCATTATGCTTTGCATAGACGGTCTGGTATCGTTCCTTATCCTCTAACTGATGTGTAATATATGGTGGAAGGGGCATCTCGCCGAGCTGGTCTAACACTTCCTCGAAGATTCCCTCATATTCGAATTTAATGAGGCGGTTTCCTTCTTCGACTACTTCTAAAACCTCACCCTTTAAGATTCCATCTCCAAAAACAATGCGGGCACCCGGTCTTGCCTTCTTGCCAGGCTTTACCAGTGTCTCCCAGACATTGTCCTGCTTTCTCTTTAATAGTAATACTTCAACTTTTCCGCCGGTTTCTTCCTTGGCACCAATGAGTCTTGCAGGCAGTACTCTCGTATTATTAATAACCAGACAGTCCCCTGGTTTTAAGTAATCGATCACGTCCTTAAAGATTTTATGATGTCTCTCTCCGGTGGTTTTATCAAGTACCAGAAGCCTTGAAGATGATCTGTCAAGAAGTGGGTCCTGGGCGATCAGTTCTTCCGGTAAATCATAATAAAAATCGTGTAAATTCATGTTTTCCTTCTTTCTTCCGTCAAAAATCGGTATTTTTCGACAGAAATTGCATCATATATGAATTATACAACGAACATCCTTCATTTTCAACAGTATAAGATTGAACTAAAAAAGACTCCGACCTTGTGGATCGGAGCCTTGATTGTCTCATATGGCAGTGACATTTACTGTGCTCTAAGTTCAGCGCCCATCTTCTTGCGAAGAATCTTCATTACTTTGTCAGCTGTCTTTTCGATTTCCTTGGATGTTAATGTCTTTTCAGGAGAACCGATGGTAAGTCTGATTGTGACAGATTTCTTACCTGCTGGAATCTGTTTGCCTCTGTATTCATCTACGAAGGAAGCATTCTTAAGGATTGCTGCTGCCTTTTTCTTGCCCATGATGGAATCGTAAATTGCATCCCATGTTGCATCATTGTCAAAGAGCATGGAGATGTCGTATTCATTTTCTGGGTATTCTGGAAGATGTTCAAACTTGTTGGTTCTGGATTTTAATGGAACAAGTTTTGTCGCATCAATTTCAAAGAGCATTACTGCAAGGTTTTTGACACCGCAGTCTAAGGATGGTTTTTTAGCAAGAAGACCCATATCACCGATCTTTTCGCCACCAACTAAGATATTCAGCCATACTACATTATCTGCCCAAACTGGTTTTTCAGCCTTTTCGAAGGTGAAAGCTTCCATGTGAGTGTAGCGGGACATGAATTCAAGCACACCCTTTGTTTCTCTGAAGAGCTCTGTGATGTTCTTCACGCTGCTTGCAAATGCACCTGCGATGTGTTTCTTCTGTTCTGGAAGAAGTTCTTTTTCATCGTATTTTGCTGTGTAATTGCGGTCGAAGAATACCTGTGCATCTTCAAAGATTGCGAAATCGTTGAAATATCTTTCATTCTTCACAACTGCTTCACAGAGATTTGGAAGTAAGGAAGAACGGATGTAGCTCATGTTTGGCGCTGGTGGAGTGGATAAACGAAGCATGCCGTCTGTGCTTGCCATGACTGCACTCACAAATTCATCCTTCATCCATGGGTATGTGTAAACTTCCTGCATACCACAGCGAACTGCAAGATATTCTTTGATGTTTCTTACTAAATCTTTATCTTTCTGGTTGATGGCACCTTCAAAGGAAGTAACGAAAGGTGTTGCTTCGAAGTTGTCATAACCATACATTCTTGCTACTTCTTCCATCATATCGTCTTTGATGGAGATATCGCCTGTGGATCTCCATGTAGGAGCTGTCACATGCATGTTGTCGCCATCGATTTCGATTTCGAAGCCAAGAAGCTCTAATTTGCCCTTGATCTGTTCGTTGGTAAGGTGTTTACCAAGTCTCTTTTCAAGCCATGTAAGGCTGACATCGATCTGAGCCTGTTCTAATTTCTTTACATATTTGTCGCAGAAGCCTGTTACCTTAAGTTCTGGGTAAAGTTCTTTGAAGTATTCCATGGAAAGAGCAAGTGCCTGATCACAACGTTCTGGATCTACTGCCTTTTCATATCTGGAGGAAGCTTCTGTACGGTTGTCATAACGAAGTGCTGTTCTTCTGATACCTGTGGATTCGAAGTTTGCTACTTCTAAGATGACTCTTTCTGTCTTTGGTAAGATAGAGTCTTTTGCGCCACCCATAACACCTGCAAGTGCTACTGCACCTTCAGAGTCAGTGATTACTAAGTCGTCTTCGCATAATGCAAGGTCTTTGTCATTTAAGAGAAGAAGCTTTTCGTCTGCATTGGCACGGCGAACTACGATATGATCGGAGATATTATCCGCGTCAAATGCGTGTGTAGGGTTACCAGTTGCTAACATAACGTAGTTTGTGATATCAACGAGAGCGTTGATTGGACGCATACCAACTCTCCAGATTCTGCTCTGCATTTTGTATGGAGCTGGTTTTACGCATACGCCGTCCATCTCTACACCAATGTATCGTGGACATCTGTCTGGATCTTCAATTTCTACATTAAAATCAGATTCGCATTCTGGAACGAATGGTTTGATTGGTTTTAATTCTAAGTTGTATAATGCAGCGATTTCACGAGCGATACCATAGTGACCCCAGAGGTCTGGTCTGTTGGTCATGGACTTGTTGTCGATTTCAAGTAATACGTCGTTTAAATCAAGTGCATCAGCAATTGGTGTACCTGCTGGTACTTCAAATGCGGATAAGTCAAGAATTTCAGCGAATTCCTTTGCTGGGAATAAGTCGCCTAAACCGATTTCATCGGAGGCACAGATCATACCGAAGGAAGCTACGCCACGAAGCTTGGAGTTCTTGATTACAACTGGTTCGCCTTCTCCATGCCATCTAACCATAGCGCCCGGGCAGGAAACTGCTACACGCATGCCTTCTGTTAAGTTGATACCACCACAAACGATGTCTTTGATTTCGCCGTCACCGATATCTACTTTGCAGACACGGAGCTTGTCAGCGTTTGGATGTGGTTCAATTGCTTCGATGATACCGACTACCATTTTGTCGAAGCGTTCTGCCATGAATTCAACGTCTTCAACTTCTACGGTATCCATTGTTAAGTCATATGCTAATTTTTTAAGATCTGTATCCTCTGGGAGGTTAACAAAATCTTTGATCCATGATAATGATAATTTCATATTCAGTTACCTCCTATTATCTGAACTGTTTTAAGAATCTTAAATCAGTGCTGTGGAACAGTCTTACGTCATCTACGCCGTAGCGCATCATTACTAAACGGTCAAGACCGATATTTACATAGAAACCTGTATATTCGTCTGGGTCTAAGCCTGCTGCGCGAAGTACATTTGGATGTGGGGATCCGCCTGGCATAACTTCGATCCAGCCTACATGCTTACATACACTACATCCTTTACCACCGCAAACCTGGCATTCCATATCAATTTCGAACCCTGGTTCTACGAATGGGAAGAAACCGGAACGCATACGTACTGGCACGTCTGTACCAAATACCTTGCTTAAGATTGTCTTGATTAATACTTTACCGGATGTAAATGTGATGTCTTTATCAACGATTAATGCTTCATACTGGAAGAATGCTCTTTCATGATGTGCATCTGTTGTTTCATTACGGTATACACGTCCTGGATATACAAAACGGTAAGGTGGTTTATGTGTCTGCATGTAACGAACAGAAGCACCTGTTAAATGTGGACGAAGACATAATTTTTCATTGGCTGGGCCGTTATCATGTCCTTCTAACCAGTAAGTATCCATGCTTTCTCTTGCTGGATGGTTTGGAGGGAAGTTTAAGTTGTCAAATCCGTAATATTCGGAAGTGATATCATCTTCTTCGAAGATCTCAAATCCCATGGAACGGAACGCATCATTTAAGTCGTAGCACATCTGTGTGATTGGATGAAGACCGCCGCCTGCTGGAAGTACACCTGGTACGGAGCAGTCAAAGTCTGCAGACACTTCGGATGCCTTTAATTTTAATTCCATTCTCTTTTCATCAACGAGTTCTGTAACCTGTTTTTTTGCAAGGTTTAATAATTTACCCATTTCAGGACGAAGGGATACGTCTAACTTAGGAATATCCTTCATCATCTGGCTTAATGTTCCCTGTTTTCCAACAAGTGCATTCTTTACTGTCTGAAGCTGACTTTCGCTTGTAGTATCGGAAATCTTTGCTTTTGCTTCAGCTAAAATGCCATTAATTTTATCTTTCATAAAGATTCTCCTTCTTTCTTTGTTTTTAAAATAAAAAAAGACCACATCCACAAAAGGGACGAAGTCATCGCGGTACCACCCTAATTCCAGAAATCTCTGACACCTGGTGCATGATATTCCAATCACTTCATTGCTTCTAACCGGGTCAAATGTTTCTGACACTTAAGTTAAGCTTAACGCGCTTATACGTTACTCCCTACTTAGATCGTTGATTCTAAATCGATAGTTCAGGAATACAACCTCGAGTGTGAAATTCAAGCAGTTATCTGAACATAAAAGGGCTTTCAGCCAGTGACCCCTTCTCTCTGAATGAAAATAAATGCTCTACTGTGCACCGTCATAGTCTTTCATGGTTATTCTTCTTTATTATGGCTGCCTTCTGCATCCATAACAGTATTCATTCTATAACATAAGTTAACTTCTTGTCAACCTTCGATTTTCTTGTGATTTCACCCCATTTATGATAAAATTTTAGATACTATAGTTTGACAATTTGACAATCATCCATCTACGAAACGATGAATTTTCAATAATGAAAGAAGGCATTTTTATGATTAATCAGATCATTGCAGCCGTACAGGCCATTGCGCTGAAGATGCGTCAGGATCACATCACCGCATTTGCAGCCCAGGCAGCATTCTTTACGGTGCTTGCAACCTTCCCATTTATCATGTTTATATTGTACCTGACCCGATTTCTGCCGATCAATCAGGCCGACATCCTGTTAGCCTGCAAGGAATATCTGCCTGCCCAGTACAGTTCCTTCGTTGTCTCTATCATCAACATGGTATTCGTACAGCAGTCAACTGCATTTCTGTCCTTCAACTTAGTTTCCCTCTTATGGTCCGCATCCAAAGGGGTAGCAGCCATGATCGGTGGATTAAATTCCGTATACGAAATCGACGAAGACCGAAACTTCCTGATCATGCGTGTATTATCCAGTGTATATCTGATCATCTTTGCAGCAGGACTCCTGATTTCCATGATCTTACTGCTCTTTGGTAACACCATGCTGATCTACTTATATTACTGGTTCCCATTTTTAAAGAGTATGAACCGCGTCTTCTTCATCGGACGTGTCATCATCTCCTTCACCATCTTCGTGGTATTATTCCTGCTGATCTATCGCTTTCTGCCTAGTCAGCGCATGCGATTCCGTGAAGTTATCCCTGGCTCCGTATTCGCCGCAGCCGGCTGGATTGGATGTTCCTTCGTATTCTCTTTATACTATGGCAACTTCACTACAGTCCTCAATATGTACGGCAACCTGACTGGTTTGCTGCTGGCACTGATGTGGCTGTATCTGTGTATGATCTTGCTGTTTGTGGGGGGAGAGATTAATTATCACCTCTACCACAATGCTTATTACTACTAGACTGCCTGTCGGGAATAATCAAAAAACAATGTAAGACTAAAGGACAGCGGTTTGTTTTTGCCAATTCCAAATTGTCTTTTTAATAGCTGAACACAACAAAAAAAGCTCGTCATCTACAGACATGACAATGTCTGCAGCTGACGGGCTTTTCTTTTTGTTATGTTCATTAGGAAAAAGACAATTCACACCAAACAAACCATCTGTCCAAGTCTTACTATTGTTTTTTTCAAATATTCCCCTCAGGCAGTCTTGTAGTGGTTGGCGTTGTGGGGGCTGCGCCCCAACTTGTGGAATATATTAATTCGAGGCAGCGCTGCTGCCAGGAGATTTCCGGAGGATGGACGCAATGAATTTTTGAATATCATGGATTCTGGTGGCGTAGTCGTAGGGAATCATACAAGCAAAATCAAGAGAAAGTGGCTCTGATGCAACATGTTTTTTGAGCAATGAATGGATAGAAAAAAACGTCCGATGGATGCGGATTCTGTTGAATCCACAAACAGCGGACGTTTTTGATAGACGTTCATGCTTCAAAAAATATGTTTAATCAGCAAAGAGCCTCTTTCTCTTTTAAATTTTGCTTGTGATTCCGGATGACTATGCCACCAGAATCCATGCTCATTCAAATCAATTCAATTATTTGTTTTCGTAATCTACAATAGCCTGTACCTTAGCGCCAGATCTTCCGTTAGGATCGAATGTGCAGCTTAAGTATTCTTTAACCATCATCTTAGCAACTTCGATACCAAGTACCTGGGAACCCATTGTGATGATGTTAGCGTGGTTGGATAATTCAGCTCTCTGAGCCTGGTAGATGTCATGTACACATGCAGCGTAAGCGCCTTTTACTTTGTTAGCTGCGATGGATACACCGATACCTGTACCACAAACAACGATACCTCTGTCGCAAACGCCAGCAGCTACTTCTTCAGCTACTTTGATTGCTGTATTAGCGTAGATTGGATCGTCACTGCCGTAATCTACTACTTCGTGTCCAAGACCTTTTACTGTTTCCATTAAGATCATTTTATATTCTGTTGCGTTAGGGTCACATCCAAATGCGATTTTCATAATAGTCGTCCTCCTGAAATGTTTGATTGTTTAGTTTAGGTTATTTATCTCTTTATGAACCAAATCCTCTATATTAAGCTTCTGGTCCGTAAATTCTGTCTGTTAATGTCTGAGCGATTTCTTCGATACGTCCTTTGTCTACAGCAAGCTGTAAGATGGAGTAACGATTTCTTACTGTGTATCCACCAATGATACTGTTGTAGAATAAGTCTCTTTCGATACCGATGTCTGTTGGAAGTACAGGAGCGCCAACCTTTGTAAGAAGTTCGATACATTCTTCTTTTGTTGGAGCAAGTTCCATAGCGCAATCAGGAATATCGTCTTTCATGATTTCGAAGATTTCAGCGATGATTGGTGTAGCGATACCTACTTTGATACCGTGTAATTCTGGGAATTTGTTTCTAGCGATGAAGTCCATTTCCCAGAAGTGGCTGAGCATATGTTCTGCGCCGGAAGCTGGTCTGGAGATACCAACTAATGCCATTGTTACACCTGTTAAGTTTAATGCTTCGATCAATGCAAGGATTGCTTCGTCTTCACGTTTTGCAATACCTTCCACATTTGCGATTAATTTGTCTAATGCTCTCTGAACTAAAGTTACGCATGTTTCACAACATTTGTCACCAGCGATTTCTCTTGCAAGGTACCAGTCAGCAAGTGCTGTTAATTTACCTAAGCAGTCACCGAAACCAGCGTGGATTAAGTGCATTGGAGCTTCCTTCATGATGTCTGTATCGCCAACTACTGCGTATGGAAGAGTTGCTACGAAGGAAATCTTTCTTCCTGCTTTGATCAGTGGAGCGCCGTCTGCTAAATAACCATCCATAGATGGAGCTGTACAAACGATAATATATGGAATACCTGTTCTTGCAGATACATATTTTGCTGTGTCGTTAAGTGTACCAGAACCAACGGATACGATTAATCCTGTGTTAGGACGAAGTTCCATTAATACACGTCCTACAACGCCTTCATCTGGAATTAAGATGCCGTCGCCTGTCTGGAATACGTGGCTGTTTACGTCAAATCCAGCTTCATCCATCATTTTTAATACACGGCTTCCAGCAGCGTCAAATGTGTGGTTGTCGCTGATCATGGTTACTGGCTGACCTTTGAATGGTGCCGCAAATTCTAATAACTGAGGTAATACACCTTTACCCATGGAGATGTGCTTTACGTCAAATGTGTGATGCTCACCACAGCTACAGTCAAAGCTTGCACCTGCCATATCGTTAATGGCCATGTTTAAAATCTCATTCATAATAAGTTCTCCTCTAAATGCTTTTAAAAAATGTGGTTTATGTAAATTATGGTTATTGCTAGCGGTTAACCATAATTTCAAACTTGGTTTTGTAGGCCTGGGTTTTGATCTGTACATATTCAATAATTCTGTCGTTCAGATCATAGGTGATACAGGTACGAACACTGATTGGTTCGCTTTCTTTAATACCAAGATGAATGGCCTCATATTCATCTGCCGGCTTCACTTCGATCACCTGTCTCATGTTTTTAATGAATACACCCAGTTTTTCGAATGTATCATAAAGGGAAGTTTCAGAATAATCTTCTTTATAAATATCCGGAAAATACTTCACCGGATGGAAGGAATTGGTCAGGTTATAAAGCTGACCGTCAATATATCGAAGACGTTCCAAATGAAATACCATCTCGCCTTCTTCAATTCCCAGCTTCTCTGCGATAAATGCATCTGCCTTCTCCATGTTCTGGAACAGCACTTTACTGTTCGCCTTCTTCCCCTGAAGACGGATGTCATTATAAAACCCGATTACCTTATTGGTCTCGTGAGCCACATGAGGTTTTTCCCCCACAAAGAACGTTCCTTTCCCCTGCAGTCTGACAATCTTACCATCCTGCTCCAAAAGATCCACAGCCTTACGTATGGTTGGTCGGCTGGTGTGGAACACTTCGCAGAGTTCACGTTCTCCGGGAAGTGGAGAGTAATAATCTAAATTTCCATATTTGGTTAAAATCTCTTCACTGAGTCTTACATAGAGTGGTTTTTTGCCTGGCATATTATTCTTTTCCTCCTATGATTACACTATACCACTGGTAAACCATTGGTGTCAAGATTAAATTTTACCAGTGGTAAACATTTGATAAACCAGCCACTTTCCGATAAAATAGAAGATAAGAATAAGGAGGAGCTCAAAATGAGACAGGAAATTATAAAATTACAGGAGAAGATGGCCGAATATCAGATTGATTATTACCTCGTGCCAACCTCCGATGACCATAATTCAGAATATGTCAGCGACTACTTTAAATGCAGACAGTATTTATCTGGATTTACCGGTTCTGCCGGTACTCTTCTGGTATCGAAAGATGCTGCCTGGCTTTGGACAGACGGACGATATTTTCTTCAGGCAGAGCAGGAGCTTGCCGGAAGCGGCATCACCCTGATGAAGGACGGTACCCCGGGCGTACCAGCAATTGGAGACTTCTTAAAAGAAGAGATGAAAACAGATACTGTCCTTGGTTTTAACGGAAAGCTCTACCCGACAGCTTTCTGTATGGGCCTTCGCCGTAAGCTTTCCGGGCAGAATCGCAGTATGAAGATCGACCTTGATCTTGCCCACGAAGTATGGACCCACTGTCCGAAACGAAGTGCTAATGAGATTTATCCCTTTGAAGAGCGCTATGCAGGCACTTCTGTCGACGAAAAACTGGATGCGTATCGGAAACATTTGCAAAAGCACGGCGCTAAATGTCAGGTGATCAGCGGCCTGATGGATATCGCCTGGCTGTTTAACCTGCGCGGACACGATGTGGCCTGCACACCGGTTTTCTTATCCTACGCCTATATTGATTTATCCCGTGCCACTCTTTTTGTCCAGGAGGAGGCACTGACCGAGCAGACAAAAACCTATCTTGCTGATCATGAGATCGAGATCCGGGACTACGATTCCTTCTATGTGTTTCTTCGCACCATCGATCAGGCGCCGATTCTGATGGATCAGTCCGATCTAAATTTCTACGGATATCAGTCCCTGCCAAAGAATCTGACCAGAATGATGGGACCAAAATATACGACCAATGCAAAGATTGTAAAGAACGAGACAGAAATCAGGAATACCTTAGCCTGCCACATCCGTGACGGCGTGTACATGACCAAATTTATGTACTGGTTAAAGCATGAAATCCAAAAGAGGGAACTCACAGAAATCGAGGTTGCCCAGTATATAGACCAGCTTCGATTAAGTGACCCGCTGGCCATTGATTTAAGCTTTGAAACGATCAGCGCCTATAAGGAGAATGCTGCCATCGTACACTACACTGTGACAGAAGCCTCCAATGCGACCATTCGTCCGGAGCATATGCTTCTGGTGGATTCCGGCGGCCAGTATCTTGACGGCACCACCGACATCACCAGAACCTTCATCTTAGGCCCGATTACTGACCGCGAACGCACCATGTATACCACAGTTCTTCGTTCTATGCTCCATCTGGCCAATGCGAAATTTTTAGCAGGATGCCGTGGCAGCAATTTAGACTGTCTTGCAAGAGAACCGATGTGGGAGATGGGCATTGATTTCCGCCATGGCACAGGCCACGGTGTGGGGCATGTATTGAGCGTTCATGAAGGACCAAACAACTTCCGCTACCGGGTAAACAAAAGCAATTTAGATGCCGTCCTGATGCCAGGTATGGTTACCACCGATGAACCGGGCATCTATATCGACCACTGTTTTGGCATTCGAATCGAGAATGAGCTGCTCTGCAGGAAATGGAAACAGAACGAATACGGCGCATTCTTATCCTTCGAATACTTAACATATGTTCCAATCGACTTGGATGGTGTGGACGTGTCACTCCTCAGCGAACAGGAGAAAACGTGGTTAAATGACTATCATCAATCAGTTTATGACAAAATTCTTCCTTTTCTTACATCGGAAGAACAGATTTGGTTGAAAGAATATACCAAATCAGTTTAAATTATGCGTAACATATGTTACGATTTTCAGAGAATACACGAGCAAAAAGAGAAATTAGGTTCCTTTTTCCCCATTTCGTTGTTTTTCAGCTTTGAATGCCTTAAAATTCTAACCATAATAATAACAAGACAAAGGTGAATTCATGAGCAAATTAGTAGATGATAATTTAATGATCGAGATTGCAAAGCTGTATTATGAAGATAATCTGACTCAGGCTCAGATTGCCAACCGATTAAATATCAGCCGTTCTCTCATCTCCAAAACTCTGACAAAAGCAAAAAACACCGGCATTGTGGAAGTGATTATCCACTCTGAGGTCATCCGCCCTCACAAGGAGCTGGAGGACCAGTTGAAGAAGGTACTTGGAATGCGCCACGTACGCATTTGCAATACAGTAATGAGTGGAATGGAGACACTTCTGGCCAACGAAGCCAATACCCTTCTAAAACCTCGCTTATCTTCTGCGAAGACAGTTGTGGTAGCCGGCGGACAGACGATCCATGCCATGGCTTCTGGTTTTCAGACCGAAGTGGACTATCCGAATCTGACCTTTGTCCCTGCCTCTGGCGGACTGGGTGAATTCTTCTGGGATAGCGACCCGAACAACCATACAGCTGTATTTGCCTCCAAATGTGGAGCTCAGCATGCACAGCTCTATGCCCCTGTATTCGTGGACTCAGAGGAAGCAAAATCCGTCCTGATCAGACAAGCCTTCCTCCATAAAACATTAGAAAGAGCCAAACATGCAGATATTGCCGTTGTGGGAATTGGAACACCATTTTCTGCAGTTTCTCTGCTCGAACACCAGCCACAGGATATCGTTGATGATTTGAACGATAAGCGTGATCAAATCTGCGGAGATATCAATTTCAATTATTTTGATGAGAATGGTCAGGCCATCGACTGTAGCTGGAATCGACTTACCATCGGCCTTTCTTTAGAAGATCTGCAGCATATACCGGTCGTTATCTGTGTTGCTCATGGAACAGACAAGGTAAAACCAATTTACACCGGTGCAAAACACGGATTATTCAATTCTATCGTGATCGACATTGCACTGGCAAAAAAACTATTGAGTTATTATTACAAAAACCCATTTTAAGGAGAGAAATAATGATTACAAAGGGAATCCGAATGTATGCAGCGAAGGATATTCGTTTAGAAGAATTTGAACTTCCTGCAATTAAAGAAGACGAAATCTTAGTAAAAATTATCTGTGACAGCATCTGCATGTCCACATTCAAATGTGTCAACCAGGGCGAAAAACACAAACGAGTACCAAATGGTATCGCTACAGCGCCTGTAATCATCGGCCATGAATTTGCCGGTGACATCATTGAAGTTGGCGAAAAGTGGGCAGATCAGTTCAAGCCAGGCGAAAAATTCGCACAGCAACCACAGATTCCTTATCAGTTAGATACACCAGGTTATTCCTACCAGTATTATGGTGGTGATACTCAGTATGCGATCATTCCGAACGAAATTATCGAAAAGGGATGTATCATGCACAACGATGGATCCTATTTTGAAGCATCCATCGCTGAACCGGTTGCCTGCTGCGTATCTGGATTCCACAAGATGTTCCATACTATTCCGGAATCCTACGAACATGCCCATGGCACAAAGCCAGACGGTAACTTAATTATCATGGGCGGCTGTGGCCCTATGGGTCTGGCTGCAATCAGCTATGCATTATGCACAGAGAACAAACCAAAGAGAGTGGTTGTTACTGAAATCAACGACGAACGTCTCACACGTGCTGCTCAGGTAATCCCTGTAGAAGAGGCTGAAAAGAACGGCATCGAACTTCTCTATGTGAACACAGCCAAAATGGACGACGAAGTAGCTGGCCTCATCGAGCTGACAGAAGGTCATGGATATGATGATGTATTCGTCTTTGCACCAGTTCGCGCAATGGCAGAGGTTGGCGACAAGATTTTAGCAGATGACGGCTGCCTCAACATCTTCGCAGGCCCATCCGACACAGGATTTTCTGGCGAAGTAAACTTATACAACGTTCACTATTCCAACCACCACTATGTAGGATGCTCCGGAAGCTTAATTTCCGACTTACAGGAAGTCGTTGATAAATCCGCAAAAGGACTGATGAAACCAGCAGTTATGATCACACACATCGGCGGTCTTGATGCAGTAATTGACACAACCTTAAATCTTCCATCCATTCCTGGCGGCAAGAAGTTAATCTACAATCAGATCGAGATGCCACTGACTGCCATCGATGATTTTGGCAAAATGGGAGAATCTGATCCATTCTACAAAGCCCTTGCAGAAAGCTGTCAGGCACATAATGGATTATGGAATGCAGAGGCAGAAGAGATTCTTCTGAAGCATTACGGTATTAAATAAGCAGAACAGGGTAATATATCTTTTGATTTGCAAATTTCGTAATAACATATACCCTTCATAAATAATAATCCACCAAAAAAGAGTTCCGATTTAGCATCGGAACTCTTTTGCTTTATTCATATTCAATTATTCTTCTGCATTACTGGATGAAAACCACTTATTGTAAATTTCCTGATAGATGCCATCTAAGTCAATCTGCTTCATGCCCACATTGAATTCATCCTCATACGGAAAGTCCTTTGGACACATGATTGCATAGTTGGACTGACTGGCATTCAGATTGGATTCCACATTGATGATGGTACTATCCGGATGATTCTCCATATAGTAATCATAGCTGGTTCCATCAAGCACAGCTGCATCAATCTTACCCTTCTCAAGGGCCTTAAATACAGCAGTCAGATTATCATAATGCTTGATCTTGTTATTGAATTTCTTCAGATTGGTATTCACATACTCTGCAGAGGAGGTACCACGTTCTGCTCCAAGCTTCATGTGGACGATATCCTTCCTGCTTTCTGCTTCCACGCCTTCTGCCACAAGAAGTACCATGGAATTGGTGAAATAGGTATCTGTGAATAAGAATTTCTCTGCTCTGGTATTGGTCGCCGAAATACCGGAAATGGCACAGTCAAGCTTACCATTCTCCATGTCCTGTTCAATGTCCTTTATCTGTTCCACAACCAGTTCATATTCAAAGCCCAGATACTCGCTGAGCTCTGCAATATAATCGATGTCAAAGCCCTTCATATTACCAGACTTGTCCTGATAGGTAAATGGAGCAAAGTCCGGGGATACCCCAATCTTTAAGGTTACCCCTTTCATGGATTCCTGCGTCTCAATCCCCGTAATCTCCTTCGGAGCTTCCGTGGTTTCTTCTTCGGCTTTTTTGACTAACCCTTTACAGCCAGTCAGACCAAAAATCAGGCACAGAACCAATAATGAAGCAAATATTTTTCTTTTCATCATTATCTTCTACGATTCTTTAAAAAGTCAGGGATATCGATTACATCTTCTGTATAAGAAGCATTGGTAAATGTTCTGCCTGTCTGTGGAGCTTCTTCCTGAACTGGAGCTTCTTCTACTACTTCTGGTTCAGGCTGAGGAGCTGCTTCTTTTACTGGAGCTGGTTTTGCTGGCATTGCTTCAGAACGAACGCCAGTAGCGATTAATGTGATGCTGATTTCATCATCTGCAACATCGCTTTCAACGTTACCAAAGATGATATTAGCGCCTTCACCAGCTGCATCTGTTAAGTAGTTGATTGCTTCGTATACTTCCTGGATACCAATATCACCAGAGAAGTTAACGATAATATCGGAAGCACCTTCTACTGTCGTTTCTAATAATGGGCTTTCCATAGCTTCTTTGATTGCATAGATTGCTCTGTCATCTCTGTCAGCTTCGCCGTGGCCAATACCGATATGAGCGATACCCTTATCTCTCATTACAGTCTGTACGTCAGCAAAGTCAAGGTTGATGAGACCTGGTCTGTAAATCAGGTCTGTGATTCCCTGTACGCCCTGCTGTAAAACTTCATCTGCTTTCTTTAATGCTGCTGGGATAGAAGTTTTCTTGTCACAGATTTCTAATAATTTGTCATTAGGAATTACGATTAATGTATCAACGTTTTCCTGTAATCTTGCGATACCGCTGTCGGCATTTCTCATACGAGGTCTTCCTTCAAACATGAAAGGTTTTGTAACAACACCAACAGTTAAGATACCAAGATTCTTTGTAATTTCAGCAACAACAGGAGCTGCACCAGTTCCTGTACCACCGCCCATACCACATGTAACGAATACCATATCTGCATCCTTTACTAATTCTGTGATTTCTTCGCGGTTTTCTTCAATTGCCTGCATACCGATTTCAGGTTTTGCTCCAGCGCCAAGTCCTTTAGTGAGTTTTTCACCGATCTGAACTTTAGTTGCCGCTCTACAAGAGCTTAATGCCTGTTTATCTGTATTAATACCTACTAAATCAACGCCTTCGATCTGTTCATCGATCATACGGTTTACTGCATTATTACCTGCTCCACCAACACCGATTACCAAAATCTTAGCCTGAGTTTTGTCATCATTATTTATATTAATTTCTACCACTTTTGTTTCCTCCTGCCTCATATATCCAATTACTCTAATATATATTTTATTATATTATGACTGTTTCCACAACTATTTTTTCTTAAATGTAATGACTTTTGCCTCATCCGTATACTCGTCCAGATAGAGTGTCCCCGCTTCTCCATCAATGCTAGAAAGCACCTTCGGAAGAACGGATAACTTCGCATCCAGATTCACCGGCATACCAAGGACAATGGTCAGATTCTTACGCTTCAAGCGAACAGTTCCATCTGTACGGAATACAATCTTTTTGATGGTCAGTTCATTCCTTGTAATCAGTGTGGTAATCTTTACGATCTGTTCTAACGTCTTCTCATCCTTTACAGTGAGCGGATCTCCCACAATGATATGGTTAAATGTGATTCCCGTGATTAGCGGTACATCCGGCAGACGCTTCTCCATAACCTCAAGGGCATAGCCTTCTTTGTCGAAATAGACGAATTTGCCAGCGTATTTGATACAGCCTGCGCGAAGGCTTTCATGAACACGGATATTGATACTGTTTGGACTTTCAATCTCTACATCCACCTTCTCCACGAATGGCATAGTCTTAATCGGACGAATCTTATTGCGAATCATCAGGAATACCGAATTATCGATATAATGATCCTGTTGTAAGGTATCGATGATCTGCTTGTCACTGTAATATGTCGTTCCAGATACACTGATCTGCTCGATTGGACAGAAATGCCAGATACCAGCCACTGCTCCCACTATGATCAGAAGAAGAATCAGCAGAATGGTACGAAGACGGATGCCCCTTTTCTTCTTCCAGCGTTTGCTTTTGTAAGAAGGAGTTTTTGTAGCTTCGGCAGCTTCTTCCACATGGATCTCATCTTCGATATCATCAAAGTCTTCTGAATCCTTTGACACTTCATCTGAATCCTCTGGGATTTCATCTACGTCCTCTGAGATTTCATCCTCTGCAGCATCCTGTGAAGCTTCAATTTCTGTTTCCATTTCTGCCTCGATTTCTGTTTCGATTTCTGTTTCGATTTCTGCTTCGATTTCTGCCTCGATTTCTGCCTCGATTTCTGCTTCGTTTTCCCCATCCTCAGCATGTTCAGAGACTGCTGCTTCTGCCATTTCCTCTAAGGTTTCTGTAGTTTCTTCTACAGCTTCTTCCGAAATCTTTTCTGCGTCTGCAGCTGCTTTTAATTCCGCCCGGTTGGTTGGAAATTCTATAATATTGTCTTTATATTCTTTGTTTTCACTCATGTTATGCTCCCTCAGGTGCGTCTAACCCTTTGGCACCAATCATGCGGGATACGGCCAGAACAAGTCCTAACTCCAGAGCCAGAACCATCATGGACGAACCGCCATAACTAATGAACGGAAGTGTCATACCTGTATTTGGGAAGAAGTTGGTACATACACCGATGTGGAATAATACCTGTACACTGACATGCACGGCTGTACCAATGCAGATCAGAGACCCGAAAATGTCGGGTGAATTGATGGCGATACGAAGGATGCGCCAGATCATCACCAGATAAAGGATAATAATGGCAAGCCCGCCAAATAAACCAAGCTCTTCGCAAATAACAGCAAAAATCATATCGTTAAATGGTTCAGAAAGATGTCCTAACTTGATCATCCCCTGACCCAGTCCTTTTCCAAAAAATCCACCTGTTGCCACAGAGAACAGGGACTGCATAACCTGAAGACCCGCATCTCCTGCACCATCCGGATTGAGCCATACGGCAATTCGAAGGGCACGGTAGTTACCTGCCGCCATGATACCCAGATAAGCGCATAACATGGCAAATAAGGAGCCTGCCAAAATCAGCAGTTGTTTGGTGGCATCACTGACCATGAATACCATAGTACCCACAATCGCACAGATTACGAGGGCTGTACTAAGGTCATCAACTACTACGATGGCAATGATCGGAATTGCTAGTCCCATGGCCTTCATAGAGTCAAGCAGGTTTCTCATCTTATGGGAATTCTGACTTAAATTGTATGCCAGATAGAGGATAACGAACAGCTTACAGAACTCTGACGGCTGGATACTGATCGGTCCAATACGGAACCATCGGTTCGAACCATTGATGCTGGCTGCATAGATCATAACAGCTGCAACAGAAATGATTCCGACTGCAACACATGCAAGCGCAACTGCCTTATTGTTCAGTTTACGATAGTCAAATGTTCTTGAAATAGCCAGAACACCAACTAGTGAGCCACCTGCAAAGATCAGCTGACGGAGCAGATATCTTGTCTGAGCACTGTACTGGCTGGCGCTGTATACCATAACAACCCCAAATATTAACAGGAGAATAATGCAGAATAAGAGGGGATAGTCATAATGTCCGCCCCTCTTTACATTCTGTAAAAATGTATTCAATTTACCTTTTTCCTTTGTTTCTTTACGACCAAACATGGAAAAATCCTTTCTACTGCTCTAATTTATGAACGAAGTCCTTGAACATATCTCCACGTACTTCATAATTCTTAAACATACCCCAGCTTGCACATGCAGGAGATAAGAGACAGGCATCGCCAGGTTCTCCGTTGTTGGCAGCATATAATACTGCTTCTTCTAAGGAGTCAACCATCACGATCTTATCAAAACCGTGAGATTTTGCGCATTCTGCAATCTTTTCTGCAGTCTGACCGAGTAAGAGCAATTTCTTTACTTTGCCGTCAAAGCTTTCAATCCATTCATCATAGGTGGATTTCTTGTCATATCCGCCACCAATTAAGTAAGTTGGGCGATTCATCGCCTGGATACCCTTAATCGCTGCGTCTGGGTTGGTTCCCTTGGAATCGTTGTAATATGCGATACCATTTACCTCTGCTACATATTCAATACGGTGTGCAACACCCTGGAATTTGCGAACACCTTCCAAGATCTTTTCTTCACTGATGCCCATGAAATAGGAAATTGCAATGGCTGCAAGGATGTTCTCATGGTTGTGTCCGCCAAGTAAGTTGATGTCATTCATTGTACAGATGACTTTTGTTTCCCCATTCCAGGAAATCACAAAGTCATCGCCATCTAAATATGCCCCATTTTCTAAAGTTTCAAGGCGGCTGAAGAATACAGGAGTCGCTGTAATTCTCTCTGCCATGGCTCTTGTGGCTGGGTCATCATAATTTAATACACAGTAATCTTCTGCAGTCTGATTCATGGCAATTTTAAGCTTTGTATCTGCGTAGCATTCCACTGTACCATGACGATCTAAATGGTCCGGAGTAATATTAAGCACTGCACTTACTTTTGGACGGAAGGCGTCAATGGTTTCTAACTGGAAGCTGGAGATTTCAGCCACGATCATGCTGTCTGCTGTTGTGTCTAATGCCACATTGGTATAAGGAATACCGATGTTACCAACAACGAATGTGGAAGGGTTCTGACATGCCACGATTTCACCTGTCAGCGCTGTTGTTGTGGTTTTTCCATTGGTTCCGGTAATCGCTGCAATTGGACCCTGGGAGAAATAGTATGCCAGCTCGATTTCACTCCATACTTTCTTGCCTGCAGCCATAAATTTCTGTACAAATGGTGCATTCACAGAGATACCCGGGCTTAATACCATCAAATCCCCTGCCTCGATTAATGCATCAGTAAATTCACCAAGTACCACTTCAACGGGACGTTCCACACGACCTTTTACTTCTTCTTTATCTAAATTTTCATTGCCATCGTATAAGATGGTTTCCACACCGGATGCAGTTAAGAGATTTGCTGCTCCGATTCCGCTGATACCAGTACCAGCAACAACTACTTTCATTTCTTCTAATTTCATAACTTTCTCCTTAAGACAACTGTCTTTACATAGCGAGTACACCAATTAAGCATAATAATGCGGTAACGATGGAGAAGATTGCTACAACCTTAGTTTCAGGCCATCCACCAAGCTCGAAATGGTGATGGATTGGAGCCATACGGAACACTCTCTTTCCACCGGAAATTTTAAAATATCCAACCTGAATGATAACGGAAATTACTTCAATCAGGTAAATAAAAGCCACAATTGGGATGAATAAAGGCATCTGTAACACAATTGCAGTAGATGCTACAAATCCACCTAATGCAAGGGAGCCTGTATCACCCATGAATACTTTGGCAGGATTAACATTATAACATAAGAATGCAAGCAGTGCACCTACAGTTGCGCCACATACAGGGTCGATACCAGCACCTGTAATAACAGCAACCACAGTAAAGAATAATGCGATGAGCACGGTTACACTGGATGCAAGACCGTCTAAACCGTCTGTAAAGTTTGCCCCATTCACTGTACCAAGAATGATAAAGAATAAGGCTGGCACGAATAAGATACCAAATTCCAGATATCTGCCACCGGAGAATGGGATGAGCATGGTTGTATCAAGTCCAGAAATCTTCAGAATGTAGAATGCGAAGATGGCACAGATGATTGCCTGTCCGAGAAGCTTCTGCCATGCACGAAGACCAAGATTACGCTTCATAACAACTTTAATATAGTCATCAACGAATCCAACCAGTCCAAATCCAATGGTAACGATCAGGATTGGAATGACATTTGGGTACTTCCATGCGAAGATGACTGATCCTACGAAAATACCAAAAATGATCAATACACCACCCATTGTAGGAGTACCTGTCTTCTTTTTATGGGATTCTGGACCTTCGTCACGGATAAACTGTCCAAATTTTAATTTGTGAAGATAATTGATGACCGGTTTTCCTAAAACAAAACAAATCACAAATGTAATCAAACCGGAAATTACCGCTGTATTAAAAATATCCATAGTTATCATAATAACACCTCTCTATTTATCTGCTTTATGCATATAATCCAAAGAATCTTTGATAATATCGCGAACGGCTCTGACTGCCAGACCGGTATTGGACTGACCACCACGCTGAAGTTCATCGATGGTCATGTAAACCATGATTTCCGGATTCTCGTCATCTGCGAACCCGATAAAGGATACGAGACGTTTGCCGGTTCCTCGTGGAAGCTTTTCGGCTGTACCTGTCTTACCTGCAATATCATATACAGAAATATTCGCTGCACGACCGGTACCAGCTGTAACAGTTTCTCTCATGAAGCTCTTCAAGCGGTCGCTTGTCTCCTTAGAAACTGTCTTTTTCATCAGATTTTTCTCCACATTCATCTCAACATTGCCGTCGCCGTCAAGAATCTGTTTTACCACATGTGGCTGATAATAGTTTCCGCCGTTGATGATGGAACAGAATGCAGATCCCAACTGGATCATGGTGCACTGGAAACTCTGTCCAAAGGAGCTGGTTGCCAGATCCACATCTGCCATATTCTCTCCATGAAGTACGTTGGATGCACTTGCTTCACCCGGAAGGTCAATTCCTGTCAGGGAACCGAATCCGAATGCACGCTGATATTTGGCAAATGCTTTTGCGCCTGTTTTTTCAGCAATGTCCATCATTGCCACGTTGCAGGACATCGCTACGGTTGTAGATAATGGAATCTTACCATGGACATGGGAACATCCGATTCGGGAGCCTCCCACCGTCTTTGCACCGGAGCACTTGAATGTCTCTGTTCCGTCTAAGGTTCCTGTCTCCAGACCAATTGATACATTAAATGGTTTGAATGTGGAACCAGGTTCATAAGTGGAACTAATAGTATAGTTATTCCAAATGGTATTGTAAGCTTCTGTCTTCTTCTGCTCCTCTGTCATACCCTTTAATTTTTGTTTTGGAATATAGTAGGATAAATTCTTATCCAGATCCTTTAAGTCATAATAATTGCTTAAATTCTCATCGTCCATCGGTTTGTTCGGATCAAAGGTTTTGGAGTTTGCCATGGCAAGGACTTCTCCATTATTCGGATTCATCACAAGTACCGATGTATTCTTGCTGCCGTAGTCATCCTGAATACGATTCAGATATTTTTCAGCAATCTTCTGAATGTTCATGTCAATGGTAGTAACGACATTCTTACCGTTGACAGCCGGAGTTACGGAGCTATCGTACTCTCCATCCTCATTCAGATATGTATAACGACGTCCCTTCTTGCCAAGCAGGGTGGAGCTGTAATACTGCTCAATTCCCCCAACCGAAACAAAATCCGCAGTTGTAAATCCAAGAACATGGCATGCACTACGGTTATAAGGGTAAGTTCTTTCATAAAATTCTTCAAAGGTGATTCCTTTGATTTCTTTGCCTTTCTTGCCATCCTTCTCTTCCGTCTTATGGGTTTTCAGATACTTCTTCAGTGTCTTAACCTGATCCTCTGATACCTTGTAATTTAACAGATAAGGATAATAAAGAGAATCCGGATGAGTCTTTAACACGGCAAGGACTTCCGGCTCTGACACACCAAGGCAGGTATTTAAAGCCTTGATTACCGCATTACGGTTTGTATAGCTGTATGGCTCCCCAGTCTTCTCGTTAATAACTCCGATAATATTCTTCGGTTCAAGTACGACACGGTAAAGCTTTCTGCTTCCCGCCATAATATTCCCATTGGCATCATAGATATTACCCGGACGAAAGGCAATAGATGTATTACTGTAATCCTGCTGTTCCAAGACCCTGCTTTCATAGGAACCGGATCTGAATACTACCAGGAAAGCCATTTTCAAAATGATTCCCACAAGAATCACAGCAAATACAGCAAAAACGAAGGCAACGCGGGCGATCATCTTATTATTGATTTTTCGATATGGTCGAATTCTTCGTCTTTTTTTCACAATATTCTCCTGTTTATTCCGGAATGGAGCTGTACTGTCTTACATAATCCTTCTTTTCACTTCCATACTTGATGATGTGTGATTTATTTGGTGTCACCATTCCATATCGTTTTGTCGCAATTTTCTTAATCTTTGCAAGGTTGGCTGCTTCTGTAATACCAGCCTTTAATTCCTGATTTTCTGTGAGAACCGTGCTGATTTCCATCTTTAGTGCAGCATTCTCTCTTCTCTGGGAATAATTCGCAGAGCTTAAGAAGATGTGACAAATGCAAAGAATTGCAATGGCAGCTACTGCAAGGTATAAGCGGGTGTTCTTCCATGCTTCATACTGTTCGGCAGATGGCTGAACCACTCTTCTTTCTTTCTGAACCTTCTTTGGTCGTTCTACACGTTCTGGTTCTGCTACGCGTGCAGTGTTACCCACAATGCTGCTTGCATCGATTTTCTTTTTACCATATATAATATCGTATCTTTCCTGTGTTGTCATCTCTAATCTCCCCTTATTTTCTTCTCTCAAATACTCTTAACTTCGCACTCTTGGATCTCGAATTCTCCTCAAGCTCTTCCTCGGATGGAAGAATCGGTTTTCTTGTAATTACTTTTCCCTTGGATTTTCTGCCACAGGTACAAACTGGAAAGCTTGGTGGACAGATACAAGGGTTTTCATTTCGTTTATAAATTGTCTTAACGATACGGTCTTCTAATGAATGGAAGGTAATGATACAGATTCTTCCTCCGCCATTTAAAAGGTCGATCATGGTATCTAATGTATCGTTCAGAACATCTAGTTCTCTGTTTAACTCTATGCGGATTGCCTGAAATGTCTTCTTGGCAGGGTGTCCGCCCTTGGCTCTGACTTTCTTCGGAATGGCACGGTCAATGACTTCGATCAGCTGTCCGGTTGTCTCGATCGGTCCATTCTTACGCTCTAAGACGATATGCTTTGCGATATTCTTCGCAAATTTATCTTCGCCATAATCGCGAATCATGCGGAATAATTCCATCTCAGAGTAGCCATTGACAATATCTCTCGCTGTTTTTGCCTGTCTCTGATCCATCCTCATGTCAAGGGCCACGTCCTCACGGTAGGTAAATCCTCTTTCTGCATTGTCAAGTTGATAGGAGGAAACCCCAAGGTCAAGGACAATTCCATCCACGCCGTCAATCCCAAGTTCATCTAGCACCTGCTTCATGTTCTCGTAATTGCTGCGCACGATGGTAACTTTATCTCCAAACTCGGCTAAGCGGGCAGTTGCAGTCTCAATGGCTGCTGCATCCTGATCGATTCCGATGAATCGTCCGCCTTCTCCAAGTCTCTTACATACTTCATAGGCATGCCCAGCACCACCAGTTGTACCATCTGTATAGGTACCATCCGGTTTGATATTCAGATTTTCAATTGTTTCGTTCAGTAGTACTGAGTAATGCTTAAATTCCATGGTTTAAAATACGTATCCTTTATCTAAAAGTTCCATTGCAATTTCGTCAAGATCCTCAAACGCATTGATTTCATCCCAACGTTCTCTGCTCCAGATTTCTGCTTTATCAATATTCCAGGAAATAATAACTTCCTTCTTCAATTTCGCAAAATCACGTAATGTCTGTGGTATGAGAATTCGACCCTGCTTATCCACTTCGCAGTCTGTGGAGCCGGATGTGAAGAAACGCACGTAGCGTCTTGCCTTCGGATCGGCACTAGGAAGGGCCTTCAACTTGCCCTGAAATTCTTTCCACTCTGCTTCCGGATGCGCATAGATGCAGCCATCATGCCCTCTTGTAATGGTGAAGGTCTCGCCAAGCTGTTCACGTATTCTGGCAGGAATGATCAGTCTGCCTTTTGTATCAATATTGTGTTTGTATTCACTCATCTTGGATAATCTCCCACAATCTTGGCTTTATCATGGCGCAGTTCACCACAATCTACCACTAGTTACCCTTTCATTTTAATGGAATGTAAAGCAGATTGCAAGGGTAATCGTGGGAAAAAGTGTTAATTTATGGTGGTTTGTGGGGAAGGTGGCAGTTTTGCTGCGTCAAACGAAAAAACACCCCGCCGGCATTCGCCGGAAGGGTGTTCTTATCTTCTTTCCTTATTCAATTTGTTTCTACTACTCCTGCTGCCCGCTTCGAGCCTTCCTACTCACCGCTACAAACAGCGCCAGTCCAAGTGCTACCAGAATTGCAGCAAGCATCTGGGATACTCGGATCGATGTATTCATAAAATAGAGGGAATCGCTTCGAAGACCCTCGATGAGGAATCGGCCTGCACCGTAACCCATCAGGTAGATGGCAAACATCTGCCCATCAGCTGTTTTGCGGTAACGGAAGAACAGCAGGACAAAAAGCAGTACTGCTAAGTTCCACATCCCCTCATATAAAAAGGTTGGATGAACCTGAATAAACTTCTGCTGTCCGATGGTAACGAGATGATCGAACACACCGGATGCCTGAAGATCTGCGACGGTTGTGAAATGAAAGTAATCCACCGGAATCTGCATCGCTAGAATAGAATCCGTGAATCCACCAAAGGCCTCCCTATTAAAGAAGTTTCCCCAGCGGCCAAGAATCTGTCCGAAGAGCAGGCCCATAATCAATGTGTCTGCCATAAGCAGAATTTTCTGTTTTCTGATCTTTGCAAATATCACCATCACCAGAATGCCCACAAGGACACCACCATAGATGGCAAGCCCGCCGTTGCGGATGGAGAATATTTCTCCCGGATGAGCTTTGTAATAATTCCAGGAAAAAATCACATAATATAGTCTGGCTCCGATGATTGCTGGAACGGTCATAACCAAGAGATAGTCCAGATAAAGCTCCGGATCCTGTCCGGTTCGCTTTGCTTCCTGCTGGGCAATCAGAAGTCCCAGCATAAAACCAAGTGCAATGACAATGCCATAAAACTTGATTTCAAATCCAAATATAGAAAATCCCGACGGCACATAGTTTAACACAATGTGAAGATGCGGGAACCGAATCTGATCGATATTCATACTCTTTACCTTCTTTTCATAATTAATAGACTTTCACAAAATCCTCTTCCATTTTACAATCTGGTATTTTTCTTGTCAATTCGATACCATTTATGATACACTAGAAATTACGAAAGTTTTGAAAACATCATAATGATCAATATTTAATATAGAAAGGATTTTGACTATGAAATTAGGAATCGTAGGTTTACCTAACGTAGGTAAGAGTACATTATTCAATTCCCTTACAAAAGCCGGAGCAGAATCTGCTAACTACCCATTCTGTACAATCGACCCTAACGTTGGAATCGTAACTGTACCAGATGAACGTTTAAATAAATTAGACGAGATGTACAACTCCAAAAAGGTTGTACCTGCAGTCATCGAATTCGTTGACATCGCCGGTCTCGTTAAGGGTGCATCCAAGGGTGAAGGTCTTGGGAACCAGTTCTTATCCAACATCCGCGAAGTAGATGCCATCGTTCACGTTGTACGCTGCTTCGAAAACTCCAACATTGTTCACGTTGACGGCTCCATCAATCCTCTTCGTGACATCGAAACCATCAACTTTGAATTAATCTTCTCTGATATTGAATTATTAGAAAGACGTATTGCCAAGTCTTCCCGTGGTGCCAAGAATGACAAATCCCTTGCTAAGGAAGTTGCATTCTTAAACGAAGTAAAAGCGCACTTAGAAGATGGAAAACTGGCTAAGACATTTGAAGTGGATGACGAAGACCTTCAGATTGTTTTAGACTCCTGCAACTTACTCACAACCAAGCCAGTCATCTTCGCGGCAAATGTTGACGAAGACAATTTAGAAGACGACGGCGAATCCAATCCATTCGTTGGCGAAGTTCGCGAGTATGCAAAAGAAATGGAAGCAGAAGTTTTCTGTGTATGCGCACAGATCGAACAGGAAATCTCCGAATTAGACGACGAAGAAAAACGCGAATTCTTAGAAGACTTAGGTCTCTCCGAATCCGGTCTTGAAAAGTTAATCCGTGCAAGTTATTCCTTACTCGGTCTCATCAGCTACTTAACAGCTGGCGAACCAGAAGTTCGTGCATGGACCATCAAGGAAGGTACCAAAGCACCTCAGGCAGCTGGTAAGATCCACAGCGACTTTGAACGTGGATTTATCAAAGCGGAAGTCGTTGCATACGACGATTTAATGGCTTGTGGCAGCATGGTTGCCGCTAAGGAAAAGGGCCTTGTTCGTATGGAAGGCAAGGAATACGTAATGAAAGACGGCGACGTTGTATTATTCCGTTTCAACGTATAAATCTCAATCGCAAACAACATATACTTACAAAAAAGGCTGCCTCATAAGGCAGCCCTTTTTTATTCTCTATTCATAACATTCATAACTATCTATGATCATCCTGCTTGTTTCCACCAAATTAAGTCCACTATCCATACTTCTCTTCTGCAGATAGCTGTGTGCTTCTTCCTCTGTCAGGTTATTGTGAAGCTGTAATAGCCGCTTGGCTTCATTGATCATATTCTGATCCTGTGCAGATCGGACTGGAATTCTACGTTTCTGTCTGCGGCGCCGGATATCTTCCTGGCACTCTTCCACATATGCCACCAATTGTTGCATCTTCAGTGGCATAATCATGACATCCACGTCTTCTTCCCAGATTTCTGCTCCATTTTCATGCGAGGTGATTACCAGCATCTTACAATCCTTGGGGAGATATTCTCTCAGTTCCCAATAATGCATATCCGAAAATCGAAACCCACTGATCACAATGGAATCCGGATTGTCGGCAATATTGCGGATCACCTGGCCGCCTTTGGTACAAACAGTCGTCACTTCGATACCCTTGCGAAGAAGTGCGTTGCGGATGCGCCGTCCATTCTCCAGCTTCGCAAATGCCACAACAATACTGACCATCTGTTACCTCCAGTTTTCGGTGTACTTAAATTTTATACAGATATTCTTTGATTTCCCAGTCCGTTACCTGGCTCTGGTAGGATTTTAATTCTGCTTTTTTTGCACTGCAATATTTGTTGAAAATGTGTTCGCCAAGTACTTCCTTCATGAATTCAGATTGACGGAAGAGACGAAGGGATTCACGCATATCTCTTGGAAGTGGTCGGATACCAAGTTCATCCTTTTCCTCTCTAGACATCGTGTAGAGATTTCCTTCTACATGTGGTGGCGGATCCATCCTTTCTTCAATGCCACGAAGTCCTGCTTCAAGAAGTACAGCAAGAGCAAGATATGGATTTGCTGCTGCATCCGGTGCTCTGAATTCTAATCTGGTACCACTTCCACGGGAAGTTGGGATACGGATCATCGGACTTCTGTTGCAGGTGGACCAGGTCACATCAATTGGTGCTTCATATCCTGGTACGAGACGCTTGTAGGAATTGATCAGTGGATTGGTGACCAACGCCATCTCTGGTGCATATTTCATAATACCAGCAAGGAACATATAGCCTTCTTCACTAATCTGAAGATATCCCGTCTTATCAAAGAAGATATTTCTTCCTTCTTTCCACAGAGACATATTAATGTGCATACCGGAACCATCCACGTCAGAGACTGGTTTTGGCATAAAGCTTGCAAATAATCCATTTCTCTTTGCGATGGATTTGACAACAAATTTGAAGGTCATGATGTCGTCAGCTGTTTTTAATGCATTGGAATACTTGAAATCGATTTCGTGCTGTGCTGGTGCCACTTCATGGTGGGACTCTTCGATCTCAAAGCCCATGTCTTCTAAAGTAAGAACGATGTCTCGACGCGCATTCTCTCCAAGATCTAATGGTGCCACATCAAAATATCCTGCTTTTTCATGGGTAATGGTTGTTGGGCGGCCTTCTTCATCGGTATGGAATAAGAAGAATTCACATTCCGGGCCGACCACGAAGTTGTATCCCATTCTGGCAGCCTTACGAAGTACTTTCTTTAAGACACTTCTGCAGTCCCCTTCAAATGGTACGCCGTCCGGACGATAGACGTCACAGATCAGACGGGCAACATTGCCACGGGAGGATCTCCATGGGAAAATATTAAAAGAATCCAGACATGGATATAAATACATGTCAGATTCGTCAATTCGAACAAATCCATCGATGGAGGAACCATCGAAGCTTACTTTATTATCCAGTGCTTTCTCTAACTGGCGAGCGGTAATCGCAACATTTTTTAAAGTGCCAAATACATCCGCAAACTGTAAACGGATGAACTGCACGTCATTTTCTTCTACAAGACGCATAATGTCCTGTTTTGTATTATGAGACATAAGATATCTCCTTTCTTTGGTTTTAGAACATTTGAAAACGATGAAGTTTATAAGAACTTCATCGTTTCATTTTACATCTTTTTATTCATATAATCAATTTAACAATTTAAAGTTCTCTCTCCATTTTGGAAAAGATGCACCCACAGTAGTCCTGACGATACAGGTCATAGATCTTAGAAAGTTCAATGGATCTTTTATATCCATTCTTCTTTTTAAAATCGGATGGCAGATGGGTAATGCCATATTCTTCTCCCAGCCGTTCCCCGATCTCATTGATCCAGCGGGCATTCTTATATGGGCTGATGGAAAGGGTTGTGGTGTAATAATCGGCGTCAAGCTCCTTCGCCACCTTCGCACTTTCTTTCATGCGCTGTTCATAGCAGTGATAACATCTCTCCCCGCCCTCCGGCAGCTTCTCCATCCCCTTCGCCATGTCAAAAAACTCCTGAGGATCATATCTTCCTTCCAGAAAATGTACCGGATAGTGATGCTCTTTCGCAGTCGCTTCAAGAAGCCGCTTCATCTCACTGACACGGTATCGATATTCCTCCTCCAGAGAAATATTGGGATTATAATAAAATACAGTAATTTCGAAATAACGGGACAGGTATTCAAGACAATAGCTGCTGCATGGTGCGCAACAGCTATGTAACAGTAGATGTTTTCCTCTGATGTCTTCCCGGCTCGTTAATCGATCCAATTCCTTTTGAAAATTTCGATTATTCATTGCCTGTTGCAAATGGGAGCGCCTCCCAGATTGCTTCCTCCAAATCTATATGATATTCATCTTCGTATTCTTCTTTGTAATACTCCTCAAACGCCTTATACTTCTGTTTTTCAATTTCACGGGAGATGGCTTCCGTCGTTCTTTGTTCGTCATGGGGATCAACCACAACAAAGATCATATATCCCCGTTCCAGCTTGAAAATGTTACTGACACCGCCCCTGTTCATGGCTGTCAGCTGGCCAAATATCTCTTTCCCAAAATTATCCTTCGTCACTGCCACATTCTTCTGGATGACAGCCGGATACTTCTTCTCAATCTTGGCAAAGGCTTTCTTTAAATGTTTGCCCGTTCCACCGGACTTCTCAAGTTTTTTCTGTACTTTTGCAGCTTCTGCCGCCCGTTTTTTACAGGTTTTTTCATCTAGCAGTCCGTAGGTGCCATCCTCTAAGATTTCTACCGTTGGCAAAAGAACGGTATGGACGGTGGCCACCTGAAAATCAGAAGGTTCGTAATTGAGATCGACTGTATCCACCACTTCATCATAGATTTTTTCAATAAGAACAAGTTCTTCGAAATGCTTTGCGAATTTCTCCGTGGTGATACCGTAAGTTACCAACTGTCCACTGTCAAATCTGCGGATATCCTCTGCCGCCTGGGCATAACATGCTTCTTTCTCTTCTTCCGTGATAGAATAGCCCTTTTCTTTGGCAAAGAGAGCCAGTGTCTTCTCTGCCTTTAATTCCTCCAGAACGTCCTTCTTCACACTCTGTTCATAAGTGATATGGTTGCCGTCCTTGTCCTGTCCAATGTAGGCATCCCAGATTTTACTGCCCCACTTTGTCTCCATCTCATCCTTCACAAGAAGCAGATGGAGCATGGCTTCAGATACAGTAATCTTCTGATCCTTCACCTTCATCACAGTAGAATCGGAAGAGTATTCCACCTTTTTCTCCTTTGGGGAACATCCTGCCCAAAGGGCTGTCGATATGCACATCATAACTAGAAAAAGTCTAATTTTACGCATAAAAAACCTCCTGAGTACACTTTCTATTTTACCATACTATCAGGAGGTTTTATCTTACTTTATAAATTGTTTAGAAATTATTTAAGCTTTTTTTCGGTAAGTACAGAAATTATATTCGATATCAAAATAGGTTTCTTCCTCACCTTCTTCTGCCAGATACCAGTCATCAAGCTCATCTAAATTAGGGAAATAAGTATCTGCATCATAAGCATAATCAAGCTTGGTAACATATGCAGTATCGCAGTATGGAAGCATCATACGATAGATGCTTTCGCCTCCAATGATAAAGATATCATCACTTTCGTAGTTTTCAAGCTCGTCCATCAGCTCTTTCATGCTACCAACAACGATAGCACCATGTCCATTATAATTCTTATTCTTGGTAAGCACGATATTGGTTCTTTTAGGAAGGGGCATGCCATTCGGAAAGCTTTCTAAGGTTTTTCTTCCCATAACGACAACATGTCCTGTTGTGGTGGTACGGAAAAACTTCATATCACTCGGAATGCTGACCAGCAGCTGATTGTTCTTGCCGATTGCCCAGTTCTTGTCTGCACATACGATCATCTTCATCTTCTATATCCTCCATTGATGTCAGTTGGCACATCTCATTGCCAGTTACTGTCAGGGTCTGTCTAAATCGCGATTGGAATATCCTTTACCTGTGGACCTGTCACATAATCCTCAATGGTAAAATCATCTAACGTAAATTCGTAGAAATCCTTCACCTCCGGATTGATGGTAAACTTTGGTGCCGGATAGGTAGGTCGTTCGATGAGTTCCTTCACAATTGGGATATGGCGATCATAGATATGGGCATCTGCAATCACATGTACCAGTTCCCCAGGCTCCATATCACAAACCTGAGCGATCATCATTAAGAGAACAGAATACTGTACCACATTCCAGTTGTTTGCAGCTAAGATATCCTGGGAACGCTGATTTAATACAGCATTCAATGTTAATTTATCATGGCCTGGTTTCTGAGTTACATTGAAGGTCATGCTGTATGCACATGGATAAAGATTCATCTCATGGAGATCCTCATGCACATAGATATTCGTCATGATTCTTCTGCTGTATGGATTATTCTTAAGGTCATAGATGACACGGTCAACCTGATCCATCTCACCTTCTCTGTACTGGTGCTTTACGCCAAGCTGGTAGCCATAGGCTTTCCCGATGGAACCATCTTCATCTGCCCATTCATCCCAGATATTGCTTCGAAGCTCATTCACATTATTGGACTTCTTCTGCCAGATCCATAAGATTTCATCGATTGCAGACTTGATATAGGTTTTTCGAAGTGTCAATGCCGGGAATTCCTTGGATAAATCATAGCGATTTACCACTCCAAACTGTTTGATTGTGTAAGCAGAGGTGCCGTCCGGCCACTTTGGTCTGACCTTTTCTCCCTCTGTGCTGTATCCATTCTCAATAATATCCTTACACATATTAATAAATAATGTATCTGCGTAACTCATATACCGCTCCTTGTCTCACTCGTTCATTTATTCAGGAACGCAAAAAACCTGATCCTTTCGGTGATCATAGTAGAAGACAGAATTGGAAAGAAAATCCCTGTCATCCACCACTGTATTGTTGGCTTCTCGAACCATCTCATAGAGGTCTCCTGCGTCACATACATAGCTTTTCCCAAGAGCAAGCATCTCATGAATACTGGACGGAAGAAGATAAAAATCTTCTCCAATCTCACGAAATAACTCTCTTAGTACTCCATCATATAATACCACAGACGCCCCATTTATTCCAATCACATTTGAAAGAATATGAATGGGCAGATGTTCAGAATCCGGATCACGATGTCCCGTCACCACTTCCTCCAAGCTGCTCTTCTTTGGTGGAAACATGCGGGGTGTATTGATGATGGCCTGTTCCATCACTTCCTTTTCCGTGATTCCCCAGTAATCAATGTGCTTATCTTCAATGAGTGCCGAGGAGATGCCTTCTTCATTCTCCTCAAAGAGCCATCTGAAGGTAATTGCCATATCCAGAAAAGAAATGTATGGACTATGTACCAGCTTTGATTCGTTCCCCCTTATGGAATCAATGCGATAAAATACCCGATCCTTGATGTCTTCATATTCCAGACGTTCACCATGTTTCGGTGCAGCAACGGGCTCCCTTCCCATGCTGCTCTTCTTCATCATTGTTCTAAAATCTTCGTACTTCATTAAATATACCCTCCTATATTTTGTTGTAACAACATCATACAGGAGGGTATTTGTAAATTCAACCCAGTTATTGTAAATTAATTACATCTTAAGAAAATCTTTTACAAAATTTAAGAATTTTTTCATTTCTTCGTCTGTTCCGATGGTAACACGAAGATAATTGTCGATTCTTGGCTTATTGAAGTAACGTACAAAGATATGATTTTCCTTTGCTGCTTCAAAAATATCCTTTGCCTTTGCTGTTTCGTGGGTCACAAAGAGGAAATTGGATTTGGAATCTTCAAAAGAAAAGCCAAGCTTTGCCATCTCTTCCTTAAACCATTCTCTTGTTGCCACAATCTTACCAGTTACTTCTTTAAAATATTCCTCATCCTCAAGCACTGCCGCTCCGATTGCGATGGAAGGCTGATTCATGGTGTAGGAGTTAAAGGAATATTTGACATCGTTCATCGCTTTGATGAGCTCTGCGCTACCCATTGCATATCCGATACGGATTCCTGCTAAGGATCTGGATTTGGAGTAAGTCTGTACCACTAAGAGGTTTTCGTATTTGTCCAATAATGGAAGGGCACTCTGACCGCCAAAATCAATGTAAGCTTCATCCACAATGACGATGACATCCGGATTCGCCTTTAAGATTTCTTCCACGAATTCCAGACTCTGGTATACACCAGTTGGTGCATTCGGATTCGGGAAGATGATTCCTCCATTCTCATATTTATAGTCTTTGGCTGCGATTCGGAAGTTTTCATCCAATGGTTTTGTGATATATGGAATGCGGAACAGATCTGCCCATACATCGTAGAAAGAGTAGGTAATATCCGGGAAGAGGATTGGTTTTGTGGAATTAAAGAAGGTCATGAATGCCATTGCAAGAACGTCATCAGAACCCACACCTACAAATACCTGGTCGTCATGTAATCCATGATACTTTGCAAGGGCATGTACTAACTTGCTTGCTGCCGGATCCGGATATAATCTCCAGCCATCCACCTTGCTCATCATCTCCTGAACCTTTGGTGAAGGTGGATATGGGTTTTCATTGGTATTTAATTTGATCAGATTGTCCACACGCTTTGGCTGTTCGCCCGGTGTATATGGCACAACCTTTCGGATATTGTCACGGAATCCTGCCATTTTTACTGTTCTCCTTTATATTCGTCAATTAATTTCTTAAATAATGGTAATGATCCTTCCACTCGTTCCGGATCCACGCAGTAGCTGATACGAACGTATCCCGGGCATCCGAAGCTATCACTTGGAACGAGCAATAAATCATATTTCTTCGCCATTTCGAAGAATTCGTTGGCATCGCCACCTAACGCCTTCATGAACAGATAGAATGCGCCGCCTGGTTCTGCCACTTCATATCCCATTTCTGTTAATGCATGATAGAAACGGTCTCTGTTTTTCGCGTAGACAGAAAGGTCTGCTGTCTGGCCGAGACATCTGGCGATGACTTTCTGGAACATGGCTGGTACGCAGACATAGGATAAGAGTCTTGCAGACTGTACACAGCCACCGAAGAACATGTCAGCGTCGGCGATACGGTTTGTGAAGGCAATGTAGCCGATTCGTTCTCCAGGTAAGGATAAGGATTTGGAGAAGGAATAGCAGACTAAGGTATTGTCATAAAATTTTGGTACATAGGACACTTCATATCCTTCGTATACGATTTCGCGGTATGGTTCGTCGGAAATCAGATAGATTGGATGTCCGTATTCTTCCTGTTTTTTATTTAATAAATCTGCTAATGTTTCAATGGTTTCTCTGGAATACACAACGCCGGATGGGTTATTCGGAGAGTTGATCAGTACTGCTTTAGTGTTGGCATCTAATTTTTCTTCCAGTTCTTCAAAATTGATCTGGAAGGAAGGTGGATTGGCAGAAACCACATCTAATTTGATGTCAGCAGAGATTGCATAAGCTGTATATTCTGGGAAGAATGGTGCAAATGCGATGATCTTATCTTCCGGATCATTCTTCATCAGCTGGAAAATAATACCCAGAGATGCTGCTGCACCGTTGGTCATGAAGATGTTGCCTGCTGTATAGTCCATATCATAACGGCCATTCAAATATTCTGCGATGGCCTGACGTACTTCTAAGATACCTGCATTGGGTGCATATCCATGACGTTCCACTGGATTTAACTCTTCCATAATCTCCTTAATTGCTGCGTCCACAGATGGTGGCGCTGGCACACTTGGGTTCCCGATGGAAAAGTCGTATACATTTTCCGGACCAATCTCACGGCCACGAGCCATACCATATTCGAAGATTTCTCGAATGATGGATTTACTCTTTGTCATTTGCATTACTTTTTGAGATAACATTCCTTTATCCTCCTGTCGATCTATATCTTATATGCCGTCTGTAGCATGAACTGCTGCGCCGGACACTTTAGTATGCTAAATCATTACTAAAGAGAATTGTAACACATTTTTAGGGAATAAAAAACCCCGGATTAAATCCGGGGTTAAATCCATTCGAAATATAAAGTCAGAATAATACGAACTAGCCAATCACATCGCTCATATCATAAAGGCCTGCACCCTTGCCAGCCAAATACATTGCTGCGCTTACTGCACCCTTGCCGAAAATTGCACGGGAATATGCTGTATGCTTGAATTCAATGACTTCATCCTGGCCAGCGAAGATGACTTCATGTTCACCTACGATGGTACCACCACGTACAGCAGAAATTCCGATTTCTTTCTGTGGACGCTGCTGACGTCTTGTGCTTCTGTCATATACATATTCGTATTCGTTATTCACACCTTCATTCACTGCATCTGCCATAGCAATTGCAGTTCCGGATGGTGCATCTAACTTTCTTCTGTGGTGCTTTTCTACGATATCGATATCAAAACCTGCAGGAGCAAGAATCTCTGTTGCTTCCTTTAAGAGTTTTAATAACATATTCACACCTAAAGACATATTCGCGGAACGAAGTACTGCTACTTTTTCGCTTGCTGCCTGAAGATTTGCTAACTGCTCATCAGATAAACCGGTTGTACATACTACAACTGGAATCTGTCTCTCTACTGCGAAGTCTAATACACCGTCTACCGCAGGAGCTGCAGAAAAATCGATCATGGCATCTGCTTCCACATCACAGTCCTTCAGGTCTGTAAATACAGGGTATGCATTGTGACCATCATCCACACGGTCAACGCCTGCTACCATAACAGCGCCTTCGGTTTCTTCTACGATTTTACTGATTACCTGGCCCATAACACCGTTACAGCCATGCATAATAATTCTTGTCATCAATAATACTTCCTTTATCTCAAATTATAAAATGTTTAATTCTTTCATGATTGCGATCATCTTCTGTGCGTTAGGTTCTTCCATCTCTGTTAATGGACCACGAACTGCGCCACAGCAGTATCCCATCTCAGCCATTGCTCTCTTAACTGGGATTGGGTTTACTTCACAGAATAATGCATGACAAAGGTCGATATACTTCAGCTGTAATTCTCTGGATGTCTTCACATCGCCACGTAAGTAGCTTGCTACGATTTCGTGTGTATCCTTTGGAACTACGTTGGATAATACAGAGATAACACCCTTACCGCCTAATGATAAGATTGGTACGATCTGATCGTCGTTACCAGAGTAAAGATCGATATCGCCCTGTGTTAAGTTCATGATATCAGCAACCTGAGAAATATTACCGCTTGCTTCCTTGATACCTACGATTGTATCAACATCTTTTACTAATTTAGCAGCTGTAGCAGGTGCAATGTTACATCCTGTTCTACCTGGCACATTGTACATGATGATTGGTGTGTCACTGCATTTTGCAATTTCTGTATAATATTTTACTAAACCGCCCTGAGTAGCTTTGTTGTAGTATGGTGTTACTACTAATAAGCCATCAACACCGATATCAGAAGACTTCTGGGCTAAATACTCAGCCTCCCTTGTGCAATTAGAACCAGCACCTGCAATAACAGGTACACGTCCTGCAACATGATCAACACAAGCTTTTACTACGTCTAACTGTTCATCGTGGGACATGGTGGAAGCTTCTCCTGTTGTTCCACAAATAATAATACTGTCTGTTCCTTCTTCAATCTGAAAATCAATGACACGTTCTAATTGTTCATAATTAACAGAACCGTCTGCATTGAATGGTGTAATTAAAGCTACACCAGCACCTTCAAAAATTGCCATTGAAAGTTAACCTCCTTTGTATAAACAAATAACCTGACGTTATTCTTCTTCCATCTTACTATGCTTAAGATTCCTAACCTGCTTACTTTATATCATCAATTCTGTAAATGTGATCCACATGAGCCGCAAGACTCTCTGGCAGCACCTTACCGGTCAGGATCATCTGCATATCTTCATCTTTTCTCTGAATCAATTCAATCAGAGCCTCTTCTTCCAGTAATCCGAGACGAACCAGCTCCAGCACCTCATCCAGCACCAGAATGTCACACTGACAAAGATCAATGACCTTCTTGGCGTAGTTCAAAGAAATAGAAATGTTATTCTTGGTCTTTAATTTCTCTTCTTCTGTCTGTTCGCTGTAAAGCTTGTTCTGTTTTTCAAATGTGAAAAACTGAATCTCAGGTTCTAATCGTTTCAGATAATCCAGCTGTTCTGAATCCTTGCCTTTTAAAAAGCGGACAATGATGGCCTGTCGTCCATGACTGGCACCGCGAATACACAGCCCTACTGCTGCTGCGCTCTTGCCTCTGCCTTCTCCATAGAAGACTTCAATTGGTCCTTTCATATATGTTCCTCAACTTTCCAGATAACAAAAATCTCAAACTGAGCTAAAAATATTATCGCTTTATTGTAACATAATTTGAATAAAAATCCAACTATACATTGTTTTTATTTTCACTAAAAAAGGATGTCCCTCCACAATATGTAGAGAGACATCCTGCATGATTCTACTATAATTATTCTGCTTCTTTGTAGTTTTTGTAAGCTTCGAAATCGTCGTAAACTGCCTGACTTGGTTCTTTTGTTGCTAAAGAAACAACGATGATACAGATTAAGCTGATTGCAAAACCAAGAACTAAGGAGTATAAACCAGTTGCTGCATATAATGTCTGGCCTCCTGCAAGTGGAATGTAGTCCCAAAGGATTACAACTGCTGCACCGGATACTAAACCAGCGATGGCACCTGGTAAGTTTGTTCTCTTCCAGAATAATGCCATACAAACAAGTGGACCGAATGCTGCGCCAAGACCTGCCCATGCATCAGATACCAATGCCATAACGGAGCTGTCTGGGTTCCATGCAATGAAGATGGCAATAATCGCAATGATGACTGTTGTGATACGGCCAAGGTTTAATACTTTCTTGTCATCTGCATCTGGATTGATAATATCTTTGTAAATATCGGAAGATACAGCAGAGGAACATACTAATAACTGGGAGTCAGCTGTAGACATGATCGCTGCTAAGATACCACATAAGAAAATACCTCCGACAATTGCAAGTGGTAACATGTCGATGAATACTTTCTTGATCATTTCAATAAATACAGATTCAGCGGATGCTGCACCAGCTGTTTCACCAAGGATTGTTGGGAATAAGAATGCACGTCCGATTAAACCGATTGCTACCGCTAATCCTAAGGATAATACTACCCATACGATTGCGATTACAGAAGATTTCTTTAATTCTTTTTCATTCTTGATTGCCATGAAACGAACTAAGATATGTGGCATACCACAGTATCCAAGACCCCATCCTAAGTTGGAGATGATTTCAACGGCTGTGATTGGGTGATCCCCATTGTGCATTAGGCTTAAGAAGGAACCAGCTTCTACACCGCTTGCGGAAAGTGTTGTGCCAAAGCTTCCGCTTACATAGCCCCATGCCACGATTGGTACGATTAATAATGCGATTAACATTAAAGTACCCTGAATAAAGTCTGTTGTACATACAGCAAGGAATCCACCTAAGAATGTATATACTAAAATTACGATTGCACCAACCAGTAATGCTGTGTGGTAATTGAGACCGAATACGGAGTTGAATAACTTACCACCGGAAGCAAGTGCGGATGCTGTGTATACAAGGAAGAAGATTACGATAATCACAGAAGATACGCCAAGTAAGATCTTCTTTTCATCATGGAATCTGTTTCCTAAAAATTCTGGAAGTGTCATAGAGTTGTTGGCAACGATTGTGTATGCACGAAGTGGCTTCGCAATGATTAACCAGTTGATGATTGTTCCGAGTCCTAAACCGATTGCGATCCATGCCTGACCTGTACCTAATGCGTATACAGATCCCGGAAGACCCATTAATAACCATCCACTCATATCGGATGCCTGTGCGGATAATGCTGCAACTGGGCCGGATAATCCTCGACCACCTAAGAAATAATCATCAGCGCCTGTTGTCTTTCTGGAAGACCAGATACCAACACCGATCATCATTGCAAGATACGCAGCAAATGCAACTAAAATTGCCATTGTTGTTGATGTCATATTTTTTTCCTCCTATATAATAATGATATATGCTATTTATTTTATTATTAAACAAACACAAATCTTATTTTATGGAATTTTATCGTCAAAAAAAAGCGACAATTCTTCATAATCATGATACAATATATGTCAAGTTGTCATATATAATGTCATACATTAAAAAAACCATTGAAATAATCATACAAAACAGAGAGTAAAGAGGAATCTCCCATGGAAATCAACAAATACAACGTATTTTTAGAGGTTGCCCGCCAGGAAAATATATCCCGGGCAGCGGAAATTCTTGGCTACACCCAGTCCGGTGTCAGCCATACCATCAAACGTTTGGAAAAAGAGATGAATCTGAAGCTGTTTGACCGCAGCCGAAACGGAGCCTTCTTAACTGCTGCCGGCCGTGAACTCTACCCAAGTATCGCTGACCTTGTACAGTGCCAGGAGCGTGTCTCCCAGACCATCGACTCCCTCCACGATCTTGCCCGTGGTACCTTAAACATTGGTACATTTTCTTCTATTGCAAGGGAATGGCTGCCGCCGATCATCCAGCGGTTTAAGCTTGATTATCCAGACATACAGATACATTTTATGGAGGGCGGTAGTGAAGAAATCCTAAACTGGGTGGAGGACCGTTCCGTAGACCTGGGATTTATGAGTGGCATCAATTATCCAGACATTGACTGGATTCCGTTGATGGAGGACCGTCTGCTGGCAGTACTTCCTCCGGAGGAAACCAAGACGCCAGGGCTTGACCTGTCAAATGTATCCGACCAGAATTCCTATCCACTCAAAGAGTTCAACGATCAGACCTTCATTATCTCTGCCCTTGGAATTGACTCCGATATCCATTCCGCATTAGAAAAGCATAAGATCCACCCGGACATCCAGTATTCTGCCAAGGACGATAACACCATCATCTCCATGGTTGCCTGCGGCCTTGGAACCAGCATCTTACCAGAACTGGTACTCCACTCCTCCATGGCTAATGTGATCACCAAGCCATTACAGCCTTCTGTCAGCCGTACCCTTGGCATCGCCATTCCTGCAGTGGATACTGCGTCGCCGGCCACATTAAAATTCATTGAATACACGAAGGAATATCTGGGAGTGTAAGATTCAGAAATCTTCATTTGTACTAGGCTGATCCAATATAGTAAAATATAAACATCTATTCAATGATGAAGTTTAAGGGGGGGGAAAGAAAAGAATGAAATCAAAATCCAGAAACATACTGGTCATTTTCGTGGCCTTACTCATTGTGCTTCTTCTTTTTGCTGGCTTCGTATTCTCAAAGCCGGCTGAAGAGCGTGCTTATGACAAATATCTAAAAAAGAATGCAGGCACAACCATCAAACTCGATAGCTATACAAAAGCAAAGCTCAAAAAATTCAAGCACAAAACCTATATTGATTTAGATGAAGACGGTACGAAGGAAGTGATTTTGACATTTTATGGCGAAGGAGAGTCCGTAGATGATTTTAGTGCAGAAGATGGATTTATTTGTGATGAATATCCAGCCATCATTCTGACTTATCATGACAAGAAAGTAAAGATCCTTGGCAAATTTGCTCCAGCTGGAGGTGGACGTTTGTTATATTTGGAAGTTGAACATTACCTGATTGCTTATGATCGTTGCTCTGGTGAAGAACATATACAAGTCTATCAGCTTTTCAACGGAGAGTTTACAGAAAAACTCACCATGGATCATTACCAGCCACATCACTACGACCTTGATTCAGAAAAGGATTTCTACTTCATGAATGGCCAGAAAATCAAAAAATCAGAATTTGAATCAACCTGGAATCACTATTATGGCGATGCCACGATTATTACGTATGACTAAATGAAAAGGAGGTATCAGCATTTCGCTGACACCTCCATATTTTATTTATACTTACTTATCTTTTATTTTCTTATCTTATAGTTCTTTATAATCGCCTCTGGTAAATTCAAGATGATACACTCCCAAATCGAGTTCTTCCTCTCCAGTATGCATTTTATTATCATAAAGGCTATAATCTTTTCGAACCATAGTTGGGGAGAGATTTGGCATCATGACATTGGCACCTGCATCAAAACCCTGCATACGTCCATCTGATTCTATGGAAGCCAGAGCTGTGGTTGCCGGCAAAAGATTATTCGGTTTCATAATGCGTAATAAGCTAAGTAGGAAGACAGTCAGTTCTACCGTTCCGGCCGGAAAATCATGAAATGGTGTGTCATGATGCGGAATAAATGGTCCGATTCCTACCATATGAGGATCTAATTCATGGATAAAAATTAAATCCTTTGCAATATTCTCGGTGGTTTGATATGGAGAACCTACCATAAATCCACTTCCCACATGATAGCCAATCTCCTTCATATCATATAGGCACTGCTTACGGTATGCCAGTGACATGCTATTCGGATGAAGCTTTTTATAATGCTCCTCGTCGGCTGTCTCATGTCGAAGAAGATAACGGTCAGCCCCCGCATCAAAAAGGCGTTTGTAATTTTCATAGTTAAGCTCACCCATGGATAACGTCAGTGCACAATCTGGGTATGCTTTACGAAAAGCTGCCACGATATCTTCCATCACATCAATCGTAAAGAAAGGATCCTCGCCACCCTGAAATACAAAACTTCGATAGCCCACCTCATAACCATTCTGGCAGGATTTTAATATTTCTTCCTTCGTCAATCGATAACGGTTCACGTTGGTATTGCCACAACGAATCCCACAATAATAGCAGTTATTTTTGCAGATGTTACTAAACTCTACCAGCCCACGTGGAAATATACTTTTGCCATAATATCGGTCTGCGTATGCACGAGCCATCGCTCTCGCTTCTTCCCTCACTTCTTCTCTATGATCGATCAAATATGTGAATTCCTCCACGGAAAGCACCTTCTGCTGATCTAATTTATGTAATAATTCGATTGCATTCATCTTATATTCTCCTATTCCTAGTAAAACAATCATGATTGATTATAGCATATTTGTATCAAAAGGAAAACTTGTCACAGGCAAATCTGTGTGTTAGAATTTCAATTAATGTGTTTTTACTTATTAAATGCATACAATCAATCGAAAACAATCAATACATCATATAAATATTTAAGAAGGAAGTGTAAAGATGATTACATCCAGAGAGGATATACGTAATGTTGCCATTATTGCCCACGTAGACCATGGCAAGACAACATTAGTAGATGAAATGTTAAAACAGAGTGGTATTTTCCGTGAAAATCAGCAGGTTGCTGAGCGTGTCATGGACTCCAATGACTTAGAGCGTGAACGTGGAATCACCATTCTTTCCAAGAATACAGCCATCACATACAATGGCGTAAAAATTAATATCGTAGACACACCGGGACATGCTGATTTCGGTGGGGAAGTAGAGCGAGTACTGAAGATGGTTGACGGGGTCATCTTAGTTGTAGATGCATTTGAAGGACCAATGCCTCAGACAAAATTCGTAACTAGCAAGGCTTTAGCACTGAATTTACCTGTCATCGTCTGTGTCAACAAAATCGACCGTCCGGAAGCCCGTGTGGAAGATATTGAAGACGAAGTATTAGAATTATTCTTAGAATTAGATGCTGATGATGAACAGCTTGATTGTCCTTTCATCTTTGCTTCTGCCAAGGCTGGTATCTCCGGTCTGAGCATGGACGATGAGATGGAAGATATGCAGCCACTGCTTCAGGCAATCATCGATCACGTGCCAGCTCCAACCGGAGATCCGGAAGCAGATACACAGGTGCTCATCTCCACTATCGACTACAACGAATATGTTGGCCGAATCGGCGTTGGTAAGGTAGATAATGGTTCTATCCGAGTAAATCAGGAATGCGTCATCGTTAATGCCCATGAAGAAGACAAATGCCAGAAAGTAAAAATCTCCAAATTATATGAATTTGACGGTTTAAATAAAGTAGAAGTCACAGAGGCTGGTATTGGATCCATCGTTGCAATCTCTGGTATCTCTGATATTCACATCGGCGATACATTATGTTCTCCGGAAAATCCAGTTGCCATCCCATTCCAGAAGATTTCTGAACCAACCATTGCCATGAACTTCATGGTTAATGATTCTCCACTTGCTGGATTAGAAGGCAAATACGTTACTTCCCGTCAGCTTCGTGATCGTCTCTTCCGTGAATTAAATACAGACGTCAGCTTACGTGTGGAAGAAACAGAAGACACAGATACATTCAAGGTATCCGGCCGTGGCGAATTACATCTTTCCGTCTTAATCGAAAACATGAGACGTGAGGGCTACGAATTTGCTGTAAGTAAAGCGGAAGTGTTATTCAAAAAAGACGAAAAGGGCAAAAAATTAGAACCAATGGAAATCGCAGTCATCGACGTAGACGAAGAGTTCTCCGGTACTGTTATTGATAAATTAAGCCAGAGAAAGGGCATCTTACAGAACATGACTGTCAATGGCAACGGCCAGGCAAGATTAGAATTCTTAATCCCATCCCGTGGTCTCATCGGTTATCGTGGCGATTTCTTAACTGATACCAAAGGGACCGGTGTCTTAAATACCTTATATGATGGTTACGGCCCATACTGTGGCGATATCGCATATCGTAAGCAGGGTTCCCTCATCGCATTTGAATCCGGAGAATCCATCACCTACGGACTTTTCATCGCTCAGGAACGTGGCACGTTATTCATTGGACCAGGTCAGAAGGTATATGGCGGTATGGTTGTAGGCCAGAACGGCAAGCAGGATGACATTGAAATCAACGTTTGTAAGACAAAACACCTTACCAACACAAGATCTTCCGGCGCTGATGAAGCCTTAACTCTGACACCACCAAGAATCTTAAGTTTAGAGAAGGCACTTGAATTCATCGACACCGATGAATTACTTGAAATCACACCAGAAAATATCCGAATTCGTAAGAAGATTTTAGATAAAACTATGCGTTACCGTGCCGCAAGAAATGCAGCTAGCGCAGCGAAAAGTAAATAGAATTTATTTAGGCACAGTCCGATTAAGACTGTGCCTATATTAATAATTAATCATCAGATTCAATCTGAAAAGTATAATTAGAAGTATAAATTGTTGTTGATCCATCTGTCGAGTCTAACAAATACACTTTATTATCAAACGGAAGATCATCAGGCTGATTTGATATTTTAAAATCTAATAGTATATATAATTTATCCTTATTTTTAGAAAATGTAATATTTTGTGATCCTGATATAAGAACTTCTACTTTAAAACGATTATCCTTTCCAAAACACAAACTTACAGCATCTGATTCTATCTCTCCATTTTTATTTGTTACAGAAAATAAACAGTATCCTTTTCTACGATCATCTTCATAAGTCATGATTGTTTGTTCTAATGTAATGGTATAATTATCTCGTATGATAGATTGCCCATTATCTTTAACAAGATCAAGATCAACAGATTTCGAATCTAATTTAAACAATTTCCAATTTGGATTCGGTTCTATTGTTTTGTGGCAGCCATATAGAACAAAAACTACGCTTAATGCTATTAACAATAATAATATTCTTTTATGTTTCATATCATACCTCTTCTTTTCTCTTAGATATAAGGACAAAAAGTTTTTCCAGCACTATTTTTAATGTTTCTATAGTACTTTTTAAATTCATATGTAACAGAAAAAGAAGGTCCATTCGCATCCACTGTAACTTGCGTTGAAACATCTATACTTGTTTCGCAATGTAAATAACTATCTGAAACTACACATGATTTAGAAAGACTTTTGCCTAATGCATATCCTTCAACGATAATTGTTTCATTTGTATATTTATAAATACCACTTTTATTTACATAATTTTTGTCTAATGTGTTCCTATTACCAAACAAATTAACCGTATAGCATAACACGCCTACTGCATTAAATGTATAAGCTGTAGGATTTGTTTTTTTGCTACCATATACTATTTCTACTTTTTCTTTTTTAGCATTCCATTGATATTTAGAATAAGTTGCTTTATGTGTACATTTTCGATAATCTGCTCCAGCAATCAATTTCATTCCATTGACACTAATTCCAGTAATATCTTTATTTTTGTATTTAGCTTCTTTTATCCAAACATCTTGATTTGTAATATGCAAATCTCCTCCTTTTGTTCCTTGTGTAATAGTCATTGTCCTCTCAAGTGCTCCACTCGGAGATTTTTCTGTATCACTTTTCCAAGTATACCCTGCATAAGTATTTGTTGGTGTAATCCCTAAAAATCGAGAAATATGTTTTAAGTAATTATCATTCTCTAAACCATCTTCCATCTTTATAGTATCATTTTGTATGCATTCATTAATAATCTCATCTGTACTATCTTCATCCAACTCATGTGCTTCTCCAGATTCATCAATTCCATAATAACCTACATCAACAATAATTAATTCTGCATTTTCAAATTCATTCAATGCTTCCTCACTAAGATTATTAATCACCTCATCTCTCATTCCTGCTGAATTTAATCCCTCTTCAACTTCAGCAGACAAGGTTGTAACATGTTGATTTTTATCATTTTTTAATTTTTGATAAAGAACTCCTCTTTTTTTTGCATTTATTAAATTGTCTCCACTGGATTTCGCCTTTATGATTAATTTGCGGTTACCCTTTTCAATACAAATGTCTGAAAATGATTTTTTTAACTCTTTACCATGAACTTCGTCATTTACTGAAAAAGCACTCGTAAAAAGCAATATCACTATTAGTATCATACTCCATATTCTTTCCATGATTAAAACCTCGTTTATTATTAATTACAATTTCACTTGTTAACATGTTAAATTTATTATAGAATATATCAATATATCACATCATCTGACTTTGTCAGATCTAGCTTGCCGGCTTGTGTTTTGTATGGATTTTTTATTCTTTCATAACTCCTCATCTCCTTCCAATTAAAAAAGGCCAAAAAAACAATCAATGAATCAATTCTGATATTTTTATGAACTTCGAGCGTTATAATTCCGTCACATTTCTATACTGCTATGCTAGCATTTGTGTAAATATATGTCAATTACACCATCATTTATTCTATCCTTTTATTTATTTCGTATTTCTCAATCTCGATCTTATCTTCATAATAAAAGAAACAGCAAAATGATATATCCTTGTCAAGTAGACAGAGACCACATCATTTCGCTGCTTCGTTTAATTAACATAAAAAACTGGAACAATTCCCAGATCATCTATTCGAGTTTCCCACTATTTAGTTCAATCTTGGCACTTCCACACCTCTCATCATAATCTGAGGTGCTCCAGTTCCTTCAATATATTCTCTTGTGATCACTACGGTTCCGATGCTGTCATCTCTTGGCACCTGGAACATGATATCGAGCATGAATTCTTCAATGACTGCACGAAGGGCACGTGCACCTGTTTTCTTTGCCAAAGCCTTTTCTGCAATGGCTTCTAATGCTTCATCGGTAAATTCAAGCTTTACTTCATCTAAGGCAAGCAGCTTCTGATACTGCTTTAAGATTGCATTCTTTGGTTCTTTTAAGATTTTTACAAGATCTGCTTTCGTAAGTCCAGATAAAGAATACATAATTGGAAGACGTCCTAAGAATTCCGGAATCATACCATAATCACGGAGATCTTCTGTTGTAAATTTACTTAAGATATTCTCTTCCTGATCAAAACAATCCTTCAGATCTGCACCGAAACCAACAGAAGATTTCTTTGTCAGTCTCTTCTTGATGATGTCTTCTAATGTTGGGAATGCACCACCGCAGATGAATAAAATATTCTTTGTGTTGATCGTTGTCATTGGAACCATGGCATTCTTATTGGTAGCACCAACGGGAACTTCCACATCTGCCCCTTCTAAAAGCTTTAAGAGTCCCTGCTGCACCGCTTCACCACTGACATCTCTGCTGTGTGAGTTTTCCTTTTTGGCAATCTTATCAATTTCATCGATAAAGATAATCCCGCGTTCTGCCTTTTCCACATCATTATCTGCATTCTGTAACAGCTTGGATAATACACTTTCCACGTCATCACCGATATAACCGGCTTCTGTCAAAGATGTGGCATCCGTAATTGCAAGTGGCACATGAAGAAGTCGTGCCAAGGTCTTAACCAGATAAGTCTTACCAGATCCGGTTGGTCCGATCATCAGCATGTTAGATTTATCAATCTCAATCTCATCCATGGTATTGGTTACCACACGCTTGTAGTGGTTGTATACCGCCACGGAGATCACCTTTTTCGCATATTCCTGTCCAATGACATATTCATCAAGCTGTTCCTTGATTTTATGTGGTGCTGGAAGATCCTTTAAGGTAAGTTCTGGTTCCTTTGGTTTTTCTTCCTCATCTGCAGATGTCTGATTACCAAAACGAAGTCCCTTAAATCCAGCCTGCTTGCCAGGCTTTTTCTTATTCTCCTGGTCACCACTATTGTCCTTTGTCTGGTTACGAGGCCCCCCTCCGAATCCCTTCATCATCTCATTGATGTGGTTCATATCCAGATTGCTCATGTCAAAGTTGTCAAAATAGCCATTGTCCATCATGTCCATGCTGCGCTGAAGACAGTCCGGGCAGATGTACATATTCTGTGGCATCTTAATCAGCTTTGCACCTGCCTGCTTCTCTGTACGTCGGCAGACGGCACAATATACATCAAAATTGTCAGCCATAATTATCGCCTTTCTATATCTAATCTGTTCTAATCTATCTTTTTCTATACTCAACAGACTATACTCATTGATTCTTATTCATCCATACTCATCACTTCATCGTAGACATCCTTCATAATCCGGACGCCTTCCCGAATCTCTTCATCGCTCATTCTCGCAAATCCAAGAATATAGTGTTCCTGTTTTGGTGCACCTTCAATATAATATCCGGAAATCGGATAGATCCGCACACCACGTTCTGACAGTTTATTCAGAAACTCTTTATCTTTTGTCATCTTCACAAATGTAATCAGCACATGAAGACCCGCTGAAGCTCCCGAAATTATAACATCATCTCCGAATATTTTCAACTCTGAAAGCAGTCCCGTCACTTTCCCCTTATAGATGGCTCTCATCCGGTTCAAATGTCTCTCAAAGTGTCCTTCTTTTAAGAAACCGCCCAGCACGGTCTGATCGATACGGGATACCGTACAGGAAAAGAAGGATAAAGAGTCTTCATACACCTCCAGCAGCTTCTTCGGCAACACCATATAGCTGATTCGGATAGCCGGAGCAATCGCTTTGGAGAAGGTTCCCATATAGATGACCTTACCGTGATGATCACTTCCCTGAAGAGAAGGAATCGGTTTTCCCTGATATCGGAACTCACTGTCGTAATCGTCCTCTAATATATATCGTTCTTCCTCGTCTGCTGCCCACTTCAGCAACGCATTCCTTCTGCGCACAGGCATGATAATGCCAGATGGATATTGATGGGCCGGTGTCACATAGGCAAGCTTGGCACCACATGCTGACAGGCTCTCCACCTTCATGCCGGAAGCATCCATATCAATCGCAGAAATCGGATAACCAAGCTTCTCAAACACCCGATAGGACTGAAGATAGGTTGGGTTCTCCATGCCGACAGGCACTGGCTTTCCTAAAATCATGGCCAGGAGAAGGAGCAGATACTCCATACCGGAGCCAATGATGATCTGGCTCGTGTGACATTTGACCCCACGGGACTGATGAAGATAGTCCTTTACCGCACTTCGAAGGCTTAGATCACCCTTGGGATCGCCCTTCTGGAACACCTGGGAATTATCATCCATCAGCACCTCACGCATTAATTTACGCCAGGTATTGTAAGGAAATGTACCCATATCAACCCCATTTGGCGAAAAATCGTAGGGATAGTCCTGGCTGTTCAGCATCTCTTCCGGCTGTTCTTCCACCACCTCGATCTGAAGATCATAAAGATCATCTAAGGATGACACGAAGTATCCCCGCTTTGGCCGGGATTCGATGTAGCCTTCCGATAACAGCTGGCCATAGGCTAGATCGATGGTATTCCTGCTGACATCCAGATGCTGTGCAAACTTTCTCGAAGAAGGAAGCCTGCTGCCCGTTGCCAGGGCACCCGAACGGATCTCCTCACGGATAAAGGTGTAGATCTGCTCGTAGATGGGTTGTTTTTTCTTTGTATCTATGGAAATCGTCAACATATTCGTATGAATGGATTATTTGGCACGTTTTACCGTAATCTTCTTGATTACAACATCTTCCAATGGCTTGTCATTTACGTCAGTTTCAGTTGCTGCAATGGCATCTAACACGTCGTAACCGTCATAAAGCTGGCCAAAGATGGTATAATCATCGCCAAGATATGGATATCCGCCATATTCATCGAACATCTCTCTCTGTTCGTCTGTGTATTCCTTGTCGCCATAAATCTGTGGTACGACTGTTTTGTTCTGAATAATGAAGAACTGGCTTCCGTTGGTGTCAGGGCCTGCATTGGCCATAGCCATGGTTCCGCGAAGTGGCAGAAGAATGTCTGTATATTCGTTGTCGAATTCTTCGCCCCAGATGCTTTCTCCGCCAGCGCCAGTAGCTGTTGGATCGCCGCCCTGGATCATGAAATCTTCGATGACTCTGTGGAAGGTAACGCCTTCATAATAGCCATTTTCTGCGTGAGTTAAGAAGTTTTCCACTGCAAGCGGTGCTTCCTTCATGAAGAATTTCAGATATAACTTTCCATAGCCTTCCACTTCCATGATTGCGATGGTTTCACCCTTTTCTGGTTTTGCCATCTGATCGATCTTCTTTGGTTCATGGATCTTGAAGTTGCTGTCTGCTTCTTTTTCGTCTTCTTTTTCTTCTGTTGCTTCCTCTTCCTTTGAGGTTTCTCCTTCAGTGGTTACCTCTTCGGTTGTTTCTTCCTCTTTTGTGTCTTCCTTACTGCCGCATGCTGCAAGAGAAACTGCAAGCATCAGGCCAAGAAGCATCATTAATAAACGTTTTTTCATGATGATTGTTCCTTTCTCTACTATATATATTTATATCTATAACATTTCACGAATTTTGTCCGCTGGGAATACAATTCCCACCTGTCTTCTAACTTCATCAATAATCTTCATCTCAACAACAGAATCCTGGTTGTATGGATGTTCCACATTGCCATCTTCCATCAGCTTGGCAAATGTTTCAATCTCATAGATCATGTTGTTGCCGGAGATTTCACGTTCGTCTTCCCATACCGGGATTTCTTCCACACTGCCATCACGGTAAATGATGGAAATCTTCTTAGGGAATGGGATGGTTTCGATGAGCATACATCCCTTCTCACCCTGAATCTGGCTAGGTGTTTTGTGGTCTGTTACCTTAGAATAAAGAATCTGACAGATCTTGTCTGGATAATGGGCCATAATGCATCCTGCGCCGTCACAGCCATTGGACAGACGGAAAATGTCTGCTTTCATGGATTCCGGCATACCAAAAAGCTGTGCTAAGGTATGAATTGGATAAACACCGATGTCCATGATGGAACCATTGGACAGTTCCGGGCGGAAGGCATTCTCGATGACTCCAATCTTGTAGTTGTCATAGCGTCCGGAGTACTGGCAGTACTGTAAGGTTGCAATTCGAATGTCCCCAAGCTTATGAAGGTTGTCCATGATGGCTTTGTTACCCGGTGCAAATGCTGGTCTCATCATCTCCATCATGACAACATTGTTGTCCCTGGATGCCTGTAACATAAGCGCAAGCTCTTCGGAGTTAGATGCCACTGGTTTTTCCACCATGACATGCTTGCCATTGTTCATCATCATCATGGCATGGGCATAGTGATATGCAGTTGGGCTTGCGATATAAACCACATCGATATCATCTGCTTCTGCCAACTCATCTAAATTGTCATATACTTTTTCCACACCATATTTGTCTGCAAATGCTCTTCCCGTCTCCATCTTTCTCGAATAAACAGCCGCATACTCAAACATCGGGCTCTTCAAGAGGGCAGTGACAAACCAGTCAGTAATATAATTTGTTCCAATTGTTGCTACTCGAATCATATGATTTCTCCTTTTTTATATGTATGATGTTGTTATCTGCTTTTTCATTTCAAATCATCCTAGGTAATCATACCACAATCATATGGTAAAAAAAAGACAGGGCCACGAAACTGGCACTGTCTTTTTCATAATTTTCTACTAATTATTTACGGCCACAGCACTTTTTGTACTTTTTGCCAGAACCACATGGACATGGTTCGTTACGACCGATCTTCTTATCTTTTACAACAGTTGTAGAAGTTTTCTGTGCTTTGTATAATTCCTTCTGACGTTCTGGTGTTAAGATGTCGTTCCACTGTTCTAATGTATATAACCATTCAGCTTTACATGCAACCATGTTGTAGTATAACTGTTCGTAGTTTACATCTAATTTTACAACAGTTTCTTCTGTCATGTCGTCGATTGGATTCGCTTCGTTGAGGGAATCATTAATTCCGTCTAAGAATCCAACAAAAAGCTTTAATTCTGTTTCGTATTTTTCTGCGAGTTCAGCTACTGTGCCTTCTACTACAGTTTTTTCTGTTAAAAGCTTTTCATAGATTGCTTTTTCTACTGCAAAGTAGTTTAACCAGAACTGCTGACCTTCACGTGTGTTATCATCATATGCGTAAGCAAAGTCACGCCATTCCTGTAATAATGCCATTGATTTTACCATCCTTTATTAAATACTTCTGTTCTTTCATTCAAAGCTATGCGCCGTGCATAACAGACATATCATAGCAGAAAATCGCCACTTAATCAACCAGAATTATTCGTCTGCCTGTTCCTTCAGCCATGCCAGTCTGTCTCTGATGTTGCGTTCATAGCCGCTTCCTGATGGCTCATAGAAGGTTGTGCCGACAACAGAATCCGGCAGATACTGCTGCTTCACATAATGGTTTGGATAATCATGGGCATACTTATATCCAATGCCATGACCTAACTTGGAAGCGCCCTTATAATGGGAATCCTTCAGATGGTTCGGTACCCCGCTGTCTCTCTGGCTTCTCGCTCTTGCCAATGCTTCATCTATTGCTAAATAGGAAGCGTTGCTTTTGGGTGCAGTCGCAACGTAGATGCAGGCCTGAGCCAGAATGATTCTTGCTTCCGGCATACCGATGCGCTCCACTGCCTGTGAACATGCCACTGCCACCTGAATGGCCTGTGGATCCGCAATGCCCACGTCCTCGCAGGCGCAGATCATAATTCGTCTTGCGATAAACTTCACATCTTCCCCTGCATCAAGCATCTTGGCAAGATAGTAAACTGCCGCATCCGGATCTGACCCTCTCATACTCTTAATAAAGGCAGAGATGGTGTCATAATGGTTATCGCCCTGCTTGTCATAGCGAAATGCTCTCTTCTGGATACACTGCTCGGCAACAGGCAGGGTAATGTGAATCTTCCCATCCGCCAGTGGCTCGGTTGTCAGGATGCCAAGCTCAATGGCGTTCAGTGCAGTTCTTGCGTCTCCCTCTGCCATATCGGCAAGAAAGGCAAGGGCGTCGTCATCGATGGTTGCATTATAGGTTCCCATGCCCTTATCTTCATCATAAACTGCCCGCTTGATCAAAGTCATAATACCCTCATTGGAAATTGGGTGCAGTTCGAAGATATTAGAGCGGGAAATCAACGCTCCGTTCACCTCAAAATAAGGATTCTCTGTGGTTGCACCGATTAAGATTACTGTGCCGTCTTCCACAAATGGCAGGAGATAATCCTGCTGTGCTTTATTAAAACGATGGATCTCGTCGATAAAGAGGATGGTCTTCTTTCCGTACATCCCCTGATTGTTCTTGGCATTCTCAACGGCCTGCTGCATCTCCTTCTTACCAGATGTGGTGGCATTAAGCTGTAAGAATTCGGCCTGGGTGGAGTTGGCGATGACCTTGGCTAAGGTAGTCTTACCAGTTCCAGGTGGCCCGTAAAATATAATCGAGCTTAACTTATCTGCCTTGATGGCGCGGTATAAAAGCTTGTCTCTTCCAATTATATGCTCCTGTCCCACGACCTCTTCTAAGGTAGTTGGGCGAAGGCGCTGTGCTAAAGGAGATTCCTTCTCCATATTCTGTTCTCTCATATAGTCAAATAAATTCATTGGTATTCCTCCGTCTTAGACTTATTTTAACACAGAGGGGTGCATTTGACCAGCAGAAAAATCGAACATATATTCGAACATGTTTTTGTTACTTTTTGTGCTTATATTATGACATTTTATTATTTCTATGATAAAATAGATTATGTATAGAAGGGAGAAGATTTATGCAGGCTGAAGATTATCCAATCGATCCAGTGATGCTTCTCAGCGTATTAAACTGCCATTTAAGAGACTATTTCGCTTCTTTAGATATTCTCTGTGAAGAAGTTGGTCTCGACCGTGCAGAAATCGAAGAGAAACTGGCTGCCATCGATTATCATTATAATCCTGAATTAAACCAGTTCGTTTAATTCAAAAGGAGGTTTTGCCCATGAGCAAAATTATGTATACAGAGGTCCTTCGCACAACCAACATCGATGAGTACAAGCAGAAGGAGCAGGAATTCATTTTACTCAATGACAAAACAAAAAGTATGATGACAACCTTTATTCGTAAGGTTACCTTTAAGAGTGATCAGGTTTCCGCCATTGATTACTCCATTGTCATGGAGGACATGGAAGATGTTTACATCGAACAGAAGTCCAAAGATGGCAATGTAGTCACCAAGGAATTGATTCCGATCACCAAAGACCAGGCCAATGCCATCTTAGACGGTAATTATGACTTCTTAGAAGCCAGTGACGACGACCGTCTGCAGGCATTATATATGAAGATGACCACCCTTGGCTTAAAGCCGGCATACCGCAAGGAGCTGACGAGAAAGACATTCCATCAGAATCGCTTCCTTGATATCATCTTCGATATGTCCATGACCAGAAAGCCTTACGAGAAGAATGATTTTTTTGCACCAAGAAAGTTCGGATTCAAGACGGATTACTCTAACTTGAGAATGAGTATTCGCCATAACCTTATTGTATCGAAATCATTAGAACAGTTACTCGCTTTTGAAAAGACATTGATTGATTAAGTGAATTTTTACTTTGTAGCAGCAAAAAAGACCATTCCACTTTTGTGGGATGGTCTTTTTGTTATGGTAATATATTCACTATATTCGATTTTAGTCTTCCTGCTGCATCTTAGCAAGCTTCGCAGCCTGGTCTGCAGTTGTTAAGCCGTCGATGACTTCATCTAAATCTCCACCTAAGATGGAATCTAACTTGTGAAGTGTTAACTTAATTCTGTGGTCTGTCACACGGCCCTGTGGGAAGTTGTATGTACGAATCTTTTCTGCACGGTCACCAGTACCAACCTGGGAACGACGTGCTTCTGCTTCTGCGTCGTGCGCTTCCTGCTGTTTTAAATCGTACAGACGGGCACGTAAAACCTTGATTGCTTTCGCCTTATTCTTTAACTGGGATTTTTCGTCCTGACAGGATACAACAATACCAGTCGGAATATGGGTCAGACGAACCGCAGAGTCGGTTGTATTGACACACTGTCCACCGTTACCAGATGCACGGAATACATCAAAACGGCAGTCGTTCATATCGATTTCAACGTCCACTTCTTCTGCTTCCGGCATAATCGCAACTGTCGCTGTGGATGTATGGATACGTCCGCCGGATTCTGTTGCAGGAATACGCTGTACACGGTGTGTACCGGATTCATATTTAAATTTGGAGTAAGCGCCCTGTCCTGTGATCATGAAGGATGCTTCCTTATAACCACCGATACCACTTTCTGTTAAGGAGATACATTCTACTCTCCAGCGCTGTTTTTCTGCGTAAGTACGGTACATACGGGCAAGCTCAGCGGCAAATAATGCTGCTTCATCCCCGCCGGCACCTGCACGAAGCTCTAAGATGATATTCTTATCGTCGTTAGGGTCCTTCGGAATTAATAAAATCTTGATATCTTCTTCTAACTGAGCAACAGCTGCCTTGGATTCTGCAAGTTCTTCCTTGGCAAGTTCTCTCATCTCTTCATCGGTTTCTTCTTCTAACATCTCCAATGATTCTTCGATGTTTTCCTTCGCTGCTTTATACTCATTATATTTTTCTACGATTGGTGTCAGTTCTGCCTGTTCCTTCATTAAATCACGGAAACGCTTCTGATTGCTGACAACATCGGGATCCTGAAGCTCTTCCATTACGGACGCAAGACGATCCACTAAATCTTCAAGCTTGTCAAACATGGGTAATCCTCCTCTATCTCATCTAAATCTGTTCTATTCATATCTTCCATAAACGACACGGTCAAGGCCAGCCAGATCCTGCTTCACAGTAATCCCGTGATATCCAGCCTCTCTCATCAGCGCCGGCACACTCTCACCCTGGTCATAGCCGATCTCAAAAAACAACCAGCCCCCAGCAGTCAAATGCTCCCTTGCCTCATCCACTATCCGGCGATAAAAATACAGTCCGTCCTCGTGACCATCAAGTGCCATTCTTGGTTCATGATCCTTTACCTCCGGCATCAGCACGTCGCATTCTGCGGACGCAATGTATGGCGGATTGGACACAATTACATCAAATGTCCCTTCCACCCCGGAAAAAAGGTCGCTTTCAATAAATTCTACCATAGGTGCCAGATTTTTTCCATTGGAAATAGCAGTATTTAGTGCATCTTTTGATAAATCTGCCCCAATACACACCTCTGGATGTAAAAAATCAGCCAGACTGATGGCAATACACCCGGACCCAGTGCACATATCGAGAATTTTTTTCGCATTGGGCACGGTGTTGATGATTTCTTCCACCAGGACTTCTGTATCCTGTCTTGGAATCAGTACAGAAGGATTCACTTCAAAGGTCAGCCCCATAAAGTCCTGGGTGCCCAGAATGTATTGAAGTGGTCTTCTTGTGGTAATTCTTTCTTCTATATAATTGTCAAACTTTTTAGTTGCTTCTTCGTTGGTATTCTCCATCAGCTGATCCATCACATAATCAATTCTCTGCATGGCAAATGCATCTTCAAAAAAATACCAGGCTTCTCCAGCCGGGTTATCAATCCCTACCTGGGTCAGTCTTTCAGTGGCAACTTGTAAAGTATCTCTGTAGGTCATAACTCTTAATCCTCGATTTCGCCCTTGCGGACGGCTTCTACGTAGGTTCTCCAGTCTAATACTTCTTCCACAGAGCGAATTGCCACTTCGATCATATCGGCATCGGGTTCTCTGGTTGTCAAGTACTGAAGACACATACCTGGACGGCTTAGCTTATCTGCCAGCTTAGATTTGCTCTTTCCTGCAAGCTGTAAAAATTCATAGGAAACACCCGCGATGACTGGTACTAACAACAGTCTGCAGGCTGCTTTTAGCAGTACGGAATCAAAACGGATAAAGAAAAATACAAAAATACTGATGATGATGACGATAAACAGGAAGCTGGTCCCGCATCGTTTGTGTAGTCTGGAGTGCCGTGCAACATTCTCCACGGTCAGATCATCACCGTGTTCTAAGCAGTTGATAGTTTTGTGCTCTGCGCCGTGGTACATAAACACCCTCTGAATATCCTTCATCCGGGAAATCAGCACCATGTAGCCAAGGAATAACACAATTCGGATGATTCCTTCTGCAATGAGTGCAATGGTAAGGGAATCGGTCACCTTCTTGATCACTTCACTTAACGCATATGGCAGAATCATAAATCCAAGAACAGCAATCACCACAGAAATGGCGATGGTAATGCCCATGATGATCTTCTCCCCTGCACCCTGCATATGCTTTTCTAACCAGCGGTCGATGAAATCGCCATCTTCCACCTCTTCGTCCATGAATGACGCAGAAAATGTCAGTGTCTCCATCCCAACAACGAGGGACTCCACAAAGCTTACGATTCCTCTGAGTATTGGCAGTTTAAAAACTGGGTATTTCTCTTTGATTGACTTTATTTCTGTCAGGCGAACTGCGATTTCTTTGTCGGGCTTGCGAACTGCAACGGCACAATTGCTGCCATTACGCATCATCACGCCCTCTAATACGGCCTGGCCTCCTACGGTTGTACGTTTCATGTTATATATTTCCTTTATGATTGGTATTAGTCGTTGTAAATAACGGGAAACATTATACCATAAAACATCGAAAACGTAAAAGATTCTTTCTACCCACATGCTATTTATAACAATAAAAGTTCGCCGTACTAACAGTTTCACTCGGTCCATTCTTTAACATCGGCACAATCTTTACATAGTAGAATTTACCCTTCTTCATAGTGTCCTTGCCAACTTTGGTCAGATGAAAGGTTGTTTTTCCTTTCTTGATCGTAATAGTCTTTGTCTTTTTGTATGTTCCATCCTTGCTTTTTGATGCATAGATTACATAGCTTTTCACACCAAGGACCTTCTTCATGGTGCAGTCGATTCCCTTTTTGTTATTTTTCACTTTATAAGTGATCCCCGGATAGACGAAATACCGGAACTCGCTCCATGGGCTGTAATAAGTTTTCTTGTTGGATGGATTCTCATAGCACTGTCTCACCTGAAAGCGGTACACCTGATTAGTAGCATACTTAAAATCAGTAGAATGGGTGATATCGCCTCCCAGTACCTTCACCAATTTATAGGATTTTGAAGTCAGCTTATAAATTCTAAATTCTAGCTTATAATTGCTATTGGCACGTTGCCCCTGAAAACAGATTTTCTTCAGACTTGGAAATACATTGCCAACATTGAAACTATTCTTTGCCGGCTTGGCAGGCACTGTATTCACGAAAGTATAGCCAAGTAACTTGTTCTTATAGGTTTTCCCTTTGCTCACGTAGTCATAATATATGTAAATCTTCCCTGTATAGTTTTTGGGATAATTCATCACAATGGCAGATGTCGTAGCCCCATCAACAGTTCCAGCTATGGACCCATCCTCATGTTTGATCGTATATCTGCTCACCTTAGTTTTCGGCGCAGTCCATTTCACAGTAATGGTCGCCTGGCTGCATTCTGTCATCGTTACAGTCGCTGCTGCATGCGTATTCACTTGCCAACATATGATTAATGCAAATGTAAATATCATCAGCGAAAAAAGCTTTTTTATTCCTATCATAGTTCCCTCCATATAATCATTTGTAAACATCAAATGGTATTGTATCAAATATGAAGAGGTAGAGCAATAGATTCGTCACATTTTTATCATATTTTAGTCACAATTTAGTCATTGTTTCAAAATCATTATCAGACATGCAAAAAGCGGATCATAGATAATCTATGATCCGCCTGATCTTTTTGTATAAGAATTGTGAGTGTTTTCTACTATTCTACTATTTATAGCAATAGAAGTTTGTAGTACTGAATGTATCACTTTTACCTTTCTTTAAGTTTGGAACAACTTTTACATAGTAGGTTTTACCCTTCTTCATTGTATCCTTGCCAATCTTTGTTAAGTGATAAGTAGTTTTTGCATTCTTAACTGTCTTTGTCTTTTTGTAAGTACCATCTTTGGACTTAGCAACGTAAATTGTATAATCCTTTACACCAGAAACTTTCTTGAATGTACAGTATAAACCTTTTTTAGTTGACTTAGTCTTGTAAGTAATTCCTGCACAGTCGAAGTATCTGTAATCACTCCAGTCACTATAATATGTTTTGCCATTTGTGCTATTCACATAATACTGTCTAACTTTGTAACGATAAATCTGATTCTGAGAATATTCAAATGTATCAGAATAGGAGCCCTTGTCACTCATAGTTTTTACAGCTTTATAATCGCCAGAGGAATATTTGTAAATTTTGAATTCTGTTCTATAATCAATGTTCCCTCTTGCAATGAGAAAATCCATCTTTTTAGAGCTAGAGTAGATATTGTCAATTCCAAAGTTGTCTTTACTGATTTTTGTTGGCTTTGTATTGATATAAGTATAACCAAGATAATAATCAGTATAAGTTCTACCACCAGAAGTGTAATCATAGTATACTCTAACAGTTGCAGTATAGTCTTCTGGATAATTTTCAATCGTTACGCTGGTAGTAGCAGCACCTACAGAACCGATTACAGAGCCATCGCTTCTTTTAATTGTATATTTTGTAACGTTCTGTGCTGGTGGATTCCACTTGATTGTTACAGTTGTTTTTGTACAATCTGTCATGGTTACGGCAGGATCTGCCTTTGGTGATACCTGGAAAGCCATTACCAGAGCAAACACAAAGACAAGTGTAGCTAAGATTCTTTTCATTTCTTTCATGATTTGTCCTCCTAATTATATTTTCACGTTTCAAATGATAGTTTTATTGTAACAAAAACGTCATAATCTTTCAACAATGGAAAATCAGTAATTAGTTTTCTCAATACATTTTTCGCTGATGCCAATTTATGCTATAATTATTTTACATGATTATTAATCAAAAAAGAAGGTATTGACTATGACTCATTATGAAAGAATGACGCAGTCCAGAATCGAGCCACTGATCATTCGCATGGCAATTCCGACGATTATCAGTATGCTCGTCACCAACATCTATAACATGGCAGACACAGCATTTGTCGGAAAGCTGGGAACGAGCGCGAGCGGCGCAGTAGGAATCGTCTTTGGCTTTATGGCTATATTGCAGGCAATCGGCTTCTTATTCGGTCAGGGTGCAGGCGCAATCTTATCCAGAAAGTTAGGCGCGAAGGATACAGATGCGGCAAGTAAGACTGCTTCAACCGCACTTTTCTTTGCATTGTTCTTCTGCATCATTGCAGCATTCCTTTGCTTTACATTTTTAGATCGCCTCGTCGTGATTTTAGGAAGTACACCGACGATCGCACCATTTGCCAAAACCTATATCTCATACATTATATTTGCTTCCCCGTTCGTAGTGGCGTCCTTCTGTATGAATAACATCTTACGATTTGAAGGCAAAGCATTCTTAGGGATGATCGGCTTAACTGCCGGGGCGGTCCTGAATATCATCGGAGACCCAATCTTCATGTTTGGACTTCATATGGGAATCGCAGGTGCTGGACTTTCAACCTGTATCTCTCAGATTATCAGTTTCGGGATTCTCTTGTCCATGTTTCTACGCGGCAAGACACAGTGCCATCTCTCCCCACAAAATATCAGTCTGGACATATCTCTGTTTGGCGATATCGTGGCAACCGGGCTTCCAAGTTTGCTTCGTCAGGGCTTGAATTCATTTGCCGTTATCATTCTGAATATGGAAGCGGCAGTATACGGTGATGCAGCCATTGCAGCAATGAGTATCGTATCCCGTATTGTATTTTTCGTATTTTCCATCGCACTTGGCATTGGTCAGGGGTTCCAGCCAGTCAGTGGTTTCAACTTTGGTGCCCGCAAATATAAGAGAGTACGAAAGGCTTACCGTGTCGCATTAGTATTAGGAGAAATCGCGATTATCTCCTTATCTTTGATCGTATTTGTCAGATCTGGCAGTGTCATCAAAGTATTCCAGAGTGACCCAGCCGTAATCGATATTGGCACGCGTGCATTGCGCTTGCAGCTTGTATCTCTGATGTTACAGCCATTTACCGTTGTAACTGAGATGATTCTGCAAAGTACGGGCAAAAAGCTTCAGGCTTCCATCCTGTCTTCCTTAAAGAGTGGCATCATCTTCATTCCACTCCTCGTTCTTCTGGCAAATCTGCGAGGACTATCAGGAATTCAGGAAGCGCAGCCATTGGCTAATATAATTGCACTGCTGCCAACTACTTATTATGCGATGAGATTTTTTCACCAAATGCCAAAGGAGGATGAGTAATGGCTTACGAAATAATAAAAATGAATGACAATACATGGAGAATTGAAGACGGCTTTCATGTACGCTTCTTCCTTCTAACCGGAAGTGAAAAAGCAATGTTGATTGACTGCGGGATGACAGTTAAGAACGCTGATGAAATCGCAAAAGAGCTGACAGATCTGCCTCTTTCCTTAATTTTAACCCATGCAGATCCAGATCATATTGGCAGTTTAGATGCATTCAATGATTTTTACATGAGTTCTGCAGAAGAATTCAATCTCTTTGGAATGCAGAAAAAAACCTGTTCTTATACCGATGTTTCTGAAGGTGATATCATCGATTTGGGTGATCGCCCACTTGAGATAGTGGCACTCCCTGGTCATACAGCAGGCAGCATCGGCATCCTTGATCTTAATTCCAAGGCTTTCTTCACCGGAGATCCGATTCAGGATGGTATGATCTTTATGTTTGGTCCACATCGTGACATGACAAGCTATCGTGAAAGCTTATTAAAAGTGGATGCTATGAAAGACCGATTTGATATGATCTACCCATCTCATGGAACCATTCCAGTGGATAAAGATCTTGTCAGAAAACTTTATGATGCAACTTCTGAAATCTTATCGGGCGAGTGTTTCTCATTCGATATGGATTTTCACGGTATGCCTGTTCAGTGTTATGATATGAAAATCGCAAAATTTTTAATGGATAAATAATTTAAGCGGATCATAGTCAATCTATGATCCGCTTTTGTATTGGCATTTAGCTATAATGCCTGTCAGTCTCTCTAATAATATTTGGAAAGATGGAAGGTGTATTTATAACCATGATCTGGCTCTAAGTCGCCTCTCTCCACCATATAATATGCAGTGCCGTATACCTTTCCAGTATACTTATTCACCTTAAGCTCTCTTTTGGCACCAGTTCCATATCTAGCAAAGTAATATACATATTTTGATGTAGGCTTCTTGTTCTCTGTAATCCAGGCTGGACCACCCTGACCCGCCATCTTTTTGTCATAATACTTTTTCATGGCTTTGTCTACCTGGGCGTTGGTCAATTTCTTCACCTTAACAGTGCATTTATACTTTTTGCCATTAACCTTTGCAGTAATTGTTGCTTTTTTTCCACCCTGAATGCCTTTTACTTTGCCTTTTGAGGTTACTGTCGCAACTGATTTATTGCTGCTTGACCAAGTTACTTTAGACTTAGTTCCCTGAATCTTTAATGTAGTTGTTTTTCCTACTGTTAATGAAACTGATTTTTTACTGATACTTGCAGCATTAACCGGCACCAATGTTGCAACGATCATAAACATCATCATGCAGAAAACTGCTATTGTCTTTCGTTTATTCATATCTGTCACCTCGTCTTTTCCCTAATCCAAATCTTTATAGTTACCTTCTACAGTATCATCTCTTCCCATCACATCGTCTTCAAATGGCATAATCACTGCTGCCACGATATAAATGATAATCCCTGGACCTCCGAATAAAGTAAGCAGCACAACGATGAGACGAACCACTGTCGGATCCACATCAAAGTAGTCTGCAAAGCCACCACATACGCCACAGATATACTTTTCAGTGCTAGATTTATATAATGTTTTGTTCATGATAATACCTCCTGTAATTTCAAGTCCTTTTTATTATCTATATTATACGATATTACCAAGAGCTAGGAAACATAGAGAGGAGCGAATTAAGATGGCTCAATTCTGTGGAAATTACAAAACATGAGAATTTGGTATATACATCATTCCACTATATGATATTCCGTATTCTTACCCTTTCCACTAGTCTTAATTACCCCAGCTTCTTTCAATCTTCTAAGAAGTCGAATCGCACTACTGGAATTCATATCCATTTTCTTTTGAATTTCTTTTCTAGTGTGTGGCTTTTCATGAATCATCTCAATTACAGCCTTCTCTTTTGAGGTAAGCTCTGGTCTTTTTATAAATGAATCCTGTCTCAAATCATTTATCTCTGATTTCGAAATCATATTCTTCTGATTCATATTTGGTAAGATCATCTTGAAAGCATTCGTTCCAACAATAATTTCTGGTTTTTTATGCGCGTTTTGATATGCATTTTGAATCTTTAATAAACCAGTCCCATAACTTTCGATCAACTCAAGGCGATAGAAAATATTAGCCAATTTCTGATTTCTACATACAGATAATCCCATCATAATATCTTCTTTTGTCATATTGCCTGCAAGACCTCCATAGGAGATAAACTCCATTCGATCAGAATATATTCCCACCAAAATACTGGCCAGATTGGAATAGTCTCTATGCACAATTGCATTCAACAAAGCTTCACGTATTGATACCTCTGGATAGTCTCTCTGATCTTTCCGATAAAGGCCTTCGAATGTAGAAGCAGTCTGATTGCGTATATCCAAGTATTCATAGCAATCATTCAGCTGTTTAATTAGGGAACCTCCAAATTCTCTTCTATTCTGAAATGTGTTCTGTGTTTCATCAGCGAATGTAGCTGCTTTAATAATATGTGGACACTGATCTGAAAGCAGTAACGCCAAATTAGTGTAGATTCCTTCTTCATTGATCATACCCAATGTCTTCATATGAATATCCTGTAATTCCAATCCTTTTCTCTCAAAAGAGTGGGTAATATCAAGAAAGGTTAATTCCTGATTCATAGAACGCATGGACTCGAACGTATCTCCATCACTTTCCTTAATCATCTGTCGTATTGCAATATCACTTGCTGGAGCAGTTGACGTTCCCTGACGAACATAAACTCCACTTGGTTTCAATCCTTTCTCACATAAATAGTATGGTCTTGAAGCACCACGTTCCACAGTGATTCGAATGATATCCTTTTGATCGATACTCACGATTTCGTAATCTATAAACATATTAATATCTGGCTTAATTGAATCACGGCATGAGTTTGTAATCCTCTGCATAGTCATATCAGGATCCTGTAATCCTATGATTGTTCCATCATCCTCAACACCAATATATATGATACCTCCTGAAGTATTCGCAAATGCAATGATTTCTTTATTTAAAGTTTTTACATAATCACGTTTTAACTCTATTCGTTCATTTTCTTTCAGCGTCATTCAATCACCCCCTATAGTATTATATTACCATTCGAATCGATTCGAATCAAGTAAATATGATTCGAATCAATCCGAATCATATTTTAGTTTTCACAATGACACAGACCCCAGAAATCCTGAGATTTCTGGGGTCTGATGTTTTTTTGTTATGGAGCTTTTTACAGAGCCCCTCATTGTAACTTCTCAACAGCAATAATATTTAATTATTATTTCACCGTAACTGTAACCTTTGTCTTGACTCCATTTGCTTTGGCATAAATATAACATTTACCTTTTTTCTTAGCAGTTACCTTTCCTTTCGCATCGACTGTAGCAATAGTTTTTTTGCTGGTGGACCAGGTTACTTTTGCTTCTGGTGTCGCTTTCGCAGTCAATTTATAAGTCTTACCTTTTGAAATTGTAACTTTAGTTTTATTAACCACTAATGTACAGTTTTTAACAGTTACTTTACAAGTATAATCTTTGCCACCAATGGTTGCTGTAATGGTAGCAGATCCTTTTTTCACACCATTAATCACACCTTTTGATGTAACTGTCACATATTTTTTATTGCTTGTTTTCCATGCACTTGCTTTTGCACTGGTTGGAAAAGTTGCTGTTTTTCCTTTATAAATACTATAACTTGAAATTCTGGCAATACTCTTAACATCAATCTTAGAACTACAATTTTTACAATGTTTAGATTGGGAACCTGCACTATCTATGGTTGCTTTTTTATCTACAGTGTACTCACTCATATAGGAATGACCAAGAGTATCTATAGATTTTATATCTTTCTCTCCGCAGACTTTACATGTGTAGGTGATTGCTCCTTCTTTACTACAAGTTGCTTCTTTTGTGATTTTCCCATCATCCCATACATGTCCTGAGGAAGCAGCAATTTCTTCCGTACGTGTTTCATTACACTGTGCGCAGGTATAAGTTCTAGTTCCAGATTTTCCACATTTTGGTTCTTCTGTGATTTCACCACGATTCCATGAATGACCAGTAGCAATTAATGCCTTTTCTTTTGTTTTTCCACAACTACATGTGAACAATTTGATACCATTTTTAGTACAAGTAGGATTCTCTTTAACCGTTCCTAATCCATACTCATGAACATGCTCCTCTGTTTCTAAAATCTGATCAAAAACACCATCTCCAGTTGTATCTTCTTTTATTATGATATTATCTGAGTATTCAATCAAAAGTGGGTTACTAGCAGTCTCAATCTCAATTTCCTTCTCATCAACTACCTCTTCACCCTCAACAACACCTGTTGTAATCAAAACAGAACTGTTTTCTTCTGAAGACAGCACAATTCCTTCTTCCTGCTTTTCAATAGTAAGCGCCTCAGTATTATTACCTGAAATTGTTGTCTTTACTACAGAATCATCCTGAACAGTTGCAATTGACAATTCATAATTCTGAGCATCAAGATTTGATACACTGATAGAAGAATTATTGTCCTTCATCTGATCTACAACAATCTCACTTTTTGCAGGAATAGTACTTTCAATGATTACTTCGTTTGTTGCAATACTAAACTGGGCATCTGTTTTTGGCTTCACTGCAATATTGTCTATTTTATCCATCCAATACTGTTTTGTTTTTGAAGTCATATTGCTATCTGCTTCAAAGAATTCAATCTTCTGAAATTTGTCATTATTTAGACTATATTCTTTTCCATCAATTGAAAGAGTGATATCTCCGGTTGAGGTTGTGAACAATGATTTATTCTCAGCAATACCACTGGATGGAATACTATTTCCATTCCAGTATTTATCAAATAAATCTGCTGCATAACAATAAGAAATAACGTCTTTATATACAGTGCCATTCTCTCCTGTATACTCATAGGAGGTGTAATTACCATCCTTCTTCATAAGATACAGACTTCTAATCACATTTGGCTGATTACTGTCGAGAACTAGAATCTCTGTATAAGAATTATTATCTTTGCCAATACCGACAACCCACACCGTATGTTTTTCATTTCCCTGTTCCAAACATAAAAGAATTGGTTTTTTACTCTTATTGTCTACATAACTCTTGATTGCATCATAGATATCTTTATATTTGTTTTTATTTGCATTCATCTCATTCATAAAATCTTCACTGATCTGAGTTACAAATGCATATTTGATATAATCATCTACAGACAACCCTGTGTCATCACTTATCCAGGATGGATTTTTAATATCAGAAAGATGTTCAGATACATTCTCGGAATCGCCGTAAGAATTTGCCTTTGGTTTTTCACAAACAACTGACATCATTTCTGTAACATTGATACCAAAACAAAGTCCATTGATCTGACGAACACAGTTTTCATATAATTTCTGTCCAAGCGTTGCGCCATAAATTTTTGTAAAATATTTTGGCGCTATAGTATTATTTAATGTAGTTTTTTCTTCCGTTGTATAAGAAGGTGCATAGTTTGCAAAACCATAGCTATCATTTACTGTATGTCTCAGTTCCTTTTGAGTTAATGCTTGTATCTCTTTTTTAGTATCATCACTTGAGACAGTTCCCGCATGACTCCATGAACCAGCCAGAAGATTAATTGTCAAAGCCGGACGTACGCCACTACCTTTTGTCACAGTGGTTCCATCTCTTTCAAGAAATCCATCACAATAAATGTACTTTGCCATATCATAAGTATCACCATACGAACGAAGCCACCAAGAACACTTACCTATGTATTTTTCTTCTTCGTTTCCTTCATAAACACTACCATTTGCTCCCATAGCCTTTGCAAAAGTACTACTCTTACTCTGTCTTGCCTCATCCCAAAGCCCTCTATCTTTACTGAAGCCATAAGAATCACACAAATCAGTATAAGCTAAATCGTTTGCTCCGAGAAGAAACAATTTATCTGTAGCTGATAAAGAAGCTTCATTCATATTATCTACGTTCGTTTTCAGAATGCTATTTTGTTCATTTGATGTAAAAGAAGCATCTATAAAATTCTTATTACTGAAGTCAGTATTTACTACATTTTCTGAGCCATTATAACCATTTAACCAACTACGAATCGTACTATCCTTCCATGTCGCTTCGACATAAGAAGAATTAAATTTTTGCTCATCTAAAGTAATGTCTGAAAGTAAAAGCGCTCTAACTCCATCAACGTTTAATACTCTCCACTTAATTGGATCATAACGGAAGTAATGATAAGTTGCACTACTGTTTCCCCAATCATAATAATAAGAATTGGTATCAGTTAATGTCGCGTTGGATTTTTTTATTCTTCTATAAGTTGTGCCGTCAATCTTTAAATCTCCGTTACTATCCCATCCTGTTGCTTTAGCAAGTCGATTATAGAGAGTACTGTCCACTACGTAATCACTTTTTTTCTCAAATGGTTTTCCTGATGTCCCACACTCAGATGCTTTTGCAACAATTTCCGTCTGTGGATAGCTACCAAACCATATACAGTCCCAGGTAACTTTCTTTCCTGCTTTCAGAGTTGATTTTTTTACACTCGTTGGATTGGATAGCTCTTTTTGATCTTTCATTCCACATCTTGTACAGGAATAGAATTTCACACCGTTGGCACTTGTTGTAAATGAATGTTCATCGAAGACATGTCCATTAGATTTCAGCAACTCAGTTTTATTTAGCCCACAGATCTCACAAATATATGTCTTTTCTCCGTCTTCTGTACATGTCTTCTTCTTTGTTGTTTTTCCTTCATCGTAAATGTGGGTATGTGGTTTATAACCTTCCCCATCAACTTCCTTGATCGTGCCATTACTTTCTACTGTTCCAGCATAATTCGGTGTGTAATGGGATAAGTTCAGATTAAAAGCTGGTCGAACACCTACTTGTTCGCTTAATTTAATATCTCCCATCATATCAACAATGCCGTTATAATCAACGCACATACTCCATTCATCGTTCATACCAGGTGAACGTAACCACCATTTGCAATTACCTGCGCCATTTTGCTGGTCGCTTGTATAGAGTCCTCTTGCTTTTGCATACATGGAAGATTTACATTTTCGACCTTCATCATTAATAGAAGCATCAGCTGCAAATCCATAGGCGTGTGCCTGATCCGTTCCACAAACATCTGATTCTGACAGCAGATATGTACTAGCATACGAAGCATTGCCCCCATCTGTTCCATAATAACTATTGTCATCATTTTCCAGAAGGATATACTCCATCATTTCCTTTTCTTCTTCTGTAAAAGCATCTCTGGCAAATGTATCATTGTTCAGCCATTGTTTAATAGTACAGGATTCCCAATCTCTATGATGAAAATCATAGAGATAAGCGTCTATAACTATATCTGAAAGAACAATCGCATGATCATCATCAGTTTTTAATACTCGCCATTTCATAGGTTCATAACGAAAATAATGATAGCTTTGAGGATCGGACCAATGATAATAATCTGGATTAAAATGAGTATCGTATGGATTTCTTATTTTTAATCTTTTATATTTATAACCAGCTATCTCTGTATCGTCATTGTTATTATAGGTTGCAGTTTTTAAACAATTATATAGGTCAACATCTATTTCATAATCAGCATTTTCTTCCCAGTTTGTCTCATAACTTCCACTGTTTTCAACTTTGTCCACAATTTCAGTCTGTGGATAACTACCAAACCAGATACAATCCCATGTAACCTTCTGCTTTGATTCCATAGATGAATCATCTTCTATTCTCGGATTGGACAATGTTGCTGCATTGATTTCATTTACCCTCATCTCATTGATTGGAATCATTCCCATAATCATTAAGATCGATAGTATCACTGTCCCTATTGCTTGTATCCATTTTTTGGGTTTTCTACTCATACTACAATTACCTCCCTTTTTGAATCTAATAGTAATATTAGATTTCACATTATTCCTTCTTTTACAATACTAGTATATTCTATAGTGCATGAAGATTGACTGTCTGTTGTTTGTAAAAAAAAGACCCTAAAATGCAAAAACAGACCATAGATTTCTCTATGATCTGCTTAGTTCTTCTTCGCTCGTATTGATTAAAGATTACCGTATTTACGATTGAATTTTTCAATACGTCCACGAGCCTGGTTTGCTTTAACCTGTCCTGTATAGAAAGAATGGCACTTGGAGCAAATTTCTACGTGGATTTCTGGTTTTGTGGAACCTGTTACGAATGTGTTACCACAGTTGCATGTAACAGTTGCCTGATAATATTTTGGATGGATTCCTTCACGCATTTTTTTCACCTCTTAACTCATATTTCGTTGGATTTTGCCAACGTATTTGCGAAACGAAATTCAATTAATTCTCGTTTTGTCATAACAACTACTAAATTATAGCACGGGCAATACTAGATTGCAAGGGGATTTTCTTACTTTTTCACAAGGGCTTTCTGCATAAAAGCAACGAATTCATCGTTGTTTTTTGTCTGTCTGAACAGCTTCAGCATCTCCTCCAAAGCCTCCTCAGGCTTTGCTCCGGAGAGCTCTTTGTGGAGTGCATAAACCACTTCCTGCTCGTCCTTGGTAAGAAGAAGATCATCTCTTCTTGTTCCGGATTTTGCGATGTCGACTGCAGGGAAGATACGCTTTTCAGAGAGCTTACGGTTTAACACCAGCTCCATGTTACCGGTTCCTTTAAACTCTTCGAATACAACATCATCCATACGGCTGCCGGTTTCTACCAGGGCAGTTGCAAGGACTGTTAAGCTGCCACCTTCACGCATATTTCTTGCAGCACCAAAGAACTGTTTTGGTTTGTAGAGGGCTGCAGGGTCAAGACCACCACTTAAGGTACGGCCACTTGAAGTACAGGTTAAGTTATATGCTCTGGCAAGTCTTGTGATACTGTCAAGGAGAATTACTACATCTTCGCCATGTTCCACCAGTCTTCTTGCACGTTCTAATACCATCTCAGATACGCGCTTGTGATGCTCTGGCAGTTCGTCAAATGTGGAATAGATGACTTCTACATTTGGCCCCTCGATAGCTTCCTTGATATCGGTTACTTCTTCTGGACGTTCGTCAATCAGAAGGACGATGAGCTTGATGTCGCCATAATTGCCGCTGATGCTCTTGGCAATCTGTTTTAATAAAGTTGTCTTACCTGTTTTAGGTGGGGACACGATCATGCCTCGCTGGCCCTTACCGATTGGGGATAACAGATCCACCATTCGCATTGGAATGGAAGTCTGGTCGGTTTCTAATTTTAATCGTTCATTTGGGAAGATTGGAGTCAGATCTGCAAAATTCTTTCTCTTCTGGGCTTCGTATGGATGATACCCATTGACTCCTTCTATATATAACAGTGCGGAGAACTTCTCGTTCTCTTTTTTCTTTCTCATCTTGCCGGTTAAGATGTCACCGGTCTGTAAATTAAAACGACGGATCTGCGCTGGGGAGACATACACGTCGTTGTCTCCAGGAAGATAATTCTCGCATCGGATAAAGCCGAACCCATCCGGCATAACTTCAAGGATGCCGTCAGCCTTTAAGCCACTGTCAAGCTCAGCCAGCTTATCTTCTTTTTTATCCTCTTTTTTCTCTTCTTTCACTGTTTCCTTCGCCGTACTTTCTGCCGCTTTCTTCTCCAGCAGTGCGATCAGCCCATCCTTCTTTAAAGAAGAGATTCCTTTGATTCCCTGTTCTTTGGCATAAGCACGAAGCTCTGCCACTGACATTTTCTTAAAATCCATATATTCACCTAAATTCTATATGCTCTTTCCTGATATTTTCTATCCAATATTCTCTATCTCGAGATTCCAACCATGAAAGCAGATACAAAAAGGTCGTCGCACGATTGGTGCGACGGCCCTATCATTACCTATTACATGTATTAGCGATTTGCTTCTGTTGTTTCGGAAGTTTCTTCTGTAGAAGAAGCTTCTGCTGCTTTCTTCGCTTCGTCAATCTTATTGACACGTTCTCTTGCGTCTTTTGCATGCTTGCTGCCGGAGTTGATGACTTTGTTGTATTCTTTTACAGCTTTGTCTGTATCACCGTTGGCTTCGTATGCACGACCTAAATAATATTTGTATTCAGACTTTGTATCATCACATGTGATTGCCTTTTTGTAGTAGTCGATGGCACCCTTGTAGTTACGCTGATACCACTGATTTAAACCACTGTGATAGAAGCTGTCTGCTGCTTTTGTGAATGTTTTTGCTTTGATCAGATCATATAAATCCTGAGATTCTTTGTTGCTTAATGTGCTCTTATCAACACCTAATAATGCATCTGCTGCTAAAGTGTTGTTGTTGTTCATGTATTCTTTTGCTGCTAAGGATAAGTTCTTGTTGGATCCCTTGTAAGTCTTTACTAACTTCTTCGCAGCTTTGGTTGCTTTTCTTGCATCCTTTAATTCCACCTTTAAGTTTTCGATTTCTGTATCTTTTGCTTTTAACTGATCTTCGTAGCTTTCTGCTTCGTTGGCATACTGGTTCTTCACTGCGCTTCTTGCAGTTGGAACTACTAAGATGAACATGGCGATGATACCGATTAAGAAACCGATTCCAAGGTAGATGAAGCTCTTCTTGTTGCTTGTTACTTCTTCATAGTCACTTCCGTTGGCAACCACTTTCTTAGGTGCCTGAACTGGAGCTGCTGGTTTCACTGCAGCCTTAGGAGCTTCTTCTTTTTCTTCCTTTTTCTTGCCAAGCTTCATGGATGGCACGAATTTCTTCGCTGGTTTTTCTGCCTTATCGCCTTCTGCTGCTGGTGCATCAGCACCCTCTGCTCCTTCTTCTGTTTCTTCAGGAACAACGGTAAGCTCATCCTTGATTGCAAGTGCTGTCTGGTTATTTGGATTATATCTTAATGCTATTTCGCATGCTTCCATAGCCTGATCCGGTTTGCCTTCATGGAGACAGATTAATGCGGATAATACCTGTGCATCCACATACTCAGGTACTAATCTGGTTACCTTCTTAATCTGAATAAACGCAAGGTCAAAGCTGTCTGTATTACAGTAATTTAAGGTAAGGCCATAGCGCTTTTCTACCTGTGCAAGCTTACTTTTTAATAAGCCGTCTGCTTCACTGCCTGGTTCTTTGAAAATGATTTTCTCTACTGCTGCTTTATCGAATGAATTGTACTTTTTGATTTCCTGTTCAATGTTGATCATGAGATTCTTCCTCCTTCATTTCTTCCAGATATCCCTTAATGATTCCTGCAAGGTAAAGAGAGCCTAACAAAAACAGATAGTCCTTCCGTCTTCCTTTTGCCAGTTCATAGGCACGGGCTGCATCTTCTTCAATTGTAATCTCACATGGGGAATATCGCTCGAATTGTTCTTTTATCAAAAATGGATCCGCTTTTCGGTATCCAGGTATCGTTGTAATCGTAATGTGCTCAAAGGTCAGAGCACTGCAAATCTGAACGATCATATCTTCATAATCCTTATCCGCAACCACTGCAAAAAGCAGATCCTTCTGGCAGTCTGGATAATACTGCTGCACTGTCTTCACCCAGCTGGTAATGGCATGGGGGTTATGGGCACCATCTAATATGATATGATATTCAATCTCTTCCATACGTGCAGGCCATGTCATAGATGCAATTCCTTCTCTGATCACTGCATCGGAAAAGTCTGGAATGACTGCCTTGATTGCATGGATGGCGAGGTCTGCGTTCTTTGGTTGATAGGACGCTTTGGTCACCACGCTCAAATCTTCAAATCTATAATATACACTTTCAATCAAAAAAGCAATGCCTTTTTCATTTGTTTCAACAATCTTAATATCTTCTTCAGAAAGTGTATATATTTCTGAATGATTTCTTAAGGCAGTGGCCTCAATCACAGCATTGACGCCATCTTCCTGCTTCATGTAGACGATTGGTTTTCCTTCTTTTATAATGCCGGCTTTCTCTGCGGCAATCTTCTCTAACGTGTCCCCAAGGATCTTCACATGGTCCAATCCGACGGAGGTAATGATGGAAACTTCCGGGGTTACCACATTGGTGGAATCTAAAAGTCCACCCAGACCACATTCTAAGATAACATAATCCACCTTCTGGTCTGCAAAATAGAGCATGGCCATAACAAAACAATATTCAAAAAAGTTCAGCTGTGGATGATCCACCGCTTCGATCTTTCCAAGGTAATCTGCGAAGTCTTTATCTGAGATATCAATGCCATCAATCTTGATTCGTTCATTGATACGAACCAGATGTGGAGACGTAAAAAGAGCGGTTTTAAAACCGCCTTTTTGTAAAATGGAATCCAGAAACGCACATACGGATCCCTTCCCATTGGTTCCTGCCACGTGAAAGAATTTTAATGTACGTTCTGGATTTCCTAATAGATTCAATACTGTATTCAGATTATCATTGGAAGCATCGGATGAGAAATATGGAATCTCATTAAAAAACTGTACTGCTTCCTTATAATTCATGAAACTCTCCTATTTGCTTAATGCTGCAAGACGTTCTTCAACCTGAGCTAACATCTGAGTGTATTTTTCAAGTTTTTCACGTTCTGCTTCTACCTTAGCTGCAGGTGCTTTGCTTACGAAACGTTCGTTGTTAAGCATTCCGTTACAACGTTTGATTTCGCCCTGAAGCTTCTTCTGTTCTTTTGCAAGACGTTCTAATTCTTTTGCGATATCTACTAATTCAGCAAATGGCATGTAGATGACAGCTTCTGGAATCACTGTGGATACTGCATCGTCTGCAATGCCTGTCTTATCGCTCTGAACGATGACTTCGCTTGCGTAACCAAGTGTTGCGAAGAATACTTCACCGTCTTTGAATGTATTCTGAACTTCTTCGTTCTCAGATACTACATAAACAGTTGCTTTCTTTTTAGGAGATACGTTCATCTCTGCACGGATGTTACGGATGCCGCGAACTGCTTCCTTGATTGTTTCAACAGACTTTTCGTCAGCGGAGAAATCCCATTCTTCTTTGAATGTTGGCCACTGTGCTAACATGATGGATTCTTCACCAGTTAAGTTGCAGTAGATTTCTTCTGTGATGAATGGCATGAATGGATGTAACATCTTTAAGGATTCAGCTAATACTGTCTTTAATGTCCAAAGTGCTGCAGCCTTGGTTTCATCTGCATCATTGTAAAGACGAGGTTTTACCATTTCGATGTACCAGTCACAGAATTCTTCCCAGATGAAGTCGTTGATCTTCTGAACTGCGATACCAAGTTCGAATTTTTCCATGTTATCTGTTACTTCTTTGGCAACGGAATTGAACTTGGAGATGATCCACTTGTCTGCGGATGTTAAATCGCCAAGGGATACATTTGCAAAGTCAGTCTTGTCAAAGTTCATCATCATGAAACGGGATGCGTTCCATACTTTGTTTGCGAAGTTACGGCTTGCTTCAACACGTTCCATGTAGAAACGCATGTCGTTACCAGGTGCATTACCGGTAACTAATGTAAATCTAAGTGCGTCTGCACCGTATTTTTCAATAATTTCCAGTGGGTCGATACCATTGCCTAAGGACTTACTCATCTTACGTCCTAAGGAGTCACGTACCAGACCGTGGATCAATACTGTGTCAAATGGAGACTTGCCTGTCTGTTCGTAAGCGGAGAATACCATACGAACTACCCAGAAGAAGATGATGTCGTAACCAGTTACTAATACATTGGTTGGGTAGAAGTAATCCATCTCTTCTGTCTGTTCTGGCCAGCCAAGAGTGGAGAATGGCCATAAAGCGGAGGAGAACCATGTATCTAAGCAGTCTTCATCCTGTGTGATGTGTGTGGAACCACATTTTGGACAAACAGCTGGAGCCCCGCCACGCTGAACGATCACTTCGCCACAGTCATCACAATAGTATGCTGGAATTCTGTGTCCCCACCATAACTGACGAGAGATACACCAGTCACGGATGTTATTTAACCAATGTAAGTAAGTCTTGGAATATCTTTCTGGAACGAATTTTAATTCTTCTGTTTCGATTGCCTTGATCGCTGGTTTTGCAAGCTCTTCCATCGCTACAAACCACTGATCCTTGATCATAGGTTCAACAGTTGCTTTACAACGGTCATGAGTACCTACTGCATGAACGTGATCCTTCACTGCAACTAAAAGTCCAAGTTCGTCAAGGTCATCTACGATCTTCATACGAGCTTCGTAACGTTCTAAACCACAGTACTTGCCGCCAAGTTCATTGATGGTAGCATCGTCATTCATGACACAGATTTCTGGAAGGTTGTGACGCTTTCCAACTTCAAAGTCGTTAGGGTCGTGGGCTGGAGTAATTTTAACACAGCCTGTACCAAATTCTTTATCTACATACTCATCTGCAACGACAGGGATCTGTCTGTCACATAATGGTAATTCAAGCATCTTACCGATTAAGTGCTGATATCTTTCGTCATCTGGATGAACAGCAACAGCTGTATCACCTAATAATGTTTCTGGACGAGTTGTTGCGATTTCTACGAATTCATCGGAACCAACAACTGGGTAGTTGATATGCCAGAAATGTCCAGCCTGATCTTCATGTTCTACTTCTGCATCGGAGATGGTTGTCTTACATACCGGACACCAGTTGATGATCTTGGAGCCTTTGTAGATATATCCTTTCTCATATAAGTTGCAGAATACTTCTTCTACTGCCTTGGAACAGCCTTCATCTAATGTGAATCTTTCTCTGTCCCAGTCACATGCAGAGCCTAATTTCTTCAGCTGGGATACGATTGTTCCGCCGTATTCTTCTCTCCAGTCCCATGCATATTTTAAGAATTCGTCACGGGATAAGTCAGACTTGTTGATGCCCTGAGATTTTAAGTTTTCTACTACCTTAACTTCAGTAGCGATGGCAGCGTGGTCAGTACCTGGCTGCCATAATGTGTTATATCCCTGCATCTTTTTGAAACGGATTAAGATATCCTGTAATGTGTTATCTAAAGCATGTCCCATATGTAATTTACCTGTGATATTTGGAGGTGGGATTACAATGGTAAATGGTTCCTTGCTGCGGTCAACTTCTGCATGGAAGTACTTGTGATCGAGCCAGTTCTGATATATTCTGTCTTCAATTTCAGACGGATTATAATTTTTTTCTAATTCTTTGCTCATGATAAGATGTCTCCTCTTTTCTTCTATTAATCTATCCTCTTATATTTATTATAGAGATTATTCTCTTAGATATCCTTCTTATATAAAATATTGAAATTCAGATTTAATGTCAAGCAGTTTCCACCGTCTGCACCAAATATTCATCTATATGGCGCATCTTTAAATTCACTGCATCGTTAAATGCCTGCTCTTCCTGTTCGAACAGGAAAATCTCAGGAATGTATGCATAGATGTCTCTCTGTTTAAACTGTAAAATCTCCATGATGGCATAGTAGTCAGCCTGTGTTTTCGCCCAGCTTTCATTATTCTTTAATTGGGCAATGGCACGTTCCACGGCAGGGAAGGATGCCCAGGTCTTCTCATCTAATGAGCCATACACGATTTCAAATTTCTTTTCAAAATAAACAAGATACTCCCTGTCACCTGCAAGGATTTCCTGATTGAAAGCAATTGTTTCTTCTATTTTTTCAATCTCCTCATCCACGGTCCTGCTGTCGGACATATCGCGGAAGCGCTTATAGAATACAGCCGCACCCACGATTGGAAGGACGATGAGCAATACCACAATAAATACCGGCTCTAATCGGTGGAATCGAAGCAGAATCAGATGCAGGACCACCATGACAAATGCAGCCACCGCGCATCCCATGAAACCGAACATATTCTTCTTCTCTTTCTCGATTTCTCTGGCTTCCTTGCCGTAGACGCGCTTGATCTTTCTGCGGTCATCCTCAATCTTTGCTTCCATCTCCTTGATCTCATTCTCCGTATCGCGAATACGCTTGATATCATCTCTGATTTCCTGGCGCTTTGCAAGGAGCAGCATTTTGTCTTTTCTATTAATATTACCTTCGCAGACTTCATCCCACAGCTGTTCCTGTACCTGATGAAATCTGTGTGCCTTCTCAATAAGTACGATGAGCTGTTCTTCCGGCATCTCCACAAGCTTTCGCATGTCCCCTCTGATTTCCTGAATATAGCCGATTTCCTTATTGCAAAGGTCGATCAGTTCGTGTTTTAAATCCATTCGTCAACCTCTTTACGATACTGTTTCTTGATTTCTTCTAACGCATTCTTCTTGTGATGCTGATCGGATGGCTTGTCCATCTTGGCCAATGCATCCTTCAGATCATCCCAATCCTTCTTAAATCCAGGGTAATCTGTTCCAGCAGTAATCTTCACAGCCGTGAATTCCCCCTGTAACATGAGTACACCAAAATATGCATTCTGGGCCTTTCTTCTGCCACCAATCTTATAAGACTGCAGAAAATGTGCCGCTGCTGCATCCAAATCTCCTAAATGCGCGTAACACACCCCAATATTATAACACACTCTGGCATCTTTTTGGGATACATTTGTCTGTTTATAGCACTTTAACGCTGTTTCATAGCGTTGCTGCTTCAAATATTCGTCTCCCAAACGGGATTTTCTTGTCGCCGCGTCCAAAGTCATATGGCGATCATACTTTTTCATCAAGGCGCTGACTTCCTGTGGAAGAAAATAATTGCGGCAGGAAATCAGTCGTTTTAAACGATCCTTGTCATTGCTAAGCAGCTTCCAGTCAGTTTCGATATCACGGATACCAAGATCGTTGATCACAAATCGGAGCAGATCCTCCGGAATTCCTTCCTCCACGAAGAAGATAAAATACTCTCTGATGTAATAACACATCTCCTCGTAGGTGGAGATCTCCTGATGGAAGGCAGTAAAGGTATAGCTTTTTGCAGCTTCTTTTGTTTCACATAAAATCATCTGTCCCATAATTCTCACCTTCCTGTAATAGATGGAAGTCTGTATTCTTCCTCAAAGATCAATCCACTGCCTGCACGGGTCTTGCCGAAACCAAGCTCGGTCACGGAAATTCTGATGGTATGGATACCGGTACAGGTAATGGCAATTCTCATCTTGGTCGTCCTCATCGGATGGGCACTCTTAAAGTGAAGTGGCAGCTTCAGAGTAATCTTCTCCTGATTGATGGAATTCATACCCTCAATGAGCAGTTCCTCGCATTCATCCATGAATACGTCCACATATCCTTCCGTAAGGAACCAGAAGTTACCCGATGCGATGATCGGCACGAATACATCCTTCTTGCTGTGGTGATATGCACGAATGCCCCAGTAATATGGATGATAGTCATCGGTCATCAGCTCTAAGCGCTTATTCTCATAAGTCAGGCTTCTTAAGGCCCCTGTGGCAAAGAGATGATTGCCTGCGAATACTCTTCTGCCCGCGCAGAGGGCATTAAGACTTAAGTTCATCCATTCTGTCTTAAACTCTTCCCCGTTTAAGAACACATTATTGATCTGTCGCACATTTAAGGTGTCGGCAGACTGTTTGGTAAAGAATTTATCCTTCGCTTTGTCCGTATCAAGCTTCACATTGCTCATGTCTGTGCGGATACTGGAGATTGCCAGGATTTTGCCCTCTCTGGACATCTCATAAAAGCGGAAATAATCCTTATGAAATTCAAATGCACCATTCTGACGTTTCCACATGGTATTATCTTCCCCAAGGATATAATAGCCGAAGGCCTCATCCTTGGAAAGCACGCGAAAGGCAGGTCCTAACTGCTCGGAGAATGCAGCTACAGACTGGTTGATCTCCTCAAGGGCAACGGCAATCCGGTCCCCTTCCTGGTAATAGCCCTGCAGGAATGCCACACGCTCCTCTAAGCTTTCCGGGCAGATTACCATATCAAGCTCTTCCACCTTTTTTCCATCATAGGTACTGATATAGCAAATATTATTCGTAAAATCAAATCCATAAATCATATCGTTCACCTACTTAAACCATGGTTCCATCAAATGATCAATCAGATACTGGGTTTCCTCATAGACATCCAGAAGACCATATACCTGGTCATCAGAGATCATGGAAACCATTTCATTGATCTTGTGGAACTTGGTACCTACAGATTTGATGTGGGCATCCTCCACGATCAATGATTTTCTATATTTACGGTCATCTCCCTCCATGGTCACGAAAAGATCAGGATGTTCATCGGCAAAAAGTCTCACATTGCTGATGTAGATGCCGTCTAATACTTCGGTCATTGGCATCTTCTTGATGATGCCATTGCGTTTTAACTGCATATTCAGGGTTGCATGAAGCCCTGATTTATTCCGGTAGGTCACAAAGGTCATCTCATATAAGACCTTTGGAAGCTCTGCCTTACCCTCGAATTTTAAGAAGAAGGCAAGTGGAATATTATCAAGAACCATCTCATCGATCATCTCTTCCACCAGATGCTTCTGCTCCTCGCTCAGGCTTTCTGCCTTGGAATAATGATGAAGAAGACTAAGTGGTCCGGCTAGCTTCGTCCAGCCAAAATCAGTATAAAACTGGGTCAGATAGTCGAAGAATGCTTCCGGCAGTTGCTTACCGTTCTTAAAGTACCATCTGCCAAAGCGGTCGATGGCTTTCTCCACAAAGCTTAAATCCTTGTGATCAAGCTTAGTATAGAATAAGAACACTGGCAGGAGCTGCTCTTCCTTGCCGCCCTTTTCAGCGAATACCTTCAGCAGCTTTTCGGTAAATGTCACTGAATAATATTCCTTCTCCTGGCCATTCTGCCACAGATCTAAGGCATAATCTGCTTCCGGATCTGCGTATTTCTGCATGTACTGGAGGATATCCACATTGACCATATCTTCCTTGGTCAGTTTTCCACAGATATTTAATAAAAACTGTGATTTCTGAGAGTGGATCATCTTCTTAAAGTACACTGCCACCTTAAGGAGGGCCTCAGAATTGATATTGTCAAAGCCATATTGTTCCATCCCCTTGATGGCCTCATCATAAAGCTCCTGGGAGATGAAATATTCGATGATAGCTGCACGGTTCTTGGCCTGGATCTTATCCCAGCGCACCTGTTTTAAGAGGCTTTCCAGTTTGGAATAATCCTGTTCTTTATAATAGTAGTTTAACATGAGTTCTAAGATTAATTCCTTGGCTTCCTCGCTTAAAAACTGGAAGTCAAGAAGCTGTGCTGCAGTTGGAATTTCTTCCCCTGTCAGCTCATGCTTGCCCACATATTCGCTGGCAACCTTTAATAAGATTTTCTCGTGGTAAGGATTTTGTTCAAAGCAACGTCCATAATACTGACGTTCCTTAAAAAGCTTCTCCTTCTTCCACTCAATACCGCCAAGATGCGGGTCTTTCTGTTCATCTAAGAAGTAGCAGACGGCTTCTTCGGAGTAGATATCCGGGAAGGCCACACCATCTTCCATATGGTAGACATCCGCCTGTTCCTTTTCAAAATGCTTCACAACCAGATATTTCATGTTCCGGTTAGTGCAGATTACTTTCTGTTTAAATAAGATTTCCGGTACTGCAATGAGCCCTGCTGCCATATCTGCAATGTCTGGCAGATATTTCTGATATAAGAGGCAGGCTGCATCGGTCATAATGCCCTGATCCATCATACGAATAGTCTGATAATGGGTCTTCTGGACATAGGACGCTGCGATTGCGCCATAGCGTTCCCGGTTGACTAAAGCATTGGCATAAAGATATGCCTGTTCTTCTGCAGATAAATTGCTGCTGTAGGAGAAATAATGCAATACCGCTGGATTCATTGGCTCATAGGTCTTCTTGTCCATGGTATGGATATAGGCTTCAAAAAGGCCTTCCATCTTCAGTTCTTCACTGATGGCCTTGTCAAAATATTTGTGATAGCGAGTATCCCACTGGCCAGTACGAAGGATGGATTTACAGATGCTCTGCAGGTATTCCTTTTCCGGATATTTCTCATAGATGCGTTCAAGTAGATAGAAACCGTCGCCGATAAAGCTGTCCACACGGCGAAGGACTCTGGAAAACTGGTCGTAGACTTCTTTGGACAGGATGCCATGCATCAGACCGAATTCCACCATGCGAAGGGTAAAGGAATCCACACCTTTTACCATCAATGGGTTTCTATTCCAGATGCCGATGACTTCATATTTCAGATAGTCAGGAAGTGCTAATTTCTCATCTAATTCGCGGATGGATAAGATCTGCTTCTTGCTGGAATATACCATCTCCTCATCGAGATAGAGAAGCATCCAGAGAAGCTCTGCGTGGCAGACATCCCACTTTTGAAGCTCTTTGATGTGCTCCACGGAAGACTTGATGGTCAGTGGATTATGGTCGAAGAGGGCAATCAGGTAAGAGTAGAATGCATCTTCGAATACATAATCATCGGTTTCCTCTTTCTCAGGCTTACCAACCACACGGAGATAGATCTCGTCAAGCTCTGCGCTTCGCACGATCCAAGGTGCGGTATCGTAAATGATCTTGATCATGTCCCCTGCCTTCTTGTTATCACCTTCTAAGATGGCAAACATGAGGTGGAACAGCTCTGCGAACATGGAACGGTCCTCAGCAAGAACTGCTTCTGTCTGTTCCTCATATTCTTCTAATGAAGTTTCCCCAAAACGGAAATCCATGTAAGCCTTGATCAGGCCTCGTTTTTTATTCTCACCGGCAGAGATGTCCGGTTTTCTTCGATTAAATAAGATCGTCTGTGTATCATAGTCGGTAATCAGGTCAATGGTAAAGGAGTCGATGTCATCTGGAAGACGTCTTAAATCAACGGTAATCGGATAATTCCCCCTGGAAAAATAATCACTGGTCAGGAGGCTGGTGGAAACCTCAACATAGGAACTGGTCTTTAACACAAGCTCTTCATATCCCCATCCGTGCATGAGAAGGGAGATATTCATGGTTTCTTCGTCAAAGAATTCGTAGCATTCCTGCTCTGCTTCAAATGTAACCGGGCGCTTTCCACAGACATAGATCAGGAATTCCTCCAGAATCTGGCCGCGGTTCTTTCCCTTTAAGAGTTCATCATAGTATGCTGTATAATCCGGGCTCTTACCGTCGGTACTTTCCAGATAATCCCGCTTGAAGCTTTCGTCAAAGAAGATGCGCTTTGCTTCCTGTATATTATTTTTTGCTAATTCATAAAACTGTTCCAACTGTTCTTTCATCGCTGATCGTTCTCCATTAACTTTATATGTTGCCATTTCCTTATTTTACGTCTATAATAGGAAAAAGATTTGCCAAATTTAGATTTTGGCAGACTAATATAACTTTAAGTATAACAAAAAACCGTGCATATGTAAAAGAAAGAATGAAATTATGAATACTGCAAAAGAACATTTTCACGGCAGTGATTTAGAAAAAGTAGAGAAAATATTCGGCATTAAGAAAGAAGACATCACAAGCTTTGGGGCCAATGTCAATCCCCTTGGCATCTCTCCTATGCTTCGTGACAACTTAGCTTCCCACATCGATGCCATCACCTCCTATCCGGACCGTGAATATACTGATTTAAGAAAAGCAATCAGCTGCTACACAGGCGCTGATTTTGAACGAATTATGGTTGGCAATGGCTCCACAGAGCTGATTGGCCTCTTTATCCAGATCCAAAATCCGAAAAAAGCCATGCTAATCTCCCCAACCTATTCTGAATATGAGCGTGAGATCCTCTTATCTGGCGGAACCTGCACCTACCATATGTTAAAGGAAGAACAGGAATTTCGTCTTGATACCGAGGCACTCCTTGGAGAATTAAGTGAAGATTATGACTTACTTGTCATCTGTAATCCCAACAATCCAACCTCCACCATCATTCCAAGGGAGGATATGGACCGCATCGTGGCTGCCTGCCGCGAAAGAAGCATCTTCGTATTAGTGGATGAAACCTACATCGAATTTACAGAAGATATGGAAGGCTTCACTTCCATCCCACTGACTGACAAGTATGAGAATATGGTCATCCTTCGTGGTATCTCCAAGTTCTTTGCATCCCCTGGACTTCGTCTTGGCTATGCCATCTGCAACAATCCTTCCCTCTATGAAGAGATGGCCAAAATCAAAAATCCATGGACCATCAACTCCCTCGCAGGGGTTGCCGGAGAGATTATGTTCTCCGACGAAGCCTATATCAATGGCTCCAAAGAATTCACCTACAAAGAAAGAGCATACTGTCTTGGCCGCCTGAATACTATGAAACAGGCAAAGGCATACGATTCCTATGGAAACTTCATCCTTGTGAAGATCTTAAAGGAAGGTGTCACTTCCTATGATTTATTCGAAGCCTGCATCAAAAAGGGCTTTATGATCAGGGACTGCTCCGATTTTGCAGGCCTTGGAGACTCCTTCGTCCGCTTCTGTTTTATGGAGCATGAGAAGAACGCAGCACTGATGGATGTGTTCGAAGAGATGTTAGCGTAGATTGATTCACGATAGATTGATTCACGATAGATTGATTCGTGTAAATTTTAGTGTGAAATTAAGAAAACCCCGACAAAAACTGTCGGGGTCTTTTTATGCCTGAAAATCATTCCTGCAGATTTATTCCTGCATCAATGTGATATCACAGCTGGCATTGTCCTGCTCCACTTTGAAATATTCGTCGTCGGAGTCGGCGCTGCCATTCGGATACATCTCAATATAATAATTATTGCCTTTTGTCAGTCCTCTGAACGTAGCCAGATAGCCATCCTCGCGAAGGACGCTCTCGAGTGGAATCTCACCTAACATCTCCTCTGTGTCTGCGTCATAGAGGGTGATCACATATTCTAAGCTGTTATTAAAATCATCGCCAATGGCAAGAGATACGGTGGATGCAGAACCTACAAAATTGATGCCGTTGGCCAGATCTGCGCCTTTGAGAAGTTCCTTCTTGCCGGAGAATTCTGTTACGGATTCTGTGGTTTCTTCCTGCTCATACTCTCCTGCTTTCGGGATTTTGGTCTTGTAAACCGCACTTTCGATCTTGTCGATATGTGGGGAGTAGCGAAGCTTTGCTTTTCCTAAGATCGCAGATTCCTTCACATATTTGTCTGTCCAGAATCTGGAATCTAAAGAGCAGTTTCGGTTGTCTCCCATCATAAAGTAACATCCATCCGGCACGAAGTATGGGCCGTAGCTGCCTTCCATCTTTTCGCATAAGTATGGTTCCTCCAGCGGTTTTTCGCTGTCATTGATGTAGACTTTGCCGTTCACCACTTCCACTTTGTCGCCCGGTTCACCGATGACACGCTTGATAAAAAGCTCATCCGGATCGTCGGGATACTTGAAGACAACAATATCGCCCCGCTTTGGAGACGCGAACCAGTAGGAGGTTCGAAGGGCGATCAGCTTATCTCCTGTCATGATCGTATTCTCCATGGATCCGCTTGGGATACGGGAATTAACGATGAGGAAATGACTGATGAAAAATGCAAGGACGCATGCTGCAATGATACATTTGACCCAGCTTAAGATTTCCTGTTTTGTTGTATTCTTTGTTTCTTCTTTCTTCATAATCCTATTCCGTCATAGTGCCCTTCAAATGTGTGATTACCTGTTCAGCAGCTCGTCCGGAGAAACCGCCATGGGTTAATTCCCAGCGGATTGCAGCCTGATCAATCTGTTCGATTGGAAGATCTAAGCCTTCTCTCTCTGCTAATGTGTGAACGATATTCAAGAATTCCTTCTTTGCAGGAGAGCTGTAGTAGATAGTAACACCAAAACGGGCAAAAAGTGATAATTTTTCCTGTTTAGAGTCGTTGTTATGAAGATCTTCGCCCATAACACGCTGATCCTTCCATGTTTCACGAACCAGGTGACGGCGGTTGGAGGTTGCATAGATTAAGACATTGTCTGGTTTGATTTCTAAGCCGCCTTCAATAACTGCCTTCAGATATTTGTATTCTAATTCCGTTTCTTCGAAGGATAAGTCGTCCATGTAGATGATGAACTTGTAGTTACGGTCCTTGATCTGGGCGATTACGCTGTTGAGATCCTTAAACTGGTGCTTGTAGATCTCGATGATACGAAGACCATCCTTGTAGTAACGGTTTAAGATTGCCTTGATACTTGTGGATTTGCCGGTACCACTTTCCCCATAGAGGAGACAGTTGTTGGCTTTTTTGCCTGCCACGAAGCTTTCTGTGTTGTCGATGAGCTGCTGCTTCTGCATCTCATATCCAACCAGGTCTTCAAGCTGAACGCTTGAGCTGTTGATGATCGGTACGATCTGTGCACCGCTGCCGTCATTGACCACGCGGAATGCCTTGTGAAGCCCGAATTTGCCCACACCGTAATCGCCATAGAAATCTGTGATTTCCTGGCTGATGGTATCCACGGTTGCGCCTGTCATGGTCACTGCCATCTGGTTGAGACGGTTTCTTAATAACTCGTGGAAGATGATACCTCTTGCCTGAGCAGGTTCAAAATCCTCAAACAGTGCAGTAAATGGGGTGCCGATATAATTTTCCACCACGCTCCAGTCAAAGTCGATATAGTGCTTGATGATTTCCATATCATGCTTTAACAGCTGGCCGATGCTTCCTTCCATGGTTCCCTTCTTTTCACAGAACTTGCTGTAGGAGTTTTCATCGGAGGTTAAGAGATATGCAATATATACATGCCATAAATTGCCCTTAAACCCACGTTTCTGAGCTGCTTCTACCAGCCCGGCGATTCCGTCAAATACCAGAGTGCCAACCTCTGTGACGTCCATTTCCTGAAAATGGTCGATTACCTTAGACAGCTTAGCAAATGTTTCGTCGCCGCGAAGTCCACGGTAAATAATTAATTCATACGCATTCATTCCTATTTCCTCATTTCATTATATGGTTATAATATATGGTTTTAATATATGGTTATAATATATGGTTTTAATCTATGATTAAAAATTCCCTAATATTTTAAAATCATGTACCTCTTCACGCACGCCGGAGAGGGCATTCTCTACTTCAGGGTCTTTGAGATTCCCCTGAACATCCAGATAAAAGCCATATTCCCACTGACGTCCTGGAAGTGGACGAGATTCAATGTTGGACATATTCACCCCGTTGAACATAAAGTGACCCAGAATGGAGTGCAGGCTTCCGATTTCATGGGGCAGTGAGAAGCTGATGCAGATCTTATTGGCATCTCTCTTGTAGATCTTCTTCTTGGAGAAGATGACAAAACGGGTCACATTATTGGATTCATGATTGATTTCCTTTGCAAAAATCTTCAGTCCGTAGAGACGGGCTGCATGTTCGGAACAGATACACAGATGTCTTGGATTTTTCTCCTCTGCAATCTGTTTTGCCGCAATGGCTGTATTGGCTGCATTGGACAGTCGCCAGTCATAAAAATCAAGGAATGGCTTACACTGTGCCAGTGCCTGTGGATGAGAATACACAGTGGTCACATTGTCAAAATCTGTTTCCGGAATACCGGCAAGCATATGCTTGATGTGAACGGTTTCTTCTCCAACTACACATACATCGTGTTTTAAGAGAAGGTCATAGATGCCACTGACTGTTCCATTGGAACTATTCTCGATTGGTAAGATACCATAATCTGCTTCATCTTTATCTAACGCAATGAGCACATCTTCAAATCTTGGTACAGAGAAGGAGCCGATCTCCTCGCCGAAAAACTTGTTCATGGCTTCTTCCTGATAAGCACCCGGAATCCCCTGATAGACAACCCTAGTATCCTCACTGATCGGCAGATGCTTCACCATAGTGAACAGATCGTCAATGTAGGTGTCTACCGGTTTGATAATACTGTACTGGTAACGTCTTCCCAGAGACATGAGCTGATGGAACAGTTCCTGAAGAGGACGCTCATACTTTGGTTCATCTAAAATAGCAAGGGCACGGGCGATCTTGGCTTTCTCCCTTGCGCGGTCTAAAATCGGTTTGTCTGTATCCTTCTTTAAGTAGGCTACTTCACCCTGATAATTCATTCTCTGTTTGAACAGCTCGATAATCTGTTCATCTACAATATCGATATCCTTACGGATTTCCTTTAACTCTCTCATGATTATGATTGCTCCTGTCTGATTAATTCCTCTCTCATCTGTGCAACGGTTTTATGAAGTACCGGGTGCACAAAGTCCGGTGCAATCTGGCTAAGGGGTGTCAGCACAAAATCACGCAAAGGAATCTCCTTGTGTGGAATGATCAGATTCTGGGTATTCATGACCAGATCATCGTAGAATAAGATGTCCAAATCTACGGTTCTTGGTCCCCAGTGGATCTTTCGAACACGGCCCAAATCCTGTTCGATGACATGAAGGGTATCTAATAATTCCTGTGGCTGCATCACAGTTTCTAATTCCAGACATCCATTTAAGAAATCATCCTGTTCCACCCCGCCATAAGGTGCAGTGACCAGATAATCGGACACATTCGTCACTCTGATCCATGGATGGTTATTCAGGCTTTCCACTGCCTGATCAAGGTATGCTTTCTTATCTCCCATATTGGAGCCGATGCTTAGATATACTTTATGGCGTTTTCTTGTGATTTCCACGGACACAGTATCAAGGGGCAGTCCCACTGGCGCCCATGGCTTTTTAATCTCCACCTTCACACATAAAATCAGTGGAAATTCCATTAAGAGAAGTCTGGCAACACGCTCTGCCAGATGCTCTAGCAAGGCAAATGTATGGCTCTGCGCATATTTTGTCACCAAAGCGCTTACCTCTGCATAGTTTACAGATTCGGTAAGATCATCGGTTAAGCAGGCCTGCATCATATCTGTCTCCATCTCGATGGAGAAGAGAAACTTCTGCCCAAGTACATTTTCTTCTTTTAATACTCCATGATTGGCGAATACCACCAAATCACGGATTCTGATATAATCTGCCATCGATTACTCCTGATTTAAAATCGCTTCTGTCATTTTCATAGCACGGTAATTGGCTTCCACATTGTGTACACGGAAGAATCTGCATCCTGCCATATATCCCATCACTGTGGTTGCCATGGTTCCTTCTTCTCTCTGATCCACAGGAAGATTCAATGTCTCCCCGATCAGACGCTTTCTTGATGTGCCTAAAAGGACATCCACATCAAATTCGGTCAGTCTGTGAAGCTCCTTCATGATGAGGCGGTTCTGCTCTAGACTTTTGGCGAATCCCACCCCCGGATCAAGCATAATCTTATCTCCTGGGATACCCGCTTTTGCAGCGATATCCATGGTTTCCTGAAGGTCTGCCATCACATCTTCCATAAAATTGTGATAATCTTCATTAAAACGGTTGTGCATCAGGCAGGCTGCCACGCCGTGCTTAGCGATTACATCTGCCATCTCACCTTTGCCATCCCACTTAAGCCCCCAGATATCATTGATCAGGTCCGCTCCGGCTGCAATCCCAGCCTCTGCCACTCTGGATTTGTAGGTATCTAAGGAGATGACTGTATCAAAACGACTTTTAATTGCTTCAATTACTGGTACCACACGTTCCATCTCCTCCTCATCGGAAATCTTGGTGTGGTTCGGTCTTGTGGATTCCCCGCCAACATCAATGATGGCTGCACCCTCACGAATCATCTTCTCAGTCTGGAAAAGTGCAGTGGATAAGTCCATATAGCTTCCCCCGTCGGAGAAGGAATCCGGGGTCACATTGAGAATCCCCATGATATATCCATGGTTTGCTGTATCGAATGTTTTATTTCCTATAATCATAGATAAACTCCTGTATTCTTCTGCTCTTCCGGCCAGTTGCACTCATCCGCCACCGGACAGCTTCTGCACGGTCTGGACAGCTTATCAGCACGGTATAAGAGCTTCTGAAAGTCATTATTATCCTCTTTATAACGGCGATGTCCCAATATCGCCTGACTGATTTCGTGAATTTCTGCCTCATCATAGCCACAGTCCTCTAAAATCCCCTGGGCTAGCAATGCCCCCTCGATTTCATGGGGCACCCCGCGCTTATACTGGGCTTCCTTCCCAATATCGTGAAGCAGCGCTGCGCCATAGATCAGATCCTTGCTAAGATCCATGTGATTTTCCAGCGCAATGATGTAGGCAATTCTTGCAACCGCCAGCAAATGCTCCCAATCGTGGCCACAAAACTGGCGACCCTGTTCACATTCCCTGATGCGGTCCATAAACATATGTAATTTTTTATGCTTCGCTACCTTCTGGTATCGTTCCATGTTTTTTTGCTTCCTCTATATCTTTCATAAATGACAGAGAGCCGAAGATTAAGATCACATCCTCTTCTCCTGCCTCGGCAAGGACCTTCGCGATGGTTTCTTCCACCGTTCCCACTGCCTGCACGTTCTTATAATAAGGTGCGGCTGCCTCCACCAAAAGCTCTTTCTTCAGTGCTCTTGGGCTGTCAGACTCCACTGCATAGAAATCATCGCAGTATGGAGACATGATTTGAAGGATTTTGTCGTATTCCTTGTCTTTTAATACACCCATTATATAGAAAATCCTTTTATTTGTAAAATTCTTTCCAATAAAATCTGCCAGTCTGATAGCAGCATCTTCATTATGGGCGCCATCCCTGATCATCACAGGCTTCTGCCCGATGACCTCTAATCTGCCCGGCCAGCAAGTTCTTCTAAGGCCTTCCTCAATTTCGAAGACGCCCATACAGAAGAACTTCTTCAGATGCTCTAACACCTCAATGACCGTAATGGCATTGTAAATCTGATGTTCTCCAAGAAGGGGGATGGTAATCTTACTATAATAATGGCCGTCTGCTGTTCGATAGGAAAAGCTCTGACCAGATAAATCCTGTTTTAATATATGTACAGCACCTGCATCTGCCATGGTAAGTCGGGCATGCTTTTCATCTGCTTCCCCTTTTACCACATCATATACGACGCGGTCTGATGGATAGAGCACCACATCAGTGCCTTCCTTAATAATGCCAGCCTTCTCAGCTGCGATTTTCTCGATGGTATCACCCAGAAACTGCATGTGATCCATGCTGATGGAAGCCATAATCTCAACCAATGGCTTTTCGATCACATTGGTTGCATCTAATCGTCCACCCATGCCGGTTTCAAGAAGTACCACATCAACCTTGGATCTTACAAAGTAGGAGAATGCGATGGCAGTTTCCACTTCAAAGCTGGTTGGATGAGGATATCCTGCTGCCACGATTCGTTCTCCAGCTTCCTTTACCAGTTCCACCTGGGCGGTCAGTTCTTCCTCGGTGATCCACTTGGTATTGACCTGGAATGCTTCCTTCACATCAAAGAGCTGTGGCGAATGGTATCTTCCCGTCTTGTATCCACTGGTAGATAAGACACTTTCTAACATGGCAAGAATACTTCCCTTGCCATTGGTTCCCGCGATGTGAATCACGCGAAGCTTCTCCTGAGGATTGCCAAGCTCTGCAAGCAAACGGCGGATGCTGTCAAGCCCTGGCACGCTTCCATATTTTTTTATGTCATTTAAAAAATCGATTGCTTCATGGTAAGTCAAATTCATTGTTTGCTCCTTTTGCAGGTACATTTACACAAGGATGAGTCGTACAAAATATGCCACGTAGCAGGCAAGCATCACAAGTCCTGCCGGACGGCCAAGCTCTCTCTTGCGCACGGATAAGAGGAATAAGAGCACTGCCACGAAGATGCACACGATGGCATCAAAGTAGAATTCTGTTGCAAATGGGATTGGTTTGATCAGCGCTGTGGTTCCAAGTACGAATAAAATATTGAAGATATTACTGCCGATGATATTCCCCACTGCAAGGTCAACCTGATCCTTTCTCGCTGCCATGACGGAAGTCACCAGTTCTGGAAGGGAGGTTCCAAATGCCACAATGGTAAGGCCGATGATACGGTCGCTGACACCAAGAACCTCTGCGATGCCGGTGGCACCATTGACCGCCATGTTACTGCCGCCCACAATGCAGGCGATACCAAGGACGATGAAAAAGAACAGTCTTGGCATAGTATCCTTCTCGGTCAGTTCCATGGCCTTTTCTGCTTCCTTGGACTTGGAAAGCATAATCAAATATACGAAAAATCCGATGAAAAACAGCCACAGAATGCCGCCATCCATGCGGGTTAACACATCGCCACTCTTTCCGAGGAAGAATAATGCCGCGGAAATGACGATTAAAAATGGCATCTCATATGCCACGGTTGTCTTCTGAATATGCATATGGGCAAGGGCCGCTGTGATACCGAGAATCAAGAGCACGTTCATGATATTGCTGCCTAATACATTACCGATGCTGATGCCGGAGCTTCCACGAAGGGCTGACGTGATGCTGACTGCCGCTTCCGGCGCGCTGGTTCCGAAGGCTACGATGGTGAGCCCGATTACGATCTGAGGCACGTTGAACTTGGTTGCAACTTTTGAGCTGGCATCGACAAATGCATCTGCCCCCTTGATGAGCAGCACAAACCCAATGACCAATATCACGAGATTAAGTATTACTGTGTATCCAATATTCATAAAAGCACCTCCTTATGCTTTTTCATCAATTTCTGTCTTTAATGCGGCTCTCACAACACGGAACACGCACAGTGCAGCGAATATCACTGCCACCGCAATGGTTGCCACATTGATCACTCCGCTTGTTGCGCCGAAGAGGAGGATGAGTCCTTTTCGGAAAGTAAAAATACCGAAGATTGCGAAGATAACGAAGGCCATCACTTTCAGTGCCCCGTCTGATGTTTTATTCTTTAATACATATCCAAGCATCATGCCCAGAATATCTGCTGCAAATAAGCCGACAGAGCAGGCAATCCACACAATCATGGCATTGCTAAGTCCTTCATTGGCACCAAATGTGATTGCAGTCAGCTGGGTCTTATCTCCAAGCTCTGCCACGAAAAATGTGAAGAATACGGCAACCGGTGCAAATTTGAACACCCCTTTGGACTTGCCTTCCTCCTCGTCATCGTCATCATCACCAATAGATGTCAGAGCAAAGTAAAGGAATGCCCCCGCAGCCACCAACTTGATCAGCCAGTCAGGAATCAATGCACTGACCAGTCCTCCGGCCAAAACAGCGATACCGTTGAGCACTAAGATCGCAGCAGCTGTTCCCAGCACGATATCTCGAAGCTTGTATCTGGAGGTCATGCCGACTAACATCAGCTGTGTCTTGTCCCCCATCTCTGCAATAAATTCTGTAAACATGATCTTTAAAAATAGTAACATGTATGTCTCCTTCCTATATTATATAGAGTAAAAAATTATTTAGAGTAAAAAGTTGTATTTACGAAAAAACTCATGTGCGCTTAACTTTAATAAAAACATGGTACCACTTCCAACAAGGTACAAAAAGCTAAGCGCACATGAGTCTCATTCATTAAGATATGCCAGGTAATACTCTCGATCTACTACCAGAATGTTGACATATCACGCATCCACGGATGCGCAAACTACTCCCTCAAGGGCGTATGAAATTTCTTTATTTATTATAATCCTTTCAGAATAAAAAAGTCAATATTGAAGTAGATTTAGCATGGTTGGAGTCAGTTTGTAGGGTAGCGCGGGTATTGGTTTGTAGTTAGGGGGGTAAATATGCGGCTGATGGTGTTGAGTTGGCGGCTGATGGCTCTGTTTTGGTGCCTAAAAGGCACTTGCTGGCGGGCAGGCCGCCTTGATTTGGCACGCAAGTCGCCGGCACATATCACATCTTGTTTGAAAAATCTTATATAGTGATGCTGATATTTTCGACTTAATCACAATATCTTTATTTTTCTTCAATAAGAAATATCAATTTTTGTCGAAATGTCACTTTTCGGCTATAAAATCCTGGATGTAATAGCGACAGGGTCCAAAAAGCAAGCTGGACTTGCTATTTCACAGCTTTTCGACTGAAATACCGGTCCACGAGGTCGGAAGGGTATCACTTAAAGCAAGCCAGCAAGCTTTTGGTGATAGTCGACAAAATTTTGATAGCACTTATTGGCTGCGAAGGGCTGAGATGTAATATGCGCCTTATTTTGACTATTACTATTTGGGCAAAGATTGTAGAGATGTGATACTCGCCACCGACCAGCAATGAATATTTACAAGGAATAAGAGGTAATAAAGGAATTTTCAAAGAAGTCTATAAAAAAACCGGCTCAAAGAGCCGGTTTTGATTGGTTTTAATCAACTCATTAGAATGTTACAGTGTGGGTTTTGCCCTTTTTATCTTTATAAATTAACTTCCCTGGTTTCAGAGATTCATACCATCCGCTATATTCACTTGTAACAAAAGATTCCTTGGTTGATCCTATTTTTATTTTTACAACAATCAAACTATGATTTTCATCTGAAGTAGCATCATCGAAGTATTGTCTAATATAATAGAAATATCCATCCTTAATATAATAAAGACGTGAGTAATCATCTGGATAGCCACAATCTGTTCTACCAATAGAATACTCCTTCATTTTTTCTATATCCCAAACTGATATTGAATTTTCATTATCCCAGTTACTAGATATAATCACTGCATATTTTCCGATAAAACTCTTAATACCATCACAAACAATAGAACTGCCGGTTGCATCATAAGGCACAACAGTATCACAAATTTTTGTATATTTTGTTTTTGCTGTTGATTTTGGATTCAGACAATACATGTAATCATCCTCAAAATTTTTTCTTCCATATACATCAGATTTATATATGATCTTGCCGCCATATGCATAATATACATTTACCTGATGTTTTGCCTTATAGATTGTCTTTTTACTTTTACCAGTTGCTTTGATGCTATAGATGTTACCTTTATTCGTTTTATTATCATTTACTGCATAGTAGATGGTAGTTCCATCAGAGGTAAAGCCATATGCGTATTTACCTCTATCTTTTGCTGTGGATGTTGCTGCTTTTACAACTAACTTAAATCCACTTGTTTTTTTCTTGCTCTTATAGATACCTGTCTTGTTACGCTTGATATAATAGCTGCCACACTTTGTTACTTTTCCCTGAGGGCTGCTCTTGAATGCTGCTTTCGCTTCTGTTGGTACTGTCATGGCTACGATCAATGCGAATGCCATCACAACAAGTACCATGGAAAGCTTCTTGATGTACTGTTTCATCTTCATTCCTCCTTGTATAATAGTTTTACGTTGTTTAGTACTTCTATTATACAGTAATTACCCCCCCAATTTCCATAACGAATTTATGACATTTTCAAATCATGTCTGTCCAGTGCCAAAATTATCGCCATGTATTAGATTGATCGTTGCGCTTCCACCCGGAGGTTTTTTTGATATATAGGAAACGGAGTTTCTATATATCAAAAAAAGACCATCTAATTAGTTGACATTAATTAGATGGTCTGTTAATGAATTTCTAAAAGTTTCACTTTATAACCTCGCTTTCTATTAATTTTAAACCTGTCCAAGTTATTATTTAGAAAATAATATTGGATTTTTAAATTTTACACTGGACCGTACCTCCTATTTGGATTTTTATTTTCTGTACTTGTTGTTTATGTTTTTATTATAATCACACTTCTATTACTTGTCAATACATATTTTTAGTTTTTTAAATAATATTTTCATTATTGTCTGAATATTTTCAAGAATAGTATTACTTTTCACACAACACATCTCTCTTTCCAGTTCACAATCCCCAATCGCTTTAAGGTTAACTTAATGTTCTTCGAGTTTTACAGAAAGAAACGCTTGCTATTATAAAACCATAGAAAACAACAACACAGAAAAACATCAAAACAAGAAAAGGAGAACACACCATGACAACATTATTCAACAAGATCAAGAACTACATCAGCAATTACAACGAAGCAAGCAGAACAGAAAACGGATTCGACAACATCGTAGTAATGTCCGCATTAACAATCCGCTACTTCTAATCAGGAAATTTTAATCAGGAAATTTAGAAAACAAAGATAGAAAATAACAAATACCAAAGGAGAACAACATCATGAAAAAAACAACAGAACTTAAATTATCTTACGCAACACTTTACACAGTACTTACAGCATGCTTCGTAATCAGCGGCACAGTTTTAACAGGAGCCTGCATCTAATAAATAAAAAACTAATACAGGAGGAGAAGAAAATGAATGAAATGGTATATGTATTCGATGAGATCAGAATTTTTGCACTTATCTAATAGAGATGGAAGCTAGAAAGGCACTTTTCTTAATGAAGAAAGGTGCTTTTTTGTTGCGTCTGGAAGTACTCAGAAAGTTACATATCATTTTATAAAACCCAATATCACATCCTCAAGCGTTTGCTCATTAAGTGATTACCAAAATATTGGCAATATCACATCACAGCCTTATGAAGCCAATATGTGCTATCGAAATTTCCCCGACTATCACAAAAGCTTGCCGGCTTGCTTTAAGTGATACACTATCGGCCTCACGGACCGGTATTGTCGGCGAAAAGCTGAGAAAAAGCAAGTCCAGCTCGCTTTTTGGAGCCTTTCGCTATCACATCCTTGATTCTCTAGAAAAATTGTGATACCGCGAAAAAAATTGATATTTCTTTTTAAAAAAAATGAAGATATTGTGATTAAGTCGAAAATTTCGATATCACTATATCAAGATTTTCAAGCAAGATGTGATATGCGCCGGCGACTTGCGCGCCAAATCAAGGCGGCCTGCCCGCCAGCAAGTGCCTTTTAGGCACCAAAACAGCACCATCAGGTGCAAAATTAACCATACACCAGCACCATCAGGTGCAAAATCAACCATCCACCAGCGCCATCAAGCGCAAACTCAACCATCCATCAGCACCCTCAGGCACCAAAACATCCGAACTTTTCTCTATATCCTTGTGCACATTGACCTTTCACGCCCCAAAATAGTAGTGCTATAATTGAACAAGCATCATATGCTAATCGAATGACATAAGTAATTACCCGGAGGAAGAAAAATGACAGATCCATTAAAGAAAGCAAGAGAATACGAAGCTTTACATAAAAAAGATGCTGATCCGGAACGCCAGATGTTTCACATCACACCAATGGTCGGCTGGATGAATGATCCGAATGGTTTCTCCATCTACAAAGGAGAATACCATCTCTTTTATCAGTATTATCCATATACCACCCACTGGGGTCCAACCCATTGGGGACATGCCAAGACACAGGACTTTATCAAATGGGAACATCTTCCTTGTGCACTGGCTCCAGAACACGAATATGAATCCAACGGCTGCTTTTCTGGAAGTGCCATTGAGCTTGAAGATGGCAGACAGCTTCTGCTCTACACTGGCGGTTGCAAGGGCGTAGACGAAAAAGGCCGTCCAGACCAGGATCTTCAGCATCAGTGTGCTGCCATCGGCGACGGCATCGACTTCGTGAAAGTAGACAACAACCCAATCATCAACGTACAGGATATTCCGGAAGGCGGCAACTGGCTTGATTTCCGTGATCCAAAAATCTATAAGGAAGACGGCCGTTATATCGTGCTTCTCGCCAACCGTCCAGACGACGGCAGCGGACGCGTCCTTATGTACGAAAGCGAAGATGGTTTAAATTGGACATACATGGGCATCCTCGACGAATGCTACAATGAATACGGGAAGATCTGGGAATGCCCTGACTTCTTCTTATTAGATGGCAAATGGGTCCTTCTCGGAAGTCCACAGGAGATGATGACGGACGGATTGGAATTCCATCCTGGCTACGGCACACTGACCATCATCGGCGACTACGACAAGGAAAACTTAAAGTTCACCCGTGAACACCTTCACGCCATCGACTATGGTACCGATTTCTATGCGCCACAGACCTTAGAAACGGAAGATGGCCGCCGTATCATGATCGCATGGATGATGAACTGGACAAATGTATCCTTCCAGATGCCAGACATCCACTACTTCAGCGCTATGACACTTCCACGTGAACTTCATGTAAGAGATGGAAGATTATATCAGGAACCAGTAAAAGAATTAGAAAACTACCGCGTTGCTTCCGCATACCACAAAGACGTGACTGTATGCGAAGAAACATCATTTGACGATGTAAAAGGCCGCTACATTGACTTATCTGTGACAGTCAAACCAGAAGACGATTATCACGTATTCGAGCTTCAGGTAGCGAAGAATGACCGTTTCCACACATCCGTTATTTACGATCGTGACAAGGGAACTGTTATGGTAGACCGCTCCGAAAGCGGCGTTCGATTTGACATCGTACAGAAACGTGAATTCTATGTATCCGATTTTGATGGCGAGATCACACTCCGCGCCATCATCGACAAAGACAGCATGGAATTATTCGTAAATGATGGTGCACAGACCTGCACCGGCGTCATTTACACAGACCTTGACGTGGAAGGAATCTCCTTCTTTGCAGACGCCAAGGTAAAGATTGATGTGGAATGCCACACAATCAAAGTTGACTAAGCATCCTATAAATTACCATCATACAATCACCATTTTATGGGGAGTATCGCGAAAGGCCCGCCAGTTTTTCCGGCGAGCCCTTCCATTTCCCAATAGTTGGGGCGGGCAGGAACACATCTCCTACCCGTTATTTTTTTGTTCAATTTTCCCGATGGCACGAAAGAGCAGACAAAGTGCAAATGCCATGCAGATTGCTTCCTCCGTTGGTTGGGCATGAATGAGCCCCTGATAACCCCACAGACGGTTAAAGAGGAGTAAGAATGGGATGTAGAGTAACATTTGCCGCACAATGGTGATGCCAAATGCGTAGTATGGCTTTCCGATGGCATTGAATGTGTTGCGGGCGATGGATGTGGATCCGACAAATGGCAAGATCAGCATATTGGCACGCAGCGTCATAGTTCCCACCGCGATGACCTGCTGCGACTGGGTGAAAATGCCGATGAGATGCGGTGCGCATATGCCAAAAAGCCCCATGATACAGACTTCGATAGCAGTTGTCTCCGCAACGCCAGCCCGTATGAGCTGCTTCATGCGTTTGTAGTTTTTCGCGCCGTAATTATAGCCCATCAGCGGCTGACAGCCCGCAGCCATGCCCTGGTAAATGTAATTGCCAAAGCTCATGATCTTGCTGGAAATTCCCATGGCCGCAACGGTCAGTTCCCCATAGCCTGCGGCTAAATTATTGTTGACCAAAATGGCCGCTGTGGAGAAGAACTGCTCCAGGGTATGGGGCACGCCAACCCACAAAATCTCTCTAAAGATCCTACCGTCCATCCGAAGCAGCTTCGCAGACGGTTTCAGGATCGTCTTTCCTCTCATATAATAGCCAAGCATCAACAGCATGCCCACCGCATTGCCCAAAATGGTCGCGATGGCAGCCCCCTTGATCTCAAGTCCCAGCCCAAAGATAAAGATTGGGTCTAAGATAATATTGGCCAATGTCCCTGCAATCATACCGATCATAGAATAGAATGTGGAGCCCTCGCTTCTTAATAGCTGGCCCACGGCGTAGTTTCCCATGGTAAACAGGCACCCAATCAGCATGACAAGGACATACATCCTTGTGTAGACAAATGTATGGTCTCTGGCTCCTAAAATCCTGACAATGGGATCCAAAAATAAAATCCCCAGCACAGTCAGCACTGCACTGCTGATGACGATCAGCTCAAATCCCATAGTCAGAGTGTGATCTGCCTCTTCTTTCTTACCAGCGCCGATACTGCGGGCGATATAGGACGCACCTCCATTGCCGACAATGCCTGAGATGGCAACCATCACCATCATGACCGGATAGGACAGGTTCGTTGCGGCAAGCTGATAATCGTCGTGCAGCTGCCCAACAAAATAGGTGTCCACCAGATTATAGGCGACCATAAAAAGCATCCCCATGGTAACCGGAAGTCCCATCTTAAGGACAGCCTTAGCCGGTTTTTCTGACGCCATGGTATAGATGCGTCGATCGCCCTTGGCGATTTGATTTTCTTTCATGATTATTCTCTTTTCTCGATTTTTTCTCAGATTTTTCTTTTCTCAATATTCGCAATGATTTCTCATGCTAAGATAACCACAGTCCGCTCACTGACTGCCCATTATCTCACTTTGTGGCCAGACGCCACTTCGAAGTGATATTTTACGATGCCAAGATCGACTTTTGTACAGATTCCCATGCCGGAAATGCGAATGGTTGGCTCACCGTCAACCATGCCAACCTTGAATTTCTGCTGATTGACAGCTGTTGGTGCCAGAAGTGCTGCATGTACGCCATCTGCGAACCAGCCAGGCATTGCGCCCTGGGTCGCCAGCACGTCCTTCATGGATTTGCCCTTGTGTGGCACGCCCTGATCTGCACCATAGCCAAGTGCGATGACCATACAGAGCTTTTCGCCCTTTGGAACCATCTTCTTCACAGTTCTTTTGTTAAATGTCATTGCCACCCAGCAAGTGTTGAGGCCATGACGCTGTGCTTCGAGGACGATTTTTTCTCCATAATAACCGCAGCGCTCATCGAAATCCTTGGATGGACGGCCTTTTAATACAATGTAGTTGGTAACATTTTTGAAGGCGCCATAGTGGACAAGTCTTGCGTCAAATCCGTCCGGATCATCATAGACAATCTGGATAGAGAGGCCGCTCTCTTCGTTGACTTCGGCAACAAATGTGTCGAGACTGTCGCGAAGGCTTTCTTCGATCGGCTGATCGAGATATCCGCGCACAGAATGACGAGCGTCGATTGCTTCTAAAATAGTCATAGTGTTTCCTCCTGAATCTATATTGTTATTTCATACATGTGCAAAACGTTTACAATCATATACTCAACAACATTATACCAAAAAACAGAGCAAAAAAAGAAGACCATCTAATTAATTAATTCTAATTAGATGGTCTTTTAATTGTATTCTAAAAGTTTCACTGTATAACCTCACTTTCTATTTAATTGATCATGTCCAGGTTATTAAATAATTAATACTGGATTGGTAGTTATTTCATTGGATTGTACCTCCTGTTTAAAATTTGGTTTTGGATTAAAAATTAATTAAGCTGGTGGTCCGTCCTCCTAGTCTTATATTTTTCTTTTTTATTTTCTGTACTTGTTGTTTATGTCTTTATTATAATCGCACTTCTGCGAATTGTCAATACTTATTTTTAGATTTTTTATTTTATTTTTTCTTATTTGTCTGAATATTTTGAACATAGAAAAGGAGATGTAAGACTACATCTCCTCAACCACCTCTCTCACCTGGTTCCACTGCGTCATCAATCGGTCAATCTGCCACGCAGCATTGGCCGGACTGGTGGATGGAAGGGCAATGGCTTTAATTCCCAGTTCCTTCTCCTGATATTTGTGATAATACTTCCAAGAGGTTTTGCCGTTGCAAAAAACATGGGTAATCTTCGAGCCCGAAAGAATCGGTGCCAGATTAGTCGGCTCCACGTTCTTGATGCTGCTGTCGGAAGAACCCTTGATGTCGCAGGCATAAATGGCGTCCCACATGGCGATGTGGTGCTTTAATGCCAACGCTTTCCTCTCTTCTATGGTTTCTGGCACCGGCTCGTCAAATATTCTTGCGATCAACGGCCAGTAGCGGTTCCGAGGATGTCCGTAGAAGAAATTTGCTTCCCTTGATTTTACAGATGGGAGGCTGCCAAGAATTAATACTCGTGATTCACTGTTATATAATGGTCCAAATGGATGGACAATGTGCTGATATTCCATAGGATGCTCTACTTTCTGTCAAAATCTCAAAATGTGAGAGGTACATTTTCTAACTACTATAATTATACAATTATATAGACATTGTGGCCACAAATAATGTATAATCAAACTGAAACAAAATTTCAAGGAGGGTATGATATTATGAAACTTGCTTTCATCGGAACAGGTAAGATCGTGGCTGATGCGCTTCACGCCATCACACCAGTTGAGACAATTGAGAAAACAGCTATTTTTGCACGTCCACATAGTAGAGCGAAGGCAGAAGCATTTGCCAAGGAATATGACATTCCGGAAATCTACACAGACTATCAGCAGCTCCTTCATGAAACTGCTGCGGACACCGTATACATCGGGCTCATCAACAGCGCCCACTATCCATATGCCAAGGAAGCCTTATTAAATGGCAAGAATGTCATCTTGGAAAAGCCATTCACTGGCTTCTATGACGAAGCGAAAGAGCTTCAGGAAATCGCAGAACGCGAAAAATTATTTATTTTTGAGGCAGTGACTGTGCTTCACAACGACGTATTTTACGAGATGAAGAAGAATGTGGAGAAGCTTGGCAACATGCGCATGGCACTTTGCAACTATTCCCAGTACTCCAGCCGTTACGACGACTATCTTGCTGGCGATATTGCACACTCCTTCGACCGTGAATATTATGGCGGCGCATTATACGACATCAACGTATATAATATCCACTACTGCGTTGCCTTATTCGGCGAGCCTAAGGATGCCATCTACTATCCGAATATTGGACCGAACGGCATCGATACATCCGGCACTTTAATTCTCGTTTACGACGGATTTACTGCCGTTTGTACAGGAACCAAGGATTCCGACAGCCCGGGACACATCATCATGCAGGGTGAAAAGGGCTACATGGAGATCAACAGCAAACCGAATATTGCGTCCCAGCTCACCACAATCTATGTTGATGAAAATGTAAAGGAGAAGGTTCGAGATGCAGCTGGTGCCATGGTACGCGCAACGATTACAGAGACATTTGACGCGCCGGAAGTATTCCACAGAATGACTCAGGAATTTACCGACTTCGCCCGCGTCATCGACGAAAAGGACTACGCAACTGCACACGAATTCCTGAATGAATCCGTTGTTGTTGTTGGCGTGCTTGAAAAAGCAAGAAAGAACGCAGGAATTGAATTCTAGATAGATATTATTTCTAAAAAGATATTATTTGTGCAAACAACAAAACTCCGACAGATTTTTACGTCTGCCGGAGTTTTTTATTCCTTTCAATTTTGATCATTCATCATCTACTTCCCAATATCTTTTCTAAAGTAATAATACTTCCAGGCAAATCTCGCGAAGATGAGTGTGTAGAACACGATCACGATGGTTGTCAGTGGGAAGATTGCATCGATTCTTCCGGATGGGAAGAAATAGGAGTACAGGAAGAAGGCATAAAGGAGAAGCAATGGCACCATACGCTGACAGAAGATGTTCTTCAGCATGTCTTCTCTGGATGTAGTATCTGAAAAAATGCTTTCCTCACCATCACACTCTTCGGCTGGTTTGCAGAAATATGTGTAACCCATAAACTGGTAAATATACTTCCAACCGCAGTCTTCAAACATCTGGATGTATTCCTCTTTATTCGCTAACCCTTCCGGGCTGTAGTCAAGCTGGTAAACCATGTCAACCGGTTCGCAGCGTTCGAATGTATACACGCCGATGCCACGCACTTTTTTGAATTTCCAGCCATCTTTGTGCATCTTTCTTAAGTAAGCAGCTTCTTTATCATAATCCATCAGGTCAAACCATCTTATTGTCTTCTTTGTGTTACTCATGATGTCATCTCCTTTGTGTTTCTATATAAACGTTCGATTCTCTTAATTTCAAGATCTAAAACTTCAAGTCCCAGGTCTGTGGTCTGGTAGATCTTTCGTTTGTCTTCCTTGGCCACCAGCTTAATCAGCCCGTCCTTCTCCATCTTGGAAAGACTGCCGTACATGGTGCCTGGACTTAAGCTGATGTCTCCGTCTGTCAGTTCCTTCACCTTCTGTACTACGCCGTATCCGTGGTTTGGTGTTCTTAGCGTAAGTAAGATGTAAAATCCCGTCTCTGTCATCGGAACATATACTTTTCTGATGTGTGCGTCCATATGATTGGCCTCCTTTTCTTTGTGTATCGAATCTATCTTGACTGTTCGTTTTGCAAATGTTTCATATTGTGGTGCAATGTATTGCACTGTTATATATTGCGTTTCGATGTATCGTGGTGCGATATATCTTTTATGATTATAATATATCGCACTGCGATAGTATTGTCAATACTTTTTTTATGCTATAATATAAGAAATTTTGTCGTTGAAATATCAGCTAAAATCCCAAATTTTTAGCATTAGAACTATACAACACAAAAGTGGTCATTTCCGGGGTATCCCAGATATGACCACCTATTTTATTCGTCATGATGTTCTTTTTTATGTGATTTCTTATGCACTATCTTGTGTGTCTTCTTATGAGTTTTCTTTGCAGCCTTCTTCGCTGCCTTTTTCGTTGCTTTCTTCGCAACCTTCTTATGATGCGTCGTCTTGTGAGTCGTCTTATGCGCCTTCTTGTGTGTCTTCTTCACAGACTTCTTCACTGTTTTCTTCACAGACTTCTTCGCAATATGCTTTTCACTGTGACCATTCTCATGGGTTTTGTCATGAGCTTCTTCATGAGTCGCCTTGCGCATCTCTTTCGCAGTCTGCAGTTCTTTCTTGTGAGATTCATGAGCTGCTTCATGAGCTGCTTTCTTCTCCGCCTTCTTTTCCTGCTTCGCAAGCTTCTGCGCTTCATGATGCTTTGCCTGTTCTTCATGAACCTGTTGCTCATGCTTATACTGTCCAACTGTCATGCCATGATCGTGGGCCTCATCGTAATCTTTCTTATCACAAAGCTGACAGGATGGATCGTGATGTGTTACTTTTTCCTTCACCTTTTCTGATTTTTTATCATTTAATGAAACCATGGTGACGGAGATTTTGCCATCACGGAAGGCTTCGCTTTGCATGATTTCATCCATTGCTGCTTCGTAGCCCTTGCCTTTTAACTTCAGCTTGCCAAGAAGCTTTGCTCCGTCGTCGTACACATTGGCACGAATAACACGTCCCATTGGATTTAAGATCAGTTCGATGGAGGATGCGCCGTCTACGCTGACGTAAGCTGCTTCTGTCACAGTGAGCTGGAAGCCAAAAACGAAGATGACAATGGCAATCATGGCTGCCGCCACAGCTGCGCGGTACCCCATGCCTCTTCTTCTGGATCTGACAAAACCGCCAGCCTCCTGCTGACTTCTCACTTCACTAAGCTTCATCATTGTGGAATCTACCATCTTGAAATCTGCATGAATCTGGTCAAATGCATCTCTTATTCTATTGTCCATCGATTCCACCTCCTAACTGATTTCGTAATATATTTCGTCCACGGGCAAGGAGTGAATAGACTGTATTCTCCTTTTTCCCGATAATTTCTGCAATTTCCGATGCCTTGTAGCCCTCATAATAATGAAGGTAGATGGCATCCTTGTATTTCTCCGGCAGTGAAAGCACCGCCGCCAAAACTTCTTTTTGATCCTCATTAATCTGTGCCGAAACCGAATAGAGAATATTGTCCAACGGTTCCGCCTTCTTCCAAAAATGCGTCCGCAAATAATCCCGACAGGCATTTACAGAAACGCAAAGAAGCCATGCTTTCTTGTGTTCTTCCGACTGGAATTCTCCATCATACATCATATATTTGATGAAAATATTCTGAAACATATCCTCGGCATCAGCATGGTTCTTCAAGTGACAAAGGCAGATTCGCTGCACAGTATCCGCATATTTAGTTATCGTACGATTAACATCAGCTTCACTACGCAATAAATCTGCCTCCTTCCTAAAATGCTTCAGGATTAGTGATGCTTATTGTGGCAGTGTTTTGCTTTTTTCTTTCCGCAAATATCGCATTTTTTGTTTTTATCTGCACTTACATACTTGTGTTTTTCTTTTTTGCATTTTTTGCATTTAACCTTTTTCGCAGGTTTTACAGGTTTTGCTTTCTTTTCTTTCTTAACTTCACAGCATACTTTCACAGGCTGTTTTGCAACAACTGTAGCTGGGTTCATAGCTAAAACGTTAGCAAATGCTGTTACAGATAAAAGCATAGTTGCAACTGCTTTTCTCATAAACGTTCTCCTTTCTTAGTGATGAATCTACACTATGTATACGAATGTGAAAGGAGAATCCTTGCATTATTTTAAAAAATATTAAAAGTTTTTTGATAATTTATCTAATCGAATCGCATTTGATCTTATCGGATCACATATGATTTGACCGGACCGCCCACCGGATTATAAGACATTTCCTGATCATAGTGGGCAATCAGTTCAGACAGCTTACCCGCCACATGCTTCTGCAATGTATCCACACTGCCTCGCACTTTGCTGTAATCCATTCCACGAAAATCCCTCACATACTCATCAGTTCCGTATACAAAACAGGTCTCCTTCGGTGATCCAATCTTCATGGCATAGTAATCATAGCCCACCTTGTGGTATTCAATCTGATATTTTCCGTCCCAGATCTTTCTGCCCATGACAAAATAGGCCGGTTCTTTATTTAATGGGCTGGTGTTCATCTTGGTCAGCAGCTCCTGGAAAAATGCCGCATCAATGGTATGATGCTTAGCCAGATAAATCCTGATAATCTGCTCAATCGGAATGGTTCTTGCAAAAAGTGTAGCTTCATTCTCCACATGGATCTGAATCGCCCCACAGTTTACCAGCACGCCCCCGGCAAATGGATGAAGCTTCTCCGGAATTCGATTCACGTGTTCCTCAAGCTTCCCAGTATTTAGTTCAATGGAGCCCTTGGAGTCAACCAATGCGGTGATTCCATCTGCGGCCCGAAAAATTCCTACCAGTGACATGTCAAACCTCTAATTTGTATTACTAAATTATACTACCTTTCTGATCACGCGCCAGCATGATCTTCTTCCACCTTATGGAAGATATTATACACCAGCACAGCGCCGATGACGACAAATGCTCCCACCAGAGCCATAGGTGACAGGACTTCCCCGAACAGTACCGCAACAATAATGGGATTTAGCACCGGCTCTACGCCGTTGATCAAGCTTGCGGTAACAGGATGGGTGTATTTGGTTCCATAATTGAACAGGATATAGGCCAATCCCAGCTGAATTACGCCTAGGAATAGAACCGCGACAATGACATTTGCCGAAAAGTCCGTCTCTCTAAGGACGAGAGGCCCCAGTAAAAGCCCGCTTCCAAGCTGCCCGAGAAACATGGATGAGATGGCGTCCCCACGCTCAAACTGGTTCAGCATGAATACGCCTGCATAGAAAATCCCGGAGATGACGGCCGCCACATTGCCTAAGAAGCTGCCTCCGGAGATGCTGTCGTAAAAGAAACATAAAATGCCGCCAAACACCACGAAAATGGTGCAAATCTGAAATTTATCCGGTCTTTGATGAAAGAAGAGGAACATCATCAGGATGATCCATACCGGGCAGGTGAACTGGAGGATGATAGCATTGCCGGCGGTCGTGAGCTTGTTGGCGATGACGAACATGGTCGTGACGCCGAACATGCTGACGGCTCCGAGAAGCACCGTCCCATTCACCTTCAGTCGGTGCTTTGTCACCAGCATATAGATTGCAAATACTCCCACCGCGATTAAGTTTCTGGCGCCATTGATGGCCAGGGCGTTCCACGGGATCATCTTTAGTGCTGCCCCGCCGCCTGCAAAGCACAGCGACGCCATCAGCATCAGGATGGGACCTAGTTTTTGTTTCGTATCCATAATTTATGGTAATCCTCGTCTATTCTTCAGTAAATTTATCGATCATGATGGACATGGCACGGTTCATGCTGCGGATGCTGCTCTTTAAAATGCTGAACATGTTGGCATTCTCCGGATAATAGTTGACACAATAGGATGCTATGGGAAGCAGGAATTCCTCTGTTTCACGAACATACTTCTTGATTTTTTCCGGTTTTAAGGCATAAAGGGTGCCACTGTTGTGAAGACGGTCACTTAATTTGATCATGGACGCCTTCTGATTATGTAAAATTTCTTCAAAGTGAACGCACAGCTCGTCGTCAGAAAGCCCGGATGGCTTGGTAAGAAGGCTTACGATATCATACACTTCTTTGTCTAAATTGTATTCTGTATAAAGCTCGATACCTCCCTGTGGAAGCTTATCCATGCAGTCTTCCAAGGCATCGTGAAGTAATGCTGCTGCCAAAGTCGCGTCGTCGCGCACGCCGTAAGAGATGAGTGTGCTGCAAACCTTTAGCGGATGGATGATATATGGAGATCCATCTTTTCTGTACTGCCCTTCATGGAGACGTCTTGCAAGTGCAAGGGCAATCAGTGTCTGTGGAAGGCCCACGCCAGTTGCATACCCCTTGATGAAAAAGTAGGTTTTTGCATAGATTGCGGTGTCATCCTGATTAAATGTGATTTTCTCTTTCAAAGTGTTTGTTCCCATCATGATTCCCTTTCTAAAATGTCGGTTTATAATGTAAAATTGTCGGTACAATTCTGTGATTTTCGTAATAGTTGACATTGATTTTACTACCTGAAAAACATTTTTTCAAGGAATATAAGGGGAATTTGTAAAATATTTGGACATGGTTTTCGAAACTATGTTATGATAGAAATAGAGAATTGAAATTGATTATAATAAGGAGATTATTCTATGAAAAAATATATCATTTTAGCAGAAACCGGTGGCGATGTGCCACAGGATTTGATTGAAAAATACGGCATCTACACTGTGCCAATGCACGTTTCCTTTGGCGACGTGACTAAAGACGATGGAACATTTCCTGTCACCGACATTTTCGAATATTATGAAAGAACCAGACAGCTTCCTCAGACAGCTGGATCTAACATGTTCGACTTTGAACAGGTGTATGACAAAATCCACGCAGAGCATCCGGAAAGCACCATCATTTATCTTGCATACTCTGCAGTTACAACAGTCAGCTACCAGTGTGGCGTGAATGCCATGGACGGCCGCGACTACATCGTACCATTTGACACCAAGTTCGTATCTGCCGGTCAGGCATTTATCGTGGAAAAGGTTGCGCAGTTCATCGAAGACAACGAAGATGCAACTGTTGAAGACATCATCGCATACGCTACTGAATTGAGTTCCCTTACACATATGGGATTCTTCCCTGGCGATCTTGATTATCTTCGTGCCGGCGGCCGCGTAAGCAACGCAGCATACATGGGCGCTAAAATCTTATCCTTAAATCCACTTATCGAACTTGATGGCGGATACTTACTGGCTAAGAAAAAATATCGTGGCAAGATGGCAAAGGTTGCGAAAAAGCTGATCACAGATTTCACAGCAACTCACAATCTCAACAAAGATTATGTAATGTTGATCTTCTCCCCAAGACTTCCAGAAGATTTAAAAGCTGATCTGAAGGCACATGCTCATAGCCTTGGCTTCAAGGAAGTTCGCTGGGTACAGACAGGAAGCGTTGTATCCACACATAGTGGTCCTGCTGCATTCGGTATTGCTGGGATGAGTGAGAAGTAGGTTGAATTTGAGTAAATTGTGTCTACGGGGATGGGAATACGAGAATTATCGCATTTCCATTCCCTGCGCCCGCGATTTTGCAAAAAAATGGGGATGGGAATTCTTAAAAATGATGAATCCCCATCCCTGCAGCTCATTTTGGCGGCGGCGCTGCCTGTGGCAGTGCCTACTGCAACTCAATTACTATTACAACTTGCCTAAATCACAACAATCAAAACAATTCAATACACTCCAAAAGATCATCCACAACCCAGTCAACCACGCCTTCCGGCACTTTTTTGCTAACATCTCTTCTATAAAAACAAGTCTTCATGCCATATTCACGGCCGCCAGCCATATCTGAAGTCATGGAATCACCAATGATCAAGCATTCTTCTGGCAAAATTGCTGTCCTGTCTACACGATCGCCAATAACTGCGTTCTCTCCATCGACACACTCTCGCCCTTCATTCATCTTCGCAAAACAATAATCGAAGAATCCCTTCGCGGGCTTGCTGATGCCGCAATCCTCCGAGATAAAGATATGATCAAAATACTTCGTCATATCTGAAAGTCCAAGGCGACGATTCTGCTGATAGCTTGGCCCGTTGCTTGCCGCGCAGACAATATAGTTTTCAGCCAGATGTGCCATCATCTCGTGAGCGCCTGGCACCTCAATGTGACTGTCATAAAGTGCCTCCCGGAAGTAAGTCTCAAAAGTTGGACCATCAAAATCGATGTCAAGATAGCCAAAAATGATATTCCATCGCACCTCCTGCAACTCTTCAAATGTAATTTCCGCCCGCTCGATCATCTGCCACAGCTTATCATTCTCACGCTTGAAGATGTCATACATCCATGGCTCATAAGGCTTCAGTCCAAAATGGTCGAATCCTTCGATCATCGTCTGACGCACATATTCATCAAAGTCCAGTAACGTGTTGTCAATGTCCACGAAAACTGCTCGAAATCTCTTATCTGCCATATCTAAATATTCTTCCCAAATTCCATCAATTCATCGACATAGGCTTGATTACCAGCCAGATCACTGGTCTTGCTAGCGGAGTATTTGCCGAAGAACTTCATATCCCAGCCGAGATATTGTTCGATGCAATTAAACTGTGTTTTGATCAGGTCGTACTGGCCATCACTTGTTGCTGCGCCGCCAACGATGAGCAGGCCAATCGCCTTGTCTTTGATATATGCGCCTTTGCAGTAACATTTGTCGATGACCAGCTTAAGCTGCGCTGTCATGCCCCACCAGTAAACCGGGGTCGCGAATACGATCATGTCCGCAGCCACTAATTTGTCCACGATCATGTTAGTGTCGTCCTGATCCACGCAGCCTTTGTAGCAGCCGCATGCGTTGCAGCCCTTGCATGGCGCCACATCAAGCTTGTAAGTGTCAACCACTTCCACCTCATGGTCCTTGCCTGCTGCGTCGATTCCGGCAACGAGTGTGCTGATTGCTGTATAAGTATTGCCCTTTCGTGGGCTTCCGTTTAAAATTACGATTTTCATCTGTTTTTCCTCCTGTCATTTGTCAGTTGGGCAAATGCTTCACTCACAAATCAAAGCATCTGCTCTACTTTTCATTATAACACAAATCACCAGTTTGCGAAAAAAGCAAAAAACACCTGCCGCTCACGACTTCGGCAGGTGTTTTGGTTGAAAAGAGAGGATAAAAAATATATGAAAAACTATTTTAGTTAAGTATAAGTGTTGGTCGCTTTGCTTAACTGTCTTTTATTATACTCGCATTTTCCCGAAATGCTATTTCCTCCCTATAAACAATTCTAAACTCTCTATAAATAGTCTTTAAGGCTTTCTGAAAAAACTTAAGAAAACCTTATGGCCTTATGAAATGGTCTTATGATATTCCCTTCAAAAACTCTCTGAGGGCTTCTTTGGAGATCATCACATCCTCAATAGACTTTAAGCAGGCACCTTCTGCTTCATAATCAGGCACTGCGAAGAATGCCTTTTCTTCCCACACAAGCTCATTATTAGCTAAGATGTCTTTCGCATATTTGCGGTCTGTTAAGTCCATCAGGATCGTGGCACGGTTAACGTTACATTTGCCGGTTAATCGGGAGAGAACGATCGGGTCGTCGATACGAAGATGCTCAGTAAAATGCGCCTGGAAAACCTGACGGTGGAATTCCATCACGTCGCCGCCCTGAGCCTGCACGGATAACATGGTCTGGCCCGCGATATCGCTGTACATGCGCATGTATTCTGGGCGTGGATGGGCCTCGCAAGGGATCCAGTTTACAGAAATCTCAGGGAATTCCGGCAGCAGATCCATCAGATCCATGAGCCCTCGGTAGCAGTACGGGCAAATATAATCAAAATATACATTCAAATTTTTCATTCTATGTTACTCCTTTTCTCATTGCACGTTTCAATTTTATATGTTTATAATAATATAGATTATCATTCCACGAAAGGATTTTATACATTATGGCTTCAAAAACAATCGCATCCGGCAACATGACTCAGGGAACGCCCTGGAAACATATCGTCGCATTTGCACTTCCTGTGCTGCTCGGCTCCCTGCTGCAGCAGCTTTACAATACGGTAGACACGATCATTGTTGGCAATTTCTCCTCAGAGCTTGCTCTCTCCGCCGTCGGCACCACCGGCAGCTTCACCTTCCTCTTCCTGGCAGTTGCCATGGGCTTTTCCGCGGGCAATGGTGTTGTCATCGCCCAGCATTACGGCGCCGGCAATAAACAGAAGGTTCGTGAAAGTGCCTCCTCTGGAATCATCTTCCTCATGGTTCTGGGCGTGCTCTCCGCCATTCTCGGCATTCTCGTGTCCTACCCGGCTTTTAAGAATCTCATCGCCGTGCCGGACGAAATCTTAAGTCTCACACTCAGTTACTTCAGAATTTATTCCGTTGGACTCATTTTCCAGTACGGTTACAACATCTACTCCGCGATTCTGCGCGCCGTTGGGGACAGCTCCGCGACGCTTTATTTCCTGCTGATCTCCTCCGTGGCCAACATCCTGCTTGACCTGCTCTTCGTAGCCGTGTTCAAATGGGGCGTTGTCGGTGCAGCCATCGCGACAGACATTGCACAGCTTGGCTCCTTCATCGCTGCCTACCTTTATATTAAGAAAAAATATCCGATTTTCTATTTCAAGGGCCGCGAATATGTGTGGAGCACCCCGGAAATCGTCAAAACAGTCAAAATCGGCATGCCAATCTCCCTTCAGCTTGTCGTTGTATCCGTGGGGCTTACCTTCATTCAGCGTGCAGTGAATGAGTTTGGTAAGGCTATGACAGCATCATTTACCGTTGGGCAGCGAATCGAGCAGTACATCAACCTGCCTTGTAACGCGATGCAGACAACCCTCGCCACTTACACTGGGCAAAATGTGGGTGCCGGACGCATCGACAGAGTCAAAAAAGGCGCCAGACAGGCAATCTTCATTTCTGTTGGCGTCACAGTTGTGATTTCACTATTCATCTGGATCTTCTCAGGAAGTATCTCTGGACTTTTCGGTCTGGGAAGCGAGGCAACTGCCTACTGCATTCCACATATTAAGACCGTTGCATTCATCAATATCGTGCTCTCAAGCTACATTCCACTGTTCGGCGTGTATCAGGGCACTGGCCACAGTGGCGTGCCAACCTGTGTTGCAACCACAGCGCTCACCATCCGTGTTGCCGTGACGTATCTCTTCCGCTACAGTCCATTTTTGGGATTTCGTATTATCTGGTGGAATGGTTTGTTCGGCTTCGCCGGCGGATTCACCATTACGTGGCTGTATTATCTGAGTGGAAGGTGGAAGAAGGGGTAGAGTTTAGGAATGTGGCCTGGTTATGGCTGCCAGGGCAGCTGCAGGCTTGGAAATTGCTGCTAATGCAGCGGCAGGTAAAGCCGGACGAATCTTCTAAAACTCTGTTTATTCGTTATCTACGCCCAGGCCGTTGCGATATATCTCGTTAATCTTGGCCTGTGCCTGTTCCATCTCATATTTTTGCATAATTCGCTGGCGGTCGCTTAAGATTGCCAGCATTTCATCAACAATCTCCTCCATTGGAAGCTCGTCGTACTGAAGAAGATAGCCCATCATGCGGCCTGCAGTCCAGTCGGTGTTGAGATTGTCGGTAATCACTTCGGCGAATCCTTCCGGATAGCCTCTTCTGACTAACATGCTATGAAGTTGTAAGCTTTTTTCGGTTTTATTGCGTTTCATAGGTGGTTTAATAATATGTAATATTGTAGTAATTTTCAGTATTCGTGGATCTTTTTAGATTAGTAGATCTTTATAGATTAGTAAATCTTTTGGAATTAGTAAATCTTCTTAATTTCGCCTTCGATATCATACATTTCTTTGAATTCTTTCAGATCTCTCTCTGTAATAATGAACATGATATCTTCGAATTTCTTTGTCTTGTTATCCTCAAATCCAGCAACCTGCTGTCCATTGCAGATGCTGCACTTGATGACTGGAGTCTTGGTTTCTTTATCGTAGGTTTTTTTCTCAATTTTCTTCTTCTTTTTAAAAAACATGGTGATACCTTCTTTTGATTTGTGAATTATAGGATTGCGGCGATTTACGTGATTTCGATAATTTTCGCGTTATCCATAATTTCTGCTAGAATCGGAAACTGAAATCCGGTTCATCTTTGTCAACTTCCATCTCTTTTGTTTCAATATCTGTAATTCTGATGTAGCGATCGTTGTTAAGCCCAACCAACATGCGGTCAATGTTTTCCGGGAAGCCCTGAGCTTCCATCTCCACATCCCCACCCATTGTATTGCGCACCCATCCTGTCAAGCCCAGCCGTCTGGCAAGCATAAATGCGGTTGCACGAAAGCCTACGCCCTGCACGCGTCCGGAAAATACAAAATGTCTTCTTATCATGTGAATACCTCGTGTGATTTTTTGTTCTGTCATTATTATAATATGCGGCCGGGGTATCTGTCATGGAGAAATTTGGTAGGAATTGTGGTGGGGAGTTGGGTACTGGGGCGGAGAAGTTTAGCTGCGTGGCGATAGTATTGAGGCGGTGCAGCGGAGGATGCCACATTCTCAAGCTTTTTATCTATTTGGTGATATCCAAAAAAGAGGGCATATCACATCACAGCCTTACGCAGCCAATAGGTGATATCGAATTTTGGAAGCGTATCACAATAAGCTTGCCGGCTTGCTTTATGTGATACCCTTTCGGCTACAATGACCGTCATTCCAGCCGAAAAGCTGAGAAATAGCAAGTCCAGCTCGCTATTTGGAGCCTTTCGCGATCACATCCTAGATTTTCTAGAAAGATTGTGATATCTCGTAAAAATTTGATATTTCTTTTGTCCAAAAAATGAAAAGAATGTGAATAATTCAAATTTTGGGAGTCACTATTTGGATGTTTCTGTTCAAAAAGTGATATCACCCAATTTCATTTACCGCATTAACATTACGTCACTACTACTAAAAAACATGAAAAAGAATAGCAACCGAAGAAAAAGCACTTTTCTACGATAGAAAGTGCTTTTTTCATAACCTCACTTTTTAGAACTATAGCTAATTCTATTCAAAACACTATTTTACTCTTCTACCCTCTCCTAAACTTCTCCAGCATCTTCAGCTTCAGGCTCTTCTTATAGAAGTCCTTGTTGGAGCAGCCAGCTCGTCCGCCGCCGGCGCAAGCGCAGGCACATGCACAGGCACAGGAAGCACAGGCGCATGCACAGGAACTGTGCGCGCAGCCGCCGCCACCACGGCTTCTTCCGCTGCTACCTGAAGAAGAATGAGGTACAGGAACATGCACGGTATGAACTCGAATATAGGTATTCGGAATGGTGGAATATGCGAATTCCCCATCTTTTGTATATTGTTCCTTCTCTTCTTTGGTCAATGTCTCTTCTTTGAGGATTTCTTCGCTCTTGATCAAGTTCGTTCCGCAATATTCGCAGACTTCCTTGCCCTCGGCGCGAGGAGCTCCACAGTTTGGACAGTTTGTATGATAAACAACTTTCGTTCTTGTAATCTTGGTTTCAGTCTTTGGACCGAATCCGGCACTCTTGTTGTACTGTTCGTTGGAAGCAAGCCCCCTGACAACAAGGTAAATAATGGCAAAGATGATATAAAATATAAAGAAGGCTCCTTCGTCACCATCATCGTATTCCCAGTCATCGCCGTCCCAGTCGTTGTCGCCATCATAGTCGGTTTCTTCATAACGGTCGCTGACTTCCTGACTGAAGTTATAGGCTTCATTTGGATAGCTTACTTCAATGGTGAAGCTGTCGCCTTCGCTTAATGAAGTTTCCCAGGTGAGGTAACCCTTCTTCACAAGTGCATTCGGCTCCCAAGATTTGGCATTCTCTGCATTCCATTTGATGATCAGCTTGTCAGTCATAATCTCATCAAACCAGCCCGGCGTAAAAGAATACACTGTTGTCTCGTCCTCATCGCGATTCATCTGATAGAGATTGTTCTGCTTCAATGTGAAGTCGAACTTGACCACTTCGCCCTCTTCATAAGATTTCTTGAAGTAGATATCGATATAACTTGCGCTGCCATGCAGCACCAGATCCGCATCTTCGATGTTGTTAGACAGGTCATAATACTCTTCCACATAACTGTTCGGAATCCCAATATGCACCCAATCAAGAGGACCTTCTGAATAGGAATCTAACACGCGCCACTCGATGTGGTACTTCAGCTCCACTGTCGCATCGTCGAGAACGTTGGCGGTAACGACATATTTTTCGATTTCATCCAGATTATCTGCCTTAACCCTTTGGCAAATGCCCCCGCATATTACCACAACCATGGCTAAACTGAGCATTATTCTCAAAATCACATTATATAATCTATTTTTCATCATGCTTCCCTCCTTAATGGACAAAGTCCTTCCATCTTGGCGGAGTAGTCACGGTGTTTCACGCATTCCGGATGATTCCAGATGGTATCCCAGGAATCTGTCAGGATATTGCCAAGAACATCGTCGGAAAGCCAGCTCTGGCAAGGCACCACATTACCGGATGGAGTTACTGCCATGTTGCTTAAGCATGCTCCGCAGGTCGGTGACATGATATCTAAGTCTTCACAGAAGGAGTTTTCCACCCAGCCAGGGGAGGTAAAGCTGATTTCCATTCCATTGGCATAGGCATAATCCACAGCCTCGCGAAGCACTTCCTTGATTTCCTCAGTGGAAAGCTGAAGCTGTTCGGATTCCTGCAGCGTCGCATTGCCAGTTGTAATGAGACCGGAGCAGGTCACGTAGAGAACACCCTTCTCGTGTAGAAATTTCAATGTTTTCTTATAATCTTTATTCAAAGTACAGAGTGGTGTATTGATGCTGACGCTTAGTCCCGCCTCAATGGCATTCTCAATGCCCTGCACAGTTGCATCAAACTGGTTTGCGCCGACTAACTTGTTGTGAACGTCCGCGTCAGAGGAGTAAAAGGTAATCTGCACGCTGTCAAGTGACGCATCCCAAAGCTGTTTGCAAAGCTCCTTGCTCAGCTTGATTCCGTTAGTATTCATGCGAGTTACGAACCACTGTGCCGCATCAATCAATTCCACCAGATCCTCACGCATGGTAGGCTCGCCGCCGGTGAAGGTAACCTGTGGAATTCCAGCTTCACGCAGTCTTTTTAATACTTCTTTCCACTCATCAGTGGAAAGCTCTGGCTCTTCCGCATGTGTCTGCCCTGCCGCGTAGCAGTGAATGCACTTCTGGTTACAGTGCCATTTGCCAGATTTTGTCATGGCGCTGATCATGATGTCCATGCGGTGTGGCGCGCGCATAAATGATGCGTAATCGCCAATGCTTAAGTAGCCGATTTCCTCGTCCACCGGCTGGTTGGTTGCAATCTGTGTGAAGGCATTCATCATTCGGAAGATGTCCTCGCGCAGACGCTTGGATCTGACGAATGGATACACCTTGTGCACCGCTTTGCATGTATTTGCCATGATATTCTCCACATCGGCTTCTGTAATTTCACGATCGTGATACTTATTTACTTCTTTGATAAACTCGGAAAGCAGGATACTCCAGGAAAGACTGACCGGAATGATATCCTGACCATTAATGATTGCCACACTTGGCGCAATGTCCTCTCGGGTAAAGGTCGGTGGAAGCAAGAAAATTCGAACCACGCCCGGCCCCTCAGGATTTAATGTCGTATGAAGCACACCATTAAAGTTATTAAGCGCATATTTATATTCTTTTCTCGATGGTCTCATATTTATGTCTCCCGTTGCTAGTGTCATAGTTTCATCAGTACTATTATACCATATCTAACGTTACGAAATTCTAAACTTTCTGTGACTTCTTATAGTATCACATATAGCAAATCCACAAAAAGACGCAAAAACGGGAGCTGCCAAGCAGCCCCCGCCGAAGCGATTCCATCGCTATTTATTCTTTTTCAAAATCTTATCTACCACAACCATGCCAGCTGCTACCGGAATGGTTACTAAAACTACGCTTGCCACGTCTTTTACTGCTTTGATGATATCTTTCTTTTCTTCCATCGTTCATCACCTCAATAAGATTGTTCTGTCGTATGTTTCAATTAATCAATTGTAATTGTGTTGTCTTCCTCTTCTGGCTCTTCCACTTTCTTCACTACCACCAATGTGAGCACACCGTTGTCATAGGAAGCTGTGATATCTTCTTTTTTCACCTGATCGCCAACTGGGAAGCTTCTGGAGATTTCGCCGCTGAATCGTTCCTGTAATACGTAGTCGCCGTCTGTGTCTGTTGCCACTTCGCGTTTTGCGGTAACTACTAAGGAACCGTCCTTTAATTCTGCTTTGATATCTTCTTTCGCAACGCCTGGAAGGTCGATTACGATTGTCATTGCTTCATCTGTGAGCTTCACGTCTGTTCTCATGCAGCCTCTGTGATCTGTGAAATTGCCGATCTCGTTGCCGATTTCATTAAAGGATTTTGCTAAGCCGTCAACGATTTCATCAATTAAGTTTTCTCCAAAGAAATTATACATCATAAGATTTTCCTCCTTATAAAAAACATGTGAATCATGTTTGTGTAATCGTGTTGATTCGAACTTGTTTGTTCTATGAACGTTATAACACTATTATCAGCACTCGTCAATAGAGAGTGCTAATTCTTAATAAATGCTTTATAATTCCGTCACGAAATTTATGCATCCTTAATTATTTCACATATTTTGCAAGAAATTCTCTTGTTGCAGCCGCTTCCTTGGCAAATGTATCCCTGCTCACCGGGAATCCTTCCATACTCACGCCACCTTCATAGCCGATTTTTCGGAGCGCATCAAAGTAAGTCTGATAATAATCATCCTCAGAAAGATCCACTGGGAATCCTCGTTTCTCAATGCGGGCAAAATGGGTATGCACCAAAAACTCTTTGCCATACTTTAACAGACTATCTACCGTATCATGCTCCATCATCAGGTGGAAATAGTCCTGCAGACAGCGCACATTAGGATGGCCACATGCCTTTGCAAGATCTACAGTATCCTGGAAGGTACGAATCATATTGGTTTCTGTATAGTTATTTGGCTCTAGTGCAATGGTAATGCCATACTGCTTCGCACAGTCTCCCATCTCGTCACACCAGCTTGCCAGCTGTTTGAAGGCTTCATCTTTGGAGAATCCATCCGGACATTTCTTAGACCATGGGCTTCCTAAGATAACATACTGTGCTTCTAACATCGCTGCACGTTCTAAGGCTTTTTTATAAAATCCACGTACTTTGTCATAATCAAGCTCCGGACCAACGAGGCGAATGTCTGCAGTCAGAAAGTTGTTGGAAGCATAAGCAGGCAGATCCATCATCTTAAGCTGACGGCAGATCTCACGAAAATCCCCATCGCTTGACAGATTCAGCTGTCCTAATGGCAGCTCGATATAATCATAGCCTACCGCTTTGATGGTTTCAGCATACTCAAATCCAACGGAATTCGGTTCCTTTGGTAACATATTCGTACAAATTCCGATTAGCATGGCGTAATCTCCTTCCATTCTCCTGGTTTTAGATTCTCATCCAGACTGATTCCATCCATGGACAGCCGTTTCAGATACATGATCATACATCTCTGGGATTTAAACATCCTGCGGATTTGACGTTTGCGCCCTTCTGTAATGGTGATTTTTCCATAAAATACGGGCTGATCTGGGCGGTTCTTGCCAATGGATTCCTGAATTGGTTCGGGCAATGTGTGAATGACATCCGCCAAAGTCATCTTCTCTCCAACCTCCACCTTACAAGGTTTCGTCGGTTGATTACTGCCAATCAACAGGACGCCTGCCTCCAGATTTCCGATGATTTCCTCTGTCGGCACGCCCATAGCCAGAAATTCATAGACCTTCTCCTTCTTATAGATTGGATTGGTCATTCTCTGGTTCCACTTGCCATCGTCTGTGATGAAAAGCAGGCCTTCTGTCTCCCGATCCAGTCTCCCAACCGGTGAGAGATTCGGGTTATTCAGTTCTTTAAAATAGTCCATTACCGTCGGGAATCTGTCATCACGCCGAGCGGTCACACAGCCGTATGGTTTATGGAACATATAATAATGATACATAATATAATAATAATTTATCTCTTTTTATCTATTCAAATAGTATTTCAAAACTTCAAAATCCCGATGATTACATCCAGCATAAGCAAGCTGCTCCTCTGGAAGTTCCTCGTATCTGCTGAACATCTCAAGTACTTCATCCACAGGCAGAAACACCGGTACAAGTTCATTATCTGCTTCCTCATTCGTCAGCCTCTGCTCTGCCCTTCCAACCTCTTCACACAGGAAAAAATGATTTTGGAAATTGCGCCCCCGGTATATACAATTCACTGTGATGACATGCTCTTTCACACGGACAATCACCCCTGTCTCTTCTTCCACCTCGCGGATGCAGCCTTCTTCTAAGGTTTCTCCCTCTTCTAATCCGCCACCGGGGATAAAATACCAGTTCTTTTTGGATTCACAGGATAAGAGAATCCTGCCTTCTTTTATTATGATTCCTCTGCAGCCAACCCGCGTGCGAAGAATTGGATCTTCTGGAGACTGCATGAGTATAGTAATTTCTTTCATAACCATCCCCCCTCTCATACTATCATCTGGTTGCAAAGAATAGTGTAAGCACAGTTGCTACGTTGGCCATAATAGCAGTAAACGAAATAGCCAATTGATACATATTAATTCTTAAATTTTAATTCTGAACTTTTTTGATTATCGTAAGAACCGCAAGTAAAAGTACAATACTAAATGGCAGCGCAACCATGGCCACGGAAGATTTTGCATAATATCCAAGGGCTCCTGCCAACACATAACCAACGGCAGAAACGGCTGCTGCGGTCATGGCATACGGAAGCTGTGTGGATACGTGGTTCACATGGTCTGAGTGGGCACCTGCCGATGCCATAATGGTCGTATCGGAAATCGGTGAACAATGATCTCCGCACACAGCGCCAGAAAGACATGCAGCGATGGAGATGACAAGCATCTCATAGGTGTCACCACTGCCAAATACGTGGCATACGATCGGAATCAAAATGGCAAATGTTCCCCAACTGGTTCCGGTAGAGAAGGCAAGGAAAATTGCTACCACGAAGATAAGTGCTGGCAAGAACATCTTCAAAGCTCCTGCGGAAGCTGCTACCAAGTCGTGAACGTAGTATTTTGCGCCAAGAAGTCCGGTCATTCCGGAAAGGGTCCATGCAAGGGTCAAGATGAGAATTGGAGCAACCATGGCCTTAAATCCTTCCGGAACACATTCCATGAATTCAGAGAATGTCAACACGCCACGAGTCATGAAGAAGACGAAGGTGATGACTAAGGTAACCATACTTCCAAGCACCAGGCCCATGGAAGCATCTGCGCCGGCAAATGCGTCCACAAAGCTTTCACCACTAAAGAAGCCCCCGGTGTAAATCATGCCGATGATGGCACATACAATAAGAACAGCCACTGGAAATACCAAGTCGATGACTGCGCCATTCGGATTCGTATTTTCATCATTTTCATCGCCATAAGGACGGGCTGCCGTGGTGAAGAGATCACCATTCTTCGCATTGGTTTCATGGAGCTTCATTGGACCGTAATCAAGCTTTGTCACGGTGATATAGATAATCATAATTAGCGTAGTCAATGCATATAAGTTGTAAGGAATAGTGTGAAGGAACATGGCAAATCCATTGATATCAGAGCCTTCCGGTACAGATGAGGTAACGGCTGCTGCCCAGCTTGAAACAGGTGCGATGATGCAAACTGGAGCTGCAGTGGCATCAATTAAGTAAGCAAGCTTTGCACGGGAGATCTTCTGACGGTCGGTAACTGGTCTCATAACAGATCCCACGGTAAGACAGTTGAAATAATCATCAACAAAGATCAGTACGCCAAGCGCCATGGTGGCAAGCTGAACGCCAACGCGGGATGTGATATGCTCGGATGCCCAGCGACCAAATGCAGCAGATCCACCAACCTTGTTCATCAATGCTACCATAATACCAAGCACAACTAAAAATACGATAATGCCCACATTCCAGCTGTCAGATAACTTTGTTACCATACCGCCACCTTCTTCACCATTGAAAAACAGCATGGTATTAAGCATCAATTCTAAATTACCGTTGGCATAAAGAAGAGCGCCAGAGATAATTCCCACAAAAAGGGATGAATATACTTCCTTTGTGATTAGGGCCAAAATAATAGCCATGACCGGTGGAAGAAGTGAACCGATCGTTCCATATACGGCTGGATGATAGGTCTCTGTGACAGTTCCTGGAGTAATGTTAGTAATCACGATAAAGATACCAACAATTACCAATGCACAGATTAAAAATGGTAAGTTCTTCTTTTTCATTTTTTCCTCCTTCAGTTTTCATATTCACGTTTCGTTATTTAACTCTATTATAACTGAAAAAAAGCGAAAAAAGAAGGTCACTATGATTCTCATAGTGACCATAGTGACCTACATGCCTTCTGCAAACTGCTGTAATTTTAAGTACATCAGGATCAATGCAACTGGCTGAACGAAAAGTCCCAAAATAGTATAGAGTGCTGTCACACTCTCATTATATCCGCTTCTGTCTAAAAGGATGTCAATTCTTCTGGACATCTTATAAATCCAATATAAGGTGTAGAATGGAATGAACAGTGCCAGGAGTGTGCAAGCAGTTGGATCTCTGTAATTCTTGTCACCTGGAAGAGGTACCATATTCAAACTATTGGTTGTTCTGGAAATGAACAACACCTTCATTACAATCATAATAATTCCGACTAATGTAGACATATCAAATCTCCTTATCTCATATACTCAACCAATCATTTTGGTTATCAATAACGATTCTATGCTATAATCAAAGAAAAGTCCATGAAAAATATCTAAAAAAAGGAGAAAAAGAATGAAAAAATTAATCGCTATGATCCTCACCGTGATACTTCTGGCAACAACCAGTACCATCATGAACAGCACGGATGTAGACGCTTCCAAATTCTATGCCAGCTATGTATACAACTGCAAGAAATCTGCTCCAATCAGAAAATCTGCAAGCGGATCTGCCAAGGTCCTGAAGAATGTCCCATATGGCAAATTCGTCACCTGGAACTACGGTGTCAATAAGAAAAATGGCTTCTATAATGTCACTTACGGCGGCAAAACCGGCTGGATCGATCAGAAATACTGTACATGGCGCGGCAATGGATTATCCGGTTATGCAACCTACACTCCATACAAAGCAAAATCTGCCACCACTTTAAGAAAGAGCAAGAGCACCAGTTCTAAAAAGATCGCAAGCATTCCAAAGAGTGCCATCGTCTTCTCAAAAACATACGACTTATCCGGCAAATGGATCAAGGTAAAATACAAAACCAAGAGCGGGTATGTGAAGACTTCTGGCTTGATATGGGTGGAGTAGAGTAATAGCAAATATGTACTTCTACACTACTTATACCATACTCCCAATGACATCATTCCGATACATCTCTATCTTCGTCAAACAGTCATACACTGTCACACCGTCATCCATCAATACCTCGTAAAAATACAACACATCCTTACTCAGCTGCTCTTCCCTATCTATCTTACATACTTCTTCTAAGAATCCCACCAGATCATCAGTATCAAAGAATGAAAGTGCCAAAGCGATTGCGAAAGCCAGATAGATTGGTCTTTTGCCCATCTCTTCGCAGGTTCTTGCAGCACCCACCAGGCGGTCTTTGGGCTGTAATTTTCTCATTGGATCACGTGCCACACGGTCAATGGTGTCTTTCAGATAGATATTCTGGAATCTGTATACCAGATTTTCGATGTGCAGATGCAAGTCATAATATGGCACCTGATATTTTTCAGATAACGTTGCTGCGCTTTCCGTCATGCATCCTGTGATGATTTTCTGCACGGATGGATCTGCTGCTGCTTCGTCGATCAATGTTGCGCCCATTCTTCTTCCTAAGAATGCAACTACCACGTGGGCCATGTTATGGATATATAACTTTCGTTCCAGATAATAATGGAATGGTTCATAAGGCACGATCTTTTCGTAGGCTGGTATTTCGCCCTTGAAAGCCGCTTTGTCAACTGGCAGATAATCATAGGCTTCCACACGCACTGCCAACGGATGCTCATCCGCTGGAATGGATGCTGGATCTGCCGGTGGCACCATTCTTCCAATGGAAGTTTCCACGATACCAAGTTTTTCTTTCATTGCGCCATGATATTCTTCTGGCAGATATTTCAACAGCGCATCTCTTAATATCACATCGGCGTCCATGAGATTTTCACAGATCAGGATATCCAATGTCCGTTCTGGATCAATCTCCCAGCGTTTCACCAGACCATCAGCAATGATTGGTGCGATTTTTTCTAAAATATGGGCTCCAACAGCAGTCGCCATCAGATCTGCAGTTGCGATTTCATTCACCACTGCAAATGTATCCTTCCCGTCCACAGCTCTGATATTCGTAATCCAGTTCGTGCGCTGATTTCGCTCCATAATAATTTGTGGATATGTCTTCTCTCTATTAATTGTATTCACCACTTCATCATTGACATCCACAAATACCACTTCATATCCGATTTTTGTAAACAGAGCACCGATAAAGCCTCTTCCGATACTTCCGGCACCATACATGATTGCTTTTTTCATACTTTTTTCCATACTCTCTCTTCTATTCAAATGTCTTCTTCAGTTCTAACCCTGTTGTGAAAGCATCTGCCACTTTCTCTCCGACAGACAGATAACGAAGCTGTTCTTCATCGTAAATAATCGGTTTTAACTTGGACAGATCAATCTTATCTTTTTCATTTAAGATGGATTCATCTGCAAGAATTCTCTTCACTTCGCCTGTCACCTGGGTATGGCTTCCAATGGTGACTGTATGTACAATCTCACATTCTAAGGATAATGCAAACTCGTTAATGATCGGCGCATGCACTGTCTTTGCATCGCTGGTTGTATAACCGATGTTTGCCAGTTTATCAGTATTATATCCGGATTCCACTCCAAGATAATCTGCTTCCTTCACCTGATCGACACTTGGAAAACCCAGTACAAATGCACCTGTCTGAAGCATCGCAGCCAAAGTTTTTCTACGCAGCGTAGCATTGATCGCAATTGTAACGCAAGGTGGAACATGACTGCTCACCATGTAAAATGCCAGTGTACACGCTTCTGGTTTTCCTGTCTCATCATATGCAGACACAACCACCGTTTCTGTTGGTGACACAACTGCATGAAGTTTTAATTCTTTTTTATTATTCATATTTATTTCTACCTCCATCTATCCATACAATGATTATAGCATTATTCATTACCCATATCAAAAATGTATGTGCAACGTATTTTCAGCCGAAAAAAGGTGCTGCACTAATACTTAGTACAACACCTCTATTACACTTTATTCAAGCCGCAATTCTAATCAATACTTAACAATTTCTTCTCCACACGAGCTGTTACATCGATGTAATAAGCCAGTTCTGCATCATTCAGCTCATCCTCATCCACCTTATCAATCTGAGAAGCAAATTTTTCATATTTTGCCAACAACTTTGTATACTTTGTAAGAGCAGATACATCAGATGCATCGTATGATTTCATGAACTCTACATATTCATCCATGAATTCTTCGTAATTATCCATCATTTCTTTGAAATCCGGATCAATTGCAGATGATTTCTTCGCTTTTTTCTTCACCTTTTTCTTGGCTGTTGTCGCCTCGGTGGTAGCTTCCGTAGTTGCCTCAGTAGTTGCTTCTGTGGTCACTTCTTCAGCCTTTTCTTCAGTTTTTTCTTTTTCATATTCTTTTTCTGCACTTCTAAAAATGGATTCGATATCATCGATTCCATCGAGGAAACAAGATGACACTTTATAATAATAGTCATTCAACAAATCCCAGGCATCATAATAGATTTCACTCTGTTTTTTGCTATAATCATAATGCTCATTTAAAAGTTTTTCTGTCAATTTTTCAGCATCATCATATCTTGGATCATCATATTCCACACTATCGCAGGCATCCCATATCCATTCGTTCATATCAGAATAACAATCGGAAGTGCAGTCACTGAAATCATCAAGTGCATCATTATAGGCATCATAACACTTTTTCTCATTCTCACTAAAAGCATCTTCATCATCAAAATCAACATCCGGATAGAATGAACGATAACATGCTTTCGTATCTTCAATTAAAATTTCATAGTACTCGGACGCTTCCTCTCTTCTATTTTTATACCATTCCTGTAATTTATCTTCATTTTCTAACAGAAAATCATAGGATTTTTCATATCCATCCAGTTCCTCTTTGGCAGCATCCTCCATTTTTTCTTCAAAATCTTTCTCATGCTGTTCCAGGGCATCTACAGCCTCTTCCAGTGAAGCATATTTTTCAGCTGAAACATCTTTTTTCGCAGATTCTTTACTCCCGCTGCCTCCACAGGCACTTAATCCCATGGCCAGACATAAAATCAGTAACGCACAAATAATTTTGTTTTTCATTATTACTCCTCCTATTAAAATACATATCTTCTTATGTAAAGTTTAGCATAGGGGGAGAGTTCGATGCTTTCACGATTCGTGAAGTATAATAAGGCGCTTATCGAATACATTCTTGTAACTCTTTATTGCCTGCTTCGCAATCTGTTCACGATGAACTAAAAATAGCGCCTTTTTAGGATTGTCTTCTCGAAGTGCAAATGCTGATGCATATGTTTTTCCTGTACCCGAATTTGTCTAGTCGGGAAATGTTATTTTTTCTCTTTTTTACTCTAACAAAATGTTATTTATACAAAATGATATTTCCCTTTTCCATGACCTTTTACTGGTTCAATAATGTTTGAATTCAGCATTTTCTTAATCAACTCTGAAGCAGGCGAAGGTGTAAGTTTGAGTATATTCATCACATCGCTTCTACCAAAAATCACTTCTGTTCCTATACTCTGCCTTAACTTTTCGATGTTCTGTTTCGTTCTATCAGACAGTCCCAATATCCTGTTTTGAATAGAATTTTTGTTATCAATGTCCTGTTTCTCTCGCCCAATGTCCTGTTTATTTATATCTTCAAACTTTCCACTTATATGCATAGAACGATTGCGCAATTCATTTTTTTCATTTAACAATAGGTTTCTAAGAAACTTTTCCAGATAATCTGTTGTCTCATGAATATTATTTTTTAAATCATTGTAATTAGCTCTTACTAGAGCATTTCTAAAATACCATGCATTTTCTGCGAAAATATCATTTGATGCATCAAATCCCAATGTACGTAAATACTTGATAAAGAATACTGCTGTTGTACGCGTATTTCCCTCGCAAAACACATGAATTTGCCATAATCTTGAAACAAATACAGCAAGATGATGTATAATTTCATCCATTGTATGTCCTTTATAGCTGTAACTTTTCTCCTGTGAAAAATCGTATTCCAATGTTGCTCGAAGTTCAGATGCACTACCATACAGCACAGTAGCTCCATCCAAAACCCATTCCTTTTTCGTGATATTATAATCACGCATTTTTCCTGCATGCTTATAAATGCCTTGAAAAAGTATTCGATGAATCGATAAATATTCATTTGGAGTAAATGAAAAAGACTTCTCCGATAATAACTTGGCTATTCGAAGCGATACCTTATCTGCCTCTTCGGTACGATCAGTTATATCATTCACTGGGTTTTCTTTATAGTAACTTTCAAGTAAAATTCCTGCTTCATCTATACTAATTTCGCCTTCTATATTCTTGATAGCTGTCTTTATCAGATATTGTGATGGCTTCAACCCGTCTACGTCCTGAAGACCAATCGCAGTCTGCCAGGCGTACCCTTTATCACGTTTATTCGGTTCTGTTTGTCTAATATATTCTTCAAATGGATCGTTGGAAATCATCGTTGTCACCTTAAACATCACTTCTCATATTTTTTACTACTTCCTCATATTTACATACTAATTCCTCATATTTTAACTGATATGCGATCAATCTTGGGATATATTCCGGCGGTGTTCTCCTACCAGCTTCCCAATCTTCCAATGTTCTCACCGGAATTCCAATATGTTCTGAAAATGCTTTTCTCGTCATTCCAACTTGCTTTCTCAGGGTTGTTATTATATTATTCTCTTTCATAGGTTCACCTCGCATTGTGTGGTTTTAAATATATTATATCAGGATTCCTCTTATAGCGCAATGCGTGGTTTTTCCATTGCATTGTTTCTTTACAGTTTGAGATAATACTTAACAATAACAAACACGTTTTGACTGTACCGAAGATGTCAAGTGAAGGAAGGAAAAACAAGGACAACTTGATTCATAGTAACATAAACCAAAGTTGTCCAATATTTAGATATTATTTTATACTGTATTTCGTTCCTCGACCACTGCCCAATACCTTTATATAGTTCTTTTCTTCAAGAGAATGCAGTAATCGAATAGCCTTATCTTTACCACAATTCATTTTCTCAGCTATTTCACGGCTTGACATTACTCTTCCTCCAGACAGTAAGTCTATAATACACTGTTCGTCTTTCGTCGCTTGATATCCATAATTCATAATAGGTAAAACTACTTTTATGCTATTTTCCGTAATTTCAAACTGAGGCTGGATAGAATTATCTTTATATGCATCTTTAATTCGATGTATACCTGTTCCGAACATTTCTATGTATTTCAAACGGAAGAATACATTCCCAATAATTGGATTTCTGAGATTAGAGATCATTCCTGTCAAATACTCTTCTTTCGTTATTCCTTTCGGAAGACCTCCTGGAGAAAACACTTCAACTCTGTCTGGATACATAAAGATTCGAATATTGGAATTAATATCCCAAGTACGATGGACAAGAGCATTGGCTACAGCTTCACGAAAAGCTCTTTCCGGTATCAATTCTATCGTTTTTCGTTCTATTCCAGATATTTCTTCATACTGATAATACTTTGCATACATATTTACTGCATGATCATATTGTTCAAGTATAGATGTCCCAGAAAATGTTTCTCTATCATTGATAATATTGATTGTTTCACCAAAACGAGCTGCATCTATTCCGTAAAACGTATTGGAATCTGAAAATAATGCAGCAGCATTATTGTACCTTTCATCCACAAGGAAACCAAATGTTCGCAGCATATCTTCTGTTAATTCTGATATTCCCAGACGTTCTTTAAGTTTCTTTTCAAAATAGTTAAATGTGAATTTTTTCTGGTCATTTGGAAGACCTTCGTAATAAAGATTACTTCCCTCTAAAGTCAATCTCTTTAGCTCAAGCTGATCCACTTCAATTGTTGCGCTATCGCTTCTTCTATACGCTTTCCCTTTGTATAAATATGGTTTATATTTTCCTTCAAATACTGTTAACGTAATCGTTTTTTTCATCTGATTAACAGATAATGAGTATTCAGGTTTCGGATTAATAGAATCATTGATCTTGTTTTCTAAGTTTAGACAAACTTTCTCTGGATTATCTATTCCATAGACACTTCCATCATCATTAATTCCAAATATTATTTCTCCTGTACCAAAATTAGAATACGCACTTACAGTTTTTAAAAAAGTATTCGTTACATCTGCTTTAAATTCAAGAGTGCGATTTTCCTTCATCCTGTCACCTCCTATATCTGTATCGTAGCATCATTGCGCCGCAAATGCAACGCAAATATTTATGTCGCATTTTTGTCGCGACAAAAAGCATCCCAACTCGTTTTTGTCGCATTCGTTTAGTTTCTCACGCCCAGTGTCCTGTTTATTTATATCTTCAAACTTTCCTCTTATATGCATAGAACGATTGCGCAATTCATTTTTTTCATTTAACAATACGTACTATTTTACCGTATGCGAATTTACTAAAAATACGTAAACTGTAATGCGTAAGTGCATTAACTGTGCAATGTGTACAGTAATGTGTCTAAATCCCTTATAGGTAACGGTAATAACTGTATTTACGCTATTCTCTAATACACAGTTTTATTTTTACATAAAAAATAAATCAAAACAAGGCGCTTACCACATTGGTAAACGCCTCTGTTTATACAGCTTATTTACATCGCTTCTCTGATCTTCTCAATAAGTGTCACATCCGCAGGAAGCCATGCCACTCTGTCCAAACTATCTTTCGTCAGCCATTTTGCAGCTTCTGCTTCCTTAAGGATCAGTTCTCCTTCTGCCACTTCTGCCCAAAAGCAATCCATGGACAGATGAAAGGTTGGATAATCGTATTCAATGGTATCAATCAAATCTCCAACTCTAATGGTTGCTTCCAACTCTTCTCTGATTTCCCGAACAATAGCATCCCTTGGATTTTCCCCAGGCTCTACTTTCCCACCAGGAAATTCCCATCCACCTTTCAAGTCACCATATCCTCTGGCAGTGGCAAATATTCTCTTCTTGTTTTCCATTGAGTCACAGATGACTGCTGCGACGACTTTTATTGTTTTCATGCTTATTTCTTTCCTCTATATTAATTAGCTACAATATATTCGTAAATATCTTCGCGAACCGGAACATCCAAATGCCATTCAATCTCCACGGCAGTTTTGTCCGTATTTGCCATAACAAATTCCTTCGCTTTTCCAGTTGCCGTCATACGACCCAGATAATAAAATTCCTTTGAAACCTTATCATCCTTATTCTTACGAACAAACAGCTGTACATCAATCCCACGACTTTTAGCATACAGAAAATTCTGAACATCTTCAGATTCCAAACTTCTGCCACTTTTAGAGATTGCAATCAATGTCGAAGCATTCGTAAAATGATCTTCGTACTTGGTCGTATCACTGATATCTTCGGTTTTATCATAGTTGATAAACACAGGGAAAGTCTTCGTATGTTTATCAAACTTATAACCACCAATATTTAATGGTACTTCATTATTCTTCCAATTCAGCAAACGACATGCATCTTCATAAGTATACTTTTGATATAAGACAAAATCTGTATCCTGATAACGATCACTATAATCACGCTGGAATCTAGAAATACCAAACTCTACTAATTCTTCTAAAATGTCATAAAACTCTTTGTTAGCAAGCATTTTGGCAAATGTTTTCGATACCTGGTAATCTCCTTGTCCATCATTTTCCAAGAATATGCAGTCCTGATAAGTCTTTTTTCCCGTTCCTGATGGAAATTCATTTGTCATCATATTAATTACATTTTCCTGACCCTTTTCAGACAGAGTAATCTGATAATCATTCTTCAATGACTTTGCTAACATTCCCATAAGACTTTTTCTATAAGTCAGCATACGTCTTAGAAGCTCTAACTCATGAATTCGCTTACCATTTGCCAGTTTTTTAGAAATAAACTCAATGGCCTTTTCTTCCTTTTCAGAAAGGCGGACCTTGTATTCTTTCTCATATTTTACGAGAAATTTATAATAAGACCCTAAACTCTTATTGTCAAAAATACGAAGTACATCAATTTCACCATAACGATCAAAGTCCATCAATGCTGGAATTTTACCTAATTTATATTTCAATTGTTGATAACTGTCACGAATCAATTTAATGTTGTTAAAGTTACTTGCATCAATGGATTCAAAGACTCTTTTTCTTGAAATTTCGTCAAAATGAATGGTTGAGCTTCCAGGAATTACTCTAGATCCTTCACGCACATATCTCCGTATTGTATCTTTGTTATAGCTTCGATCGCCAGATAATGCAATCGGAATCATGAAATTATTCTTATAATTTCCAATAAAATCAAGAATAACAACATATTCTTTATCATCCGCTTTACGAAGACCTCGACCCAACTGTTGAACAAATACAATCGGAGACTGAGTCGGACGTAACATAATGACCTGATTGATTTCCGGAATATCAACACCTTCATTAAAAATATCAATTGTAAAAATGTAATCCAAATAATCTTCAGAATTAGAAGTCAGTAATTCAATGCATTCTTCTCTTCGCACTTGTGAATCTGCGCCGCATAAAAAAGCTGTCTTTAATCCTTTTTGATTAAATTTTTTGGACAATTCAATTGCTTCATCCTTTCGGCTGCAGAAGATGAGCCCTTTTACTCTTTCACCACTATGTCCATAATAATTCGCCTGCTCTAAAATATAATCCACACGATCATCGGCAATTAGCTTGGCAAAATCTCTTGTATCTCTACTACCCTCTACATCACCTTCTATAACCAAATCTGTGATACCAAAATAATGGAACGGGCATAATAAATTCTCTTCTAAGGCCTGCTGCAGTCGAATCTCATAAGCGATTTTATGATTAAATAATGAGAAGATGTCATAGTCATCCGTTCTTTCCGGACTTGCTGTCATTCCAAGTAAGAATCGCGGTTTAAAGTAATTTAAAATCTTCTGATAGCTTTCCGCACCAGCTCTGTGCACCTCATCCACAATAATTGTGTCAAATTCATCCGATGCAAATCTTTCATGAACTTCAGATCTTGCCATCATTTGCATGGTAGAAAATAGATAATCAGCTTCAAAATCCTTAGAATTTCCGGATAACAAACCAAACTTCTTGTGGTTATCAAATACATTCTTGTAACTTTTTATGGCCTGCTTTGCAATCTGTTCACGATGAACCAAGAATAAAGCCTTTTTCGGATTGTCTTCACGCAGTGCAAATGCAGATGCATACGTTTTGCCAGTACCGGTTGCTGAAATAAGTAATGCTCTGTCAGATCCTTCTTCTTTAATCTCTTTTAGATTCTTTATAAACGCAACCTGCATGGAGTTTGGTTTTAATTTATAAGCCTCAATTGATGGAATTTCCATCAACTTTGCTACTTCTCTTTGCTTCTTTATTAATTCTTTATTCGTGTTATATGCTTTCTTGTAATTTCCAATAAAATCTTCATATTCAATAGAATCATTCCAAAGATTCGTAAATTCTTCAATAATTTCCTGCGCATATTCTCCTTGCTGTGTTGAAATGATTCTTGTATTCCATTCTTTGTTTACTGTCAGAGCGCTTTTTGTCATATTAGAACTTCCAACAATAATTCTATAGATTTCTTCTTTTTTGAAAATATATCCTTTCGTATGGAATCCAGCTTCTCCCTCTACTGTGTGATACATACGAATCTCAATGTTTTTTAATCCAGCTAATTTTTCAATTGCTCTCGGATCAGAAAACATCAAATAATCTGTAGTCATAATTTTGCCTGGGATATTTTTCTTTTCTAATTCCTTGAGAGTTTGAAGTAGCGGAGTAATTCCTCCCATAGTAATAAATGCTACACTGATTGAAAACTCATCACAGGCTAGTAATTCATCTTCAATAGACGCAATTACTTTCTTTCCTTCTTTATGATTATTAGACACAAAAGTAGGTTTGTATGCAAGATTTGATTGATAATTACTATTTATAAAGGCTGTTTCAAAGCCAGCAATTAGCTGATTTTTAATTTCTTTTTTCATAACATCTACCCCTTATCATTGATTCTTATATTTTAGCATACTTAATTATAAGGATAAAGATCTTCCTAAATGAATAGATAACAGCTGCAATTATATAGTAAACGCTCAATAATAGGTACCCAGTTAAACTTTTTAACACCCTGTGTATAGTTTTCTCAAATTGTCCCCAAACTGGGGATGAATTACTATTTGCATGTTAGAAGTCCGTGAAGTTGCAAATTGCGACTTCACGTTTTCGATCTTTCTGTAAGAAATTCTGGTCACCTTCCGCTTGTAACCATTTTGCGCACCTCCACAAAATGGTATTCAATCACCCATTATTAGAACTTCGTCTTAATAATTCCGCAATACATTTTTCATCTTCAATCTTACTAATTCCAAAGCATTTATTACCAGCATCTTTTAATGAGGCACCAATATGATACGCTATATTTCTATCAAGAATCAAAAAACGATCATGGAATTCGTTTGTACGCTCAACCTTAAGTTGTGGATATTGCTTATTAAATGTTTCGATATCTTTCTTTGTTATCTTTGCACTTGGAAGAGTAAAGATTTCTACTTCCACTCCATCTTTCTTTTTCGCAAGAATGTTGAGCGTGTTGACGTCCACATATCCATCGATAAGAACAATGTCCTTTTCAGCCTGGCCAATTATATTTGTAAGGAGCTTCCTGTATAGTATAAATCGTAGACGTTGAAAATTAAAAATACCTCAGAGTACAATAAGACTACTGACTTGGCGGTTGGTAAAAATCTTATTGAACAGAGAGGTATCTATAATGAAGTCTAACACACAAAACA